>CAWJMS010000036.1:0-248279 GCA_963843985.1 uncultured Gammaproteobacteria bacterium | reverse complement strand
CCTCTCCCGCAAGCGGGAGAGGTGACGGGCCCTCGCCCGCTACAGCGGGAGAGGGAGCGAGCGGCGATGCGGCAGCGTCGCTGCGCGGGGTGAGGGTATTCTGACGAACCCTCACCCGCCCAGCGGGCGACCTCTCCCGCAAGCGGGAGAGGTGAAACCGCCCTCACCCGCCCTGCGGGCGACCTCTCCCGCAAGCGGGAGAGGTGGAGATCGTCAGCACTTTCCGACAGGTTGCCGCAATCACCGAAGGGTCTAACATCGAATCGACGGAAGCCAGGTCCACTCACACGGGAGCACCGCCATGTTGCATCAACCTTCCCTTCCGCAGGTGGGCGCACAGGATCCCGAACTCGAGAACTCCCCGATCGCCGTCGAAGACGACGTGGATACCGACGTGGTGCGCCAGCAGGTGCCGGGCGAACCGGTGTGCTACTACAACGGCTCGAGCTACAAGCACGGCCAGTTCGTGGCGAGCGGCTCGCAGGTGCTGAAGTGCAGCTACGGGATCTGGGTCGAATCCGGATCGACGGACGGCCGGAATCCCTGAAACGGCGGCAGCCAGATCGTCACCGTCACGCCGCCGCCCGGGCGGCGTGAGATCTCGAGCGTGCCGCCATGGGCCTCGACGATCTCGCGGCACAGCGTGAGGCCGAGGCCCGTGCCGGTCGGCTTGGTCGAATAGAACGGCAGCAGCGCGTTCGTCAGCACTTCGTCGCTCATGCCGGAGCCGCGGTCCGACACTTCGACCCGGAATCCGCCCTTGCTGTCCACCACGTGCACGCGCGTCTCGGGCGCCGGCGAGCCCGCCTCGGCCGCGTTGCGCAGCAGGTTGATCATCACCTGCTCGAGTTGCGACTCGTCGAAGTAGCCGGGCGACGTCGGCGGCAGTTCGTCGAGCGTGAAGGCCGAGACGGCGTGCAGCGAGTCGAGGAACCGCCGCCAGTCGACGGCCGCGATGCGCGGCCGGGGCAGCTTGGCGAAGCGCGAATACGCGTCGACGAACCCCGCCAGGTGCGACATCCGCTCCTCGATCGCGCCGAACACCTTCTTCAGCCTCGCCTCGTCGGGCTCCTGCGCGAGCCGCTGGCCCGACTGCGCGAGCGACGCGATCGGCGCCACCGAGTTGTTGATCTCGTGCGCGATCACGCGGATCACCCGCTTCCAGGTCGCGACCTCCTGGGCATTCACCTCGCGCGTCAGCTGCTTCAGCAGGCGCAGGCGGTGCGGTTGCCCGTTCAGCAGGAAACGCCGCTGCGAGAGGTGGAACACCTCGGCCTCGCCGTGCAGTTCGGCCGTGAACAGCGTGTCGCGCTCGTCGAGCACCGCCTCGCGCAGCGCCGCCGGCGAACCGCGCAGGACTTCGTTGAACGAGCAGCCCTCGAGCTTGCGGCCGTCGAGGAACAGCTGGCGGGCCGCCAGGTTGCCGTAGAGAATCGTGCCGGTGGCGTTCGTCAGCACCAGCGCGAGCGGCGAGGCCTGGATCACCGTGTCGAGCAGCAGTTCGCGCTGGTACAGGTCCTGGCGCTGCGACCGCAGCCGGTCGCCGAGGCTGTTGTAGGCCTCGACCATGCGTCGCATCGGCGTGTCGCCGTCCGGCAGCGTCACGCTGATGCTGTAGTCCCGGTCGCGCAGGCTGGCGATGCCGTCGGCCACGGCCGTGAGGATCATCTCCTGGCCGCCGAGCGACTTGCGCAGCAGCCGAATGACCATGCCGTAGATCAGCGCCGTGCCGCCCGCCGCCAGCCACCGTGTCGGCCAGGGCAGGTCCGCCAGCAGGCAGGCCGCCACCGTAACGACCGCGAGCAGCCCCAGCAGCAGCGTCAGTGTGCGGTGGCGCAAGCGCGTCACCGTCCTTCGCGATCGGTCGATTCGATGCCGAGCTTTTCCATGCGCCGGTAGAGCGACTGCCGCGACAGACCGAGTTCGCGCGCCGCACGCGCGACGACACCCTCGGCCCGTTGCAGCGCCCATTCGATCTCCTCGCGATCGGGCTCGCGTGCGCCCGCTTCGGCGCCCGCCTGCGCCGACGGCGGCAGCACGAGGTCCTGCACGCCGATCACGGGATCGGCCGCGAGCAGGCACGCGCGACGCACGCAATTCGCCAGCTCGCGCACGTTGCCGGGCCAGTCGTGGCGCAGCAGCGCCCGCTCGGCATCCGATGAAAATGATCGGCCCGGCTCGAGGAAATGGCGCGCGAGCGGCAGCACGTCTTCGCGCCGCTCGGCGAGCGACGGCACCTGCAGCTCGATCACGTTGAGCCGGTAGTAGAGGTCTTCCCGGAAGCGCCCCTCGCGAATCGCCTCCTGCAACGACGAATTCGTCGCGGAGATCACCCGCACCCTGACGCGGCGCGTCTGGCTCGAGCCGAGCCGCTCGAACTCCCCGGTCTGCAGCACGCGCAGCAGCTTCGCCTGCCCACCCATCGACAGATTGCCGATTTCGTCGAGGAACAGCGTGCCGCCATCGGCCGTCTCGAAGCGTCCCGCGCGAGCCTTGGCGCCGGTGTAGGCGCCCGGCTCGGACCCGAACAGCTCGCTCTCGAGCAGCTCGGCCGGCAGCGCGCCGATGTTCACCTTCACGAACGGGCCCGCCTTGATCGACGAATTGGCCTGCACGATCTCGGCGATCACTTCCTTGCCGGCGCCGTTCGGCCCGGTGATCAGCACCGGCACGTCGGCGCGGGCCACCTGCGTCGCCATCTGCACGACCGAGTGCATGGCCGGGCTCGCGTAGACGACGCCGCGCAGATCGAAGCGCCTCGCGAGGTCCGCGCGCGCCTCCTCGACGCGCTGCTGGCGTTGCCGCGCATCGACCAGCGCCGCGCGCAGCTGCAGCAGGTTGCGGACCGTCGTGACGAGACGGCGGTTGTCCCAGGGCTTGGCGAGGTAGTCGGCCGCGCCGGCGCGTACCAGCTCGACCGCGGTTTCGAGTTGCGTCCACGCGGTGAGCAGCACGACGGGCACGTCGGGGTACGTCCGGCGCAGCGCGCGGAACAGCGCGATGCCTTCTTCGCCCGAGGTGGCCTCGCGGCGGAAGTTCATGTCCTGGACGACGAGGTCGATGCCGCCCTTCGCCATCCGCTCGAGACCGGCGGCCGGCGCGGTCGACGCCTTCGACCCGCGCTCCTTCGAGCGACAGCAATACGTCGAGCGCCGTGTGCACGGCCTCGTTGTCGTCGATGACCAGGATGGTCCGGCCGTGCATCACGGCCGGTCCTTGACGTTCAAATGGCTCCCCCCGCTCGGCACCTCACACGGTGCGCGTGGCCACGGCCGGAGACACTCCGGCCGCCCGCCGCGCCGGGACGAGCGCGGCCGCGAGGCCGACGCACCACAACCCCAACGCGCCGAAGACGAGATAATAGAGCTTCAGGCGCGGGAGTTCGAACGTCGTGCTGAGCCAGTACCCGAGCAGCAGCGCCAGCAGGCAGCCGACGACCACGCCCACGGTGCGTGATCAGCCAGTTCTCGACCAGGAAATAGCGGACGATGTCGAAGCGGCGCGCGCCCACGGCGCGGCGCGTGCCGATCTGCTTGGTGCGCGTGCTGACGTTGAAGGCTGCGAGGCCGAAGATGCCGAGCGCCGCAATGCCGAGCAGCAGGCTGATCACGACGGTGAGGTAGACCATCATCGCGCGGTCGTCGGTATAGCTGCTGGCCGAGATGTACTCCAGCGAGCGGACGCGCCGGATGATGCGGCCGTTGTCCACAGCACCGAGCCGCTCCTCGGCCATCTTCATCATCGCATCGCGCTGTCCGGGCTTGGCACGCACGAAGTAGACCGCCTGCGACTCGTCCGCGATGACCGGGTGCAGCACGGTGTGATCGAGTTTCTCCCAGCGTCGGCCACGAGCCGTGCATCCGTTCGACGATGCCGATGACCTGTGCCGGATGACCGAGGCCGTCGTACACGGACTTGCCGAGCGCGGGCTGTCCCGGAAAGAGCTCGTCCGCGACCGCACGCGACAGGATCACCTCGGGCACCCAATCCGAGCTGTTGCGCGCGCAGCTTGGTCACGACGCTGGCGTCGAAATTGCGGCCCTCGACCAGCTTCACGCCGAGCGCGTCGATCCCATGCTCGTCCACCTCGAAGTAGTTGCCGGGGCTGTTCTTGCCCTTCTCGCCGGGCTCGGTGTAGTACTCGGTGCTCGAACCGCCGCCCGACAGCGGCACGGCATTGATGGTCGTCGCCGCGGCCACACCGGGCAGGCTGCGCAGGATCTGCACGTCCTCGCGCATCGCCACCTCGCCGTTGAAGGTCTTGCCGATCGGTGCGAACGCGACCACGAACGTGTTCGGCCACGTCGAGTGCCAGGATCGCGCCCGATGCGCTCGATGCGCTGGCTGATGATGTACAGCGAGTTCACCGCGATCGCGAGCGCCAGTGCAATCTGCAGCGCGACCAGGATCGCACCGGTCGGGCTGCGACGCAGCGAACTCAGGATGGGTCTCAGTTCCATGGTCGTAGCCTCACTGCGTCTTCAGGTACACGGCAGGGCGCGGTGCGGCCGATGCGCCATGACGGATAGAGCCCTGCGGCGATTCCGGCCAGCAGCGCGAGGCCCAGCGTGGCGAGCACGACGGTCGGGTCGATCGACGTCAGGCGCGCGTAGGCGTTGACGTCGTCGAAGTAGATGCTGCGGATGCCGGCCAGGCCCGCGATGGCCAGCAGCAGGCCGAGCGCGCCGCCTGCGACGCCGATGATCAGCACCTCCGTCAGGTGCTGGCGCACGATGTCGCGCCGGCTGGCACCCAGCGCGCGGCGCAATCCCGTGAGCGGGGCGCCGTTCAGGAACTTCGCGAGCAGCAGGCCCACGACGTTCACCAGGCAGACGGCGAGGAACAGCAGCGCGATGCCGATCAGCACGCGGTTGTCCTTCTGCACGACCTGGTTGAATTTCAGCCACTGGTCGACGTTGAACAGCCGGTTGTTGAGCTTGCGCGGCAGGCGTCCGGCCGCCTTCTGCGAGCGGGCGTAATTGTCGAGGTAAGCCTGGTAGCGGTCGCGGTCCTGCGCGGTCGGCAGTTCCACCCACATCTGCAGCCAGACGCACTCGGAATTCAGGAAGTCCTGGTACGACGAGACCTCCTCGCTCTTCCAGCAGTTGGTGTTGCCGTAGACCGGCATCTCGAGCTGCGGGCCCCAGCGCAGCGGCAGGTACGCATCCTCGGCGTCGTCGAACGAGCCGTTGTTCAGGTCGTAGAACTTCGGGCTCGGCGCCCAGGGTTTCATCACGCCGATGACGCGGTAGTCGTTGTCGTTCAGCCGCACCGTACGGCCGACGCTGTTCGCGCCGCCGAACGCCTTCTGGTTGGTCTCATGGCTCAGCACGACGACCGGCTCGGGTCCCTGGTCCGCCACCGCCGACCAGCCGGAACCGTACTCGAACGGCACGTCGAACAGCGCGAAGAAGTCCCCGCCGGTCGTAGCGCAGTATGGCGCGGAACGGCTTGGCGCCCGCCTGGCCGGACTGCAGCACCGCGCCGGACTTGTACATCACGGCGCTGTGCTTCGGCGATGTCCGGCGGCCTGCATCGCCGTCGCGTCGCGATACGTCAACAAGGTCGGCGGCATGTCGCGGCTGCTTCTCGTCGTAGGCCTTCTTCGGGTCCCAGGTGTCGATCGTCACCTCGTAGAGCTGCTCGCCCTTCCACTCGATCGGGTTGGTCGCCATCGCGTGGTAGATGGTGAACGTCACGCTGCACACGGCGATGCCGAGCGCGACGGCCAGCACCATCAGCGCCGAGAGTCCGGGATAGCGCTTCAGGCTCTGCAGCGCCAGGCGCAGGTCGTAGGCGAACATCGTTGCGGCTCCGCTGTCAGGCGTAAGCGCGGTGGCCACGGCGGCCGGCGCGTGCGGCGATTCGTGGTGCGGTTCGTACGGCTTGAAGTCGGTGATCTGGCCGTCGATCACCTGCACGTTGCGATGCGCGCGGCGCGCAAGCTCCGGGTCGTGCGTGACCATCACGATGGTCGTGCCCATGCCGTTGATCTGCTCGAGCAGGTCCATGACCTGGCGCGCCATCAGCGAGTCGAGGTTGCCGGTCGGTTCGTCCGCGAGCAGCAGCGCCGGGTCGCCGGCGAGCGCGCGGGCGATGGCCACGCGCTGCTGCTGGCCGCCCGACAGCTGCGACGGCAGGTGCTTCATGCGCGAGCCGAGGCCGACGAGGTCGAGCGCGGAGGTGATGCGCTCGTTGCGCTCGGCCGCCGGCATGCGCCGATAGCGCAGCGGGACGTCGACGTTGTCGAACACGTCGAGGTCCGGGATCAGGTTGAAGCTCTGGAAGATGAAGCCGATCTTGTGATTGCGCACCCGCGAGCGCGCGTCGTCGTCGAGCCCGCTGACGTCCACGCCGTCGAGACGATAGCTGCCGCTGTCGAAGGTCTCGAGCAGGCCGGCGACGTTGAGGAACGTCGTCTTGCCCGAGCCCGACGGCCCGGTGACGGCGACGAACTCGCCCTTGTCGACCTTGAGGCTGAATTCGCGCAGCGCGTGCGTCTCGAGCAGGTCGGTGCGGTAGGCCTTGGTGACGTTGTGCATTTCGAACATCGGGGAGATCCTCTCGGTCGGTATCCGGGTCAGTTGGCGAGCAGCACGCGCGCCGCGTTCTTGAATGAGTCGGTGTCGGAGATCACGATCTGGTCGCCCTCGGCGAGGCCCTTGGCGATCTCGATCTCGCGAATGCTGGCGGCGCCGGTCTGGATGGGCGTGCGCTCGGCCACGCCGTCCCGGACGCGGTAGGCGACGGTGCCGCCGCCCGCCTCGTAGAAGGCGCCGCGCTCGACCTTGAGCACGCCGTCGCGCTTGTCCATCACGATGCGCACGGCCACGCGCTGGTTCTGCCGCAGGCCCGGCGGCACGTGCGCCCTTGAAGCGCACGCGGCCCGTGACCTCGCCGGATTTCACCTCGGGCGAGATCGACGTGACCTCGCCGGCGTAGGTCTTGGCGCCGTAGGAGATCTCGACGGGCATGCCGAGACCGATCTGGCCTGCGTAGCTCTCCGCGATGTGGAACTCGATCTCGAGCGCCGAGAGGTCGACGACCGTCATCAGCACGGCGTCCTGCTGCACCGCCGCCTTCTGCGTCACCGAGACATTGCCGACCATGCCGTCGACCGGCGAGCGGATCGACAGTTCGCCCACGCGGCGCGCGAGATCGTCGACCAGCAATTGCTGCCGCTCGAGGTTCAACCGGCGCGTCTGCATCTCGAACTGCAGGCCTTCCTTCTCGAGGCCGGCCGTCTCGACCGCGTGATGGTGGGTGAGCTTGGCTTCGTCGAGTTCGTCGCGCGCGCGCTGATAGTCGCGCTCGCTGATCACGCGCTGCGACCAGGCCTGGTCGGCACGCGCGAATTCCCGCTCGGCGGCGTGGATGGCCACGCCGGCCATGTCGCTGGTCTGCTGGCTCTGCAGGATGCGGCGGCGCACGTCGATTTCCTGCCGGCGCAGATCGACGGTCATGCTCTCGAGCGTCGCCTGCTCGCGCTGGTATTCGTTGCGCAGGCCCGGGCTGTCGAGCGTGCCGAGCACGTCGCCCTTGTGCACGGTGTCGCCGGCCTTGGCGGTGAGCGCGATCGTGCCGGCGGCCGGAGCGTAGAGCGCGGGGCTGACCGCCGCCACCACGGTGGCCTGGGCGGCGACGTCGCTGATGAACTCGCCGCGCGTGACGGTGGCGACGCGCACGTTTTCGCGAGCCACCGTGGCGTCGGACGAAGCCCAGCCCTTCAGCATCCACGCGAAGGCCGCCAGCACGAGCAACACGACCACTCCGCCGGCGAGCCAGACACGCTTGTCGCGTCGCCAGTCGAAGCGGGGTGCGATCTCGCGGTCCTGGCCGTCGGTGCCGCGCATGCCGGTCTCGGCGCGGTCGGGGATCCGGGTGATGGAGGCAAGCGGCATGGCGAAGTCCGGTGCAGGTCGTTTCCATCAGCAAGTGCACGGACCGTGCCAAGCCGGGTCGGCTCGCGTAACGTCTCGCCGGTGTTGGGTTTTCGATGCCCGGTGCGCATCTGCGCGAGGTGCGGCGCGATGTCCGGCCGCGGACAGCGGACACTTTCGCGGACACATTTCCGGGCCGGGGCCCGATGGCTTAATCTTCGTCCGGGGGAACGGGAAGCACGGCTCGGTCGAAGGAGAGCATTCGCATGGATATCGAAGGTCGCCGGCAGAGCAGCAACGTCGAAGACCGCCGCGGCATGCGCCCCGTGCGCACGGGGGTCGGCCTCAGCCTCGGCGGCATCCTGTTCCTGGTCGTGCTGAGCCTGCTCGGCATCAACCCGCTGCCGTTCCTGGGCGTCGCGACCAAGGAGCAGTCCGAAGTGCAGGTGCAACAGCCCGACCAGCCCTACCAGGAGTCGTCACAAGAGGCCGAATTGAGCAGCCTTGCGAGAGTGACGCTCGCGTCGACGGAGGACACCTGGAACAAGTTCTTCGACGGCAAGTATCCGCCGCCGACCATGGTGATGTTCACCCAGGCGACTCCGACGCAATGCGGCACCGGCCAGGCGGCGATGGGTCCCTTCTACTGCCCGCTCGATCGCAAGGTGTACCTCGACCTCTCCTTCTTCCAGGAGATGGAACAGAAGTTCCACGCGCCGGGCGACTTCGCGCGGGCCTACGTGATCGCGCACGAAGTCGGGCACCACGTGCAGAACCTGCTCGGCACGGCGGACAAGGTGCGCAACCTGCAGCAGCGCAATCCGCGCGTGGCCAACGAATTGTCGGTGCGCATGGAACTGCAGGCCGACTGCTACGCCGGGGTGTGGGCGCACGACGCGCGCGCCCCAGCTCAAGATCGACCAGCAGGACGTCGAGGAAGGCATGCGCGCCGCGACGGCGATCGGCGACGACACGCTGCAGCGGCAGATGCAGGGCCGCATCGTTCCGGACTCGTTCACGCACGGCACCTCGGAGCAGCGCGCTCGCTGGCTCATGGCCGGCATGCAGTCCGGCAATCCGAATTCGTGCGACACCTTCAGCGCCGATCCGCTGTAACGCCCTCTCCCGCTGCGGGAACCCCTCTCCCGCTTGCGGGAGAGGGCGCGAGCGTCGGCGCGGCAGGCGACGACGCGAGGGGTGAACCCTCACCCGGCCGTGGCCGACCTCTCCCGCAAGCGGGAGAGGTGATCACCCTCACCCGGCCGTTGGCCGACCTCTCCCGCAAGCGGGAGAGGTAATGAGCGCTACATCTCCATCTTGCCGGCGTAGCCGGTCAGTTCGAGGTAGCCGCGCCCGGCGACCTTGCCGTCCGGCGCGCGCAGCGTGACGGGCCCTTCCCAATAGATCGTGCCGGTGGTGGCGCGCGAATCGAGTTCGGCGTCCGGCAGCAACGGCTCCAGATCGTACGTACGGTCGCCGACCCGCACACGCCACTGCACGGGATAGGTCACCCCTGTGCGCGGGGACTTCCACGTGCGACCCGGCACCCACTCGACGTCGCCGGGCCCGAACGTCTTCACGTGGCCGCCCGGCATCACGCAAGGTCGCAGCGGCCCAACGCACGCCGCCTTGCGTACCGCGCATGCGAAACGCCATCAACGCCCCGCCATCGTCGAGGTTGATTCCCATCCAGTCCCAACCCTGCGCCTCCACGTCGACGTAGTCGCTCGACCATTCGTGGTCGAACCAGGCCTCGCCGGTGACGTGCTCGGCGCGCCCGTCGATCGTCATCTCGCCGCTCACCGCGAGGTGCGGCAGGCTGTAGTAATGGCTGGCGGCACGCGGATCGGGGCCCTTGCGGCTATAGCCTCCCTCGCCCTGCAGCAGCGGCGCCTGCCGGGCATCGAGATCGAACGACAACGCGAAATCCTCGCCCTTGACCACGGTGCGATACCGTCCGGCGCTCACCGCCCGCAACGACCAGTCGTCGAGCCGCACGTCGGCAACGCCTTCGGCCGCCTGCGCCAGACCGAAACCCGCGCGCGCCGAGCGCTCCGCATGCCGCAGCCGGCCATGACGCGGATCGGCCACCGCCGCATGCGCGAACAGCACCTGGCGCGGTGCAAAGCGACTCGGGTTGGTCTCCGCAATCCCCGGCCGCACGCGGAAGAACGTCACCTGGAAACCATGAGGACGCCGTTGGGCATCCATCACCCAGCCGGTGACGTACCACCACTCGAGCCGGTAGTCGGGATGTGCGCCTTCGTCACGCGGGAACTGCAGTTCGACGCCCGGGAGGACGGGCGGGTAAGCGACTTCGGCTCGCGCAGCCGGGACGACCAGAAGAAAGAAGAGGAAAAGAAGAAGGGAAAGGCCCTCACCCGGCCTGCGGCCGACCTCTCCCACTGACGTGGGAGAGGTGATTCCTCCCCGCTTGCGGGAGAGGTCGCGCTCGCGCGGGTGAGTGACCTCTCCCGCTTGCGGGAGAGGTCGCGCATCGCGCGGGTGAGGGCTCACCAATCCTCCTTCACGGCGCGCACGACATCGTCGCCCATCGCCTGCCGGCCGCTGAACGCCGCAGTCCCCGCGGCCGCCGCAACGAGCACGAGGCTCAGCACCGCGAGCAACCACCACGGCACATGCACGTCCATCGTCCAGTGGAACGACTGCCGGTTCACGACGTAAATCAGGATCAGGCTGACGACAGCCCCGACGAGCAGGCCCGCCACGACGCCGATCGCCCCGAGCGCAGCCGCTTCGAACGCCAGCATCCGGCCGATCTCCCGCCGCGTCACGCCGAGATGACGCAGCATGCCGAACTCGCCGCGCCGCGCCAGCACCTGCGAACTGGTGCTGGCGCTGATGCCGAACAGCCCGATCAGCACCGCGACGGCTTCGAGCAGATACGTCACCGCGAACGTGCGATCGAAGACATTCAGCGACAGACGACGGATCTCGCGCGGTACGGCCACTTGATAGTCGCCGTTCGACCCGAGTGCCTCGCGCACGCGGCCCGTCACTTCATCCGTGCCGGCGCCATCGACCAGCCAGAGCGCAGCCGACGTCGCCCGATCGTCGCCGGTGTACTTCACGTACGCGTCGATCGGCAGCACGATCACGCCACCCGGTCGCTCGTAGTCGCGCCAGACGCCGCGGACGCTGGCCCGAACCGCGTGGCCGCCGAGCGGCAGGTCGAACTCCCGGCCGAGGTCGAGTCCGCGCAGGTCGACCACCGCCTCCGAGATCCAGACGGGCACGGTGCCGGCGGGCGCGCGTCCCGACGCCACGCGCCGCAACGGCAGCAGCCGCGCGACGGACTCCTCGTCGAGCGACCGCGCCACGACCAGCACTGGCAAGCCGCCGCCGGCGAGGTTCACCTCCTGCCGACGCATGAAGTCCGCGCGCGACACGCCCGGCAGCGCGCGCACGGCCTGCTGCGCCGCGTGATCGAGATACGCCGACTGGTTCGCCAGACCCGCGCGGACGTAGAGATCGGCCGGCAGCACGCGCTGCAACCAGTCGTCGAGCGAGAGCCGGAACGAGAACACCATGATCGCCATCGCGACCATCAGGCTGAAGCTGACCAGCACCGCCGCGATGCTGACGGTGGAGCGTCGCGCCGTGCCGCGCAGCTGCGCCACCGCGATCTGGCGCCAGGCCGGCCCGCTCGGCTGCAGGCGCGCGAACGAAAAGGCGGACAGGCTCGGCGCGACGAACACCGCGGCGAGCAGCAGGCACGCGATCGCCGCATAACCGGGCAGCGCGATGCCGTCGAGCGGCGGCAGCGCCAGCGCCGCAAGCCCTGCGAGCGCCAGGACCAGCGCGATCCACTCGTGGCGCCGCGCTGCGAGCGGAGCCTCGTCGCCCGCCTTCAACGCGGCGGCCGCCGGCACGGCTGCGGCTTCGCGAGCGGGCCCGATCGTCGCCACGATCGCCGCCGCGACGCCGAGCAGGAAGAACGCGCCACATTCCAGCGGGTGCGCGTCGAGATGCGGCGCGGCGCCACGGAAATAGCCGGCGCCGAGGTCGGCGCCGAACGCAGCGAGGCCGGCCCGTGCCACGACGATACCGAGCAACACGCCAAGCGCGGAGCCCAACGCGCCCACGATTGCGCCCGACAGCAACGACGCGACCAGTTGCTCCCGGACGGTCATGCCCATTGCATGCAGCAACGCGATCTCGCGCCGCCGGCGCGCCACTGCGAGCGACTGCGTGGCGTACACGAGAAAGGCCCCGGTGAAGAGCGCGACCAGGGCCAACGCAGTGAGGTTCGATCGATAGGCGCGAGTGAGACGCACGGCTTCATCCGACGCCTCGCCGGGCGTCGAGACCTTGACCCCGGGCGGCAGCAGTTGCGCGATCCGGTCGCGCACGACCGTCGCATCGGCGGCCGGCGCGAGCCTCACGTCGACACGATCGAGCTTGCCGAGACGCTGCAGTCGCCACTGTGCGGTCGCGATGTCCAGCAAGCCGATCGGCTGCGGGTATGCGCCCGACGGCAGCAGTCCCACCACGTTCAGCTTTACCGTCCGCAGCGCCACCTGCACGTCGAGTTCGTCGCCGACATTCACGCCCAGCGATTGCGACGCGGCAGCACTCAGCCAGAGCGCGTTCTCCGCGAGCAGGGCCTGACCATCCGACGATCGACTCGCGACCTGCGCCAGCGCGGGCAGCATTTTCGCGGCACGAAAGGGGTCGATGCCGACCAGCTTCAGCGTCTGGTCCCGCCCCGGCAGTCGCGCCTGCATCTCGACGGCCGGACTCGCCGCGGCCACGCCATCGAGCGCAGCGATCGCCGGGAACAGCGCCTCGTCGAATCCGGCGCCGGCCGCCTGCACCGACAGGTCGGCCAGGCCGAACAGCGCGCGCGATGCGCTCTGCACCTCGTCCGCCGCCACGCGATTGATGAGGTAGACGGAAAATCCCAGCGCGACGCCGAGCGCGATCGCGAGTATCGCCAGGATCGTGCGTCCGGGCGCCTGGCGCAGCGGCCCGATCGCAGCGGCATCGAGCAGCACGCAACGAGCCTGCGCGCGCGCAAGCGCTGGGACGGGTCCGGCCGCCGCACTCATCGCCTCTCCTGCAATCCCGCGGGAGTCAGTTCGTAGACACGATCCGTCGTGGCGGCCGCTGCCGCGGAGTGCGTGACCAGGATACCCGCCGCGTTGTCGCGCTTGATCTGCGCCCGCAGGATCTCGAGGATCAGCGCCGCATTGTCCAGATCGAGATTGCCCGTAGGCTCGTCGGCCAGGACGAGCGCCGGACGATGGACCAGCGCGCGCGCCACCGCCACGCGCTGCATTTCGCCGCCGGACAGTTCGCGGGGAAAGCTGTCGGCGCGCGACTCGAGCCCGACCGCGTGCAACATCTCGCGCACGCGCTGATCGGCCGACGGTCCCGTCGAAGCGTTCAGCGCCAGCGGCAAGCCGACGTTGCGTGCGACGCTCAGGTGCGGCAGCAGGTGGAAGGCCTGGAACACGAAACCCATCCGCGTGCGGCGCAGCAGCGTGCGGGCGTTTTCGTCCAGTTTCGCGAGGTCACGCCCTTCGAGGCGGAGTTCCCCGGATTCGGGGACGTCGAGACCGGCGATCAGGTTGAGCAGCGTCGACTTGCCGACGCCGGACTCGCCGACGACGGCGACGTATTCGCCCGGCGCGACCGTGAGGTCGACGCCATCGAGGATCCGTCGGCCCGCAGGTCCCGCGTAGGACTTCGTGATTTGGCGGATTTCGAGCATGCGGGACCTGATCGTAGGCGCATGGCGCCATGGATTCATCCTGCAGGCAACTTCTTGCCCAGGTACTCCACGCACTTGTCGAGACTGGCGAGTCGCGCGTACTCCGCTTCCGGAACGTCCAACCCGAGTTCGCGGTGCAGGGCGATCGCGAAATTGAGCGTGTCCATGGAATCGAAATCGAACTGGTCGCGAAAATCGACGGCGGGAATGACGCTGTCCGGATCGACGTCCGGCGCGATTTCCGTGACCAGCGCCAGCACCTTGCCCGCCAGTTCCTCGCGATTCATGAATTCGCCTCCCAGTCGGGTGAATCGGGCTCGGCGACCAGCTTCGCAATGCGCCCGAGGAACTGGGCGCCGAGGCGCCCGTCCGTCACGCGATGATCGGCAGCCAATGACAGCGTGCAGAGCTGCCGCACGGCGAGATGGCCATCACGCACCCATGGACGCGGCATCACGGCACCGGCGCCGACGATCGCCACCTGCGGCGGCTGGATGATCGGAAACACGGATTCGACCGGCGAGTCGCCGAGGCTCGTGAGGATGATCGTCGGCGCGGCCAGCTCGCTCGCCTTGAGTCGCCCGGCCCGGGCACGGGCGACGATGTCGCGAAACTCGCGCATCAGGACCGGGAGCGGCTTGGTCGCGGTATCGAGTATGGCGGGAGCGACCAGCCCGCCGCCGCGAATCGCCACCGCAACGCCGACGTGGACTGCCGGCGCCGCCTCGTAGCGTCCATCGCGGAAGAAGCCGCTGAACCCGGTCTCGCGCGTGCAGGCCAGCGCGACGGCCTTGACCAGCAGCGCGGCGAACAGCAAGCGTTCGGTGACCGGTACGGCGGCATTGTGCGTCGACAGCCAATTGACCGTGCTCGTCACGTCGGCCGTCAACGAGAGGTAGTAGTGAGGGATCTCGCGCTTCGAGCGGGACATCGATGCGGCGATCGCATCCCGCATCGGATTTCTGGCTCCCTCTCCCGCCAAAGCGGGAGAGGGTTCTGCCCCCTCTCCCAGCTTGCTGGGAGAGGGTGGGGGTGAGGGTCTTGCCCCCTCTCCCGCCGTAGCGGGAGAGGGTTGGGGTGAGGGTCGTCTTTTGACTGCACGCTCGACATCGTCACGCGTGATCGCGCCGTCAGGCCCGGAGCCCGTCAGCCCGCTCACGTCGACACCGAGTTCCCTGGCGCGAACACGTGCGGCCGGGGAGATGCGTACACGCGGCGGGATCTCCGGAGCCCTCACCCGCCCTTCGGGCGCCCTCTCCCGCGCTTGCGCGGGAGAGGGAGCAGACTCTCACCCCCACCCTCTCCCGCTGTGGCGGGAGAGGGAGAAGAGCCTTCGACGTCGAGCAGCGCGAGCGGGGTGCCGACTGCGACCTTGGCGCCGGGCTGCACCAGCAACTCGGCCACGACGCCGTCGACGAAGATTTCCACGTCGATCGCACCCTTGTCAGTCTCGACGACCGCGACGACGTCGCCACGCTTCACGGCACTGCCCGGCCGGATGCGCCACTCCACCACGGTGCCCGAGTCCATGTCCGCGCCGAGCGCGGGCATTCGATATTCAACTCGCATGGCCCAGCATCCCTCGCACGGCCGCGACGATTCGGCCTGGATTCGGCAGTGCGGCATCCTCGAGGTGCTTCGGATACGGCAACGGCACTTCCTCCGTGCACACCCGCGCGATCGGTGCATCGAGGTCATAGAACGCCTGCTCGACGATTCGCATGGCGATCTCGGCCGACACGCCAACGCTGCGCCATCCTTCGTCGACGATCACGGCTCTCCGCGTGCGCCGCACCGACTCGAGGATCGTTTCATCGTCGAGCGGTCGCAGGCTCCTGAGATCGACGATCTCGGCCTCGATTCCGGATGCGGCCAGTTCCTCTGCCGCCGTGACGCAGCGCCACAGGCTCGCCCCGTAGGTGAGCAGGACCACGTCGCGACCGCTGCGATGCACTCGCGCCGTGGAGAGATCGGCGCGGCCGGAGGCCTCGGTCAACTCGCCTTCCATGTTGTAGAGCGAGGCAGGCTCGAAGATCAGCACGGGATCCGGGCTGGCGAGCGCCGGCTTCAGCATGCCGCGCGCGTCGTCGATGGTCGCCGGCACGACGACCCGCAGGCCGGGCACGTGCGCGTACCAGGCCTCGAGGCTGTGGGAATGCTGCGCGGCCAGCTGGCGGCCCGCGCCCGTCGCCATGCGAATGACCACGGGCACGCCGAACTGGCCGCCCGACATGTGGCGCAGCGTGGCCGCCGTGTTCACGATCTGGTCCGCCGCGAGCAGGCTGAAATTGACCGTCATGATCTCGACGATCGGGCGCATGCCGCCGATGGCCGCACCGATGCCGGCGCCGACGAACGCGGACTCCGAGAGCGGTGTGTCGCGAACGCGCTCTTCGCCGAACTCCGCGAGCAGCCCCTTGCTGACGGCGAAGCAACCACCGTAGCGGCCGACGTCCTCGCCCATCAGGAACGTTCGCGGGTCGGACTGCAACGCTTCACGGATCGCCTGCTTCACGGCCTCGCGATACGTGATGCGCGTGACTGGGGCGACGTTGGTCATGACGGGGCCTCCTCGGCGTAGACGTGGCGACACAGGTCCGCCACGGGCTCCCATTCGGACCCTTCCGCGAAGGCGACGGCCGCCGACACTTCCGCGTCCGCCGCCAGAAGCAGCCGCTGGAAGTCGTCCTCCGTCATCAGTCCCGCGGCCTTGAGTTGCGTCGTCAACGTGATGAGCGGACCGCGCGCCCGCCACTGCTCGACTTCGGCTTTGTCGCGATACAACTGCGTGTCGAACATCGAGTGCGCACGGAACCGGTAAGTGCGCAGCTCGAGGAACGCCGGCCCGGCCCCCGACCGCGCATGCCCGGCCGCGGCGCGCACCGCATCCTCCACCGCAAAGACGTCCATCCCGTCCACGACGGCGGAACGCAACCCGTAGCTCGCCGCCTTGAGATGGATGTCGGTCTCGGCCTCGGATCGCGCCAGCGCCGTGCCCATCGCGTACAGGTTGTTCTCGCAGAGGAACAGGACCGGCAGTCGCCACAAGGCCGCGAGGTTGAGCGACTCGTGGAATTCTCCTTCGGCCGCCGCGCCCTCGCCGAAGAAGCAGGCCACGACACCCGCCCGCTGCTGCAGCTTCTCGGCCAGCGCGAGACCGACTGCCAACGGCAGTCCTCCGCCGACGATTGCATTGCCGCCGCAAAAGCGCGTGTGCGCGTCGAACACGTGCATCGATCCGCCGCGCCCGCCGCTGCAGCCGGTGCGCTTGCCGTACAGCTCGGCCATCAACGGCCCCATGCCGATGCCGCGCGCGAGGGCGTGCCCGTGCTCGCGATAGGTGGACACGATGGCGTCCTCGGGCCCGAGCACCTGCATGACGCCGACGGCGATCGCTTCCTCGCCGTCGTACAGATGCATGAAGCCGCGAATCGAGCCGGCGCCATACAACTCGGCGCAGCGCGCCTCGAACTGGCGGATGCGCAGCATTTCGCCGAGCAGGCGCAGCGCGCGCTCTCGAGACAATCCCGCGGGCAGGCTCGTCATGCCGCGCCCTCCAGAGTCGACAGGTCGCCCTCGGGCAATCCGAGTTCGCGCGCGCGCAGCAACCTGCGCATGATCTTGCCGCTGCGCGTCCGCGGCAGTTGCTCGGCAAAGGCGATCTCGCGCGGAGCCATGGCGGCGCCGAGCTGCCGCCGGGCGTGCGCCAGGATGTCCCTGCGCAACGACTCGCTCGCGACCTGGCCCGCCTTGAGTTCGACGAACGCCTTCACCGCGGTGCCGGCCACCGCGTCCGGCACGCCGATCACGCCGGCCTGGGAGACCGCGGGGTGGGTCATCAGCGCGCTCTCGACCTCGAACGGGCTGATCAGATGGCCCGCGGCCTTGATGACGTCGTCGGCCCGTCCCACGAACCAGAAGTACCCGTCGGCATCGCGCTTCGCGAGGTCCCCGGACAGGTACCAGCCGTCGCGGAAGCACTTTGCGTAGCGCTCCGGGTCGTTCAGGTAGGCGCGGAACATCGACGGCCAGCCCGGTTCGAGCGCAAGTTCGCCGACCACGTCGGGCTCGACGACAGTCTCGACGCCGCCGTCGCTGCGCGTGCGCACGATGCCCGCCTTGATGCCGGGCACGGGGCGCCCCATCGAACCCGGGCGGATCTCGAGGCACGGAAAATTCGCGACCATGATCGCGCCCGTCTCGGTCTGCCACCAGGTGTCGTGGAACGGCAGGCCGAACGCTTCGACACCCCACACCACGGCTTCCGGATTGAGCGGCTCGCCGACGCTGACGAGGTGTCGCAGCGCCGGGTACGTGTGCGCCCGAGCCAACTCGAGTCCGGCCTTCATCAGCATGCGGATCGCAGTGGGCGCCGTGTACCAGACGGACACGCGTTCGGACGCCAGGATCTCGTACCAGCGGGGGGCGTCGAATTCCTCGCGATCGACGATCATGCCGATGCCGCAGGCGAGCGGCGCGATGACGCCGTACGAGATGCCCGTCACCCAGCCCGGATCGGCGGTGCACCAGTAGGTGTCCCCGGGTTGCAGGTCGAGCACCCAGCGGGCCGTGACCAGGTGCGCGCCGACTGCGCCGTGCACGTGCAGGACACCCTTGGGTTGGCCTGTGGTGCCGCTGGTGAAGTGCAGCAGCGCGGGGTCCTCCGGCAACGTCGCGACGGTCGAAAAGTCGGGCGAGGCGTGACCCATCAACGCCGCCAGGTCCTGCGTTCCCGCCGGCAGTTCACCGGCTCCCGGCGTACGGGTGACGAGGACGTGCTCGAGCGTGGGCAGGTCGGCGCGGATCGGCGCGACCTTGCGACGATAGAAGAGGTCGGACGTCACGAGCACGCGAACCGAGCCGAGCGCGAGGCGAGCCTTGACCGGCTCGGGCCCGAATGCGGAGAACAACGGGCAGTAGACGGCACCCGCCTCGAGCGTGCCCAGCACTGCGGGATATAGCGCAGGCACGCGGCCCATGAGCGTCGCCACGCGATCGCCACGGCCGATGCCGAGATGGGTCAGCACATTGGCGAATCGATGCGCTTCGTCCGCCAGCTGCCGATAGGTCAAATCCTGCGGCGCGGCGCCGGCCGTCAGGAAGCGGATGGCGCGACGATCGGCCAGCGCGCCGGTGGCGTGCCGATCCACGGCCTCGTGTGCCATGTTCAAGGCGCCGCCGGGGAGCCCGTCCAGCATGGCGGTTGCGGCGGCCCATGGGTTCTCGCCGCACGCCCTCTCGTAGTCAGCGAGGTTGGGGGTACGACGCAGGGACGCGAGCGGTTTCGGGATGCTCGACCAGGCCATGGCGCGACCCTCCGGATACCCCGACTCTAGGAGCGGCTGATCGCCAATTCATGCGGGGTTTCCGCGAGCCGGCGGAATGAGAACGCTTGCCCCCTCTCCCGCCGAAAGCGAGAGAGGGTTGGGGTGAGGGTTCGGAAGCCCTCACCCGCGCTCCGCGCGACCTCTCCCGCAAGCGGGAGAGGTGAAACCCCTCACCCGCGCTGCGCGCGACCTCTCCCGCAAGCGGGAGAGGTGACGATCACTTGCGTCGCTTGGCGACCCTGCGAACAGCCATCTTGACGGGCTTCTTCTGCGCCTTCTTCGCGGCAGGCTTCTTCGCAGCCTTCGTCGCGGGCTTCTTCTTCGACTTCGCGCTGGCTTCTTCGCCGCCTTGGTCTGGCGACCTTCGCCTTGGCGATCCTGGCCTTCGCGCTCGACGACGACCTTCACCTTGGCCTTCTTCGGTGCCGAGCCCTTCATCACCTTCGCGATCGCCGAACCCAGCTCCGCCGGCGAACGCACCGTCGTCACGCGCGCCGCTTCGAGCGCCGCGAACTTGTCGGCCGCCGTGCCCTTGCCGCCGGAGATCACCGCGCCGGCATGACCCATGCGCTTGCCCGGAGGCGCCGTGACGCCGGCGATGTACGCGACGACCGGCTTCGACACGTGCTTGCGAATGAACTCCGCGCCCGCCTCCTCGTCGCTGCCGCCGATCTCGCCGACCATGATGATGCCTTCGGTCTGCGGATCCTGCTCGAACAGCGCGAGCACGTCGATGAAGTTCAGGCCGCGCACCGGGTCGCCGCCGATGCCGACGCAGGTGCTCTGGCCGAGGCCGACGTTCGTCGTCTGGAACACGGCTTCGTACGTCAGCGTGCCCGAGCGCGAGACGATGCCGACCTTGCCCTTCTTGTGGATGAAGCCCGGCATGATGCCGATCTTGCATTCGCCCGGCGTGATCACGCCCGGGCAGTTCGGGCCGACGAGGCTCGACTTCGAATCGCGCAGCGCCGCCTTCACCTTGACCATGTCGTTCACCGGGATGCCCTCGGTGATGCACACGATCACGTCGATGCCGGCATCCGCCGCTTCGATGATCGCGTCGGCCGCGAACGGGGGCGGCACGTAGATCATCGTCGCGTTGGCGCCGGTCTTCGCCACCGCGTCGCGCACGGTGTCGAACACCGGAAGACCGAGATGCTTCTCGCCGCCGCGGCCCGGCGTGACGCCGCCGACCAGCCTGGTGCCGTAGTCGAGGCACTGCTGCGAATGGAAGGTGCCCTGCTTGCCGGTGAAACCCTGGCAGATGACGCGCGTGTTCTTGTTGACGAGGATGCTCATGAATTACTTCCTGGCGGCGGCCACGACTTTCTTCGCGGCGTCGGTGAGGTCGGCGGCGGCGATCAGCTCGAGCCCGCTCTCGGCGAGCAGCTTGCGGCCCTGCGGCGCGTTGGTGCCTTCGATGCGCACGACGACCGGCAGGTGCAGCCCGAGATCGCTCGCGGCGCCGATGACGCCCTCGGCGATCATGTCGCAGCGGACGATGCCGCCGAAGATGTTGACGAGGATCGCCTTCACCTTCGGGTTCTGCGAGGATCAGCTTGAACGCCGTCGTGACGCGCTCGCGCGTGGCGCCGCCGCCCACGTCGAGGAAGTTGGCCGGCGAGCCGCCGTAGAGCTGGATCACGTCCATCGTCGCCATCGCGAGCCCGGCGCCGTTCACCATGCAGGCGATGTCGCCGTCGAGCGAGACGTAGTTGAGGTCGGCCTCGGCGGCATGGCGCTCCATCTCGTCTTCCTGCGAAGGATCGCGCATCGCGACCAGGTCCTTCTGGCGGAACAGCGCGTTGTCCTCGATGCCGATCTTGCCGTCGAGCGCGATCACGTGGCCGTCGCCGTTGACGATCAGCGGATTCACCTCGACGAGGCTCGCGTCGCACTCGAGGTACAGCTTGTAGAGGCCGCGGGCGATGGTCTCGAACTCGGCGACCTGCGCGCCGCTTGAGGCCGAGGCCGAACGCGAGCGTGCGGCAGTGCGAGCCCTGCAGGCCCGCCGCCGGGTGGATCTCGACGCGGATGATCTTCTCGGGCGTCTTGGCCGCGACTTCCTCGATGTCCATGCCGCCCGCCGCCGACGCGACGAACGCGATGCGGCCCGTGTCGCGGTTGAGCAGCAGGCTGAGGTACAGCTCGCGATCGATCTTCGAGCCGGACTCGACGTAGACCTGGTGGATCGGCAGGCCGTCGTGTCCGGTCTGCTTGGTGACGAGGCGCTGGCCGATCATGCCGGCCGCGGCCGTCTTCACGTCGTCGACGGACTTGACGACCTTCACGCCGCCCGCCTTGCCGCGCCCACCGGCGTGCACCTGCGCCTTGACGACCCATACGCTCCCGCCGAGCCGGCGTGCCGCATCGACGGCCTCCTCGGGCGTGGAAGCGACGAAGCCGGTGGGCACCGGGATGCCGTAGCGGGCGAACAGTTGCTTGGACTGGTATTCGTGCAGGTTCATGAGGCGGGCCGCGCGGGTGGAACGAGGTCGCGTAGTTTAAGGCCTGAGCGTGGACTAGGGCACCCTCACCCGCCCTGCGGGCGACCTCTCCCGCAAGCGGGAGAGGTGCGGACTCCCTCTCCCACCAAAAGTGGGAGAGGGTTGGGGTGAGGGCTCCCCACCCTCTGATAGAGTCGCGACCCATGACGAGAACGATGAAATCGGGCGTATCGACCGTCCCGCGGGATGTGTACGACCTGCCGTGGCGGGTGATCGGCCTGCTGAACGTGTTCCGACTCGTCGTGCCGATGGTGCTGATGCTGGTGTTCTTCTTCGACGCGCCCACGCGCAGCGTCGGCACCCACCGGCCGGGCCTGTTCCTCGGGGTCTGCGTCGCCTATTTCGTCTTCGGCATCGTCAGCATCCAGACGATCCAGCGGCGCTGGCCCGCCGCAGAATGGCAGGCGCTGCTGCAACTGGCCGTCGACACCGTCGCCATGGTCCTGCTGATCCACGCGAGCGGGGGCGTCGCGAGCGGCCTCGGCACGCTGCTGATCCTGCCCGCCGGGGCCACGGCCACCATCGTCTCGTCCCGCTACGCGCTGCTGTTCACGTCGATCATCGCGCTCGCGTTGCTCGGCGAGACCGCGTACGCCGCGCTGATCGGCATGAGCACCTCGGCCGACTTCCTGATTGCCGGCCTCACCGGCGTGAGCCTGTTCGCCATCACGCTGCTCGCGATCCCGTTCGCCAGCCGGCTGCGCGAGAGCGAAGCGCTGGTCCAGCAGCGCGACGTCGACATCGCCAACCTCAACGAACTGAACGAGTTCATCGTGCAGCACCTGCGCGAGAGCATCCTGGTCGTCGACGAGATGGACCGCGTCCGGCTGATCAACGAGACGGCGGCGCGCCTGCTCCAGGGCGGCCCCGTCGCGAGCGGCGCGCTGCTCGGCGAGGTGTCGCCGCGCCTGCTCTACCTGCTCGATACCTGGCGCCAGCAGACATCCGACCGGCGCGATTCGCTCGGCGAACTGGTCAGCGCCGACGGCGGCGCGGCGATCCGGCCGCACTTCGTGTCGCTGGCCGAAAGCGGCCCGGGACCGGTGCTGGTGTTCCTCGAGGACACGAGCGTCGTGGCGGACCGCGCCCAGCAGTCGAAGCTCGCGGCGCTCGGCCGGCTGAGCGCCAGCATCGCGCACGAGATCCGCAACCCGGTCGGCGCGATGAGCCACGCCGGGCAGCTGCTGCGCGAATCGCCGTCCCTGACCGCGGACGACCGGCATCTCACCGACATCATCCAGAAGAACTCGGTCCGGGTCAGCCAGATCATCGAGAACGTCCTGCAGCTCTCGCGCCGCGATGCGACGCGCCAGGAGCGCATCGATCTCTCGGAGTGGCTGGCCGGGTTCGTCAACGAATTCCGGCAGACGCTGCAACTCGACCCGGCGGCGACCCGCATCCAGCGCGATGGGGAGTCCGGGCCGCTCGAGGTGCATTTCGACCCGACGCACCTGCACCAGGTGATGTGGAACCTGTGCGACAACGCGCTCAAGCACGGAACCGGCGAGCACTCCGGGCGCATCGACCTGCGCATGGGTCGCATTTCGTCCACTGCGCGCCCGTTCCTCGAGGTGGCCGATCGCGGCCGCGGTATCGACGAATCGCACGCCGAGCGGATCTTCGAGCCGTTCTTCACGAACGGCGCGGGCGGCACCGGCCTCGGGCTCTTCATCGCGCGTGAACTGTGCCAGACGAACGGCGCGATGCTGCTGTACGAGAGCCGCTCCGGCGGTGGTAGCATCTTCCGGGTCATTTTTGCCGATCCGCAACGCTGGGAGTGGTGAGTCACCGCGTGGCGCGTCGGATTTCCAGTCCAAGGGAGTGACACATGGGTGACGGCGGTTCGCGCAAGGACTTCGCGTGGGCGCAGTCATCACTTCTCGTCGTATTCGCGTTATCGGGTTTTACCGGGCTGATTTACGAATCGATCTGGTCGCACTACCTGAAGCTGTTCCTCGGGCATGCCGCCTACGCCCAGACCCTGGTCCTCGCGATCTTCATGGGCGGCATGGCGATCGGCTCGGCGCTCGCCAGTCGCAGTTCCACACGCTTCAAGCGGCCGCTGCTGGCGTATGCGAGAAATAGGCGAGAGGCTATCGGCTGTAGGCCATAGGCCGGATGCAGGAAAAGAGAGGCCGTTATCGCCGGGCTCGGTCGAGACTCGAAATCGGTCGAAGCCACGAAATTCGGGCGTTGTGCAAGAAACCCTGCCGAATATGCTGCACTCCCAGTGTATTTCGGTCTCGAGCCGAATTGCATCCGGACTGGCGCCTATGCGTCGTCCGACGATAGGTCGGGCCTCGAATCCGCGCTGGCAGCGCTCAAGTACCGATCGATAGGCCAAGGGTGTCGTAGTAGCAATTCGCGCGTGCGCGATCACAACCGATTGACCGCGTTTCAACTCGCCGACAAGCTGGCGCTGGCTGTCTACACGGAGTCGAAGGCGTTCCCTCGCACCGAGCAGTTTGGCCTGACGTCGCAGATCCGCCGCGCTGCCGTCTCGGTGCCCGCCAACATCGTCGAGGGCTGCGCTCGCTCCAGCGAGAACGAGTACATCCGGTTTCTTGAAGTGGCCTACGCTTCTGCCAGTGAGCTTCAGTACGAACTTTCTCTTTGCCTGCGCCTGGGGTACCTGACCGACAAGGCGGCCGACCGCTTGATGCCACAGTGCGACGCCGCCTTGCGCACGTTAGCCGGCCTCATCAAGGCATTGCGGTCCAGCAGAAAGCCGGCCCTCGTTCCGAGCGCCGACCCGCTCACCGTCACTCCGGCCCTTCCGCCTGTAGCCCATAGCCTATAGCCTATAGCCCCTTATGGCGCACCGTCCCCGAGCCCTCGTAGTCGACGACGAACCGGACAACGTGAACATGGTCCATATCGGCGTCGACGCGTGTCAGAGACCCGGGAAATCAGACGTGCCTGGAACGACAGCGGTCATGGAATTGAGCAAGCAAACCACGGCGTTTCTACCCTACGACAGCCTCGCCCCGATGTGGCATGCAATTCAGTCCAGTGCTTGCTATGACAGTGCCGCGCCGACCGAGCGCCTCTGGCCGGATTTCCTGCATGCCATTGCCAAACGTGACCGGCCGGAGATCACGCGGCTTGGCACGGGACTGCTGCAACGACGGATGGTTGTCGCCGGATCGGACGACGCCGGGATGGTGTTGGCCGCGGTAGCGGCTTCGATGTATGGCGCCGGCCAGGCGGCCGCCGCCCGTAGATTTCTTAGAGCTTGGGCGCCCTTGCTCGGGGGACGTGACCCACATGTCCTGGCGCTGCGGATTCTGGCCGCGGCATCGTCCGCCGGATAGACTCGCCGTATGCACAAGCCTCGCGCGCTCGTTGTCGACGACGAACCCGACATTCGGGACCTGCTCTCCATCACGCTGGGCCGGATGGAGATCGAGGTGGAGACGGTCGGCGACTACGCCTCGGCCATCCGGCAACTCGGCACCGACCGTTTCGACCTCGTGTTGACCGACATGCGCCTGCCCGATGGCGACGGCCTCGGTCTCGTCGAGTGGCTGCAGGCCCACCGGCCCGGCGTACCGATCGCCGTGATCACGGCACACGGCAATGTCGAAGCGGCCGTCCGGGCGCTGAAGCTCGGCGCGTTCGATTTCATCTCCAAGCCGCTCGACCTGGCGGCGCTGCGCAAGCTGATCACGGCCACGATCAAGCTGAGCGACGGCGCCGTCGAGACGGGCCGGTATGCCGGCATGCGGCTGCTCGGCGATTCGAGGCCGATGCAGCAGCTGCGCCAGATGATCGGCAAGGTGGCGCGCAGCCAGGCGCCGGTGCACATCTCGGGCGACTCGGGCACCGGCAAGGAACTGGTGGCGCGGCTGATCCACGACACCGGCCCGCGACGCGAAGGCCCGTTCGTGCCGGTGAACTGCGGCGCCATCCCGACCGAGCTGATGGAGAGCGAGCTGTTCGGCCATCGCAAGGGCAGCTTCACCGGAGCGGTCAGCGACAAGGAGGGGCTCATCCGCAGCGCCGAGGGCGGCACGCTGTTCCTCGACGAAGTGGCCGACCTGCCGCTGCACATGCAGGTGAAGCTGCTGCGCGTGATCCAGGAGAAGTCCGTGCGGCCCGTCGGCGACACGCGCGAGGTTCCCGTCGACGTGCGCATCCTCTCCGCCACGCACCGCAAGCTGGACGAGCTGGTGAAGTCCGGGCGGTTTCGCGAGGACCTGTACTACCGCATCGACGTCATCGAATTGCGCGTCCCGGCGCTGAAGGAGCGGCTGGACGACGTGCCGCAACTCGTGGACATGCTGCTCGGCCGTGTCTCGAAGCAGATCGGCGTGACGCGGCCGAACATCAGCGACGAAGCGCTGGAGAAGCTGATCTCCTACCCCTACCCCGGCAACGTGCGCGAGCTGGAGAACATCCTCGAGCGCGCCGTCACGCTGTGCGCGGACGACCGCATCGAGCCGCAGGACATCCAGCTGAAGCAGGGCGCCGGCTTCGTCGACCTGCCGTCCGTCGTGGACGAGATGGCGGCGGACGGTCTCGAGGGCCAGCTCGAGCACCTCGAGCGCGAGGCGATCGTCAGGGCGCTGGAACAGACGCGCTACAACAAGACCAAGGCCGCCGAGTTGCTGGGGATGACGTTCCGGCAGCTGCGGTATCGCGTGAAGAAGCTGGGAATCGAGTAGACCGCTCCAATCGGCCGCACCGCTCAATTATGATCAAGCTGATTACACCGCCAGAACTACTGTTGACGACAGCGCTGCTGGCAATCATCTGCGGTTGCGCGTTGCTGGTAGCGTCGATAGAACGGTCAATACCATTGGCTGCCGGGGGCGTTGTCAGCGGAATAGCGTGCGTCGGAGTTGCGCTGATTAAGCCGTGGTCTCGTTATCTCGTCTACCTTGTAACGGCTGGGTTCGCCAGCAAATGGTTATACTCGATTCTTGACGCCGCGAGTGTTGGCTATTTCGACGTTTGGCTCACGTCATGGCAGGAAATGGTCCGCTCCCTCGCGCCAGGCCTGTTGCTGTTGATATTGTCCGTTCTTTGCAGCTACCTAGTCTCTCGGCGTTTTCGTCGGCTGCGGAATGATGCTTTGCGTCAATTGCCGTCGTGATCATCCGAAGTCACTTGGAGTTTCTTTGGCTGCGACTCCCGCAACTGCCTACACCGGCGGGTCGACGATCTAGACTCGTGATCGCTCGAACCATGCGTCGATTTGCAGGAATGCCCTGGTCCGTGGGTTGGTCAAGCATCTGAGCGACCCGCCAAACACGAAGCCATGGTCGGCAAGGAACTCGATATTGTCTAGAATCAGTGGTTCCCCTACGTACTGCAACGCAATCGTCTCCAGGAGTATGTACTTTGTTCCCGCGAGACATTTGCCGGCGCGTCTGAGCACCTCGAGTCCGAAGCCCTACACGTCAGGCATTGGCAGGTCAGGAACCTCAAAGCACTGCTTGATGCGGGAATCGAGCGCGAGAACCTCCATCTCGACATCGAGCGTCTTGAACGCCGCCGGAAAGGCACTCTAGTGTGCATTTGCCAAGGCAAGATATGAGCTACCTTTTTGTGTTCTGGCGCGAGGACGTGTTCGTCGACTGCGTCGCTCCGTCAAGTACGAAAAGGTGTACGTGCACCCCTACGACCCGGTCCTGGCGGCCGAGGCAGCCATCGGAGTGTTCTTCGAGTTCAACAACAGTCGCCGTCCGCACAACGCGATTGACCGTTAGACACCCGATACAGCGTACTTCCAATCGCAGCCGCTCGGGGCAAATGCCTAATCCGCGAAGTTGCACTTGTCCCGACCGAGAAGACTGCCTAGAAAAGCGGAACCACCTCTATTACAGTGCTCCGAAAGGACTATGGCCACTATCTTCCGAATTTCACGTTAGGACATCACATGCGCTAGGATCAATCGTGTCCTCTACTCTCAACATGGTTCATTGCCGCTGTGTTGTGCCGGCGGAAGTTAAGCTTCGAAGCCGGAAGTCGAGCTATTCCGCGGCCGATCGCGTGCTGCCACGATGATCATTGGATCGGGCCTGCTGGCAGGAAGTTTTTCGTCCGCTTACGCAGAATCCGACGAGGTGCTGATTCACGCCGCAGGCGTCTCAAATTCCGCCTGCACGGATCGTCTGGAATTCGAGCGTGAACGATCCCTGGTGATCGAAACTCTGCAGGAGAATCCAGACATCGAAACGTTCGTTTATTTCAGCACGTGTAGTGTGCTAGATCCGGACTTGCGAGGCACACCATACGTCCTGCACAAGAAGGCCATGGAGGGACTGATATGTGCGCACCCCGGCCACCTTATTCTTCGACTGCCGCAAGTGGCCGGACGCTCGAACAATCCGCATACACTGCTTAACTTCCTGTTTGCGAAAATAAGCTGCAATGAACGGTTCACGATCTGGGGCAACGCGTCGCGCAATGTCATTGACGTCGACGACGTGTTCAAGGTTGTACGATACATTGTCGACCAACGGGTCCTACGACATGACACAGTCAACGTTGCGAATAGCATCAACTACTCCGTTCGCGACATCGTGTCGACGTTTGAGCACGTCTGCGGTAAAGCTGCAATATTTGATGTGGCCGACAAAGGCAAGTCATTTGAGATCGACGTGAGCCGGATTGCTCCGCACCTGCGCCCGGCCGAAGTCCGATTCGATGCCACCTACCTTCGCGACGTATTGCACAAGTACTATGGACAATGAAATCGTGCACGACGAGTTCGTTTCGGTGGTCGTTCCCGTATATCGCAGTGCACAGATACTCCTAAAGCTGACGGAGACGGTCGCAAGTGTGATGCACGGACGATCTTTCGAGCTCGTCCTGGTCTGCGATGCGAGCCCAGATGAAAGCTGGGAGGTCATTCGCGACCTTACGACGCGGTATGCGTTCGTGCGAGGGATATGTCTAAGAAAGAATGCTGGACAGCACAACGCAATCATGGCCGGGCTTGCACACGCTCGGGGAGAATTGGTCGTGCTGATGGATGACGACTTGCAACACCCGCCCTCGGAAATACCTTCCCTGTTGAAGGCGCTTGAGGCGGGTGCCGACGTCTGCTATGTGAACTATCTCCAGCGCAGACATGCTTTATGGAAGCGACTCGGCAGCAAGATAAACGACATCGCAGCGACGCTGCTGCTGGGAAAGCCGCACAGCCTGTACCTAAGTTCCTTCAAGGCATTGAAGCGTCCGATCGTCGAGGAGGTAATCAAGTACGACGGTCCGTTTGCCTACGTCGATGGACTGATCCTGGACGCGACATCGGCCATCACAAGCGTGGATATCGTACATTCGGAGCGATACTTGGGCGAAGGCAATTACAGCCTGCGCAGGTCTGTTTCTTTGTGGTTGAAGATGGCAACGAGCTTCTCGGTATTTCCTCTCCGCGTACTCTTCGTTGTCGGGCTTGTTGTTGCAATTGCAAGCATCCTCGCGATCGCCTTCCTGGTCTATTTCAAGTGGACCAACCCGGAACTGCCAATCGGGTGGGCATCCACGATTGCCGCAATCCTGTTCGTTGGCGGCTTGCAGATGCTCGGGCTTGGACTGTTGGGCGAGTACCTTGGGCGCGCATACATGAAACTCAACCATAAGCCGCAATACGTTGTGCGGGAAGTAATACCGACTCCGGTCGCGTAAGGAGCGTGGCGCAGTGTACCGAAGCCTCAAAGTGTCGCGAGAGTCTGCCGGCCTTCATGACGGAGAAAGTTATTGATCCGCTCTCGCCCGCTTCGGTACTTTGTTATTGGAGCCTGCAATACGCTGCTTGGCTATGGGGCATATTGCCTGGGCCTAATGAGCGGATTGTCGATACCGACAGCGAGCCTAGCGTCGATTGCCGTTGGAATAGTGGCTAGCTTCGCCACCCAGGGAATCGTCGTCTTTGGAAATGTCACGGTCGGCGCGTTCTTCAGATTCGTAGCAAACTGGGCAGTCATGTATCTGGCATATGTGGGCGTCGTGACCGGACTCGGGTACGTTGGCATTGGCCCGTACCTTGGCGGACTGGTCGCACTCGCTCCGACGACATTAGTGTCGTATTTCGTATTGCGCGATTTCGTATTCAGCGAGCCTGCGCAGTAGTCTGGACGCGCCATTGCCCGGCCCGAGCGTCCACGGAGACGATGTGACCAACGACTTCAGCTGCGCAGTCTGCAAATCAGCCAAGTCCAAGCCGTTCCTGACGCAATGTCGGGATCTGTATCTTCGCATGCCCTACGTAGTCGACTATTACCAGTGCCTGGCGTGCGACCTCGTGCAGCAGCACCCGATGCCGGAGGACGTCTCGCACTTCTATCGAGACTATCCGATTCATGCGGCCAAGCCGGGACCCTACTCTTTGGTCCGCCGGGCCTTGCTGTCGCAAGTGTACGCGCCGCCTCGCAGCTGGCCAGCAGGAGCGAGACTGCTGGACTTTGGCTGTGGGGACGGTTGGTACCTGCGATGGTGCAAGGAGGAGAACCTGCGGCCAGTGGGCTTCGAGCACTCCGAGTCACATGCGAGGGCGCTCCGGTCGGACCTCGATATTGAGGTGCTTTCCAGCCTGGATGACCTCGAGCAACGTTACAAAGGCACCTTTGACGTCGTCACGATGCACTTCGTCGCCGAACACCTCACCGACTTCATCGGCACAATCCGGCGCCTGAGTCGAGTGGTAAAGTCGGGAGGCGTCATCCGATACGTCGTTCCGAATATTTGCAGCTGGGAAAGCAAGATGTTCGGTCGCTACTGGCACGGCCTCGATCCGCCTCGGCACGTCGTCTTTCCCACAAGGACACACGCCATCTACGCCGCCCGCGACGCGGGTTTCGACTTTGTGGATGAACAATTCACGTGGTTCCCAAACGGCTTTGGCGGAAGCATCTCGACGGCAATTTTCGGGGGCTTCAACGCACCGGCGTTCTGGCTACTGCTGCCGGCTTCCCTTGTCACGACGTTCTTGTTTCGCGAGCGGCAACGCTGCATTTACGCTGCGGCGTCAGGCATCCGTAAGCGGCAAGTCCGGTATATCTGGCCGGGTCAAGCGACCTGATACAAGGCCTCGAAGAACTTGCGCTGGATGGGATGGCGCTGATGGAAGACTTGACGCCATCCGGTTGGGATCGGGTAATCGTGCTCGCCGACTACGACGCCATTGATGCTGGCCTGGGAAACGCGCCATTGTTTTGTATAGAAATGGCCGCGACAGGTGCGATCAATCTGTCGCAGGTAGTTCTCGATCTGCGCCCACGACATCTCGTGAAGAGAGCTGATGTTCACGAACAAGTCGAATGTCTTGGGCGGCACCAATTCGATCTGGTGCGCAGCGAGGAAGCGGATTCGGGTGTCCTGAAATTCGTCGCGTACCGCAGCAAAGTCTGAGAATGGACGGTACTGAAAGACCCGTTCGCCGGGAAAGACCCTAGTCAAGTACTCCTGTGCGACGTTCAATGCGGGCGGTATGTCAATCAACGTATACGTTGCGCCAGCCAGCGCCCGAAGGCAGACATACGCGAGCCTGCCGTATCCAGAACCGAGTTCGGCGATATCAAACCGCCTCCCGTCGCGCGCATCGGCGGCGCTACTGTGATAGTACTCATGTACAGAATTGCACAGGTCCTGAGACGTCTGGACGCCACGATATCCGATGGCGAACGGATTGCCGACGGAAGGCTCTTCGATCGTGGTCAAGCAGACCATCAGTGTCCTCGCGTGCGACAAGCTCGAAGAGCATTGCGACGTATGTGCGATAGATGAGTGCCGACAAGCGGATCGAAACTCGCGATGTCGGGTATCTTGAGGCGGAAATTTGAGACCTTGCTGCCGTGCGAAGCAGGTCGAGCGTGGCGAACGCGGATTGGGAAATCGCGCCCGCAATACCTCCGGCGTCGGCCGTGCAAGCCATGGCGCGAGCACCGGAATCAGCTGGTGGCGCAGTATTCCGAGCACGCCCCAATTGAAGTAGGTCATGTTGACGGTGCGCTTGAAATTGTCGAACCCACCATGTTCGAGCTGGTGTAGTCCGACGTCGGTCAGCTCAGACCAGAATGCAGACGGCCGGTAGATCTCCGGCGCACCCTTCATTTCCTCGACTAGCTCGATGAGTCCGATCGCGACCGAGAGTCATGCGTATGCCCTGCCGATTACGTGCGTGGCTGCCGAAGGCCGACGGGTGGTGCCGCCACCAACAGTCCGGACTGATGCGAGGCAGCCAAGTCTTCCATGCACCAGCGCAGACATGCCTGCCAATCTGGAATCCTAATATCGAACGTATTCTGAAGCTTGGCGCTGGAAAGAATCGAATTGGCCGGCCGTCGCGTCGCAGTCGGATATTCGGCCGTCGTCACTGGAAGGACCGGAACCCGACGCGCGAGCCCCAGCTCGGATCCCAGAGCCACGATGGCCTCTGCAAAGCCATGCCAAGTCGCTGCGCCGCAAGCGCTGAGATGGTAAATCCCGAGCTGTCCGCCCGGTCTGCTTCGGAGCTCCAACAGAACTGCGACAGTGACCTGTGCAACCATGCGGCTCCAATTCGGGACACCGTATTGATCATTGACTACGCGCAACGCCGGATCGCTGTTGGCGAGTCGCAGCATTGTCAGCAGAAAATTCGTACCACGTGCTCCGTATATCCAGCTGGTACGGAATATCAGGGAGCTGCAGTCGGACGATTCGATTGCCGCCTCGCCCACGCGCTTGGTGCGCCCATAGGCGCCGAGTGGATGCACCATATCACTCTCAACGTAAGCGTCCGATTTCTCACCGTCGAACACGTAATCCGTCGAGTAGTGGACGAGCAAGGCGCCCAGCGACCTGGCTTCAGCGGCCAGGATTTCAACCGCAGTGCCATTCACCGACAGCGCGGCAGCTTCGTCCTGTTCCGCTCGATCGACGGCAGTGTAGGCCGCTGCGTTGATGATCGTATCGGGACGGGCGGAACGTACAACCGATCGGATCTCAGACGCATGCGACAGGTCAACCTCGCCACGGCCCGGGGCCACCACGTTGAAATGCGGCGCAAGGACGCGCTGAAGTTCCCAACCCACCTGACCATCCCTACCGAGCAACAGAATTCGATTCACGGGAACGCCTCTGCGTTCATCAGCAATTTCCCATGTCGGTCCTTCGACGAAACGACGGGATGTGCCGGTTCCCGTGGCAGCGGCCAGTCGATCGCAATCTGCGGGTCATTCCAGACGATTACCCGGCTGCTGGCGGGGGAATGGTAGTCGGTGACCTTGTACAGTACCTCAGCGCTCGAAGACAGCGTCAGGAACGCGTGCCCAAATCCCGCTGGAATCCAGATCTGACGCTTGTTGCGCGCGGACAGCACGGCGCCAGTCCATCGGCCAAAGCTAGGGCTGGACCGCCGCAGATCAACGGCAACATCAAAGATCTCGCCGTCCACAACACTGATCAGCTTCGCTTGCGGGCGCTCCAGTTGATAGTGAATGCCTCGGAGCACGCAGTGACTCGATCGGGATTGAAGGTCCAGCACGAAGCTAACCGGCGTGCCCACCGCCCTCGACAGCGCGGCAATATTGCACGACTCAAATAGGTACCCACGCTCATCAGCCAGCACATTCGGCTCGATCATCAGAACGTCATCGAGCGATGTCTGCAACACCCGCATTTCACACCACTTCGAGACTGGGTACCGGCACGATGAAGCGGCTCGTGGCGTTGCCGGACCTCCGGACCTTGGCAATGATCTCTTCCCGGTAGTTCCATGCCGTAAGCAGAAAATAATCCGGTGGATTCGCCAAGGCCTCCTCTTCGGAGATGACGCGTATCAGTGACTGCGGAAGGTATCTTCCCTGCTTGACCGGCGTGCTGTCCACGCAACAGGGAATCTGTTCTCGCGTGATGCCTACGTAGTTAAGCAACGTATTGCCCTTGGCCGTGGCTCCATAGGTATAGATCGATCTGCCGCGCGCGACTAGATCGAACACCAGGTCACGAAGCGACAAACGGATCGATTCCGTGTTGGCGCGGAACTGCCTGAACGCGGCCGAGGTCAAGAGCGCGTCCTCTCGCGCGGCGTGCTCCGCAACCGCACGCGAAACCTTGTCGGCAGCGTGCCGAAGTTTCGCGACGAACACTATTGACCCGCCGTGAACCGGACTCAGGAGCACGTTGACGAGATGCATGCCGTGACGGTCGAGGAGCGCAGACATCGACCGGATGCTGAAATAGAACATGTGCTCGTGATAGATCTGGTCGAACTCGTTCTGCTGCACTGTATTCAAGGCATACGCGTTCTCGATCACGAGGTGCGCGTCATGGGCCAGCACGCCGGCCGCCGCCTCGATGACGACGTGAGGATCTGGGTTGTGAGCGAGGCAATGCCTGGCGACAATGACGTTTGGGGCGCCATGTGCGTTTCGAATGAGGCCCGCCGAACGCGGATCGAAGAAGTCGCACACTGTATCGATGCCCGCCTCGTCGGCCATCTGGCAAATGTTCATCGCCGGATCAATGCCCAGCACCTTGCGGACCTGAGGCTGCAGAAAGCGCAGAAACAGACCGATGTTGCTCCCGACCTCAAGGACGAATGACTGCGAGTCGATATAGCGTCCTGCCAGCAGCCAGGAACAGAGTCGCTCGTAATGAGCATGCAGTTGCGGGGAATCGGGCGTGACGTAAAGGTAGTTCTTGTAAAGGTCGACGGCATCAAGACAATCCCGAAGCTGCAGATTGCCACACCCGTCGCAATGCTCGAGGACCAGGGGAAATGACCGCGACATAGTCCGCCGGGGACGCAAGCAGCGAATTGGCAGGAGGGGACTCGCCGAGATCCAGCACGGTCTCCGTCTGGCGGCCGCAGACCCGGCAAGTCACGGCAGTGACCTCGTAGATGAAGATCGAATGAACACGGAGTAGAACACCGTCCTTAGCAGACTGTTGGCGTGCACCCGCAGTTTGGCGAAGAGCATCAAGAGCGGGTTGTTCCTGTATTCATGAAACGCCGAGTGCGTGGAGATGAACTGAATAAAGTCATGCGCTTGACTCCCGGCAATTGCAACACTCCACTGTCTCGGCGACACACGGAAGCAAGCGAGCGGCTTATCGCAGTAGATCGCGTCGCCGTATCGCAGGAGTCGGACCCAGTAGTCAAGGTCGATAACGTAAGGAAGTCTGGCGGAGAATTGCCCGACTACTTCGACGGCACTGCGCCGAAACAGCACGGCTGCTGGCTCGCCGATCACATTTGCGCCACTTTGACAGGCAGGCCTTGATGAGACTTGGCGCCCGGAATTACTCCGGATCCAGCGCTGGACCCCGATACAGAAAGTGCTCGTTCTTAGGGCCAATGATCCGCCTCTTGCTGAACGCAAGCACGGCGCTCGGATGATCTTCCAGGGCGCGAACCTGAATCGCCAAACACTCCGGCGCCAGGACATCGTCCTGCCCGAAGAGCTTGACGTATGCCCCGGTCGCGGCCGCCAGCACCTTGTTGAAGTTTGCCTCCGGACCCAGATTTGTGGCATTGCGGACCGCAACAATCCGACTGTCGGCGAAAGAATTGACGATGGCCCAACTGTCGTCAGTTGACCCGTCGTCAACGACGACGATCTCGATTCTGGTGTAGGTCTGATCGATGATTGAAGCCAAGGCCTGGCGGAGGTACGTCGCCCCGTTGTAGACAGGCACGCAGACTGAAACCAGCGGTTGTCGAATGTCTTGCACGGCTCAGTACCAGTTCTTGAACAGCGTGCTGTGATTTCCGGGAGAAATGACTGGCAGCCTACTAAGCTTTGGCCCGAGCCACACGACTGTTACGGTCGAGTCCTGCGCTGCGCGTATGTCATGACTGCCGGCGGAGAGAGTCAGAATATCGGAGGCGACGGACGTCCCGTCGACCGTCACTTGCGGTGAGGCCGCCTGGCCCGGGACGGCTGCCTGGACGATGTACCTCCCCGGACGCAGGATGCGAAAGGTTCCACCACCGCTGGGCAATTGAGTGCCGAGTACCCAGAAGTCATCTGCGAGTGGCACGTAATTCTTCTGGATGAACTGCCAGTCGGACTTCGGCAGCCAGTTAAACCGGTAGTTCGGCATGAGGACGGCGGCCGGCCGACTGGCAAGCATGTCGGCAGTGGACTCCTGCTTTCCGGCATAGATATTCCGCATGCTCATGCTGTGCAGGTACCACCAGCGACCAATGCTGGGCCGTGTCAGCACCATGCCGACGGCGTCGTAGACTGGATCGCTCGCTGCGTCCGTCATCTCCTCTGCAGCCTGCGCGAGGAACAACTGTCGCCAGTTCGTCATTCTCAGGTGACGCTCGGTAGCCGTCCAGAACGGCGCGAAGTGACTGAAGGCGACTACGCAGGCGCCAAGGAGCAGCAGTCTGCCGGTTCAGAGGCGGTGCCGCACCGAGGGTCGTTCTGAGATACCGACATGCCAGCAGGAACGCGAAGGGCGCAACGTTGACGAGGTTATATGGGAAAGGCGTCGGATTGATGAAGAGTGCGACGATAGCCACAAGCAGCAGCACACCCTCTGGAGCACAGTCGTCGCCCCCCAGTGCGACCCAGGGACTCCTGAAAATTTTGGATAGCACGCTTATCAATGCAGCTGTCGCGACCGCGACCAGAAGCGGCGTCTGGGACAGAAGTCTTGCCAGCGTCTTGAAAGGGTAGAAAGCCGCCGCGGACTGCGCAGAGTCCTTGAGGGCCATGGTGCTGCCAGCAAGTACGCCTAGCAGGTCTTGCGCCAGATAGACCGACACGCAAGCAAGGCCGCCGGTCGCGACCCCGAGCACCCAGGCCGCGACGACTCGCTTCGAGCGATCGGGCTCGGCGATCGCTTGGCGCACGAGCAAATACAACGACACCGGTAACGTGTATACGAAGGACTTGAAAGCGACGAATTGCAGGACGCTCACCAGCGCGCCAATTGCGAAAAAAGATGCAGCCCTGCCGCCAACGTGCCTGCCCAGGTAGCCAGATCGAAAGCAGCCCGGTCAGCAGCAGATTGTCATGGCGGATCTCGAATCCATAGTCCCATACGGGCGCCAGAGTTGTGGCTGCGACAGCGACCAGCAGCCCATCTCGAGTTCGAAGTGAGACTCCGGTGCACTTGACCAGCAGGAAGATATTGAGCCAGAAGACACCCAGGAAGAGCATCCGACCGCCGAAGAAGGCGTCACGAGCGGAGGTCGCTGCTCCGGCAATCCATCCAAGCGGCCCCAAAAGAAACAACGCCGGGTTGACGAAGTAGAAGTCAGTCTGGCCGGATTGGATAACCCGCGCCATGAACATGTTCTGCGCCTCATCGACTTGGATGATTCGATGCGCGGCAAGGTGGAGCGAAAGAAGGAACAGGGCCGAGATAATGCCGGCAGCGACCCACCTCAGCGCCCGAGTGCTCATGGTCGGACTCACGAATGAATATGCGTTCTGCGAAGCCGCCGGCAGCCGGCCGAACCACCAGTCATGGTTTTCCAGATACCACTGGAGCGTGTGCGCCAGCCCCGCCTCCAGCTGGACAGTCGGCCGGAATCCAAGCGCACCGGAGATCTTGGCCGTATCGACTGAGTAACGCAGGTCGTGCCCGGGACGATCCCGGACAAACTCGATTAGAGTTCGACACGGAGTTCCGGCTGTCGCGGGACATTCTCTGTAACGATTTCGAAGCGCCTCATTCGCGTCGATCGCACTGTCCAGCAGATCGGCGAGCTGCGTAACGATCTCTATGTTCGTTCGCTCGGCTTCGCCGCCGACGTTGAACGTCTCGCCAACGCGGTCGGAGAGAAGGATCGACTCGAGCGCCAGGCAATGGTCATCGACATGCAGCCAGTCGCGAACATTGCGACCAGTCCCGTATACGGGAACAGGTCGGCCGAGCAGCATGAGCGCCAGCGACTGCGGAATGAGCTTCTCGGGGTACTGGTACGGGCCATAATTATTTGAACAATTGCTGATCGACCAGGGCAATCCGTACGTGTTGCCGTACGCACGCACGAGATGGTCCGAAGCTGCCTTGCTCGCAGAATACGGCGAGCGCGGCGCATAGGCAGTGGTCTCGGTAAATCGCGGCGAATCGAGTTCCAAGGGAACCATAGACCTCGTCGGTCGAGACGTGATGAAACCGGCAGGAAGCCTGGCCTCCCGCCCTGCGGCTCCATGCACGGCGCGCGCAATCGAGAAGCACCTGGGTTCCGACAACGTTGGTACTCACGCAATTCGCAGGCCCATCTATGGATCGGTCGACATGGGACTCGGCTGCAAGATGCACGACAGTGTCAACGGCATGCGCGTCGAACAGACGCGCAATTTCGCCTTCATTGCGAATGTCCACTGCGGCGAGAGTGACCCTGCCAGAGTCGAGCAGCCCGCGGATGTTGTCGGCGGAGCCCGCGTAGGTCAGCGCATCGACGACCACGATTGAATCGCCTGCGTGTCGCGTCGCCCAGAACCGCGTGAAATTGGTACCGATGAAGCCGGCGCCACCTGTAATCATGAGAGACCGCGACATCAGCCACTGCTCCTGCTAGCGGGAAAGGCGCGAGGCATCGGCGTCAAGAGACCCGCCCTTCAACGATGCGTACCAGGTAATCTGCGTAGCCGGTACCGGACAGTTCCGATGCAAGCTTCGCGAGCTGCGCCGCGTCGATAAATCCACGGCGGTAGGCGATCTCCTCAATGCAGCTGATCTTGAGGCCCTGCCGGGATTCGATAGTCTCGACGAAGCTGGATGCCTGCAACAGCGATTCATGCGTGCCGGTGTCCAGCCATGCCACACCGCGCCCCAGGAGCTCGACAGCGAGAGTTCCGCGATTCAGGTAATGGCGATTGAGATCTGTTATCTCGAGTTCCCCCCGTGCGGATGGGCGCAACGTTCGAGCGATTTCTACGCAGCGCTCGTCATACATGTACAAGCCCGTAACCGCATAGTTGGATTTTGGGACCGCGGGCTTCTCATCGATCGCGATTGCGCGGCCAGCCTGGTCGAACTCCACTACGCCGTATCGTTGAGGATCACGGACAAAATAGGCGAATACGGCCGCACCGGACGTTCGCGCCGCCGCGGCTCGCAGCTGTTCCGGAAGTCCGTGGCCATAGAAGATGTTGTCGCCGAGTACGAGGCATACTGGCGAGTCATTGAGGAAGCGGCTGCCGATCAGCAGCGCCTGTGCGATCCCCTCGGGACGCGGCTGCTCAGCATACTCGATGGAAATTCCCCACTGATGACCATCGCCCAGGAGCCGGCGAAAAGCAGGCAGGTCCGTCGGCGTCGAAATCAGCAGCACCTCCCGAATGTCTGCCAGCATCAGCGTCGCGAGCGGGTAATAGACCATGGGCTTGTCGTAGATCGGCAATAGCTGCTTGGAGACTCCCCGCGTCACGGGGTGAAGGCGTGTGCCCGTCCCACCAGCCAGTACGATTCCCTTGCGCTTTGCCGACATCATTTTCTCGCTCATTCGCCAATCACGCCTGATGGCCACCATGGGCGCCTCAACATAACTACGTTCTCTTCGACCGCCGCAATGGCAACGACGTCACATTTCCTTAGCCTGGAACTCCGTCTATGGCATCACCTGCACCCAGCCAGACTCCTCAAGTGCTCGCGGCAGAAAATGACAATCGGGGACGACAATCGAGTCGGCGCCGCGCCCGCGACCCGCGAAAGCAATCAAAGGCCATCGAGCTTGAGAGCCCTCAGGGCAATACCAGGGCGAGGCCCGGTGCCAGAGACTTTGCAGCATACAAGGGTGACGCAAACCGGAGGCTGAATGATCCGACGGACGCGCCAGCATAAACCAAGTAGCACCACGCGACCACGAGAGCAGCCGTAGACGAAGCCCTTCGACTGCACGAAGAGTAGCTGATGGACAACCCGAGCCCACCCAGCAGCATCACGGTGTGCTACCAGGTCCAGGTGCGCGTCACCAACGCAATCAGGGCACCGTAGAAGAGCTGGTCGCACGACGCTCGCATACCATTCGACAAGTACGTGGACGTTCGGCGTGTCGTATGCCCAGTAAGTGGAGCGAGCCAGTTCGATTATGAACTTGAGATACTCTGGAATGAGCAGTCCGGCGATCACGACATACGCGACTCCGGTGAATCCGAGCGCGAGACTTTCGACGCGAACGAAAAGCGATCGCCACCCGAGACGCGCCAGCAGCAGCAATTCCACCAGCGCAGGCACCCAGAAAATACGGCTTGATCGCAAAGCCTATGCCGCAAGCACACCGATCGCCACCGCAAGGCCTTGGCAGATCCTGCCCCCTGCAGGCGCAACACGGCCGCCGCGAGATACGGCATCGAAAACAAGACGCACGCGTGCTCCCGCTGGCCGAAGCTGAAACCGGGGGCCAACGTGGCGACGAGGACAAAGCCCGCAACCCAGCCGATCGAGGCCGCGCGGTTCCTGCTCTCCAGCCGAGACAGCACACTGACCAGCAACACCGTGCTGACGAGAAAGTAGGCCCAGAAGACGAGTTGCACCGCCGACGCTTCGCTCAGCAGGTTCGCCTGCGCGAGCGCGGCCGCCGGCATGAACAACACCCACACCATGGGGAGATTCCCGTCGAGCAGGTCGCTGCCCAGCGTCCTGCCCTGCAGCAACCACCTGTCGAAATGCACGAAGTACGAAACGTCGTGATTCAGGTGGACCTGCGACTGCAGCCATTGTCCGGCCAAGGTCAGCGCCAGGATGGCCAGCGCCCAAAGCAGTGCGGGCGGCACCTGCCGGTCGAGAATCTCACCTCGCGACATCACGAGTTCCGGCTCACCCCGGTCGGCCCGGCGGCACTGCAGCAGGTCGCGCGCTTGCGGACGCCGCCTCGGCCTTCTTCCTGTCGACGAAGAAATTCGTCCATTCGTCGGCGATTCGCTGCCAGTCTTCGGCGGTCACTCGTGTCGCCGGTTTCAGTTCGTCCTGGAAATGCGCGTGCAACGCGTCCCACAGCCGCTGACCTTCGACTAGTTCCGGACCTGGACGTTCGAGCAGCAATTGGCCGTCCCCGGTCGCCAGATCGAAGTACAGGTATTGATGGTGGTACGGCCCCGCCGGCATCGCCGCGAGCAGGTGATTCGGCGAGAAAGCCGACCTCTCTTTGAATGCGAACGCGAGAGGCAGGTAGTCGTCACGGATGGCCAGTCTTCCGGTGACGGCATCGACGCCGAAGAACTTCGAATTCATCCTTGCCGTGGCGACCTCGTCGACGGTGCCGTTGGTCGCGGGCAGCACGGCGAGGTCCGTTTCCGTGTAACGAATACGGTCCTCGCCCACACCGGCGTCCTGGGCATTCCCGGACCTCAGCATCGTCGCCATCGAATGCCCGCTGGGATGAAGTTCGGACGAACGGATGCCGAGGAGTTCCAGGAACGTGGGCGCAATGTCTTCGACCGTCGCGGGCGTGTCGTATTCGCGACCTTTCGACACGTAGACGCCCGGGCGACCGAACGCACGAAACGCGAGCAAGGTCTTGTACTGCGTCGGTGAAAGCACGCTTTGGCCGTGGCCTACCACGGTCATTTTCATCGGTGCGCCCAGGCCCTTGACCAGCGCTCCGGTCCTGTAGATCGAGTCGGTATCCAGTCCAAAGGCTTCCCCGTGATCCGACAGGACGATCACGATGGCGTTGTTCAACGCCCCCTTGCGTTCCAGCATTCCCATCAGCCGGCCGAACATGCTGTCGGCGGTTCGAAGCCCGACTCCGTAGAGCGACAGGTCGCCCGTTGTCCGGCGAATTCTGGATGCCGAACGGCGTCTCCGACGTGTAGTACGGCCAATGGCTGGCGGTGAGGTGGGAAATGAACAGCGTCGGGCGATCGAACTGGAGCTCGCGATCGACGCGGTCGAGAAAGGTCTTCGGCTGGAACAACATCGCGACGCCGCGATTCCCGTATGAAAACGGGAACAGGAATCGGCCGAGACCCGTGTTGACGACGACCGACGCGAACGGCAATTCGTTGTAGGTGCCGATGAGGAAATCGGCGGCGCCGATCGGCGGCGTGATGACCTGATCGAATCCGTAGGACTGGTCGATGTTCGCGAACCGGACTTCGTCGGTGGAATAGACCGTGTGATAGCCCGACGCGCGCAGAACGTCCGCAAATGTCGGGTTCGCGGCGACCATCTTGCGATTCGTCAGGTTGCAGCGCGCGCCGGTCTCCCTGGGACTGCGCCCGCTCAGAATGGCCATCCAGGACGAAAACGTCCTGGCCGCAGGCGTGGACGTGTCGCGCAGCAGGTCGGCATCCGCGAGGAAGCGGTCGAGGTTCGGCGTAATGCCTTGCGTCGACCCGAAGCGGCGCAACTCGTCGAGACGCAGCGAATCGACACCCAGGATGATGACGTTCGGCTTCGCGGTCGCGGCGGAGGCAACGCTCACCGACGTGTAGCGGCCGCTGAAGGAGAGGATTAGCGACACGGCGATCGCGGCGGCCACAGTGGCCATGACCAGCCTTCTCTTGAACCCAGAAACCTTCGAACGGCTGCGCCAGGCCGCAAGCGCGAGCACCATCAAGCTGAAGCACGCGACGCCCAGGTAAATGACCTGCCCGAACTGCGCCGGACCGACGGGCTTGGCCATCAGGTAGAAGTAATACGCCCCCATCAACGTCCTGGGATACCAGAGCGCGTTGTAGGCGATGACCGCGGCCACGAGCAGGCAGAACCAACCGACGACGATGAGGGGAAACCGGATGCGCGCGGTCTTCCAGATCTGCGCACTGGCCGCCGCCAGCACCCATGCCAGCGATCCGAACGCGACGTGCAGCACGAGCAGCGCGACGACGAATTCCGTGATCTGCAGGGCGATCACTCCGGACCACGCCCCACCGGCAGCCGCCTTGTTGATGTCGGTTGCGCCGATGCGATCGAACATGCTGGCTGCGGACGAATAGGCGGTCGTGATCAGGAAGAGCAGCGACAGTCCGACCGCAATCCAATAGCCCTTGCGCAACGGCACGCCTGGCGTTTCCGCGTTGATATCGACGCGTCCATTCAAGTCTCTCACCCGCGGTCACCTCCGGATTGAATATGTCACTTATATAGCAGTCGTGTGGCGCGCCATGTGAGCCGAATCACACGCGCGACGGATCTGGCGCGACTGACATTCATTGTCAGCTTGTGACAGGAATTGCCAGCATCGATCGGCGCGCACCGTCGCGACCGCCACTCACCAAACGCTCGATTCGTAACGTTTCCAAGGCATTCCGCGGCCAGGTCACGCGTGGCATGGGTCTTGCTTTGGAGTCCATGCAGGCATTTTGCCGCTGAACTCGAGTCCATCCCCAAGGGAGTATTGAACATGATGAAGTCTGTGCAGAAGGGTTTCACCCTGATCGAATTGATGATCGTCGTCGCGATCATCGGCATCCTCGCCGCCATCGCGATCCCGGCGTATCAGGACTACCTGATCCGTTCGCAGGTCACGGAAGGCCTCACGATGGCCGCGGCGTCGAAGGCTGCCGTGTCGGAGTACTACGCCAACAAGGGCGCGTTGCCCGACCAACAACATCGACGGCGGGTGTCGGCAGCGCTGCCACCATCCAGGGCAAGTACGTTTCGTCGATCACCATCGGTTCGGGCGGCACCATCGACGTGATGTTCGGGCATGAAGCGAACGCCACGCACCTCGTGGGCAAGCACGTCGGCCTGGCGCCGGGCGCGAGCGCCAACGGCGACGTGATCTGGCAGTGCGGCAAGGCCGGCGATCCGTCGGGCTGGTCGGTCGGTGCGACGAGCCCGGCTGGCGACGATCACGACGATCGACGGCAAGTACCTGCCGTCCAGCTGCCGTTAATTCGGAACTCGCGCTTCGGGCAGGATGCCCGGGCGCCCGAATGGAACCCCCGCCTCGTGCGGGGGTTCTTTTTTGGGAGTGGCCGCCAGTGACGCCCGTGGACCGGTCCCGATCCACAGACCGTGACGCGTATCGCCAAATGCTCGGGACTGTTGGTGGAGAATACGGTTTACTTAAGGTTTGATGCCTTATGTCTTCTCAGGTAACGTTCGGCATGCGCGTATGCTGCGGACGGGGATGACGCATCTAAGTCCATGAACGATTTCGCAATTTCGACCCAGTTCGTCCCGAAGTCGGGCCTCCAGGGCTTGCCCCAGCGCCTGGTCGCGGACGGGCTCGTCGGCGAGACGCAGATGGTCGAGGCGATCACGGCCGCCAAGGAACGGCGCGTCAGCATCGTCCCGTACCTGGTCGAGCACAATCTGGCGGATGCGCGCGAGATCGCCATCGCCGCCTCGCAGGAGTTCGGCGCGCCGCTGCTCGACCTCGACGCGATCCAGCCGGACCTCGACACGGTCCGCATCGTCAGCGAAAAGATCCTGCGCAAGCACCGCGTGATGCCGCTGGTGAAGCGCGGCAAGCGGCTGTTCGTCGCGATCTCCGATCCCACCAACCTGCACGCGCTCGACGAGGTGAAGTTCGCCACCGGTTTCTCGGTGGAGGCCGTCGTCGTCGAGGAAGACAAGCTCGACAAGCTGCTCAGCCAGTCGCTCGAGCAGGTCGACACCTCGATGCCGGAACTGGCCGGCGACGATTTCGAGATGGACAGTCTCGAGGTGTCGGCAGGCGACGACGAACCGGGGGCGCTCGACGACCGCTCCGATGCCGTCGACGACGCGCCGATCGTCCGCTTCGTCAACAAGGTGATGATCGACGCCATCAAGCGCGGCGCCTCGGACATCCACTTCGAGCCCTACGAGCGCTCGTACCGCATTCGCTTCCGGATCGACGGCATGCTGAAGGAAGTGGCGACGCCGCCGGTGCAGCTGGCCATCAAGCTGGCGGCGCGCCTCAAGGTGATGTCGCGGCTCGACATCGCCGAGCGGCGCGTCCCGCAGGACGGCCGCATCAAGATGAAGATCTCGAAGAACCGCGCCATCGACTTCCGCCTGAGCACGTGCCCCACGCTGTTCGGCGAAAAGATCGTGATGCGTATTCTCGACCCGTCGAGCGCCATGCTCGGCATCGACGCCCTGGGTTACGAGAACTTCCAGAAGCAGCTGTACCTCACCACGCTGGCCCGCCCGCACGGGATGATCCTGGTGACGGGCCCGACCGGCAGCGGCAAGACGGTCTCGCTGTACACGGGCCTCAACATCCTCAACACCGAGGACAACAACATCTCGACTGCGGAAGACCCGGTCGAAATCATGTTGCCCGGCATCAACCAGGTGAACATCAACCCGAAGGTGGGCCTCACCTTCGCGGGCGCCCTGCGCGCCTTCCTGCGCCAGGACCCGGACATCATCATGGTCGGCGAAATCCGCGACCTCGAGACGGCCGAGATCGCGCTCAAGGCCGCCCAGACGGGCCACCTGGTGCTCTCGACGCTGCACACCAACGACGCCCCGAAGACCCTCACCCGCCTGATGGACATGGGCGTCAAGCCCTACGCCATCGCCACGTCGGTCAGCCTGATCATTGCCCAGCGCCTGGCGCGGCGCCTGTGCAAGAACTGCAAGGCCCCGGTCAAGGTGCCGCACGAGGCGCTGCTGAAGGAGGGCTTTTCGGAGGAGGAAATCGCGACCGGTATCGAGATTTTCGCCCCGGTCGGTTGCACCCAGTGCACGGACGGGTATAAGGGCCGCACGGGCCTCTACGAGGTGATGCCCGTGAGCGAGGAAATCGGCCGCATCATCATGACGGGCGGCGGCGTACTCGACATCAAGCACCAGGCGACCAAAGAGGGCGTCTGGAGCTTGCGCCAGGCGGGATTGAACAAGGTCCGCCAGGGCATCACCAGCCTCGAAGAATTGAACAACGTGACAGTGGATTAAGGGACATCAGGCAGCACGCTATGGCCGAACTCGTCGCAAACAAGCAGTTTCCCTTCGTCTGGGAAGGCAAGGACAGGAAAGGCAACAAGGTCAAGGGGCGCGGACTCGCGAAGAGCGAGATCGAAATGCGCGCCGACCTGCGTCGCCAGGGCATCGCGGCGTCCAAGGTCAAGAAAGAAAGCCAGATGTTCAAGAGCGAGGGCAAGGTCAACGCGGAAGACATCGCGTTGTTCGCCCGCCAGCTGGCCACCATGCTGACGGCCGGCATTCCGATGGTGCAGGCCTTCGAGATCATCGGTGTCGGCCACGACAAGCCCGCGGTCCAGAAGCTGGTCCTGACCATCAAGCAGGACATCGAGACCGGCAACGCGTTGCATCAGGCCCTCGCCAAGCACCCGCTCCATTTCGACGACCTGTTCGTCAATCTCGTCGAGGCCGGCGAGCATGCCGGCGCGCTCGAGGCCGTGCTCGAGAAGGTGGCCACGTACAAGGAAAAGACCGAGGCGCTGAAGAAGAAGATCAAGAAGGCGCTGTTCTATCCGGCGGCCGTGCTCGTCGTCGCGATCATCGTGACGGTGATCCTGCTGATCTTCGTGATCCCGCAGTTCGAGAGCCTGTTCAAGGGCTTCGGCGCCGACCTGCCTGCGTTCACCCGAATGGTCATCGGCATGTCGCGGTGGATGCAGGACAAGGGCTGGTTCCTGCTGATATTCGTGGTCGCCGCGGTCTTTACATTCGCGTACTTCTACAAGCGCTCGCGCCCGCTACGGCAATTCATCGACAAGACCTCGCTGGGGATTCCGGTCATCGGCCCGATCCTGCGCAAGGCCGCCATCGCGCGTTACGCCCGCACGCTGGCGACGATGTTCGCCGCGGGCGTGCCGCTGGTCGAAGCCATGAAGTCGGTGGCCGGCGCCACCGGCAACATCGTGTACCAGGACGCCGTGCTGCGGATGCGCGACGAGATCGCGACCGGCATGCGCATGCAGCGCGCGATGGAAAACACGGGCCTGTTCCCGAACATGGTCGTGCAGATGATCGCCGTCGGCGAAGAGTCGGGCTCGCTCGACGAAATGGCCTCCAAGGTGGCCGACTTCTACGAAGACGACGTGGACGCCGCGGTCGACAGCCTGAGCAGCCTGCTCGAGCCGCTGATCATGGTCATCCTCGGCGTGCTGGTCGGCGGCCTCGTGATCGCCATGTACCTCCCGATCTTCAAGCTGGGTTCGGTGGTTTAAGAAGGCAAGAGGCTATGGGCTACAGGCTATAGGCCGAAGGCCTCCGGCTTTACCTGTCGCCTATAGCCTATACGCCTATCGCCATGGAACTGGCCGAAATCCTGGGATCCACGCCCTGGCTGCTGGTGGCCTGCGTGTTCATCCTGAGCCTGCTGGTCGGAAGCTTCCTCAACGTCGTCATCTATCGGCTGCCGATCATGCTCGAGCGCCAGTGGCGCGAGCAGGCGCACGAAATGCTCTCGGTTCCCGCAACCGACATTTCATCTGACTCTTCATCCAACTCTTCGTCCGACCCTTCATCCAACCCTTCATCCGACCCTTCATCCGACCCTTCACCCGACTCTTCATCCAACTCGTCATCCGATTCCTCGTCCGATTCCTCTTCCGATCCTACGTCCGCGCCTATAGCCAATAGCCTATCGCCTGTCGCCTCTCCTGCGCCTATCGCCTCTGCTGCGCCTGTCGCCCCCGCTCCATTCAACCTCGTCGTGCCGCGCTCCCGCTGCCCGAGATGCGGCGTCCAGATCACCGCGCTGCAGAACATCCCGGTCGTCAGCTGGCTGCTGCTCGGCGGCAAGTGCGCGTCCTGCATGGCCCCGATCTCGTCGCGCTACCCGCTCGTCGAACTTGCGACGGCCGTGCTCTCGGCGGCGGTGGCCTGGCACTTCGGCTGGCACTGGCAGACCCTCGCCGCGCTCGCCTTCACCTGGGCACTCGTCGCGCTCACGATGATCGACCTCGATCACCAGGTCCTGCCGGACATCATCACGTTGCCGCTGCTCTGGCTCGGCCTGCTGCTCAGCCTTGCGTGGCATCCGTCGTTGCAGCCGCCCGTCCCCGTCGGCCCCGCATCGGCGATCATCGGCGCCGTGGCCGGCTACCTGAGCCTGTGGCTCGTCTACTGGGCCTTCAAGCTTGCGACGGGCAAGGAAGGCATGGGGTACGGCGACTTCAAGCTGTTCGGGGCGTTCGGCGCCTGGATGGGCTGGCAGATGCTGCCGCTGATCATCCTGTTGTCCGCGTTCTCGGGTGCCGTGATCGGCATCGCGCTGATTGCGGTGCGCGGTCGCGATCGAAACATTCCCATTCCGTTCGGCCCCTACCTCGCCGCGGCGGGCTGGATCGCGCTGATGTGGGGCCCGCAGATCATGAGCGGTTACCTCGCGATGTCCGGACTGGATCGATGACGCAGCCGGCGATCGGGCGCTCGCTTCGAGTCGCCCTGACCGGCGGGATCGCGAGCGGCAAGTCGACGGTCGCCGATCTCTTCGCCGCGACTCGGCGTGCCGGTCATCGACACCGACGTGATTGCGCGCGAGGTGGTCGAGCCCGGCGCACCGGCGCTCCGTGAGGTCGTGTCGGCCTTCGGGCCCGGGATACTCGGCCCGGACGGCCGCATGGACCGTCGCCGCATGCGCGAGCGGATCTTCGCCGATCGCGACGCCAAGCGGCGACTCGAGGCGATCCTGCACCCGGCCATTCGTGCGGAAATGGATCGGCAGTCGCAGGCTGCGGGCGGCGACTACCAGGTGCTGGTGATTCCGCTCTTCGCCGAGGGCGGACGCCGCGACCACGTCGATCGCGTGCTGCTCGTCGACGTGCCCGAAGAGGTGCAGGTGCAGCGACTGATGCTCCGCGACGGGGTGACCGACGAGCAGGCCCGGGCGTCGTTGAACGCGCAGGCCACGCGCGCGCAGCGGCTCGCAATGGCCGACGACGTGATCCACAACACCGGCCGACTCGCCGAACTCGAGGGCAGGGTCGCCGAGCTGCATGAGAAATACGTCACGATTTCCCGCGGAAAATAGCGCAAGTCCGCGCCGGGGGCCGATCGTGCTGCGTCCGCGGCGGGATTTCAGGTTGTGCCGGCAAACCCCCATAACGCACAATACGCGGCATGAATGCGAACGAGGTCGCAGTGCCCTTGGTGGATGCGGCTACCCGCCTGATCGCCTTTGAGCAGCCTCTGAACGAGCGGATGCGCAACTTCCTGCGCCTCGATTTCCTGTACCAGCAGGCCGTCCACCACCACACGAAGTCGGACCCGTGGTCCACGCGGGCCGCCGTGTCGGGGCTGCTCGAGATCCTCGCGATCACCCAGCGCGGCGACATCCGCGGCGAAGTGCTGAAGGAACTCGAGCGCCAGATGGCCCAGCTCGCGACCTACAACACCCGCCCGGGTGTCGATTCGCAGCGCCTGCGCGTGCTGATGACCAAGCTGCACCGCATGCGCGAGGAATTGAGTTCGGTCGGCGCGCTGTTCATGCAGAAGCTGCGCGACTCCGAGTTCCTGAACGCGATCAAGCACCGCAGCACCATCCCGGGCGGCACCTGCGATTTCGACCTGCCCGACTACACGCACTGGCTCAACCAGCCGGACGAAGTCCGCGGCGCCGATTTCGCGCACTGGCTCGCGGTGATCCGCCCGCTCGGCGACGCGGTCTCCGAGCTGCTGTGGATGACCCGCGAGCAGGGCAAGTCGCGGCCCGAAGTGGCGATCGGCGGCATCTTCCACCTGACGCTCGATCGCGACGTGCCGGTGCAGCTGATCCGCATTCTGCTGCCGCAAGGCACGGACATCTATCCGGAAATCAGCGGCAGCCACTACCGCTGTCAGCCTGCGCTTCCTGGTCTGGCAGGACGCCGAGACGCATCCGCCGCAAACGACCGAAGACGTACCCTTTACGCTTTCGCTCTGCACCTGAGCGCTGCTCTCCGATGGCCACCGTCGCCTGCCCCACCTGCCAGCGGCCCGTGGAATGGTCGGACGCCTCGCCGTTTCGGCCGTTCTGCAGCGAGCGCTGCAAGCTGCTCGATCTCGGCGCGTGGATGACCGAGCAGCGCGCGATCCCGGGCGAGGAGATACCGACCGGGATCGACGATGAATCGTCGCCCGACGGGCAGCCGCCGCCGCGGCATTGACCCCGAGTCCCGGCATGGAACCCGCCTTCTGGCTCGAACGCTGGCAGACGCGGCAAATCGGGTTCCACCAGTCGAGCATCCATCCCTTTCTCGAGCGCTGGTGGCCATCGCTCGGCGTGCCCGCAGACTCACGCGTCTACGTGCCGCTCTGCGGCAAGAGCCTGGACATGGTCTGGCTCGCGTTGCGCGGGCACCGGGTCGTCGGCACCGAGATGGTCGGCCTCGCGGTGCAGGAGTTCTTCGGCGAGCAGGCTGCTTCGGCGTCGATTTGCCCGCACGGCCCGTTCGTCCGGCACGCGGCCGGGTCGTACGAAATCCTCGAAGGCGACGCGCTGGCGCTGACTCCGGAACTGCTCGGCTCCGTGCAGGCCGCCTACGATCGCGCGGCCCTGGTCGCACTGCCGCCGGCGATGCGGGTTCCATACGCGGAGTCGTTCGCTCGCCTGCTGCCCGCGCGGCACGCGGGTCCTGCTCATCGCCTTCGAGTATCCGCAGCAGATGAAGTCGGGGCCGCCGTTCTCCGTGGAGCCGCACGAGATCGACGCGCTGTACGGGCGCAGCTTCCGTGTTCGCGAACTCGAGCGCGTCGACCTGATCGCAAGCAGCCCGAAGTTCGCCGAAGCGGGCATCTCCGCGGTGTACGAAGTCGCCTACGCGCTGGAGAAGAAATAGTCTCCTTTCGCATCGACACGGCGTGGGCACGCCGTCAAACAGAGGGACGTTCTCGCGAGACCAGCGCAGCGACGATCGGCTGGTCCGCCTCGAGAATGTCTTCGTCCGGCAGCCGAGCCGGTTCGACCCACTTCAGGGCCTGGCCGTCGAGACCGGTCGGTGTGCCGCTCCAGTGCGCGACGATCCACATGTCCAGCCAGATGACGCGTCCCGGATACTCGACCGGATAGCGCATCAGGCGCTCGGCCGCGTGTGCCTCGACGCCGAGTTCTTCGCGCAGCTCGCGCACCAGGCCCGCGTACGGCTCTTCGCCGTCGTGGAGCTTGCCGCCTGGGAATTCCCAGCGGCCCGCGAGCGCCTTGCCCGGCGGACGCTGCGTGATGAGGACGCGACCGGACCCGTCGTAAAGCGCGCCGGCGACGACGGATATCACTGTGGCGGGAGAGGGCACGAGCGACGAGGCGCAGCCAGGTCGCGAGGGGTGAGGGTCGCTTACTCGTCCCTCGCCAACTGTCCGTGGCAGTGCTTGTACTTCCTGCCGGAGCCGCAGGGGCAGGGCTCGTTGCGCCCGACCTTGCGGCCCTCGCGCACGACCGGTACCAGCTGTTCCGGGCCGGCGACCGGGCCCGAAGCAAACGGGCCGCCGCCACCGGCGGGCGATGCCCCGCCGCCGCCGAACGCACCCGGCGGCGTCGCCGCGTCGGGGCCGTCCGCGCCATCTGCGGAAATCGCCGACTGCGGCGCGGCGTGCTGCATCTGCAGCCGGCGCGCCAGCTGCGCCTCGCGCTCGCGCTGCTGCGCCTCGATCTCGGCCTCGGTGCGCACCTGGATGCGCGACAGCAGCGAGACCGTGTCGTGCTTGATGCGCTCGAGCAACGCTCCGAACAGCTCGAACGCTTCCCGCTTGTACTCCTGCTTCGGGTTCTTCTGCGCGTAGGCGCGCAGGTGGATGCCCTGGCGCAGGTAGTCCATCGCCGCGAGGTGCTCGCGCCAGTGCTTGTCGAGTTCCTGCAGCATCACGGCCTTTTCGAGGTGGCGCATGACGGGCGCGCCGACGGACTCGACCTTTTCGCCGTAAGCCGCCTCGATCGCCTGCACGACGCGCGTGCGCAACCCGGCCTCGGCGATGCCATGATCGGCCTCGAGCCATTTCCTGGGCTCGACGGAGACGTTGAAGTCAAGCTCGATCGCTTCGGCCAACCCGTCGAGGTTCCATTCCTCTTCCGGGCTCTCGCGCGGCACGTACGCGTCCATCAGGTCGTTGACGACTTCGGCGCGGATGCCGGTGATCGAGTCGGAGATGTCCTCGGCGCCCATCAGCTCGGTGCGCTGCTGGTAGATCACCTTGCGCTGGTCGTTCGCGACGTCGTCGTACTCGAGCAGGTTCTTGCGCAGGTCGAAGTTGTAGGCCTCGACCTTGCGCTGTGCGCGTTCGATCTGGCGCGAGAGCATCTTGCTCTCGATCACCTCGCCTTCCTTCATGCCGGCGGTCGTGAGCCAGCGCTTGGTGCGCTCCGGATCGCCGAAGATGCGCATCAGGTTGTCTTCGAGCGACAGGTAGAAGCGGCTCGAACCCGGGTCGCCCTGGCGGCCCGAACGGCCGCGCAGCTGGTTGTCGATGCGCCGCGACTCGTGGCGCTCGGTGCCGATGATGTGCAGGCCGCCGGCCGCGACCACTTCCTCGTGGCGCTTGTTCCACTCGGCCTCGACCGCGGCGCGCGTCGCGGCATCGGCCTCGACCAGCTGCTCGAGCTCGACCTTGAGGCTGCCCCCGAGCACGATGTCCGTGCCGCGGCCCGCCATGTTGGTGGCGATGGTGATCGACCCGGGCGGCCCGCCTGCGCGACGATCATCGCCTCGCGTTCGTGCTGCTTGGCGTTCAGCACTTCGTGCCCGATGCCGTGCTTCTTCAGCAGGCCGGAGAGGAACTCCGAGGTCTCGACCGACGTGGTGCCGACCAGCGCCGGCTGCTTGCGGTTCGCGCAGTCGCGGATGTCCTCGATGATCGCCTCGTACTTGTCCTTCTGCGTCAGGTAGACCAGGTCGGACTCGTCGCGGCGGACCATCGGGCGGTGCGTGGGGATCACGACCACTTCGAGGCCGTAGATGCTCTGGAATTCGAAGGCTTCGGTGTCGGCCGTGCCCGTCATGCCGGCGAGCTTGCCGTACATGCGGAAGTAGTTCTGGAACGTGATCGAGGCGACCGTCTGGTTCTCCTCGCGCACGCGCACGCCTTCCTTCGCCTCGACCGCCTGGTGCAGGCCGTCGGACCAGCGGCGTCCCGGCATCGTGCGGCCGGTGAACTCGTCGACGATGATCACCTCGCCGCTGCGGACGATGTACTCGACGTCGCGCTGGTAGAGCGCGTGCGCGCGCAGCGCCGCGTTCAGGTGATGCATCAGGCGGATGTTCGCGGGGTCGTAGAGGCTCTGCCCTTCCTGCAGCAGGCCGGCCTTCAGGAACAATTCCTCGACGTGCTCGTGCCCCTCGTCGGAGAGGTGCACCTGCTTGCCCTTCTCGTCCGCCCAGTAGTCGCCGGCGCCCTCTTCCTCGGTCTGGCGCTTGAGGCGCGGCACGAGTTCGTTGATGCGCAGGTACAGCTCGGTGCTCTCCTCGGCCGGGCCCGAGATGATCAGCGGCGTGCGCGCTTCGTCGATCAGGATCGAGTCGACTTCGTCGACGATCGCGTAGATCGGCTCGCGCTGCATGCGGTCTTCGACCCGGAACGCGAGGTTGTCGCGCAGGTAGTCGAAGCCGAACTCGTTGTTGGTGCCGTAGGTGATGTCCGCGGCATACGAGGCGCGCTTCTCCTCGGACGTCTGGCCGGCCTTCACCACCCCGACCGTCATGCCGAGGAAGCGGTAGATCGGGCCCATCCAGTCGGCGTCGCGCTGGGCCAGGTATTCGTTGACGGTGACGAGGTGTATGCCTTTGCCGGGCAGCGCGTTGAGATACGCCGCGAGCGTCGCGACCAGCGTCTTGCCCTCGCCGGTGCGCATTTCGGCGATCTTGCCGGAGTGCAGCACCATGCCGCCGATCAGCTGCACGTCGAAGTGGCGCAGTCCGAGCGTGCGCTTCGACGCCTCGCGGACGACCGCAAATGCCTCGGGCAGCACGTCGTCGAGAGTCTTGCCGGCCGCGAGCTGCTCGCGGAATTCGGCCGTCTTCGCGGCCAGGGCTTCGTCGGAAAGCGCCTGGAGGGACTCCTCGAACGCGTTGATCCTGCGGACGATGCCGGTGTACTGACCGACGAGCCGCTGGTTGCGGCTACCGAAAATGCGAGCAAGCCAATTGGCCACAGGGGCTCCGTGGGCGAGGGCCGAGGTAAAACAGGGGATTTTACAGGAAGCGGGTCTGCCGAACTCGGCTAGCGGATAAGGGACTGACGCGGCCTGGAAGTTCAGGGCCCCACCTTCAGTGGGTCAGCCGTCGCGGATTTCAAGGGTTTCGCGCCGCAACGCGCTCGGCCTTCCGCAGGCCGGAATCCCTGGCCTGTTACGGCCCCGTCAGGTACCGCATCGGGTTCAACACCTTGCCGTCGCGCTCCACCTCGAAGTGCACGTGCGTGCCGGTCGAGCGTCCGGTGCTGCCGATGATCGCAATCGCCTGGTTGCGCTGCACGTTTTCACCGACGTGCACGAGGTTGCGCGCGTTGTGGCCGTAGCGCGTCATGTAGCCCGTCGGATGCGTGATCTCGACGACGTTGCCGTAACCCGATTTGTAACCGGCATATGAAACCACGCCCGGACCGACCGCGATCACGCGGCTGCCCGGCGTGCCGGCAAAATCGACGCCCGCGTGGAATGCGCCGTGACCCGTGAACGGATCGCTGCGATAGCCGAACGGAGAGGAAATCCAGCCGCCGATCAACGGCAAGCCGCCCGGCAGCATGCGCTGGCCGAGCTGGCGCGAGGCGAGCAGGCTTTCGAGCACGGACAGCTGGCGCTCACGGTCGTCGACCTGGCCCTGCAGCAAGTCGAGTTCGTCCGTCAGCTCGGGTACCTGCGCCGAACCACCGGGGAACTCCGCGCCTTCCGGACCGCCGGTCGGCGGCGGCTTGTCGAAATCGAATTCGCCGTGATCGAGCCCGGCGAGATCCGTGAGCCGGCGGCCGAGCGCGTCGAGCCGGATCAGCTGTGCGTTGAGCGCGCCGACACGCGTGGCGAGCGCATCGACTTTGCCGTCGATCTGGCCGCGCGCGGCCTGGATTTCGTGTTGCTGCTGGGCGAGCGCACGCGCGAACTCGCGGTTCTGCGCCGAGCCCATCAGCAGGAAACGGCCGAGCAGCACGCCGAGCACGAACACGGCTGCGGCGAACAGCAACGCACTGCCGCCGATGGCGAGCAGCGTCCGCGGCTGCGTCAAGTCGATGTGGCGCGCGCGGCCGGTGCGGCCCGAAACGATCTGGAAATGCATGTCGACTTCTATCCTCTTGGCAGCCGACGGAGCACACACACGGCTCTCCGTCGCTTGCGAGCGGCGCGTCACGAAACTCCGTGGGATCGACTGGGCTTCTTGTTCAGAATGGGCCCTACCTGCATATCGCTGCACAGTCTCGTTGCGCTGCGACCCGGCGCTGGACCCGCCCGGCCGTCAGTCGGCAGACTATGGCGCATTCGTCCGGCAGTGGCAACGAAAAGGCATCTTTGTAAAGTTTTTGATAATAATGACCGATCCGCTCAAACCCCTGTTCGGCGGCCTCACTCCGGGGCTCGACGCGCTCGCGCGCAAGGCGGCCGAGGCGCGCTCGCTGACCAGCCGTGTGCAGTCGGAATTGCCGGAGCCGGTCCGCCCCCACGTGCTCTCCGCGTCGCGTCGCGGCGAAGAGCTGGTCGTCATCGTGGATTCGGCCGCCTGGTCGGCGCGCGTCCGCTATGCGGGGCGGCGCCTCAAGGCGCAACTCGAGGCCGGCGGAGAACCGGAGATTTCGAAGGTGCGTGTGAAGGTGAGAGGAAAGGCTATAGGCGATAGGCTATAGGCGATAGGTCGGAGGAGGAAGCTTCCGATTTCTGGCTATAGCCTATGGCCTATAGCCCGTAGCCTTGGCCCCTGGCCTCTTCATGCCGTCGCGGCGGCCGCCGCAACGTACGAGATCGGCGCGTTTTCCGGCGCGTCGAAGGTCACTTCCTCCCACGCCGAGCGGTCGTCGATCAACGCGCGCAGCACGCGGTTGTTCAGTCCGTGGCCCGACTTGTAGCCGCTGTATTCGCCGATGAGGCTGTGCCCGAGCAGGTACAGGTCGCCGATCGCGTCGAGGATCTTGTGCTTCACGAACTCGTCTTCGTAGCGCAGGCCGTCCTCGTTCAGGATGCGGTAGTCGTCGAGCACGATCGCGTTGTCGAGGTTGCCGCCGAGCCCGAGGTTGTGCGAGCGCATGTACTCGAGGTCGCGCATGAACCCGAACGTGCGGGCGCGGCTCACTTCCCGCAGGAACGTCGTCGTCGAGAAGTCCATCGACGCGGCCTGCGAGCGGCGCTTGAACACCGGATGGTCGAACTCGATTTCGAAGTTAACCTTGAAACCGTCGTACGGATCGAAACGCGCCCACTTGTCGCCGTCCTCGACCTGGACGCGCTTCTTGATGCGCACGAACCGCTTCGCCGCGTTCTGCTCTTCGATGCCCGCAGACTGCAGCAGGAAGACGAACGGGCCGGCGCTGCCGTCCATGATCGGCACTTCGCCCGCGCTCAGTTCGACGACGAGGTTGTCGATGCCGAGGCCGGCCAGCGCCGACATCAGGTGCTCGACGGTGGAGACTTTGGTGTTGCCATAGACCAGGGTGGTGCCGAGCGTCGTCTCACCGACGTTGCCGGCCTGCGCCGGCACGTCGGCCGGCTCGTCGAGATCGGTGCGCCGGAAAACGATGCCGGAGTTCGCCGGCGCCGGCCGCAGGACCATCAGGACCTTGCGGCCCGTGTGCAGGCCGACCCCGGTGGCCCGGATCGTGTTCTTGAGCGTGCGTTGCTTCAGCATTCCTTCCCAACCCAGACTTTGGCCGCGCAGTTTACCACATGCCGTCTGTTCGTCCTAAGTAGCTGTTAGATATATGCTTTTAAATGGCTATAGGCTACAGGCGATAGGCCATAGGTCAGACGCGGAAGCTTCCGATCTCTGGCTATGGCCTATTGCCTATTGCCTGTCCCCTTTTGCCAGGATCTTGCTGGCGAGGCTCCAGCGGTGCACTTCGCTCGGGCCGTCGTAGATGCGAAAGCCTCGTATGTCCTGGTAGATGCGCATGACGACGGTCTCGCCGGTCACGCCCTGTCCGCCGAGCACCTGCACGCAGCGGTCGACGACGCGGCCGACGGCTTCGGAGACGATGACCTTGGCCCGGCTCGACTCGAAGTTGGCTTTTTCACCCTGGTCGAGCACCCAGGCGCAGTGCTGGATCGCGAGACGCGCGACGTGCAGGTCCATGTCGTTGTCGGCGAGCATGAAGCCGACCCCTTCGTGCTCCCCGAGCGACTTGCCGAAAGCCTGTCGCGTGCGGGCGTGGTGCACGGCGATGTCGTGCGCGCGGCGCGCCTGGCCGAGCCAGCGCATGCAGTGCGTCAGCCGCGCCGGGGCGAGGCGCACCTGCGCATAGCGGAAGCCCTTGCCCGGCTCGCCCAGGATGTCGCTGGCCGGAACGCGGAGGTTGTCGAATTCGAGCACGCCGTGACCGCCGGTGAAGCACGTGTCCATCGAATCCATCATCCGCACGAGCCGGATGCCCGGGCGGTCCATGTCGCTCAGGAACATCGTCGCAGCCTGGTCCTCGGTCCGCGCCATGATGATCGCAAACGCGGCGTGCTCGGCGCCGGTGATGAACCACTTCGTGCCGTTGATCACGTAGTCGTCGCCGTCGCGCACGGCGGTCGTCTGCAGCATCGACGGGTCGGCGCCTGCGCCGGGCGGGGGTTCGCTCATCGCGAATACGGATCGGGTGCGGCCGGCGACGAGCGGCGCGAGCCAGCGCTCCTTGTGCGCGCGCGTCGCGACCACTTCCATCAGGTGGACGTTGCCTTCGTCGGGCGCGTGGATGTTGAGCGCGACCGGCCCGAGGTGCGAGTACCCCGCCTCCTCGAACACCACGGCCTTCGCCGCGTGGGACAGCCCGAGGCCGCCCCATTCCACGGCCGCGTGGGGCGTGAGCAGGCGCGCGTGGCGCGCGTGCTCGATCAGTTCGGAGCGCAGCGATTCCGCGGGCCCGTGCGGACCCTGGCGCGCGTCCTTCTCGTACGGAATCACGGTCGTCGCAATGAAGCGACGGGTCCGCTCCTGCAGGTCGTGCGTCGCAGCGTCGAGTGCAAAGTCCATGTCAGTGCCGCTCGCGCGGAAACCCGGTGCCGGAGCACGCACCGGGCCTCCGTGCGGTCACGGTCGATCTTCGCGTCAGTCGGCCTGGCGGCGCAGGAACGCCGGGATGTCCAGGTACGACCCGTCGCTGGCGTCGGCGCGAATGTCGTCGCCCACCGCGCGCGCGCGGCGACGCAGGTGCGCCGGCGTGTCGAGGTCGGTGAAGTTGCCCGGATCGAGCGGACGACGGCCGCGACCGCCCTGCACGACTTCGACCTTCGTCTGCTGCGCCGGCGGGCATGCCGCGCACCGCAGCCGGACGGCCGATGCCGGTCGCCACGACGGTGACGCGGATCTGGTCGGTCATCTCCGGATCGATCACGTAGCCGACGACGACGGTCGCGTCTTCGGAGGCGTACTGCTTCACGGTGTCGCCGACGACGTGGAACTCGCTGGTGCGCAGGTCCATGCCGGCCGTCACGTTGATCAGCAGGCCGTGCGCGCCCGACAGGTTCACGTCCTCGAGCAGCGGGCTCGAGATCGCGGCCTCGGCAGCCGCACGCGCGCGGTTCTCGCCGGTCGCGGCGCCCGAACCCATCATCGCCATGCCGGTCTCGGCCATCACGGTGCGCACGTCGGCGAAGTCGACGTTGATCAGGCCCGGACGGGTGATCAGTTCTGCGATGCCCTGCACCGCGCCCTGCAGCACCTGGTTCGCGGACTTGAACGCGTCGAGCAGCGTCGTGTCGCCGCCGAGCACCGTGAGCAGCTTCTGGTTCGGGATCGTGATCAGCGAGTCGACGTACTTGCCGAGTTCGTTGATGCCCTGGTCCGCGAGCGCGAGGCGCTTGTTGCCTTCCATCTCGAAAGGCTTGGTGACCACGGCGACCGTCAGGATGCCGAGCTCCTTCGCAACCTGCGCGACGACCGGCGCGGCGCCCGTGCCCGTGCCGCCGCCCATGCCGGCGGTGATGAAGATCATGTCCGAGCCGTCGATCAGCTCGATGATCCGGTCGCGGTCGTCCATCGCCGCCTGGCGGCCGATCTCCGGGTCCGCGCCGGCGCCGAGACCCTTCGTCAGGTTCGCGCCGATCTGCAGGCTCATCTTGACCTTCGAGTGCTTCAGCGCCTGCGCATCGGTGTTGAGGCAGACGAAGTCCACCCCCTCGATGCCGGAGTTGACCATGTGGGTGACCGCGTTGCCACCGCCGCCGCCGACGCCGACGACCTTGATGACCGCCCCCTGATTCTCCGTGTCTGCGAGTACGAACATTGTTTGCTGCTCCGATGAAATGTGACGAGTGACCAATGCCGAACGAAATGGACCGTGCCCTGTCCGTCCGAATCCGCTTGCCCTCGCTTCCGCCTTCCGCCTTCCGCCTTCCGCCTTCTGCCCGCTATTGCCTATTGCCTCTTGCCTATCGCCTATCGCCTAGCGCCTCTAGAAATTGCCCTTGAACCAGTCCTTCATGCGCTCGAGAACGCTGCGCGCGCCGCTCGCGACCTTCGCGGTGCGGCCGCTGCGCAGGTAGTTCTCGCGCCCGAACAGCAGCAGGCCGACGCCCGTCGCGTGGATCGGGTTGCGCACGACGTCGACGAGGCCGCTCACGCCCTGCGGCAGCCCGAGCCGCACCGGCGCGTGGAACACCTCCTCGGCGAGATCGATGACGCCTTCCATCTTGGCGCTGCCGCCGGTCAGCACGACGCCCGCGGCGATGTGCTGGTCGAAGCCGGAGCGGCGCAGTTCCTCGCGCACCAGCGCGAACAGTTCCTCGTAGCGCGGCTCGACGACCTCGGCGAGCGTCTGGCGCGCGAGGCGGCGCGGCGGACGATCGCCGACGCTCGGCACCTCGATCGTCTCGTCCGGGTTCGCGAGCTGCGAGAGCGCGCAGGCGTACTTGACCTTCAGTTCCTCGGCGTGATGCGTCGGCGTGCGCAGGCTCACCGCGATGTCGTTGGTGACCTGGTCGCCGGCGATCGGGATCACCGCGGTGTGGCGGATCGCGCCGCCCGAGAACACCGCGATGTCCGTGGTGCCGCCGCCGATGTCGACGAGGCACACCCCGAGTTCCTTCTCGTCGTCGGCGAGCGTCGCGTAGCTCGAGGCGAGCTGCTCGAGCACGATGTCCTCGACCTCGAGGCCGCAGCGCTGCACGCACTTGACGATGTTCTGCGCGGCGCTGTCCGCGCCGGTGACGATGTGCACCTTCGCCTCGAGGCGCACGCCGGACATGCCGATCGGCTCGCGGATGCCTTCCTGCGAGTCGATGATGAATTCCTGCGGCAGGATGTGCAGGATCTTCTGGTCCGCCGGGATGGCCACGGCGCGCGCGGCGTCGATGACGCGGTCCACGTCGCCGCCCGTCACTTCCTTGTCGCGGATCGCGACGATGCCGTGCGAGTTGAGGCTGCGCACGTGGCTGCCGGCGATGCCGGCGAACACCGAGTGGATCTCGCAGCCGGCCATCAGCTCGGCTTCCTCGACCGCGCGCTGGATGGACTGCACGGTCGAGTCGATGTTGACGACGACGCCCTTCTTGAGGCCGCGCGAGGGGTGCGAGCCGACGCCTACCACTTCGATGGTCCCGTTCGCCGTCAGCTCGCCGACGATCGCCACCACCTTCGAGGTGCCGATGTCGAGGCCGACGATGAGGTTCCGTTCCGGTTTCCTAGGCATCGGGGGTCGCGTCCTCCTGCGGGGCGACGGCCAGGGCGGAACGGCCGTTCCAGCCCACGCTGAATCCATTGGTGTAGCGCATGTCCACGTATGTGATCTCTGACGCTCGCTTCGCCACCATCGGGCTCGCGAGACGGATGAATCGATCGAGCCGGTCGGTCACGGCCTGCCGGCCGAGACGCACGGTCAGCCCGTTGCCGATCGTCAATGCCCAGGCGCCGCGCTCGTCGAGCCGCACGCCGTTGAGGCGCAGGCCGGCTTCGAGCAGCCGCCCCTGGGCTTCGAGGTACAGCTGCGCGACCGCGGACTCGCTGCCGTCGGGTCCCTGCAGCAGCGGCAGTTCGGGCGGCACGAAACGCGCATTGCGGATGAACAACTCGCCGCGCGAGTTCAGCAGCCCGGTGTCGTTCCAGCGCGCGGCGGCCACCTGCTCGACGACCACGACGCGGACCGCGTCGGGCCACTGGCGGCTGACGACGGCGCTGTCCACCCAGGCGATGCGCTCGACGCGCGCCCGGACCTGGTCGAGGTCGATGGAGGCGAGCCCGCCGTGCACCACCTCGGTCACCGCGCTTTCGATCTCGGGCGGCGAGACGCGCTGGAACGCGCCTTCGACCAGCACGTGCCGGACGGGCCGGTCGAGCGCCACGTGCAGCACGGCCGACGCGGCGGCCATCATGCCGAGCGCCGCGACGACGAAACCGACCGTGCGCAGGTCGAGCGCCCGGGCAAGGGTCGGCTCGGCGGCCGCCGCCCGCTTGCGATTGCGCTTGCGCCACGGCATGAGGTTCGCGAGGTCCATCAGCCGCCCCTGCGTCACGAAGCTGGTCTCGAGCACGCGCCAGACCAGCTCGTCGAAATCGATGCCGCGCTGCCGCGCCGCCTTCGGCACCAGCGAGTGGCTGGTCATGCCGGGCGCCGTGTTCACCTCGAGCAGCCACGGCTTGCCGGCGCGATCGCGCATGAAGTCCACTCGCCCCCAGCCGCTGCAATCGACGGCGACGAACGCCGCGATCGTGAGGCTCGCCGAGTTCCTGCTCCGCGGCGCCCGACATCCCGGGGCAGATGTACTGCGTGTCCTCGGCGACGTACTTGGCGTGGTAGTCGTAGTACTCGCCCGCGGGCACGATGCGGATCGACGGCAGCGCCTCGAGGCCGAGCACGCCCACCGTGTACTCCTCGCCCTGGATCAGCTGCTCGACCAGCAACTGGCCCTCGTAGCGCGCGGCGAGTTCGGCCGCGGCGGCGAGATCCGCGTCCTTGAAGCAGCGGCTGACGCCGACGCTCGATCCTTCGCAGGCCGGCTTGACGATGACCGGCAGGCCGATCTTGTGCGCGGCCGCGACGACGTCCTCGCCGCGATCGAGGCTGACGAACGCCGGCGTCGGCAGGCCGACCGACAGCCAGACCTGCTTGGTGCGGATCTTGTCCATCGACAGCGCCGAGCCGAGCACGCCCGATCCCGTGTAGGGCACGCCGAGCGCGTCGAGCATGCCCTGCAGCACGCCGTCCTCGCCGCCGCCCCGGCTGCCGTGCAGGATGTTGAAGACGCGATCGAAGCGGCGCCCGCCGGCGGCCGTCAGCGCGCGCACCAGTTCGGGCACGCCGTCCACCGCGGTCGCGTCGACGCCGCGGCGTTGCAGCGCCTCGAGCACGTTGCGCCCGGAGTCGAGCGACACTTCGCGCTCGGACGAGGTGCCGCCGAGCAGCACCGCCACGCGACCGAACTGCGCGGGATCGGTGATCGGGTGCGACCGGGTCATGTGCGGGCTCCTCGCGCCGCCACGGCTTCGGGCAGCAGTCTCGGCATGTCGTGCGCGGCGGCGCCGATGCTGCCGGCGCCCATCGTCAGCACGACGTCGCCGTCGCGGACGATGCCGGCCAGCGCGGCCGGCAACTCGTCGATGCTCTTCAGCAGCACGGGCTCGACGCGGCCGCGCGAGCGGATCGCGCGGCACAGCGCCTTGGAGTCGGCGCCGGCGATGGGCGCTTCGCCGGCGGCGTACACCTCGTCGACGACGAGCGCGTCGGCGTCGGAGAGCACCTGGGCGAACTCGTCGAGCAGGTCGCGCGTGCGCGTGTAACGATGCGGCTGGAAGGCGAGCACGACGCGGCGGCCGGGCCAGCCCTGGCGGGCCGCCTCGACGGTCGCGGCGATCTCGGTCGGGTGATGGCCGTAGTCGTCGACCAGCGCGACGCGTGCCCTGCGCCGTCACGACGTCGCCGAGGAACTGCAGCCGCCGCTCGATGCCCTGGAAGCCCGCGAGCGCGCGCTGGATCGCGCCGTCGTCGATCTCGAGCTCGGTCGCGACCGTGATCGCCGCGAGCGCGTTCAGCACGTTGTGCCGGCCCGGCAGGTTCAGCGACACGTGCAGCGGCAGCGTCGGTCCGCGGACGGATCACGTCGAACTCCGACCGCGGCCCGTGGCGCACCACGTTGACCGCGCGCACGTCCGCCGCCTCGTCGAAACCGTAGGTGAGGTACGGCCGCGCGATCTGCGGAATCAGACCCGCGGGCCTCGGCGTCGTCGTTGCAGATCACCGCCAGCCCGTAGAACGGCAGGTTGTGCAGGAACTCGACGAACGAGAGCTTCAGCTTGCCGAAGTCGCCGCCGTAGGTGCCGAGATGGTCGGCGTCGACGTTGGTGACGATCGCGATCATCGGCTGCAGGTGCATGAACGACGCGTCGCTCTCGTCCGCTTCGGCGACGAGGTACTGGCCCGCGCCGAGGCGCGCGTTGGACGCCGCGCTCTTCAACCGGCCGCCGATCACGAACGTCGGGTCCTCGCCGCCCTCGGCGAGCACGCTCGCGACGAGGCTCGTGGTCGTGGTCTTGCCGTGCGTGCCGGCGACGGCGATCGAGTACCGGAAGCGCATCAGCTCGCCGAGCATCTCGGCGCGCTTCACGACCGGGATGCGCTCGCGCAAGCGCGCTGCGCCACCTCCGGGTTGTCCGGGTTGATCGCGCTCGACACGACGACGACGTCGGCGCCGTCGACGTTCTCGGCGCGGTGGCCGATCATCACGCGCGCACCCGAGCTTGCGCAGGCGTTCCGCGGCGCCGCTGGCCTTCAGGTCGGAACCCTGCACCGCGTAGCCGAGGTTGAGCAGCACCTCCGCGATGCCGCTCATGCCGCTGCCGCCGATGCCGACGAAGTGGATGGTGTGGATGCGGCGCATGCGGTCTTTCATGCCGCCGCTCCCGCCGCAGCCACCGCGACGCAGGCGTCCGCGAGACGCTGGTCCGCGTCGGTGATCGCGGTGCCGCGCGCCGACTGCGCCATCCGCGACCAGTCGCGGCCGGCCCGCCTCGAGCAGCTCGCGCAACGTGTCGGCGAGCGTGTTCGGCGTCAGCGTGCGCTCGGGGAGCAGCACGGCCGCGCCCGCCTCGACCACGAATTCGCGCGTTGCGCGTCTGGTGATCGTCGACGGCCGACGGAAACGGCACGAGGATCGCCGGCACGCCGGCCGCCGCGAGTTCGGCGATCGTGAGCGCGCCGGAGCGGCACACGGCGAGGTCGGCCCAGCCGTACGCGCCGGCCATGTCGTCGATGAACGGCCGCACGTCGGCGTCGATGCCGCGCGACCGGTAGGCGTTGACGGTGTCGTCGAGCCCACGCGCGCCCGTCTGGTGCAGCACCTCCGGCCGCAGCGCGACCGGCAGCTCCGCGATCGCGGCGGGCACGACGGCATTCAGGCGTTGCGCGCCCTGGCTGCCGCCGAACACGAGCAGGCGTGCCCGGCCTTCGCGTCCGGCGTAGCGGCGCTCGGGCGGCGCAATCGCGGTGATCTCCGGACGCACCGGATTGCCGACGCGCTCGGCCTTCACGGACGGCGCCGAAGCTGCCGGGAAATCCCTCGAGCACGCGGGTCGCGAGGCGCGCGAGCACGCGATTGGTGAGGCCGGCGACCGCGTTCTGCTCGTGCACGACGAGCGGCCGGCGCAACAGCCAGGCGGCGACGCCGCCCGGGCCCGAAACGAAACCGCCGGCGCCGAGCACGACGTGCGGCCCGTGCTTGCGCACGGCGCGTATCGCCTGGATCAACGCCAGCGCGAGCCGGAACGGCGCGGCCAGCAGCGTGAGCCATCCCTTGCCGCGCAGGCCGCTGACGCTGAGCCATTCGACCGGGATGCCCTGCGGCCGGGACCAGTCGCGCCTCGATGCCGCGCCGGGTGCCGAGCCAGACGATGTCGAAGCCGCGGTCGCGCAGCACGCGCGCGGTCGCGAGCGCCGGGAACACGTGGCCCGCCGGTGCCGCCCGCCATGATCATCGCGACCTTGCCGCTCATGACCTGCGCGCCTCGCGCGGCGCGGCGCCGCCGCGGCCGGCCGACTGCGTCTCGTGGTGGATGCGCAGCAGGACGCCGAGCCAGCCGAGCGTGACGAGCATGCTGCTGCCGCCGTAGCTGAGCAGCGGCAACGTCAGGCCCTTCGTCGGCAGCAGCCCCATGTTCACGCCGATGTTCACGAACGACTGCAGGCCGAGCCAGATGCCGATCGCCGCCGCGAGGTACGACTGGAACAACAGGCCGGCCGCGCCGGCGTCGCGCGAGATCTTCAGCGCGCGGCCGACCAGCAGCGCGAACAGCCCGATCACGACCAGCACGCCGGCGAAGCCGAGTTCCTCGGCCAGCACCGCGAACACGAAGTCGGTGTGCGACTCGGGCAGGTAGAAGAGCTTCTGGACGCTGGCGCCCGAGACCGACGCCGAACCACTCGCCGCGGCCGATCGCGATCAGCGACTGCACCAGCTGGAAGCCGCTGTTGAACGGATCGTCCCAGGGATTGAGGAAGGCGATCAGCCGGCGCAGGCGGTACGGCGACGAGACGGCGAGCAGCGCCATGGCGCCCGCGGCGCCGACCACCGGCACGAGCAGGTAGAGCACGCGCACGCCGGCGAGGAACAGCACGGCGAAACCCGTCGCCATCAGCACGGTCGCCGCGCCGAAGTCCGGCTCGACCAGCAGCAGCACGGCCGCCGCGACGAGCACCGCCGATCGGCTTCAGGAAGCCCTTGAAGTCACCGCGCAGTTCGTCCGCCCGGCGCACCGCGAAGCTGGCGATGTACGTCAGCAGCATGACGCGCGCGCGCTTCGGAGACCTGGAAGTTCATGATGCCGAGGCGCACCCAGCGGCGCGCGCCGTTCACCGAGGCGCCGATGCCGGGGACCAGCACCAGCACCAGCATCGCGAACGCGCCGATGAGCAGGTAGATCGAGTACTTCTCCCAGACGCGCGTCGGCACGGCAATCCCGACCAGCGCCGCGACCAGGCCGCCCAGCACGTACGCGACCTGGTGCTTGAAGTAGAAGAACGCCTGGCCGGTCTCCTTCTCGGCGACGCCGATCGACGCCGACGCGACCATGACGAGGCCGATCAGCAGCAGCGCGGCGACCGTGCCGATCACCCACGAGTCGAGCACCAGCCGGCGCGGCTGGCCCGAGGAACGCGCGTAGGACATCGTGGCGGCGGTCGCGCTCATGCGGCGAGACTCCTCACCGCCGCCGCGAACTCGTCGCCGCGGTGGGTGTAGTCGCGGAACATGTCGAGGCTGGCGCACGCGGGCGAGAGCAACACCGTGCTCCCTGGCCGCGCGGCCATGCGAGCCGCGCGAACCGCGGATGCCATGTCGGCCGCGCGCTCCGTCGTGCAGACGCTCGAGAGCGCGGCTTCGAGCTGCGGCGCATCCCGGCCGATCAACACGACGTGCGTGACCTTGCCGCGGAACGCCGCGCGCAATTCGCTGAAATCCTGGTTCTTGCCCTCGCCGCCGGCGATGAGCACCAGCGGCCCGTCGAGGCCCGACACCGCGGCCAGCGTCGCGCCGACGTTGGTGCCCTTCGAGTCGTTGACGAATCGCACGCCGTCGACGTCGGCCACCCACTGCGAGCGGTGCGGCAGGCCGCCGAAAGCTGTCAGCGCCTCGAGCGCCGCGCCGCTCGGGATGGCCAGCGCCTCGCACATCGCGAGTGCGGCCATGGCGTTCGCGGCGTTGTGCAGGCCCTGGATGCGCATCGCGGCCAGCCGCAGCAGCGGTTCGCCGCGGCGCACGATCATCGGCTCGGGCTCGCGCTCGAGCGTGTAGTCGGCGTCGCGGGAGACGAGCGAAAACGACAGCACGGACTGCCCCGCGCGCGGCATCTCGCGCACCGCCGCGTCGTCGGCGTTGATCACGGCCACGTCGCAGCCGTCGAAGATGCGGGCCTTGGCGGCCGCGTAGTCTGCGAGCGTGGCGTACCGGTCCATGTGATCCGGCGTGACGTTGAGCACCGTCGACGGTGACCGTGTGCAGCGACTGAACCGTCTCGAGCTGGAAGCTCGACAGTTCCAGCACGTACAGTGCCGGCGCCGGCCGTTCGAGCAGGTCGAGCGCGGGCTCGCCGAGATTGCCGCCGGCGAGCGCCGTGCGCCCCGCAGCATTGGCGAGGTCGGCAAGCAAGCGTCGTCACGGTGCTCTTGCCGTTCGTGCCCGTCACCGCCGCGATCGGCGCCTGCGCTTCGCGCGCGAACAGCTCGACGTCGCCGACGACCGGCAGGCCGCGCTTGACAGCCTCGACGGCCACCGGCTCGCGCAGCGACAGTCCCGGCGAGATCACGACCTGCGCGACCCCGTCGAGCAGGCTGGTGTCGAACGGGCCGGTGCGCAACTCGGCGTCCGGCGCGCGCGCGCGCAGCGCGTCGCGGCCGGGCGGCTCAGACCGCGTGTCCGCCACGCGCACGGCCAGCCCCTTGCGGCGCAGGTAGCGTGCGCAGGAAAGTCCGGTGCGGCCGAGGCCGAGCACCAGCGCACGGGTGCCGGCTTCGAGCGGAGCGAGATGCTGGGACAGGCCCGTCATCGCAGCTTCAGCGTCGCCAGACCGAGCAGCACCAGCATCACGGTGATGATCCAGAAGCGGACGATCACCTTCGGCTCGGCCCAGCCCTTCAGCTCGTAGTGATGGTGGATCGGCGCCATCTTGAAGATCCGCTTGCCGCGGAGCTTGAACGACGCCACCTGCAGGATCACCGAGACGGTCTCCATCACGAACACGCCGCCCATGATGAACAGCACGATTTCCTGCCGGACGATCACGGCGATCACGCCGAGCGCGGCGCCGAGCGCCAGCGCGCCGATGTCGCCCATGAAGACCTGGGCGGGATAGGTGTTGAACCAGAGGAAGCCGAGGCCCGCGCCGAAGATCGCCGAGCAGATCACCAGCACTTCGCCCGCGCCGGCGATGTAGGGAATCGCGAGGTAAGTCGAGAACACGACGTTGCCGGACGCGTAGGCGAACACGCCGAGCGCGCCGGCCACGAGCACCGACGGCATGATCGCGAGCCCGTCGAGGCCGTCCGTCAGGTTGACCGCGTTGCTCGAGCCGACGATCACCAGGTACGTGAGCAGGATGAACAGCGTGCCGAGCGGGATCAGCACGTGCTTGAAGAACGGCACGATACAGCGTCGTCTCGGCCGGCGAATGCGCGGTGAAGTACAGCGCGAACGCCGCGCCGAGGCCGGCGACCGACTGCCAGAAATACTTGTAGCGCGCGATCAGGCCGCGCGAGTTGCCGACGACGAGCTTCAGGTAGTCGTCCCAGAAGCCGATCAGGCCGAACGCCACGGTGACGCCGAGCACGATCCACACGAAGCGGTTGCCGAGGTCGCGCCCACAGCAGCGCCGAAGCGACGATCGCGACGAGGATCAGCAAGCCGCCCATCGTCGGCGTGCCGGCCTTGCGTCAGGTGCGATCTGCGGGCCGTCGGAACGCACGCGCTGGCCGACCTGGTGCTCCGCGAGCTTGCGGATCATCGTCGGGCCGACCACGCAGCGAGATCGTGAGCGCGGTGAGCGCCGCCAGGATCGAACGCAGCGTCAGGTAGTTGAAGACGTGGAAGCCGGAGTAGAACCCGGTCAGCCATTCGGCGAGGTAGTGCAGCATCTCAGTGGCCTCCCGCCGCCGGCTGCCGGCCGTGAGCGGCCAGCGCCGCCGTCGACCCGCTCGAGCCGGTTGACGCGCGAGCCCTTGACCAGGACCGTCAGGCCCGGCTTCAGGCCGGGCTTCACGGCCGCGACCATTTCGTCGGCGCTCGCGAACCACTGGCGCCGGGCCCGAACGCTTCGACCGCGTGGCGCGCCTCGCCGCCGATCGCATAGCAGGCGCGAGACGCCGGTCTGTCGCGCGAACTCGCCGATCTCGGCGTGCAGGCGCGAGGTGTCCTCGCCGAGCTCGCGCCATTTCGCCGAGGACCAGCCAGCGCTCGCCCGGCAGCTCCGCGAGCGCACGCAGGCCGGCGCGCACCGAGCCCGGATTGGCGTTGTAGGAGTCGTCGATCAGCCGCGCGCCGTTGAGCGCGGCCTTCGTCTCGAGCCGACCCGCGACGGGGCGCATGGACTGCAGGCCCTTCTGCACGGCGCCCAGGTCGGCGCCCGCGCCCGTCGCGGCGGCGGCCGCAGCCAGCGCGTTCATCACGTTGTGCTCGCCGGCGAGCGGCAGCGCGACGCGACAATCGCCCTGCAGAGTTCGCAGGTCGAACTCCGTGACGAAGCCGGACGTGCTCTGGCGCGCCACGACGCGCGACGCGCTGATGTCGGCCCGCTCGCGCATGCCGAACGTGATCACGGTTCCGGCGGCGCGCGCGAGGCCGTGCCAGAACGCCGCGAAGCGGTCGTCGGCATTGATGACCGCGACGCCGCTGGTGTCGAGCGCCGCGAACATTTCGCCCTTGCCGCTTCGCCACGCCCTCGATGCCGCCGAAGCCCTCGAGATGCGCCGGTCCGGCGTTGATGACGAGTCCGACGTCGGGCTCGGCGATGGCGGCAAGGTGCGCGATCTCGCGCTGGTGGTTGGCGCCCATCTCGATGACCGCGTAGCGATGTGCGTCCTCGAGTCGGCACAGCGTCAGCGGCACGCCGATGTGGTTGTTCAGGTTGCCCTGCGTCACGAGGCAAGGCCCGACACGCGAGAGAATGGCCCCGAGCATTTCCTTGACCGTGGTCTTGCCGTTGCTGCCGGTGACGCCGACGACTCGCGCGCCGTGGTAGCGGCGCCAGGCGCTGCGCGAACGCCGAAAGACCCGCGAGCGTGTCCGAAACGATGACCTGCGGAATCGGCGCTTGCACCGGCCGGCTCACCAGCGCCGCCGCGGCGCCGTGAGCCGCGGCGTCCGGCACGAAATCGTGACCGTCGAAGCGGTCGCCGCGCAGCGCGACGAACAGCGCGCCGGGCTGGATCGTGCGCGTGTCGGTCAGGACGGCGCCGAAGTGCACGTTGTCGCCCTGCACGACGCCGCCTGCGGCCCGCGCGAGATTGTCGAGATCGCGCTGCATCAGGCGGTCTCTCCGAGCGCGCGCCGGACGATGTCGCGGTCGCTGAACGGCAGCACGTCGCGGCCGACGATCTGGTAGTCCTCGTGGCCCTTGCCGGCGATCACGACGACGTCGCCCGGGTCCGCTTCGGCGATGGCGTGCTGGATCGCGTCGGCACGATCGGCGATCACCTGCACCGTCTCGCCGAAGGCCGTGCCGGCGACGATCTGCGCGATGATGTCGGCGGACGCCTCGGTGCGCGGGTTGTCGTCGGTGACGATCACCACGTCGGCGCTGGCTCTCGGCGATGGCGCCCATCAGCGGGCGCTTGCCCGGATCGCGGTCGCCGCCGCAGCCGAACACGCAGAACAGCCGGCCGCGCGTGTGCGCGCGCGCGGCGTCGAGCACTTTCGACAGCGCGTCGGGCGTGTGCGCGTAGTCGACGATCGCGAGCGGCTGGGCGCCGCCGCCGAACGATTCCATGCGGCCGGGCGGCGCATCGCAGGCCGCAAGCGCGACGAGCGCGCGTCTGCAGCGGCACGTTCCAGCCGAGCAGCACGCCGAGCACCGCGAGCAGGTTCTCGGCGTTGAACTCGCCGATCAGGCGCGAGCGCAGCGTGCCCGCGCCCCAGCGGCTCTCGACCTGCAGCGTGAGCCCGGTCGCGCCGGCGCGCATTTCCGAGACGCGGATCCAGCCGTCGTCGCGCTCCGCCCAGATCTCGCTCGCGGTCGAGTACGCGATCTTCTCGATCGACGGGTCGAGGCGTCGGCAGCAGGTCCTGGCCGAACGGGTCGCGGACGTTGACGACGGCGCAGCGCAGGTCCGGTACGTGGAACAGGCGCGCCTTCGCGGCACCGTAGGCCTCGACCGTGCCGTGGTAGTCGAGATGGTCCCGCGTGAGATTGGTGAAGACGGCCGTGTCGAACCGCACGCCGCCGACGCGATGCTGGTCGAGCGCGTGCGAGGACACTTCCATCGTGCAGACTGCAGCCCCCGCGTCACGCGCCTGCGCGAGGCGCCGATGGACGCTCACCGCGTCGGGCGTGGTCAGGCCCTGGCCGGTCAGCGCGCCGACGCGGCCGAAACCGAGCGTGCCGAGGTACGCGCTGCGGCGACCGACCAGTTCGCTGGCCTGGGCGAGCAGGTATGCGCAGGTGGTCTTGCCGTTGGTGCCGGTGATGCCGGCCACGCGCAGGTCGGCGGACGGCTGGCGGAAGAAGCGATCGGCGAGATCGCCGGCGCGGCGCCCGAGATGCGGGATCGCGACCGACGCCACGCCTTCGGGCAGGGCCGGCGCTGCGGCATCCCGGGCCGGCTCCCACAGTACCGCCGCCGCGCCGCGCTCGAGCGCGACCGCGAGGTGCGCGAGGCCGTGCGTGCTGCGGCCCCGGCACGCGAGGAACGCTCCGCCGCGCGCCACGGTGCGGCTGTCCTGCGACAGGTCGGTGATTACGGTCTCCGGCGCCGCCACTTCGAAACCATCGAGCAGCTTGGCGAGGGTGGTGCGGTACACGCCGCGATTTGCGCCTTTCATGATGGCGTTCATCCGGCGTCACCACGGGTCCTGCGCGCGCACCAGCGTCGTCGCCGGCACGCTGCTCAGGTCGTCGGGCGGAATGGCGAGCAGGCGCAGCGCGCCCGACATGACCGCGGAGAACACCGGCGCCGACACTTCGCCGCCGTAGTAGGCGCCGCTGCTCGGCTCGTCGATCACGACGACGCAGGCGAGCCGCGGATTGCTCGCTGGCACCACGCCGCCGAATATCGCCATGTACTTGTTCGTCGAGTAGCCGCCGGTCTCGGAGGCCTTCCACGCCGTGCCGGTCTTGCCGGAGACGCGATATCCCATCACGGCGGCGCGGCGCGCGGTGCCTTCCTCGCTGACGACCCGCTCCATCATCCGCACGAGTTCGTGCGCCACGGCTTCGCTCATCACGCGCTCGCCCGCGGGCGGCGCATCGATCTTGCGCAGGCTGATCGGGCGCCGGATGCCGCCCGCGCCGAGCACCGCGTAGGCCTGCGCGAGTTGCAGCGGCGTCACCGACAGGCCGTAGCCGTACGCCATCGTCGCCTGGCCGATCGGGCGCCAGTGCTCGTAGCCGGTGAGGATGCCCGGCGGACTCGCCGGGGAATCCGGAACCCGTGACGCGCCCGAAGCCGAACTGGTCGAGCTCGTGCCACATCTGCTCGGGCTTGAGCGTCAGCGCGATCTTCACGACGCCGACGTTGCTCGACTTCGCGAGCACCGTCGTCACGTCGATCATGCCGAGGTTGCTGTGGTCCTTCACCGTCTTGATGCCGACGCGCATCATGCCCGGCGAGGTGTCGATCAGCGTGTCGCCGTGATAGCGGCCGGTCGCCATCGCGCCGGCGACGATGAACGGCTTGATGCTCGAGCCGGGCTCGAAGAAGTCGTTGGTCGCGCGATTGCGATAGCGGGAAGGCAGGTATTGCTCGCGGTCGTTCGGGTTGAACGCCGGCTGGTTGACCATCGCCAGCACTTCGCCGGTCGCGATGTCGATCACCACGACCGAGCCCGAGACGCGCGCGGTTTTCCTGCAGCGCCGACTTCAGCTCGCGGTAGGCGAGGTACTGCACGCGCAGGTCGATGCTGGTGCGCAGGTCCTGTCCGGGCCGCGCCTCCTTGATGCGCTCGATGTCCTCGATGGTGCGGCCGAGGCTGTCGCGCATCACGCGCTTCGCGCCCGGCTCGCCGCCGAGCCACTGGTCGTACGCGAGCTCGAGCCCTTCCTGGCCGACGTCGTCGACGTTGGTGAAGCCGAGCAGGTGGCCGGTGACCTCGCCCGCCGGGTAATACCGACGGTACTCGCGCAGCGTGTCGACGCCCGGAATGCCGAGCGCCTTGACCTTGACCGCTTCGGACGGAGGCATGTGCCGCGCGAGGTAGACGAATTCCCTGTCGAGGCTGCTGGTGACGCGACGCGCGAGCCACTGCGGATCGCGATCGAGCGCCTTGGCGAGCTTCGGGAACTCCTGCGGGACTTCCGCCAGCTTGCGCGGGTCGGCCCACACGGTGTCGACCGGCGTGCTGACCGCAAGCGGCTCGCCGTTGCGGTCGAGGATCATGCCGCGATTCGCGGACAGCTTGGTCACGCGCAGGATGCGCGCGTCGCCCTGCCGCTCGAGGAAGTCCTGGTCGATCACCTGCAGGTAGACCGCGCGCGCGAGCAACGCGACGCCGCCGAGCGTCAACAACGCGAAGACGAGCCAGTGGCGCCAGGGCTGGTGCCCGACTTCCGCCTCCCGTTTCTTCCTGTCGCGGATCATGGCTGCACGATGCGCAGGTCGGACGCCTGTGGCGTGGTCATGTGCAGGTCGTCGCGCGCCACCTGCTCGACGCGGCCGTGCGTCGCCCAGGTGCTCTGCTCGAGCTGCAGCTGGCCCCACTCGATGTCGAGGTCGTCGCGCACCTTGGTCAGCTTCTGCAGATCGTTGAAGCGGTTGCGCGCTTCCTGCTTGGCGTAGATCACGCCGAGCGACGACGCGAGCACGGCCACCCAGAGCACCGCGACGACGAGGCGCAGGTTGCGGGTGCTCATGCGGCGAGCCTCTCGGCCACGCGCAGCACCGCGCTGCGCGCGCGCGGATTGCGATCGATCTCGCGCCTGCGACGCCACGACCTTCGAGCCGACGCGACGCAGCTTCGGCCGCGCGGACGGCGGCACGTTCGGCAGGCCGGCGTAAACGGGATCGCCCTGCGTCTCGCGCTGGATGTAGCGCTTGACCATGCGGTCCTCGAGCGAGTGGAAACTGATGACGCAGAGCCGGCCGCCCGGCGCGAGCAGCCGCACGGCCTGCGGCAGCGCGGCCTCGAGCAGCTCGAGCTCGGCGTTCACGTGGATGCGGATCGCCTGGAACGTGCGCGTGGCGGGGTGCTTGCCGGGCTCGCGAGTCGGAACGGCCGCGGCGACGATGTCGGCGAGCTGCGACGTGCGGGCGATGGGCTCGATCGCGCGCGCCTCGAGGATGCGACGGGCGATGCGCCGCGCGAAGCGCTCCTCACCGAGGGTCTGCAGGACTTCGACGATCTCGCGCTCGCCGGCCCTCGCCAGCCAATGCGCCGCGCTCTGTCCGGATTCGTTGTCCATCCGCATGTCGAGCGGCCCGTCCTGCATGAAACTGAAGCCCCGCCTGGCCTCGTCGAGCTGCGGCGACGAGACCCCGAGGTCCAGCAACACGCCCTGCAACTCCCCCTCCAGACCGGCCGCACGGACCCGCTCCTCGAGCTGGCCGAACGACCCCCTGATCAACGTGAGACGTGGTTCCGCTCCGAAACGCTCTCGCCCGGCGGCGATGGCCTCCGGGTCGCGGTCGATCGCGTACACGCGACCGGCCGGGCCGAGCGCAGCGAGGATCGCGGCGGTGTGCCCGCCGCGGCCGAACGTCGCGTCGCAGTAGCGGCCGTCGGGCCGCACTTCGAGTCCGGCCAGCACTTCGTCGAGAAGTACCGGCGTGTGCTCCGCCACGTCCGCGCCTACAGCGAAAGCTGCTCGAGCTCGGCGGGCAGGTCGCCCGTCTCCTCGCCCGCTTGCAGCCACGCCTCGCGACGCTCGTTCCAGTGCTGCTCGTCCCAGAGCTCGAAACGACTGCCCTGCCCGATCAGCATTGCCTGGCGCGACAGGCCCGCGTACTCGCGCAGCTTCGGCGGCACCAGCACCCGCCCGTGCGCGTCGAGTTCGAGATCCGTCGCATGCCCGACCATCAACCGCTGCAGCCGGCGCGCCTGAGGATTCAGGGTCGGCAACCGCATGAGCTTGCGCTCGATCTCCTCCCAGTCCGGGAGGGGGTAGATCAGGAGGCACTTGTCGCTGCGGTCCACCGTGGCCACGAGACGCCCTTCGCTGCGCTCCACCAGGGTGTCCCGGTAGCGCGCAGGCATGGCCATGCGGCCTTTGGCGTCGAGGGTGACTTTGTTGGCTCCGCGAAACATCTCAGTCTGCTGACGGGCCGACGGCCCATTTCATCCCACTTTTTCCCACTCGCCGCCACTATAGGTGCCGGCTGCCGGTCGCGTCAACGGTTCGAACATAAGATTTTCCTAGGGACGACAGGAACTTAGCAGGCGCCGGCCGAGACCCGGTCCAAGGCCTGGTTCATGCCATTGCCAACTTAATCAAACGCTTAGCCTTACTTCCTTAGGTCGAGCTGAGAAGTGGGCGGCTGTGGGAATTCGGCGCGCACCGGGGCCGCCGCGCGTGTCTGGCAGTGGCCGTGCAGCAGCGAGCACGGGCGGCGCTGGGTGCGAATCGGGTGGGACGCACGTGCGCGCTGCCGTGGCCGAAGCTAGGGCCTGTAGTGGGCCCGCAACCGGTGGGATTTTGTGGGACGGATCGCGAAGAAAGTGGGAGTCGGCCGATAAGCCGGGTTCTGTCGTGAGCAACCATCCATCTGGGACGCACGTCGCCGTGCGCCTCGAGCGACCTACCCGGAAGCCCCTGCGGGCCGCAGGAACGAGCCCGGTGGCTCGCGCGCTTCCCTATTTGGTCTTGCTCCAGGTGGGGTTTGCCGTGCCACCGAGTGTTGCCACCGGCGCGGTGCGCTCTTACCGCACCCTTTCACCCTTACCTGCCGACCACCCCGTGAAGAGCAGCCGACATCGGCGGTTTGCTTTCTGTTGCACTGTCCGTGGGCTCGCGCCCCCCAGGAATTACCTGGCACCTTGCCCTGTGGAGCCCGGACTTTCCTCTGCTATCGACGCAGCGGTTGCCTGGCCGACTCCCGCGCGCATTGTACCGCGCCGATCACTCCGCCGTCGGCTTCGTGAGCGCGAGCGCGCGCTCGTACAGTTCGCTGCGCCCGCGGCCCGTGATGCGCGCGGCGATCCTCGCGGCCTGCGACACCGGCAGTTCCTCGAGCAGCGCGCGCAGCACCGTTTCCGCGGCGGCGACCTCGTCGTCCGGCTCGCTGCTCCGCTCCGCCGCGCACGACGATCACGATCTCGCCGCGCGACATGTCGGCATCCTGCGCCGCGCGCAACGACAGCGCCGCGAGCGTGCCGCGGTAGACCGTCTCGAATTTCTTGGTGATCTCGCGCGCGACCACCGCCGCGCGCTCGCCGCCGAACGCGGCAGACAAGTCGGCCAGCGACTCGTGCAATCGATGCGGCGCCTCGTAGAAGACCAGCGTGCGCGTCTCCGCGGCCAGCTCGGCCAGCCGCGCGTCTGCGCGCAGACGATTTCGCGGGCAGGAAGCCTTCGAACGCGAAGCGCTCGGCGGGCAGCGCCGCGATCGACAAGCGCCGCGATCGCGGCGCATGGGCCGGGCACTGCGACGATCGTCACGCCCGCACTCGCCGCGGCCGACACCAGCAGCGCGCCGGGATCGCTCATCAGCGGCGTGCCCGCATCGCTCACGAGCGCCATGTCGGCGCCGCGCAGCAGTCGCTCGACGAGTCCGGCGACGCGCTCGCGCTCGTTGTGCTCGTGCAGCGACTCGAGGCTGCCTTCGCGCGCGATGCCGCAGGCGTGAAGCAACTGCTGCGTGTGGCGCGTGTCTTCGGCCAGCAGCACGTCCGCCTCGCGCAGCACGTCGGTCGCGCGCGGGCTCAGGTCGCGCAGGTTGCCGATCGGCGTCGCGACGACGAACAGTGTGCCGGGCGGCGGCCTGCCTATAGAATCAGCGTCATCTCGGGTCACTGCCGTCTCCTCAGGTCCACCGCATGCTGCACGTTCCCCTTCGCGGCCGGCAAGCTCGCTTGCGCGCCGCAGCGCTGCTCCTCGTGTCGGCGCTCGTCGCCTGGCCGTGCGTTCCAGTGCGTGCGCAGCCCGCGTCGACCGCCGACCAGGCTGAGGCCTACGCACGCGGCGGCCAGCATGCGGAAGCGGCGCGGCTGTACGAGCAGTCGGCCAGGCGCGGTTTCCTGAGCTGGGACGCCCGGTACGCGCTGCTCGCCGCGCGCGAGTACACCGCCGCCCGCGACCTGGCCAATGCCGAGCGCATGCTCGGCAAGGCCGAAGGCCGCGCCAAGGGCGACGACGCGGTGTTGCTCGCGACGATCGAGGCCGAGATCGCGCTCGCGAAGAACGATCCGCAACGAGCGGTCGCCGCGCTGCGCTCGCTTCCCGAACCGCTGCCGGCGCCGCTCGCGGCGGATTTGCTCGACCTGCGCGCGCAGGCGGAATTGGCGTCGGGCCACACGCTCGACGGCGTGCGCAGCTACGAGGAGCGCGCGCGCATCGTCGGCACCGCGGAGGCGCGCGACGACACCTACCGGCGGCTCGCGAGCGGGCTCGCACGCTATCCGGTCGCCGCTGCCGGCGCCGTCTCTGCATCCGACAGCGAGAAGGGCTGGCTGGAACTTGGCCAGTTGCTCGCCGCGGCCCCCGGTTCCGATCCGGCGGCAGTCGCGCAGCGCTCCATGGACTGGCAGGCGCGTCACCCGCGACATCCGGGAACGCCATTCCTCCCGACCGCCGTGGCCAGCGCCGGCGTGCCCGGCGCCCCCGCCGTCACGGCCGGCGTCCCGGCCGCGACGTCGATCGCCGTGCTGCTGCCGCTCTCCGGCAAGGCGCAGGCGGCTGCGCTCGCGGTGCGCGACGGCGTCGTCGCCGCGTGGTATGCGCTGCCCGCGGACGGGCGGCCGCGACTCAAGGTCTACGACAGCGCGACCGGCGGCGCGTTGCCGGCTTATCAACGCGCAGTGGCGGAAGGCGCTGCGGTGGTGATCGGCCCGCTGACCAAGGAGGACGTCACCCTGGTGGCTGCGCAACCGCTTGTCGTGCCGACGCTGGCGCTCAATGCGTACGCGGGCGCAGCGCCGCCGCCGTTCCTGTTCCAGTTCTCGCTCGACCCGGAGCAGGAAGCGCGCGCCGTTGCGAAGCGCATCGCGGCGGACGGCCTGGTCCGCGGTATCGCATTGTTTCCCCGCTCGCCCTGGGGCCAGCGCATCGAAGCGGCCTTCACCGCGGAACTGCAGGCCACCGGCACGACGGCCCTGATGGCGTCGCAGTATTACGAACCGGGCGCCAAGGATTTTTCCGATGCGCTGCGCTTCACGCTCGGACGCTACGGCGGCGCCGGCGATCGCGGCAGCGACAAGAGCAAGCCGCCGCCGCGGCGCGATCCGGCGGCCGAAGCGCAATCGGGCCCCCAGTTCGCATTCGTCGCGGCCACGCCGCAGGCCGCGCGTGCGCTGCGCCCGCAACTGCGCTTCCAGATGACGTACGACCTGCCGATCTACTCGACGTCCGATGCGTGGGACCCGAGCGTCAAGTCGGCATCCGACATGGACGGCCTGGTGTTTCCGGAAATGCCCTGGATCCTGTTCGGCGGCCAGGGCGCCCCCGAACTGTGGGACACGGTCAACACGACCTGGGCCCGCGAGTCGCGCGGCCGCCTCCGGCTCTATGCGTTCGGCTACGACGCCTTCCGCATCGCGAGCGGGTTGCGCGACAACGTCCGCTCGATCGGGCTCCAGGGCCTGACCGGCGCACTCGACATCGGCACGGACGGCCGGGTGACGCGCTATCTGCAGTTCGCGCGCATCGAGGGCGGCCGTCCGCAACCGCTCGGCGCGAGCGCCGCGCCGCTGCCGGCCCCCGCCGCAAGCGCCGGTGCGCCCTGACGTTCCGACGACGACCGACCTCGGCCGGCGCGGCGAAGACCGCGCGCTGGCGCACCTGCAGTCGCACGGCCTGCAGCTGATCGAGCGCAATTATCGTTGCCGCGCGGGCGAGATCGATCTCGTGATGCGTGACGGCGACGTGCTGGTGCTGGTCGAGGTGCGCACGCGTTCGCGCGCCGATTTCGGCAGTGCCGCAGCCAGCGTCGGCTCGCGCAAGCAACGGCGCTTCGTGCTTGCGGCGCGTCACCTGATGCTGACTCGTCCCGAATTGCGGCGCATGCGGGCGCGCATCGACGTGGTTGCGATCGATCCGGCCGCTCAGCCCGACGACCCGCCCGTCGTCACCTGGATTCGCAACGCGTTCGCGGCTGGCTGACGCGCCTGCGCTGCTCGCCTTCGCGTTCGGAGCGCGCTTCAGCACGGTCGGCCAAACGTCGGAGCGGAAGCGGACGCGCATTCCGGAGACGCTCGCGAAAACGCCGTAAACCCGTCCCTGGGGGCTCCGGCCGCGACGTCCGTGTCGCGGACGGTTTCGCGAGCGTCTCCGGAACGCACGTCCGCGCGGAGGGCTCCCGTAGCCAACGGCGGTGCGAAGTGAAAGGTCGTCAGGCGGACGACGTCGCAGCGCAATGCACTCGCGTCAGCGCCGACACCAGCCGCGACCGCAGACTGCGTCAGCGCAGCCAACGCAACCGGCCACCGGCGGGGTCGGGGAGGAAGAGGTTTGCGAGGGCCGTCCGCCGCATGGACGCGGCGGCCGGAGCCCCCAGGGACGGGTTCACGGCGTCCCTCGCAAACCTCTTCCTCCTCGGCACCGCTCACGGTGGCCGACAGTGCGACGCGTCGCCGCACGCGCCAGCGAACAGCGCAGCTGGAACGTGAAGCGGAACGACGCAGCGCAATCGCGCAGCGAATCGACGCGAGTTACTTGACGACCTTGAACTTCGCGCGCCGCTGGTCGCTCGGCGAGGACGGCGGCTTCGGCGCATCCGACGGCCCGTCCGGCGGCGCCGAGGGCTGCGGCCCCGGCGGCGGACCCGCGTCGTCTTCCGAGAAAATCATGCCCTGCCCCGTCTCGCGCGCGTAGATCGCGAGCACCGCCGCGATCGGCACGCGCACGCTCATGCTCGATCCGCCGAAGCGCGCGCTGAAGCTGACGTCGTCGTTGGTCATCTTGAGGCCCGCCGTCGCGGACCAGCTGACGTTGAGGACGATCTTGCCGTCCTTCACGTACTGGCGCGGCACTTCGACGCCCGCGTGAGCCGCGTCGACGACCAGGTGCGGAGTGCAGTTGCTCTCGCTGATCCATTCGTGCAGCGCGCGCAGCAGGAACGGCCGGCGCGCCTTCATCGTCGGCGTCGGCGCGTCGCTCAAGCCGACCGCCCCGCTTCGCGCGACTGTCGCCCCAGGCTCGCCACGAACGACGCGCGCGCGAACAACTTGCGCGTATAGCGTTCGACCCCGGCCCCGTTCGCGCCGAGCTCGACGCCCCACTTCTGCAGCCGCCAGAGGATCGGCGCGATGGCCGCATCGAGCAGCGAGAACTGGTCGGAGAGGAACCAGGGACGCAGGTGGAACAGCGGCTCCGAGGCGAGCACGCTTTCCGCGAGCACCTTGCGCACGCGATCGCGGTCGCGGCGCTCTGCGTGCTCGAAGCCGTCGGCGACCGCGTACCAGTCCTGCTCGATGCGACGCAGCGCCACTCGCGCGTGCGCGCGGGCCGCCGGGTCGGACGGCATCAGGCCCGGGTGCGGAAAGCGCTCGTCGAGGTACTCGCAGATGATGCCGGCGTCGTAGACGACGAGATCGCGGTCGACCAGCGTCGGCAGCGTCTGGTACGGATTGAGGTCGATCAGGTCTTCCGGCGGCCGCGTCGCATCGACCTCGACGATGCGCACGTCGAGCTCTTTCTCGGCCAGCACGATTCGCACGCGATGGCAGCGCGGATCGTCGTCGCGGGAGTACAGGGTCATCAAGGCGCGCCGACTCCTTGGAAAGGCCGGGGCGCCGCCGGCGGCCGCCGCGCGGCGCAACGGTTCACGCTGCCGGATACCGCCCCCTGCGGGGCTATTTGACGTCCTTCCAGTATTCCTTCTTCAACGCGTACGCGAGCAGCGTGAAGAAGATCAGGAACGCGATGACCTTGTAGCCGAGCGCCTGGCGCTGGAGCTGCACGGGCTCGCCGATGTAGTCGAGGAAGTTGACGGTGTCGCGCACGAACGCGTCGTACTCCTCGGGCTTCATCTTGCCGGGCGTCACGAGCTTGAATTCCTTGAAGTGTTTCTGGACGTTGCCGGCCTTGTCCGTCTCGCCTTCCCAGACCGCTTGCTGCACGCCCTGCAGTTCCCAGAGCACGTGCGGCATCGCGGCGTTCGGCAGCGCGAGGTTGTTCATGCCCGTCGGCCGCGAGGGGTCGACGTAGAACGAGCGCAGGAACGTGTAGAGGTAGTCCGGCGTGCGGGCCCGGGCGATCAGCGACAGATCCGGTGGCGCCACGCCGAACCACTTCTTGGCATCGTCGGGATTGATGCCGTTCTTCAGCGTGTCGTGCGGGCTGTCCGCGGTGAACATCAGGTTGTCCTTCAACTGCTCCTCGGACAGCCCGAGGTCCGCCGCGACGCGGTTGTAGCGCACGTACTTGGCCGTGTGGCAGCCGAGGCAGTAGTTGACGAAGTTGCGGGCGCCGCGCTGCAGCGACGCCTTGTTGCCGACGTCGTTCATCGCCTTGTCGAACTGCGCCTCGCCCTCGGCGGCAATGGCCGGAAGCGGCGCCGCGAGGACGGCCAGCAGGACGAGAATCTTCTGATCAATGCGCATGGTACGTGACCCTCGTCGGGACCGGCTTGGTCTTGTCGATGCTCGTGTACCACGGCATCAGCAGGAAGAACGCGAAGTACACGGCCGCGAACACGCGCGACGCCATCGTGTACGTCGGCGTCGGAGGTTTCATGCCGAGGTAGCCGAGGCAGACGAAGGCGATCGCGAACGCGATGAGGAAGAACTTGAAGATCGGACCCCGGTAGCGGATCGACTTCACCTTGCCGCGGTCGAGCCACGGCAGGAACACGAACAGCAGCACGGCGACGCCCATCAGCGCGGCGCCGAGACCCTTGTTCGGCACCGACCGCAGGATCGCGTAGTACGGCGTGAAGTACCAGACCGGCGCAATGTGCGGCGGCGTCTGCAGCGCGTTCGCCGGCTCGAAGTTGGCGTGCTCGAGGAAGTAGCCGCCCAGCGTCGGCGCGAAGAACATCACCAGGCAGAACAGGATCAGGAAGACACCGACGCCCACCATGTCCTTTACGGTGTAGTACGGATGGAACGTGATGCCGTCGAGCGGGATGCCGTCCGGCCCCTTCGCCTTCTTGATGTCGACGCCGTCCGGGTTGTTCGAGCCCACTTCGTGCAGCGCCATCAGGTGCGCGATCGTGAGGAACACGAGCGCGAGCGGCAACGCGATCACGTGCAGCGCGAAGAAGCGGTTCAGCGTGACGTCGGAGATGTAGTAGTCGCCGCGGATCCACTCGGTGAGCGAGTCGCCCACGAAGGGGATGGCGCCGAACAGCGACACGATCACCTGCGCGCCCCAGTAGGACATGTTGCCCCACGGGAGGAGGTAGCCGAAGAACGCCTCGCCCATCAGGCAGAAGTACAGCAGCATGCCGAAGATCCACAGCAGCTCGCGCGGCTTCTGGTACGACCCGTACAGCAGCGCGCGGAACATGTGCAGGTACACGACGATGAAGAACGCCGAGGCGCCCGTCGAATGCATGTAGCGGATCAGCCAGCCCCAGTCCACGTCGCGCATGATGTATTCGACGGAGCTGAAGGCTTCGGCGGACGACGGCTTGTAGTTCATCGTCAGGAACAGGCCCGTCAGCAGCTGGATCACCAGCACGAACATGGCGAGCGAGCCGAAGTAGTACCAGAAGTTCATGTTCTTCGGCGCGTAATACTGCGATGCCTGCTCCTGCCAGAGCTTGGTCATCGGGAAGCGATCGTCGATCCACTTCTGCAGCGCGCCGAGGCGCCCGCCGACGTTGGAGACCGCGGTCTGGTTGCTGCTGCCCATCACGCATTCCCCGTGTCGGCGCCGATCACGATCCGCGTATCGCTGACGAACTTGTAAGGCGGGACCGGCAGGTTGAGCGGAGCGGGCACGCCCTGGAAGACGCGTCCCGACATGTCGAACTTGGAGCCGTGGCACGGGCAGAAGAAGCCGCCCGGCCAGTCGGCGGAAACGGTGGCGTCGCCGGGCGAGAACTTGTCGAGCGGCGCGCAGCCGAGGTGCGTGCAGACGCCGACCAGCACCAGGTACTCGGGCTTGATCGCACGCGCCTCGTTCCTGGCGAAAGCGGGCTGGTCCGACTCGGCGGACTGCGGATCGCGCAGCCGGCCGTCGTTGTTCTTGAGCGCGGCGATCATTTCCGCCGTCCTGTGCACGATGTAGACCGCCTTGCCCCGCCACTCGATCTTCATCAGCGCGCCCACCTCGAGCTTGCTGATGTCGACTTCCACGGGCGCGCCCATTGCCTTGGCGCGGGCGCTCGGCTTCCACGAAGCGAGGAAGGGAGTGATTGCGAACGCGGCGCCGACGGCGCCCGTCGCAACGGTGGCGACGGTCAGGAAGTAACGCCTGCCCCTATCGACTTGCTCGGTCATCCAGCACTCTCCTCAGCGGTCGGCCTCGTGCCTGGGTTCGCCAGGGCGCGCCGTCGGGTCGGTCGAAAGATTCCACGCATGCGTGGAGCGCCGGGTTCGGGACTCGAAGACCGCCCCGGGCAGCAGTGCATTATAGCGGAGGGGGAAAGGCAGGCTATAGGCGATGGCCTGAAGGCTATGGGCTATAGGCTATAGGCGATAGGCTACGAGGCCATAGGCATGGCGATAGCCGAGCATTCGATTTCTGGCCATGGCCCATAGCCTATTGCCTATCGCCTTCTCAAGAGACTCGCCTGATCTGCGCGCCGAGGCCCTGCAGCTTTTCCTCGATGCACTCGTAGCCCCGGTCGATGTGGTAGATCCGTTCCACTTCGGTCGTTCCTTCCGCCACCAGGCCCGCAATCACCAGGCTCGCGGACGCCCGGAGGTCGGTGGCCATGACCGGAGCGGCCGTCAGCTTCGGCACGCCCTTGATGATGGCGGTGTTCCCCTCGAGGCGGATCTCGGCGCCCATTCGGCGCATTTCGAGCATGTGCATGAAGCGATTCTCGAAAATCGTCTCGATGATCGTGCTCACGCCGTCGGCAACCGTGTTCAGCGCCGCGAACTGCGCCTGCATGTCCGTCGGAAAGCCAGGATGGGGGGCCGTGCGAATGTCGACGGCCTTCGGCCGCCGGCCTCGCATGTCCACTTCGACGTAGCCATCCCCGCGGACGACCGTTGCCCCGGATTCCTGCAGCTTGCCGAGCACGGCATCGAGGTGCTCGGCCCGGGCGCCTTTGGCGCGGACCCTGCCGCCCGTGATGGCCCCGGCGACGAGATACGTGCCGGCCTCGATCCGGTCCGGGACGACCTGGTAGTTCGTCCCGTGCAGGGTCTCGACACCGTCGATCACGATCGTGTCGGTCCCGTGGCCCGAGATGCGCGCGCCCATCGAATTCAGGAACAGTGCCAGGTCGACGATCTCCGGCTCGCGGGCGGCGTTTTCGAGGATGCTCTGCCCCTCGGCCAGGGTCGCGGCCATCATCAGGTTCTCGGTGCCGGTGACGGTCACCGTTTCGAGCACGATGCGCGCGCCCTTGAGGCGCCCGGCGCGGGCCTTGATGTAGCCGTTTTCGATGTGAACCTCGGCGCCCATCTGCTGCAGACCGGCCACGTGGATATTCACGGGCCGCGCGCCGATCGCGCAGCCGCCCGGCAGCGAGACGTCGGCCGAGCCGTAGCGCGCCACCAGCGGACCGAGGACCAGGATTGCGGCACGCATGGTCTTGACCAGCTCGTAGGGTGCGAACGTCTGGTTCGTGGTCCGCGGATCGACCTCGACCTGCATCCGTTCGTCCAGCGTCACCCGGGCGCCCAGTCGCCCGAGCAACTGGATCATCGTCGTCACGTCGCGCAGATGCGGGATGTTGCCGATGGTGACGGGTCCGTCGGCGAGCAGCGCGCCGGCCAGGATCGGCAGCGCCGCATTCTTCGCGCCCGAAATGCGCACCTCGCCGTCGAGCGGCACGCCGCCGCGGATCTGCAGTTTATCCACGGCTCAACTCCTGCTCAGGCGGAAGCCGACGCGGCCTGCCACTCGGCGGGCGTGTAGGCCTGGATCGACAGCGCGTGGATCTCGCGACCCATTTTCGCGCCGAGGCCGGCGTACACGAGCTGGTGCCGCTGCAGCGAGCGCTTGCCCTCGAACTGCGCCGCGACGACGACCGCCTCGAAATGAGTGTCGTCGTCCGTGAGGACGCGAACCTGGGCCCCGGGGAGGGCGACCTGGATGAGGCCGGTCACTTCATTGGCGGTCATGGCGGGTCCGGGTCGGAAGCGGGAACGCCAGTCTAATGGAAGTAGCCGCGCGGCTGGAGGCTGTAGACTGTCGCCCATGTCCGACACCGACCAACTGATCGACCGCGGCAGGCGGGTTCTCAGGACCGAAGCCGAGGCGGTCGCGGCGCTGGAACACCGCCTGGGCGAGGACTTCGCGGCCGCCTGTCGCCTGCTGCTCGCCTGCACCGGCCGTATCGTCGTGACCGGCATGGGCAAGTCCGGGCACGTCGGCAACAAGATCGCCGCGACGCTCGCGAGCACCGGCAGCCCGGCGTTTTTCCTGCATCCCGCCGAAGCGATCCACGGCGACATCGGCATGATCACGGCGGGCGACGTCGTGCTCGCAATCTCCAACTCGGGCGAGACGGACGAACTCGTCACCATCCTGCCCGTCATCAAGCGGTTGGCCGTGCCGCTGATCGCGCTCACCGGCAACCACGACTCGACGTTGTCGCGCTACGCGTCCGTGACGCTCGACATCAGCGTGCCGGCGGAAGCCTGCCCGCTCAACCTCGCGCCTACGGCCAGCACCACGGCGACGCTCGCGATGGGCGACGCGCTCGCGATCGCAGTGCTCGAGGCGCGCGGCTTCACCGAGGAAGACTTCGCGCGTTCGCACCCGGGCGGCACACTCGGCCGGCGCCTGCTGCTGCACGTCGAGGACGTGATGCGCAAGGGCAACGACCTGCCGATGGTCGGCCCGGACACCCTGCTCAGCGCCGGCCTGCTCGAGATGAGCCGCAAGGGGCTCGGCATGACGACAGTCGTCGACGGCTCGCGGCGGGTGCTCGGTATCTTCACCGACGGCGACCTGCGCCGCACGCTCGATCGGCAGGTCGACGTGCACGCCACGAAGATGAGCGAGGTGATGACCGCCAACGGCAAGGTGGCGCAGCCGCGCATGCTGGCCGCCGAGGCCGTGCACCTGATGGAAACCCACCGCATCACTTCGTTGCCGGTCGTCGACGACGAGCGGAGGCTGGTCGGCGCGCTCAACGTGCACGACCTGCTGCGCGCCCGGGTGATGTAGGCATGGACGACACGCTGCTCGCGCGCGCGCGCGACGTCCGACTGCTGGTCCTCGACGTCGACGGCGTGCTCACCGACGGCCGCCTGTACATCTCCGCGTCGGGCGAGGAGTTCAAGGCCTTCCACGTGCGGGACGGCTCGGGGATCGTCGCGGTGCAGAAGGCCGGCGTGATCGTCGCGATCATTTCGGGGCGCGATTCCGCCGCCGTGCGGCGGCGCGCCGACGAACTCGGTATTCGACACGTGCGCCAGGGTGTCGTCGACAAGGCCCGGGCCCTGGCGGAGATCGTGTCGGAAACCGGTGTCCGCGAGCGACGAAGTCGCCTGCGTCGGCGACGACACGCCGGACGTGCCGATGATGCGCAAGGCGCGCCTCGCGGTTGCCGTGGCCGACGCGCACCCGACGGCCGCCGCCGCCGCCCACTTCGTGACCTCTGCCAGAGGCGGCCGTGGCGCCGTCCGGGAAACATGCGACCTGCTGCTAGAAGCACGGAATCCCGCAACCAGCGGATGATCGCGGCCGCGGCGTTCGTTGCCGCGTTCGCGCTGCTCTACGGTCTGCTCGGCGGCCGGGATGCGAACGATTTCGAAACCGGGCCGGCCGACGAGGATCGCGGCTACTACCTGACGGACGCGACGGTCACCGAGATGGGCCAGGACGGCAAGCCGCGGATCGTGCTGCACGCGATGAAGGCCGTCCAGCAATTGTCGGACCAGAGCGTGAACCTCGAGACCGTGCGGATGGACTACGCGGCGCAGCAGACCGGCCCGTGGAAGGTGACGGCGGATCGCGGCCGCATGGCCCCGGATCGCACGACGATGATGCTGGCGGGCGACGTTCACGTGACCGGCGCCGAGGCGGGAGCCACGGCCGTCATCGACACCGACGAACTGACGTACGACACCAAATTGAATTTCGTCCAGACTGCGGCACCGGTGACGGTGCATTTCGGCAACCATGAACTGCGCGGGCGCGGCCTGCGCGCCGATTTGAATGCGGGCACCCTGCAGCTAGAATCGAATGTCAATGGCCGTTTCACTCCTTAACGCGGGGCGCACCGCGATCGCCTGCATCGCGCTGCTCGGCTGCGCTGCATCCCTCGCGCAGGACAAGCCGTCGCCGATTGCGGCCGCCAAGGCGTCGAAGCTGCCGATCGACCTGCAGGCCGCGTCCTCCGACTTCGACTACAAGAACAACTCGCTGCTGTTCAAGCGCGTGAAGATCTCGCAGGGCCCGATGCAGGTGACGGCGCAGGAAGCAAGCGCCACCGGCCTCAACTTCGACAATTCGGAGTGGAAATTCACCGGTGACGTGCAGATCCTCGTGCCCGACGGCAAACTCGAGTCGTCGACCGCGCAGGTGACGTTCCGCAACAACGACATCGTGCGCGCGGTGATCAAGGGCTCGCCGGCGTCGTTCGAGCAGAAGCTGAAGGACAAGGATCAACTCGCGCGCGGCAAGGCGGAAACGATCGAGTACAACGTGCAGGCGAGCACGGTGCACCTCAATGGCCAGGCATGGCTGTCCGACGGCCAGAACGAGGCCCGCTCGGACACGCTGATTTACGACATCGGCAAGCAGCGCGTCGTCGCGAATCCGAACGAAAAGGACCCGGGCGGCGTCCACTTCACGATCCTGCCGAAAAGCCAGCCTCCGGCGCCCCGCAAGGAACCGACTCCGTGAGCCGGCTGCGGGCCGAGGCGCTCGGCAAGCGCTACCGGTCGCGTCAGGTCGTCGATGGCCTGTCTCTGGAAGTCAGCTCGGGCGAAGTCGTCGGGCTGCTCGGCCCGAACGGCGCCGGCAAGACGACCGCCTTCTACATGATCGTGGGCCTGACGCCCTGCGACGCGGGCCGCATCTTCCTCGACGAGCAGGAACTGACCCGGCTGCCGATGTACCGGCGAGCACGCCTCGGCGTCGGCTACCTGCCGCAGGAAGCCTCGGTTTTCCGCAAGCTGTCGGTCGAGGACAACATCCTCGCCATCCTCGAGACCCGCGACGACCTCGATACCTCGGCCGCCCGCGAGACCGCCCTGGAATCCCTGCTCGAGGAGTTGCACATCGGCCACATCCGCAGCAGCGGCGGCATGAGCCTGTCGGGGGGCGAGCGGCGGCGGGTCGAAATCGCCCGGGCGCTGGCCGCCGAGCCCCGATTCATGTTGCTGGACGAGCCATTCGCGGGGGTCGACCCGATCTCGGTCATCGACATCCAGCGCATCATCCGCCACTTGTGCTCGCGCAACATCGGCGTACTCATCACCGACCACAATGTGCGTGAAACACTCGGCATTTGCAGCCGCGCGTACATCGTTAACTCCGGAAGTGTGATCGCGTCCGGATCGGCGGAGGAGATTCTTGCCAATCCTCAGGTGCGTGAGGTCTACTTGGGTCAGGACTTCCGCCTTTGACTGACCCCGCCGGGCCCCAGGCGGCGCCCGGCAGACCAAGGAACCATGCTCAAGCCGGCCCTGCAGCTCAAGCTCGGTCAGCAGCTGACGATGACGCCGCAGTTGCAGCAGGCGATCAAGCTGCTGCAGATGCCCGTGCTCGAGCTCCAGGCCCAGGTCCAGGAAGCGCTCGAGACGAACGTGATGCTCGAGGCCGAAGACGAAGACGAGCCGATCGACCTCGCCTCGCTCGACCAGCAGGCGCCCCCCTCCTCCGACAGCCATTCCGACGGCGACTCTTCCGGCGAACTCGAAGGCGAGCCGGTCCCGGCCGAAGCGCGAGCCGGAGGACGAGGTCATCGTCGAGATGGAGGACCCGTGGGCCGAGTCGTCGACGCCGTCGGGCGACGGCCAGCGTGACGAAGGAGACGACGACCGGCCGCTCGAGTTCGTCGACGAGCGCAACCGCGATCTCCACCAGCACCTGACCTGGCAACTCGAGACCAGCCCGCTCGACCCGCGCCAGGTCTGGATCGGCGAAGCGATCATCGACGCGCTCGACGACGGCGGCTACCTGACCGAGTCGGTCGAAGACCTCGCGCGCAGCCTGAGCGTCGACCTGCCGGTCGGCGCCGAGGACGTCGCCGAGGTTCTCGCTTTCGTGCAGACGCTCGACCCGCCCGGAATCGGCGCGCGCAACCTCGCCGAATGCATTTGCCTGCAACTGTCGCAGCTCGAGACCGGGACGCCGGATCGCGAGCTTGCGCTCGCCATCGCCCGGGAGCATCTCGCGCTGGTCGCGTCGCGCGACACGACCGCGCTGCGCAAGCTGCTCGACGTCGACGAGGACGCGCTGCTCGGCGCGCTTGCATTGATCCGCGGCTGCCACCCGCGGCCCGGCTCGACCTTCCAGTCCTCGCAGCCCGAGTACATCGTCCCGGATGTGTTCGTGCGGCGCACCGAGCACGGCTGGACGGTGGAGATCAATTCCGCCTCGGTGCCGCGGCTGAAGGTGAACCAGACCTACGCCGGGCTGGTCGCGCGTTCGGCCGACTACGCGACGTTGCGCGCCCAGCTGCAGGAGGCGCGCTGGCTGATCCGCAGCCTCGAGATCCGCAACGAGACGCTGCTGAAGGTTGCGCGGACGATCGTGCAGCGACAGTCCGCCTTCCTCGAGAAGGGCGACGAGGCGATGCAGCCGATGATCCTGCGCGACGTGGCCGAAGCGGTGACCATGCACGAGTCGACCATTTCCCGGGTCACCACCGGCAAGTACATGCACACGCCGCGCGGCACCTTCGAGTTCCGGTATTTCTTCTCGAGCCACGTGTCGGGAACCTCGGGCGAGGACGTCTCGTCGATCAAGATCCGCGCGCGCATCCGCAGGCTGATCAGCGACGAGCATCCGGACAAGCCGCTGAGCGACGCGCAGCTCGCGGAGATCCTCGCCGGCGAGGGCGCCCGGATCGCGCGCCGCACGGTTGCCAAGTATCGCGAGGCGCTCGGCCTCGCTTCCTCGAGCGAGCGCCGCCAGCTGGTGGCGACCCGCGTCGAAGCGTGAGCGGGAACCGGGCGCACCCGCAGGGAGTCAGATCGACGGCAAGCCCAGCGATCCATCATCGAAATCCGCGGATTCATCCGGTCGCCAGACCGAACGTCAGGAGGAGAAGACGATGCGAGTGCACTTGAGTGGACATCACGTCGAAGTCACGCCGGCCCTTCGCAGCTACGTGTACAAGAAACTCGGCCGCATCCTGAAGCGCTTCGACCGGCTGATCGACGTGCATTGCATCCTGACGGTGGAGAAACTGAGGCACAAGGCGGAATCGACGGTGAAGCTGCGCGGCTCGACCATCCATGCCGCCGCGGTCGAGGAAGACATGTATGCCGCGATCGACTCGCTCGCCGACAAGCTCGAAGAGCAGGTCCGCCGCCACAAGGAAAAGCACCGCGATCATCGGGCCGTCGAGGTGCAGCGCCACCTGCCGGTGACGGCACAGTGACCGACGCGCGCGACCGCCCTGCGCCGGACACGACCCGCCGATGCGCCTGATCATCGTCAGCGGCCTGTCGGGTTCCGGCAAGAGCGTCGCGCTCGACATGCTCGAGGACCTCAAGTACTACTGTGTCGACAACATCCCGGCGGGCCTGCTGCCGGGATTCATCGAGTACACGGTCCGCACCAGCGAGGCCTCGTACCAGCGCACCGCGGTCGGCGTGGACGTGCGCAACCGACCCGAGGACCTCGCCGAGGTGCCGAGCCTCGTGCATTCGCTGCGCAACAGCGGCGTCGGCTGCGAGCTGCTGTTCCTGCGGGCGGACAACGAGACGCTGCTGAAGCGTTTCAGCGAGACGCGGCGGCGCCACCCGCTGAGCCGCGAGAACATCGGGCTGCAGGAGGCGCTCGAGCAGGAGGTGCGACTGCTGGCGCCGCTCGCCAACGAGGCGGACATCACGATCGACACCTCGCGGCTCTCGGTGCACGAACTGCGCGAGCTGATCCGCGAGCGGGTCGTCGAGCGCAAGGACGCGGGGCCCGCACTGCTGTTCCAGTCCTTCGCGTACCGCCACGGCGTGCCCGACGACGCGGACTTCGTGTTCGACGCGCGTGCGCTGCCTAACCCGTACTGGAATCCGCAGCTGCGCGAGCTGTCGGGCCGCGACGAGGGCGTCGCCGCGTTCCTGGACGGCCAGGAGGAGGTCGGCCGCTTCTTCGGCGACATTCGCGACTTCCTCGAGCGCTGGCTGCCGTCGCTGGTGCGCTCGAATCGCAGCTACCTCACGATCGCCGTCGGCTGCACCGGCGGGCAGCATCGCTCGGTCTACCTCGCCGAAAAACTCGCCGCGCATTTCAGCGGGCGTCACGGCCAGGCGCTCATCCGCCATCGCGACCTGACGAGCCGGCGGCACGAGTAGCGCGTCGATTGCGCCGGCCCGTGAGCCGAGGTCGCGGAGTTCCTTCCCGATCCAGGTCTCACGCCGCAGTGCGAGCGCAGGACTGAGGCGTTCTCCGCTTTCGTCACGTTCGACGGATGCGCTCATCTCGCCTCGGCGACCGCTTGCGCAACGGGCGCCGAGGCGAGATGGGCACATTCGCCGTATTCGTAACGAGCGAATACGGAGAATGTCCTCGGTCCTGCGTTCGCGCTGCGCGTTCGACCTGGAGCGGGAAAGAACTCCGAGCCTCCGCCTCACAGGCCGCGCATCGCGTTGAACCGCTCGCCCCCGCCGCCCGAAGCTCGTACAGTTCGCGTCCAATGAGCGCCGAGCCGCAAATTACCCGCAGGATGAGCCGACTCGAGGCGCTCACGCGCGCGCTCGACCACGGCACGATGCGGCAGGTGCACCGGCTGGTGAACTCGATGCACCCGGCCGAGGTGGCGACGCTGCTCGAGTCGCTGCCGCCCGCGCAGCGTGAAGTCGTCTGGGACCTGGTCGATCCCGAGTTCGAGGGCGACGTTCTCGTCGAGCTCAACGAGGAAGTGCGCGCCGGGCTGATCCGGGAGATGGAGACCGAGGAACTGGTCGCGGCGGCCGAGGGCCTCGAGGTCGACGACCTCGCCGACCTGCTGAGCGACCTGCCCGAGACCGTCAACCAGCAGGTGCTGCGTTCGATGGACTCGCAGGATCGCGAGCGCCTGAACGCCGTGCTCGGGTTCGCGGAGGACACGGCCGGCGGCCTGATGAACACCGACACCGTCAGCGTGCGGCCCGACGTAAGCCTGGAGACCGTGCTGCGCTACCTGCGCATGCGCGGCGAGATTCCCGACAAGACCGACGCGCTGTTCGTCGTCAACCGGCACGACCATTACCTCGGCGTGCTCGGCGTGACGCGACTGCTGACCGAGGATCCCGAGCGCACCGTCGCCGAAGTGATGGACACGGCCGTCGAAGGCATGCCGCCCGACCTGCCGGCCACCCAGGTGGCCAGCCTGTTCCAGGATCGCGACCTCGTGTCGGCGGCGGTCGTCGCACCGGATCGACGGCTGCTTGGCCGCATCACGATCGACGACGTCGTCGACGTGATCCGCGAGCAGGCCGATCACTCCGTGATGAGCATGGCCGGCCTCGACGAGGAAGCCGACATGTTCGGGGCCGTGGTGCCGAGCGCGCGGCGCCGCGGCGTCTGGCTCGGCATCAACCTGGCGACGGCCTTCCTCGCCGCCTGGGTCGTCGGCCTGTTCGAGACGACGATCCAGAACATCGTCGCGCTCGCGGTGCTGATGCCCGTCGTCGCCAGCATGGGCGGCGTGGCCGCCACGCAGACGCTGACGCTGATCGTGCGCGGCCTCGCGCTCGGCCAGATCGAGCGCGCGAATGCGCGCTGGCTGATGACCAAGGAGATCGCCGTGGCGCTGCTGAACGGGTTCGCGTGGGCGACGGTCGTCGCGATCGTCGCGTTTGCCTGGTTCCGGCAGTGGAAGATTTCCGCGGTGATCTTCGCGGCGATGGTCGTCAACCTGCTCGCCGCCGCGCTCGCGGGCGTCGTCGTGCCGCTGTCGCTGAAGCGCTTCGGCGTCGACCCGGCCGTCGCCGGCGGCGTCATCGTCACCACGGTCACGGACGTGGTCGGCTTCGCCTCTCTGCTGGGTCTCGGGACGCTGATTCTCCGCTGACCCAGGGTTGCAGGAACGACACGAGTTCGTCGCGATGGGCGCGCGCGTCGGAATACCCGAGCGCCATCAGCTCGCGCGTGTACACCGACTCGAACAGCAGGTAGCTCACCAGCAGGCCGCCCCGCGCCTCGAAGGCGCCCATCGTGCGCAGCAAAGTGCGCAGGCTGCGCGGCAGGGCGTGCGCGTGCCGCCGCGCGATCGCCGTCGGGTCCTCGCTCGGCTGGATCACGCAGCATTCGATGGGGCGGCGCCCGTCGTCGTGGCCGGGCGCGCCCGCGTCGATCAGCGCATTGACCTGGCGCAGCCGCTCGAGGTCGATCGACAGGCCGTCGGTGAAGAGCGAATCGAGCACGAATCCCAGCAGGTGCCCGGGGCTCGGCGGCGCGGGCGCCGGTGTCGAATTCGGCCCGCCGGGCGTGGCGGCCGGCTCGCCTCGCGTGCCGACGATCAGCACTCGATTGGCGCCGAGATGCACGGCTGGACTGAGCGGCGCGAGCTGGCGCATCGCGCCGTCGCCGTAGAACTGCCGGTCCAGTTCGATCGCCGGAAAAATGAACGGGATCGCCGCACTCGCCATCAGCACGTCGAGGTCGATCGGACGGCGCACGCCGGACCGCCGCACTCGGTGCCAGTCGTGCACCGACGGCACCGCGTCGAAGAAAGCGACGGCCCGGCCGGTCGCGTAGCTGGTCGTCGCGACGGCGAGTGCGTTGATCGGACCCGAGGCGATGGACTCCGGGATCCGGTCCACCGGGATGGTCCGCTGCAGCAGTTCGCGCAGCGGAGCCGTGTCGAGCAGGAACCGGGGCGGCGGCAGCAGCCAACCGCCGGACATGAGCGAGAGGATCCAGTGCAGGCCGTTGCGCAGCATCTGGCCGGGATGCGTCCGAACGACCTGGTCGACCGAGAAGTTCGACCACACCTGGTCGAGCACGGCGACGCCTTCACGCAAGTTGTGGGCCCGCGCCGCCAGCGCGGCGGCATTCAGCGCGCCGGCCGACGTGCCGACCAGCACTTTGAACGGGCACGGGGTCTCCGGCGGCAGCCATTCTGCGATCGCCTTGAGCACGCCCACCTGGTAGGCGCCGCGTGCGCCGCCGCCCGACAGAACCAAAGCCTCGCGGTCTTCGAAGAAGACGTAATTGGTCCCGGTGTCTGCCTCCGCCACGGACCGCCCTCGCTGACACTGTCGTGAACCGGGTTTAGTATGGCACGCCCGCACCGACCGACCGACCCACCCTCGGAGAGACCCATGCTGACCGGAATTTCGCGTCGCCGCCTCGCTGCCGCCGCCGTCGCCGTCGCCACGCTGCTGGCCTGCGCGGCACTCGGCGCAGCCGATTCCCCGGCCGTCGGTGCCGCGGCGCCCGCCTTCAAGCTGCAGGACCAGAACGGCAAGTGGCACAGCCTGGCCGACTATCGAGGCAAGTGGGTCGCGCTGTATTTCTACCCGAAGGACGACACGCCTGGCTGCACGACGCAGGCGTGCAGCTTCCGCGACAACGTGTTCGCGTTCAACAAGGAAGGCGCGGTGATCCTCGGCATCAGCGTCGACGACGTCGCCTCGCACAAGGCGTTCGCCGAAAAGCACGGCCTGCCGTTCACGATCCTCGCCGACTCCGACAAGGCCGTGACGAAGCAGTACGGCGTGCTGAAGACCTACATGGGCGTGATGGAAATGGCGCGCCGCGACACGTTCATCATCGACCCGCAGGGTCGGGTCGCGAAGCACTACGAGTCGGTGAACCCCGAAGGGCACTCGCAGGTGGTGCTCGACGACATCAAGGCATTGAAGGCCGCCGGCAAGACCTGAGGTCCGCGGGCGCCTGCCCCGGACGCGGCTCAGCTCTTGAGGGCCTGGATGCCCTGGTCGAGGCCGGCCAGCGTCAGCGGGAACATCTTCAGTCCGACGAGCTGGCGCGTGATGCCGATCGACTGCGTGTAATCCCAGCGGTCCTCGGGCTCCGGGTTGAGCCAGACGTGGCGCTGGAAGCGGCCCGTCAAGCGTTGCATCCACACCGCGCCCGCCTCGTCGTTCCAGTGCTCGATGCTGCCGCCCGGCTGCACGATCTCGTACGGGCTCATGCTCGCGTCGCCGACGAAGATCAGCCGGTAGTCCGGCGGATACGTGCGGATGATCTCCGGCAAGGTCGTGCGCTCGGCGTGGCGCCGCCGGCCGTCCTTCCACACCGATTCGTAGACGAAATTGTGGAAGTAGAAATACTCGAGGTGCTTGAACTCGCTGCGCGCGGCGGAGAACAGTTCCTCGCAGACGCGCACGTGGGCGTCCATCGAGCCGCCGACGTCGAGGAACAGCAGCACCTTGATGGCGTTGTGGCGCTCCGGCCGGAACTTCAGGTCGAGCAGCCCGGCGTTGCGCGCCGTCGCGTCGATCGTGCCGTCGATGTCGAACTGGTCCGCGGCGCCTTCGCGCGCGAACCGCCGCAACCTGCGCAGTGCGATCTTGATGTTGCGGGTGCCGAGCTGCACGCCGTCGTCGAGGTTGCGGTAGTCGCGCTTTTCCCAGACCTTCACCGCGCGCTTCTGCCCGCCCGGCCCGCCGATGCGGATGCCTTCCGGGTTGAAGCCGCCGTGCCCGAACGGCGACGTGCCGCCGGTGCCGATCCACTTGCTGCCGCCCTCGTGCCGTCCCTTCTGCTCCTCGAGTCGCTGCTTCAGCGTCTCCATCAGCTTGTCCCAGCCGCCGAGCGCCTCGATCTGCGCCTTCTCCTCGTCGGTGAAGTTGCGGTCGATCAGTTTCTGCAGCCAGTCGGCCGGGCAGCTGCGCCTGCAGCGCCGTCGAACACCTGCTCGATGCCCTTGAAGTGATGCGGCGAACGCCCTGTCGAAGCGGTCGTAGTGCTTCTCGTCCTTCACCAGCGAGGCGCGCGCGAGGAAGTAGAAGTCGTCGACGCTGTACTCGGCGACGCGCTGCCTCCAGCCCCTCGAGCAGCGTCAGGTACTCGGTGACCGAGACCGGCACGCCGGCTTCGCGCAGCGTGTAGAAGAAGCGCGTCAGCATGCCGGCCTCGTGGCGCTGCGCGTTTGGTGCGTTGCGTGCTGCGTCGCTAGCGGCCGATCCGCAGGAGAAGGGCAACGCATGTCCGCCGGGGCGCGTGCGACGGAGGAGCGATGTGCGTCCGCCGGGGCTCGTCTCCAGCTGGGATCTCCTCGCCGGGACGCCGTAAACCCATCCATGGGGGCTCCGGCCGCGACGTCCATGTCGCGGACGGCCCGGCGAGGAGATCCCAGCCGGAGCCGGCCAACCGGCGGACGTCGCGATTCGTGCAGCGTCGCGCGTCGGTACGGAAAGAGGCGGAGCGTGCGCAAGGCAGTCGCTACGAGCAGCGTCGTGAGCCCGCGCATGCGGAACGAGCGGCGACAGCGCGAGCGCACGTGACGCACACGCGACAGCCGAATCGCCCGCGGCGGCGACGCTCCGGATGGGTTCGGCGGGCCGTGCGAGGCATGGACGCCGAGCCCGGAGCCTACAGGGACGTACTTGCGGCGTCCCGGCGAACCCATCCGGAGTGGCGCCTGCCAGGGCGACCCGACCGCGTGCGCAGCGCCGCCAGGCGATCGCCGAGCAGCGCAGCAGCAACGAGCTGCGATCGCATCGCGCCTCGCACGTTCGCGCTACGAGACCGCGACTGCCGCCGCTGCAGGAACAGCAGCTGCTCGAAGAGGTGCACGTCCTGCTCGTTCTTGAGCAGCGCGCCGTAGAGCGGCGGCAGGCTCTTGCGCGGGTCGTCGGTGCGCAGCGCCTCCGGCGGGATGTCCTCCGCGAGCAGCAGCTTCAGCCAGTCGAGCAGCTCCGACGTCGAGGGCTTCTTCTTCAGGCCCGGCACTTCGCGCAGCCTGTAGAACGCGTTCAGCGCCTCCGACGAGCAGCTCGCGCTTCAGGTCCGGGAAGTGCACGCGCCACGATGCGCATCATCGTCTCCGGCTCCGGGAAGCGGATGAAGTGGAAGAAGCAGCGGCGCAGGAACGCGTCCGGCAGTTCCTTCTCGTTGTTGCTGGTGATGATCACGATCGGTCGTTTCGCCGCGACGATCGTCTCGCGCGTCTCGTAGACGTAGAACTCCATGCGGTCGAGCTCGAGCAGCAGGTCGTTCGGGAACTCGATGTCGGCCTTGTCGATCTCGTCGATCAGCAGCACCGCCTGCCGGTCGCTCTCGAACGCCTCCCACAACCGGCCCTTGATGATGTAGTTGCCGATGTCGTGGACCTTCGCGTCGCCGAGCTGCGAGTCGCGCAGGCGCGAGACCGCGTCGTACTCGTAGAGGCCGTGCTGCGCCTTGGTCGTCGACTTGATGTGCCAGCGATAGAGCGGCATGGCCGAGCGACTGCGCAATCTCCTCGGCCAGCTGCGTCTTGCCCGTGCCGGGCTCGCCCTTGACGAGCAGCGGGCGGGCGAGCGTCACCGCCGCGTTGACGGCCATCATCAGGTCGTCGGTCGCGACGTAGCGCTCCGTCCCCTCGAACTTCTTGCGGCTCACTGGGTCACCTCGAACAGTTTCATCGTGTTGGTCCCGCCCGAGACGCCGGACAGCTCGCCGAGCGTCAGGATGATCTCGTCGCCCGGTTTCACGTGGCCGCGATCGATCAGTTCCTTCGAGATCGCCTGGTAGAGCGCGGCCGGGTCGCAGTGGGTGATGTCGAACGGGATCGGGTAGACGCCGCGATACAGCGCGACGCGGCGACGCGTGCGCTCGTGGCGCGTGAACGCGAAGATCGGGATGTCGGAGCGGATGCGCGACATCCAGAGCGGCGTCGAGCCGGACTCGGTCAGCGCGACGATCGCCTCGACGTCCATGTGGTTCGCCGTGTACATCACGGCATGGGCGATGGCGTGGTCGAAGGTATCGATCTTGCCTTCGAACCGGTCGCGTCCGCGATCGCGCGCCCTGCAGGTACTTCTCCGCGCCCTCGATCACCTCGGCCATCGCTTCGACGGCACGCGCCGGGTACTTGCCGACCGCCGACTCGCCGGAGAGCATCACCGCGTCGCTGCCGTCGAGCACGGCGTTCGCGACGTCGGAGACCTCGGCGCGCGTCGGCACCGGGTTCTGGATCATCGACTCCATCATCTGCGTCGCCGTGATGGTGACGCGATCGAGGCTGCGCGCGACCTGCAGGATCCGCTTCTGCAGGCCGGTCAGCTCCGCATAGCCGACTTCGACGCCGAGGTCGCCGCGCGCGACCATGACCGCGTCGCTCGCCCGGATGATCTCCTCGAGGCGCGGGATCGCCTCGCTGCGCTCGATCTTGGCGACGATGCGGGCGTCGCTGCCCGCGGCGCGCAACAGCGCGCGCGCTTCCTCGACGTCGGCGGCCTGCCGGACGAAGGACACCGCCAGGTAGTCGACGTCCAGGCGCGCGGCGAGCTTGACGTCCTCGAGATCCTTTTCGGTCAGCGCCTTGGCGGACAGGCCGCCGCCGCGCCGGTTGATGCCCTTGTGATCGGACACCTCGCCGCCCGTCGTCACGCGGCATTCGACCCGGGCGCCGTCGCACGGCCGTCACGACCATCTCGATCTGGCCGTCGCCGAGGATCAGCTCGTCGCCGGGACGCGACGTCCTTGGCGAGGTCGGGATACGTCATCCCGACGGCGCGGTCGGTGCCGTCGTCGGAATCGAGGTCGGGGTCGAGCACGAAGGGCTCGCCCTCCGTGAGGACCGTGCGGCCGTCGGCGAATCGCTCGATGCGGATCTTCGGACCCTGCAGGTCGCCGAGCACGGCCACGTGCTTGCCGACGTCGGCAGCGGCCCGGCGCGCGCCCGTCGACGCGCTTCGCGTGATCCTCGGGGCCGCCGTGGGAAAAATTGACGCGAACGACATCCGCGCCGCGGCGGATGACGTCCTCGAGCACGCCCGGCGCGTCCGTGGCCGGGCCCAGTGTCGCAACGATCTTGGTGCGGCGAAGCATCGCAGACATCGCGCCGCGCGCTGCTCGAGCATTTCCACGGCCGGCAGCTTCTTGCCCTCGAGGAACTCGAGGAACGCGCCGCCCGCCGTCGAGATGTACGAAATGTCCTGGCCGATGCCGTACTTCTCGATCGCGGCGATCGTGTCGCCGCCGCCGGCGATCGAGAACGCCGGGCTGCGCGCCACGGCCTGCGCGAGCACGCGCGTGCCTTCGCCGAACTGGTCGAACTCGAACACGCCGACCGGGCCGTTCCAGACGATGGTGCCGGCACCCTTCAGCAAGCGCCGCGAACCGCTCCGCGGTGTCGGGCCCGATGTCGAGGATCATCTCGTCCGGCCGCGACCTGCGCGACCGGCTTCACGTCGGCCTCGGCGGTCGCCGAGAACTCCTTGGCGACGACGACGTCCGTCGGCAGCGGAATCTCGCACGCCCGACGTGCGCGACCGCTCGAGCAGCGTCGCGCGCGATCTCGATCATGTCGGCCTCGTGCAGCGACTTGCCGATCGGCGAACCGGCCGCGGCCAGGAACGTGTTGGCGATGCCGCCGCCGACGATCAGCCTGTCGACCTTGCCGATCAGGTGCTCGAGCACCGTGAGCTTGGTCGAGACCTTCGAGCCGCCGACGATCGCGACCAGCGGCCGCTTCGGGCTGCCGAGCGCCTTCTCGAGCGCCTCGAGTTCGTTGACGAGCAGCGATGCCCGCGCAGGCGACCGGCGCGAACTTGCCGACGCCGTGCGTGCTCGCCTCGGCGCGATGCGCCGTGGCGAACGCGTCCATCACGTAGACGTCGCAGAGCGCCGCCATCTGCTTCGCGAGCTCGTCCTTGTTCTTCTTCTCGCCCTTGTTGAAGCGCACGTTCTCGACGCACGCACGATCTCGCCCGGCTCGCAGGCCACGCCGTCCGAGCCAGTCGCGCTCGAAGCGCACCTTGATGCCGAGCAGTTCCGACAGCCGCGCCGCGACCGGCGCGAGCGAGAACTCCGCCGCCGGCACGCCCTCCTCCGGGCCGGCCGAGGTGCGACATCACGATCACGCGCGCGCCGGCCTTGTGCGCCGCCTGGATGGTCGGCAGCGACGCGCGGATGCGCGCGTCGCTCGTCACCTTGCCGCCGTGCACCGGCACGTTCAGGTCCTCGCGGATCAGCACGCGCTTGCCCTTGAGGTCGAGGTCGGTCATGCGCAGGACGCGAACCATGGTGTGTTTCCTTGGTCTGGACGCGGCCGCTTACTTCGAGATGACGCGCGCCATCTCGAGCACCTTGCACGAATAGCCCCACTCGTTGTCGTACCAGGCGACGACCTTGACGAACGTGCTGTCGAGCGCGATGCCGGCGTCGGCGTCGAACACCGACGTGCAGCTCTCGCCGCGGAAGTCCGTCGCGACGACCTTGTCGGTCGTGTAGCCGAGCACGCCCTTCATCGGGCCCTCGGAGGCAGCCTTCATCGCGGCGCAGATCTGCTCGTAGGTCGCTTCCTTGTTCAGCTCGACCGTGAGGTCGACGACCGACACGTCGGACGTCGGCACGCGGAACGCCATGCCCGTGAGCTTCTTGTTCAGCTCGGGGATGACCTTGCCGACGGCCTTCGCGGCGCCGGTCGACGACGGGATGATGTTCTCGAGGATGCCGCGGCCGCCGCGCCAGTCCTTGTTCGACGGGCCGTCGACGGTCTTCTGCGTCGCCGTGGCGGCGTGCACCGTCGTCATCAGGCCGCGCTTGATGCCCCAGTTGTCGTTCAGCACCTTGGCGACCGGCGCAAGGCAGTTCGTCGTGCAGGACGCGTTCGAGATGATCGCCTGGCCGGCGTACGTCTGGTGGTTCACGCCGTAGACGAACATCGGCGTCTCGTCCTTCGACGGCGCCGACAGGATGACCTTCTTCGCGCCGGCGGCGAGGTGCTTCTCGGCGGTCTCCTTGGTCAGGAAGAGCCCGGTGGACTCGACCACGACGTCGGCGCCGACCTCGCCCCACTTCAGCTCGGCCGGATCCTTGACCGCGGTCAGGCGGATCTTCCTGCCGTTGACGACCAGCGTGTGGCCCTCGACCGCGATCGTCGCCCTTGAAGCGGCCGTGCACCGAGTCGTACTGCAGCATGTAGGCGAGGTAGTCCGGCTCGAGCAGGTCGTTGATGCCGACGATCTCGATGTCGGCGAAATCGCGCGCCGCCGCGCGAAACACCATGCGCCCGATGCGCCCGAATCCGTTGATGCCGACCTTGATAGCCATGACTGATCTCCCAGGAAGAATGAGTCGAAGGACTACAGCAGTCCTTCCACGGTGCGAATCACGTTGTCGCGGGTGAAGCCGAAGTGCTCGAACAGCTGCTTGGCCGGCGCCGACGCGCCGAAGCTCGTCATGCCGATCACGGCGCCGTCGAGCGCCGACGTAGCGCCACCAGCCGTCGCGCACGCCGGCCTCGATGGCCACGCGCGGCACGCCCGGCGGCAGCACCGAGTCACGGTACGCCTTCGGCTGCGTGTCGAACAGGTCGGTGCACGGCATCGACACGACGCGCACGCGCCGGCCCTTCTCGGCCAGCGCCTTCGCCGCATCGACGGCCAGCGCGACCTCGGAGCCCGTCGCGATCAGCACGCACTCGCGGCGCGCCGGCGCAGTCGGCGAGCACGTAGCCGCCCCTGCGCGATGTCGGCGCGCTGTGCCTCGCGTGCGCGCCATCGGCGGCAGCGCCTGGCGCGTCAGCACCAGGCTCGTCGGCCCGTCCGCGACGCTCGACCGCGTCCGCCCAGGCGATCGCGGTCTCGACCGTATCGCACGGCCGCCACAGCCGCATGTTCGGGATCATGCGCAGGCTGGCGACGTGCTCCACCGGCTGGTGCGTCGGGCCGTCCTCGCCGAGGCCGATCGAGTCGTGCGTGTAGACGAGCACGACGCGCTGCTTCATCAGCGCCGCCATGCGCACGCGCGTTGCGCGCGTAGTCGGAGAACACCAGGAACGTGCCGCCGTACGGCATGAAGCCGCCGTGCAGCGCGATGCCGTTCATGATCGCGGTCATGCCGAACTCGCGCACGCCGTAGTGCAGGTAGTTGCCGTCGATGTCGTCGCGCGGTGATCGTCTTCGAGCCCTTGTGGTTCGTGTTGTTCGAACCGGTGAGGTCGGCCGAGCCGCCGAGCAGCTCCGGCATCGCCGCGCCAGCACGTTCAGCACCTGCTGCGACGACGAGCGCGTCGCGACGGCGGCCGGCTTTTCGACGCGCCGCGCGGACGACGTCGTCGATCGACTTGCGCCAGTCGGCGGGCAGCTCGCCCTGCAGGCGGCGCTCGAGTTCGGCCGCGAGCTCCGGATACGCCTTGCGCGTAGGCCGCCAGGCGGTCCGTCCAGTTCTTCTCGGCCTTGGCGCCCGCGGCCCGTGGCGTCCCAGCCCGCGCGAATCTCGTCCGGGATGACGAACGGCTCGTAGGGCCAGTCGAGCGCCTTGCGCGTCGCGGCGACCTCCGCGTCGCCGAGCGCCGCGCCGTGCGTCGCCTCGGTGCCCTGCTTGTTCGGCGCGCCCCAGCCGATGATGGTCTTGCAGCAGATCAGCGTCGGTCGCGCCGTCTCGGCCTTGGCCGCTTCGATGGCGCGCTTGATCGCCTCGGCATCGTGGCCGTCCACGGCGCGGATCACCTGCCAGCCGTAGGCCTCGAAGCGCTCCGGCGTGTCGTCGGTGAACCAGCCGTGCACCTCGCCGTCGATCGAGATGCCGTTGTCGTCGTAGAAGCAGATCAGCTTGCCGAGCTTCAGCGTGCCGGCGAGCGAGCAGGCCTCGTGCGAGACGCCTTCCATCAGGCAGCCGTCGCCGAGGAACACCCAGGTGCGGTGATCGACGATCTCGTGGCCGGGCCGGTTGAACGTCGCGGCGAGAATGCTTCTCGGCGAGCGCCATGCCGACGGCGTTCGCGAGGCCCTGGCCGAGCGGCCCGGTGGTCGTCTCGATGCCGAGGTGCCGATCGACCTCCGGGTGCCCGGCGGTGTGCGAGCCGAACTGCCGGAAGTTCTGCAGGTCGTCGATGCCGAGCGGGTAACCGGTCAGGTGCAGCAGCGAATAGAGCAGCATCGAGCCGTGGCCGTTCGACAGCACGAAGCGGTCGCGGTCGGCCCAGTCGGGATGGCCCGGGTTGTGCTTGAGGTAGTCGCCCCAGAGCACCTGCGCGATGTCGGCCATGCCCATCGGCATGCCCGGGTGCCCGGAATTGGCCTTCTGGACCGCATCCATGCTCAACGCACGGATCGCGTTGGCGAGTTGCCGGCGGGTGGGCATAGGCTGACCTCGTGGAAAGCCCGGTATTTTCGCGGCCCGGGCGGCCCGGAATCACCCTATTTGCCCGCCTTGCGCGCGTCCGGGCATGAGGTTAAGGCAAAACGTCACCGATCGCCGCGACCGGGATGGCTATACTTCCGCGGCTCGAACGCTCAACGGAATGCCATAGATGTCAACCAGTTACCTGTTCACGTCCGAGTCCGTCTCCGAAGGCCATCCGGACAAGGTCGCCGACCAGATCTCCGACGCCGTGCTCGACGCGATGCTCGCGCAGGACAAGCGCGCGCGCGTCGCCTGCGAGACGCTGGTCAAGACCGGCGTCGCCATCGTCGCCGGCGAAGTGACGACCGAGGCCTGGGTCGACCTCGAGGAACTGGTGCGCGGCGTCATCACCGACATCGGCTACACCTCGTCGCACGTCGGCTTCGACGGGCGCACCTGCGGCGTGCTCAACATCATCGGCAAGCAGTCGCCCGACATCGCGATGGGCGTCGACCGCGACAAGCCGGAGGAACAGGGCGCGGGCGACCAGGGCCTGATGTTCGGCTACGCGAGCAACGAGACCGAATCGCTGATGCCGGCGCCGATCTGCTACGCGCACCGGCTCGTCGAGCGCCAGGCGGAGGTGCGCAAGAGCGGCCTGCTGCCGTGGCTGCGGCCGGATGCGAAGTCGCAGGTGACCTGCCGCTACGAGAACGGCAAGGTCACCGGGCTCGACGCCGTCGTGCTCTCGACGCAGCACGACCCGGACGTCAAGCAGGAGGACCTGCGCGAAGCCGTGATGGAGCTCATCATCAAGCACGTGCTGCCGAAGGAGTGGCTGCAGCAAGGACACCAAGTTCCACATCAACCCGACCGGCAACTTCGTGATCGGCGGGCCGGTGGGCGACTGCGGCCTCACGGGCCGCAAGATCATCGTCGACAGCTACGGCGGCATGGCCCGCCACGGCGGCGGCGCGTTCTCCGGCAAGGACCCGTCGAAGGTGGACCGCTCGGCCGCCTACGCCGCGCGCTACGTCGCGAAGAACATCGTCGCGGCCGGCCTCGCCGATCGCTGCGAGATCCAGGTGTCGTACGCGATCGGCGTGGCCGAGCCGACCTCGATCACCGTCGACACGTTCGGCACCGGCAAGGTGAGCCAGGAGCGGCTCGAGAAGCTGGTGCGCGCGCACTTCGACCTGCGCCCGTACGGCATCGTGAAGATGCTCGACCTCGTGCACCCGATGTACCGCCCGACCGCGGCCTACGGCCACTTCGGCCGCGAGCCGGCCCACATGACCTACAAGTGGAAGGAATACATCGGCGGCAAGAAGGTCGAGAAGAGCGAGACCTTCACGGCCTTCACCTGGGAGAAGACCGACAAGGCCGAGGCGCTCCGCAAGGACGCCGGCCTCTGATTCCGGAGGTGCCGCGGTTTGACTTGTTGACTTATGGTTCGCGCGAGCACGGCGTGCTCGCGCGATAAATAAGTCGACAAGTCAAACCCGGCACCTCCGCGCGCTTGCTCTGTCGAGCGGCGCGCGGCAAAATCCGCGCTTCGCCTGAGGAGCGCTGCAACGGGCGTCCGGCCCGCCAGGCTCAGGCTATTGGGTAACCCCAACCGCGCTCGCTGACCTCCGTGCAGGTCGGGCGAGCGAATCCACATGCGATTCCCGCACCGAACCGTCACGGTCAACGAGAGGACCGATCGATGAACGCCGTTGTCACGCCTGCAAAGAACCAGGACTTCGCCGTCGCCGACCTGTCGCTCGCCGACTGGGGCCGCAAGGAAATGGTCATCGCCGAGACCGAGATGCCCGGCCTCATGGCGATCCGCAAGGAATTCGAGGCAGGACAGCCGCTCGAGGGCGCGCGCATCGCCGGCTCGCTGCACATGACCATCCAGACCGCGATGCTGATCGACACGCTGAAGGCGCTCGGCGCCGACGTGCGCTGGGCATCGTGCAACATCTACTCGACGCAGGATCACGCCGCGGCGGCCATTGCCGCCGGCGGCACGCCGGTGTTCGCCTACAAGGGCGAGTCGCTCGACGACTACTGGGAATTCACGCACCGCATCTTCGAATGGCCGAACGGCCAGTTCGCGAACATGATCCTCGACGACGGCGGCGACGCGACGCTGCTGCTGATGCTCGGCGCGCGCGCCGAGAAGGACGCGTCGGTGATCGCGAAGCCGACGAACGAGGAAGAGACCGCGCTCTACGCGTCGATCCGCAAGCGGCTCGAGACGCAGCCGGGCTGGTACTCGAAGCGGCTCGCCGCAGATCAAGGGCGTCACCGAGGAGACGACCACCGGCGTGAAGCGCCTGTACGAGATCGCGAAGAAGGGCGAGCTGCCGTTCCCGGCCATCAACGTCAACGACTCGGTGACCAAGTCGAAGTTCGACAACCTCTACGGCTGCCGCGAGTCGCTGGTGGACGCGATCAAGCGCGCGACCGACGTGATGATCGCCGGCAAGGTCGCGCGTGGTCTGCGGCTACGGCGACGTCGGCAAGGGCTCGGCGGAATCGCTGCGCGCGCTGTCGGCGCAGGTCTGGATCACCGAGATCGACCCGATCTGCGCGCTGCAGGCCGCGATGGAAGGGCTACCGGGTCGTGACGATGGACGAGGCCTGCGACAAGGCCGACATCTTCGTCACCGCGACCGGCAACGTGAACGTGATCACCCACGAGCACATGAAGCCGCATGAAGCACCAGGCGATCGTCTGCAACATCGGCCACTTCGACAGCGAGATCGAGATCGCCGTCGCTGCGCCAGTACACGTGGGAGAACATCAAGCCGCAGGTCGACCACGTGATCTTCCCGGACGGCAAGCGCCTGATCATCCTGGCCGAAGGCCGGCTCGTGAACCTCGGCTGCGCGACGGGCCACCCGTCGTTCGTGATGTCGAGCTCGTTCACCAACCAGGTGCTGGCGCAGATCGAGCTCTACAAGTACGGCGCGAAGTACGACAAGCAGGTCTACGTGCTGCCGAAGCACCTCGACGAGAAGGTCGCGCAACTGCACCTCGAGCGCATCGGCGTGAAGCTCACGCAAGCTGACGCCCGAGCAGGCGGCCTACATCGGCGTGCCGGTGCAGGGCCCGTTCAAGCCCGACCACTACAAGTACTGACGCTCTCAAAGGTGCCGGGTTTGACTTAGTCGACTTGTTCGCGGGTTGCCGGCCCGCGAACAAGTCAACTAAGTCAAACCCGGCACCTCTTCCGGGCCAGCGTGAGGCCGTCGCCGACCGGCAAGCAGGCTGAGGTCGACGCGGTCGTCGGCATGCAGGACCTCGTTGAAATGCCGCAGCGCGACGGTGTCGGCGTCGGAAATCTCCGGGTCGGCCACCTTGCCGCCCCAGAGCGTGTTGTCCACCAGCACGAGACCGCCCGACCGCAGCAGCACCAGCGCGCGCTCGTAGTACGCGAGGTAGTTCGTCTTGTCGGCGTCGATGAACGCCGCGTCGAAGGTGCCGGCCTGACCCGCCGCGATCAGGCTGTCGAGCGTCTCGACGGCCGGCGCCAGCCGCAGGTCGATCTTGTGATCCGACACCCGCCGCACGCCAGTAGTTGCGTGCGATCGCCGTCCACTGCTCGCTGACGTCGCAGGCTACGATACGGCCGTCCTCGGGCAGCGCCATCGCCACCGACAGTGACGAGTACCCGGTGAACACGCCCACCTCGAGACACCGTCGTGCCCCGATCAACCGCACCAGCAGCGCCATGAACTGTCCCTGCTCCGGCGAGATCTGCATCCGGCCTGCCGGCATCGCGGCCGTCTCCTCGCGCAAGTCGAGCAGCAACTGCGATTCGCGCAGCGAGATCGACAGCAGGTATTGGTAGAGCGAATCCGTGAGCGAAATCGAACGATTCGACATGGCGCTACCTCCGCGGGCAGCCAATCTGACATGATCGTCCCCCGATGAACAGCGCGCGCCTCCTGCAGTTCACCGACACCCACCTGCTGGCCGACCTGCACGGCAAGCTGCGCGGGGCGGCTACGTTGCCCCGGCTGCAGGCGTGCCTGGCGCACGCCAGGCGCCGCCACCTCCCCGCCGACGCCATCGCGCTCACCGGCGATCTCGTGCAGGACGACCCCGCGGCCTACGCGACGCTCGACCTGCTGTTCGCGGCTAGCCCGTCGCCGGTCCTCGTCATCCCCGGCAATCACGATGTGCCGCACGAACTGGAGCGGCAGCTCGATCACCCGCCGTTCCGGATCGGCGGGACGCACCGCGTCGGCGCGTGGGCCGTCGTGCTGCTCGGATCCTGGTTCGCCGAGGCCACGAACGGCGAAGGCCGGCTCGGTGCGGCGCAGCTGCAGAAGTTCGAGCGCACGCTCGCCGCGCGGCGCGACGTCCCGGTGCTCGTCCTGGTCCACCACCCGCCGATCCGGATGGACGCCGCGGGCATGGACGCGTTGCGCCTCGCCGACGGCGACGAGCTTCTGCGAATCGTCGCGCGGTATCCGCAGGTGCGCGGCGTGGCCTGGGGTCACGCACACCAGGCGCTCGACGTGTTCGCCGCGGGCGGCCTGCGCCTGATGTGCACACCGGCGACCTGCATGCAGTTCCGGCCGCGCGCGGCGGGCTTCGAGGTGGACGACCGTCCGCCGGGTTACCGGGTGATCGATCTGCAGGATGACGGCGGCATCGCGACGGAGGTCGTATGGCTCGAGCAGTATCGCGATTGACGCGTGCACGCAATGCGGCGCTCGCCGTGGCCACGGTGGTGCTGGCGGCATGGCTGCCGGGGGTGGCCGCGGCCCGTGAGCAGCATGCTCTGTGGGCGGTGCAGGGCGAGCACAACACCGTCTACCTGCTCGGCTCGATCCACGTGCTGCGCGCGGAGGACGGCGGACTGCCCAAGGTCGCCGACGACGCCTACCGCGATGCGGAAAAGCTGGTGATGGAAATCGACATGGACGACGCGGCGCAGGGCGATCCCACGGCGCTGGCGGGAACCATGCAGCAGCTGGCGCTGCTGCCCGCGGGACAGAGCCTGCGCACGGTACTCGGACCCGATTACGCGAGGGCGCAGCAGTTCGCGCAGCAAGCGGGCCTCGACCTCGGGCTGCTCGATCGGTTCGCGCCCTGGTTCGCGGCCACGGCGCTGTTGCAGGTGGAACTCGCCAAGCGCGGCTTCTCGCCCGAACTCGGCGTCGAGCAGACGCTCGCGAAGCGGGCCGCGGCCGATCACAAGCCGATCCAGGGCCTCGAGACCGCCGAGCAGCAGTTCGGCATCCTCGCGGGCTTGCCGATGCCGATGCAGAGGAAATTCCTGCTGATGACGATCGACGAGGCGGGCAACCTCGACGCGGAGATCAAGGAGCTGCTCGTCGCGTGGCAGGACGGGAGACACGGACAGGCTGGCACAGATCCTTGGCGACGAATTCGACGAGGCCCCGGAGCTCTATCGGCCGCTCACCGAAGACCGCAATCGGGCCTGGATCGGCGAAATCGTCCAGATGCTGCACGACCGCGACGACTATCTCGTCGTGGTCGGCGCGCTGCACCTCGTGGGTCGCAACAGCGTCGTCGACCTGCTGCGGCAGCGCGGGTACACGGTCACGCAGCAGTAACGCGTCGGACTCGCTGACACGATTCGCTGTCGCGCTTGCTGGCGCAGTTCGCTGTCGCAGTTCGCGGACGCGGCTGGCTGACGCGGTGGGCTGACGCGGTTCGCGGTCGCGGTTGGCTATCGCGATGATCGGCCGCGGCCTGTCGGCCTGCCGGGTCGCTTCCCCGGGACGCCGCAAGTACATCCCTGTAGGCTCCGCGAGCGACGTCCTGTCGCTCGACGGCCCGGGGAAGCGACCCGGAAGGCCGACGCACGCGGCCACCACGCTGACGCGTTCGCTGCGCGGCTGGCTAACACTTGCACTTGGCGCTAGCGCAACGCCCACTGCGCTAGCTATCGCGCCAGCAGTCGCGTCAGCCGCGCGCCCCGCGTCGGGGCTTCGCTCTCCGGAAGTCTTCGCCGGGCCCTCCGCGACATGGACGTCGCGGCGGGAGCCTACAGCAGACGTACTTGCAGGCGCCCGGCGAAGACTTCCGGAGAGCGGAGACGCGGCGCGGGTCCGCCAATTGCGCAGCTCGGTACGACGCTCGCCGCGCAGCGCCACGAACGCAGCCGGTACACGAAGCCGCAGTTCAGGCACATCCAGGTTTTCATCGGTGATTCACGCAATCCCCGCGCGGGCCGGCGATGGTACGTTCCGTCCCGGCGCGCCGCGAGCCCGCTGCTAAGATACCGACCTTCGCCCGACCCGAAAGCGCTGGAGCCACGACCGTGAGCCTGTTCGAAGAAGCCTGCAAATACATCCCCGGTGGCGTCAATTCACCGGTGCGCGCGTTTCGCGGCGTCGGCGGCGAGCCGATCTTCTTCGCCAGGGCGAAGGGCCCGTACGTGTGGGCGGCCGACGGACGCCAGTTCATCGACTACGTCGGCTCCTGGGGCCCGATGATCCTCGGCCATGCCGACCCGGCGGTGATCAAGCGCCGTGCAGGACAAGGCGGCGGACGGCCTGTCGTTCGGCGCCCCGACGGAACTCGAAACCGTCATGGCGAAGAAGATCATCGAACTCGTGCCCTCGATCGAACTCGTCCGCATGGTCAGCTCCGGCACCGAAGCGACGATGAGCGCCATCCGCCTCGCGCGCGGGTTCACGCAGCGGCAGAAGATCGTCAAGTTCGAGGGCTGCTACCACGGCCACTCGGACTCGCTGCTGGTGAAGGCCGGCTCCGGCATGCTGACGCTCGGCGTGCCGACCTCGCCCGGCGTCCCGCCGGAACTCGCCGCGCACACGATCACGCTCTCGTACAACGACAGCGATCAGGTCCGCGCCGCGTTCCGCGAAATCGGCACACAGGTCGCGTGCGTCATCGTCGAGCCGGTGGCCGGCAACATGAACTGCATTCCGCCGGTGCCCGGCTTCCTGGAGTGCCTGCGCGAGGAATGCACGAAAGCCGGCGCGGTGCTGATCTTCGACGAAGTGATGACAGGGTTCCGCGTCGCGAAGGGCGGCGCGCAGCAGCTGTACGGCATCAAGCCCGACCTCACCACGCTCGGCAAGATCGTCGGCGGCGGCATGCCCGTCGGCGTCTTCGGCGGACGCCGCGACATCATGTCGCACATCGCGCCGCTCGGCCCCGTCTACCAGGCCGGCACGCTGTCCGGAAATCCGGTCGCGATGATCGCGGGCCTCACGACGTTGCAAGGCATCGAGGCGCCGGGATTCCACGCGCGGCTCGGGGCAGCGACCGACAAGCTGGTGAACGGCCTCGCTGCCGCCGCGAAGCAGGCCGGCATTCCGCTCGCGACCAATCACGTCTGCGGCATGTTCGGCATCTTTTTCACCGATGCGCCGAAGGTGAACTCCTACGCCGACGCGATGAAGTGCGACGTCGAGCGCTTCAAGCAATTCTTCCACGGCATGCTGGCCGAGGGCGTCTACCTCGCGCCGTCGGCGTTCGAGGCGGGTTTCATCTCGGCGGCGCACACCGACCGCGAGATCGACGCGACCGTCGCCGCCGCCGCACGGGTGTTCAGGACGCTCTGAGCGCCGGTCCGTGCCGCGAAGTCTCGGGCGGCAGCAGCCGCCCGATCGCGTCGACCGCGACGTCGAGGCCGTTGCGCAACGCAAGCTGCTCCAGCCGCGCCTTCAAGGCCGCGCGCGCGGTGTCGTCACGCAGCAGGTCGATGACGGCGGACGCGAGCGCACTGGCCTCGAGTGCAACGGGCCGCACGTAGCCGCACTCCGCCGTGCGCGCAATCCTTGCAGGCTGGTCGTCCGCGATCGGCGCCGCCACGCAGGGCGTGCGCTGGGCGAGCGCCTGCAGCAGCAGGCTGCCGCCGTTGACCATGCCGGCCTTCGCGTCGCGCAGCAGGCCCATCAACTGGCCGTTCGGCACGCTCGGCAGCACGTGCACGCCGTCCGGCACACTCGACGGCGCCGCAAATCGCGCGCCGAGCACCGCGACGACGGGCAGCGCGCACTCCGCTCGCACCCGCGCCGCGGCGGCATAAAACAGCTGCGCCGCGTCCGGCCCCTGGCCGAAGACGCCGCCGCCGCCCGGACATGCGAGCACGTAGGCGCCCGGCTGCACGCCGAGCGACTGCTGCAGCTCACGGACGCTTTCCTCGTCCACGGGTTCGTGGATCACTTCGAGCAGCAACACGTCGAGTGCTGGAGCAAACCTGCGCTTCCACTGCTCGAACGGAGAAAGCTCGCCGCCGAGAAAACGCGGCTGTGCGATCCAGTACTGGTCGGTCGCCCGCATCCTGCGCAGGCTGAAGCCCTTGCGCCGGATGCTCGGCCGTGAACTGACGAACACGACCCGCGCACCGAGCCGCCGCGCGGCCTGTTGCTGCTCGACGCGACCGGCGCTGTCGAACACGACGACCTGCGGACGCAGCTGCTCGAGGCTGCGGATCACCGCGGCCGACTCGAACGTGGGCGAGCGCTCGAGCAACACCGCGGGATAAGGGCCGCCCTGCGAATACGCGGCATCGCGACTCACCAGGAAGCGGATCGAGCTGTCCGGCCAGCGCCGTTCGATCGCGCGCGCCACCGCCAGCGAGCGGAAGTACTCGCCGGCGCCGCCCGGCCCGGACACCGGAATGAACAGCAGTCGCGGCCCGTCGGTCATGGCCGGATTCTATCCGGCCGCGAGCTCACGATTCTCAGCGAATGCGCGCCGCAGGCGCCTGCTCGGCTTCCAGCCGTCCGTGCTTGACGAGCCTCGCCTCGATGCCGGCGCGGGTGCGCTCGTGCGCTTGCGCCAGAGTCTCGACGGTTGCGCCGCCGTCGAATGCGGCGAGCAGTCGTTCGTCCTCCTCCTGCGCCCAGGCCTTGCCCGCGTTGCGCGGCAGGCCGGACGCACGCCGCGCCTGGCGCGTGCGCGATTCGAGCGAATCGGCGGCGAGAAACAGCGCCCGGACGACGTCCGGAGACTGCAACGGCGTTCCGGCGGGCAGGCTCGAGCCATCGGCAGGGCTGACGCCCGCCGCGAGCGACTTGAGGATTTCGGCGGCCTTGATGTCGTCCATGATCGAACACTCCTGTGCGGCGGCCGCGGGATTGCGGCAGCCGGAGCCATTCGATGCGGATTGCGGTCCGCGGGCCAGCGGTGTTTGCGGCGCGTTCGCCGAGATTCAGCCGGGCGGCTCGGTGGTGATCTCGAACAGCGGCCGCAGGAAACGCAGGCGCTCGACCGGGTCGTCGAGTTCGAGGCAGTGCTGCTTGTGGCCCGGCGAGAGCGGCAGCAATTCCGCGAGCCGGTTCGCCACCCAGCCCGCGTCCTCGAGCTGTCGTGGCAGCGCCGAGAACGGCGGACCGACCTGCTCGAGCACCTGGTCGAGCGCCGGGCCGAGCTCGTCGAACGCTTCCGGCAGCGGCACGGAAAGTTCGTCCGCCAACCATGCGACGTCGGCCAGGTAGCAGTCCGTCCCTGGCGCGACGGCGCTCGAGGATGCGGAAGCGTCGCTCGCCGTGCGCCTCGATGCCGAGCAAGCCATCCGGCTGCTGCGAGAAATCGACGATGCGCGCGTAGGTGCCGATGTCGCAGATCGTCGCGGCAGCGCCGCCCGCTTCCGCGCCTTCGAGGAGCATCACCACGCCGAACCCGGAACCGTCGCGCATGCAGCGGCGCACGAGGTCGATGTAGCGTGTCTCGAAGATGCGCAGCGGCAGTGCGCCGCCCGGAAACAGGATCGTGCCGAGCGGGAACAGCGGAATTTCGGTGGTGGCCGCCATCACCTCGGCTCCCGGCAACCCCTGCAGTTCGGCGCGCGTTCGGTCCGCATGCGCCCGATTATGCCGCTTCAGGCAGCCGGTTGCGCCTGCAATGCGGCGAGCAGGCGCTCGTGCAGCCCGCCGAACGAACCGTTGCTCATCAGCACCAGGTGATCGCCGGCGCGGGCCGTCGCCACGAGCGCCGCCGTGAGCTCGGCGAGGTCGGTGTGGACGGTCGCCAGGTCGCCGAGCGGGCGCATGGCGTCGCCGACGTCCCATTTCACGTCGGGAGACTGGTAGACGAACACGCGATCGGCGCCGCGCAGCGATTGCGCGAGCGCCGCCTTGTGCGTGCCGAGCTTCATGGTGTTCGAGCGCGGCTCGAGCACGGCGATGACGCGGCCCGCCGCGCGCCTTGCGCCGCACGCCCTCGAGCGTGGTCGTGATCGCGGTCGGGTGATGCGCGAAATCGTCGTAGACCACCACGCCCCGGACCGTGCCGCGCACCTCGAGCCGGCGCCGCACGCCGCCGAAACGCGGCGCAGCGCTTCGAGCGCGGCCTGCTCGTCGACGCCCGCGTGGTGCGCGGCGACCAATGCCGCGAGCGCGTTCTCCGCGTTGTGGCGGCCGAACGCGTTCCACTCGACGTCCCCGACGCGGCGCTCGTCGTGGTTCCACACGGTGAAACCGGCATAGCCGCTGGCCGCATCGGCCTCGAGGCGCCAGTCGGTCGTTGACGCCTGCCTCGGCGGTGAAGCGCTCGACCGGCGTCCAGCAACCCATCTCGAGCACCTCGGCCAGGTTGCGGTCGGCCGCGTTGACGACCAGGCGGCCGTTCGACGGCACCGTGCGCAACAGCAGGTGGAACTGCTTCTGGATCGAGGCGACGTCCGGGTAGATGTCGGCGTGGTCGTGCTCGAGGTTGTTGAGGATCGCCGTGCGCGGCCGGTAGTGCACGAACTTCGCGCGCTTGTCGAAGAACGCCGTGTCGTACTCGTCCGCCTCGACGACGAAGTGCCTGCCGCGCGCCGAGCCGCGCGCTGACGTTGAAGTCGAGCGGCACGCCGCCGACGAGGAATCCGGGCGCGAGTCCGGCATGCTCGAGGATCCACGCGAGCAGGCTGGTGGTCGTCGTCTTGCCGTGCGTGCCGGCCACGCCGAGCACCCAGCGGCCGTGCAGCACGTTGCGGGCCAGCCATTCGGGCCCGGACTCGTAGCGCGCGCCGCTGTCGAGCAACGCCTCGACCAGCGCGTTGCCGCGGCTCATCACGTTGCCGACGACGAACACGTCCGGCTTCAGCTTGAGCTGGTCGGGCTCGTAGCCTTCGATGACCTCGACGCCGAGCGCCGCGAGCTGCGTGCTCATCGGCGGGTAGACGTTGCGGTCGGACCCGGTGACGCGATGGCCCGACTCGCGGGCGATGCGCGGCGATGCCGCCCATGAACGTGCCGCAGACGCCGATGATGTGCAGGTGCAACTCAGTTCCCTCCGCCCTGCACGAGGCCGAGCAACGAATTGATCAGGAAGAAATACGTCAGCGCGAACGCGACGCCCGTGAAGAGGTTCGAACCCGTGCCGAGCTGCAGGATGCGCCCGGTCACGAACGCGAAAACTGCCGAGCAGCGCCAGCGCGACGAAGCGCGCGAAGCCGCTGTCCGGGGTCGATTGCGAGCGCCACCATCGCGAGCTGCAGCGGCAGGTACAGCACCAGTGCGAGCAGCGCGCCGGTGCCGAGGACGGCGGCGGCGGTCTGCAGGAAGCGTTCAGGGTGGCCGTACAGCTTCAGCATCAGCCAGACGCATCCGGTCAGCAGCAGCGGGTCCATCACCAGGAACACGAACCAGGCCAGGCCCGTCTCGCCCGTCACGGCCATCTGGATCGCCGACACGCCGACATAGGCCACGGCCGTCATCCAGACCAGCAGCCGGGACGCGGGCAGGTCCTGCGGGCCCCGCCGCCAGAGTACGATGTCGAGGAACAGCTTGAAAAATGCGCTCACGAGGCCCGCCAGAGGCTTCGGGGAGCGGCGATTCTACACGCAGGTACCCGATCGAATGCGCGATGCCACGCTCGTCACCGCCCAGCCGGCGCTCGATGCCGCCGTCTTTCGCATGCAGGCCGCGACCCGGCTCGCCATCGACACCGAGTTCATGCGCGAGAGCACCTACTACCCGCAGCTGTGCCTGCTGCAGATCGCCACGGAAACCGACTGCGTGCTGATCGACCCGCTGGCCGGCCTCGACCTCGGCCCGCTGTACCTGCTGCTGGCCGAGGAACGACGCCTGAAGATCCTGCACGCCGCGCGACAGGACCTCGAAGTGCTGGTGCTGCAGAGCGGCGCGGTGCCCGCGCCGGTCTTCGACACCCAGGTGGCCGCGGCGCTGCTCGGCCACGCCCCGCAGATCGGCTATGCCGAACTGGTCGCCCGACGGCTCGGCCACTCCATCGACAAGGGCCAGACGCGCACGGACTGGTCGCGCCGGCCGCTCACGGCGGAACAACTCGCCTACGCGGCCGACGACGTCCACCACCTGCTCACGCTGCACACGGACCTCGGCGAGGCGCTCGAAGCCCGGGGCCGGACGTCCTGGGCGGCGGAAGAAGCGGCGGCGCTCGGCGAATCCCGCGCTCTATCGCACCGAGCCCGCCGACGCGTGGCGCCGGATGAAGGGCTTGGGCAGGCTGTCGCCCGGCGAGCAGGCCGCGGCGCGGGCGCTCGACGGAATGGCGCGAGAAGCGGGCGATCGAAAGCGACAAGCCCCGTGGCTGGATCCTGACCGACGAGGCGATCGTCGCGATCGCGACGCAGGCGCCGGACTCGATCGCGGGCCTGGAGAAGATCCGCGCGCTGCCGCCGGCGGTCGTTCGCAAGCGGGGCGATGAATTGCTGAAGCTGATCGCCGCCGCGCGCGACGGCGCGACGGCCGAAACGTCCGTGGAGCCCCCGCGGCGGCCCACCCCCGAGGAGACGGCGCGTGCGGCGCGGTTCATGAAGACGGTGCGGGACGAGGCCGAGGCGCTCGGCATCGCGGCCGAGGTGCTCGCGACGCGCCGCGACGTGGAGTCGCTGGCGCAGGGATCCCGGGACGGCGCCCTGCTGCGCGGCTGGCGCCGCGCGGTCATCGGGGAAAAGCTGCTTGCGCTGACGGAGTAAGGACCCCTCTCCCGCTTGCGGGAGAGGGCACGAGCAACATGGCGGAGCCGTGTTGCAAGGGGTGAGGGCCCTCACCCGGCGTACCGCCGACCTCTCCCGTAAACGGGAGAGGTAGAGAGGTGGAATCAGCCGCCGGCGGCTCTCAGGAACTCGGCGTAGACCTTGTCCATCGACTGGTCGGCGTTCACGACCTCTCAGCAAGCCGCGACTGCGATAGTGCGCGATCAGCGGTTCCGTCTGGCTCGTGTACACCTTCAGCCGGTTCTCGATGACGTCTTCCTTGTCGTCGGCGCGCTGGATCAGCGCCGGCGCGTCCGTCGCCATGGTCGGGGTTGTCGCAGCGATCGCCCAGCGTCGACGGCGAGGTGTAGACGTTGAACACCTTGCCGCATTTCGGGCAGGAGCGGCGGCCGGTCAGGCGCTGGAACAGCGCCTTCGAGTCGACGTCCATCAGCACCACGGCGTCGATCGGCTGGCCGATCTCGCCGAGCAGCTTGTCGAGCGCGCCGGCCTGCGCGACGTTGCGCGGATAGCCGTCCAGGATGAAACCGTTGGCGGCGTCGGGCCGGCCGAGCCGCTCGCGGATCAGGCCGAGCACGATGTCGTCGGTGACCAGTTCGCCGGCGTCCATCGCCGCCTTGGCCCGCTTGCCGAGGTCGGTGCCGCGCGCGACCGCGTCGCGCAGCAGGTCGCCCGAGGAAACCTGGGGAATGCCTTTCTGGTCGCGCAGGCGCTGGGCCTGGGTGCCCTTGCCGGAACCGGGTGCGCCGAGCAGTACGAGTCTCATGATCTTGCCGTCCGAGGCCTAGCGGAAGGCGCGCACCGTACCGAAAAAGAGGTGTCCGGTACATATGTATACGAGGTGTCCGGTACTTTGACTTGAAGGTTCTGGCCCGCCGAGACCTTCAAACCTGCGTACCGGACACCGTGCAGAGGTATCATAAGCTACGGATCTATAGACACTTTTCTGCTGGAGCCCGTATGCCGAAACCCGTTCGTGCGCGCAATGCGTTCTATGCCCAGTCCGGCGGCGTCACGGCCGTCATCAACGCCTCGGCCTGCGGCGTCATCGAGACCGCTCGCAAGCACCGGCGCGCGATCGGCACGCTCTACGCCGGGCGCAACGGCATCCTCGGCGCGCTCACCGAGGACCTGATCGACACCGGCAAGGAAAGCGCGGCGGACATCCGCGCGCTGCGGCACACGCCCTCGGGCGCGTTCGGCTCCGCCCGCTACAAGCTCAAGAAGTACGAGGACAACCCGGCCCAGTACGAACGCCTGATCGAGGTCTTCAAGGCGCACGACATCGGCTACTTCTTCTACAACGGCGGCGGCGACTCGGCCGACACGTGTCTGAAGGTCTCGCTGCTCGCCGAGAAGATGGGTTATCCGGTGCAGGCGATCCACGTGCCGAAGACGGTGGACAACGACCTGCCGATCACCGACTGCTGCCCGGGTTTCGGCTCCGTCGCCAAGTACGTCGCCGTCTCGATCCGCGAGGCCGGCTTCGACGTCGCCTCGATGGCCCGCACCTCGACCAAGGTGTTCGTGCTGGAGGTCATGGGCCGGCACGCCGGCTGGATCGCGGCCGCCGGCGGTCTCGCAGCCGAAAAGGCCGGCGACGCGCCGCACATCATCCTGTTCCCCGAGATTCCCTTCGACGAAGACAAATTCCTCGCCCGCACCAAGGAGTGCGTGGAGAAGTACGGCTATTGCGCGGTCGTCGTCTCCGAAGGCGTGCGTAACGCGGAAGGCAAGTTCCTCGCCGATGCGGGCACGCGCGACGCGTTCGGCCATGCGCAGCTGGGCGGCGTCGCCCCGGTCGTGGCGCAGCTCGTCAAGGACAAGCTCGGCTACAAGTACCACTGGGCGGTCGCCGACTACCTGCAGCGCGCCGCCCGCCACATCGCCTCGAAGGTCGACGTGGAGCAGGCCTATGCCGTGGGCAAGGCAGCCGTCGAGTTCGCGCTGAAGGGCCACAACTCGGTGATGCCGACGATCGTCCGGACCTCGCAGCCGACCCTATCGCTGGAAGATCGGCATGGCCCCGCTGTCCGCGGTGGCCAACCAGGAAAAGATGCTGCCGCGGGACTACATCACCGCCGGACGGTTTCCACATCACCGCCAAGGGCCGGCGCTACCTGGCCCCGCTGATCAAGGGCGAGGACTACCCCCGTTCAAGGACGGGCTGCCGCAGTACGTCGTGCTGAAGAACCGGCCGGTGCGGAAGAAGCTGAAAAAGGCCTTTGTGGTATAGTCCCGCGCCTTTTTCCGGGCCGGTAGTGGGTCTTCGAGAACCCCCGCCGGCCGACAGCAAGACCAGGTCCAAGACCCTCGATTGGGAGTTCGATCAATGACGACTAACCTCGCCCTGTGGCTGGCGATCGGCGCCGGAGTGCTCGCGATTCTGTACGGCGTGCTCTCGGCACGCTGGATCGTGGCCCAACCCGCCGGCAACGCGAAGATGCAGGAAATCGCGGCGGCCATCCAGGCCGGCGCCAAGGCCTACCTGAACCGGCAGTACAGCACCATCGCCATGGTCGGTGTCGTGCTGTTCCTGGTCCTCGGCTTCGCGCTCAGCTGGCTGACGGCGGGCGGCTTCGCGGTCGGCGCCATCCTGTCGGGCGCCGCGGGTTACATCGGCATGAACGTGTCGGTCCGTGCCAACGTCCGCACCGCGCACGCCGCCAGCGTCGGCCTCGACCCGGCGCTGCAGGTCGCGTTCCGCGGCGGCGCGATCACCGGCATGCTCGTCGTCGGACTCGGGCTGCTCGGCGTCGCGGCCTATTACGGCCTGATGCTGAACGTCACCGGCGGCGACACCGACCGCTCGCTGCACGCGCTCGTCGGCCTCGCGTTCGGCGGCTCGCTGATCTCGATCTTCGCGCGACTCGGCGGCGGCATCTTCACCAAGGGTGCCGACGTCGGCGCCGACCTCGTGGGCAAGGTCGAAGCCGGCATCCCCGAGGACGACCCGCGCAACCCCGCCGTGATCGCCGACAACGTGGGCGACAACGTGGGCGACTGCGCCGGCATGGCGGCGGACCTGTTCGAGACCTACGCGGTCACCGTGGTCGCCACGATGCTGCTCGCCGGCCTGACGATGCAGGCGCTCGGCCCGAATGCCGTGCTCTACCCGCTCGTGCTCGGCGCCGTCTCGATCGTCGCCTCGATCGTCGGCACCTTCTTCGTGAAGGCGCGCGACGGCGGCAAGATCATGAACGCGCTGTACCGCGGCCTGATCGTGTCGGGCCTGATCGCGGCCGTCGCGTTCTTCTTCGTGACGCGCTGGATGCTCGGCGCCGAGAGCATGAACCTCTACTACTGCTCGCTGATCGGCCTCGCGCTGACGGCGGCGATGATCGTGATCACCGAGTACTACACCGCGACCGAATACGCGCCGGTGCGCTACGTGGCGGCGGCCTCGCAGACGGGTCACGGCACCAACGTGATCGCCGGCCTCGCGGTCTCGATGAAGTCCACCGCGCTGCCGGTGCTCGCGATCTGCGCCTCGATCTGGGGCGCCTACCAGCTCGACGGCCTGTACGGCATCGCGATCGCCGCGACGGCCATGCTGTCGATGACCGGCGTGATCGTGGCGCTCGACGCCTACGGTCCGATCACCGACAACGGCGGCGGCATCGCGGAGATGGCCGGCCTGCCGAAGGACGTGCGCAAGATCACCGACGCGCTCGACGCCGTGGGCAACACGACCAAGGCCGTCACCAAGGGTTACGCGATCGGCTCGGCCGGTCTCGCGGCGCTGGTGCTGTTTGCCGACTACACCAACAACCTCGAGATCGCGGGCAAGCTGCAGGTGTTCTCGCTGTCGGATCCGGCCGTGATCATCGGCCTGTTCATCGGCGGCCTGGTGCCTTACCTCTTCGGCGCCATGGCGATGGAAGCCGTGGGTCGCGCCGCGGGCTCGGTGGTCGTCGAAGTGCGCCGCCAGTTCAAGGAAATCCCGGGCATCATGGACGGCACCGGGAAGCCGGACTACTCCAAGGCCGTCGACATGCTGACGCGTGCGGCGATCAAGGAAATGATCGTCCCCTCGCTGCTGCCGATCCTGATCCCGGTGATCGTCGGCTTCGGCATGAACTTCCTGCTCGGCCCCGGCGCCGGCATCCGCGCCCTCGGCGGCGTGCTGATCGGCACCATCGTCACGGGCCTGTTCGTCGCCATCTCGATGTGCACCGGCGGCGGCGCCTGGGACAACGCGAAGAAGTACGTCGAGGAAGGCAACTTCGGCGGCAAGGGCTCCGAGACGCACAAGGCGGCCGTGACCGGCGACACCGTCGGCGATCCGTACAAGGACACCGCGGGCCCGGCGATCAACCCGCTGATCAAGATCATCAACATCGTGGCGCTGCTGCTGGTGCCGCTGCTGTAATGATCTTCACCTCTCCCACGCCAGTGGGAGAGGTCGGCCGTCCGGCCGGGTGAGGGCTCGAGCATGAAAGGCCCCGGTCTGCCGGGGCCTTTGTTTACACGGTCCGGACGGGCCACTCAGCGCCGTGATGTCGGCGCGGGTGCCGGCTTGGTTGCCGTCGATCGTACCGCCAGTTCAGCGCGCTGGCGCGCCAGGTCGCGGTCCAGGTCCGCAAGAATGGCCCGGTATTCCGGGTCGCCGCGCAGATCGTCGAATACAGTATCGAGATCGATCTGGACGTGCCGCCAGGGTCCGCGCCAGCCCGCGCGAACGGCCGTGCGCAGCGCGCGCAGGGCATTCGGCTTGTCGCCGCGCAGCGCAAGGATTCGCGCATCGGAAATGCCGTAGCCTCCACCGCCCAGGCGCGGTTTGTTGCGGATGTACTGCTCGCTCCGATCGAGCAACAGCCTGGCGCGGTCCGCTTCACCCGTCTTCAGCAGCACCTCGGCCAATCCAATGGCCAACCCCAGGTTCGCAGGCCCGATCGTCGGAGCTTTCGCCGTCAGCAGATCCGGATTCGCTGTCACATACCGCTGGCGGGCCGCCGCAAAATCCTTCCTCCGGAAGTCATCATGGACGAGCACGGAGAAACCGCCGAGGTTTCCCGGGTTTGTTTCGAGTATCCGGTGGGCACGGCGCGTGGCCCCGTCCCAGTCGCCTCGCGAGGCGGATTGCCATGCGGCCAGGAGCTGGACGTAGGACCGGTCCGGCCAGCGCGGCGCGGCATCATCAATCAGACGCGTAGCCATGGCGACGTTGCCCACGTCCCAGTAGAGCGAAGCAAGGCGCGCAACATTGTTCGGGTTGTCGGTCCCAGCGCGACTGCCTTTTCGCCGAGTGGAATGGCCTCGACGAATCGATTGCGCGTGTACGCCAGGAATTCTGCGAGATCGACGTAGGGAAGCGGGAACGACGGATCAAACACAACATTCTGTCTGAGCAAGGTTTCCGTCTCGTCGAACCGGCCCGCGCCGGCGAGCCCGAGCGCAAGACTTTCGCGGGCGCCGATCGACAGGGGATCGAGCGCCACCGCTTTTTCGGCGTATCGCAATGAATCGTCCCACCGGCCGTGGTCCCACATCATGTCGCTCAACTTTTCGTAGGCCGCGGCGTTGTTCGGGTTGAGCTTGATCGCCCTGCGGAACCTGGCCTCGGCGAGTTCGTCGTCGCCTTGTTCGTACGTCATCCGCGCGGCCGCGGTCCACGCGTCCGCGAGATCTGGCGCGAGTTGCAGTGCGGTCTCGGCGGCTTTCGCAGCTTTCGCCACGGTCTCGTCGCGCGGTGCGCCGATCTGCTGGATCTGCGAGGCCAGGGCGTACGACAATCCGATATAGGCGCGTGCAAATCGCGGGTCGGCTTCGACTGCGCGTCGGTACAGCGCCTCTGCCTCGATCAACCCGTCGCCCCCGCCGCGATCGGCGGCCTGGTTGGCAAGCTGGTAGAACTGCCAGGCTCGCAGGTCGCTGGTCTCAGGCCGCTCCTCGGCGCTCGAATTGGCGGCGATCGCCAGCGCTGATCGCAACCGCGCAGAGATTGCTGCGGCCACTTCGCTCTGGATGGAAAAAATACTGGCGGCCGTGAACTCACGGTCATAGCTCTCTGCCCACACCTGGGAGTCCGATGCGGCGTCGATCAGCTTCACGTTGATACGCACACGATCGGCGACTCGCTGCACGACGCCTGCAAGGAGCTGGGTTGCGCCGAGTCGGACACCGATCTCCCGGGTCGACAGCCCGGAGTCGTGGAGCTGGTCCACGGAGGTCGGTGCGATCACTCGCAGTGCCGTGATGCTGGTCAGGCGGTTCTGGATGTCGTCGTGAATGCCATCGACGAAAAACACGTCCTCCTGCTTGAGGCTCCGGTTCTCGAACGGAAGCACCGCGATCGACGGGCGGGGATCTGCGGCGACGACCGCCGGCATCGGCGCGAATGAGGAACGCTCGCCTGCCCCCGCGATCAATTCGCTCGTGGGCTGGTAACGCCACAACACACCACCACCCAGCGCGAGGAGCAGCAGTAGTACTGCTGCCTCGACCCGATTCACGCGCTGGACCCCGCGGTCGCCGTGATACCACGCGAGGACGAGCACGAACGGGAGGCCGATCAGCAACGCGAGCACTGCGACCTTGCGCAGTTGCGAGGGCCACTCGTAGGTCTCGCTCAGGTACTCGAGCGCCTGCAGGAAACCCCAGGCCCCGGCTGCATAGGCAACGCCCCACTGGACAACCTTGCGGCTGCGCAGCCGCGCCCAGAGGTCGTCGTGTCTCCCTTGTGCTGCAGGATCCGTCACGTCACGTGCACCCCGCCCGGAAGTGTACTGCCATTTATTGCTGCGAAGTCGCGGCGAGCGGCCTTGCGGAAGCGTCTCCACGGACCGCCCCACGGCATGCAGCCCGTTGCGCCGGTGTCACGGTTCGTGTATTTCTCGCGCGACCGGCCACACACGGACAGGTTTGGTAGCGCCGAGGTCCGCCGACAAGAGCGACCCGGCCAGGGAGGACCGATGACTTGCATCGGGTCGTACCGCGGCATTGCAGCGGCGATCGAACGTACGATTGGCGGCCCATTGCTCCGCTGTTTGTCGCGGACGGTTGGACAGCTTCTCGGCGTGGTGTTCGTCACGGCGAGCGTCGTCACGAACGTCGCCGCGCAGGACGATTCGCTGGAAGAAATCGTCGTCACCGGCACACGCATCGCACGGCCCGACTTCGTGTCCACGAGCCCGATCGTCACGGTTCCGGCTGCGGTCTTTGCCAGCGTGGGTTCGTCGACCGTCGAAACCACGCTGAACCTGATGCCCCAGTTCGTCCCGAACCTGACCGGCACGTCGAACGGCGTCGAGGACGGTCAGGCGAGCCTCGACCTGAGAGGTCTTGGCACGACGCGCACGCTGGTGCTGGTCGACGGACGCCGGTTGATCCCGTCCAACGGCGAGGGTGTCGCGGACCTGAATGTCATTCCGCCGTCACTCATCGAAAACGTCGAAATCATCACTGGTGGTGCCTCGGCGACCTACGGGTCGGATGCGATCGCAGGTGTCGTCAATCTCAAGCTGCGCCGTTCGATGGATGGCGTCGTAGGTCGAGTGGACGCTGGGGCCAGACGGGTCACGGCGACGGCGACGACTACGATGTGTCGGTGACGGCCGGTTTCCCATTCGCCGATGGGCGCGGCTCGTTGATGGGTTTCGTCGGTTACTACGATCGGTCGCAGGTCAACCAGGGTGCCCGCAAATTTTCCCGTGTCACGCTGGCGCCGGTCGGTCCCGGGTTCGGTATAACCGGTCCCGGCAGGATCTACGTTCCATTCGGTTCGACCGTGATCGACGAAGGTACGGCAGTGGGGGTCTTCGCCAGCGCGGCCGCCTTCACGAACCTGTTCGCGTCCTATGGATACCCGGCTGGCACGGTGCCCATGGAGGACAACGTCGCTTTCGGTGTCAACCAGGACCGTACGCTCTTCTCGATGGGAAATTTCGAGCCTGGCAGCGTGGCCAACTTCCGCGGCACGCCGGACCCGCTCGTCTACAACGATCAGATCTTCTCTTACAACTTTGCGCCCACTGCGGCATTGCAGATGCCGCTCGAGCGTGTGTCCGGTTTCGTCGGCGCCAGCTACGACGTTAGCGACACAGCCGAGGCGTATGCGCAGGCCATCCTGGCCGATTACACCGTCAATACCCAAGTCGCGCCAACGCCGCTGCAGGACGTCTCGATGCCCGTGACCAATCCGTACGTCCCGCGCGGACCTCGCGTTCCTGCTCGCATCACGACTGACTCCAGACGCACCCGTGAGATTTCGCAAACGCATGACCGCCATCGGTCCACGCGTGCAGGAGAACCAGTACGACACGCAGCAGTTCACCTTGGGGCTGCGTGGCAAGGTCTTCGACGACTGGCATTACGACGGCTACGTGCAGTACGGTGAAAGCGACCAGACCAAGCACCAGACCGGTAACGTGTTGCGCTCGAAAGTATTCGAGCTGACCTATGCGCCCGACGGCGGTGCATCGATCTGCGGCGGATTTGATCCGTTCGGGCTCGATTCGCTCACGCCTGCCTGTGCAGACTACGTCGCGGTCGATTCCACGAACCATGCGACCGTGCGCGATACGATCGTGGAAGCGTCGATCAATGGTCCGCTTGCAGCGCTGCCTGCCGGCGACCTGCGCGCGGCGTTCGGCTTGATGTATCGGGACCAGTCCTATCGATACCGCGCGGACGAGAACCTGCGCCGAACCTTGCCGGATGGTGGCCCCGACGTCATCGGCTTCGACGCGGCCGACAACATGGATGCGAGCGATCACAACCTGGACGCCTATGTCGAGGCGTTCGTACCGCTCCTGCATGGACGAACCGGCGTGGAATCGCTCGACGCGGTGTTCGGTTATCGCTATTCGGACTATGCGTCCGCAGGCGGTGTGAGTTCGTGGAAGGCCGAGGTGCTGTACGCACCGGTGCAGACCGCTCGGCTGCGGGGTTCGTACCAGCGCGCGGTGCGCGCACCGTCGATCTTCGAACTGTACCAGCCGCGGCTCGCCAGTTATGGCGACTTCTTCAATGGCGAACCCTGTAGCGTAGGCAGCAATGCCCGCTCTGGACCGGACCAGGCCCAGGTCGAAGCGCTGTGCGTCGCGCAGGGCATGCCGGCGTCGCTGCTCCCCACGTACTACGTCGATGAGATCTCGCTGGTGTCCGGCGGCAACCCCGAGCTCGAGCCGGAGCACGCCGACACCTATACGGCCGGGCTCGTCCTGCAGCCTCGATTCGAGTCGCGGCTGCATCGACGACCTCCAGGTCACGATCGACTGGTACCGCATCGCAGTCGACCATTCGATCCTGTTCGTCAATACGACCGATGCGGTCGTCAATTGCTACGACCGCGCGTTCAATCCGGACTTCCGAGTCGACAACTTCTGGTGTTCGAGCTTCGGCCGCGATCCGACGACTGGCGAGATCACCGGTGCCGTCGATACGTACAAGAACGTCGCATCGCAGAGCACGTCGGGCATCGACACGCAGTTGCAGTGGTCGCTCTCCAGCGGGTTCCGGTCGGCTCTCCATCGCGTGGTATCATCGCCTGGATCTCGAGCTTCCAGATCCAGACGGCGCCCGGCGTGGCCGCCGACGAACTCGCCGGCACGATCGGTAATTTCGGCGGCTCATATCCGGAATGGAAATGGAATTTCAATATCGGGTACACAATTGGTGGTCTGACGACCGGCCTGCGCTGGCGCTACATCGATTCGATGAAGGACGGCGCACGATCGGTTGCGGGGCTGCCCGACTTCAATGTCACCGTGCCGCACTACGACTACTTCGACCTCGAAGCAAGCTACGACGTCCGCGAGGGTCCGCTGGCCGGTCTCGTCATCCGGGCTGGCATTCAGAACCTGACCGACAAGGATCCGCCGATCTTCCCGTCGTGGTCGATCGCCAATACCGACGCCTCGCAATACGACGTGCTCGGACGACGGTTCTTCATCGGTGTCGAATACAAGCTTTGAAGGTCACTTCCGTTCGAGACGGTCGATCCCGTCGGCGATCCGTACAAGGACACCGCGGGTCCGGCCATCAACCCGCTGATCAAGATCATCAACATCGTGGCGCGGCTGCTGGCGCCCCTGCTGTAACGATCTTCACCTCTCCCACGCCAGTGGGAGAGGTCGGCCGTCCGGCCGGGTGAGGGTTCGAGCGTGAAAGGCCCCGGTTTCCCGGGGCCTGGCCATTTCCAGCGGGCAACCGTCGCCACCTCGCACGAGGCCTCGCGGGACGACGCGCTGCCGGTGCTATCCTCTCCGCCTGATCGCGAAGCCGAAAACGATCGAGCCGACGCGAGATCGACACGCGTGTCCGACGCCAGCGCCAATGACTCCGACGGCATCTGGCAGCAATTGCGCCGCCGGAAGGTAGTGCAGTGGGGGATCGCCTACGCCGCCGCCGGGTGGGGCTTCCTGCAGGGACTGGAGTACGTCAGCGAAGCCTTCGGCTGGCCGAGCGAAATCCGGCAAGTGGCGATTCTCGTCGTCATGGTCGGTCTGCCGTTCGTGATCATGGTCGCGTGGTATCACGGCGACCGCGGCAAGCAACGCGTCACCGGGACCGAAGTCACGATGCTCGTGATGCTCGCCGCAGCCGGCGTCCTGTTCGTCGTCGCGGCCACCAGCGCATGGCTCCTGTCCAGGTCGGGGTTCGCCGGGCGAGATCCACTCGCGGACGCCCGTTACTCGACTTTGACCGACTTCGAGGGCATCGAGCAGGCCGCCGCAATCTCGCGCGATGGAAAGTTCGCGGCGTTTCTGTCGAACCGCGACGGTCCGCTGGACGCGTGGGTGACACAGATCGGTTCGGGCGAATTCCACAATCTCACGCGTGGCGAACTGCAGGAGTTGTTCAACGACGAAATTCGCAACGTCGATTTCACGCCCGACGGAACGCAGGTGATGCTGTGGGCCCGCACGCCCGGACCTGCGAAGGACCAACGCCAAATTGGCGTCTGGTCAGTCCCCACGATGGGCGGAACGCCACGCCCGATGCTGCCGGGCGTCGTCGAGCTTGCGTGGTCCGGGGACGGAGCGCGGCTCGCGTATCACACGGCTGCACCGGGCGACCCCATCTACGTCACCGAAGCCGGCGAGACAGAGGGACGACTGGTATATGCGGCGCCCGCGGGCACGCACTGTCACTATCCCACGTGGTCGCCCGGCGACGAGTACATCTATTTCGTGCAAGGGAAGCCACCCGATGTCATGGACATCTGGCGGATGCGGCCTGACGGGACCGGCGCCGAGCGCATGACCTTTCACGCCACGCGGGTGACACATCCCGTCTTCATCGACCGGCGCACACTGCTCTATCTCGCGACGAGCGACGACGGCTCGGGGCCCTGGCTGCACGTACTCGATACACGACGCCGCGAGTCCCGGCGCGTGATCATCGGCGCCGATCGCTATGAATCGCTGGCGGCGAGCACCGACGGCCGGCGACTGTTGGCGACCGTCGTGCGACCGATGTCGACACTCTGGCGGCTGCCGGTCACCGACGGTGTTGCCGACGAGTCGGCGGCCACACGTATCACGCTGCCGACCACGGGGGCCCGTTCACCGCGGTACGGTCCGGGTTACCTGCTGTACGTGTCCTCGAAACGGGGCCAGGAGGGAATCTGGAAGCTCGCCGACGACAACGCAACGGAACTCTGGAGCCGGCCGCAGACACGCCTCGTCGGCGCACCTGCGATCTCCCCGGACGGGCGGCGCATTGCGTTCACGGCGGAGCAGAACGGCGACTCGCGACTGCACGTGATGGAGGCGGACGGGTCGGGCGCGCGAACGCTGGGGGGTGCGCTCGACGTGCACGGGACCCCGACCTGGGCTCACGACGGCCAGTCGGTCGCGGTGTCCGCATTGGACGACGGGGAACCCAGGATATTCAAAGTCCCGCTGGATGGTCATGCGCCTGTCCTGCTGGTGCATCACTACGCCACGGAACCGAACTGGTCCCCGACCGGTGGGTTTCTCATTTACGCGGGCCCGCAGGTCGGGGTCAATTTCGACGTTCGAGCCGTGACGGCGGACGGCAAGCCCCGCGCGCTGCCGAAGCTGACGTTGACCCGCGGCGCCGAGCGCATGGCAATCCGACAGGATGGCGAGGCGATGGTCGTGTTGCGCGGCGAGATCGGGAGTCGGGATCTGGCCCTGTTCGACCTCGAGTCCGGCGCCGAGCGGAAGCTGACCGGCTTCTCACGCGACGTCACAGTGGGCGACTTCGACGTGTCGGCCGATGGCAGTGAGATCATCTTCGAGCGCAAGGCCGAGTCCGCGGACGTAATCCTCATCGAGAGGTGAGGTCACGCGACTGTTGTACGGTTCTGTGTGGTGCCGGGCGACGACGGCCGCCTTCGGTTGATCGGTCTCAGCCGGCCAGAGGTCGCGATCAGGGCCCAGCTCACGATCCGCCGCCGTGCGCTGCGGGATCGACTCCGAGGACACCGAAGCGAAAGGCGCGCCTTGATTTCCTGTCCTTCGCACTCTGTCAGCGGGTTACGCGAGGTCGTCAGCCATCGACCGCGCATTTCCGAACATTGCGTCGGAACGTCCCTCAGGCGGCGATGATCGTCGACGCCGACGACTCGTCGCTCGCCGTCACGGCGATGGCATCGAGATCCACGTCGCCGCACTTGCGGTTCGGGCAAAGCACTTCCATGTAATCCGCATCGAAATTGACGCGCTCGATCAGGAAATCCACGAAGCGCGCGCACCGCGCGCCGATCGGTCGGCGCTCCACGTGCGCTGGCCGTGCCGGACTTGGACCGACCGCCCACGTGGTCGAAGGCGCCGGCGGTCGAGCCCCGGGCGCGTGAGCGCTCGGTGAGGCTTGATCAAGTTGAACCGGGCACGCGCATCGGCGCCGTCGAGCGGCCCGCGTGCGCGGTGCCGAGACCGCCGCCCACCTGGTCGGAGCACAAAGCTCGGTTGCGAGTCGTTCTCGACATTCGCGACGGTCGCGATTAATCGCGCACGACCGACGCAAGATACGTACATCCACGTCTGCTGCGCCGCGCTAGTTTTCGATGCTCATAGGCAACCACGGCGACTGGAGATCGAACGATGAACGTCAGCCTGGATGGGGCACGCAGCAAGTCGCGGCTCGAATGGGATGTGCTCGAACAACGCAAAGAACGCGCGCAATTGTGGACGCAACGCGTATTCATCGCCGTGATCGTCGTGTTCGCGGCGTACCTGGCCTGGGGCTACTTCGCGCGCTGACCGCTGCGATCCGGCGAGCCGCGTGACGGCTGCCGCAGACGCGATCGTTACGACTACCGTGCTCGCCGGCAGGCCGGACGCTCGCTGCAGCGCTTGAGCCAAGCCGCCACACGCGGATGGCTGTCGAGGTTGATTCCGAGGAAGGCGCCGAACTGCAGCCAGCTGGCGGCCGCGATGTCGACGAGCGAGAAGGCGCCCAGCAGGTACTCCCGATCCTGGAGACGTGCCTGCAGCGAATCGAGCCCGCGCACGAACTGCGAGTGGTTGTACTCGGCGCAAGCTTTGCTGCGGTCTTCGGGCCGGTACGACACGGGCGAGTCGAGCCCGTGGTACGCGTACTGCATCAGCGAATTGCCGAGTTCCGCCACTGCCCACACCGTCCAGCAGATCGCATCGGCGTGGTCCTGGCCGGCGCCGGCCGGCCACAGATTCTTCGCGACGCCGTACTTGTCGCCGAGGTGGAGCAGCATCGCGCCCGACTCGAAGAACGCAAGGTCTCCGTCCACGAGGCCCGGCACCTTGCCGTGCGGGTTGATGGCGAGAAATTGCGGCGTGCGATGTTCGTTCTTCTTGCTGTCCAGCTCGATGTACTCGTAAGGAACCCCGAGTTCCTCAAGTGCCCATGAGACACGCGTGCCGGAACTGCGTGGCCAGGAATAGAGCCTGATAGCCATCTGCGCCTCCGTTTGCCGGACAGGCCGGCATTGATCTTTCTGCACTCTCCCGAGAGCCGCCTGCGATCGATCTGGACAGCTGCGTTCGTTGCCGGACGCCGCACCTGCCGCGCGCCTCAGCGTTGGAACTATTTCTTGTTCAGGTAGTTCTCCTCCAGGAACCTGGACCTGAAATTCTGGGGCGGAGTGACGATGTCCGGTCGACCCGCCGGCGTAAAGTCCATGAGATTCCAATACGGCCACACCGTGTCGACATGGTTCCCCGGCAACTCGGTTCCCCAGAAGTGAAAGATCTTGCCGTCCTGCTTCGTAAATACGTGCATCACTGGCAACTGCATGTCATCCGAGTCGCGCTGGCACCTGTAATCGGCCTGGAAGGTTGAGGCCGCTCCGGAAACCAGCGCAATCTGCGACCATCCGCGTTGCCTGGCCCATGCGTTGATTCGATCGGGCGGGGCCTTGGCGATGGCGACAAACGCGGCGTGTCGGGTGACCTGATACCAGGACCGATCAAACCCGTCGACCAGCGACGTACAGGACGGACAGGGATTGTCCCAGTTCGGGCCGAACATGAACGAGTAAAGCAGCAGGGTGTCTTTGCCCGAAAATAGTTCGGAAAATGTCACCGCCTTGCCGACTTTCCCGTCGTTCGCCCACTGGAAGACATAGTCCTCTTTCAACTGTCCGCCGCGTGGCAGCTTGCGGCGTCTTGCCGCCACTGCCTTTACCTTGTCAACGAGCTCCTGTTCGTCCTTGAGCAATGAGTCGCGGGCATCGCGGTACTCTCGGCTTTCGTTCGGATATCGCAGTTCACTCATGTTCGTGTCCTCCACGTAACAGGTTTCGAATGTACTGCAGCGGCTGGTGGCGAATGCTGTTTGGACATCTCCCCGGGGAGACCTATTTCCGCTAGCTGGATATCCGAACATCGACTCGGCGAAACCGACATGAGTGGTGCGACAGATGCGACCAGTGGAACGACGAGGTCCCCGACCCTGCAGTTGGGTTCCCGCTGGATGGTCACGGAGCCTGACAACCAGCGCAGGACCGAATTCCTGCTTATACAGTCCGGCTCGCTGGCGTGAAAGTACTCACGGCATGTCGATCGACGTCGGGCGGCATCGAATCAGCGGCCGTAATGCGCGGGCAGGCTTCCTGGGAGCGATTCGCAGCCTTTCGCACCTGGCGCGCGTCACCGTGCGGAGGCGCGAAAGAAAAGGTTGGCCGGAACCAGCGCCAGCAACGTGAGCCAATGCCGCGGCCGTGAACAACGCCGCGTAGCCATACCGGTCCGCAAGTACCCCGCTGCCAATCGCAGCCACGCCCGTCGCCATCGCCATCAGCGACGCCTGCAGCGAGTAGTCGGTGCCCGGCGCATGCGCACGGCAGCGATCCATCATCATCGTGAACAGCGCGACGGTGGACAGTCCGTCCGCGAATTGCTCGAAATACACGATCGCGCCCAACGTGAGGACACTGGGCGTTCCGGCCGCCACCAGCAGGTACCCGGCGAGACCCGCGGCCTGCAACACGCCGAAGCCCAGCAAGGCTTCACGGTGGCCAAGGCGCAACAGCACCGCGCCGCCGACGAAGGCACCGACCACGCCCGCAGTGGCCCCCGCGACACCGGTGATGACGCCGATTTCCGCGAGCGAATAGCCGCGGTCCGTGAGAAGCGGCCCTGTCATCCGCGAGCCCAGTGAGTCCCCGAACTTGTACAGGACGACGGTCAGCAGCCACCAGCCGAGACCGGGTCGCGCGACGAACTCCCGGAACAGACCGCGCGTAAGTCAGCCACCTCGAAGGCCATGCCACGGCACATGCGTTGCCGCTCTCTCCGCCGGGCGTCCGCGCATCGTCCATGAACAGCACCGGCACGATCACCGCCAGCATCAGGCAGGCGAGGCTGCCGTAACTCGCCTGCCATCCGTGGCGCGCGACCAGCCACAGCAGGACTCCGCTGCCCAGCACCATGCCCGGGCCAGCTTGTAGCCGACCACCTGGATGCGTGTTGCCCAAGCCGCGCCATTCGGGCAGCAGCGTGCTGACGGCATACCCGTCCGTGGCGATGTCCTGGGTCGCGGTGACGAGGTTCAGGCAGCACAGCAATCGCCACGCCGCCAGGAATAGCGGCCCAGCTCGCGGCCGAGCGTCGCCTCACGCGAGCCTCCACCGGCATCAGCAGCATTCGCCTGCGGATCCCAGCCGCCTTCAGGGCGAGCAGCCTCTGCTTCCGGCGAACCGTAGCGGTCCGACGAACGGTGCCCATGCGAATTTCAATCGCCCACGGCAGCGCCAGCGAGCCTGCGACGTGAAGCCGATCACTGACAGTCGAGACGCCCTGCTCGCCAACAACGGTGGCAGCGCTTTGGCGATCACGCGGCCACGGCAGCCCTTGAGCGAGGTACAGCAGACCCAGTAACGCGAGAGGCGCCATCCGCCTTCCTTGGGATTCATGGCCCTCGGCGAATCTGGAAGGCGATTCATGTCGGTCGGCTCTCCAGCCTTGCGGCCTTTATCGGGGCCCGTGAGCATCGCCGTGTCGGCGCCGTTGCCGACGACCTCGAGTGCATTGCCGGCAAGGCCAGCGTCCTCGAGCACGTCCTTCAGGCGTACGCCAAGCCAAGCGGCATTGCCCATCGCGCCGTAGCCCCATTGCACGCCTGGAACGTCCGGAACGAAGAGCCCGCGCCGATTGCCGGAACACTGATTGACCGCTGCGACCTCGTGGGTCCGGAACCTGCGAGTGAGCTCTGCATGGGTGAACTCGCGAGGATTCACGACGCCGGGTCCGGCGACGCGCAGCCGCCAGTCGTCCCGCGCCAGCTTCGGGACGGCGTCGTGCCAGCGCACGTAGAACGCGTCGTTCGGCGTGAACGCCTCGCGGAACATCGCCACGGGCGTCTCGTAGTTCGGCGGAAAAAAGACTGCGCTTGATGAGTGGCTGCTTGCCTGGCAGCGCAGCGAGGATTCCGGATGCGACTGCTCCCGCCGGCAGCGACTCGTCGGCCGCCGACCCAGCGAAGGGCGGGATCACCAGTCCGCCTACGAGCGGGCCCGTAGAATTCCGCAGGAAACTGCGACGATTCATTGCGCTCCCGTGGGCCTGCCCCGGCGTCGATTTGAAGCCAACCGGCGGCCGACCGCAAGCGCGGCGCGCGGCGGCGTGCTGACCGGGACGGGCGAGACGTGTAACGGCGCTGCAACCAGTTGCCCGATTCGTGCATCTATGTGGTGAAGTGTGCACTTTCGACGAATGCGGGAAACCGGCGCATTCAATTCCAAGGGAATCAGCCGATGACGTACCTGCGTGCGGTCGCATACGCGATTCTGGTCTGCGGCGTAGTCGCTAGTGCTCAAGGCTCAACTCCAGCTGAAGAGTTGACGGGCCTCTGGAAGGCGAAGGGTCGTTTCGGCCCGGATGCGCGCGGACCACTGATCATTCAGAAGGAGGGAGTTACCTACAGCGCCGACATGCTGGGGCGCAGGGTACCGGTCCGCATGGAAGCGGGCGAGCTCGGGTTTGAACTGCCGGACGGCCTAGGGAAGTTTCGCGGCAAGCTCGAGGCGCAACACATCCTGGGTCACTGGTTTCGGTTCGGCACACCCGTGAATGGCAGCGGCAGAAACTCGCCGGTCGCGCTCTCACCCGTGATTCTCGAGCCGGACGGTCCCAATCGTTGGCGTGGCAGCGTTGCCCCACTACAGGACGAATTCACCTTCTTTCTTCTGTTGTCGGAGGAACGTCCCGACGGATCGCTGAGCGCGGTGCTGCGCAATCCGGAGTTCGACTACGGTACGCAGCAAGGTGTCGAGCGACTCGTCCGTGACGGCAGCAGCGTGAAGCTGATTGGCAAGCCCCGGGACAAGGAGCAGGAGGTCGGCGTTGGCACCTACGATGTCGACAATCAGGTGATCACCCTCGCCTTCCCCGGGCGAGGCGGCAGTTACGACTTCACGCGCGACAACGAAGACAGCGATTTTTATGCGCGCGGCAGAATTCCGGGCCGCTATGCCTACCGTCCGCCGCCGGGCCGTGACGACGGCTGGCCCACATCGACTCTCGATGCGGAGAATATCGATCGCCCTGCCATGGAAAGATTCATCCAGAAAATCGTCGACATGCCGATGGATTCGACGGACGCCCTCCAGATACACGGCGTGTTGATCGCGCGGCACGGCAAGTTGGTGCTCGAGGAGTATTTCCACGGCGAGCATCGCGACAAGCCGCACATGACACGGTCGGCTGCCAAGAGCGTGACCGCGGTGCTCGTGGGCGCGGTGATACAGGCAGGCGCGCCGCTCAAACTATCGAGTCCGGTGTATGAAGTCATGAACGGCGGCCGGTTCCCGCCGGAGCTCGAACCGCAGAAGCGAACCATGACCCTGGAGCATTTGTTGACGATGTCATCCGGCTATTTTTGCGACGACAACAATGACGACGCGCCCGGCAACGAAGAGACGATGTGGGATCAGACCGACGAGCCGGACTTTTACCGATACACCATGAAGGTCCCGATGACGACACCGCCGGGTGAGAACGCGGTCTACTGCAGCGCGAGCCCGAACTTGGCCCTTGGCGTCGTGGGGCGCGTGACCGGGGAATTTCCGATCTACAGCTTTGACCGGCTGATCGCCGGCCCGATGAAGATCGGCAACTACGCCTGGCCGCTGGATCCAGCCGGCAACGCATACGGCGGCGGCGGCGCGCAGTTCCTGCCGCGCGATTTCATGAAGTTCGGTCAACTGATGCTCAACGGCGGGACGTGGGAAGGCCACCGAATTCTCGGTCGCGATTTCGCAACCCAGGCCACGGCGCCCCTGTACCACCTGGCAAATATCTATTATGGCTATAACTGGTGGAGCGAAGACTTCCCGTACAAGAACCGCAGCGTGCGTGCATTCATGGCGCTGGGCGCCGGGGGTCAGGTGGTGACGGTGGTGCCGGAGCTCGACCTGGTCGTCGCGTTCTATGCCGGAAATTACAATAGCAGGAGCCAGCGCGACCTCGGACACAACTACGTTCCGCGATACCTGCTGCCGGCTGTGCGGGAAGCGGGCGATGACAAGAGCGCGCCGGTTGTTGATCGGGACTACACGAGTCCGTATGGCCGTTCGACGGATGGGAGTCGAGTGTTGCCGGCGAAATAGTTGCGATTGACGGATCACGGGTGGCGGCGAACGGAAATTTCACCGAGGATCACACCCCATCGGTCGTCACAACCCGCCAACGAGGTGCCGCCATGACCAGTCGCCGCTCCTTCCTCTCCGGCGCCGCGCTCGCCGCCACGGCTGCCGCCCTGCATCCCCTGCCCGCCTTCGCGGCCGCCACCGCCACCGCCGGAATGGCAAAGCGCGCCATTCCTTCCACCGGCGAACGGATCCCGGTGATCGGCATGGGCACCTCGGGCAGTTTCGAAGTGGATGTCGCCGGTCGCGAGCCGCTGAAGGAAGTGCTGCGTCGTTTCGTCGCCGGCGGCGCCAGCGTCATCGACACCTCGCCCAACTACAGCAATGCCGAGGACGTGCTCGGCGACCTGATGGCCGAACTCGGCCTGCGCGACCGCATCTGGGTGGCCACGAAACTGGCGGCCGACAACCGCGCCGCCGGCGAGGCGCAGTTCGCGCAGTCGCTGAAGCGCCTGCGCACCGACAAGGTGGAACTGCTGGCCGTGCACAACCTGCGCGACTGGAAGACCCAGCTGGCCTACGCGCGCGAACTCAAGGCCCGGGGCAAGACGAAATACGTCGGCCTGACCCACTACGTCGACGCAAAACACGCCGAGCTTGCGGACATCATGGCCGCGGAAAAGCCCGACTTCATCCAGATCAACTATTCGGTCAGCTCGCCCGATGCCGACAAGCGCCTGCTGCCGCTGGCCAGGGACACCGGCGTGGCGGTGATGATCAACCGGGCCTTCGACGACGGCCGGCTGTTCGCGCGCGTCGCCGACAAGGCGCTGCCGGGTTGGGCCGCCGACGCGGGCGTGACGTCCTGGGCGCAGATGTTCCTGAAGTTCGCCCTCAGCCATCCGGCGGTGACCGTGGTGATCCCGGCCACCGGCAAGCCCGATCGCCAGAGCGACAACCTCAAGGCCGGCCTGGGCCGTGACCTGACCGCAGCCGAACGCGCCGAACTCGTGGCGATGTTCGCCTGATGTCCGCGCCGAGGCCGACGATTCGCTTCCTGTCGCGGCTGTTCGGGGTCGAACCCGACGAAGCGCCGGCGGTGGCGGCCGGCGTGCTGATGTTCTTCCTGCTGTTCGCCGGTTATTTCATGCTGCGGCCGGTCCGCGAAACGATGGGCATCGCCGGCGGCGTGGACAAGCTGCAGTGGTTGTTCACCGGCACTTTCGTAGCCACGCTCGCAGCGATCCCGCTGTTCGGCTGGATCGCCGCGCGCGCACCGCGACGGCGGATCCTGCCGTGGACCTACGGCTTCTTCGCGCTGAACCTGCTGGGTTTCGCGGCGGCGATCGCCGCCCAGCCCGGCAATCCCTGGATCGCGCGCGCCTTCTACATCTGGCTGTCCGTGTTCAACCTGCTGGCGATCTCGGTGGCCTGGAGCGTGCTGGCCGATCTGTTCCCGGTGGCGCAGGCCAAGCGGCTGTTCGCAGTGATGGCAGCGGGCGCGAGCGCGGGCGGCCTGGTCGGGCCACTGCTGGGCGTGCTGCTGGTGGGTTCACTCGGCCTGCCGGGGCTGATGGTGCTGAGCACGGCCCTGCTGCTGGGTTCGGCGGTGGCGGCACAGCGCGCTGCAAGTCTGGCGCGATCACCGGCCGCTGCGCACCGATGAACTGGCGGCAAGCCGCCTGCCGCTCGGCGGCAACCCGTTCTCCGGCATCGGCACGGTGCTGCGTTCGCGCTACCTGCTGGGCATCGCCGCCTTTGTCGTGTTGCTGGCCAGTGTCTCGACCTTTCTCTATTTCGAACAGGCGCGCCTGGTCGAGCTGCATTTCCCGGACCGCACCGACCAGACGCGGGTATTCGGCACGCTCGACGTCATCGTGCAGATCCTGACCCTGCTCACCCAGCTGTTCCTGACCGGCCGCATCGTGCAGCGACTCGGCATCGTCGTGCTGCTGACGGCGGTACCCGTGATCACGGCCCTGGGCTTCCTGTGGCTCGCACTGGCGCCGACCTTCGCGGTGTTTGCAGTGGTGATGGTCACGCGTCGTGCCGGCGAATACGCGCTGGCGCGACCGGGCCGCGAGATGCTGTTCACCGTGGTCCCGCCCGAGGCCAAGTACAAGGCCAAGAACGTCATCGACACCGCGATCTATCGTGGCGCGGACGCGGTCAGCGGCTGGGTGAAGACGGCCATCGATGTCATCGCGGCGAATCCAGCCGTGGTAGCCGTGGCCGGTGCGGTGCTGGCCCTGGTGTGGGCGTTCACGGGCTGGTCGCTGGCGCGCCAGCAGGAGAATCTCGCGACCGGTGCGGAAGCGGCGGCGCCAGAGTCACGCGACTAGACCTTCGTGCCGTCGACGAACGATCCGCACCGGACGATCCGCTCGATCGCTCCGCTCGCCATCGACATCCGACCGTTCAACACAGTCGATTGACCGCTCGACATGAAGTCGCAGCACCGGCGCGATCGTGACGTAGTGTGGGGCCCTCATGAACAGCCCCTCCTCGCTCCTTCAGCAGTTGCGCATCGATCGCGAGGACGATCGGCCCGCTGACAATGGCCGCCGGACCCATTGGCTGGCAGCGGCATGCATCGCCGTTCCCGTTGCCGGTGCCGTCGCCTGGTGGATTCTCGCCCGGCCCGAGGTCGTCCCGGCACAGGCGCATGCCGACGAATACCTTGCAACGGCTGTCCCGCCAGCGGCGAAACCCGGCACGGCATCTGTCGCAAGTGCGACGCTGGACACCTCCGGTTATGTCGTCGCACGGCGCCAGGCCACGGTGTCGTCGAAGGCGACGGGCCGCGTGCTGGAAGTGCTCATCGAGGAAGGCCAGCGTGTCGAGCAGGGCCAGGTCATTGCGCGACTCGATTCCTCCGGCACGAGTGCGGCACTGGCCGAAGCCGGGGCGCGACTCGCGCAGGCGCAGGCCGACCTGGACGCGGCCCGGATCGCCGCCGATGACGCGTACCCGATCTATCGCCGCAGCGAGCACCTGCATGCTGCAGCGCTGATCAGCGGCCAGGCGTTCGACGCTGCCAGGGCCGCCTATCACGCAACCGGCGCGGACCTTGTCGTCAGATCCAGGGCGGTCGACGTTGCGCGCGCCGGACTCCTGGTGGCGCAGCGCAATCAGGACGACACGGTCATTCGCGCTCCGTTCGCCGGCGTCGTCACCGTCAAGGCGGCACAACCGGGCGAAATTGTGTCGCCGCTGTCCGCCGGCGGTGGCTTCGCACGCACCGGCATCGGCACGATCGTCGACATGGACTCCATGGAGGCGGAGGTCGACGTGAGCGAGAACTTCATTTCACGCGTGCACCCGGGCCAGGCGGCGATCGTGCGCTTGAACGCATATCCGGACTGGGACATCGCCGCCGAAACCATCGCCGTGATTCCGGCCGCGGACCGATCGAAGGCCACCGTCAGGGTCCGCGTGGGATTCAAGCAAAAAGACCCGGACCACGGATCCTGCCGGACATGGGTGTGAAGGTGAGCTTCCTGAGTGGCTGAGCCGAGGTGGAACGTGGACGCAATCGTATCGCTGAAGGACGTCGTCAAGAGCTATGCGCGTGGCGCGCAGCGCGTGGCAGTCCTGCAGGGGCTGAGCCTCGAGATCCAGCAGGGGGAGTTCCTCGCGCTGATGGGGCCCTCGGGATCCGGCAAGACGACGCTGCTGAACCTCATTGCGGGCATCGATCGCCCGGACCAGGGAGAAATCGTCGTCGCGGGCGAGTGCATCAGCCGCCATTCTTCGCGACAGCTTACGGGCTGGCGTGCCCGTCACGTCGGCCTCATTTTCCAGTTCTACAACCTCATGCCCTTGCTGACCGCCGAGCAGAACGTCGAATTGCCTCTGCTCCTCACCAGGCTGTCGAAAACGCAACGTCGTGCAAGCGTGGCCACGGCGCTGCATCTCGTGGGCCTGGGTGACCGCGGCACGCACCGGCCGGCGGAGTTGTCAGGCGGACAACAGCAGCGCGTGGCGATCGCGCGCGCCCTGGTGGCGGATCCCACGCTGCTGGTCTGCGACGAACCCACCGGCGACCTGGATCGCGCCACGGCAGAACAGATCCTCGACCTGCTGCAGCTGGTCAATCGCGAGCAGGGCAAGACCATCGTGATGGTGACCCACGATCCCAGAGCCGCAGAGCGCGCCACCCGGCAGCTGCAGCTCGACAAAGGCCAGCTCGCAGGCGCTGAAACGCGAGCAGCGGCGTGAGGTATTTTCACCTGGTCTGGGCGGGACTGTGGCGCAGCCGCGCGCGCACCGCATTCACGTTGCTCTCGATCGCCGTCGCATTCCTGCTTTTCGGACTGCTGCAGGGCATCAATGCCTGGTTCGGTGGCCTGCTGGCCGGCGCGCATGCCGATCGACTGATCGTCGTGAGCCGCGTCAGCCAGATCGAGCCATTGCCCAGCGCGCACCTGCAGCAGATCGAGCGTGTGCCCGGTGTTCGCCGGGCGGTCCTGGTCGGCGCCTTCCCGGCGGTCTACCAGGACAGGGGCAACGACCTGTTCGTGCTGGCGACGGACCCAGGCACTTTCTTCGACCTCTATCCGGACTGGCGCGTATCGCCCGACCAGCTCCGGGCGATGTCCAGCCAACGCACTGGCGCGCTGGTGGGCGAAGCACTGATGAAGACGTACGGATGGAAACTCGGCGATCGCGTGCCACTGCGCACTTCGGTCGCCCGGCAGGACGGCAGCACCGACTGGAGTTTCGAGATCGTCGGCACCTTTGCCGTCGCCGGTCCGGCGGCGCAGGAGAACCGCATCATCGTCAACTACGCGTACTTCGACGAGGCGCGGATGTTCGACAAGGGCCGCGCATTTGCGTTCATTGCCAGCATCGACGATCCGCGCCGCTCTGCGCAGGTGTGCGCGGCCATCGATGCGCTCTTCACGAATTCGTCCGACGAGACGCTGACCCAGAACGAGACGGAATACGCGCAGGCACAGCTCCGCCAGCTTGGCGACGTCGGCGCGATGGTCAACGCGATCGTGGGCGCGGTGCTGTTCACGCTGCTGTTCCTGACCGGCAACACGATGCAGCAGGCCGTGCGCGAGCGTATCCCGGAACTCGCCGTCCTGAAGGCCATCGGCTACACGGACGGCCTGTTGGCGGGACTGGTCCTCACGGAATCGATGCTGCTGTGCCTGGTCGCCGCGCTGCTCGGCCTGGCGGTCGCAGCCCTCGTGTTCCCGGTGACGGAGGCGCTCGGCATCAGCGGCGCTGCACTGCCGCTGCGCGTCGTCGCGAGCGGTGTGGCCGTCGCACTGGTGCTTGCGCTCGTGAGTGGCTTGCCGCCGGCGTGGCGCGCTCGCCGGCTCACCGTCGTCGATGCGCTGGCGGGTCGCTGAGGAATGCAGCAAATGAACGTCCTGAAGGAGATCTCGGCCGTCACGCGCCTGAACCTCAGGAGCCTGCCCCTGCGCCTGGGCGCCTCGTCGGTCGTCGTGGTCGGCATCGCCGGCGTCGTCGGTGTGCTGGTCAGCATCCTTGCCATGGTGGCGGGCCTGTCGCAGATGATGAACAGCAACGCCCGGCCGGATCGCGCCATCGTGATCAGCACCGGCTCGAGCTTCGAGATGCTGAGCAACCTGTCTCGCACAGCGATCGGGACAATCGTGAACGCCCCCGGCATCCGGCGAGGTGCGGACGGGAAAGCCCTCGCATCGGCCGAAGCGCTGGCCGTCGTGCGAGGAGTGCTGCAGGATGGCAGCCCGGCCAATCTTTCGCTCCGCGGCGCCGAACCCGGAATCTTCCTCGTGCGGCCCGAGATCAAAATCGTCACGGGCCGGGCCTTCGAGCCCGCGGTGCGGGAACTGATCGTCGGTCGCGCGGCCCAGCGCCAGTTTCGCGGACTCGAACTCGGCAACAGGATTACCCTGCGCGGCGCCGAGTGGACGGTCGTCGGCGTGTTCGAGAGCCGCGCCGACCGGCACGAAGCCGAACTGATCACCGGCGCAGCGACGCTGCAATCGGCATTTCGGCGCAGCTCATTCCAGTCCGTGGCGGTACAGCTGGACTCTGCGGAATCGTTCGGCGCGTTCAGTGCGTCCCTGCGCGCAGATCCCTCGCTGTCGGTCGACGTCCTGCGCGAAACGGACTACGACCAGCAGCAATCGCGGTCCTTCACACGGGTATTGACGATCGTCGCCTATCTCGTCGGTGGCATCATGGCGCTCGGGGCCGTGTTCGGTGCGCTCAACTCGATGTACACCGCGGTGAGCGGCCGCACCGTCGAGATTGCCACGCTGCGTGTGCTGGGCTTCGGCCCGGCCTCGGTCGTGACCTCGGTGTTCGCCGAGGCGTTGCTGCTGGCGCTGCTGGGCGGGGTGCTCGGAGCCTGCCTGGCGTGGCTGCTCTTCGACGGTCACGTCATGAGCACGAGCGGGGCCGGAGTGACGCAGCTTGCCGTTCCACTGGCCGTCGGGCCACGTATCATTGCGCTTGGCGTACTTTGGGCCTGCATCATCGGGATGATCGGAGCGTGCCTTCCTGCCGTTCATGCAGCTCGCACACCGCTGGCGGCGGCCTTGCGTGGCACATAACCCGATCGGACGGCCGCCGGCGATGACGGCCGCATCGCCGTTGCAGCCATCGACCTCGGGACGCCTTTACTGGATCTGCCAGGCTGGCGGATGGGGCGTCTACGCCCTCACGCAGATCTGGGCTGCCTTCTTTTACAGATTGCCATGGCTGCCGGCGATCATCGCCGCCCTGGTCCTGTATGGCGCCGCCCTGGGCGCGACGCATGCATTGCGGGGGTTCGTCCGGCGTCGCAACTGGAGCGCGCTGAGCCGTAGCCGGCTGGCGTTGCGTATTGTTGCAGCCGGCTTCGTGCTGGGTGTGCCATTTGGCATCGCCACGAATTTCACCTCGCTCGCTGCGCTCCACGATCCCGGTGTCGTCGGCGCTGGCTCCGGCCTTAGAGCGTGGCCCGACCTCATGCTGGTGAACGCAACCAACTGGGCATTCTTGTTCATGACCTGGCAGGTGCTCTACTTCGGCGCACTGGCCCTGCGGCAGTACCGGACGGCGGAATTGCGCGAATCGGAGCTGGCGCGCGCGCTGCAACTTGCAGAATTGCGGCTGCTGAAATCCCAGCTCAACCCGCATTTCCTGTTCAATGCGCTGAATGCCGTGCGTTCGCTCATCGCCGAGGATCCGCCGCGAGCGCAGGATGCCGTGACTCGCCTGGCGAACACTTTGCGTTACACGCTGAGTTCCGCCCAGGACGAGCTCGTGACGCTCGAACACGAGCTCGAGATCGTGCAGGACTACCTCGGGATCGAGTCGCTGCGTCTCGAGGATCGGCTGAGCATCGACTGCGACATCACCGCCGACGCGCGCCGCGTGCGTATCCCGGTCATGCTGCTGCAGACCGTCGTGGAAAATGCCATCAAGCACGGGATTGCCGAGCTGCCGGCCGGAGGCATACTACGGATCCACGGAGAGCTGCGTGACGGTGTGCTGGTGCTCGAAGTCGAGAATCCTCGGCCGGTCGTCGCTCCGCACGATGCCGGCGAGGGCATCGGCCTGCGCAATGCCGCAGAACGGCTGCGCCTGCTCTTTGGCGGTCGTGCCAGCCTCGAGGTCGACCTGTCGCAGCGTGCGCTGGCCACGACGCGGATTCGCATTCCCGTGCACGCATGAAAGCCCTGATCGTCGATGACGAGCCACCTGCCCGGCGTGAACTGCGACGGATGCTGGCAGGCTTCCCGTGGATCGAGATTGTCGGCGAGGCCGGCAACGTCGACGACGCGGCCGAAAAGGTCGGGGTGCTTTCCCCGGAGCTGCTGTTCCTCGACATCCACATGCCCGGCGGTTCCGGATTCGACCTGCTCGCGCGCCTCGAGTACCTGCCACAGGTGATCTTCACCACCGCACACGACACGCACGCCGTGCGCGCGTTCGAGGTCAATGCGCTCGATTACCTGCTGAAGCCCATCGATCCCGAACGCCTCGCCACCGCGCTGGCCAGGCTGCGGCGCGTGCCGGTGGCTCTCGGAACCGGGCGCCGTGCTCGAGCAGATCTTCGTCAGGGACGGGCCGCGATGCTGGTTCGTGCCGCTGTCCGAAGTACGTCTCCTGACAGCCGAGGGCAATTACGTGCGGCTGTCCTGGGGCAGCAAGCAGCCATTGCTTGGTCGCGCGCTGTCCAGCCTCGAGCAACGCATCGATCCGCGGCGCTTCTTCCGGGCCAATCGCCGCCAGATCATCAACCTGGACTTCATCGCAGGCGTTGAGATGGGCATCGCCGGGCGCCTGCACGTGCAGTTGCGGGAGGGTCCCGAAATCGAGATCTCGCGTCGCCAGGCGCGGCTTTTCAAGATGCGCACGGACGTCTAGCGAGGAGCGGCAAACTGGACGACGGCGGCGAGCTGTCCCTCGCCGTGCTCGCACTGCTCGACCGCCTCGCCCGGCGCTCGCGGCTTCGACTTCGATCAGCCCCCGCCGCGAAAGCGGGTCGGAACTGGGGCCCGTGCGTGGCGCCGGCATGTCGTCGCAAGTGCTCGGACGGTCCGTTGACCGCCGGATCCAACGCTGTCACCCTCACCTTGGTTCACGTGCCCAAGAGGGCCATGTGGAAGCAGTCTTCGTCTCGCGAAACAAGGAACTCGGAAAGCTCGGCGGCTTCCTGGCGGACGCGCTTGAAGGCCGGGGCCGGATCTGTTTCGTCACGGGCGAAGCGGGCTTCGGCAAGACCCGCCTGACGCTCGAGTTCGCGCAACGCGCGCAGCAGCAGCAGCGCGAGTTGCTGGTCGCAATCGGCTCGTGCGACGCCCAGACCGGCATAAGCGACCCCTACCTGCCCTTCCGCGAACTGCTCGGCATGCTGACAGGCGAAGTCGGCGAGCGCGTTGCGAGCGGGCTCACCACCGAGGAAAACGCCCAGCGCATCCGCGACTTCCTGCGCGTCTCCCGCAACGTCATCGCCGAGCTCGCCCCCGACCTGGTGGACATCTTCCTGCCGGGCGCCGGACTCGTCACCAAGGCCGGCGCACTCGTCGCGGGCGAACGCAACCCGCTGCGGCGCCGTCCCGCCGCGCCATCGCCGCGCGTCCCCGCCGCCACCGCCGCCACGGCGTCGCCGATGGCCGAACAGGGCCGCATCTTCGAGCAGGTCACGTCCGTGCTGCTGGAGATGGCCCGCACGCGGCCGCTGCTGCTGGTCCTCGACGACGTGCACTGGATCGACGAGTCGTCGGCCAGCCTGCTCTTTCATCTCGGGCGTCGCATCGAAAAGAGCCGCATCCTGGTGGTCTGCACGTATCGCAGCGAGGAGCTGGCGTACGTGCGCAGTGAATCGCGGCACCCGCTGCCGAAGATTGTGTCGGAGGTCAAACGCCAGTACGGCGACGTGGCGATCGCGCTGGATGACGAGACGCCCGCCGAAACGCAGGGTTTCGTCGATGCGCTGGTCGACTCCGAGCCGAACCGGCTCGAAGCGGACTTCCGGCGGCGACTCCACGACCGCACTCGCGGACACCCCTTGTTCACGACCGAGCTGCTGCGCGACATGCAGGAACGCGGCGACCTCGTGCGCGACGCCGAAGGGCGCTGGATCACGGGGCCGTCCCTGGACTGGAACGCGCTGCCCGCACGCGTCGAGGGCGTGCTCGAGGAGCGCATCGCGCGCATCCGCCAGGAGGTCCAGGAGCTGCTGACGGTCGCGAGCGTCGAGGGCGAGACGTTCACGGTTCAGGTAATCGGCCGCCTCAAGCAGCTGGACGAGCGACAGCTGCTGAGGATCCTCACCCAGGAGCTCGACCACCAGCACAAGCTCGTGAGCGAGGCGGGCATCGAACGGATGGGCACGATGCGCATCTCGCTGTTTCGTTTCCGCCACCAGATGTTCCGCAAGTACTTTTACGACAGCCTCGGCGCCAGCGAGCGCGAATTGCTGCACGAGGACGTGGCGTCCGTGCTCGAAGCCCTCTACCAGGGCCACACGGAGAAGGTGGCGGTGCAGCTGGCGCATCACTACGACCTGGCGCGCCTCGACGACAAGGCGGCGGGCGCCTATCTGGTCGCCGGCCGCAACGCCCTCGCGATGTATGCACACCGCGAAGCGCTGACGCTTGCGACGCACGGACTCAACTGCCTCAGCCGGTCGGGCGAAGCGCAGCATCACACGGGCCTGCTGCTCGACCTGCACCTGCTGCAGGCCGAAGCGCTGCGCCACGACGGCCGGTTCCTGGAGTCCATGAACAGTTTCCGGCAGGCCGCGGAACTGGCCACGGCCTTTGGCGCGCCCGAAGCGCTCGCCTATGCGGCGCTCGGCTACGACGAGCCGCGCTGGCGCTGCAACCTGGAGGAGCCCTACGCCAACACCTTGCTCGAGCGCGCACTGGCGCAGATCGGTGACGGCGACAGCGTGCTGCGCGTTCACCTGCTGGCCCACCTCGCGCGCGGTAGCCAGGATTCGATGACAGCCGAAGAGCGGACCGCGCTGCTCGAACAGTCCGTCGCCATGGCGCGACGCATCCAGGATCCCCGCGCGCTGATCGAGGCCTTGCGCCTCCACCTGAGTGTCGCCCGCAATCCCGAGAGCATCGAATGGCGCGTCGCGACACTCGACGAGATGCTGCAGCTGGCCCAGCGCGTCGACGACAAGCCGCTGATGATGGAGGTGCTCGCCTTCCGGATCTACGACCTCGTGGCGATCGGCGACGACGGCGGCTGGAGTCACGACCTCGACGCCCACCAGCGCCTCGCGGACGCGATTGGGGAGCCCTTCTACACCTACAGCTCCCGGGCGATGACAGTGGCGCAGGCCATCAACGCCGGCCACTTCCAGGCCGCGGAGCAGCTGGCTGCGGAGGCCCATGCGATCGGCCAGCAACTCGGTGTCGACAACGTCGACGGCGTGCTCGGCGTGCAGATGTTCACGATCCGTCGCGAGCAGGGCCGGCTGCGCGAGGTTGCCCCTATCGTGAAGCATTTCGTCGAGGAGCGTGGCGCGGGGGCCGCATGGCGCCCGGGGCTCGCAGTCATTTACGCGGATCTCGAGGAACGCTCGGCTGCCGCCGCGGGTTTCGAGCGACTCGCCGCCGACAGCTTCCGGTCGATTCCGCGCGACTCGTTGTGGCACGCCAGCCTCTGCTACCTGGCCGATGTCTGTGACTACCTGCAGGACGCGGAGCGTGCCGAGACGCTGTACGACATGCTGCTGCCGTACGCCGGGCTGACCGTGGTGCTCGGCAATGCGACGGTCTGCCTCGGCGCCACCTCGCGCTTCCTCGGCCAGCTGGCGGCGACGATGGCGCGCTGGGAGACTGCCGAAGCGCATTTCGAGCACGCGCTCGACCTGAACGGACGGATGGCCGCGGCGCCGTGGATCGCGCACACTCTCTTCCAGTATTCGCGGCAGCTGATGCGTCGCGGCCGCCGCGAGGATGCCGAGCGCGCCGTGCGGCTGCTCGAAGAGTCGATAGCCACGGCTCGGCGGCACGGCATGAACGGCCTGCTGTCGCGAATCAAGGACGGAGCCGTCGCGATCTGAGGCCCCGACTCAGGGCCGATACGTATGCGTACGAAAATAAGTCGTGAGGAGGAGCCATGACCGTATTTCTCGTCGAGCGGAACTTCGCGGAAAGACTGCAGGTGACGCCTGAAGCGGCCAACAGCATCAACCGGGTCAATGCCGACATCGGCGTGCAGTGGCTGATTTCGTTCCTGAGCGCCGACAAGAAGAAGACCTACTGCCTCTACGAGGCGCCCAACGCCGAGGCCATCCGCGAGGCCGCCGCCCGCAACGGTGTGCCGGCGGATGTGATCATCGAGGTCGGCGAACTCACGCCGGATGGATTGAGCGGAGCGATCAACAAGGCGCGCTTCGGCGCGGACTGAGCCGCCATGCAAGCCGACGAGTTGCGGGCGCTGCAGGCACCGCTGAAGGAACGGTACAGGGAAGCGGCGGCGGCGGCGCTAGTGACATTGCGAGCGGAGGGTCGGATCGGTGAGGGCGTGACGTGCCGCGTCGAGACCGGCAAGGCGCTCGTCACTGCAGGCCTGCATCCCGCCACGGGCGGCACGGCACTGGCGGCGTGCTCCGGGGACATGCTGCTCGAGGCGCTGGTCGCTTGCGCCGGCGTCACGCTGAATGCCGTCGCCACGGCACTCGGCATCGACCTGCGCAATGCCGCGGTGGCCGCCGAGGGCGACCTCGATTTCCGGGGCACCCTGGGCGTAGCGAAGGGTGTCCCGGTCGGTTTCCAGAACATCCGGCTCGCCGTCACGCTGGACACCGACGCCTCGGAGGAACAGGTCGCCACGTTGTTGCGCCTGACCGAGCGGTATTGCGTCGTGTTTCAGACGCTGGCGCACCCGCCCGCGTTGTCCATGCAAGTCACGAGGGATCCGACCTGACGCCTGACTCGGCCAGGATCTTGCATGCTGCCGCCCGGCAACATTGCGGGAACGTCGATCCCGCGGCGATCTCGCGCGCTCCCCGGGTGCGTTGTTCACCCACCGGCCGTCAGCGCTTCTTCGCCGCGCGCGCGATCTCGTAGAGATAGTCGACGAACATCTCGGACTGCTTTTCGAAACCGGCAACCTTCGGGTCGCTGCTGTCGATCAGCAGCCACTCGTCGGGGGCGTGCGCGCCACCGCCGCGGCCGACGCCGAAATGACCCGCCGCCATTTTGAGCGGCGGCCCGGTGAACACGACTCCCGGCCAGCTGCCGGCGCGACGCGGGAACAGGCTGTGCTCGATCCCGGCCTTCCCGAGCGTCGTTTGCGCAGCGCGGACGATCACGCTGTCCTCGGGCGATTCCGTGGGACCGTAACCGCCGCTGACGATGACCTCGATGTCGCCGAACCCGCGCTTCGTGAGGTGCGCCTTGAGCTTCTCGACCGCTTCGTCCTTCGTCATGTTGGGCACCAGCCGCAGGTCGATCTTGGCTTCGGCACGTCCCGGCAACACGGTCTTGCCGCCCGGCCCGGTGTAGCCCGAGACGAGGCCCTGGATGTTGACGGTCGGCTGCGATGCCAGCCGATAGGCGCTGGTCAGGAAGTCCTCGTCCTTGATCCAGTGCCGCACACCGAGCTGACTCTTGACCGCCTCTTCATCCTTGGGAAGGTCGGCCGCAATCAATTCCTTCTCGCGCGGTGAGAGTGGCCGCACGTTCTCGAACCAGCCGTCGATCGCGGGCGTGAAACCGTCATCGGCGACCAGCGTGTCCAGCGCCTTGATCAAGTGCCAGGCCGGGCTGTCGACGTGGGCCATCTGGCTCGAGTGGATGTCCTTGGCCGGTCCCCGGCCCCACTTGTCGCCGCTGGCGATGAGCTGCAACTCGACGACGCCTTTGGCGCCGAGATCGATCGAGACCGAGCCGTCCTTCGTCTGGTCCGTCGTCGGCATGACGACGCCGACCGAACGCTGCATGGCCGCCTTGACCTCCGGATCGGCCAGCAGGTTCGCGAAGTGCGTCGAGCCGATCTCCTCCTCGCCCTCGGCCACGAGGATGAGGTTGACCGGCAGCTTGACGCCGGCCTGCTTGAAACCGTGCAGCGCCGTGAGGAACGCCATCTCCGGGCCCTTCTGGTTCACCGCCCCGCGTCCGATCAAGGCCGTGCCCTCGCCGGGCCGCGGCACGATCTTTCCCTCGAGCGGTGGAGACGACCACTCGGCCGGGTCGTAGTGCTTCACGTCGTACATGAAGTAGATCGCGAGCGTGTATTTCGCTCCCGCGTCGAGCGTGGCGAAGACGCCCGGCACGCCGCCGGTCTCGACGATGCGCGCGCTCTGGAACCCCGCGTCCAGCGCAAGCTGGCGCATGTATGCGGCGCCCTGCGGCGTGTTCACGCCCATGTTGGCGATGGTCGGCAGCGCGATCCACGCGCGCAGACGCTCGATCGCCGCGTCATGGTCGGCGTGGATGGCATTCACGACCTTGGCGCGACCCGGCGGATCCTGCGCTTGCGCGGCCGGCGCGATGGCGCCGAGAGACAGGGCGAGCGCCAACACGCCGCCGCGCATGAACGGGAAGTCAATCCGCATCGTTGCTACTCCGTCTCGAGATCGCCGTGCACAACCAGGCTGCTATTGCCCCGTCGCGGCGGCCGGCTTGCGCTCGGGCGCGGCGATGACCGAGCCGTCGTAGTAGTCGCGCATCGCGGCAACCTTGCCGGCGCGGAATTCGACGGCCTGCATGAACGGATTGCGGATCAGCTTCTGGTTCACGCGGTCGTAGAGCATCTCGACGCCCTCGCAGAACATCAGGTCGCCCTGCTCCAGGCAGTGAGTGATCGTCCAGTCCTGCTGGTCGAAGCTGCTCTCGTAGTTGCGCAGGAACTTGCGCAGCTTTTCCTTGGTCGTGATCGGCTTCTGATGCATGGACCAGTAGTAGGAAAGGTCCTCGTCGACCCACAAGGCCAGGAAGGCCTCGTGATCCTTGCGCTTGGAAGCGGCCATCAGGGCCTTGAGCGTATCCAGGTTCTGACTCATCGGCGTCTCCTCGTCGGTCCGGCCTGTACGCTAGCATTTCAGTCCAATCTTGCAAGTCACCGATGGCCGGGACCGAGCGGGCAGGACCCGGCGACACTAGGGCCTTTCCTTTTCGCGGCTTTCGAGCTTAAGTGCACGAACCTGCGCCGCGCGGGACACGATGGCAACGAATGGAGACCCGGGGATGACCGATTGGCTTTTCCAGCAGGACGCCTACCTCCAGACCTGCACCGCACGGGTCGTCGAGGCGTCACCAGCGGGGATCGTGCTGGACCGGACGGTCTTCTATCCCCTCGGGGGCGGCCAACCGGGCGATACCGGCATGCTCAGGGCGGCGGACGGCCGCGAGTGGCGCGTGCTCGACGCGCGCAAGGCCGAAGGCGGTCGCATCCTGCATCAGCTCGCCGACGGCGCGCCGGCACCCGCGGCGGGAGACGATGTCGAAGCGGTCATCGACTGGGATCGCCGCTACCTGCACATGCGCATGCACACCGGACTGCACTTGCTCGGCTCGGTGTTGCGCTACGGCGTCACCGGCGGGCAGATCGCCGCCGACCGCAGCCGGCTCGATTTCGACACGCAGGACGAGATCTTTCCCGATCGCGTCAACGAAGCCCTGGCGGCGCTGGTGACGGCCAACCTTCCGTTGAGCTGCCGCTGGATCACCGACGAGGAACTCGATCGCCAGCCCGAACTCGTCCGCACGCTGTCCGTCCAGCCGCCGCGCGGCGCCGGTCGGATCCGCCTGCTCGAGATCGCCGCCACGGACCTTCAGCCTTGCGGCGGAACGCACGTGCGCGCGACCGGCGAGGTCGGCCGCCTCATGGTCAGCAAGGTCGAGAACAAGGGACGGCACAACAAGCGCGTCTACGTCGCGTTCGGCTGAGCACCGGGCAGGCTCCAACCGCCCGGCGGCGCAGCACATGTCCAAAGGGGAGACAGGCATGAACGACCCGGTACCTGGCGCGAAAGCCGCGCCGCACCGACTGCTGCGCGTCGTCGGCCTGACGTTCGGCATCGCCGCCGTTGTCGGCGGCACGATCGGCGGCGGAATCCTGCGCACGCCCGGCACGGTCGCCGGCATGCTCGGCGACCCGTACCTCGTCCTCGCGGTGTGGGTCGGTTGCGGCGCGCTGGTGCTCGCCTCCGCCAACAGCATGGCGGAACTGGCCGCCGCGCTGCCGCGCGCCGGCGGTCCCTACGAATACTGCAAGGTGGCCTACGGTCGTTTCGCGGGCTTCGCCGTGGGCTGGAGCGACTGGCTGACGAACGTCTGCGCCATCGGGTTCCTTTCCGTCGCCGCGGCCGAATTCGGCGTCGAACTGCTGCACGCGCCGGGCTCGTGGGTGACACCGTTACGCGCTCGGCCTGATCGCATTCATGACCGCGCTCAACTGGTTCGGCCTGCGCCTCGGGGCGCGGGTCCAGGAATTGCTGAGCCTTGCGAAGGTTGCCGGTCTCGCCGCCATCGTCGTCGCCTGCTTCTGGCACGCGGCGCGGACCGGGCGCACGGAGTTTGCCGCGCATGCCGATGGCGTCGCTTCGATCGCGCCCGCGGCCCTGCTGCTGGCCGTCGTGCGCTCGATGCAGCTGTTGTACGAGACGTACCAGGGCTGGAACGCCGGCGTCTACTTCGCGGAAGAGGACGTCGCCGGCGGCCGGAACCTGCCGCGCGCGATGTTCACGGGCATCTTCGTCGTCATCGCGGTGTACGTGCTCATCAACGTGGCCGTGCTGCTGGTCGTGCCGCTGCCGCAGCTGGCGGCCTCGAAGCTGGCCGTGGCCGACGCCGCAGGGGTGGTCTTCGGCTCCGCGGCGAAGCGCACCGTCACCGTGCTGGCGCTCGTGTCGCTGCTCGGTATCCTGAACATCATCATCATGTACGCGCCGCGCGTCCTCTTTGCGCTCGGGCGCGACGGCCTGGGCCTCAGGCGGGCCGCCGAGGTCAACTCGTGGGGCACACCGGGCCGCGCTACGCTGATCACGGTTGCGGGCGCTGCGGCGATGGCGGCGGCCGGCTCGTTCGAGGCGCTGTTCGAGATCACCGCCACCATCGGCATGATCGTGAACTCGGCGACGATGCTGGCCCTGTTCCAGCTGCGCCGCACGCATCCGCAGCTCGAGCGGCCCTATCGAGCGAAGGCTTACCCGTGGCTGCCGGCGGTGGCCCTGGTCACGACGCTCGCGCTGCTGGCCGCCGTGTGCTTCGCAAGTCCGGGCACGACCGCCGTCGCCGTCGCCTTGCTGTCGCTCAGCTACCCGGTCTACGCGTGGATCCAGCGCAGCGCTCGCGCAGCGCCCGTTGCGACGGCTCCGGAGTGATCTCGCGCCGCGAGAACACCTGCGTGACGAGTCGCGCATCGCCGGACGTCGCGGCAGCCGAGGTATCATGACCACAGCGCTTCACGGGCTGGTCGAAGGGGGATCGTCATGCGTCTTTTCGCCGAAAAGTGCGTCCGCTGCGGCCATCGAACGAAGGAGTCGTACGACGACAAGCCCACGTGCGGGCCGTGCCGCCGGGCGCTCGAACTCAAGCTGGCGGCTGCCGGGGAACAGCGGCGCGCATGCCCAGTCGACGGTGCGGCGATGACGAAGACGGTGGCCCACATGTTGGTCATCGACCGCTGCCCCACCTGCCAGGGCGTGTGGCTCGATGCGGGGGAACTCGAGCATCTGACGGACGACGTGGCGCGAGAAGCGATGATGGCCCTCGCACGAGGAGTCTACTCCGCGACCTGACTGCAGACGGCGGCACGCACGCCGCGACGTCACGCGAACGGTTCGCAATGGGCTGGCGCAGGGCGGCATTCCGGCGCAGACTTCTTTCGCCAACGGGCGCAAGACCCGCGGCCAGCCGGGCTGATGTGAGGGGCCCGCAGCCATGACATTCAACTCGCTGACGTTCATCGCGTTCTTCGCGATCGTCGTGCTGCTGCACAGCCTGCCGTTCAGCTGGCGCACCCGGAAGATCAACCTGCTGATCGCGTCGTACGTCTTCTACGCCGCGTGGAACCCGCCATTCATCCTGCTGCTGTGGGGTTCGACCCTCATCGACTGGAAGGTCGCGCACTGGATCGATCGCACCGAGGACCCGGTCCGGCGACGGCTGGTCATGCTGCTGTCCGTGGTGTTCAACCTCGGCATGCTCGGTTACTTCAAGTACGGCGGATTCCTGCTGCGGAGCTTCCAGTCGCTGGCCGCGACTGTCGGCATCGACTACACGCCACCGGCCTGGGACATCGTCCTGCCGATCGGCATCTCGTTCTACACGTTCGTGACGATGTCCTACACGCTCGACGTGTACCTGCGGCGCGCTCGGCCGGGCGATTCGTTCCTCAACTTCGCGCTGTTCGTCACCTACTTCCCGCACCTCGTCGCCGGTCCGATCCTGCGCCCGACCGACCTGCTGCCGCAGTTCGAGCGTGAATCGCGCGCGACGCGCCAGCAGGTTCGCTGGGGCCTGATGCTGATGACGCTGGGCCTGTTCAACAAGATCGTGATCGCCGACGGCCTGCTCGCGCCGGTCGCCGACAAGGTCTACGGTGCAAAAGACGCGCTGACTGCGCTCGACGCCTGGCTCGGCACGCTGGCGTTCTCGGGGCAGATCTTCTGCGACTTCGCCGGCTACACGACCACGGCCATCGGCGCCTCGCTGGTGCTCGGCATTTCGCTGATCGACAACTTCCGCTATCCGTACGCGGCGGTCGGGTTCTCGGACTTCTGGCGCCGCTGGCACATCTCGCTGTCCACCTGGCTGCGCGACTACCTGTACGTGCCGCTCGGCGGCAACCGCAAGGGCCCGGGCCGCACCTACGTCAACCTGATGCTGACGATGCTGCTCGGCGGACTCTGGCACGGCGCGGCCTGGACGTTCGTCGTCTGGGGCGGCCTGCACGGCCTGTTCCTGGTCGGCGAGCGGTTCCTGAAGCAGGCCTGGGGCCATCTCGCGATGTGGAAGAGCTGGACCGGGCGGCTGCTGCTGGGCGTGCTGACCTATGCGCTGGTGAACGTCACCTGGGTGTTCTTCCGCGCGCACGACTTCCCGAAGGCCTGGCTCGTGCTGGGCGCCATGCTGGGCTTCGGCCCGACAGGCAAGCCGGTGCTCACGACCTGGCTGATCGTCAGCGTGACCGTGCCAGTTGCCGCGATGCTCGCGATCCACGCCTACATGCGCGACCGCGAGCTGCACATCGAGGTGGCGCGCCGGCCGGTCGTGCTGGTCGGCCTGGCGTGGGCCGCGATGTTGTTCCTGACCGTCGCAACGCAGGGGGGCAGCAATGCCTTCATCTATTTCCAGTTCTGAGCAGGCCCGCCCGGAGCGGATCGAGCCCGGCCGGCTGGGAGCACAGTCGTACGTCCGGCCGCTGCCCGACATGCGCGCCGGGACCGCCGTGCTGATTGCGCTGGTCGTGTTCGCGATCGCGCTCGTCGGCTGGGAAGCATACTGGCGCGCCTGGGGCGGCGTGCCGGCCATCCGCAACAGCCCGGGGCTGTGGGCCATGCAGCGCGGCCGCATCGACCATGGCGAGGGCCACAAGACCGTCATCATCGGCTCGTCGCGGATGCTGTTCGACGTGCAGCTGCACGTCTGGGAGCAGCTCGGCGGCGAGCGGCCGATCCAGCTTGCGATCGAAGGCACGTCGCCGCTGCCGGTGATGGAGCAGCTGGCCGACGACCCGGACTTCACCGGCCGGCTGGTGATCGGCGTCGCGCCCGATTTGTTCTTCACGGGCTTCACGCACATGGCTGAGAAGTTCGAGTTGTATCCGAAGGAGACGCCGTCCGAGCGCGTCGCCCAGTGGCTGTCCATGACCCTGCTCGAGCCGTGGCTCGCCTATTACGACCCGGACTTTGCGCTGATGACGGTGCTGAAGCGCCAGCCGTGGCCGGCGCGGGACGGCGTGCCGGACTTCCTGAGCGTGCGCAAGCTCGCAGTCAGCCAGGCCGATCGCAATACCCATCTGTGGAGCAAGGTCGAGAACGACCCGGAGTACGCCAGCGCTCTGCCAGCGGATCTGGGCGCAGCGTTTCGGCGAAGTGCCCTTCGGCAGCGAGGAAGCGCTGCACAAGAAGATCGCCGAGCAGATCGACCGAGCGGTGAAGGCAGCGGCGAAGCTGCGGGCGCGCGGCGTACTGCTGGTGTTCGTGCGCCCGCCGAGCGACGCAGACTTCCGCGCTTACGAGAACCGCTGGTTCCCGCGGGCGACGACGTGGAATGTGCTGCTCGAGAAGACCGGCGTGCCGGGCATACACTTCGAGGACCACCGCGCGATGCAGGGCCTGCGCCTGCCGGAATGGTCGCACCTCGCGGTCGCCGATGCCGAGAAGTACACCGCTGCGTTGCAGCCGCTGGTCGAGCAGGCCTTCGCCGCCCAGCACACAGGGAGACTGAGCATGCGCCTGCTGGTGCCGTTGGACCTGAGTACCGCCACCGACCGCGTCCTCGCTGCGACCCGCGCCGTCGCGCGCGACACGAAGGCCGAGGTGTGGCTGCTGTACGTCGCCGAGCCGAACCCGGCGTTCGTCGGCTACGAGACCGGCTCCGAGGCGGTGCGCGACGTGATCGAGCAGGAGTACCGCGAGGAACGCCGCAAGCTGCAGCAATACGCCCAGTCATTGCGAGCGGACGGCGTCGAGACGACGGCACTGACGATCCGCGGCCCGACCGCCGCAACGATCCTGAGCGAGGCCACCCGGCTCGGCGCCGAACTGATCGTGATGGCCACGCACGGCCGCGGCGCGGTCTTCGACCTGCTGGTCGGCAGCGTCAGCTACGCCGTGCTGCGCGACGCGCGCGTGCCGGTGCTGATGGTGCCGGCGCGTGACTGAGCGCCGTCCGACAACGGGCCTCACCGGTTTTTCAGTGGACCCGCGATTCCCGCGACAGTAGATTCGAGCCATGCACACGCTCGAACCGGAACTTCGCACCCTGCACGCGGAACGCGCGCTCGACGACGCAACGGCGTCGCGCGCCATTGCGCTTGACCGCGGCGAAGTCTTCTCGCTGCACGCGGAGCTGCGCCTGCTGATGTATGCCGGCGTCACGCTGGTCACCGGTGGCGTCGGCATGATCCTGGCGCGCAACCTCGACCGCATCGGGCCGCTGGCGATCGTGCTGGCGTTGTTGCTTGCGGCGGTTGCGTGCGGCGTGCCGGCCGTGCGCTCGCGGCTGGCGGGCCGCTCGCTGTCGACGGCCGGCGAGTACCTGCTGCTGCTCGGAGTCCTGCTGGTGAGCGCCGATCTCGCGTACGCGGAGCACGCGTTCAAACTGCTCGGCCCGCTCTGGTCCTGGCATTTCCTGCTGCTGGCAGTCATTCCACGCGATGGTGGCGTACGCATTCGGGTCATCGCTGGTCCTTGCGGCGTCGCTGACCGCGCTTGCGGGCTGGTTCGGCGTCGCCGGCAGTTTCAATTCAGCCGTATTCGACTGGCCGTCGGCGCCCGAGTTCGGCTCGCGCGCGCTGATCTGCGCGGCGGTCATCGCCGCGTGGCGTTTCGCCGATCGGTCCCGCAATCCGGACACGCGCTTCACGGACGTCTTCGATCACTTCGCGGCGAACGTCGCCTTCGTGGGGGCGCTGGCGTGGTGCGGCTCGATGCCATGGCTCCTCGGCGGGTTGCCGCTCGTCGCGATCATGGCGGCTGCCGCGGTCCGGCATGGATTGCGCACCGGTCGCGAGATGTTCGTCGTGTACGGAGTCGTCTACGGCGCCATCGGGATTTGCGTCGCGGCCGTGCCGCGGATTGGTGACGGGCCCCCGACCGCGGCTTTCGTGCTGGTCGTCGTCTGTGTCGCGGCAGCGGCGCTGTGGCAGCTTCGGCAGCGCATCCGGGAGCCCGGCCAAGTGAGCGTCTGGCGTCCGTCGCCGGACGAGGAGCGCTGGCTCGAGGTCGCAGCGCGACTGCGCGGGACCCTGGCGGCCAACCTCGCGACGGAGCGCACCGGCGGCTGGCGCAGCGCCGGCCTGTTCGCCCGCATCGCGCTGTTCGTGCTGGGGCTCGTGGCGGCCGCGCTGATCCGGCTCGTGCTCGGCTTCAACCACGATGTGATGCTGCTCGTGGCAGGCGTCATCGCGGCCGCCGCGGCGGAATGGCTGAAGGTCGGCAAGCGCCTGCACGCATCGGGCATCGAGGAAGGTCTCTGCGTCGGCGGCTACCTGCTGATCGGCTTCTGGATCGCCGGCAAGGTCGGCCCGGCTTCAGGGTCTCCCGGAGTTCGACTTCTTGTGGCTCGTCGTCATCGGTGACGACCGTGCAGCCGCGGGCGTCGCCTGCTCAACCCGTTGCTGACGACATGTGCGGCGCTCGCGTTCATCGAGTGGCTGGATGCGACTCGGGTCGCACATGCGATCGATGCGACAGCGGGCGTCGGGATGACGGCTGCTCGTGTTCGCGTGCGCGCTGGCCGCCGGCGCACTGGCCGCCGGAGCGCACGAGTTCCGTCGTCCGTCGCACGACCGCATGCTCGACTGGATCGTCGCGGTGCGTGCCGGTGTTCGCCTATGCGCGACACGTGAGCTGGAGCTCGTTCGCCGTGACGTCCGGCATGCCGGCTGGCGCCCTGGGTCGGCTCGCGCCCATCGCCTTGCTCGCTGGCGTTCGGTGTCGCCGCGCTGATCGCCGGACTTCGTCGCCGCCGTCACGCGCCGTTGCTCGCCTTCCTCGGATGCATCGCGTGCATTGGGGTCGAGTTGCGTCTTCTGTTGGGGGGGCCACTGCGAAGTGCGGCTCGTACTCGACGGACTGGCGGCCATCGCGGCCGGCCTCGTCGTCGATCGCTACCTTCGGCAGCCGCGCAACGGACTCACGTCGGAAAGGCTCACCGACCGGGAGGGACCGCTGGACCTGCTGCAGACTGCTGGCGCCGCCGTGCTGACCCAGTCCGGCAGCCCCGGGCCGCAACCCGTCGAACCCGCCACCGTGCAGCATGAAGGTCGCTTCGGCGGCGGAGGTGCGAGCGGTCGTTTCTGACGGCTGACGCGATGTCCTCCGACAGACGCGTCGAACGGGCCGCAGTGCCCCGTCCTCTAATGCGGCCGACGGTGATCCCGCGCTACAGGAGTTGCAACAGGATCAACACGAGCCCCGTCAGGGAGACAGCCCAGGCCACAGTGCGAACCCAGGCGATGCCGGCCCAGTAGATCGCCGCGTAAATCAGCCGCCCGTAGAAGAAGAGCGCCGCACCCATGGCCGTCATGGCATTGGCCCGGCCTGCGACCTGCGCCACCAGCACCAGTGTTGCAAACAGCACCAGGCTCTCGAGTATGTTGCGGTGCGCACGCTGAGCCCTGCCCACCCAGCCTCGCCCCTCGATCGCAGCCTCGCGATTGCCGACGAGTACCGGCATCGGGAACTGCATCGTCGCGCCGACAACGGCCACCAGCAGCTGCACGATCGTCAGCGCCACGGTCCAAACCAGGTACTTGAGATCCGGAGTCATCGCGTTTCCCCTTTCGTTGATTTTGCCGCTCGCGAACGTTGTCACTCTACTCCCAAACTCCTCCCGCCCGTCGCGCCGCAAGCCTCGAGTGGCCTGGAGGTCACTGCGATTGATCGAACCCGGCAACGGAGAGTGACAGACACCCCCCGCTCTCGCCGTGACGAGGAAAGCAAAGTGTCTCAGCCGCGCCCGACCGCCTTCTCGAACAGCCCGGGGAACCGGCCGACCGGATCGTATGCGCGCTTCAGCGCGTCGTAAGTCTGCCGGTCGTACATGGCCCAGAACCCCTGCTCGTCGAAGGTGCTGCGTGAATACAGGCTCTTCTTGCCGTCGTGCTGCGCCACGAGCTGCTCGACGATCGCGTTGTAGTGACCGTCCGGGTGCCGGCTTCGCACGCTGTCCCAAAACCCGAAATTGACGTACGGCATGTCCGTCCGCAGCCGATACAACGGAAAGCGGTCGGTCGTGACCCTGAACGGACAGACCCAGACCGGCGTGATGCCGACCTCGGCGTGCAACTGCGCCAGGAAACTCGCGGCGCGAGTGAGCGGAATGTCCACATCCTGGATCACCGATTCCGCGCGTGGCCGCAGCAGCTCGAGCGCTTTCAGCGGATAGCGTTGTCCGGCGCGCATGATCTTCTGGTACGTCACGCTCGAGAGGAGCCGCGGTCCCGCCAACATGCGTACGAGCGCGAACTGCGCGCCCACGTTCCGGCTGCACCAGAACCAGTCCGTGTCCCAGCGCCACAAGTAGTCCTTGATCGCCAGGTAATCGTCCGTTCGTCCATGGAGGCTGCGCCAGTACTGCCGCATCCACGTGTAATCGCTCGTTGTCGCGCCGGTCGGAAGCCGCTCGACCATCGACGCGCGGGTCAGCACGAAATCACCGGGGCCAAAGAAGACACCGTCGAGATAGTCGCAGGTCGGTTCCGCGCATTCCGCCGCGATTGCCGCGAAGTACTGCCCGGCATCCGCGAAGGATTCGTGTCGCAAGTGAACGAAAGGCGCGACCGGGATGAGCCTGACGGTGAGTCGCGTGGCGTAGCCGAGGCTGCCGTAGGAGTTCGGGAAGCCGCAAAACAGCTCGGCATGCTGCGACGGCGAGCAGCGCAGCACCCGGCCGTCGGCCACCAGCACGTCGAACTCGTCGACGGTCTCGTGCACGAGGCCGAAGCGGAACGCGCTCGACTCGATGCCGAGGCCGGTGGTCGCACCGCCGACGGTGATGCTCTTCAGCTCCGGGACGACCGCAGGTGCGAGACCCTGCGCCAAGGTGGCGTCGACGAGATCGGCGTACGTCGTCATGCCCTCCACTTCGGCCTGGCGCGCAATGCCATCGATCGCGATCACGTGATCGAGCGTGGTGCCGTCGAGGCGCACCCGGACCTCGTCCTTCCTGGGACGGAACAGGTTGCTGGTGCGCTTGCGCAAGCGCACGGCGCCGCTCGAAGAGCGCAATGCCGCCGCGATCCGCTCGACCCGCTCACGGTGCTCGGCGATCGTGGTGTACCGCATCGCTCACCGCGCAGGCACGTAGCCCGGCACGTCGCCCCGGCTCAGGACGATCTGCCAGAGATTCAGCTCCCGGGCTCGGAACGCTCCTGCACAGGAGTTCAGGTAGTAACGCCACATCCGGTAGAAGCGTTCGTCGAGTCTTGGGTCGGAACGCAGCGCCGGCCATGCCGCGCGGAAGTTCGCGTCCCACGCACGCAGCGTACGGTCGTAGTCCGGCCCGAAGTTGTGCCAGTCCTCGAGGACGAACAGTCCCTCCTGCGCTGCGGTGATCTGCCGCTCGGACGGGATGACGCCGCCCGGGAAGATGTACTTGGTGATCCACCGATCGGACGTCGTCATGCTGACGTTGCCGCCGATCGTGTGCACCAGGGCCAGCCCGGCCGGCGCCAGCCGTGCGCGTACGATCTCGAAAAATCGACGGTAGTTCTTCGGTCCGACGTGCTCCATGAGCCCGATGCTGACAACCCGGTCGTACAGCGCTGGATCCGACGCAGCCTCGCGGTAGTCCTGCGAGGCGGAACTCGACCGGCAGGCCGTCGCACCAGGCGCGCGCAAATTCGACCTGCTCCCGACTGATGTTGTAGCTGACCACGCGGCACTGGTGGTGCTGCGCGAGGTGGCGGGCGAGCCCCCCGAAACCGCCACCGAGCTCGAGGACGGTCATTCCGGGCCGCAAGTGGAGTTTTCTCGCGATCAAGTCCAGCTTGAGGCGTTGCGCCTCATCGAGTGTCCGATCCGCTCCGTCGATGCCGTAGTAGGCGCCGGTGTACTGCATGGTCGGGCCGAGCATCGCGACATACAGGTCGTTCGAGAGGTCGTAGTGCCGCTGCGCGACACGTGTTGAAAGCCTTCGCGCCTGCAGATTGCGGATCCTGCCACGCACGACGTGCACGAGAACCCCGGCGGTCCGGAGCTCGCGCTCGAGCTTCGCCCGGTGGACGCGCGCGAAGAACTCGTCGAGCTGCGGCACATCCCACCAGCCGTCCATATAGGACTCCCCGGCACCGAGGGTTCCGTCCGACAGCACGCGAGCGTAGAACCGCTCATCGTGCACGCGGATATCCCACGGATCGCCGCCATCGATCTCGATGTTTGCGGCCAGCAACAATGCCGCCAGCTTGTCCCTCGCTGTCATCGGTGCCGCCCGGCGACTCCTCGCACAACGGCGATGTCGCTGCCAATTACATACCCTTGCAACGGCAGCGTGCAACCCGTGCTCGACGCGTGACGACGCCGTGAATGCTCGATGACCGTCGTCCTGGACTCCGCACTCCGAAGCCCAGCCGGGCAAACTCGCGGCCGACTTCACTTCAGCGGATGCGCCGGCTTGAATCCATCGAGCACATGCATGAAGCTCTTCGGCAGGACGATGCCGTCATGCTTCAGCGTCATGATCATGGCGTGCTCGACTTCGAGGCGGGTTGCATGGGGATCCTGTTCCAGCCTCTTCAAGTCCGAGGCGCGAATCAGCGCCAGGTTGGAGATGAACTGGCTCATGCCGATGGAAACGTCGCTGTCGCGTGGTTGCGTGGTAAAGAGCAGCCCAACCTGCTCTGCCAGATCCGCACGACCTTCGTCTCTCAATACCTTCTGCGCTCCTTCCACCAGGGCACCCACATATTCTTTCTGGTCCGCGTCCGCCATCCTGTCGAATTGCCGAATCTCCATTGCCTGCGCCGCGCCCGCAAACAGCGCTGCTGTCAGAAGCGCGGTGGCGACCGGCAACGCACATAATCGGCTCATGAGGCCTCCCCCCATTGCGGCGGCACTCGGTCTCACGACCGGAAATCTACACCCGCCCGGCGCGTGCTCGGCTAGCCGGCGTCCGTGGATGATGGCTCGAGGAAATGCTGCGCCGCACCAGCCGATCCGCGCGAGCGATTCGCCGGTCACGGTGGATCGTCGGAAAATCTTACAGAACTGAACCGGAATCCGCAGCTGACGTTTCCATTCGTCGGCCAACCATTTGATTCGCATGGACCGGCATCCTGTTGGCGCAAATTATGCAGCGGATTCAAACCGCCCATCGCGTCCATGATTCATCCATCAGGGTTCGCGCCATGAGACTCGCCCCGATCGCCCATCTGGCACGGGCGTCACGACCGGCTTTCGCGCCGGCGGTACTGGCGGCTGCGCATCTTCGCGACTGCACGAACCCGGCACGACCGAGGAGAACGACATGAAGCAACATCCTCTGCGATTGCTGGCGTTGGCCCTGCTGGTCGGGCCGATCACGTCACACGCCACGGCGTTCGCGGTCACCAACCTGGTCACGGACGATCAAACGGCCAACCCGGCACAGATCACCGACACGGACCTGGTCAATGCCTGGGGCATGGCGGCCTCCGCAACGTCGCCATTCTGGGTCTCGGACAACGGCACCGGGGTGTCGACCTTGTACCGGGTCGATCCGCTGACCAACGCAACGGTCAAGGTGGGCCTCACGGTGACGATCCCTGGAGCGGGCAATGTGACGGGGCAGGCTTTCAACAGCCTGACGGCCGGGAATTTCAACGGCGACACCTTCCTGTTCGTCAGTGAGGACGGGACGGTGTCCGGCTGGCGCGGCGCGTTGGGAACGAGCGCGGAGACGCTGCAGATTGGTTCACCCGACAACCTCTACAAAGGCGTCGCGTTCGCGACCGTCGCGGGCAGCGCGTATCTGTACGCAGCCGATTTCCTCTCCGGTCAAATTGACGTCTTGAAAGGCAACGCGGGGGCACCCGATCTGGCCGGATCCTTCACCGATCCCAACCTGCCGGCCGGGTACGCCCCGTTCAACGTGCAGAACATCGGCGGCAATCTGTACGTCACCTACGCGCTACGGGATGCGAATGGACCGGACGATGTTCCCGGCCTGGGTAACGGCTTCGTCGACGTTTTCGACCTGCAGGGCGGTTTCCTTGCCCGCCTCGCCACGCAGGGCGCGCTCAATTCGCCGTGGGGCATGGCACTGGCTCCAGCGTCGTTCGAGCAGTTTGCCGGCGACCTGCTGGTAGGCAACTTCGGCGACGGCCGTATCAACATCTTCGACCTGGCCACGCAGTGCCTATCTCGGTCAACTGAACGACGAGAACGGAAATCCGCTGGTGATCAACGGGCTGTGGGGCCTGATGGCGGGCAACGGCGGCGGAGCCGGAAGCCCGCAGTCGATCTATTTCGCGGCCGGCCCGAACGACGAGACGCATGGAGTGTTCGGAGTGATTTCGAAGGTGCCCGAGCCCGGCACGCTGGCGCTGCTCGGCCTCGGCCTCGCGGCTCTCGGAGCGGCGCGACGACGCAGGGTGTGACGCCAGCCCAGATCGTGTTCACAAGGCGCGGGCCGCCGCGATCGCCAGCTCGGCGACCCGCGCCGAGGATGCCGGGTTCTGCCCGGTCACGAGCTTGCCGTCGGCGATCGCAAACGGCCTGAAATCCGGGCCGCTCTCGAATGTCGCGCCGAGCGCACGCAGGCGATCCTCGAGCAGGAACGGCACCGCGCCGTCCAGCTTGACCGCCCGCTCCTCCGCATTGGTGAACGACGAGACGCGACGTCCGGCGACGACCGCCCGTCCGTCCGGGAAACGCGCGCTGACGAGCCCGGCCGGTCCATGGCAGACCGCGGCCACCACCGAGCCACGCGCGAGCGTGCGGGCAACGAGTCCGGCCAGCGCCTCGCTGCCGGGCAGATCCCACATCGTGCCGTGACCGCCGGGCAGGAAGACAACGTCGTAAGCGTTCGACGACACGCGAGCGAGGGGTGTCGTCGCTTTGAGAGCCGCCTGCAGCGCCGAATCGCGCCGGTACCGATCGACGCTCGCCGGGAGCTGGCCGGAACCCTCGAGGCTGCGCGGATCGACCGGCGCCGGGCCGCCCGCGACGGAAGCGATTTCGACAATGGCGCCGGCATCGGCGAACACGTAGTACGGCGAGGTGAACTCCTCGAGCCAGAACCCCGTGGGCGGGCCACCAGGGCCCATGGCCGCATTGGAGGTCAGGACGATCAGCACTTTCAGCGTTGTGGCGGGCATCTTCTCTGGCCGTTTCCGGATTCGACGCGATTGACGGGGGCGACCGGGTTCAGTCGAGCAGGTGCTCGGTGAAACTCCCGCGCATGCAGTGGTTCGACGCGGACGCGGAGCCGTAGCCGCCGGCGTTCAGCAGCGCGAGTGTGTCGCCTTCGTGCAGCCGCGGCAACACGACGTCCTCGGCGAGGATGTCGATGGCCTCATTGATGTTGCCCGTGATCGTATAGGTCTCGCACTCGCGCGACTGGCGCAGCGCCAGCGGCGCGACGACGAACGGGGTCTGGTAGTAGGCCCACAGGTTCTGCAGGTTGAGGCCGGCGTTGACGCCCGCGAAATTGACGCCGCCCTTGTTTTCGACCGTGTTGACCTCGCACAGCAGCGCGCCGGCGTCCTTCATCAGGTAGTCGCCGGGTTCGAGATGCACCTGCAGCCCGCGAGGGCGCGTGTGTGCGGCGATCAGCGCCGCCCAATGCTCGAGATCGAGCGCCGGGTGCTCGGCCGTGATCGGGGCGCCCATACCGCCGCCGACGTCGAGCGTGTCGACGTCCGGGCAGCGGTCGACGAACCATGCGGCGCTCTGCAGTGCCTGCTCGAACCGGGGCAGGTCGCGGGTCAGGTAGCCGTAACCGAAGTGAAAGTGGATCTGAGTAACCTTCAGGCCGAACGCGGCCGCGATGTCGAGCGCCTCGTCGAACCGGTCACGATAGATGCCGAACTTGCTCGGCCGCGCTCCCGCGTAGTGGAGCCGCTCGTTGTACCCCGCGCCGACGCGGGGGTTCACGCGGATGCCGATGGAGCGACCCGGACAGCGTTCCCCGAGGCGGCGAATCGTCGAGAGCGCGTCGCAGTTGATGTGCACGCCGGGATGCCGGGCGAAGGCATCGAGGTCGTCATTCGACACGGCGTGGCCGGTGAACGAAATATCCGTCTCGCCGAAGCCGTGCTGCAGCGCGCAGCGCATCTCGGCCGGCGAGCAGGCGTCGATGCCGCACAGGCCCCACGACCGCATCGCGTCGAGCAGCGGGCCGTAACGGTTCGCCTTGATCGCATAGAAGACCCGGTGCGGCACGCCCGCGCCGCCCAGCGCGGAGACCAGTCGCTCGAGATTCGCCCGCACGCGGCCGGCGCTGTAGACGAAGGCGGGCGTGCCCGTCCTCGCCGCAAGCGCCTGGAGGTCCGCGCCCGCGAAATGCAGCCGGCCGTCGCGATAGCCCAGGTCGTCGCGCTGCCACCAGCCGGTATCGAACATGTGCACGCTCCAGGAGACTGCGCGCGCCGCCGGAGCGGCCGACGCGTTTGGACGACCCATCCTAGCCGATCGTCCAGCCGATGCGGCCGCTCGGCCGGATCGAGAAGGCCGCTACCGGTCGGACCGCCAGCGCAGCCATCCGGAATGGGCGCCGCCCGCTTTACGTCTTTTGCGACGCACGTCGCCTTCGTTTGTCCCGTGCTTCCGGTAAGTTTAGTATCCGGGCCCACGCACCGCCGACAGCGCGGGCGCCGGGAACCCGCCACCCGCGAACGGACATCCGGAGACCCCATCGCATGAGCGCATCGCACCCTTCTGCAACGGACAAGGCATCGATCCTGGGCCCGACCCTGAAATTCAAGGGCGAGCTCTCCTCCCAGGAAGATCTCGTGATCCACGGACAGATCGAAGGCACCGTCGGCCCGGCGCCGAAAGTGACGATCGGGCCCGAGGCCACCATCAAGGGCGGGATCACCGCCGAAGTCATCATCGTGGAAGGCAACGTGGAAGGCGACCTGAAGGCCCACGCCTCCATCACGGTCCGCGCAAAGGCGCATGTCCGGGGCAACCTGGAGGCGCCGACCATCAACGTCACGGACGGCGCGACGCTGAACGGCAACATCAAGATGGAGCCTCGGCGCGGGGAGACCCACGCCCGCCCGTTCGCCGCCGGCAGCGAAGCCGGTTATGCCCGCACGGGCACCACGGAATGATGAGCAGGGGATCGACACATGTGGAAGCGTGACCGCACCGAGCGGGTCGACATCGAGGAAGTCCTGAAATCCACGCCGGTCAGTGTGCCCGCCGCGGCGCCCAAGCCGATCGAACCGGTCGTGACAGTCGCCGCTCCGCCGCCCGCAGCGGCGCCTGTTTCGGCACCGGCCCCTGCGCCGTCATCGACGCCAGTGTCGATGCAGGCGCCGGCGCAGAAAGCCTGCGTGCTCGGCTCGACGCTGCGCATCAAGGGCGACCTGGTCGCGGACGAAGACCTCGTCATCGAAGGCCAGGTCGACGGTTCGGTGCTGCATACCCGCAGCCTCACGATCGGCAGCCCGGGACACGTAAGAGGCGACATTCGTGCGCGTCGCGTCATCATCGAGGGCAAGGTGAGCGGCAACGTCTACGCGCTCGAAAGCGTGACCTTGCGCACCGGCGCGACGCTGCAGGGCGACGTATACGCACGGAGCGTTTCGATCGAGACGGGCGCGTGCATCAGCGGCCGGGTCGATATGGACAATGCGCCCGCCGTGCCGAAGGTCGACACGTCAGGCCTCACCGTGGGCGACTCACAGGCGCGGGACCTGTCGGTGGCGGAAGTGGGTGAATTGCTCGCCAACTCCCCGGGCGGCGAAGGCTGACGCAGGTTCAGCGCCATTGAATTTTCCGGGTGGCGCAAGAGTTTCCTCAGGCTAGCCGGTACAGATACCCGGCCTCGTTCGCCGCCGAGTTCGGGCGGCCGACCGGGAAGTGCGAGCGCGGGGCCCAGTCGTTCAGGATGCGGTCGTAGGCCTGCTTGACGACCGAATAGCACTCACAGGCCGCGTGCTCGAGACCCGGGCGGTCGACGACCGAGATGCGGCCCCGGCCGTATCGAATGAGCCCGGCTTTCTGCAATTTGACGGCGCCACCCGTGACGCTTTCCCGGCGCACACCCAGCATTTCGGCAATCCGCTCCTGCGTCACCGCCACTTCGTTGTCATCGCGGCGGTCGAGGTTGAGCAGCAACCAGCGGCACAACTGCTGGTCGAGCGCATGGTGCCGATTGCACGCCGCCGTTTGCGCCATGTGCGTGATCAATGCCTGTGTATAGCGCAGCAATTGCTGCATGACGGCTGGGGACCGCTGGGCGTGGCTTGCGATCGCCCGCGCGGACATTCGCAAGCCGTGGCCGGCGCCATGCACGACTGCGCGGCACAGCGCACACCCGCCACCCATGAACGCTGAAACGCCGACGACACCCTCGTTGCCGACCATCGCCAGCTCGGAGGACCCCCCGTCCTGCATCGTAGAGACCAGGGAGACGATGGAAGTTGCCGGAAAATACACGTATTGCGGCACTACGCCTGCGTCGTAAAGCGTCGCGCCGGGCGACATTTCGACCCACTCGAGGTCCGGTTGAAGATGTCGCCACTCCTCGGGCGGCAGCGCCGCGAGCAGCTTGTTGAAGTCGAGTGCGGAAGAAGCATCTGCCATGTTGGTTCTCCGGGTGGTTTGCGCACGGTCGATCCCTGAGCCGGGAAGTGCGGACAGGTGACGCAACAGCGCGGTCACCGGCGAGACAATTCGTTGAGCGCGCGCTGCAGTTCCAGCGTATCCACGGATCTCTCCTCGCGTCGCTGCACGGATGGGCAGGAGTCCATGGGACGCTTCCGGCACCGTCGCCGGCTATCGGAATGGCCGCCCTCGTCAAGTCGGACCGGTCCCACACGGCGCGTATCGTCCAGCCCGGCGGTGATTCGGCAGCGCCGTGTCGCCGGGATGCCCATCGGAGCATTCCTACGGCAGCAGCAGCCGGACTCCGACGCGTAAACTGGTTGCGCGCGCTTAACTTCAGCCCCTTTCAGGTTTGCAGCCGCGAGGAACCCGCATGGACACAACGGACTGGGAACGGCGCGGCTGGCAGGCCGTGGTGCTGATAGCGATCATCCTGGCGATCGGCGCGCTGCACGTCGCCGGATCCGCCGTCGTGCCGGTGCTGTTCGCAATGTTCCTGGCGATGCTGCTCTCCCCGGCGGTTTCGGCTTTGCGCCGCCTGCGCCTGCCGCGTGTGATCGCGGCTGCCGTCGTAGTCGCCTCGCTGATCGCGGTCGTCGGTCTCGCGTTCAATGCCACCTGGCAGCCCGCCCGGGAGTGGCTCGACACGGCTCCGACGACGATGCGCACGCTGGAGCGAAAGATGCGCCCGGTCACCCGTCTGCTGGCCAAGGTCGAATCGGTTTCCGAACAGGCCGGCCGCGTGGCCGGCCCGATCGCAGCCGGCGATGCCGACGCGTCGCCCCCGGTCATCGTGGACGTGAATGCGACGGTCGCCAGTACGCCGGAATGGCTGTTCGTGATTGCGACGATCCTGATGGTGACCTTCTTCCTGCTCGCGGGAGGCCCGTCGCTGCTGATGCGGCTCGACGTCGCATGCGGCGGGCACGAATCGAACAAGCGACTCGTCCAGATCGTCGCGACGATCAGCGACAACGTCGGCCGCTATTTCGCGGCCGTCACCGTCAGCAACCTGCTGCTCGGCATCGGCACCGCCACGACGATGCACTTGCTGGGGATGCCCAATGCGCTGCTGTGGGGCGTCGTGGCGTTCCTGTTCAATTACATTCCGTACGCGGGCTCGGCCACGACTCTCGTCCTGCTCACCGTCGTCGCAGTCGTTTCCTTTGACGGCCTGGAACGTGCCTTCGCCGTGGCCGGTTGTTACCTCGTGTTGACCGCCGTCGAAGGCCAGATCGTGCAACCCGTGCTGGTGGGACATCGCCTCGACGTCAGCCCGCTGCTCGTACTGCTGAGCCTCTGGTTCGGCGGGTGGCTGTGGGGCATTGCGGGCGTGGCACTCGCCGTGCCATTGCTCGTGAGCGTCAAGGCGCTCGCGATCGAACTGCGGAGCCGAGCCGCGGGCGACCAGACGCCCGCGGCTCCTGCGGATCAGTTTTGACGGATCTCGATATCGTTCTTCACGTCCGTGACGCCGTCCACGGACCGCGCCAGTTCGCCGGCTCGCGACTTCGAGGTCGTCGAGTCGGCGAATCCGGTCAGCTGCACGATGCCGTTCTGCGTCTCGACGTTGATCTGGTGAGCCTTCGTCGTCGTGTCGTCGACGAGCTTCGCCTTCACCGACGCCGTGACCGTGGCGTCGTCGATGACTTGCCCGGTCGTGGCCTGCGGAGGGTTCACGCGGAGGTCGTTGCGGACTTCCTTGACACCCGTCACCGAGCTGGCGACCTTCGTCGCCTGGGCCTTCTGGTTCGAATTGTCGACGAAGCCGCCGAGCTGGACGACGCCGCGATACGTCTCGACGTTGATCTGACCGGCCTTGGTGACCGGATCGTCGATGAGCCCCGCCTTCACCTTGGCCGTGAGCACGCTGTCGTCGATGACTTCACCCGCCGACTCCTGGGTGCGCGTGGCCGAGCAGGCACTCGCCACCGCCAGCGTGGCCACGATTGCCGTGATCTTGAGAAATCGAATGCTCATGTGAATCTCCTTTGGTTGCGACCGCACAGGCGCGGTTGTCGATGCGGCGATATCGCCGGAGTCCCGAAACTGTCATTCATTCGACATAGCAGGCCCGGCAACGCAACACCCCGTGCGGACGCTGCGCGACCATGCAAGGTCGCTCGAACCGTGGCCGATCAGGAACTTGGATCTGCGCTGTAGGACAAAGCCCGACACGCGGTCGCGCGATTCCCGGGCGATGATTTTCGCGATTGCCTACGCGCCGCCATGCCTGCGGTCGCGTTACAAATGGGCTGCGGGGACGGCTGCAGACCGTCCAGCGTTGAGGTCACGGATCGCGAGGATGCTCAAATGAGGCGAGTCGATCGTGCGGAACGGCGCAGTCCGTCGCAGCCGGCGCGCCGGACGATTGGGTCGTCGTGTCGAAACGTTGTATAAGCAGCTCCGTGGACACGCCGGCGACGCGGGCGAGTCCGGGCAGAGGCGCATTGCGATGACGCGAATACTGATCGCCGACGACCATGCCCTGTACCGCGCTGGGCTGCGCCAGTTCGTCGCGCAGTCGCTGCCCTCGGCCGAGATCGGCGAAGCCGCCACCGGCAATGAAACGCTGACGTCCCTGCAGCAGAAACCCTGCGACCTGCTCTTCCTCGACATCAACATGCCCGATCGCAGCGGACTCGACATCCTGCGACACGTGCGTGCGAGCCATGCGGAGACTCGCGTGCTCGTACTGAGCGGCTATCCGGAGCGACAGTACGCCCTGAACGTCCTGCGCGCCGGAGCCTCAGGCTACATCGCCAAGGACTGCGCGCCGGAGGAACTGCTCAAGGCCGCCCGCACCGTCCTGCAGGGCCGTCGCTACGTCAGCGAAAGCCTCGCCGAGCTGCTGCTGCTGGACCTCGACGGCGCGGACAAACCCCTGCACAGCCTGCTGTCGGAGCGGGAGTTCCAGATCTTCGGCAAGCTGGCAGCGGGCCAGGGCGTCGCGGACATCGGCCGGGAGCTGTGCCTCTCCGTCAAGACGGTCAGCACGTATCGCACGCGCATCCTCGAAAAGATGCGCATGAAGAACAACGCCGACCTGACCAGCTATGCGTTGCGCAACGAGATCATCCAGTAGCCCGTCGACACCATGATCATGGCCGATCCCACCGATCTGCGCGTACTCCTCGTCGAGGACTCGCCGATCATCTGCAAGCTGGTCACCCGGATCATCAACGACGTGGCCGGGCTCAACGTGGTCGACAGCGTCGACACCGAAGCCGATGCGATCGGAGCGGTCCGCCGCGGCAACGTCGATGTGGTGATCCTCGACCTGCAGTTGCGAACGGGCACGGGCTTCGGGGTGCTGCGGGCCCTGCGCTCGATGTCGAAAAAGCCGGCCGTGGTCGTGTTCACGAACTTCCCGCTCAGCACCTACCGGGATTCGGCGCTCGCCCTGGGCGCGACGCACTTCCTGGACAAGTCACGCGACTACGACCGACTGCCGGGCATTCTCACGGAGATGGCCGCCGCGCGCGACGATGACGCTCGCGCCGCGCAGTCCGATCACCTGCTAGATCACGTTGGCGCGCGGAACCTGGACCCGGATCCGCGTCCCGCGTCCCGGACGCCGAGACGATATCGAGTTCCCCACCGAGCACCCGGACACGATGACGCATGCCGGCGATGCCGTGTGATTTCGGCCGTCCGAGGTCCTCGGGACTTGCGCCGGCGCCGTTGTCCTCGATCGACAGAACGACGTGCCGCTCGTTTGCCTCGAGCGAGGCCTCGACCTCGCTCGCCCCGGAGTGCTTCACGATGTTCACGAGCGCTTCCTGCAGGATGCGAAACAGGCTGATCGCGGCGGCCCGCTTGAATTGAAGCTCGTCGTCCGGGAAGCGATCGCGGCACTTGATGTTGGCGAGCTTGCAGGTTTCCTCGAGCTGCCAGCGCAGCGCGGCGACCAGTCCCATCGTATCGAGCAAGGTCGGGCGCAGTTCCTCGACGACCCGTCGTTTCAGGTCGATGCCCTGGTCGATCGCCTTGCGCACCCGGTCCAGTCGCTTCTCGATTTCCTGCCGGTCGTGGAGCGAGTCCTGCTGCATCCACGTCACGTCCATGCGCGCCGCCAGCAGCAGACCTCCGAGTTCGTCGTGCAGGCCCCGGGACAAGCGGGCGCGCTCCTCCTCCTGCACGTTCTGCACATGGCTGTAGAGTTCGATCAGCTCGGCCGACTGCGCGTCGGCCTGTGCCTTGAGCGCGTCGCGCTGTCGAGCCAGCTCGCCCACCGTTGCCTCACGCTGCCGGATGCTGCGCACCATCGCCATGCCCGCAAGCGCGACGAGAACGAGGCCCGCCATCAGGGTCGCGAGATTCAGGCGACGAACCGTCAGCAGCTCGCGATCCCAGTTCGCCAGCGACGTCTCGAGCAGGGTCTGCTCGTAGTCGCGGGCGATGCCCGACAGTGCGAGAAAGGTCGCCATCGTTTCGTGCCTGGAGGGCGAATTCTCCAGTGCGAGGCTCGCGAGCGGCCCGTGCCGCCGGTAGGTCGTCACGGAGGCCTGCAACTGCTGCAGTCTCGCGTCGGCCGCAGTCTGCAGATCGCGGATCGCAGCGCGGACCCGCTCGTCCCGCCCCCGGTAGGTCGCAGCAAGTTGCGTGGCGAGAACCGGGAATTCGCACCGCAGCGGTTTGCAATGGCTCCAGGTAATCGGCTTCGCCGGTGAGCAGGAATCCCAGATGCGCCGACTCGGCATTCAGCAGCGCGAGTTGCAGGTCGACCACACGCGTCCACTGGACCTGTGCGCGCTGGGCGTCGGCGGCGGCGACTTCGAGTCTCCCACGGCCAATTTCGGCGACTGCAAACAACGCGACCACGAAACCAGCCGAAATCGCCGTGAAGATCGCGACAGGCCACAATTTCCAGCGCAGCATTCGACGGGCCCTCCGGCGGAGTTCGAGGTCCATTGCCCGCTCCATAGCGTTCGACGCAGGCGCGAGCCGTCACCTGACGCGAGCGGTTTGCGGCGCCCGCGCCACGGTGCCCGCATGGTACCGCTCTTCCCGGGACCTCACGTTCATTCGAGCCTGTGTGCCCCGCGTTGTCGGACGACACTGACAGGACGGCACGGCCGTCGCCGATTGATCAACCGCCGGTCGAAGTCCACGATCGTCCCTCGCACGCGAGGGATTCTGGGCTGTCGGCGGTTCCCGCTCCCTCCCATCCCCAGAACCGCCTACTCGGGCCCCGCCGGCCCCGGCTGGCGGGGCCTTTCTGCATCCACGCACCGTCCCTGGGACGAATCGTCGCGCGGTGTCGGACGTGAGCCGAGACCGACGAGCTGATGAGCGCGGCCCGGCATTGACCGTGGCGGGCGCCCGAAGGAACATCGCCTTCGGGCGACACCGCGCGAGTCAGCATCAGTCGTCCCGGGAGAGCGGATGAAAGCACAGTCGGGCCGGCATGCTGTATGCAGTCGCGACAGTCCTCATCGCATCGAGCGTAGCGCTCGCGGGCCCGGACGAGGATCGCGCCGCGGTGTCGGCGCTCGACACGAAATACCAGCAAGCGGTGAAGCACGGCGACGCGCAAACGATGGGCCGCATCCTCGCGGACGACTTCATCCTCGTGGTCGGCAACGGCACGACCTACACGCGGCAGGATCTGCTCGACTCCGCGCAGGGCGGCAAGATCCGGTACGAGCAGCAGGACGAGGATGCGGGCACCCAGACGGTCCGCGTCTGGGGCGACACGGCCGTCGTCACGGCGCGTCTCTGGCTGAAGGGCGTCAACGACGGCAAACCCTTCGAACGGCGGCTGTGGTTCAGCGACACGTACGTCCGCACGCCCTCGGGCTGGCGGTATGCGTTCGGCCAGGCGTCGTTGCCGTTGCCGCCGCCGGCCGCCGACGCGAAGCCGTAGCGCGGCCGGACCGGTGGGCGCGGACGGCTGCGGGATCCCGCGCCGTGAGGAGTCGCTGTAGACTGCCCTCCTTTGCACCGTCCGCGCGATTCGCGGCCCGCGCGGCCGGATGCGCCGATCGAACCGGACCGGAGAAGCAGGATGAGACCGACGCTGAACGTGATCAGCCCCGAGCTTTGCGCGCGCGTGATCGCGGAAGCCAAGCGCATCATGGCCCACACCGGCATGGACATCCGGGGCGCCGAGATGCGCCGCCGGCTGCTCGAGCGCGGACTGAAAACGGCGCCCGACGGCACTCGCCTGCTGTTCCCTCCCGAAATCGTCGAACGTGCGATCGCCAGCGCGCCGAAGTCGTTCACGCTCTACAACCGCGACGGCGAGCCGCACGCGGAGCTCGGCGGCAACAACGTGCACTACGTGCCGGGCTCGAGCGGACTCAAGATCCTCGACCACCGCACCGGCGAGACGCGGCTGTCGAACTCGACGGACTTCGTCGAGTACGCGCGGCTGTGCGACGGCCTCGAGCACATCGCCTACCTCGCGACCGCTTTCTCGACCAACAAGGACATCGAGTCGCAGGTGTCGGATGCGTGGCGGCTGTACATGCTGCTCACCACGTCGAGGAAACCGGTGGTCTCGGGCGCCTTCACGGAGCACGGCGTGCCGCGGATGCGCGACATGATGCAGCTGTTCCGCCGCGACCGCGCGGACCTGATCGCGAAGCCGATGGCGATCTTCACCATCACCGCGACCGGCAATTTCCGCTTCGGCGAGGACTCCTGCCAGAACATGATCGACTGCGTGGAAGCCGGCATCGCGGTCGAGATCGTGCCGGTGACGCTGATGGGCCTGATCGCGCCCGTGACGCTGGTCGGCGCGCTGGTGTTCCACGTCGTCGACGTGCTCACCGGCATCACGATGGCGCAGATGATCCGCCCCGGCGCCCCGGTGCTGTTCGGCGGCGCGCCGGCGACCTTCCACATGAAGTCCGCCAGCTCGCCGATGGCGGCGATCGAGGCGCAGCACCTCAACGTCGCCTACGTGGCGGTGGCCAAGTCGCTGGGCCTGCCGACGCAGGCCTACATGGCGCTGAGCGACGGCAAGTTCCTCGACGCGCAGGCCGGCGGCGAAACTTTCAGCAGCGCGCTGCTCGCGGCGCTCGCCGGCGTCAACTCCGTGTCCGGCCCGGGCATGCTCGATTTCGTGCTCACCTTCAGCCTGCCGAAGCTGGTGTTCGACAACGAGGTCTGCGGGCAGTGCCTGCACTTCGTGCGCGACCTGCACGAAATCGAGGACCTTCCGGCGCAGCAGCTGGTGGACGACGTGATCGCCAACGACCACCTGATCACCTCGCCGCACACGCTGCAGCACTGGCCGAAGGAGCTCTATCTCACCGACCAGGTGATCGACCGCGAGAACCGCGAGACCTGGCAGAAAGCGGGATCGAAGGAGCTGTACCAGCGCGCCTGCGACGAAGTGGAGACGCGCCTCGCGGGCTACACGCCGATCGAGACCGACCCGCTCGCCGATGCCGAGATGCGTCGCATGATCGTTGCCGGCATGACGGCCGAGGCGCCGCTGCCCGAACTGCCGCCGCCGCCCGATCCGGGTGATCGCGCGGTGTCCCGCGGTCGGCGACCAAACCGGCGGCGCGCGTTGTAGGCCCGCAAGGTGCGGCCGCCCTGCGAGGAGACGAACATGTCCGCCCGACCGGCGATCAGTCGTGATGACGACTCTTTGTTCAACCTGCCGCGGCTGTCGCGCCGCTCCGCCCTGCTCGGCGCGGCTGCCTTGTTCACGCCGCTCGCGCGGGGCGTCGCGGACTCATCTCCCAACGCCCCGACTCGAGCCGCGGGCTTGATCGATGTCAGCGGCAACGAAAACCCTTATGGGCCCTCGCCGGCCGCGCGCCAGGCGATCCTGGCAAGTGCGGGCAGCGCACCGCGTTATGCGGACGCCTCGATCAGGGAACTCGCGACGCAACTGGCGGCGCACGAAGGCGTCGAGCCGTCCCAGATCGCGATCGGGTCCGGGTCGGGCGAACTGCTCCGCATGGCGGGGTTGCTTGCGTCGACCACGGCGCCCGGCAGTGAAGTCCTCGCATCGCGACCGACGTACGAAGAGCTGCCGGAATTCGCACAGCGGCTCGGCCTGAAAGTGCGCTGGGTTGCGCCGGACGCCGCGCACCGGCACGACTTGCCGGCCATGCGTGCCGCGATCACCGATGCCGTGCGCCTCGTCTATGTCTGCAATCCGAACAACCCGACCGGCGCCGCCGTCCCGCGCGACGCGCTCGAAGCGTTCGTGCGATCCGTGCCCGCATCGACGACCGTGATCGTCGACGAGGCCTACATGGATTTCGCCGAGCGGCCGGGCGTCGCGACGGTCGCGCCGCTGGTGAAGGACGCCCCCAACCTGATCGTGCTGCGCACGTTCTCGAAGCTTCACGGCCTGGCAGGCCTGCGGATCGGGTATGCGATCACGCCCGCGGCGCTCGCGGGTCAATTCGCGGCGCTGTCCCTGGTCTGGCCGAACAACACCGGTCTTGCGGCCGCGACGGCCAGTTTCAACGACCACGCGTTCCTGAAGTCGACGCGCGCCGCGATCGTGGCGGATCGCGCGCGGGTCCACGCCGCGCTCGATCGGGCCGGGCGGGCCCGAACCGATTCGCAGGGCAACTTCGTATTCTTCGACACCGGCGCGCCGTTGAAGCAGTTCCAGGACCGGATGCTGGCACTAGGCATCAAGGTCGGCCGGCACTTCGACGGCTACGACACCTGGGCCCGCGTGACGATCGGCTTGCGCCCGGAAGTCGACCGGTTCCTCGCCGCGCTTCCTGGGGCGCTCGGCGCCTGAATCCACGCCGTACTGGCCGGCGAGGCTTTGCGCGAGGCGCCTGCGCATGCGACGTTTCCTGCAGGTAGCGATACTCACAGCCTGCAGCGCCGCGGGCCTGGTCGGCTGCGCGCACACGCCGGACGGTCGCCTGCAGTACCGGGAGATCGCCAGCGCGAGCGAGGGTCGCAACCTTCGCTATGGCCTCTACGAGCCGCCGGGCTGGGATCACCGCACGCCGCTGCCGACTGGTGGTGTTGCTGCACGGGGCCGGCGACGACGAGACAGCTGCGGATCGCAAGGTGGTCACCGACCGCCTGGACCGCGCCATTGCGGAGGGGCGCCTGCCTCCTTTCCTGATGGTCACGCCCGAAGGCGAACGCGGCCTGTGGATGGACTGGTACGACGGCAGCCACCACTACAGGAGCTGGGTGCTCGACGACGTGATCCCGGCCGTGCGCAAGAGCTATCCCGTCATCGACGGGCCGGGCGGACTGCACATCCTCGGCGTCTCGATGGGGGGCGGCGGTGCGCTGCAGATCTGGCTTTCGGATCCGGCGCGCTTTGCCTCGGCGACGATCATCAGCGCGCCGATCTTCAACGAACCCGAGATCCGGGCGTTCCTGCGCAAGTACATGCCGCCGGACGTCATGGAGCGCGCGTTCGGCCCGCCGGGCAGCGGGCATGGCATCGATCCGTATTCGCTCCACTCGCGCGCGGACCTGCAAGGCACCCGGCTGGTGTTCGGCGCCGCGGAACGCGACCTCGACGCGATGGTCGAGTCCAATGAGGCATTCGACGCGCGACTGACTGAGGCCGCTGTGCCCCACCGTTACGTGCGGTTCGCGGGGCACCATCGCTGGACCGCGTGGGCGCCGATGATCGAGTACTCGCTCTGCCACCAGCTGCAGCCGGTTTGCTCGATGCCGGACCCTGGAGGCTGGGTCGTGCGCGCGGTCGACTGACCGATCGAGCGGTCAGCGCACCCTGCCGACCACGGCCGGGTCGCCCCCGCCCGTCCGGCGGCCTGTCGAATTGTGATGCGCACGCGAGTTTTCCGTCCGGGCCCCGATCCGGGGCTTGCGCTGCCGGGGGCGAATCCGGAAGCTTGGGAGGCAGCCTGAGGAGCAGGGTGCAGAGCGACCGTGGTCTCCCACGTCGATTGCACGCCCGTCGAGTGCATCGAGGTCGACGATGCTGCGGGTTCCCATGACTTTGGTACCGAGGAACGCCGATGCTCAAGACGAACCCATCCATTCTTCAGAAGGCCCTGGTGCAACTGCGAACAGGCCACGCTCGACCATGCCGTGTGGCGCGATCACCTGCTGCGCGTGCTCTCGGGACGGCAGCCGTGCGATCCGACCGACCTGGCGGAGGATGCGCACCGTCACTGCCGGTTCGGTCAGTGGTATTTCGAACGGGCGCTGCCCGAACTCCGGGACCTGCCGTCATTCGCCATGGTAGGCGCCGAGCACGAGGATCAGCACCGCATCGCCGCCGCGCTGCTGCGAGGCCTGGCGGCCGGTGTGCCAGTCCGGCGGACGGCCGTCGAAGAGTTCGAAGAAGCCAGCGCGCGACTGAGTTACGCGCTGTACTTCATCCGGCGCGAGATCGAGTGCGCGCTGCACAGTCGAGATGCGCTGACCGACGCGCACAGCTCCGGGGAGATGGTGCGAGACCTGCGCGAGTGGCATGCGCTGGCAAGACAGCCCGGCCGGCAATGCTGCATCGCCCTCATGGAACTCGACGGCGTCCGCGAGATCAATGCGACCCACGGCTATTCCGTCGGCGCGCATGCGCTCGTCACGGCGGTCAAGGTCATTGCCGCGCACCTTCGGCTCTCCGACAAGGTGTTCCGCTACGACGCCAGCAAGTTCCTCATCCGGCTGTCCGGGACGGATCTCGCGTCCGGCAAGACGGTGATCATGCGGCTCCGCGACGCCGTCGCGCATGGATTCAAGTCGGTCGGCGCGGATGGGGTTGCGTTCCACGTGACGGCGTCGTTCGGAATCGCGATGCTGGACCCGGAGGTGGACGCGCTGGAATCCGTCGATCGGGCGGACCAGGCGTTGACGCTGGCGAAGGCGGTCGGGCGAAACCGGATGATCACCTGGGACCCGTCGGTCACGACCGGCGTGCGGCTGCGGCGCCTCGAGATCAAGGACGTCCAGGACTAGCCTGCCGTCGATTGCGCGCGCCGGACAGGCGGCGCGCGGGCGCGGACCGGTCCCGCCATCGCGCAGGACCGGATGTGCTTCAATCACCGGATCGTCGGCAAGGCCGCCGCGCCGGAGCGTGAAGCACATGTCGCCACTCGATCTCGATTTCGTCCGTTCGCAGTTTCCAGCTTTCTCCGAACCGAGCCTCGCCGGTTTCGCGCATTTTGAGAATGCCGGCGGATCGTTCGCGTGCCGGCAGACCATCGACGCGCTCGACCGCTACTACCGGCAGACCAAGGTGCAGCCGTATTACGCGTTCGAGCCCTCTGCCCGCGCAGGCGCCCTGATGGACGGCGCAAGAGATCGGCTGGCCGCGTGGCTGAACGTCAGGCCCGAGGAACTGCACATCGGGCCTTCGACGTCGCAGAACACCTACGTGCTCGCCCAGGCGTTTCGCCGCCGCCTGCGGCCGGGCGACGAGGTGATCGTCACCAACCAGGATCACGAAGCGAACGTCGGCGCGTGGAGCCGGCTGCAGGACGATGGCATCGTCGTGCGAACCTGGGCAGTCGATGCGGAGGGCGAGTTGCGCGCCGCGGACCTCGAGGCGCTGCTCGGGGAGCGGACGCGCGTCGTCGCGTTCACGCATTGCTCGAACGTCGTCGGCAGCATTCACCCGGCCCGGGAGCTGGTCGAACTCGTGCACCGGGCCGGCGCACGTGCGGTCGTAGACGGAGTCGGGTATTGCCCGCACGGCCTTCCGGACGTGACGGCAATCGGCGCCGACGTCTACCTGTTCTCGCTGTACAAGGTTTACGGTCCACACCAGGGCGCGATGTGCGTGCGGTCCGACCTCGCCGCCGAATTGCCGTCCCAGGCGCATTTCTTCAAGGGCGATGCCTTGCCCGGCCGCTTCACGCCGGCCGGACCCGACCACGCGCAGGTCGCTGCGGTCAACGGCGTGATCGATTACCTCGAAGCGGTGGCCCGGCATCACGGCCACGGCGATGCGCCTGTGCCGGCGCAGGCGGCGGCCGTCCGGCAACTGTTTCGCGCCAGTGAAACCGCGCGCCTGCAGCCGCTGCTCGACTTTCTTGCCAGGCACCCGAAGGTGCGCCTGATCGGCTCGGACCGGGCCGAATCGCGCGCGCCGACGGTGGCGTTCGCTGTCGCGGGACACCCGTCCGCCGAGGTGGCCGGCCGACTGGCGGAGCGCCGCATCGGTGTGGGCTCGGGCAACTTCTATGCATATCGGCTCGTCCAGGCACTCGGCATCGACCCGAGCGACGGTGTCGTGCGGACCTCGTTCGTGCACTACACGACCGACACCGAGGTCGCGCGCCTGGTCGCCGCGCTCGACGCGCTGCTGCGCTGACGCGTAGGCGCAGCTATGCCATGATCGGCCGCCGCAGCCGCTCGGCGTGACCAGCCTCGCCACAAGTCGCATGACGCACTGCACCTCACGACTCGTCTCGTTGGCGTTGATGATCGCGGTGGGCTTGCCCGCCGCATCGCATGCTGCGGTGCAGGTCGTCGTCGGCCCGACGCCGATCGTGGACGGCGAAGCGAACGCAGCGCACGACATCACGGTATTCAACGAAAAGCTGGCGTTCGGCATCGCGGTTGAAAGCGCCGTGCCTTACGGCGTGCCGCGCGGAGCGATCGTCGACGTCGCGCCGGTCGTGAACGGGAGGCCAGGTCGCGACCGCGTCGTGTTCGCGGACTTCATCCCGAACAACTGGTCCGCCTGGCCGAACACCTACCAGAAAGTCGAGACCGCCGAGAGTGGTCCGCAGCAGGTCGTGGTGAAGGCGACACGCGACTGGGGCAGTGTCACGATCACGACGACGTACACGCTGCGGTCGAACGCCGACCGCATCGAGATGCGCACGACGATGACGAACGACGGGAAGACCGCGCTGCCGGACCTGTTGTCCGGCCAGACGCTGTGGCCGAGCGCCGGGTACTTCTTCGAGGTCCCGGGGATCACGGGGCTGCAGGAGGGTCCGTCCAACGGCGCGCTCACCGACCGCGCCGTCGCCTACGACGAGGACTGGACGATCGCGCTGCACGCGCCTTATCTCGACTACGTCGGCTCGCGCTCCAAGGACCTGCTGCTGAAGCACACGCTGCAACCTGGCGCGTCGCGCACTTTCGACGCGTGGCTGCAGGTCGGTTCGCGCGGGGATCTCGGCCCGGTGCTCGCCGCCGAAATCGAACGCAAGCATCTCGCCGCGGGTCGCGTGCGCGGGGTGGTGACCACCCGCGATGGCAAGGCGGTGCAGGAACCGGTCGTCGTCGTCGAGAAACAAGGGGCGGCCTACGCGTGGACGTTCGGTCGCGACGGCCGTTTCGACCTGCCGCTGCCGGCGGGCGACTACCGGCTTTACGCGACCGGCAAAGGGTATTCGCAGAGCGAGCCCGTGCCACTGACGGTCGCGGCGGGCACCGATGCAAGCCTCGACTTCCACGATCTGGACCCCCCGGGTCGCGTCGCGTTCGACGTCGTCGACGCTCGCTCCGCAAAGGGCCTCGACGCGCGCATCGTCATCACGCAGGGCCAGAAGCAGACGGTGGAATTCCTCGGCCGCAACACGTTCTTCACCGAACTCGACCGCAAGGGCCATTACGAAGTCTCGATGGCGCCCGGCCGATACGGCTTCATGGTTTCATCGGGCGGCGGTTTCCTGGGCCCGAACCAGTCCCTGAACGTCGACGTGCGGCCGGGCCAGGCGGCGCAGGCCAAGGTGTCCCTGACGCGCCTGTTCGATCCGCCGGCGTCAGGCTGGTACTCGGCCGACCTGCACCATCACGCCGACCAGGCCGAGGGCGTGACGCCGCCGGAATACCTGGCGCGTTCGCAACTCGCAGCCGGGCTCGACCTGCTGTTCGTCAGCGATCACGACTCGACGGTGAACCACGGCAGCCTGCAGAAGATCGCCGACCGGCGCGGCGTCCCGTTCATCGCCTCGGTGGAGATCTCGCCATCCTGGGGCCACTTCAACGCGTGGCCGCTGACGCCGCAGGGCCAGAAGCTCGCGATCGACACCAGCACCGCGACCATCGACCAGGTGCTCGCGGAAGCGCGCCGCCAGGGCGCGATGGTCGTGCAGAGCAATCACCCGTTCATTCCCTACGGATATCTCGCAAGCCTGGCGGCAGGTGTCGCGCCCGGCGGTTTCAATCCGGCATTCGACCTGCTCGAGATCAACGCGGACGTGCCGCCCACCGACGACGACCGGGTGCTGCACACGCTGTGGAACTTCTGGAATGCCGGTCATCGCTATTTCCTGACGGCCGGCACCGACGTGCACGACGTGTGGAATCACGAGTCCGGTCGCGTCCGCCTGTTCGCCCACCTCGATGGGGCGCCGTCTCCGCAGGCCTATGCGCAGTCCGCGATGTCGGGACACGCCTACGTGTCGTACGGCCCGCTCATCTTTCCGAAGGTGCTGTTCGGCAGCGAACTCAAGCTGAAACCAGGCGAGGCCTTTTCGCTGCCCTTCACGCTGAAGTCCGTCGCGGGCCTCAAGCAGGTGACCTTGATCGGCAACGGAATGGTCGCGGCGACGAAGGTCTTCGAGCAGGCGCCGCGCGAGGCCGACGTCGAGTTCAAGCTGACGGCGAGCCCGCACGCCTGGTATTCGCTGACGGTCGAGGACGCGTCCGGTCGCAAGGCGTACACGGACCCGATCTGGATCGACGTCGTCGACAGCCCGCCGGACGCGTCCGGACATTGATTCGCGCGAAGACCTGCCAGGACTTGCGCCGCCATCACCAGGGAGTGAGCCTCATGCGCCGAGTTTTCGCGCTGTTGTCCTTTTGCCTGTTCCTGGCCGTCGCGCCGCTCGCGGCCCACGAGACCGAACCCGCGTCGCAGGTGACCGACGCGGGCCTGGGCGCGCTGAGCTTCCCGACCTCGACGCATTCCGCCGCTGCCCAACAGGCCTTCCTGCGCGGCATGCTGTTGCTGCACCTGTTCGAGTACCCGGCGGCCGAGAGCGCCTTCATCCAGGCGCGGACGCTCGACCCCGGTTTCGCCATGGCCTATTGGGGCGAAGCGATGACGTTCACGCATCCGCTCTGGAACCAGCAGGATGCGGCGCGCGGTCGTGCGGCACTCGACCGGCTCGGCAAGGACCCGGCCGAGCGGGCGGCAAAGGCCGGGACCGCTTTCGAGCGAGACTGGCTGGCGGTGGCGGACACGCTGTACGGAGCCGGCGCCAAGATCGACCGCGATCGCCAGGTCCTCGCCAGGCTGGAGGACATGAACAAGCGCTACCCGGCCAACGACGAGGTGGAGCTGTTCCTGTCGCTCTGGTTGATGGGTGTCACGCAGGGCGAGCGCGACATTCCCAACTACCTGCGCGCCGCGGACATCGCTCGCGAGGTGTATGGACGCAACCCGGCGCATCCGGGCGCCACGCACTACTGGATCCATGGGCTGGATTCGCCTCAATACGCCAGCGGCGCGCTCGAGGCGGCGCGGGTGCTCGCGCGGATTTCACCGGCCGCCGGCCACGCGCAGCACATGACCTCGCACATCTTCATCGCGCTCGGCATGTGGGACGACCTCGTCGACGCCAACGAGAAGGCCATCGCAGTCGTCAACGCGGGCCGGCAGAAGCGCGGCCAGCCGCCGGTCCATTGCGGCCACTACGCCGAGTGGCTGATCTACGGGTATTACCAGCAGGGTCGCGTGCGCGATGCGGACAAGTTGCTGGCCGCCTGCGACGACGGCCGCGCGGCCGCCGTGCAGTGGGCCGACCAGAATTTCGATCCGAAGCTCGGCTCGTCGCGGACCGGCAAGCAGGTCGCGTCGGGCCTCGCGGAATCGCTCGCGACGATGCGCGCGACGGCCGTCGTCGAATCGCCCGCATCGCAGGCGCAGGCATTGCGGGTCGCGATCGACACCCGCGACCTGCGTCGGGCGGCGGCGCCGGTCTGGTTTGCCGATGGCTATGCGGCCCTCCAGCGGGGGGATTTCGTTGCGGCCGAAGCGGCGACGGCGCGAACGGCGGGCTTGCTGCTGCAGCCGGCCGAGGCCGAGGAATCTCCCAGTGCCGATGCCTTCTTCGAAATCATGGCGCAGGAGTTGGCCGGACTCGCGGCCTACCGGCGCGGCGACCGGGAGGGCGGCCTGAACGTCGTCGAGCGCGCGTCCGCTCGTTACGAGGCCGTGCCGTTCGAGTTCGGACCGCCCGTCCCCGTGAAGCCGCCGCAGGAGCTGGCGGGCGAGATGCTGCTGGAAATGGGTCGTCCCGCGGAGGCGCTCGCGTACTTCGATCGCTCGTTGCGTCTCGCGCCACGTCGCAGCCAGTCGCTGCTGGGTGTCGCGCGGGCCGCCGCTGCAGCCGGGGACCGTAAGCGCGCCGGGGCGGCGTATCAGGAACTGCTGACGAACTGGCACGCCGCCGACGCCGGGCTGGCCGGCAAGAACGAGGCGACCGAATGGCTGGCGAAGCCGGGCTCCGGCGGTTGAGCCGACCCGTCGACTGACGATCGGCGGCGGCCGGCGCCGATCGGCGCGCCGCGGGCGGCACACGACATAACGTACCGCAACTCGCGAAGTGTGACCTGCCGCAAGGTTGGTCACTGAACCTTATCTACACTTCCTTGCGCGATCGCCAACAAATCCGGTGCGCCGGCTCGGCATCACGACAGGAGCGTTTCGTTGTCCGCATTACCTGCGCCAAATCACGCGCAACCGACACCCGCACCGGCGGCCAAGCCGCTCGCGTCGCGCCCTCCACGCGTCGAAATCATCGCGCTCACCGGCGACGATGCACTGCTCGAGCAGATCGGCCAGGCGCTGGACGGCGAGTCCACGATTCGACCCGTCGATTCGGTCGACGCCGCCCGTGAATTCATCCGGCCGTTGCGGCCGTGCGTGCTGCTGCTGGACGCGCGAGGTCGCTCGTCGCTCGGCACGACCGTCGAGAGCCTCCAGTCGCCGGACGGAACCTGCATCGTCGTCGTGCTGGCGCCCGCCGACGAAAGCGCCAGCGTCTCGAGTTCGCTGCGAGGATCGGCGACGTTCGCGATCCTGCCGATTCCGGTCGAGCCGGGCCAGACGATGGCGGTGCTCGAAGGCGCACGCGAAGAAGCCCAGGCACGCTACACGCTGGTCACACAATCAAGCGCGAAGGAAGCCGTGCCCGTCGCACCCGCTCCGTCGCGTGCCGCTGCGACCGCTCCTGCTACGGCTACTGCTACTGCTATTGCGACTGCTACTGCTGCTGTTGCTGCGCCGCCGCTGTCGCCTGCACCTGCGCCGGCCCCGGTCAAGGCGCGACCGTCCACGCCGCCGTCGGACGCGAGCGAGCTCGCTGTCCCGACCCGAAGTCGGAACGCAATCCCAGCGGCCGGCGCGGCGGGCGGCAACAAGCGGCGTGCAACCGTCGCGATCGCAGCCAGCCTCGCGCTCGTCGCGATCGCCGCGGCGTGGTTCACGCTGCGCGGACCGAGCCCGGACGATCGCACGCCCGCCGACGACCGCCGCCGTCGACCAACCTGCCAGCGCCGACACGCCACTTCCGGCGGCCGACGCTGTCGCGGTCCCTGGGGGCTCGGTCGACGAGCTTCTGGACAAGGCCCGCGTTGCGCTGGGACGCCCGTCACTACACGGAACCCGAAGGCGACAACGCTTTCGCCTATTTCCGCGCCGTGCTGGCCCAGGATCCCGCGAACGACGAAGCCCGCGAAGGCATGCAGCGCATCGCAACGCTGCTCGACGAGCGCCTGCAGTCGGAGATGGCGCAGCGCAAGTTCAACGATGCCGCCGGCACGCTGGCCCAGCTCAAGCTGATGCGCCCGGGCGACGCGGCGCTGGCGCAGGTCGACGGCAAGCTCGCCGACGCGCAGATCGCGGCGGCGATCGACGCCGGGAGCATCGACCGGGCCAATCAGTTGCTGCTGCAAGCCTCGCAGCTCGGTACCCTGCCCGCGGCGAGCGCCGCGCATTGGCGCGACGAAATCGGACGCCGGCAGGGCGACGTCCGCGCCCAGCAGCTGGCGCAACTCGTCGCGACGAGAATCCGCGAAGACAAGCTGGTCGACCCGGCCGACGACAGCGCGAAGATCTACCTGGCGCAACTGCGCAAGCTGCCCGCGGACCCGAAGGGACTGGGCGATGCCGCGACCGCCGACCTGCAGCAGGCCTACCTGGTCAAGATTCACGACACCGCGGCCCAATCGCAACGCGCGGAGCTCGATCGCTGGCTTGCGGAAGCGCGGACCCTCGGCGTCAACCCCACGCGGCTCGCCGCGGCGATGCGGGGCGCACCGCCGGCCGCGTCGGCTGCGCCCGTCGCGCCCACGGCGATTTCGCAATCCGAGCGACTGGCGCAGCTGGTTCAGGATCGCGTTCGCGACGGGCACTTGCTCGAACCGGGTCAGGACAGCGCCGTCGCCTACCTGAATGCCTTGCGCACCCAGGACCCGTCCGGTACCGCAACCATCGCAAGCACACGCGTGTTGTCCGACGCGCTGCTCGACAGTGGGCGCGTCGCGCTGGCGAATCGGAATTTCGACACGGCGCAGGCGAATGCCGGCGCCGCGCGACGACTGGGCCTCAACCTGGGTGACGTGGATGCGCTCGAGCGCGCGGTCGACGCAGCTCGCGCGGCCCCGGCGCCGCGAACGTCGGCGCCACCGGAGGTGAAGCGCACCCGGTACGTGCCGCCGGAGTATCCGAAGGAGGCCTTGAAGAAGAACCTTCGTGGCGAGGTTCGAGTGCGCATCACGGTCGCCGCGGACGGCAAGGTCAAGTCGGCGGCGGTCGTTCAGTTCGAGCCCGGCCAAGGTATTCGACGAGGCGGCGCTCGACGCGGTTCGACGCTGGCGCTTCAAGCCCCTCTCGGACGACGACCCGGAGCTCGAGGCGACCGCCGTGGCCGACATCGTCTTCCAACCCGAGGCAGTGAAAAAGCCATGACCCGACCGGATCGCTCGCCCGCAGGCGAGCACGAGGCTCGTGACCAGGCGCATTGCCGGTCGCACTGCGCGACCGGGCCGCGACCGTCGGCTTCCTCGTGATGCTCGTCGCGTTCATCGGGCTGGTGCTGGTGCCGGGCTACCGGCTTGCGAGCCAGCTGTCGGCCGACACGGCGGCACTGAAGCTGGCCAGCGAGCATCGCGGCCAGCCGGCCTCGATCGCCGTCTCGCTGGTGGCGATCCGCGACCGGCTGGCGTCGGGCGCGTATGTCGGCCAGGCCGTCAAGGACCTCGGCGCGTCGGTGCGCGATTTCGACCAGGCGCTCGGCCAGCTCAAGCAGTCCGCCGCCGGCAAATCGTCGCCGACTGCGCGAGATCGAGAGGCTCTGGTCCGGGTACCGCAAGGCCCTGGAGCCCGTAGCGGGATTCAAGGGCCTGCCCTATCGCGACTCGGATACCTCCGGCGTGCAGTTGAACGCGCCCGGGCGCCAGCTGCTGAAGGACGCGCGCGAGGCGGTCAAGACCAGTCGCGCCGCGACGGACCCGCTGAACGCCGCGCTGGCGTCGGTCGGCTCGGACCTCGAGAAGCAGGTCGTCGCGGCGTCGGCCACGCTGCGCACGCTGATGGTCGTCGGCGTCGCCTTCGCCTGCCTGCTGGTGGCCATGCTGGCGTACTTCCAGTGGTTGAAGGCCCGTCACGAGCGCCTGGCCGTCGAGGCGCAGAACCAGACGCGCGACATCCTGAGCACGGTCAAGGACGGCCTGTTCCTGATCGACGCCGACTTCCGCATCGGCAAGGCGCACTCCGCCGCGCTGTCCGCGCTGTTCCGCCGCGACGACTTCGACAACATGACGCTCGAGGAACTGCTGCGCGACACGGTCAGCGAGAGGACGCTGGCCACGGCGACGAAGTACGTGAAGCTGCTCTGGGGCGAGCGCGCCAACGAAAACCTGATCCGCAGCATCAACCCGCTGGCGGAAGTCGAGGTGCATTTCGACCGCGAAGACGGCAGGCGCGACCTGCGCTACCTCGAGTTCGATTTCCATCGCGTCAAGGGCGATCACGGCGTGCGCCACATCCTGGTCTCCGTCAACGACGTGACGTCCCGGGTCCTGCTGGCGCGCGAATTGAAGGAGTCCCAGGCCAATGCGCAGGGGCAGATGGACATGCTGCTGGGGCTGCTGCAGGTCGATCCGCGGCAACTGGTGTCGTTCCTCGACGACACGGGTGCGGCGCTTGGCCCAGGTCAACAACGTCCTCAAGGTCCCGGCGCGCGGCGACGGCGACTTCCGCGCCAAGGTCGACCAGCTGTTCCGCGAAATGCACCGCATCAAGGGCGAGGCGGCGGCCTTGGGCCTCGCCTCGGTCGAGGGCCGCGCGCACGCGTTCGAGGACCTGCTGAAGGAGTTGCGGGATCGCCCGCAGTTGTCCGGCAACGACTTCCTGTCGCTCGTCGTGAGCCTCGACGAGATCCTCGGGCACCTGCAGTCGATCCGCGAGCTGGTCGGCCGCGCCGACGCGCTGCGTGCGACCGCGTTGCTGACGGCCGCTCCGCCCGCACTGGCCGCGGTCGCCTGCGATCGGCACGGGCCAGCAGGACCTGGCGCCCCCGCTCGACGCGCTGGCGCAGCGCATCGCCACGGACCTCGGCAAGAAGGTCCGGCTCGTGACGAGCGGGCTCGACGAGGTGCCGGGCGAGATGCGCAGGACCGTGCGTGACGTCGCGATCCAGCTGGTGCGCAACGCGGTGGTGCACGGCATCGAGGATGCCGGCGCGCGGCGCGGCATCGACAAGGACGAGACCGGGCGCGCTGCAGATTCAGTTCAAGGCGCGCGACCAGGGTTTCGAGCTGCTGTTCCAGGACGACGGCCGCGGCCTCGTCGCCGAGCAGTTGCGCGACGCGGCGGTCCGTCGCGGCGACCTGAGTGCCCAGGAGGCCCAGCAGCTCGACACCAAGGCCAGCCTCGCGCTGATCTTCAGACCGGGCTTCTCGACCTACGACGGCGACAGCCGGGACGCCGGGCGCGGCGTGGGCCTCGACTTCGTGCTGAAGGCGGTCCAGTCGCTCGGAGGCCGGATCGGCGTCGCGACCGCACCCGGCAAGTACACGCGCTTCTCCATCCTGCTGCCCGCGCGCGGCGCGCAGCAGAGCAGCGTCGCCTGACGCCGCCCGCTCCGGAGCGCACACGATGTCCGTCACCGCCCGATCGCTGACCAGGCCGCTGCGGCTGATGATCGTGGATGACTCGAACGTCATCCGGCGACGCATCGAGCGTTGCCAGCAGCAGGCGTCGCTGGAGGTCGTCGGGCTGGCGTCGAACGGCGTCGAGGCCGTCGAGGTCTTCCGGCGCACGGATCCGGACATCGTCACGATGGACATCACGATGCCCCAGATGGACGGCATCGAGTGCGTCGAGCGGCTGATCGAGATCAAGCCGGGCGTGCTGATCCTGATCGTCTCGGCGCTCTGGCCGACAAGGCGACCGCGGTCGAAGCCATGGAGAAAGGCGCCAACGGATTCCTGAGCAAGCCCTTCTCGGACCGGCAACTGAACGAAGCGCTGGATGAGCTGATCGCGGGCGCCTGATGCATCTATGCTCGAAGAACAGGACATCCGCGCGTTCGTATACGGCACCACCCGCTACTTCGAGGTCGCGGCGCAGCAGGCGGCCTCCGTCGGCTCGCCCTACCTGGTCACCAAGGGCGCGCCGGAGATCCACGACTACAACGGCGTGATCGCCGTATCGGGCCGTCGCAGCGGCATCGTCTATTTCTCGGCGCCGCGCGGCATGCTGACCGTGCTGCTGATGAAAATGAACGAGAGCAACGTGTCGCACGAATACCTGTGCGACCTGGTCGGCGAAGTCGCCAACACCATCGCCGGCAACGTGCGCCGCGACTTCGGCAAGGACTTCGCGATCTCGGTGCCCACCGTCGTCTCCGGTGCGGGCAACACCGTCGAACTGCCGGCCGGCAGCCGGCCGGTCGTGATTCCGATCAACTGGCGCAGCCACGTGGCCAAACTGGTCGTCTGCCTCAAGTAGGGCGCGCGGCTCCGCTCTCCGCCTTGTGCCCGAGCGTCAGCGCGCTGAACAGGATCGTCAGCAGGCAGCAGACGACCATCGTGGCGAACACGCCGCTCCAGCCCCAGTGATCGGCGATCCAGCCGACGCCCGTCCCCGCCACGGCCGATCCGAACACGTAACCGAAGAAACCGGTGAAACCGGCCGCGGTGCCGGCGGCCTTCTTCGGCACCAGGTCGAGCGCGTGCAGGCCGATGATCATGATCGGCCCGTAGACGAAAAAGCCGATCGCGATCAACGCCGCCTCGTCGATCCACAGCGGTCCCTTGCCGTTCAGGCCGTAGACCACCACGGCGAGCAGCGTGGCCGACATGTAGACGATGGTCGCCGGCGCGCGCCGCCCCTTGAAGACCTTGTCGGACATCCAGCCGCACAGGATCGTCCCCGGAATGGCCGAGTATTCGAACAGCGCCCACGCGACGGTCGACTGCTGGAACGAGAAGCCCTTGGCCGTCTGCAGGTAGGTCGGGATCCAGTCGACGACGCCGTAGCGCACGAAATAGACGAACGCGTTCGCCATCGCGATCGCCCAGAGGTATTTGTTCGGCAGCACGTGCTGCAGGAAGATCTCGCGGAACGTGAACGTCCGCTCGTGCTCGTGACGATAGGTCGCCGGGTAGTCGTTCTTGTATTCCTCGACCGGCGGCAGGCCGCAGCTCTGCGGCGTGTCGCGCAGCAGGAACCAGATGCCGATGGCAATCGCGGCCGCCACCAGCGCGTTGAACGAGAACTTGGCCGTCCAGGTGCCGAACAGCGTGACGCCGAGCAAAGCGAGCGGCGCCGCCGTGCCGTTGCCGACGTTGTGCGCGACGTTCCACAGCGAGACGACGCGCCCACGCTCCCGCGTGCTCCACCAGTGCACCATGGTCTTGCCGCAAGGCGGCCAACCCATGCCGTTGACCCAGCCGTTCAGCGTGAGCAGCAGGATCATCGCGTACAGCGAGGTGTAGACCTCCTTCACGAAGCCGAACACCAGCATCAGCGCGCAGGACAGCAGCAACCCCAGCGGCATGAACCAGCGCGGATTGCTGCGGTCGGAGACCGAACCCATCAGGAACTTCGAGGCGCCGTAGGCGATCGACAGTCCCGTCATCGCCGTGCCGAGTTGCGCCTTCGTGTATTCGGGATGCTCGGCGAGGATGTCGGGCATCGCCAGCGCGAAGTTCTTGCGCACCAGGTAGTACGCCGCATAACCGATGAAGATGCCCGCGAACACCTGCAGCCGCAGCCGCCGATATTCGGGATCGATGCGCTCGGCAGGCAGCCGCGGCACGTCCGGGGCGGGCTTCAGGAAGGCGAACACCGTGACGATCCCCTTTTTTTCGGACTCTAGCACGGCATGCCGGCCGATCGATGCGCTGGGCCCTGGTATGTTGCTGCACCACGGTAGCCTTCATCGCAGCGTTCCTGCGTGGCTTGGCGTCGATGCTCGCTGCGATATAGTACGGGCATGATCAAACAACCTCTGCGTGCGCTCGCCATGCTCGGCCTGCTGATGGCCGCCTCCGTCATGGCGGCCGAACCGCCGAGCCGTCCGGGCACGAATGCGCCGGAGCTGGCGAAACTCGGCAGCCACGCCGTGGGCGTGAAGACGCTCGTGCTGGTGGACAAGGATCAGCTCGACCTGATCGGCTTCGATCCCAGGACCGGCACCGCGCCGAAGCGCGACCGCAGCCTGACGGTCGACCTGTGGTATCCCGCCGCGCCGGCGAAAGGGGCCAAGCCCGAGACTTACTCGGCCAGCATGGATGCCGAGCCTCCCGCGCCACCGACGCCGTTCAAGATGCCGGGCATTGCGTTCCGCGACGCCGCCGTCGAGTCCGGGCGCTATCCATTGGTGATCGTGTCGCACGGCTACGGCAACGTGACCGTCGGCATGAGCTGGCTGACCGAGAACCTGGCGTCGAAAGGCTACGTCGTCGCGGCGATACGCCACGAGGACGCGTACCTGAACCCTGCCGGATTTCCGAACGCCGTCCTGCGTCGGCCGCTCGACATCGCGTTCGTCGCTCGCGAACTGCAGCGCACGCTCGGTGCAGCCGGCAGCGTGGATGCATCTCGCACGGTGTTGATCGGCTACTCGATGGGCGGCTACGGCGTGCTCACCGCCGGCGGCGCCTGGCTCGACGCGAAGAGCCCGCTTGCCGGCATGGTGCCCGGCGGCCTGCTCGCGCCGTACGTGCAGGGTGGCGCGGCCAGCGATGCGATGCATGCGCCGAACGTAAAGGCGGTGGTCGCGATGTCACCCGCCGGTGGAGCGTTCGCCGCCTGGGGACCCGAGGGCCTGAAGGGCATCACGGCGCCGTTGCTGCTGATCGCCGGCGATCGCGATCGCACGGTCGATTACACCAGCGGCGCGCGGGCGTTCTTCGATGCAGCGAAAGCGGCGAATCGCTACCTGCTGACGTTCCACAACGGCGGCCACGCGCTCGGCCTCGGGCCGGCGCCCGATGCGATGAAAGCCAGCCTGTGGGACGAGGACTGGTTCGAAGACCCGGTGTGGCGCAAGGAGCGGCTGATCGGCATCAACCTGCACTTCATCACCGCCTTCCTCGATCGCTACGTGAAGGGCGATGCGAGCCGCAGCCCCTACATCGACGGGCTGATCGTCGAATCCAGCCAGGGCGAGTGGCCGACCGCGCCGAAGACGACGCCCTGGGGCGCGTACAGCCCGGGCGGCGAAGGTGTCACGCTGTGGAAAGGCTTCCAACGCAGGCACGCCGAAGGGCTCAGCCTGATGCATCAGGACGCCAACCTTTGACGCCCGCGCACCGCTGCCAGCCACGGAAGACGGCCATGAACCTGCGACTGAAGATCCCGCCGCCCATCTGGTTGCTGATGTTCGGCACGCTGATGTGGGTCCTGCATCGGCGGCTTCCCGTCTCCACGATCTTCGGCGCTCCGCTGAACCGCGCCGGCTGGCTGCTCGTGGCCGGTGGCGCGCTGATCATCGCAACGGCCATGCTGCAGTTTCGCCGCGCGAACACGACGATCAATCCGAACACGCCGGCGAAGGCCAGCTCGCTCGTCACGTCCGGCATCTTCGGCTACAGCCGCAATCCGATGTACCTGGGCCTGTCGATCGTCCTGTCAGGCTGGGCCATCGTGCTCGGCAGCTTGAGCCCCTGGCTGGCAGTGCCGCTCTTCGTGCTCGTCATCACCAGGCTGCAGATCGAACCGGAGGAAGCCGTGCTCGCGGTGCTGTTCGATGAGCCCTATCGCACGTATTGCGCGCGCGTCGGACGTTGGTTCGGCAGCAAGGGTTGAAGTTCATCGCGCTCGTCGGCAACCCGCTATTTCATTCGCGAGCGACCCTAGAGTCCTGACAGTGTGTCAGGAACGTTCCCGCGGGAACTTCCAAGGAAATCTAAGCAATCAAGAGCCGGCGCGGGTCCCAATTCTGCGGTGCCGCGCCTGGAAGATGCAGACATTCGCGAAAGGGGAAAGTCGGCCAACTGCAGACGTTATGACTCGCTGAAATTCCTGGCTCGAGACGCCGAGTTCCAGCTGCAAGGCGTGGTCGTGACCGAGCAGTAAGAATGCGGCGGCTGATCAGGATCGGAGACAGATCCACCTGTCGTGCGCTTTTGCGCGGAGTGGAGCTTAAACCGTGTAGTCGATCTGGCTCATGTGCTCCTCGCCCATGCGATCTCCGTACACGACAAACCTGGACATCGACGTCGCAATTTCCTGCATGTCTTCACCAGTCAGTTTGACGCGCTGCGCACCAAGGTTTTCAAGCAGGTGCGCTTCGTTTCGCGTCCCCGGGATCGGAACAATGTTCGGGCTTCTTGCCAGCAGCCATGCGAGCGCAATCTGAGACGGCGTTGCGCCCTTCTTCTCGGAATAGCCCTTCAGCCACCTGATGATCGGCATGTTTCGAGGCAGAAACTCGGCGGACAGACGCGGGAATCCAGAGCGAAAATCCGCTTTCGGATCGAACTTGGCGGTCGTGTCGATCTTGCCCGTCAGAAACCCTTCCCCGACTGGAGCCCAAGGCACGAATCCGATTCCCAGTTCTTCGCAGGTGGCGAGCACGCCACTCAACTCAACGTTGCGCGTCCACAGCGAGTATTCGGTCTGGACGGCGGCAACCGGCTGCACGGCGTGGGCGCGGCGGATTGTCTTGACGCTCGGTTCTGAGAGACCGAAGTGAAGAACCTTGCCTTGCTTGATGAGGTCCCTCACCGCGCCAGCGACTTCCTCGATCGGCACGTTCGGATCCACGCGGTGTTGGTAGTAGAGATCGATGCGGTCCGTCCGAAGGCGCTGCAGCGATTCCTCGACCACTTTCTTGATGTGCTCGGGTCGGCTGTTCAGGCCGATCGTGCCGTCGATCGCGAATCCAAACTTCGTGGCGATCTTCACTTGGTCGCGAACGGATTGAAGTGCTTCGCCGACCAATTCTTCGTTGGTGTATGGGCCGTAGACTTCGGCCGTGTCGAAGAACGTCACGCCGTTCTCAAACGCCGTGCGGATCGTCTTCAAACCCTGCTCTTTCGGAGCAGGCAGGCCGTAGTTGGAACTGATGCTCATGCATCCTGCGCCCAGCTCGGAAACCGCCAGTGCTCCAAGGTTTCTCTGCTTCATGTTCGTGGTTCCTCTGAGTTTCGAGTCTCCGATCGCTTGGGCTTGAGCCTTCGCGCCGAGTAGCGGGGTCATGGCCAGCGTCGCGCCGAGCATTGCGGACATCACAAGGAACTGCCGGCGATCGGGCGCCTCAACGTCCCCGGGGATGGCGTCTGGGGGTGCTTGTAGATCACGTTCATAGTCCGCTGTCACGCCGGCTCCTTGCTTTTAGGTTGGTTCAGCGCCGGCTTGTCTATCGCCGCGCCCGATCAAATTAGCACTCGTCCATCCATACGATTAGATGGCATAATCAGCTTGAGTCTATAAGCAGGGGTTATAATGGCGCGGGGGAGCGTGGATGAATTGATCGTCTTTCTGGCGGTGGCGCGGCAACGGAGCTTCACGCGGGCGGCGGCGCAACTCGGCGTCTCTCAGCCCGCCTTGAGCCAGACAATCAGCGCGCTGGAGCGTCGCTTGGGCGTACGGCTGCTCACGCGGTCGACCCGCAGTGTCTCGACGACAGAAGCAGGCGAGCGACTTTTTCAAACGGTAGGCCCCCATTTCGACGGCATCGAAGCGGGCTTGGCGGCTCTGAGCGAGTTCAGGGACAAGCCAGTGGGCAACCTGCGCATCACGTCGGTCGAGCACGCCTCGCAGACGATACTCACGCCCGCGATGGCGAAGCTTCTGCCCGACTATCCCGGCATATCGGTGGAAATCATCAACGACTACGGACTCACGGACATCGTCGCAGAGCGCTTCGATGCTGGTGTTCGCCTGGGTGAGCAGGTTGCGCGAGACATGATCGCCGTGCGTATCGGCGCAGACTTCAAGCAAGTCCTTGTCGGCGCGCCGTCTTACTTCGACACCCGCGTTACACCGAAAACGCCACACGACCTGACAGCGCACCACTGCATCGCACTTCGCCTGCCAACATCCGGTGGCTTTTGGTCGTGGCCGTTTGTGAAGAGAGGTCGCGGGCTCGAAGTACGTCCTGACGGACGGTTGGCTTTCAACACCATCAATCTCGCGCTCGATACGGCGCTGTCCGGTTTAGGTTTGGCCTATTTGCCAGACGATGTCGTGCGCGAACATCTGGCGAAAGGTCGGCTCGTCAGTGTGTTGGACGACTGGTCGATGCCGATGTCGGGCTACCATTTGTATTACCCAAGTCGGCGCCAGCAAACGCCCGCCTTTTCGCTCCTGATTGAGACCCTGCGCTATCGCGGCTAGTCGGACGCTGGTCGTTCCTGCCGCGTCCGTTCGTTCTTAAACCGACGAAATTCGGAGGTTGAGCACAATGCGGATGCCTGCAACTCGCGCAAGTTCAGCGATCGACCGCGATGGCCTCGCCTGTTCTCATGTTTCTGATCGCCCCGATCGATCCACCCCGTGAACGCGATGGTGCTATCGATTGGGTTGCTCCGTGAATGACCGGTTCGCGTCGCCTTTCTCCCTACACGGTCTGCTATCGGGGCGCAGCACATGGGCCGGACAGCACCTACTAGAAAGGGTGTGCAACTTCCTCGCGCGCCAGCCTCAGCCCCTGAGCCGCAACCCTTCCGGATCGTAAAGCGGCTGCAGCCGAACCGTCGCCGCGCACATGTTGCCGAGGATGTCGATCTCGAAGCGCTCGCCTTCGCGCGCGAGCGCGGTCGGCACGTAGCCCGCGGCCAGGCTCCGGTCGACGCAGTGCCCGTACGCACCGGACGTCACGTAACCGACGGCCTGGCCGTCCTTCAGGATCGACTCGTAGCCGACCACGTCGGCGTCCTGCGCGGCGACCTCCATCACCACGAAGCGCCGCTTTGGTCCGTTGCTGCGCTCCGCGAGCGCGGCCGCCCGGCCGGTGAAGTCGGTCTTGCCGAAATCGACGAAGCGATCGAGCCCCGTCTCGCCCGGCGTGTAGTCGGGACGGAAATCCTTGTTGAACGAACCGTAGTTCTTCTCGAGTCGCAGCGACGACAGCGCGCGGCCGCCGAACAACGCGAGTCCGGACGCCTGCCCGGCGTCCCGCAGGTCGTCGTACAGCGAGGCGAAGTAATCGGGCGTCGTCCAGATCTCGTACCCGAGCTCGCCGGTGAATCCTGCGCGAGTGACGATCGAAGGCGCGTACCCGACAGCCGTCTCCGTCACGTCGAAGAACTTGAACGCCGCTGCGGACAGGTCCTTTCTCACCAGGCGCTGCAGGATCTCGCGCGAGCGCGGACCGGCGAGCGAGAAGCCGCAGAGCGTCGACGCCACCGAACGCACGAACACGTCGGCGGGCGGATTCGCGGCCCAGAACCAGCGCAGGTGAAACTCTTCGGCAAACCCCGAGCCGACGATGAAGTAGCGATCCTCGGCGATGCAGGCGATCGAGAGATCGCCGACCAGCCGGCCCGCAGGATTGAGCATCGGCGCCAGGCCGAGCCGGCCCGGCTTCGGGATCCGGCACGCGAAGACGCGGTCGAGCCACGCTCGCGCGCCGCGCCCGGTGATCTCGTACTTGCCGTAGTTCGTCGTCTCGTAGAGCCCGGCCGTGCTGCGCACCGCCCTGCACTCTTCGCGCACGACCGGGAACGCTTCGGAGCGACGGTAGGTCGGCGTCTCGGTCGGCGGCCATGCCTTGCGGCGCGAACCACAGCGCGTGCTCGAGTCCGAAATTCGCGCCCATCACGGCGCCCGCGTCGCGCAGCTTGTCGTAGATCGGCGAGCGGCGCACCGGCCGCGCCGCCGGCAGTTCCTCATTCGGATAGACGAGCCGGAACCGGCGGCCGTAGTTCTCGGGCACCTTGATCGACGTGTACTTCGGCGTCGCGAACGCGCCGAAGCGCGCCACGTCCATCGAGAGGATGTCCTGCCCGGGATCGCCCTCCGCCATCCAGCGCGACAGCACGAGGCCGATGCCGCCGCCCTGGCTGAATCCGGCCATCACCGCGCAGGCGACCCAGTAGTTGCGCAGGCCGCGCACCGGGCCGACCAGCGGATTGCCGTCCGGCGCGAACGTGAACGGCCCGTTGATCGCCTTGCGGATGCCGGCGCGACCGAGCGCCGGGAAGTGCTCGAACCCGACCTCGAAATACGGCGCGAGCCGCTCGAACTCGTCGGGCAGCAGCTGCATCGAGAAGTCGTCCGGCGTGCTCACCGGCGACCAGACCTTGCCGTGCGGCTCGTAGGTGCCGATCAACGCGCCGCCGCGCTCCTGGCGCATGTAGATCTCGCCGGCGTAGTCGGTCGTGTTGACGATCTCCTTCGCCCGGCCCTTCAGCTCGGGGATGTCCTCGGTCAGCAGGTAGTGGTGCTCCATCGCCAGCACCGGCAGCTCGATGCCGACCATCCGGCCGATCTCGCGCGCCCAGAGGCCGCCGCAATTGACCACGTGTTCGGCGTGGACCGTGCCCTTGTCGGTGACGACGTCCCAGCTGCCGTCCGCGCGCTGAGCCAACGACTGGACGCGCGTGTGGCGCTCGACCGACGCGCCCAGCGACCGCGCCGCCTTGACGTACGCGTGCGTCGTGCCGGACGGATCGCAGTGGCCGCCGTCCGCCCGCCACAGCGCGCCGATGAAATGCTTCGGGTCGATCAGCGGGTTCAGCTCGAGCGCCTGCTCGAGCGTGATCATCTCGGTTTCCATGCCGAGGTAGCGTGCCCGCGAGCAGATCAGCTTCAGGCTGTCGAGTTCGCCCTGCGTGGCCGCCAGCATCAGGCCGCCGTTCGGGTGCAGGCCGCAGGACTGGCCGGACAGCGCCTCGATCTCGCGATAGAGGTCGATCGTGTATTTCTGCAACCGCGAGATGTTCGCCTCGCCGTTGAAGGTGTGCATGCCGCCGGCCGCGTGCCAGGTGGAGCCGGAGGTGAGCTCGCTCTTCTCGAGCAGCAGCACGTCGGTCCAGCCGATCCGGGCGAGGTGGTACAGGACGCTGGCGCCGACGACACCCCCGCCGATGATGACGGCCCTTGCGGAAGCCTTCATTTTTGATCGTTCTCCGAACGGTCGAGTCTGATTCGTCAGCGCCGGAGCGATCGGCGTGCGTGCCGGGCATGTGACCATGCCGGCCCGGCGCTTTGCAAGCGCGGGGCCGGCCGGCGCCGCCGCGACTCGCGGGGCTTGACGGCCCCCGCGACACCCGACAACGTGGGGCTGGCGGTGGCCTTGCGCCACGCGACGGGATGGATCGTTGGCGCACATCTTCAAGGCACTCGCCCTGGCGGTCCTGCTGCTCGTGGGATCGCGCCCGTCGTTCGGGGCGCCGGCCGGCGCGCCGGTCGTGGTGTCGTCGAAGCTGTCGAGCGAGTCGGCGATGATCGGCCAGATGATCCGCCTGCTGCTGGAGGCGCACGGCATCCCGACGGTCGATCGCATGACGCTCGGGCGCGACGCCGGTGGTGCGCAAGGCGCTGATGGCCGGTGAGATCGACCTCTACGTCGAATACACCGGCAACGCCGGCTTCTTCTTCAACCGGCCGGCCGATCCGGCCTGGAAGGATCTCGACCGGGGCTACACGCTCGGTGCAAAGCTCGACCTGGACGCCAACCGCATCGTCTGGCTGACTCCGGCCCGTGCCAGCAACGCCTGGGCGCTCGCCGTGCGCCGCGACGTGGCGGCCGCGAATCGCCTCGTGACGATGAGCGATTTCGCGCGCTGGGTTCGCGCGCGGCGGCGACGTGAAGCTCGCCTGCTCGGCCGAGTTCGCCAACGCCGGCACGCTGCGCTCGCTCGAGCAGACCTACGGGTTTCATCTCGAATCGCGCCAGAAGATCGTGCTGGCCGGCGGCGAAACGGCGGCGACCATCGGCGCGGCGGCGCGGCGCACCAACGACGTCAACACGGCCATGGTGTACGGCACCGACGGCGGCATCGTCGCGGCCAACCTGGTGGTCCTCGAAGACGACAAGCACGACCAGCCCGTCTATGCGCCGGTGCCCATCATTCGCGAAGCCGTGCTGCGCGCGCACCCGGACATTGCCGCGATCGTGCAGCCGCTGATGCAGAGCTTCAGCCGGGACACGCTGCAAGCCCTGAACGCGCGGGTGCAGATCGACGGCGAATCGAGCGAGGCGGTGGCCGCGGACTATCTGCGGGCCAAGGGTTTCGTCCGCCAGGCCGGCGGCTGAACGGGAGACGGAACACATGCCGCGCATCGATCGCCTGGGCGCACTGCTGAGTCTCGCGGGCGCCCTTGCGCTCGCCTGCCTGCCGTTCGTCGTCTTCAAGGCGAACCGGATCCTGGACGGCGACCCGCGGGCGTTGCTGGACGTGCTGCCGGCGTGGGTCGCCTTTGTCTTCTACGGTGTGCTGGCCGTCGCCGCGTTCACCGCATTGCGCATTGCAAGTCCGCGCCTGCGGTTGGTCGTCGCGCTGGTCGCGATCGCCGTCGTCGCCGTCACGGCGGCCGCGGCCGCGAGTGCCCTGACCCCACCGGGTAACCACGTCGTGCGCGTCTCACCGGGCGGCGCGTTCTGGGTGTTGCTCATCGTGCTCGGCCTGCTCGCGACCGACGCGACGACGCGAATGCGGCCCGGTCCCTGGTTGCGCGTGGTCTACCTGATCGCGACGGTCGCAGTCGTCGTGGTCGCCCTGTCGTCGGGATTCTTCGACGACCTCTCGATCATGCGCGAGTATGCGGTCAACGCGACGCGCTTCGCCCGCGAGGCACGCCAGCACCTGTTGCTCGCGCTCGGTTCGTTGCTGGCCGCAACGATCGTCGCACTGCCGATCGGCATCCTGTGTCACCGGCAACCCAAGCTGCGCTCCACCATCCTCAACGCGCTCAATTTCGTGCAGACGATCCCGTCGATCGCGCTGTTCGGCATCCTGATGGCGCCGCTCGCGGCGCTGGCCGTCGCGGTGCCCGCGCTCGCCGCCATCGGCGTCAGCGGCATCGGCACCGCACCGGCGGTGATCGCCTTGTTCCTGTACTCGCTGCTGCCGATCGTCGCCAACACGGTGATCGGGCTGTCGCGCGTCTCGTCGTCTGCCGTCGATGCCGCACGCGGCATGGGGTTGACCGAGGGACAGGTGTTGCGACAGGTCGAGTTGCCGCTCGCGCTGCCGACGATCCTCACCGGCATCCGCATCGTGCTGGTGCAGAACATCGGGCTCGCGACCATCGCGGCGCTGATCGGCGGCGGCGGCTTCGGCGCATTCGTCTTCCAGGGCATCGGCCAGACCGCGATCGACCTCGTGCTGCTCGGCGCCATCCCGACGGTCGCGCTCGCATTCTCCTCCGCGGTCGTGCTCGATGCGCTGGCCGAACTGACACGCCGGGTGCCGCAATGATCACGCTCGAGAACCTGACCAAGCGGTACGGCGACTCGACGGTCGTCGACGATGTCTCGATGATCGTCGAGCCGCGCACGATCACCACGATCGTCGGCACCTCGGGCTCGGGCAAGTCGACGCTGCTGCGCATGATCAACCGGCTGGTCGAGCCGACGTCGGGACGTGTTCTGATCGACGGGCACGACACCCGCGAGGAGCCCGCGCACCTGCTGCGCCGGCGCATCGGCTACGCGATCCAGGGGCTGGGCCTGTTTCCGCACCGCACCGTCGCCGAGAACATCGCGACCGTGCCGCGGCTGCTCGGCTGGGACGACGCCCGGGTGCGCTCGCGCATCGACGAACTGCTGTCGGCTTTCCAGCTCGAACCGGCCGCCTACGCCGCGAAGTATCCACACGAGTTGTCGGGCGGCCAGCAACAGCGGGTCGGTGTGGCACGCGCACTGGCCGCGGCGCCGAACCTGCTGCTGATGGACGAGCCGTTCGGCGCGCTCGACCCGATCATCCGCGCCAAGGCCCAGGACGACCTGCTCGACATCCAGCGCCGGTTCGGCACCACGGTGATCCTCGTCACGCACGACATGGACGAGGCCTTCCGGCTCGGGGATCGCGTCGCGGTGATGAGCCAGGGTCGGCTGCTGCAGTACGACCGGCCGACGAAGCTGATCACGCATCCGGCCGATCCGTTCGTCTCGCAGTTGACCGGCAGCTCCGACCGCTCGCTGAAACTGTTGTCGTTGACGACGGCCGGCGAAGCAGCCGAACCCGGGCTTGCGGACGGTCCGAAGGTGCCGGCCTCCGCGACGTTGCGCGACGTGCTCGCCGAACTGCTCTGGAGCGGCGCCACGGCCGCGCAGGTGCTGGGGCCCGACCGGGTCGTCATCGGCCGTCTCGAGCTCGCTTCGATCCTGGCGCGCGGCCGGCAAGCGCCATGAGATCCAGGCGGTGAGCGGCGCGGGATGGACTGTGCGCCTTGCGGCACTGGTCGCGCTGATCGCGTTCCTGGTCGTGCCGCAGGCGTTCGCGCCGCTGTTCGCGCCGCTGAACGATTTCGGCGCGCCCGCGATTTACGACCAGGGCAACCTGCTGTCGCTGGCCATTGCACACCTGCTCACCGTGCTTGCCGCCACAGCGGCCAGCACGCTGGTCGCGGTCGCGCTCGGCATCTTCGTGACCCGGCCCGCCGGTGCGGCCTTCCTGCCGCTCTCGCGCACGCTCGTCAACGTTGGCCAGACGTTCCCGCCGGTCGCCGTGCTGGCCGTGACGGTGCCGCTGGTCGGTTTCGGCCAGACCCCGACGCTGATCGCCCTGTTCGCCTACGGCCTGCTGCCGATTTTCGAGAACACCATCGCCGGCCTCGAGAGCTGCCCGAAGCCGGTGCTGGAAGCGGCGGACGGCATGGGCATGGGCGCGGTCCAGCGACTGAAGTCCATCGAGCTGCCGCTGGCGCTGCCGCTGATCCTCGAGGGCGTGAGGCTGTCGCTCGTCGTCAACATCGGCACCGCGACCATCGGCTCGACCGTGGCCGCCAAGGGCCTGGGCGAGGTGATCATCGCGGGGCTGCTGTCGAACAACACGGCGTTCGTGCTGCAGGGCGGGCTCGTCACCGGGCTGATGGCGATCCTGCTCTACGACGGCATGCGCTTGCTGGAACAAGCGCTTCGTCCGGGCTTCCCGAACGTGACGGCGTCGATCGGTACGCCGGCGTACCTTTGCTAGAATGCGGCACATGACCCATACGCACCCCGCCGGCCGATGAGCTCGACACCCGTCTACGACGACCCGACGCCCGGCGCGGCGGCTGCCGACCGCGCGCGTGCCGGCGATCGAATGGCCGACGCTGGTGCTGATCCTCGCCTGCTACACCGGGTGGCTGGCGCTGACGATGCGGTATGGCCACTGGCCGCTGTGGCTGCTTGCGCCCTGCGTCGCCGTGCTGCTGACGTTTCACAGCTCGCTGCAGCACGAGATCCTGCACGGCCACCCGACGCGCTGGACCGCAGTCAACCACGTGCTGGCCGTCATCCCGCTCTCGTTGTGGCTTCCGTACGAGCGCTATCACGCGCTGCACCTGAAGCATCACATCAACGACCGCCTGACCGACCCGATCGACGACCCGGAGTCCACCTACTGGACCCCCGAAGCCTGGGCCGGCCTGCCGCCGTTCGGCCGGCTCCTGGTCGAAACTGCAGCTCACGCTGGCCGGCCGCGTGTTGATCGGCCCGTGGTGGCGCATCCCTCGCTTCCTGCTGCGCGAAACACGGGCCTTCATCCGCAACGATCCCGGCGTTCGCGTGGTGTGGATCGTGCACCTGCTATGGTGCGTACCGGTCGTCTACTGGGTGACCGTCGTGTGCGGCATCCCGATAGTCTGGTACGTCGTCGCCATGGTGATCCCGGGCAATGGACTGCTGCTGGTACGCTCGTTCGCCGAGCATCGCGCACGGCCCGACATGCGCCAGCGCACCGCGATCGTCGAAGGCTCGTGGTTCTTCGGCCCGTTGTTCCTGTTCAACAACCTGCATTCGCTGCATCACGAGGAACCGCTGCTGCCGTGGTACCGCTACAACGCGCGCTACCGGGTGCTGCGCTACGCGGCTGATTGCCGAGAATGGCGGGCTGCTGTATTCGACCTATTTCGACGTCGCGCGACGCTTCCTGTTCAAGCCGCACGATTCGCCGCAGCACCCCACCGGTCGCGTGCCGCCGCGGCGTGCAGCCTGACGGCCGCCTTGCGCAGCCAGACCTCGAGCCTAGCCCGCTGTTTCCAGCTGCGCGAGCAGGCGCGCCCGGCTCGGAACGCGCACCACGCGTCCTTCGACCGCGATGACACCTCGCTCGGTCAGCGTGCGCAGGCTGCGTGACAGCGTCTCGGGCTTCATCGACAGGAATGCGGCCAGTTCCTGGCGCGACTCACTCAGGCGAAACTCCGCCGGGCCTTCGCCTGCGGGCATGCGTCCGGCCAGCATGCGCACCAGCCGGTCGACGGCACTCTCGAACGTGAGGTGCTCGATGTCGCGGATGCGCCCGTGCAGGCGCTGGCTCAGGTGACCGAGCAACTTCAGGCAGGTGTCGGGGCTCTCGCGCAACAGCGCCTGGTACTCGGCGCTCGAGAATCGCGCGACGCGCGTCGGCATCGCGGCCACGGCGGTGAGCTGGTAACTCGGGCGCTCGAGGAACATGACCGCCTCGGCGAACACCTGTCCGGCGCCGATGATCTCGACGATCTTCTCCTCGCCGGCTCTTCGAGTGCAGCGCGAGGTTCATCTGGCCCTCGAGCACGAGGTAGAAATGCACGGCCGGGCTGCCGCGCTCGTAGAGCACCTGGCCGGTCCGAGCGAATCGACGCGGCTCGTCGCGCGCACCCGCTGCAGCTGGGTGTTTGAAAGGTCTGCGAACAGCGCCTGCTGCCGCAGCGTCGAAAGTGACAGTTCGTGGGAGGGGTCGGTCGTCCGACCGAATGCGCTACGCGGCGGGACGCGCCGGAATGACAGCCGGGCGGTGCGCGACCGCACTGACTCGCGCGTCCGCATGCTCGCCAAGCCCAGGTTTCCGTCGGCCATCGTGGCAACCCCCTGCACGTCGCTCGGTTCGAGGCTACGCGTGCGGGACAGGGTGTATCAGCCGGGCCCCTGGATACCAGATCGGAATCATTCCCATTCGTAAGTAGATACCGAGTGCGGCCCTCACGGCTGCCCGGCCGATGGCGCCGGACCGGACTACGCCGGCAGCGGGTATCCGGCGGCCTTTGCCGCGCGGTCCCACTCGAGCGTGCGCGCGTAATCGGACGCGTCGACCGGCGCGAACCCGTCGATCAACAACGGGTCGGCGAACTCGGCGAACCAGGATCGGCGTGACGCTTCGGCGAACGCGCCTCGCAGCGCGGCGATGGCAGTAGGCGGCGTGGCCGCCGACGTCACGAAAGCCGGCAATCGTCGCGGTGTCGGTTGCATCGAGGATGCGGATGCCGTGGGTCAGCGTCGGATTGTGCCGCGCGATCAGGAGGTGCCAGTACGCGTCGAGCGGGCCGACGTCGATGCGACCTTCGCGCACCGAGTCGAGGATGGCGCGCGCCGTCACGAGGTTGCCGACCATCGTGCCGTAGAGCGCCGGCCGATCCGGCCGGCGATAGGCCAGCAGGTGATGCCGGAACGCATTGAAACCCGAATGCGAGTGCTCGACCGTCCACCCCGCCCGGCCGCCAAACGTATCCTCGAGCGTGCGGTATGGCGCGTCCTCGCGCACGATCAGGTCGGACCGGTACAGCGGCCGGCCGCCGGCCCAGTCGGCGCGCGGAATCGGTGCGGCGAGCGGCACGACGTCCGCCAGCTGCAGCGCGACCGGATAGCCGCACATGAACACGCAGCCGAGATCGGGCCGCGCCCAGAGGGTCTCGAGCGGTTGCGGCGCGGGGTACGGCACGTATTGCAGCGGCACGCCCGCCTCCGCGGTGATGTGCCCCAGCAGCGCCTGCCACGCCGCCTCGACCGCAGGCGTGACGGAGTACATCCGGGCATTCATGATCGCGTCGGTCATGCGTCGGCTCGTGGCTCAGGCGACCGGAGGGCTACGGCGCGTCGCAACCGAGCTCCGCGGCACGGCGAGCGATGTAGGCATCGATCGCTTCGCGAACGGCCGGATCCAGCGGGGGCGGCACGGATTCGGCCAGCAGCTTCTTCCAGATGTCCGTGGCGCGCCGCGTCGCGTCGCGTCCGCCCGCCTCCGTCCAGCTTTCGAAGTTCGACCAGTCGGACAGCAGCGGACGATAGAAGGCCGTCTCGTAGCGAGCGAGCGTGTGCGCGGTGCCGAAGAAATGACCGCCCGGCTCGACACCCTTGATCGCGTCCACCGCGAGGTCGTCGTCGCTGAACTCGACCGGCTTCAGGATCTCGGCCCAGCCGCGCAGCAACTCGGCGTCGACGACGATCTTCTCGAACGAGGCCACCAGCCCGCCTTCGAGCCAGCCGGCGGCGTGGTTGATCAGGTGGCTGTGGCTGAGGATCGCCGCCTGCAGCGAGAACGCCGTTTCGTACGTCGACTGCGCATCGACGGCCGGCGAGGCGTTCACCGCGCTGGTGCGCACGGGCACCTTCAGCCGGCGGCCGATCTGCGCCGTCGCGAGCGCCGCGTGCACGTACTCGGGCGTGCCGAACGCGGGCGAGCCGGTGCGCATGTCGACGTTCGACGTGAAGCCGCCCATCACGCAGGGCGCCCCGGGCCGCACGAGCTGGCACAGCACGATGATGGCCATCGCCTCCGCCGTCTGCTGCGCCAGCGCACCCGCGAGCGTGATCGGCGCCATGGCGCCCATCAGCGTAAACGGCGTGATCACGACGCACTGCCCGTGCCGCGCCAGGATCATGATGTTGTCGAGGATCTCCTCGTCCACCCGGCGCGGCGAGTTGACGTTGGTCACCGTCATCAGCGTCGGCCGGGCGGCGAGATCCTCCACCGAGCAGCCGTGCTCGATCGCGGAGATCGCGAGCGCGTCCTCGGCCTGCACGCCGCCGACGCCGCGTGCGGCCCACACCGTGTCGGCGCACTCGACGTGCGCGCGATAAGCCGCGAGGTGGCGCACCGGCACCGGGACGTCGACCGGCTCGACGACGATGCCGCCCTGCCAGTGCAGCACGCCGAGCGCGTGCGTGAGCTTGAGGATGTCGCGGAACGCCGCAATATCGCCGTAGCGGCGGCCGCGCTCGAGGTCGCTCGCGTTCGGCGCGCCGTTGACCGGGCCGAAGTTCACGACCCGGCCGCCGACGTGCAGGTGCCGCGCCGGATTGCGGGCGTGCAGCACGAACCGCTCGGGCGCGAGCGCCAGCTGGGCGAACACGATGTCGCGCCCGATGCGCACGCGCTGCGTGTCGTCGTCGACCGCGGCGCCCGCCTTGCGGTACACGTCACGAGCCGCGGCGCTGCGAATCTCGAGCCCCGCCTCCTCGAGCACCCGCCAGGCCGCGACGAGGATGCGCTCGACCTGCTCGGCGCTCAGGACCTCGAGCGGCGACCACGGCACTTCCAGCCGCGGCAGCGGGGCGAGCGTCGGCCCCGTCGACCGCGGGGCACGGCCGGTTCCACGACGACGCGCAGGCGGGACGATTTCGCTCATGGGGCGCGGGCAGGCTCCGTTGGGCCGGGTGACCGCATCATGGACGGGTTCAGGGCGTCCCGACAATGGCAACAGGATCGCGCCGCGTGGCGCACCTGCGCGGCAACGGGGCCCCGACGGCCGCCGGGCGCTGAGCACCGTCCGGCTTTTATTATTATCACCGTTATAATATAAAGGCACGGCGGCCTCCTGCCCGCAGAGGGATACCCCGTGAACCCCGAAGTCTTCATCACCTGCGCGGTGACCGGCGACGACACCAAGGTCGCCAAGAGCCCGCATTGCGCCATCACGCCCGAGCAGATCGCCGACACGGCGATCGCAGCGGCACGCGCGGGCGCGGCCATCGTCCACATCCACGTGCGCGAGCCCGAGACCGGGGCGTTCAGCATGGAAACCCGCCACTACCGCGAGGTGGTCAAGCGCATCCGCGAGAGCAAGGTGGACGTCATCGTCAACCTCACCTGCGGCATGGGCGGTTACATCGTCATCGGCGAGCACGGCCTGAAGGACACGCCCGCCGCGGGCAGCGACTTCGTGACGCAGGAAGAGCGCATGAAGCACGTGATCGAGCTGTGCCACGAAGGCCTGTATCGTCCGGACATCGCCACGCTCGACTGCGGCAGCCTCAACTTCGGCGACGGCAACCGCGCCTACGTGTCGACGCCGAACTACCTGCGCACGGGCGCGCAGATCGCCCGCGATCTCGGCGTGAAGCCGGAACTCGAGGTGTTCGACACGGGCAACCTGTGGTTCGTGAAGCAGATGGTCAAGGAAGGCCTGCTCGACGCGCCGACGTTGATCCAGCTGTGCATGGGCATCCCGTACGGCGCGCCGGCCGACACCGGGCACCTGCTGGCGATGGTCAACTCGCTGCCGGCGGACAGCGTCTGGAGTTCGTTCGCCATCAGCCGGATGCAGATGCCCTGGGTGGCGCAATCCGTGCTGCTCGGCGGCAACGTGCGCGTCGGCCTCGAGGACAACCTGTACCTGAGCAAGGGCGTCTATGCCAGCAACGCGCAGCTGGTCGAGCGGGCGCGCACGATCATCGAGGCGATGGGCGCGAGGCTGCTGACGCCGGCCGAGACGCGGGAACGGCTGCGGCTGCGTTGAGCGCGCGATGAGCTGGCGGCCACCCGACTACCGCTGCGCCGTCGACCGGCAGTGGATCGACTACAACGGGCACCTGCGCGACGCCTACTACACGCTGATCTTCAGCCAGGCGATCGACGCGCTGATGGACGAGATCGGCCTCGATCGCGGCCTACCGCGAACGCACCGGCGGCACGCTGTACACGCTCGAGATGCACGTGCATTACCTGAACGAGGTGAAAGCCTCCGACGAGATCCGCGTCGGCGCCCGCGCGCTCGGCGTCGATGCCAAGCGCCTGCACCTGGGTCTCGCGATGCATTGCCCGCGCCACGCCGAACCGGCGGCGCTCGCCGAATTCATGCTGCTGCACGTGCGGCAGGCTCCGGACCCGCAGAGCGCGCCATTCCCGCCCGAGGTCCTGCAATGGCTGGAGACCTGGCACGCGTCGGACGCGCAGGCTCCGGCCCCTGGCCCGCGGATCGCGCAAGATGGAGCTCGTCCGGCGCTGAGCGCCGGAGACCACAGTGAGCCGGTCCAACCTGCAACGACTGCTGGTCCCGCAATCGGTCGCGCTGATCGGCGCGGGCGCGTGGACGGACGCGGTCGCGGCCGGCGCGCGGAAGCTCGGTTATGCCGGCGAAGTCTGGCGCATCCACCCGACGCGGCCGTCCACCGCCCACAGCCCCCTACTACCGCTCGGTCGATGCCTTGCCCGCGGCGCCGGACGCGGCGTTCATCGCAGCGCCCAATCACGAGGTGCCCGGCATCGCCGCGGCACTTGCGAAGCGCGGGACCGGCGGGTTCGTCTGCTTCAGCGCCGGCTTTTCCGAGACGGCCACGCCGGACGGCGAACGGCTGACACGGGAGCTGACGCAAGCTGCGGGTCCGCTGCCGTTCCTCGGCCCCAACTGCTACGGCATGGTCAATTTCTTCGATCGCGTCGCGCTGTGGCCCGACCAGGTCGTCGGCGCGCCGGTCGAACGCGGCGTGGCGCTGATCTGCCAGAGCGGCACGATCGCGTTGACGCTGATGTTCAACGACCGGTCGCTGCCGATCGGCTACCTGATCACGGTCGGCAACCAGACGCGCATCGCTGCGGAAGACCTGATCGACGCGCTCTGCGACGACCCGCGCGTCACCGCGTTCGGCCTGTACCTCGAGGGCATCCAGGACGCCGCGAAGTTCGCGCGCGCGGCCGCGAAGGCGAGGCAGCGCGGCAAGCCGATCGCGCTGATCAAGTCGGGCCGGACCGAGGCCGCAAGCCGCACGGCGCGCAGCCACACCGGCGCGCTCGCCGGCAGCGACTCCGTGTTCGACGCGTACTGCGCGCAGGCCGGCATTGCGCGCTGCGACACGCTCGCCACGCTCTGCGAGACGCTGAAGGTCTTCCATTGCGGCGGTCCGCTGGGCGGCCGGCGCGTGATCGTGATGGGCGCTTCCGGCGGCGACATGGCGATGACGGCGGACGTGTCGCGTCGACCTGGGATCTGAACTTCCCGTCCTTTGCCGGCCGCCTCAGGCGCAGCGCCTCGGCGCCATCGTCGGCGAGCGCGTGACGGTCGCGAACCCGTTCGACATCCACACCTACCTGTGGTTCGAGCACGCGGAACTGCGCAAGTTGTTCGACGAGGTGTTCCGCTCGCGACGTGGACGCCGTCGGTTTCATGCTGGACTGTCCGCCGGAAGCGCAAACGCCGACACCTCGGCCTTCACACCGGTGATCGAGTAGTTCGTCGAAGCCTCGCAGGGCGCAGGGCCGCGCGGCGCGTTCATTTCGTCGCTGCCCGAAACGACCGGCCGGTCGGTGCGGCAACTCTGCATGGCGGGCGGCGTCGTGCCGTTGCAGGGCCAGCGCGAGGCGCTCGAGGCGCTCGACCGCGCAGGCGCAGCCGGCGAAGCCTGGCAATGCGGATCGTCTCCGGTGCTGTCGATCCGCGAATCCGCCGCCGGGCCCGGTCGAGACGATCGGCGAACACGCGGGCAAGGCGGCGCTGGCGACAGTTCGGCCTGCAGGTGCCCCGCTCCCGGGTCGTGCCTTGCGCCGAGGCGAGCACGATGCGGCTGCCGGCGCTGGGATTTCCGGTGGTGATCAAGGCGTCCGGCGCGGGCCTCGAGCACAAGACCGAACTCGGCGGTGTCGTGCTGAACGTGCGAACCGCCGAGCAAGCCGAAGCGGCGGCGCGCGAAGCTCGCTGCGCTGGCGAGCGACGTGCTGGTCGAGCAGATGATCGACGACGGCGTCGCCGAAGTGCTGGTCGGCGTCGCCGTCGATCCGCAATTCGGCCAGGTGCTGCTGATCGGCTCCGGCGGCGTGCTGGCGGAACTCTGGAAGGACACCGTGAGCCTGTTGCCGCCCTGGTCGCGCCAGGCGGTCGAGGCCGGCGCTGCGGCGACTGAAGCTGAGCGAACTGCTAGTCGGCTTCCGCGGCCGGCCGCCCGGCGACGTCGCGGCGCTCGTCGACGCCATCCTCGCGATCGGACGCTATGCCGAGGCGCATCGCGATACGCTGGCCGAGCTGGACGTGAACCCGATCATCGTGCGGCCGCGCGGCGCAGGCGCCGTGGCCGTCGACGTGCTGATCCGCAAGGTGGAGGAATCCTGACATGCAAGACGGGATCAAGGTCGAGCGCAACGGCGCGATCCTCGAGGTCACCATCGACCGGCCGAAGGCCAACGCGATCGATCTCGCGGCCAGCCGGCGGCTGAATGACAGTGTTCGAGCAGTTCCGCGACGACCCGGAACTGCGGGTCGCGATCATCACCGGCGCAGGCGACCGCTTCTTCTCGCCGGGCTGGGACCTGAAGGCGGCGGCCGGCGGCGAAGAGTCGGACGAGGACTGGGGCCCGGCCGGGTTCGGCGGCCTCAACTATCCGCGCAACCTGAACAAGCCGATCATCGCCGCCGTGAACGGCATCGCCTGCGGCGGCGGCTTCGAGATCGTGCTCGGCACCGACATCATCGTGATGGAGGAGCACGCGCCGCTTCGCGCTGCCCGAGATCAACGTCGCCGTGCTCGCCGACGCCGGCACGATCAAGCTGCGGCGGCGCATCCCGTACCACGTCGCGGTCGAATTCCTGATGACGGGCCGCTGGATGGACGCATCGGAGGCGAAGCACTGGGGCCTCGCCAACCACGTCGTGCCGAAAGGGCAGGGCCTCGCCAAGGCGCGCGAGATCGCGCAGCAGCTGGCCGACGGGCCGCCGCTGCTGTTTCCCGCGATCAAGCAGCTGCTGCGCCACACCGAGATGGTGCCCGAGCACGAGGCGTTCGAACTGCACGACTCGCTGCACCTGGTGCAGAAGGTCGTCCGCTCCGAGGACCTGAAGGAAGGCACGCGGGCCTTCGCGGAAAAGCGCAAGCCGCGCTGGACCGGCCGCTAGCGAGCGGCCCGGCGCGATCACGTCCTGCGCGTCAGCCGCCGAGCGGGCGCAGCAGGGCCCGCGAGATGATGTGACGCTGCACTTCGCTGGTGCCGTCCCAGATTCGCTCGATGCGCGCATCGCGCCAGATGCGCTCGAGCGGCAGCTCCGACATCAAGCCCCATGCCGCCGTGGATCTGCAGCGCCTCGTCGGCGACCATCGCCAGCATCTCGGTCGCCTTCAACTTGGCAATCGCCATGTCCATGTCGGTGGCCGTGCCCTGGTCCCGCTTCCACGCGGCCTCGAGCACCAGCAGCTCGGCGGCCCGCAGCTCGACGGCCATGTCGGCCAGCTTGAAGCTGACGCCCTGGAAACGGCCGATCGGCTGGCCGAACTGCACGCGATCGACGCACCACTGCTTCGCGAGGTCGAGCGCGCGCTCGGCGCGGCCGAGGCACGTGGCCGCCACCTGCAGCCGCGTTGCGCCGAGCCAGGTGTTCGCGACCTCGAAGCCGCGGTGCACTTCGCCGAGCACCGCGGAGCGCGGCACGCGGCAGTCGTCGAACTCCAGGATGCTGTTGTTGTAACCGCGGTGCGAAACGTTCCGGTAGCCGTTGCGCACCGTGAACCCGGGATGCCCCATGTCCACCAGGAATGCCGTCAGCGTCGCGCGCGAGCCGCGTGCGTCCTGCGTCGTGCTCGGTCGCGGCGAACAGGATCACGAAGTCGGCGTGGTCCGCGTGGCTGATGAAGTGCTTGGTGCCGTTGATGACGAAGTCCCCGCCAGTCTCGACGGCCGTGGTCTTGATGGCGCGCAGGTCGGAGCCGGCGCCCGGCTCGGTCATCGCCAGGCAGTCGACGCGCTCGCCGCGGACGGACGGCAGCAGGTAGCGCTCGCGCTGCTCGCCTTCGCACGCGAGCAGGATGTTCGACGGCCGGCCGACGCAGTTGTAGTGCAGCGCGTAGCTGGTCCGCCCGAGTTCCTTTTCGTAGAGCGCCCAGGTGACGGTATCGAGCCCGCCGCCGCCGACGTCCGCCGGCATGTTGGCCGCATAGAGGCCGGCCGAGATGGCCTTGGCCTTCAGTTCGCGCTGCAGGTCGTGGCGCAGGATGCCGGTCTCTTCGATTTCCTGCTCGTGGGGAAACAACTCCCGTTCGACGAATTCCCGCGTCGACTGGATGATCAGCTGCTGCTCGTCGGTGAGTGAAAAATCCATGGGTCCCGCCCGCGCTCAGCGTGGTTTGGAGTGGGTGCGCCGGCCGCGCGCCTGCAGCTGCGGCCGGTCCGTCGTGCCGGCACGACCGTCGCGCTCCGCCCAGCGCTGCAGCATCTGCAGCTGCAGGCTCAGCTGCTCGACCTGCCGCGCGGCGGGCCAGTCGGCGGGGCTCGTGACGGCGCTCGCCGTCAGCCCGTTGATGAACGTCATGATCGACAACAGCACTTGCGCGCGAGTCGCCGGCGGCCAGTCCGCGGATTGAGGCCAGTGCGTGGCGATGCAGCTTGCGGAACAGCTTCGCGTATTCGCGGTGCACCCAGGCGTTGAGCCGCCGGGCCTCGCCGTCCGTCGCCACCTGGCCCCAGAACGCCGTCCAGAACGCGCACTCGGCGAAGCGCGATGCGTCGATCGGCAGCGCTTCGGTGAGCACCGCGAGCAGGTCCGGCCCGTGGCTGCCCGCCTCGTCCAGTCGCGCCTCGATGCGCGTGAGGCTCAGCCGCAGCGCCGCCAGGATGATGTCCTGCTTCGACGCGAAGTAATGCGGCAGCATGCCGGTGGTGTAGCCGGCTGCGCGCGCGATCCGCACCACCGTCGCATTCTCGAAGCCGTGCCGTGCGACCACGCCGCACGCGGCATGCGCGATCTGCTCGCGGCGCTGTTCGTGATCGACGGCCTTCGGCATGGGCCCCTCAGCGTCCCCGCTGGCCGACGTGCCGGCCGGCCTCGGCCGGCCTCGGCAGCGCCGCGTGCGACGCGGGCCAGTTGCTCGAGCCGCGCGCGCACCGACCCATCGATCGGTGCGGCCTTGTGGTTCGCCGTGTCCACGTGCAGATGCATCTGCTCCGCCGTCGCGATGAGCGTCGCCGTCGCTCGACCGCGTGCAGGCGGTGGAACACGTGCAGCCGCTTGTCGTCGACGGCGAGCACCTGCGTCGTCACTGCGATCGGCTCGTTGCAGCGCGCCTCGGCCCGGTGCACCAGGTGCGATTCGACGGTGTAGAACATGCGTGACGCCTTGCGGTAGCGTCTCGTCGACGCCGACGCGCCGGTACAACGCGTCCGTCGCGTCGCTGAACACCTGCAGGTAACGCGATTCGGTCATGTGGCCGTTATAGTCGATCCACTCCGGGCGCACTCGTGTGCCGTGCACCCGCAGCGGCTCGCCCGCGGCATCCGGCTCGCCGTCCGGCGTTGCGCCCCGCGTCCGCGTACAAGCGCGCCTCGAGCGCGCGCAGCGTCGATCCGGCGCCGACGTCGTACTCGCGCAGCACCTGCTGGATCGCGACCAGGTAGTCGTCGCGCAGCCGCTCGAGCTCGCGGATGGAGCGCCCCGCGGCCTCGGCCTGCGTGCCCTCCACCATCCGGTCGATCAAGGCCTCGGTCAGCTCGGGCGCTTCGAGCTTGGTCCAGGGCCACTTCAGGCACGGGCCGAATTGCGCCAGCATGTGCCGCATGCCGGACTCGCCGCCCGCGAGGTGGTAGATCAGGTTCGTGCCCATGCCCGCCCAGCGCAGGCCCGGACCGTAGATGATCGACTCGTCGAGCTCGCCGGTCGTGGCGATGCCGTCGTTGACCAGGTGCAGGATCTCGCGCCACAGCGCTTCCTGCAGCCGGTCCGTCAGGTGCCCGGGAATCTCGCGGCGCACGTGCAGCGGATGCATGCCGATGTAGCGGAAGAAGTCTTTCGACGACTCGATCGTCCGCGGCGCGGTCTTCTGGCCGCCGACCAGTTCCACCAGCGGCAGCAGGTACACGGGATTGAACGGGTGCGCGACCAGGAAGCGCTCGGGCGCGAGCAGGTCGCGCTGCAGGTCGGTCGGCGTCAGGCCGGAGGTGCTCGAGGCGATGATCACGTCCGGCGCGGCCTGGCGGCTGATCGCGGCCAGCACCTTCTGCTTCAGCTCGAGCTGTTCGGGGACGTTCTCCTGGATGAAGTCCGCGCGGCGCGCCATGTCGGCGGGGTCCGTCGTGAACGACAGCACGCCCTTCGGCGGCAGCGGCGCCAGCGTCAGCCGCGCCAGGGCCGGTTCCGCGTTCGCGACGGCGTCGCGCAACCAGCCTTCCATTTCCGGCTTGACGTCCGCGGCGATCACGTCGATGCCGAAGTGCAGCGCGCGCGCCGCCCAGCCGGCGCCGATCACACCCGTTCCGAGCAGCCCGAGGGTCTTCACTGCACGCATCGCACGCTCCCGTTGCCGACGATCGCGACTGCGCGCAGCGCGGGCCGTCTCGTGACAGGAATTGTCACGACCATAATATAACACCGCGTCGCGCGGCACCGCCCAGGACGTTCACCGCCTGGTCAGAACGAGTAGTCGAGCGTGACGCCGATCGTGCGCGGGCGGAACGTGTAGTTGCGGAAGCCCGGCGATTCGACAGTGTCGTGGTACCGGTACAGCGACGTCTGCGAGTCGAACGCGTTGTTGACGAACGCGGCGAACTCCCATTGCTGGTAATGCCACCCGGCGCGCGCCGTGACGTAGTTCGTCGCGGGCTGATGGCTGGTCGCCGGGTCGTAGCTGAACGTCTCCGGCGAGCCCGACCGCTCGTAAGAGCCCGCGTACTGGTAGTCGCCGCGCAGGTACGCCTCCCCGGCGCCGACCGTGAAGCGATACTCCGCCGCCGCTGTCGCGCTCCACTCGGGCGTCGGCAGCCGGTCGCCGTCGACGACCAGGACCGGGCCGGACGGCGCCACGGTCTCGGCATACTTGGCATCCGTGTAACCGACCGTGCCGGAGAGCGTCAGCCCGTCGGTGACCGCCCAGGCGGCCTGCAGGTCGATGCCGCGGCTGTGCGCCGTGCCGAGATTGTCGGTGTAGTAGTAGCCGCAGGTCGGCAGCAGCACGAGTTGCTGGATGTTCTTCCAGTCGATCCAGTACACGCTGGCGTCGATCGCGACGCGCTCGGCGACCCGCGTCTTCGCGCCCAGTTCGAAGCTCCACACCGAATCGGAATCATAGGTGGCGGGCACGTCGTCGATGCCCAGCGCCTCGAGGTCGCCGACGCAGGCGGGGTTGCCGGCCACGGACGAGTTGGCGCCGCCGATCCGGTAGCCCTTGGCCGCCGTGCCGTAGAACAGCGTGTCGGGCGTCATCTGGTACGACAGGCTCGCCATCGGCGTCACCGGCGTCTCCTTCTGCGAGCCGCGCGACTCGGTCGGCCCGCCGGTGTACGGGCCGTCCTGGCGATCCACGAACTCGAAGCGGCTGCTCGCCACGCGCAGGCCGACCTTGGCGGTCAGCGTGTCGGTGAGCTTGTAGGAGACGTTGCCGAACACGGCCGTCTCGGTCTCGGTGGACGACTGGTGCTGGATGCCGGAATAGATGCCGTCGATCAGGTCGACGCCGAAGCAGTCGGCCACGGCCGGGCCATAGGACTCGCCCGTTTCCGGGTCCTGGCATACGTTCGGAGTCGCGATCGAGTCGAGGTATTGGGTGACTGTGCCGAGCGGCTCCGCGTACCAGTCGTCGAGCCCCTGCTCGTTGTGCTGGTAGAAAAGACCCGCCACCCACGACCACCGGTCCTGAGGCGTGTCGTCGGAGACGAAGCGGAATTCCTGCGTCCAGTTCTTCTGCGAATTGCGATAGAAGCTGTTCGCCACGTACGCCGCGTACTCCGGATGCTCGGGATCGGGCGGGATCGCGATGGCGCCGCCGGGCAGCAGCCCCGAGAGGTCGAACGGCGTCGCGTCCGCGTGCCGCTCCGCGGAGCGGTCGAAGTAGGACGTGATCGAGCGCGCGGTGAAGCCGTCGAAATCGAGCTGGAGGTCGAGGCTGGTCAGCACGAACTGGTCCGTGATCGGCGAAGGCAGCTGATAGAGCGCCTGGTTCTCGCCGGCGTCCTCCCAGGACAGGTCCTGGTCGTCGTGCTTCGACTTCTGGTAATAGACGGAAATCCCGGCCGAAAACCGTTCGTTGACGGCGTACTTCAACGCCAGGCGCGCGACGTCCGTCGACGCCGAATTGGCGTTGCTGTCGAGACGCTCGCCGGTCAGCGGCGAGATCCGGTCGATGTAGCCGCCGTCTTCACGGTGCCAGGCGCTCGCACGGAAACCGAGCGCGCCGTCGATGATCGGGCCGCCGAAGGCGACGCCTGCCTCGCCGCTCGGGTCGCCGTTCTCGGTGGACGCGAGTTCGGCATGCGCGAAGCCGCTGTATTCGGTGAGGCTGGGCGGCGGGGTGATGAATCGCACCGTGCCTCCCTCCGAGCCCGCGCCGTAGAGCGTGCCCTGCGGCCCGCGCAGCACCTCGATCTGCTGCAGGTCGAAGATCTTCGGGTAGGCGTTGCTGGTCGTGATGTCGTTGTTGCGGGTCTGGATCGGCGTCTCGTCGATATAGAGGCCGGTCGTCGCGGAGCCCGCCGTCGAGGTGATGCCGCGAATCGAGATCGTCGGGTCGCCGAGGTAACTGTTCGCGCGCAGGTTGAGGCCGGGCACGAGACGGGCGATGTCGTCGATGCCCTTTGCTCCCTGCAGGTCGAGCGTGTGCTCGTCGATCGCAGTGATGCTCATCGGCACCTTGTCGATTTCTTCCGAGCGCCGTTGCGCCGTGACGATGATCTCCTCGAGCTTGCCGCCCGATTCGCTGCCGCTGGCGGAAACGCCTGGCCCGGACGGCGCGTCAGCCGCCAGGCCAGTGCCGGGCAGCGCTGCGGCGAGCAGCAGCGTGAAGGCGGCTGAAGACGGCCAGTGAGAGCAAGTCGTGTTCATTGATCGGCTCCGCTTGATTGACTATGCCGTTGGTGAACCGGGACGCGACGCGCCAGCCGACCGCACGCGGTCAGGACTGCAGCACGATCGCGGCGTCGGCCCGCCAGCTGATGTAGACCTCGTCGCCCCAGTCGATCGACCACTCGGCCGTTCGCTGGTCGTTCTGCGCAAAAACGGTGACCAGTTTCCCGGTCTCCGTCTTGATCCGGTACGTCGAGCGGTCGCCGAGATACCCCAGCTCCCACACGACGCCCTTCAACTGATTGACACCCTCGCCGGTCGCCGGCTGCTTGCTGACGTGGATCTTCTCCGGGCGCAGCGCCACCCAGACCTGCTGGCCGTCGGTGAAGCGCCCGACGTCGTCGACCAGCAGGTCGCAACCCGCCTCCGCGCTGCGCACCGTCACCAGCCGCGACGGGGCCGCGCGCACGGTGCCCGCGAAGAAATTCGTGGTGCCCACGAAGTCGGCGACGAAGCGGCTTTGCGGAAATTCGTAGATCTCCGACGGGGTGCCGACCTGCAGCACCTGGCCGCGGTTCATCACGGCGATGCGCGTCGACAGCGCCATGGCCTCGTCCTGGTCGTGCGTCACGAACACGAACGTGATGCCGAGCTCGTACTGGATGTTCATCAGCTCGAACTGCGTCTCCGAGCGCAGCTTGCGGTCGAGCGCGCTCAGCGGCTCGTCGAGCAGCAGCACCTTGGGCCGGCGGATCAGCGCGCGAGCGAGCGCGACGCGCTGGCGTTGCCCGCCCGACAACTGGTGAGGCTTGCGCGCGGCCAACGGGCCGAGCTTCACCATGTCGAGCGCTTCCCCGACGCGCTTGCGGCGCGCGGCCGTGTCGAGGTCCAGGCGCCGCAGGCCGTAGCCGACGTTGTCCTCGACGGTCATGTGCGGAAACAGCGCGTAGGACTGGAACATCATGTTGACCGGCCGCAGGTGCGGCGGCACGTCGGTCATGTCCGCGTCGTCGATCAGGATGCGGCCCGAGCCCGGCCGGTTGAACCCGGCCAGCATCCTGAGCAGCGTGGTCTTGCCGCAACCCGACGCGCCGACGAGCGTGAACATCTCGCCCTTGAAGATCTTCAGCGTGACGTTGTCGACCGCGGCCGCGGCGCCGAAATGCCGGCTGACGCCTTCGATCACGATCTGCGGCTTCGCCTGCGGATCGAGCCAGGGGCGGTCGGCGATCGATTTCGGCTGGGTCGTGTTCATCGCCGTCAGAAGTTCGCCGGCGGCGTCGCGCGACGTCGCTCCGGGGCAAAGAAGGGCCGCTCCACCACGCGCGCCCGGCACATGCGGCGCTCCCACACCAGCTCCCGATTCAGGTAGACGTCGGCCCACACGGTCCGGCCGACCGCAAAATGCGGCGCATCGACCATCGCCAGCGCGATGTTGCGCTTGCAGGTCGGCGACCACATCGCCGACGTCACGCTGCCGATCTCGGTGCGCCCGGCCCGTTCCGCGTACAACAGCGCGTTGAGCGCCGGCTTGTTGCCTTCGACGTCGAGCCCGACGAGCTGACGGCGGGCGCCGCGGCGCCGCTCTTCGAGCAGGGCCCGACGCCCGGTGAAGTGGCCCTTCTCGAAGTCGACCAGCCAGCCGAGCCCGAGCTCGAGCGGCGATCGGGCGCGCCCGACGCGCAGCGTGCGCTCCGCCGAGACGAAGTCGACGTTCGGGGCCAGGAAACCGGCCTCGATCCGCGCGAGATTGAGCGCTCGCGAGCCGATCGGCCGAATGCCGCGCGACTTCCCGGCCGCCATCAGCGCGTCCCACAGCGGCGCCGCGTCCTCGGGGTCGACCCACAATTCGTAACCGAGATCCCCGGTGTAGCCGGTGCGCGAGATCGTCAGGCGCAGGTCGCCGGCCGCAAACGACCCGATCTCGAACGGCCGCAGCCGCTCGATGCCGGACAAGCCGAGCGCCTTCAGCACGGCGCACGAGGTCGGGCCCTGCAGCGCCAGGGCGGCGACCTGTTCGGTGACCTCGTCGATGTCGACCGCGTAGCCGCGCGCCGAATCGAGCAGCCAGTCGATCTGCCGCTCCGCGGTGCACAGCCGATACTCGTCCTCGGCCAGGCGGAAGATCGTGCCGTCGTCGATCACGTGGCCGTGATCGTCGCACCACACGCAATAGCAGACGCGGTCGACCTTGAGCTTGGCGACGTCGCGAGTGACCAGCCGATCGAGGTAGCGGGTCGCATCCGGTCCGGTCACCCGGTACTTCACCATCGGCGTGAGGTCGTACAGCGTGGCGGAGTTGCGGATGGCGAAATATTCGTGCTCGACCGTCGTGAATACGTCGACGGTGCTGTAACCCGCCCACGGGATGAAGCTGTCGAGCTGGCTATGCGCCCGCGCACGATCGTGAAACGGCGTCCGCAGCAGGGGCTGCCGGTAGTGAGGTGCTGCGGCTCGTGGCTCGTGCATGTCAGGCGACCTTCCGTAGAACCTGTCGCGCGGCCATGCGGCCGGCGTTGCCCATCACTCCACCGCCGGGATGCGAGCCGGCCCCGCAAAGATACAGGCCCGGCAGCGGTGTGCGGTACTGCGCTGCGCCCGGGACCGGGCGCAACATGAAGAACTGGTCGAACGCGAGCTCGGCATGGTGCCAATGGCCGCCGGAGATGCGGAATTCGCGCTCGATGTCGGGCGGCGCCAGCAGTTCGCTGGCCCGGACGAGTCGCCGCAACCCGGGGGCATGCCGCTCGAGCACGTCGACGACGCGATCCGTCAGGCGTTCGCGTTCCGCGTCCCATCCGGCGCGCAGCGTGTACGGCGCGTATTGCACGACGGCCGACAACACGTGCCGCCCGGGCGGCGCGAGACCGGGATCGCACGCGGTGGGCACCGTGACCTCGATCGCGGGCGCCTGCGAATACTCCCCGTACTTGCTGTGATTGAAAGCCTGCTCGAGATAGGCCAGCGACGGCGCGACGAGCATCCGGCTGCCGAGCACCGACGGGGCCTGGCCCGTGAACGACGGCGCCGCATCGAGCGCCAGGTGCAGCTTGGCGGTGAGGCCCTTCGTGCGCAGGTGACTCACCCGGCGCACGAATCCGGTATCGAGGTGCTCGGCGCCCAGCAGCTTCAGGAACGTCGTCTTCGGGTCGACGTTCGAGATCACCGTGCGGGCCGCGATGCGCTCGCCGGATTCCAGGATCACGCCGCGCGCCGCATCGCCCTCCACGATCAGGCGGCCGACGGGAGCGTCCGTCCGGATCGTCGCGCCCGCCGCGACCGCTGCTTTCGAGAGGGCATCGCACACCGCGCCCATGCCGCCGAGCGGCTGCGCCAGCGACCGGGCCCCAGCCTGTCGACTGTGCGGCCAGTCGATAGAGCAACGTCAACACGGTGCCGGGGGAGCGCGGGCCGAAATTCGTGCCGAGCACGGCGTCGAGACCCAGCGCGCCCTTCAGCAGCGGGGACTCGAAGTGTTCATCGAGCAGGTCGTAGACGTTCATGGCCCCGATGCGCAGCAGTTCGCGCATGTCGCGCCGGCCCAGCCGGCGCACCCGCCAGCCCAGCCCCAGCAGCGCGAAACGGTCCGACCAGTCGTTCGTGCCGAGCTCCGGCGGCACGCGCTCGAGCACCGGAGCGAGCGTCCGCGCGAATCGCCCCATTCGCTCGACGAAGCGCGGATAGGCCTCCGCGTCGCTCGCCGACAATCGATTCGGCCCGGACAGCCCCGCGGCGTCGAGCACGATCGATGCCCCGTCGGGCGAGAGCGCGATCGTCGGCATCTGCGTGGCCGCGTAGCGCAAGCCGTGGCGCTCGAGCGCCAGTTCCTCGATCAGTTGCGCCGACATCAGATGCAGCAGGTGTGCGCAGGCGGAGACACGATATCCAGGGGCGAATTCACGAGTGATGGCCGCGCCGCCGACCTGCGCGGCCGCCTCCAGCACCAGCACCGACCGGCCGGCCTTCGCGAGGTACGCCGCGCAGACGAGGCCGTTGTGGCCGCCGCCGACCACGATGCAGTCGTAGCCCGGGCTCGCGACGGCGCTCATTGCGTGACCGTCCTTCGCAGGTCGCGCAGCACGGCACTGGCGGCATTCGCGCCCGGTGCGCCCATGACGCCGCCACCCGGATGGGTGCTCGATCCGCACAGGTACAGCCCTTTGAGCGGCGTGCGGTACTGCGCGTAGCCCGGGATCGGCCGGTTGAACAGCAACTGGTCCATCGTCAGCTCGCCCTGGAAAATGTTGCCTTCCGTCAGGCCGACCTCGCGCTCGATGTCGAACGGCGTGCGCACCTCCGCGTGCAGGATCAGGCTCTTGAAGTCGGGGCTGTGACGCGCGATCGTGTCGATCACCGTGTCGCCGAACGCCTTGCGCTTGTCCGCGTCCCACGGCCCGCTCGCGAGTTCGTACGGGCAGTACTGCACGAAGACCGACATGTAGTGCTTGCCGTCGGGCGCCATCGACGGGTCGATCTGCGAAGGGATCAGCATGTCGATGTAGGGCGCGCTCGACCAGGTGCCCTCCTTCCAGTCGTCGTAGGCCCGCTCCATCATCTCGATGGTGTCGGTGACGTGCATGTCGCCGCGCGTGCACGGGGCGCCGGCCGGAATCGCCGGGAACGACGGCAGGCCGTCGAGCGCGATGTTCAGCTTGCCGGACGAGCCGCGGATCTTGAAGTTGCGCACCTGCTGCACGAATTCGCCGGGCAGGTCGCCGGCATCCATCGACTCGAGGAACGTGCGCCGGACGTCCATGCTCGAGAGCACCAGCGGCGCCCGGATCTCCTCGCCGTCGCGCAGCGCGACGCCGATCGCGCGTTCGCCGCGCACCAGGATCCGTTCGATGCCGGCGTCCGTGCGGATGGTGCCGCCGCTCGCGCGCAGCGAATCCGCGAGCGCAGCGGTCACCGCGCCCATGCCGCCGCGCGCGAAGCCCCAGGCGCCGACCGTGTCGTCGATCTCGCCCATGTAGTGATGCAGCAGCACGTACGCCGTGCCGGGCGAGCGCGGCCCGAGCGCCGTGCCGATGATGGAGCTGCCCGCCAGGTGCGCCTTGACGATCTCGCTCTCGAAGTACTCGTCGAGGAAATCCGCGGCGCTCATCGTCCAGAATCGCAGCGTGTCGTAGATCCGCTCGGAGCCGAGGCCGTGCAGCCGCCGGCCGAGGTCGAGCAGCGACCCGAGATCCCGCGGCCGGAACGACGTGGGGTCGGGCGGCTCGCGCAGCAGCAGCGGCTTGATGAACTTGCACTGCCGGATCACGTCGCGCGCGAATCGATCGTAGGCCTCGGCGTCGCGCCTCGAGTGGCGGGCGATCTCGCGGCGCAGCGCGTCGTGATTGTCGTAGAGCGCGAGATGGCCGCCGTCGCGCATCATCGTGCAGCCGCCGTCGTACGGGATGATCTGCAGCCCGTACCGCGGCAACTCCAGCGCGCGCATGATCTCGGGGCGCAGCAGGCTGCAGACGTAGGAGCAGTTCGAATAGGTGAAGTCTTCGTACAACCGGCGGCTCACCGCGGCGCCGCCGACGTAGGCGTTGCGCTCGAGCACCTGCACCTTCAGGCCGGCGCGCGCGAGGTAGCAGGCGGCGACCAGGCCGTTGTGGCCGGCGCCGACGACGATCGCGTCGAGCGGCTCGCGGCTCAAGCCGGCCGGCGGTGCGCGGCACCGTCCTTGCGCAAGGTGGCGTCGACCGCCACCTCGAACGCCCGCATGCGTGTCCTTCAGGCACGAGTCGTCGTGCGCGGCCGACACGAACCAGGGCTCGCGGGAATCCGGCTCGCACAGGATCCGCTCGTCGTGCAGCACGCGGGCCATGGCGTCGTAGAAGGAATAGTCGCTGCGCTTCCAGTCGCGGTAGTTGCGCGGCGGCTCGTTCGCAAAATACAGCCCGCTCATCGACGGGTGGCCGACGAAACTGTGCGGGATGCCGCGCGCCTGGAGCACCGCGCGCATGCCGTTTCGCAACCGCGTGCCGTAGTCCGCGACCCGCTCGAGCGCGTCGGTCTCCTCCAGGATTTCGAGCGTCTTCTCCGCGGCCGCGAGCGCCACCGAGTGCGCCGTGTACGTGCCGCCGTGCGCGACGCCGCGGCCCAGCTTGCGCATGATTTCCTCGCGCCCGGCGAGCACGGAGATCGGATAGCCGTTGCCGACGGCCTTGGCGAAGGTGCAGAGATCCGCGTGCACGCCGTAGAGTTCCTGCACGCCGCCGCGGGCCACGCGGAACCCGGTCTTCACCTCGTCGATCAGCAGCACGACCCCGTGCTTGTCGCAAAGGCTGCGCGCCGCTTTCAGGTACTCCGGCTCCGCCGCGATGCCGAGGCAGTTGCCCATGATCGGCTCGATCAGCATGCACGCGATGCGGCCTGCCGAGCGCTTGAAGACGTCCTCGAGCTGGTTGGCGTCGTTCGCCTGCACGAAGTGCGCGAAGCTGCGCAGGCCCACCGGCACGCCTTCGCTGTAGGGGTACACCGTCGGCTCGCCGACCTCGTTCCACTTGTCCATCGGCGTGAACCACATCGCGGCATCGAACAGCCCGTGGTAGCTGCCCTCGAGGATCACGTAGTCGTCCTTGCCGGTGTAGGCGCGCGCGAGCCGCAGGCCGGCCATCACCGCCTCGGTGCCGGAGTTCGAAAACCGGACGAGCTCGGCGGCCGGCACCATCCGCGCGATCCGCTCGGCGACGGCCAGCTCGCGCTCGGTCGACAGCGCGAAGACACCGCCCACTTCCATGCCGGCCCGTGCCGCCGCGTCGACGCGCGGATCGGCATAGCCCAGGATCGCGGGGCCGTAACCCATGCGGTAGTCGACGTATTCGTTGTCGTCGATGTCGACGACGCGCGCGCCGCGGCCGTGCTTGACGTAGATCGTCCGCTCCTCGCCCCAGTAGCGGAAGTTCGACGCGACACCGAGCGGCAGGCGCCGGACGGCCTTCTGGAAGTGGGCATTGCTGCGGGTCAGGTCTCGAGCCATGTGATCCCCCGGGCACGAGTTGTCGGTTCGATGACCGCGCCGTTGCAGGCCGGCACGGTGGTGACTATATGACCATATAACGACGGCCTTGAGAAGCCTCACGTCAGGGCCTCGTGGCACGGCCCGAAACGGGTCCTGACCCGTGATATCCGCCTGATTAAGCGACTTTTCCGCCGTCGCCGGCCGTTCGGCGGCGCGCCGTCCGAACCGGCTTGCCAAGGCTTCGCGCGGCGGCGTAGATTAAACGGCCATATAGTCACAACTGCCCCGGGGAGACCGCCCGTGACGAGATCCACCGCCGACCGCGACGATCGCCGCACCGAGGCCGCCCCGCCGGCAACGGCCATGCCGGCCTGGGTCTACCGCCACCCCGAGATGACGCGGCTCGAGCTCGAACGCATCCTGCTGCCGAGCTGGCAGTTGCTGTGCCACGTCAGCTCGCTGAAGCAGGCGGGCGACTACGTCACGCTCGACGTCGGGCCGGAGAGCGTGTTCGCCGTGCGCGACCGCGAGGGCCGGATTCGGGCGTTCCATAACGTCTGCCGGCATCGCGGCGCGCGGCTGCTGGATGGCGACGGCAGCTGCCCCGGCGCCATCACCTGCCCGTATCACGGCTGGTCGTACCGCCACGACGGCGCCCTGCTCGGGGTGACGGCCCGGGACACCTTCCGGGGGCTCGAAAAGGCCGAGCACGGCTTGCGGCCAGTGCGGACGGAGATCGCGTTCGGGTTCGTCTTCGTGGCGCTGTCGGGCAACCCCCCGCCCGTCGCGCAGACGTGGGGGTCCATGGCGGATGAGTTCGCGCCATATCGCCTCGACGAGATGGTGCCGCTCGGCCCGATCACCAGCGAGACGTGGAACGTCGACTGGAAGATCGCAATGGACAACTACCTCGAGTCGTACCACGTGCCGATCGGGCACCCGGGCCTGTACCGGATGTTCACGCCGGACTACGAAGACCAGGCCGGCGTTCCAGGGGTCGCGCGCGGCGTGAGCTGGATGCGCGAACAGCCGTCGCCGCGCTGGTCCGAGCAGAAGTACCAGCAGGTCGTCGGCCGTGTCTCGGCGCACTTGCCGGAGGCGAATCGCCGCTGCTGGCGCTTCTACAGCATGCTGCCCAACCTCGGCATCGACGTGATGCCGGAGCAGATGGACTTCTTCCAGGTGCTGCCTGCCGGCCCCGGGCAATGCACCATCCGCGGCGGCGTGTTCGGCCTTCCCGACTCCAGCCGCGAAATGCGCGTGGCGCGCTACCTCGGCGCGCGCATCAACCGGCAGGTCAACGACGAGGACGCCTGGCTGTGTGCCCGCGTGCAGCGCGGGCTGGCGTCGAGCGGCTACACGCCGGGCCCGTTGTCAGAACTTGGAACGCTGGATGCGCGAATTCCACGAGTTGCTGCGCGAGCGCATCCCGGAAACCCGGCTGGCGAGCGCGCCGGCCCGGTTCGCGTGAATCCGGCGGGGCCTCAGGCCTCGGCGGCCAGCAACATGCGGCGGAATGCGGCGGCGGCCGGCGACGGCGGCACGCTCGCATCCGGCACGTAGTCCGGATCGCCCGCCCCTTGCTGCGTCGACGCGGCGATCGCGAGTTCGCGCTCGAGTTGCTCGCCCAGCACGCGACGCATCCGGTCATCGCCGGCCGATGCCTTCGGGTCGTCGCCCTGCGCCGTGCATTCGAATTGCTGCACCCGGCTGCGTCCCGCGCCGGCCGGCTGTACCTGCAACACCGACAAGGCTCCGGGACGCTGCTCGATCAGCACGTTGGGCCACAGGAAACGGCGCTGCCACGGCTTCGTCGCGGCGGTCGGGCGCGTCCGACCGGGGCCGCCGGACGTAACTTCAGGCGATGCGCTCCAGCGCATCGTTCCGGCAGCCTCGTCGACCTCGAGCGCCGCGGCGCGCCAATGGATCGGCCACGCAGTCGCTGGACACGTCGGGCAGACGGGACTCGAGCAATTGCGCTACGACGATCGTCCAGTCCGCCTCGACCGGCCACACCTGCAGGTCGGCGCCCGTCGCCGGCTGGTAATCGCGCGCGTCGACGAGACCGTCGACGTGCGGTTGCGGCCAGCCGCCGGGCGCGGGATGCGGACGAACGAAAACCAATCCGAGACTGAGTTGCACGTCGAGGGCGAGCAGCGACGCGCCTCCGGGCGGCCGCAGCGCGCGCCCGTCCAGGCCGTAGGCGAGACCGTGCGGCGCGCAATCGATGCTGCCGGCAAACCGGCCCCGGCGCGCCGTCGCGAGCGCATGAGGCTGGCTGCGGCAAGCGTTGCGAAACGCGCGTACGGCGCCGTCGAGGCCGCGCAGGACGAGCACGCGGGTTTCCGCGAGATCCAGCGTCAGGTAGTCGCCCGGCCCGGGAATCTCCTGCGCGTGACCGATGCACTGCCAGGCGCCGCGAAAGCAGCGCTCGCGCTCGAATGCTGTGGCGGACTGCGTGCTGCGCGACACATCACGCTCGACCTGGCCTTCGGCGAGCACGGCGAACTCTCGCGGGAACACCGAACGGAGATAGGCCATGCACCGACGGCGCGCGAGCGAGCGGTCGATATTCGCTTCTTCCTCGAACGCGAATCCCTGCCAGAGCATCTCCAGCACGCCGATCAAGCCGAAGGCGACGGCTTCGCTGTCGAGGTGGCGACGCCCGCTCGCTTCGATCATCCGGCCGACCAGGTCGTGCACCAGCGCCGCGAAATTGGCGTCCTTCTGCCCGCAGATCGCGAGGTACTCCTGGCGCGCGCTCGCCTCGCCCCAGAACGCGTACCACACGGCAACCTTGCGCGGGCTGGCGATGTCCGGATCGAGGTACAGCTCGACCAGGCGCTGCAACGCGAGCGCCGGTTGGCCGCGCAGCGCGGCGACCGGCGTCACCACCTTGTCCTCGAACTCGGTCGCGAGATACTGCAGCGAGGCGACCAGCATGGCCGCCTTGGACCGGAAATAGAACCGCACGATGCCGGGCGACAACTTCGCGATCGCCACGACCCGGGCCACGGTGGTGCCGGACGGGCCGTAGAGGTGCAGCGCGGTGATGCACGCATCGATCAGCTTTTGTCGCTGACGGATCGGAGCGGGCTGCCGGTGCGCGTCCGGGCCCGGCGGCGGCGCCTTCGTCTTCTTCTTCGAGCCGCGGCTCATGGTGCGCCTGCCTTCACGCGGCGGCACGCGCGGCCGGGACACCCGAACGCGGGAGACGGACAACCTGCGGGCTTTCTGGCATATTCGGTCGCGCACACGGCTCGGCCGGAATCGAAACAGGGACCGTCGCATTGAACCACGGGCGCCAAGCCACCCTGCTCGATGCGCTGCAAGGCCGCAGCGGACGCTGGCTGATCATCCTGCCGCCGATGCTGTTCCTGGCGTTTTTCTTTCTCATCCCGTTCGCGTTCGCGCTGATGATCAGCTTCGCCGACACGGCGGTGCGCGTGCCGCCGTTCACGGACATCCTGACGCTCGGCGCCGACAATCACGTCAGGGTGACGCTGAGCCTCGACAACTACGCGTACCTGTTTCGCGACGAAGTCTACGCGACATCGTATTTGTATTCGATACGCACCGCGTTCTTCGCGACGCTGATCTGCCTGCTGCTCGGTTACCCGATGGCCTATGCCATCGCGAGGTCGCCGAAGCGCTGGCAGAACCTGCTGCTGCTCGTGATCATCCTGCCGTTCTGGACGTCGTTCCTGCTGCGGGTCTACGCGCTCGAAGGCATCATCCGCGAGAACGGCCTGCTGAGCCACGCGCTGCTGGCGCTCGGGCTGATCGACCGGCCGCTGAAGATCATGCACACCACGCTCGCGGTGTACCTCGGCATCATCTACGCCTACCTGCCGTTCATGGTGCTGCCGCTGTTCGCGACGCTCGAGAAGCTCGACCACACGCTGCTCGAGGCGGCCGCCGACCTCGGCAGCCCGCGCTGGCGCGCGTTCCTCGACGTCACGCTGCCGCTGTCGATGCCGGGCGTGATCGCGGGCTCGATGCTGGTGTTCATCCCGGCGATCGGCGAGTTCGTGATCCCGTCGCTGCTCGGCGGGCCCGACAGCCTGATGATCGGCCGCGTGCTGTGGGATGAATTCTTCGGCAATCGCGACTGGCCGGTGGCGTCGGCGGTGGCGATCGCGTTCCTGGTGCTGCTGGTCGGGCCGATCGCGATCTACCAGCACTACCAGGTCCGCGACCTCGAGGGCGCGCCGTGAACGAGCGGCCGTCGACGCTGCTGATCACCGTGCTCGCCGTCGGCATCGCGATCCTCTACATCCCGATCCTGGTGATGATCGCCACCTCGTTCAACTCGTCGCCGCTTGCGGGCGCCTGGGGCGGTGCGTCGACCGTGTGGTACCGGGAACTGGTGCAGAACGAGCAGTTGCTGGACGCCGCCTGGCTGTCGCTGCGGATCGGCGTCGTCTCCGCCACCCTCGCCGTGGTGCTCGGCACGCTCGCCGCGATCGCGCTGGTGCGGTTCACCCGGTTCCACGGACGCATGCTGCTTGCGGGGCATGGTCACCGCGCCGCTGGTGATGCCGGAGATCATCACCGGCATCACGCAGCTGCTGCTGCTGATCACGATGTTCCGCTTCCTCGGCTGGCCGCACCGCGGCTTCGGCACGATCGTGCTGGCGCACGTCGCGTTCTGCACCGCGTACGTCACCGTGACCGTGCAGTCGCGGCTGATGACCGCCGACCGGTCGCTCGAGGAAGCCGCGATGGACCTCGGCGCCGGGCCGGTGCGGGCGTTCTTCGACACGACGCTGCCGATCATCGCACCGGCGCTCGCGACGAGCTGGCTGCTGAGCCTGACGCTGTCGCTCGACGACCTCGTGATCTCGAGCTTCGTCTCGGGGCCCGGCGCGAGCACGCTGCCGATGCTGATCTACTCGAAGGTGAAGCTCGGCCTCAGCCCGGACATCAACGCGCTCGCGACGCTGATCATCGCGACGGTCGGCACGGGCGTGCTGATCGCGGGCTGGCTGATGCAGCGCGCGGATCGCCAGCGCGCGCTCGACCTGCAGATGGCGGAACGACAGTAGCCGCGGCACGCGGGCCGCCCGGCACGGGTCACTTGCCGGTCTTGATCTTCGTCCAGATCCGCGTGCGCACGCGCATCGTCGCGATGTCCATCTCGTCGGTGAAGTACAGCCGCTGCTTGATGGCTTCGGTCGGATAGATCGCCGGATCGTTCAGGATCTCCGGACGCACCAGCGCATTCGCCGCCAGGTTGTCGTTGCCGTAGTAGATCTCGTTGGTGATCTCCGCGATCACGTCCGGCCGCAGCATGAAGTCGAGGAACTTGTGCGCGGCCTCGGGATGCGGCGCGTCGACCGGCACCAGCAGCGACGAGAACGTCAGGTTGGCGCCCTCCTTCGGCACCGTGAACGCCAGGTTCACCTTGACCCCCGCGTCGCGCGCGCGCGCCATGATGTTCGCGTAGTCGCTGGACCACGACATCGCGACGCACAGCTCGCGGTTGGCGAGCCCGTTCATGTACTCGGTGGAGTCGAACGTGCGGACGTACGGCCGCACCTTCATCAGCATGCGCTGCGCCGCCTCGAAGTCCTCGCGTTTGCGGCTGTTGGGGTCGAGGTGCAGGTAGACCAGCGCGAGCTGGATCACGTCGTCGGGCGAATCGAGCAGCGTGACGCCGCAATCGGCGAAGCGGCGCACGACCTCGGGGTTGAAGATCATGTCGAGGCTGCCGAGCGGCGCATCGGGCATGCGCGCCTTGATCATGTCGACGTTGTAGGCGAACCCGTTGATCGCGTGCAGGTAGGGCACCGCGTGGGCGTTGCCCGGGTCGGCGGCGGCCTGGATCGCCAGCACCTGCGGATCGAGGTTCTTCCAGTTCGGCAGCCGGCTCTTGTCGAGCCGCCGGTAGACCCCGGCCTTGATCTCGCGGCTGAAGAAGTTGTTCGACGCGCTGACGACGTCGTAGCCGGACCCGCCCGCGAGCAGCCGCGCCTCCATCGTCTCCTCGGCGTCGTAGGTGTCGTAGACGACCTTGATGCCGGTCAGCTGCTCGAAGCGCTCGAGCGTGCCCGAGCCGATGAAATCGGCCCAGTTGTACACGTAGAGTTTCTTTTCCTCGGCTTGTGCCTCGCTGCACCACGCGAGCAGCAGCACCAGAGCGATCATCGCGCTTCGCAGCATCAGCCTCCCCCGGACCCGTGGCTTTTTGCGGTGACTCTAGCATAGCCTCCGGGCCGCAACGCCGGACGCGACGCACGGTTGCCCGCGCGGATCGCACCGATTCACGGCGGCAAGGTCGGGCCGCGCAACCACTCGAATTGCTCGCGATATCGCGCCCGGATCGTCTCCGTCTGGGCCCAGCGCAGCGCGTCGTCGAAACTCCGCTCGGCTTCGGTCGGGCGGCCCGCGGCCAGCAAGCTGCGGGCCAGCGCGAAGTGGAAGTCCGCTTCCTTCGGCATGCGGCGCGCGGCTTCCGCGAACCGCTCGACGGCGGCCGACGCGTGACCGGACTGCAGCGCCTGCTCGCCCAGCCAGTAGAGATAGTAGGGATTCTGCAGTCGGTAGCGCTCGACTCTCGCGTGCAGCTGCGCTGCGCCCTGCAGCGTCGCCGACCTGCTCGAGCATCACCGCCAGGTTGTTGAGGGCCGAGAGGTCGCCCGGCGCAATCGACAGCGCCGCGCGGTAGGCACGTTCGGCGTCCGCCGGCTGGCCGTTGCGCGCCAGCACCACGCCGAGATTGAGCCACAACGTCGAGGCGCGCGGGTCGGCCTGCAGCCCGCGACGATACAACCGGTAGGCGCCTTCGAGGTCGCCCGCGGTGAAACGATCGACGCCGAGATTGCCGAAGTATTGCGCCGTGGCGTTCGCGTCCTCGATCACGCGTGCGGTCGAGTACGTGGCGGCGTCGGGCGGGCGGAAGTCGATCACGGCGTTCAGGCTGCCGAGTGGAATCAGCGCGTCGACGTGGCGCTCCACGACGAACGTTCCGCCGGAGAGGTGCCATTGCGGCAGCACTGGCACGTCCTGGAAATGGGCCTCGAGCCCGGCCTCCCGCGCCAGCAGCACGGTCAGCGCGGTGAACGAGAGGCAGTTCCCCTGCTTCAGGTGGAAGACCTCGCGCGCCGTCAGCGTGCGGCTCTCGTCGTAGCGAATTCCGAGGGGACCGCCCGTCGCCAACAGGTCGGCGGCAAGCCGGCGGACGCGTTCGCGCGTATTGGCGATCGGGGCGAGCACGTTGCGGGCGTACGCGCGCATGTCGTCGTCGACGGCGAGGAAGTCCTCCAGGTTCGGCAGGCTGGGCTCGTCGATCCGGCCGCCGCCGTCGAACGCCGGGATCTCGAGCGGCGGGGCGGACGGGCCCGGGCTCCGTCGCACAACCGCAAGCCAGCACGCAGAGCGTCGCGCCGAGCGCGTAGACGCCCTGTCGTGACCGGCGAATCGGCGCGATCGGCATCCGGAAGACCCCGGCGACACGGCGGGCCAGTTGCCCCCGACAATCTAGCTCAACCCGGCTGGATGCTGCGTTGCAACATTGGAGTCCGATGTCGGCATCCGCAACGGCGCCGCGCATCCCGGGTCGGTCCTTCTCACGCTTGCGCCAATACGCTAGCCTTGTGGCGGTCTGGCAGACCCAGACAGCGCGGGCCGCACCGAATTCCGAGAACAGCGGCCGCTCGACAAGGACCCCATTTGACACAGCCGGCCGACGTATTCATCAGCTATTCGCGCGAGGACAAGGACCGCGTCCTGGACCTCGCCGCCAAGTTGCGCGCGGCCGGCGTCAACCTCTGGATCGACCAGGGCGGGATCGACGGCGCCACGATGTGGGGCGAGGAAATCGTCAACGCGCTCGAAGGCGCCAAGGTGCTGCTGCTGGTCATCTCGCCGGCGGCCGCACGCTCCCACAACGTCGCCAAGGAAGTCGTGCTGGTCAGCGAGCGCAAGGGCCACATCCTGCCCGTGCACCTCGAGCCGACCACCATCCCCGCCAGCCTCAAGTACCCGCTGGCCGGCATCCAGCACATCGAGTTCTTCCACGGCGACCCGAACGATAACCTGAAGACCGTGCTGCGCTCGCTCGAGCGGGCGGGTGTGACCGTCACGCCGCCGCGCGAGTCGAAACCCGCCGCCGCGGAGGAGCCGCGCGCCCGGACAGCCGCCGCGCATTCCGCGCCCGCGGCCGACGGCACCGTGGAGCGGGGCGCGCTCGCCGTGCTGCCGTTCGACAACATCAGCAGCGACCAGGAAACGGATTACTTCAGCGACGGATTGACCGAGGAGCTGATCGCGAGGCTCTCGCTGGTCAGCGAGATCGAGCTCGTGTCGCGCTGGGCGTCGATGCAATACAAGGGCGCCAGGCAGGACATCCGCGCGATCGGCGACGAGCTCGGCGCGCGCTACATCGTGGGCGGCAGCGTCAGGCGTTTCCAGGATTCGGTGCGCATCACCGTCCAGCTCGTGGACGTCGGCACCAACCGCCAGCTGTGGGGCAACACCTACAAGGGCAAGCTCGACGACATCTTCGACATCCAGGAGCAGGTTGCGCAGCAGATCGTCGAGGCGCTGAAACTGAAGCTGACATTCTCGGAAAAGGTCTCGCTGACCAAGCGGCAGACGGTCAACGTGCAGGCCTACGACCTGTACCTGCGCGGGCAGTCGTACCTGTACCGGCTGACGAAGAAAGGCACCGAGTACGCGATCCAGCTGTTCGAAAAGGCCATCGAGCTCGACCCGCGCTACGCAGCCGCCTATGCCGGCTGCTCCTGCGCGTACGGGCAGATGTTCCAGTGGTTCTCGCGCGAGGAGCATTACCGCGACAAGGCGCAGGAGTTCAGCTTCAAGGCGCTGATGTACGACGGCAACCTGTCCGAAGCGTACACGGCGATGGGGCTGTCGTACTTCATCTGGGGCAAGTTCGACGAAGCTGCAGCGTCGGTGAAAAAGGCCATCGAACTCGATGCCGACGACTTCGTGGCACAGTGGACGCTAGGGCGCATTCATTTCTCGACCGGCCAGCTCGAGCAGGCCATCGAGCATTTCAAGCGGGTCATCGAGCTGCAGCCGGCCTTCTACGTCGGCTACAGCGACCTCGGCCAGAGCCTGCTGGGGCTCGGCCGACCGGACGAGGCGATGACCGTCGCGCGCACTGTGCTCGCGATGATGCCGAACTACCTGCTGCAGAACCCCGACGACTCGCGGGCCCGCATGTTCTACGCGGTCACGCTCTGCGACGTGGGCCAGCCGGACGCGGCGCTGCGCGAAGGCCAGGCCGCCATCGACGCGAGTCCGGGCGACTCGGTGATGCTCTACAACGCCGCGTGCCTCTACGCGCGGCTCGGCGAAACGCGGCGCGCGGTCGCTACGCTGCGACAGGCCATCGACGCCGGCGTGCGTAACTTCGCGTGGATGAAACACGACCCGGACTTCAACAGCCTGCGCGACGACCCGGAATTCATCGAGTTGACCGCGAGCGCCTGATCCGCCCGCCGCTCGACAGCGGACCACCGAAGCGGTTAAATCCCGCGTCCGCAGGCCGGACCGCCGCAGGCACGACCGATGATGCACCGAGCCCATTTTCTCGCCGGGATCGCCCTCCTAGCCCTCGCGGGTTGCGTGAGCCTCCAGCCGCGCCCCGCGCTGCCGCCGGAGGCGGCGGTCCCGATTGGCGAGGGCACGCCGCTCGACACGGTCATCGCCGCGGCCGAGGCCCGGCACCCGGGCGAATCCGGTTTCCGGCTCGTCAACGAGGGCCCTGAGGCGTTTGCGATCCGCTCGCGCAGCGCGCTCTCCGCCGGGCGCAGCCTCGACGTGCAGACCTACATCTGGAACGACGACGGCACCGGTGCGTTCCTGGCCTATCGCCTGCTGCAGGCGGCCGACCGCGGCGTGAAGGTGCGCCTGCTGGTGGACGACATGGACGCGCGCGGCAACAACTACGCGTTCGCCGCGCTCGACGCCCACCCGAACATCGAAGTGCGGATGTTCAACCCCTTCGAGTCCCGCTCCGGTTCCGTCAGCTTCGCGCTCGAGGCGATCGGCAGCTTCAGCCGCATCAACCACCGGATGCACAACAAGACGTGGATCGCGGACAACCGCATCGCGATCGTCGGCGGCCGCAACCTCGGCGACGAGTATTTCGGCGCCAGCGAGGAAGTCAATTTTTCCGACCTCGATTTTGCGATGGTCGGCCCCATCGTCCGCGACGCCTCCGCTTCGTTCGACAGGTACTGGAACTCGCCGCTGGCCTACCCGATCGCGTTGCTGTCGCCGAAGGGCGTGACGACGGAAGCGCTCGACGCGCTGCGCAAGGAGGGAATGCCGCGGATCGAGGACAGAGGCGCAATCGAAGTTCGCACAGGAACTGAAGCAGAACGACGCGGTGCAGCGCCTGGTGTCGGGCGACTGGCCGATGCAATGGAGCGCCCGCTTCCGCTTCATTTCGGACGATCCCGCCAAGGCCGAAGGCAAGGGCCAGGGCCTGGGCGGATCCGACGTGCTCGCGTTACTGGGACCGGTCGTTTCGCAGACGAAAGAGAAGCTGACCGTGATCTCGCCGTACTTCGTGCCGGGCGAAAAGGGCACGGAGGCATTCGTGAAAGTCGCGAAGAAGGGCGCCGAGCGTCCGCATCCTGACGAACTCGCTGGCCGCAAATGACGTGGCCATGGTCTACGGCGGCTACTCCGAGTGGCGCAAACCGCTGCTCAATGGCGGCGTCCAGCTCTGGGAGTTGAAGCCGACGCGCGGCATCACCGTGAAATCGAGCATGTTCGGTTCCTCGGGAGCCAGCCTGCACACCAAGGCGCTGACGGTGGACGGCCGGCTGACGTTCGTCGGCAGCTACAACATCGACCCGCGCTCGACGTCGCTCAACTGCGAACAGGGTGTCTTCGTCGACGACCCCGTCATCGCCTCGCAGCTCGAGGCGATCTTCAAGACGGAGTCGTCGTCGGCCCGTGCGTGGCAGGTGACCTTGCAGGACGGCAAGATCCAGTGGAACGACGGCACGACTACGCACGACAGCGCGCCGGACGCCTCGATGGGGCGCAAGTTCCAGGCCTGGTTCGCCCGCGTGTTCCCGGTCAGCTCGCAGCTCTGACCGACACGACCCGCGCCGGTCCATCGCCGGGACACCGTCGGATGCAATCGCGCCCTCGCCCACCGAGGTTTCCCATGTCCGAACGTCGTTCCGCCGCTGCAGCGGCTGCTTGCCTGTTGTTCGCCAGCCTGCCGTCGCGGGCAGCGGCCCCGGACGCGATCCCGGCCGAAGTGCGTGACTTGCAGCGCAAGGCGCTCGACGATCGACGCGCGTACGACAACGCTGCGCGACCTCACCGAGCGTGTCGGCAACCGGCTGGCCGGCAGCGCCGGCGACGCGCGGGCCGTGGAATGGGCGCTCGCGACCCTGCGTGCGCAAGGCTTCCAGAACGTGCGCGCCGAACCGGTGACGGTGCCGCGCTGGGTTCGCGGCGGCGCCAGCGTGCAGCTGGTCGGCGACTCCGGACCTGAACCTCACCGTGCTCGCGCTCGGCGGTTCGGTCGGCACCGACGGCCGCACCGTCGAAGGCGACGTCGTCGCCGCGACGACGGTGGGCGAACTCAAGCGCCTGACGCGCGAGGCCGTCACCGGCAAGATCGTGTTCCTGTACCAGCGCATGCTCGAGACGCGCAACGGCATGGACTACGGTCCGACGGTGGACAACCGCGTCGACGGCGCGATCGAAGCCGCCAAGCTCGGCGCACTGGCTGTCGTCATTCGCGCCGTCGGCAGCGATGATGCCGACCGTCCGCACACCGGCAGCCTGCACTACGCCGACGGCGTGCCGCGCATTCCCGCGTTCTCGATCGGCAACGCCGGCGCGGACCGGCTGATGGAACGTATCGAGCTCGGCCCGGTACGGCTGCGGCTGTCGAGCACGTCCCGTTGCGAGGGCACGGCACAGAGCGCGAACGTGATCGGCGACATCCCGGGCCGCGGTGCGGCGACCGATCCCGCCACCGAAGAGTTCGTGATCCTCGGCGCCCATCTCGACTCGTGGGACGTCGGCACGGGCGCGCAGGACGACGGCGCGGGCGTGGTCACGGTGATCGAGGCCGCGCGCCGCATCGCCGAAATGAAGCAGCGGCCGCTGCGCACGCTGCGAGTGGTGCTGTTCGCAAACGAGGAGTTCGGCCTCTCGGGAGCGCGGCGATATGCGCTCGACCACGAAGCCGAACTCGGCCGGCACGCCGCCGCCATCGAAGCGGATCTCGGCTCGGGCCGCGTGTTCCGTTTCGAGAGCCAGGTACGGTCCGACCGACCTGCCGTCGGTCGTGCGCATGGCGGATCTGCTCGCGCCCCTTGGCGTACCGTTCACCAGCAACGACAGCGGCGGCGGCGCCGACATCGGCCCGATGCGCGAACGTGGCGTGCCTGCGTTCGAGCTGCAGCACGACGCGTCGAAGTACTTCGAGATCCACCACACCGACGCCGACCGGCTCGACCGCGTCGACGCATCGGACCTGGCCTTCAACGTCGCCGCCTACGCGACGGTCGCGTGGGCGCTCGCGGAACAGCCGGCGCGATTCGCTCCGCTCGACCGCACCTGGCCGGCCGTCAGCGGCGGCGTGCAGGCCTGCGAGTGGCGGCCCTAGCAGGCCTGCACGCCGCCGCGCGGGCGCATCGCGCGATAGACAGGCGTTTGGGAATTCCGATCCATTTCTTTAGATTCCTGCCATGCCCCACGACCCAGCCAACCTCGAGTTCACGCCCGACCAGATGCTCGCGATGGGCCGCGCTGTCGTCGCGCGCTCGGTCGCGCACCTCGCGACGGTCGGCACGCAGCCGATCTGCGGCGACGTCGATGCCGCCGAGCTCTGCCGCTCGATGCGCGAGTCCGTGCCCGAGGCGGGCAGCGAGCTCGAGCCGCTGCTCGACCCGCTGTTCGACGACCTGGATCCCGCGCTCGTTCACGGCGCCCGGGCCGGGCTACCTCGCCTACATTCCGGGCGGCGGCGCTCTATCCCGCGGCGCTCGCCGACTTCATCGCCGACACGACCAACCGCTACACCGGCGTCTGGCAGGCGGCGCCGGCGCTGGTGCAGCTCGAGGCCAACGCGCTCGACTGGCTGCGCGACTGGATGGGCTTTCCCGCGGGCACGGCGCGGGCTGTTCACGACCGGCGGCTCGATGGCGACCTTCAACGCGATCGTCTGCGCGCGCGAGCGCCACCTCGGCGCCGACATCCGGCGCGGCGTGCTCTACACGTCCGACCAGGCGCACCACTCGCGTGCGGAAGTCGGCGAAGCTCGCCGGCATCATGCCCGATCGCGTGCGGCGATCCCGGTGGACGCCGACTTCCGCATGCGACGTGGACGCGCTCTCGAGGCGCCATCGCGCGCGATCGCGCGCAGGGGCTGCGCCCGTTCCTCGTCGTCGTCGTCGGCCGGCACCACGAACACCGGCGCGGTCGATCCGCTCGACGCGATCGCCGACCTCTGTGCGCGCGAACGGGCTGTGGCACCACGTCGACGGCGCGTACGGCGCGTTCTTCCACGTGTGCCCGGAGCTGCGGCCGCTGCTCGGCGGGCCTGTCGCGCGCCGACTCGCTGACGCTCGATCCGCACAAGGGCATGTTCCTGCCGTACGGCACGGGCGCGCTGCTCGTGCGCGACGGCGCGGCGCTGCGCGCGGCGCACGCGGCCGACGGCCGGCTACCTGCCCGCAGCACGCCGGAGGACGAGTTCTACGATCCGAGCCAGCACGGGCCGGACCTCTCGCGCGGCTTCCCCGGCCTGCGCGTGTGGCTGTGCGTGAAGATGTTCGGCGCGGCGCGCTACCGCGCGGCCATCGCCGAGAAGCGCGCGCTGGCGGTCGGGGCCGCCGAGCGCGTCGCGGCGATCCCCGGCGTCGTGATGGACGCGCCGCCGCAGCTGTCGCTGTTCGCGTTCCACCTCGAGGGTCCTGGCTCGGCACGCAAGGCGCGCGAAACGCGGCGACGGAGCAGCTCGTGGAGCGCGTCACCGCGCGCGGCCGGGTGATGCTCACCGGCTGCACGGTCGACGGCCGCTACCTGGCGCGCGTCTGCGTGCTCAGCTTCCGCACGCGACGGGCGGAGATGGAGACGTGCGTGCAACACCTGACGGAGGAAGCCGCGGCCATCCTCGCCACCGTCGCGCTGGTCGTAAGCGGACGACGCACAGCCGACGTTCGACCGCCGAGTGATGCCGCTCGACCGGCCTCACCGACGCGCATCAAGCGACACAAGACACTGCGTTGTCGCCAAACGTAAACACTCTGGCGAGTGTTCCGCCGGCGCGACGGAGGGATAATCGACCCATCGACACCGTCGCCTCCCGGTTGGACCAGGCAATTCGCACCCCCCTTGCGGCCTGGCCTGACCTGGGGACGACGGTTGTCGGCACAGACGCGGCGTAGCGCGGCGGCCCGGTCCCTTCAGGTCCGGAAGCGTCCGCAAGGACAAGCTCCCGAGGTCGGCATATCATGCGGTCCGGTCGGCTCCCCACCGACTGGACGACCCCCCTATCCACGCAAGAGGCATCCCCATGTCCAACCGGAAGATCCTCGCCTTATTCATGGCCGCCGCGCTGGCGCTGCCCGCGGTGTCGATGTCGGCCGACGAGCCCATCACGAAGAGCCAATCGACGCAGGCAAGAGCCACCGTCGTGGCGGTCGACCAGACGACGCGCTTGGTCACGCTCAAGGGAGCGGACGGCAAGAATTTCGACGTGGAGGCCGGCAAGCATGTCGAACACCTCGACCAGCTCAAGCCCGGCGACGTGGTCGCGGCCACTTTCACCGAGTCGCTCGCCTTCCAGGTCGTCGACAAGGACGAGAAGCCGTCGGGCGAGTCGACCAGCGTCAACAAGGACGTCGGCAGCGGTGAGCTCGGTCGGACCGAGACATCCTCGTTCAAGATCGCCTCCTACGATCCGAACACGCACGTGCTGTGGGTGACCACCGCCAAGGGCGCGACGAAGAAGATCACGGTGCAGGACCCGAAGGCGCAGGCGAAGCTGAACACGCTGTCCCCGGGCAACGTCGTCAAGGTGACCTACACCCAGTCGCTGGCGATCAAGCTCGAGAAAGTCGCGAAGTAAGCGACGTCGAATAGCCCAGGGACGGGCTTTCTCAGCTAGCCGTCGGCGAGCGCAGCAGAGCGACCGGAATCGAGCAGGCGCGCAGGCCCGATGACGGCCAGGCCGCAGAGCAGCAACCCGGCCACCGAGACGATCACCAGCAGCGCGTAGTTGTCGTGGCCGAGCAGTAATGCGGCGGCCGCGGGCCCGGATGCGAGGCCCATCTTCGAGAAGAACCCCGCGAGCGTGGCGGACTGCCCGGCCGGGTCGAAGTCCGAACACATGCCGAAGAAGTACGGGATCAGGAACGACCACGCGATCGCCGTAACCGCATTGGCCGCGATGAACACCAACGCGAGATCGCTGTGCAGGAAGGCCGCCGTGCCGAGGATCGTGGCGATCAGCACGATGGCGACCGGCACCGCCCGCCCCTGCCGGCCCGCGAGCCAGATGACCGCGATCGAGCCGAGCGCGCCGATCCAGTTCGCGACGCCGAGCGTGTTGCTGATGAACGCGTCGCCGAGCCCGTAGTGCCGGGCGAGCGGGAAGATGAACGCACTCAACCCCATGTTCGACGCCTGGAACAGGAACACCGCGACCAGCGTCTTCAGCAGCGGGGTCCGCCGCACGCCGGCCGGCGCACCGGCCAGCGGAGCCGCGCGTTCGCGCGGCGGATACTCGGCGAGGAATGGCAGCATCAACAGCGCGATCAGCGTGAAAGTCGCGAGCGCGAGAAACAGCACCTGCGGACCGAACTGGTGGGCGAGCCGCGGCAGGAACATCAGCCCGAGCCCGCCTGCGCCGTATTGCACGGTCAGCAGCATGCCGAACGCGCGATCGGGAATCCGCGTGCGCGCGATCACCGCCAGCCCGATCCCGACGGAGATCCCGCCGACGACCCCGTGCAGGAATCGCAAGGCGATCAGCGGGCCCACGGCCGTCACCTGCGTCGAGACGAGATCGAGCACCAGCAGCAGGCTGAGCGCGACGACTTCGATGCGACGCCAGGGAAATCGCCGGACCAGGAAGACGGCGATCATCGCACCGCAGGCGGCGCCGTAGACGTTGGCCGAGCCGACGAATCCGGCCTGGCGATTGGTGAATCCGAGTCCGTCGATCAACCCGGCCACCAGCGCCGCCATGATGTTGACGTAGAACAGTCCCGCCGTGGCGAGAAACGCGAGCAGCACGCAGGCCAACAGGCCCTCGGGGGCGGCACGCGGGAATCCGCTGGAGCCTGAAGCGTTCACGATGCGCGATTCCTCATGCCGGGTCCGGTGGTTGTGAAGACCAGGTCAGCGCGTCTCGATTCCTGCGCGCTCGAGGGACGCGCGGAGCGGCTCGAGTTGTCTTGCGTAGTGACGCCACTTCCCGATGGACGTGTCGTAGATCGGCTGGCGCACCTGGACGGCGCTCGCCGTCGTCGAGGCGCGGGAGTTGCGGTGAAAGTGCAGGCACGCGTCCTCCCACGCCAGGCCGCAATGCTCGAGCAGTCGCCGCGTCTCCCCTTCGAGGTCGGACACCAGGGCCTCGTAGGCGACCGTATGGATCACGCCGGGCATCACCGAATTCCAATGTCGCATCAGCTCGTCGTACGCAATGTAGTAGCGCCCTAGGTCGTCGAGGTCATAGGAGAACGGGTACGCATCCTTGAACAGCTGCTTGTAGACCGCGTAGCAGGTGTCCATCGGATGACGCCGGAGGTTGATGATCCTGGCCCGCGGCAGCGCAAGATGGATGAGCCCGGCGTACAGGAAATTGAACGGCAGCTTGTCGATGAAGAACGGCCGGTCGTCACGCAGCGCGCGCGTTCGTGCCACGTAGCCGGCACCGAGCTCGCGAAAATCGAGACGGGCCGTGGCAGCCACGAAATCGAGTCGCGACGCGGGTGGCGGGCCTGGCAGCTGCCGGCCGAGCCGCACGAGTTCCAGTGCGAAATCGTTCAGTTCACCGGCGGCGCAGACCTGCGAGTGGCTGCCGAGGATCCTCTCCACCAGCGTAGTACCCGTACGAGGCATGCCGATGATGAAGATTGGATCGGCGCAGTCGAACCCCGGGAGGCATCCGTCCAGGATGGCGGCCCCGTAGACCTCACGGATCTTCGCGATGATCGCCAAGTCCGTCGCCACGTCATAGCGCATGTGCCGGCGCTTGGTCCCGGAACCCCGCTGCAGGCTTGCGAACGAAGCCTCGTAATCGCCGACGTCCTCCTGCTCCTTGGCGAGCGCATAGCACAGCTGCACGACGCCGGACGGCGCCGACGTGCGTGCCAGCAATGCCTGCAGCTGCGGGATATGGTTTTCCTGCAGTGTGTGCTTTCGCAACTGGGCGCGCGCGTTGTAGGCCTCGAATTCCTCCGGGTCGAGCGCGATCGCTGCATTGAATTCCGCCTCGGCGCCTGCGAAGTCCCCGAGATAGCGTTGCAACGCGGCCTTGCTGTAGTGCAAACCCGCGTTTGCGCCGTCAAGCTCGACCGCGAGCGAGTAATGCTGCAACGCGCGGGTCTGGTCACCCAGCAGGTTGAGGAGCGCACCGACGTCTCCGTGCAGTTGCGGATCGCCGAAAGACTTGTCGCAGATGGCGCCGATCGCGGCCACCGCTCCAGCGAGGTCGCCACCCTCGAACAGGCACCTTGCCTTGTGCAGCACATACTTGTCGGACGAGCCCAGCTGCAGGGCACGGTCGATCGCCTTGATCGCGTCCGGGAGGTTGCGCGCCTTCTTCATCAGGAAGCTGGCGAGATACCAGCCGTAGGCGTAGTCGGGGTAGGCCCGGTTGAGTTGCTGGCAGGTCGACAGCGCCTGGCGAAGATCGTTGCCGTCGATGCACCTCGTGACGACGTCGGACAGCTGCTCCTTCGTCTGCGGCACGGTGGCGGTCATCGGTGCACTGGCGCCCACTTCGTCCCGTCGCCGGGAATCCGGCGGGTGCATGTTAACAGGGCCGGAAGGCCGGGCGAGCCCCGGCCTTCCTGGTGCGGCGGTCATCAGAACCTGTAGCCGACCGTGACTCCGAACGTGAGCGGCAAGGCAATGTTGTCGCGCGAATTGTTGCCGTAGTAGTTCTGCGTCGGCGAAGTGTTGGATCCCATCGCGGCAAAGGTGGACACGCCGGTGACGCCAGTCTCGTTGAACAGGTTCTTGACGTAGAGCGAGGTCGCCCAGGCGTCCCTGCTCAAGGTGCAGCTCAGGTTCCAGATCTGGAAGGCGTCGAGTTTCGCGTAGTACCTCGAGTAGATCGAGGTCGGCGCATAGTTCGGATTGGGCGTGCGGCCGGCGTAAACGACTGACGGGGCTCGGGCTGTCGCGGCAAACGCCGGCCGCGGTGTAGCCACTTCAGGCAGTTGTCGTCCCCGAGGCTGTTGAGCACGTCGGACTGGTAGTACCCGCTCAGCACGGTGTTGATCTCGATGCCGTTGCCCAGCGTGACGTCATGGGTGAGCGACACGCTGAATATGTTCTTCGCCGTGCCGGGCAGTCGGTCGCCATCCGCCGCGACGCGGTCGTTGAACACGGGACGGCCGCCCGTTGCGTAGAAATTCCCCGCGGGCTGGTACACGTCGGCCGTCAACTTGCTGTCGGCGTAGGTATAGCCGAGGCTGTAACTCAGGCTGTCTGCGAGCTGCCCGGACAGCTCGAGTTCGATGCCCGTGCTCGTCGCCGACTTGCCGTTGATGGCCGCGAAAAAGCCCCAGTTGGACGTCGCGGTATTGAGCTGGGGATTCTGCCAGTCCGCGTAGAACACAGACGCGGAATAATTCAGCCTGTCCGTCCGGCCCTTGAAACCCAGCTCGTAGTTGTCGATCGTGTCCGAGTCGAACGTGAAGTAGTCGGGATTCTCGCCGTACTTGCCGGTCGTGGGCACGGCGTTGGAGCCGGCATGACGATACCCCTGCGAGTACGTGGCATACAGCATCGAGCGATCGGTCACGTCCCAGGCGAGGTTGGCCTTGAAGAGGAACTTGTTGTCGCTGATGTTCTTCTTGGCAACGCCCGGCGGCGCCTCATAGGGCGTTCCGTGCCAGATGGGTATGTCCACCACCGCGTTCACGTCGACCTGGTTGTCGAAGTACCGGCCGCCGAGCGTCAGGTGCCAGGCATCGGTGAAGTTGATCGTCGCCTCGCCGAACAACGCAGATTCCTGGTACGTCTGGTCGCGCCGGAACAGGAAGTCCTGGTTCGACGTGTACGGTGCGAAGCCGTACAAGTTGATGGCGTTCAGGTATGGAATGTACCCGACCAGGTAGCTGTTCTGGCCGAGGTTGTAGTCCTGGTCCGTGTAGAAGAAGCCGGCCGTCCAGTCGATGAACTGTCCGCCTTTCGACACCAGGCGAAGCTCCTCGGACCACGACGAGTCGTCGTAGAAGCGCTCGGCCTGTGCCATCGGTCGCGGCGAGCTGCCATAAAAATAGAACCAGCCGTTGCGCGCGTACACGCCCGAGTTGTCGCTGATGCCGCGGCCGGTGTGGTCGTAGTACGAGGTGCTCGACGTCAGCGTCGCGAAGCCGAGCTCGGCCTCCAGCTCGAGTGCCGCGAGTTCCACCGTGCGGTTCGAAGGCTCCTTCTGGATACCGCCGAACTCGTACTTGCCGTAAGTTGCCGCCGATGGGCCAGGTTGTCGCCATTCGTCACTGCCCGGCGCCCCCCGATATCGTCTTCCTGGCGCTGGTACGACAGTTGCGCGCTGAACGTGTCGCTCGGCCTGTAGAGCGCGGAGACCCGCCCGTACTTGATGTCGACGGTGTCGACATCCTTCAGCTTATGGTAGACGGGGGTCGCGTCGACGATGTCGCCGCTCGACGATCGGGTCGCCGTTGGCATCGAGTTCGTAGGCGTTCGGCATGTCGACGATGCCGTCGTTCTTCACCTGGCCGACATTGAATCGCACCGCGAAAGTGTCGCCGAGCGGGATGTTGAACAGCAGGTCGGGGTTGAAGTTGTAGCCGCTCGAGCCGTCGGTCTGGCCGAAATTCACCTTTGCCTCGCCGCTGAACGCCTTCGTGTCCGGCTTGTTCATGATGTAGCGGACGTTGCCGGCCAGCGAACCCGAGCCGTACAGCGTGCCTTGCGGTCCGCGCAGCACTTCGATGTGGTTGATGTCCTTCAGGATGAAATTCCCGAACAAGGCCGTGTCGTCGACGTACGTCGCCACCGTCGGCGGCGCCGCCAGCGGCACGTCGCCGTTGACACCACTGTCGACGTTGATGCCGCGGATGACGATGCCAGGCGCCATGCCGGCGTTGCGGTAACCGCGGTCGAACATCGATACGCCGGCAACGGTACGCAGCGCGTCGACACTGTCGATGATGTTGGCGTTCGCGAGCGCTTCGCCGCTGATCGCAGAGATGTTGAACGGAATCTCGAGGACCGACTGCTCGCGTCGCGTCGCGGTGACGACGATCTCCTCGAGCCCGTTCGCCGTCGTGGCGCCCTGTGCGTGGGTCGCCCCCGACGCGCCTGCGAGAATGCTGGAAACCGCCAGCGCGAGCGCCGACTTCTGACCGATGTGGTGATTCTTCATCACGATACTCCCCCAAATGATCCTGCCCAGAGGCTCGAGCGCAGGCCGCGGCCGCTCAGGGCCGTGCGCTTGCAGACACAATCAGCGGTCTTCGCGTCCCGGCAGCTGCAGCGGACCGAGCGCCGCAAGCGCGTCGGCCGGGTGGTTGCGGTCGGCGCAGACCGGAAAATCGACCGCGCGGTCGCGAAAGCTCTTCAGCACCTGGCCGATGCCGTTCCAGCCGCGGCGGCGCACGCGGCGCACGAGTTCGAAGTCGACTTCGACGGGAAAGACCTCGCGGACGCTGCCGGCCTGGTGGATGACCTCACCGCCCGGGCCGCAGACGATGGAGCGCCCGAAGCCGAGCGCCCCGGCGACGTTGATGTCGAAGAAGTAGCACTGGTTGCTCGCGGCATTGGCGCGTGCGATGGCCAGCTCCACGTCGCGGTCGATGGTGTTGGTCATCGACGGATGCAGGATCACCTCGGCGCCCATCGCCGCCAGCGTGCGCGTCGTCTCCGGGAACCACATGTCGTAGCAGTTGGAGACGCCGAACCGGCCGACCGACGGGACGTCGAAGACCACGAATTCCGTGCCCGAGGCGACGCCGGTCTCGTACGGCAGGAACGGGAACATCTTGCGGTGCCGCGCGACCACCCGGCCGCCGGGATCGATCACCGGGATGACGTTGTGGACGCGGTCGCCCTCGCGGACGTACAGCGACCCCGGCACCAGCCAGAGCTTCAGCGCCTGGGCGATGCGGCAGAATTCGCGCTCCGTCGGGCCGCCTGTCGGCTCGGCACGGACGGTGCCGGAGCCGTACGACCGACAGCTCGCCGAGCACGACCATCTGCACCCACGGGAACCGTGTGGCGACGGACTCGATTTCGGCGCGCAGCAGGGCGAGGTTGTCGCCGCGCGCGATTTCCAGCTGCAAGCCTGCAATGGCAAACGTGGCCATGAACGCGCGACGGAACTCCCCCCGAGGCCTCGAGACCGAAGCGGGTGTTAGTATTCGCGAACGGTGAGCGCGAACAATATGGCGATCGGCATAGAGGAAAACGCCACAGCCGACGGCCGCCCGGCCTGGGCAGGCCTGCTGCGCGAGGCTTTGCCCCGCGTCGCGGAAGCCGTCGGCAGCCATGATTTCGCGCAGCGGCTGGTCGACGCGTTGCACCTCGTGCTGCCGTTCGACTGGTGGATGGTCATGGTCTACCACCCGCACGCGAACCCGGACATGCTGCACGAGAATTTCACCGGCAGCTGGCGCGAGCGGGGACTCACGACCTACGTCGGGGCCTATTTCGTGCTCGACCCTTTCTACATCATGAGCCGGTCGCTCGATCACCCTGAGGTCTGCCGGCTGGGCGACATCGCCCCCGACGGGTTCCTCGAAAGCGAGTATCACCGGGCGCACTACGTCACCGGGCGCATCGGCGACGAAGTCGGCTACCTGTGGCCGCTCGAGGCCGGCGTCACGTTTGCCGTCAGCCTGGAGCGTTCGCAGAACGGCGCACCGTTCAGCGCCGATGACGTGCGTCACCTCGAAACCGTGCAACCCCTGCTGTACGCGCTGGCGCGCAAGCACTGGGCGGCATCGCACCCGCGCCCGGCGGGTGTCGTCCCCCTCGAGCTCGGCCGGCTGGTCCAGGAAGCCGCCGCCGAATTCGGGCGCGACGCGCTCACGCCACGCGAGTGCGAAGTGGTGAAGCTGGTGCTGCGCGGCTACTCGACCAAGTCCGTTTCGCAATCGCTCGGGATCTCGCCGGGCACGGTGAAGGTTCACCGCGAGAACATCTACTCCAAGCTCGGTGTCTCGTCCCAGGCCGAGCTGTTCAACCTGTTCATTGCATCGGTTTCCACGGCGAAAACCGTGCGGGATTCTCGCTGATCACGCATTGGTGACCAGGCTGCGGCCCATTGGCGTAACCTTGCCAGGTCCGCCACCGCAGTGGCGCTCCCCGCCGAGTACTGCCGTGAAGAAAGCCGACGTCGATCCCGTCACCCCAGCCGCGTTCCGCGACCTCGGCCTCGCCAAGGCCGTGCTCGAGGCGGTGGTCGAGGCGGGCTACGAATCGCCGTCCCCGATCCAGGCGGCGACGATCCCGGTGCTGCTGGCCGGCCGCGACATGATCGGCCAGGCGCAGACCGGCACCGGCAAGACCGCGGCCTTCGCGTTGCCCATGCTGAGCCGCATCGAAGTCCGCACCGGACCTCCCCAGGGGATCGTGCTGGTGCCGACGCGCGAGCTCGCGATCCAGGTCGCCGAGGCGTTCCAGCGCTACGCCTCGAAGATCAAGGGTTTCCACGTGCTGCCGATCTACGGCGGCCAGAGCTACACGCCGCAGCTGATGAGCCTGAAGCGCGGCGCGCACGTCGTGGTCGGCACGCCCGGCCGCGTGATGGACCACATCAAGAAGGGCACGCTCGATCTTGAGCGGCGTCACCAGCCTCGTGCTCGACGAGGCCGACGAGATGCTGCAGATGGGGTTCGTCGACGACATCGAATGGATCCTCGGCGAGACCTCGCCGACGAAGCAGGTCGCGCTGTTCTCGGCGACGCTGCCCGCGCAGATCCGCCGCATCGCGCAGAAGCACCTGCGCGACCCGGTCGAGGTGACGATCAAGAGCAAGACCAGCACTGCGGCGAACATCCGCCAGCGCTACTGGGTCGTGAGCGGCGTGCACAAGCTCGACGCGCTGACCCGCATCCTGGAGGCCGAGGCATTCGACGGCATGCTGGTGTTCACGCGCACCAAGCAGTCGACCGTCGAGCTGGCCGAGCGGCTGGAGGCGCGCGGCTTCGCGGCGGCGGCGCTCAACGGCGACATGCAGCAGAAGGACCGCGAACGCACGATCCAGCGGCTGAAGGCCGGCACGCTCGACATCCTGGTGGCCACCGACGTCGCGGCGCGCGGGCTCGACGTGGAGCGGATCGGCCACGTGGTCAACTACGACGTGCCGTACGACACCGAGTCCTACGTGCACCGCATCGGCCGCACCGGCCGGGCCGGGCGCAAGGGCGAGGCGATTCTCTTCATCACGCCGCGCGAGCGCAACATGCTGCGCTACATCGAGCGCGCGACGCGCTCGCCGCTCGAGCCGATGGACCTGCCGACGATCGCCGACGTCAACGAACAGCGTGTCGCGAAGTTCCGACAGCGCATCACCGAGGCGCTCGCCGCCGGTCAGGCGGAGGTGTTCCGCAGCCTGGTCGAGGAATACGAGCGCGAGCACGACGTGCCGGCGATCGAGATCGCCGCGGCGCTCGCCAGCCTGCTGCAGGGCGGCAGCCCGCTGCTGCTGAAAGAGAAGGAGCGCGACGCGACGCACCCTGCGCACGTCGTCGACGAAGGCTCGGCGCACGAGCCGGCGCGCAAGCCGTCGAAGAAGGATCGCAAGGCGCACGACGAGGAGCCGGATCGCGAGCGCAGGGGCCCGGCGCCCGGCCGCCTGACCGACGAGGACGCGGAGACGTTCCGGCTGGAGGTCGGGTACGTGCATGGCGTGAAGCCGGGCAACATCGTCGGCGCGATCGCCAACGTCGCCGGCCTGCAAGGCAAGGACATCGGCCACGTCGACATCCGCGAAGACCACACCTTCGTCGGCCTGCCGAAGGGCATGCCGAAGGAAATCATGCGCGAGCTGCAGAAGACGAGGGTGGCCGGCCGGATGCTGCAGCTCAGCCTGGCGACGCACGTGCCGCCGAAGCCGTTGCAAAAACCGCCGAAGCGGCCGGCCGCGCGCCCGAAACGCGACCGCTAGAGCCGGTGCAACGCGACGAACCGTGCGCTGCGCACGGCGGAGCGTGCCCAGGGTGCCGCCACTACCGGCCATCGCACCTATAATCCTTTTGATTCCCCGCTGCATCCAACGGAGTGAAGGCAGCCTGACCCGTGGGCCGGAGGGATCATGCGACTATCGGAACGTAGCCTGCAGAACCCCGCTGCAGTCGCCGCCGCCGCCGCCATCGTGGTGCTGTTCGGCCTGTTGTCGCTGCTGCGATTGCCGATCCAGCTGCTGCCCGATACCCGCCGACCCGAACTTTTCGTCAGCGCCAACTGGCGTGAAGCCGCGCCCGCGGAACTCGAGGAGGCGCTGATCGAGCCCATCGAGGAGGCCATGCGCGGCCTGCCCGGGCTCGTGGAGATGCGCTCCGAGTCGAACCGCGGCCAGGGCGGCGTGGGGCTGACGTTCGAAGTCGGCACGGACATGACCCGCGTCATGCTCGACGTGGTCTCCCGCCTGAACACCCTGCCCCCTCTGCCGCCGGATGCCGACGAACCACAGGTATTCGGCGGCGACAACTGGCAGTCGGAAAACGCCGCCTCGCTGCTCGTGCGTCCCCTGCCCGGCCACACGGTCCCGGACGTCGCGGTTGCCTATCAGCAGCTGATGGAAGAAGTGGTCGAACCGCGCATGGCGCGGGTCCCCGGGGTGTCGCGCGTCAATCTCGAGGGAGGTCGGCCGCGCGAGGTCCAGGTGACGTTCGACCCGCAGCGTCTGGCCGCGCTCGGCGTCACGCCCCAACGGCTGGCGCAGACCGTCATCGCCGCCCGGGACGTGTCAGCGGGCTTCGCCGACGTGGGCCGGCGCCAGTTCACGGTGCGCGTGACCGGGCGCGAGCCGGTCGCGGACCTCGGCAATCTCGTCGTCGGCTGGAGCGAGGACCGGCCGCTGTACCTGCGGGACGTCGCCGACGTGCGCACGGAGCACGTCGAAGCCAACTGGTTCTCGTACCGCAGCGGGGTGCCGGCTTACTACATCACGCTGCAGCGCACGTCGGATTCGAACACCGTCGAGCTGGTCGACGGGGTCAAGCAGGCCATCGCAGAGTTGAACGCAGGGCCGCTCGCGAAGGAGAAGCTGTTCGTCGAACTGTCGTGGGACGCGAGCGTCTACGTGCGGCGCGCCATCGGCTTCGTCGAGGAGAGTCTCGCCATCGGCATCCTGCTCGCCGTCGGCGGCCTGTGGTATTTCCTGCGTGGCCCGCGTGCGCTGGCGGTAATCGGCGCGTCGATCCCGATCTCGCTGTTCTTTGCCGTCATCACGTTGCACCTGCTCGGACGGACGCTCAACGTGGTGTCGCTCGCGGGCCTCGCGTTTTCGACCGGAATCGTCATCGATGCAGCGCTGATCGTGCAGGGCAACATCCTGCGTTACGTGCAGGAAGGCCGCGACGCCTGGCACGCGACACTCGAGGGCGCCGGCGAGGTGATGCCGGCGCTGCTCGCATCGATGCTGACCAGCGTCGCGATCTTCCTGCCGATCCTGTTCA
>CAWJMS010000035.1:0-472198 GCA_963843985.1 uncultured Gammaproteobacteria bacterium | reverse complement strand
ACCGCATTTCGCGCGCCGAAATCGATCGAATCCAGGCCAAGCGGCGCGCTGAAGTGATCGCGGAAGAACCGGCGGAACGGCTGGCCGGACACGCGTTCGACAAGGTCCGCGACGACGAAGCCCGCGGTCAGCGCGTGATATGCGTGGTGACGCCCCGGCCGGTCGGGTGCGCTTTCGTAGACGAGGCGGAGCAGTTCCTTGCGATCGAGCAGCAGGTCGGCCACGTCGACGCCGGCGGCCGGAATGGTCGGGATCCCGGCCTTGTGGCAGAGCAACTGGTAGATCGTGATGTCGCGCTTGCCGTTGCGGCCGAACTCCGGGACGTAGTGGCTGACAGGGTCGAGCAGGCTCAGCGCCTTGCGCTCCGACAGCAGGTGCACGGTCATCGCTGCCAGTGCCTTGCTCGCCGAGTAGATGCACACGGGCGTGTCCGGCGTCATCCGCACGGGGCGTGCCGCGTAATCCGCCGGGACCGTTGCCCCGCGCGTGGCCGATCGCCCGCTTGAGAACGACGCGGCCGTGGCGGCGCAGCGCGAAGTCGAAGGACCCGGATGCATGCCCGACGCATACAGCCGCTCGACCGCGGACCAGATCGCGTCGACGCCGGCGCGGGTCATGCCCGCGGCGGCGGGGTCCGTTTCCTCGTCGAACGCGATCGCCGTGACGCTGTCGAGGTCGGGCGGGACCGCCGCGGCATCGAGTACGAATCGCCGCAGGCGCCCGGGTGCGCGCAGCGTGCTCGTCATGCGCGGGACTCTTTTCGGCGCAGCACGGCGTCGCGTACGAGTCCAAGCCGGTCATTGCCGAAGTACATGTCGTCGCCGGCGACGAACAGAGTCGGCGAGCCGAAACCGCCGCGCGCGATCAACTCGTCGGTGTTCGCCTTCAGCAGTGCTTTGACGGGTGCGCTGGCGATGCCGGCGAAGAACGCCTCCGGGTCGGCGCCGACGCGGCGGCACAAGCCGTCGAGCACCGCGTCCTGCGAGATGTCCTCGTCGCGCGTCCAATAGGCCTCGAAGACGGCGGTGGCGAACGGCACCAGCAAGCCCTGCGGTGCGAGCTGCAGGCAACCGCGCATCGCCTTCACGCTGTTGACGGGGAAGATCGCGGGCGGGAAACGAATCTGCAGACCCGCCTGCCGTGCCCAGTCCGACAGGTCTTTCTTCAGATAGGCCTGCTTGGCCGGTGCGCCATTGGCCCGGAATTCATAGACGCCAGGGTTCACCGCGTTGAAGACGCCGCCCACGAGGATCGGCCGCCACTCGATGGTCACGCCGAGCTCGCGTGCCAGCGGTTGCACGTTGTGGAACGCGAGCCAGGTCCACGGGCTCGAGCAATCGAAGAAGAACTCGATCATCGGTTGCGCGGCTCGCCGCCGGCCACACGGCACTTGCAGTCCGACCACCCCGTCGCCGGCGTTCACGTCAGGACCCCATGAATTCACGAGGCTCGAGTCCCTTGAAGAATACGACGATATCGGGGCTGAGGTTGCACTCCCTCCCGGCCCATTGTGGCCACGCCACCTCGCCCCGAACCGTCTCCAGCCGGATCATGAAGCCTCCCTCTGACGATGAAACCAGTCGAGCGCGAGCCGCGCCACCGTCTGTGGATGGTCGAGGGGCAGCCAGTGCCCGGTCCGCTCGATGCGCACGTATTCCCACGGGGCGTTCATGCGTCGGGCAGATCGCCGCATCTGGTCCTCCGCGAGGAAATCGTCGTCGCTGCTCCAGAGGCCGAGCATCGGCACCGTGCATTTCGGCCATCTTCCAAACAACACGCGTGCAAGGTTGGCCCGGTACCAGCTGAGGCCCGCCGTCAGCCGTCCCGGTCGCGCCATGCGTTGCACGCATGCGTCGATGCCGGGATGTTGCCGCGCCCAGCGTCGCAAGCCGGCAAAATCTGCTCGGCTCAGCTGCATTTCGGCGAGGCCGCGGGCCTGCCAGGCCAGCGTGTAGAGTCCCTTGCGCTTCTGTTCCCAGCCCGCGAGCGCGTATTCGCGCGGGTGGCCGACCGAAATGGCGACCCCGGACGCCACACGTTGCGGATGGGCGAGCGCGAGGCACCAGGCCGCGACGGATCCCCAGTCGTGTCCGACGACGTGCACGCGTACACCGGGGCAGGCGTGGTCCAGCAGCGCGACGAGGTCCGCGACGATCGCGGGGAGGGCGTAATGACGGACCCCAGCCGGAGCGTCGGAATCGCCGAACCCTCGCAGGTCCGGCGCAATGACGCGGTAACCGGCGGCTACCAGCTGCGGCGTCACCTCGTCCCACAAGGCTGCAGAATCCGGGAATCCGTGCAGCAGCAGGACCGGCGAACCGGATCCCGTGATCTGCACATTGAGCGCGAGCCCGTTGGCCGCAATACGGTGGGTTTCGATCGACACGAAATCTGGCAGCCCGGCGCAGGCGAACGCAAGGAATCGAGCATACCTCGTGGGGCCGCGCGCAGCTCCCCCTTCCGCCGTGCCGTCTGTCGCGGCATTATCGACGTCCCTTCGGCTGGCTCCCCGCATGGAAGGTGGTGAAGATGTTTCGCAGATTCCCCGCGATGGTGGCCGTTGCCGCGCTCACTTCCGCCTGCGCGACGAGCCCGACCGGCCGCTCGCAATTGATGCTGGTCTCCGAACAGCAGGCGATCAGCTCGTCGAGGCAGGCGTACGTCCAGGAGATGGGCAAGTACAAGAAGGAGGGCAAGCTGGTCACCGACCCGCGCGCGCTCAATCGCATCGAGGTGATCACCGAGCGGCTCGTCGCGCAGGCCATCTATCTGCGTCCGGATGCCGCGAAGTGGGAATGGAGCGTCGAGCTTATCGACGACCCGAAGACCGTCAATGCCTGGTGCATGGCGGGCGGTCGCATGGCGATCTTCACCGGCCTGATCCAGCAGGTCGACCCGACGGACGACGAGCTTGCGCAGGTCCTCGGCCACGAAATCGGCCACGCACTCGCCAATCACACCGCCGAGCGCATGTCCGTGGCGCTGGCGAGCCAGGCGGGCGTGCTCGCGGCGGGCGTCCTCTCGGACAACGCGGGGACGTCGATGGCCGCGGCCGCGGCTGCGGCGCAGGTCGCCGTGCAATTGCCCAACAGTCGCTCGCAGGAAACGGAAGCGGACCAGATCGGCATCAAGCTCGCGGCCAAGGCAGGTTACGACCCGCGGGCCGCGGTCACGCTCTGGCAGAAGATGGGCAAGGTCGGCGGCGGCAAGGCGCCGCCCGCGTGGCTCAGCTCGCACCCGAGCGACGCGCAACGGCAACAGCGCCTGAGCGAGCTGGCGCCGAAAATGATGAAGTTCTACCAGCAGCCGGGGCCGCGCCCGACCCACCCGGTGCGCGTCGGTGCCGCCGCAGCCTGAGCCGCGTCGGGCACTGCCGTCGCCGCCGGTCGCCGAGCAGCGCCCAGCTTCCATCGCGTCGCCGCACGGCGCGCGCACCGACGAATATGCCTGGCTGCGCGACGACGAACGCGCCGATGCCGACGTGCTGGCGTACCTTGCCGCGGAGAACGCTTACCGGGAGGCCGCGCTGGCGCACCTCAAGCCGCTCGAGGACCGGTTGTACGAGGAGATCGTCGGCCGCATTCGCCAGGACGATTCAACGGTGCCTTACCGTTACCGGGGCCACTGGTATTACGCGCGTTACGAGACCGGCGCGCAGTATCCGATCCATGCGCGCAAGGCGGGCTCGCTCGCTGCGATGGAGCAGGTGCTGCTCGACGTGCGCGAGCTCGCGCTCGGCCACGACTTCTACGAACTCGGCGATTACGAGGTGAGCCCGGACAACCGGCTGCTGGCCTACACCGAGGATACGGTGGGCCGCCGCCAGTACACGCTGCGGATCAAGGACATCGCAACGGGCCTGGCGCTGCCCGACACGATCGAGAACGTCGAGGACGGGATTGCGTGGTCGGACGACAGCCGCACGGTGTTGTACGTCGAAAAGGACCCGCAGACGCTGCTTGGATTGCGGGTACGCAAGCATCGGCTCGGCACGGACCCGGCGCAGGACGTGCTGGTGCACGAGGAGCAGGACGACGCCTTTTATACCGCCGTCGCGACCACCAAGGACGGGCAATACCTTCTGATCGAGTCGAGCAGCACGGTGACCACCGAGACGCGCTACGCGCGCGCCGACGACCCCGCGCTCGAATTCAAGGTGCTGTTGCCGCGCCGCCGCGGGCACGAATATTCGGCTGAACACCGCAAGGGCCAGTGGATCATCCGCAGCAACTGGCAGGCGCTCAACTTCCGGCTGATGCAGGCTGCGCTGCACGAGGCGGGCGACACATCGCGCTGGACCGAGATCGTGCCGCACCGCGAAGATGCGCTGCTCGCCGGCTTCGACGTGTTCGACCAGTTCCTCGTGATCGAGGAACGCTCCGGCGGCCTGCGCAAGGTGCGGGTGCTGCGCACCGGGCACGAGCCGGTCGACCTCGGCGCCGGCGAGGCCGCGTATCGATCGGCGCTCGACGCCAACGAGGAGATCGACAGCACCGTCGTCCGGTACACGTACACCTCGCTCACCACGCCGGTCTCCACCTACGACTACGACGTCAACACGGGCCAGCAGGTGCTGCTGAAGCGTGAGCCGGTGCTCGGCGACTTCGACCCCGCCCGGTACGTCACCGAGTACCTGCGGGCGCCGGCGCGCGACGGCGCCCAGGTGCCGGTCGCGGTCGTGTACCGTCGCGGCGTCGCGCGGGACGGCACGGCGCCGCTGCTGCAGCACGGCTATGGCGCGTACGGCCTTTCGAGCGATCCGGTGTTCTCGTCCTCGACTGCTCTCGCTGCTCGACCGCGGCTTCGTGTACGCGATCGCGCAGGTGCGCGGCGGCGAGGAACTCGGCCGCCGCTGGTACGACGATGGCCGCCTGCTGGCCAAGCGCAATTCGTTCAACGACTTCATCGACGTCACGCGTTTCCTCGTTCGCGAGGGTTACGCCGACCCGCGTCGCGTCTTCGCGCGAGGCGGCAGCGCCGGCGGCCTGCTGATGGGCGCCGTCGTCAACCAGGCGCCTGCGGACTATCGCGCCGTGGTCGCGCACGTGCCGTTCGTCGACGTCGTGACCAGCATGCTCGACGACAGCCTGCCACTCACGACGAACGAGTACGACGAGTGGGGCAACCCGAACGAACGCGAGTCGTACGAGTACATGCTGTCGTATTCGCCGTACGACAACGTCTCCGCGCAAGCCTACCCCGCCATGCTGGTGACGACCGGGCTGTGGGACAGCCAGGTGCAGTATTTCGAGCCGGCCAAGTGGGTGGCGCGGCTGCGGCGGCTCAAGACCGACGACCGTCCGTTGCTGCTGCGCGTGAACATGGAGGCCGGCCACGGCGGCAAGTCCGGTCGCTTCCACCGCTACCGCGAGGTCGCGGAGGAGTATGCCTTCCTGCTCGACCAGGCCGGCATCCGGGAGAACCGTGAGGCCGCACCTCTCACGCAGGTGAGAGGGCGGCCTCTCCCGCTTGCGGGAGAGGACCTCTCCCGCTCGGAGAGGTCGTCAAAGCCGCGGTGAGGGTGCTACTTCGCGTCGGGCGGGACCGGGAAACCGCGCTTGCGCATCAGCGCGGCGATGCCCGGGTCGCGACCGCGGAATGCGCGATAGCCGTCCGCCGGGTCGATGGTGTTGCCGACCGAAAACACGTTGTCGTTGAGCCGTTTCGCCACGGCTTTGTCCCACGGACCGCCCGCTTCGGTGAACGCTTCCCAGGCGTCGGCGGTCAGCGTGTCGGACCACAGGTAGCTGTAGTAGCCGGCCGAGTAGCCGTCGCCCGAGAACACGTGGTTGAACTGCGTCGTGCGGTGGCGCATGACGATCTCGTGCGGCATCCCGAGTGCCGCGAGCGTCTCGCGCTCGAACTTGTCGGGATCGATCGGCGTGTCGCCCGCGAGGTGCAGCTTCATGTCGATCAGCGCGCTCGAGAGATACTCGACCGTCTTGAAGCCCTGGTTGAACTTCGCTGCGCTCTTGATCTTGTCGACCAGCGCCGAGCGGGATCGGCTTGCCGGTCTGGTAGTGCAGCGCGTAGCGATTGAGGATCTCCGGCGTCGAGAGCCAGTGCTCGAGCAGTTGCGACGGAAACTCCACGTAATCGCGCGCCACGTTGGTGCCCGAGAGCGACGGATACGTCACGTTCGAGCTGAGCCCGTGCAGCGCATGGCCGAATTCGTGGAACAGCGTGGTCGCGTCTTCCCAGCTGACCAGCACCGGTTCGCCGGGCTTGCCCTTCACGAAGTTGGCGTTGTTCGACACGATGGTCTTCACGTCGCCGTCCAAGCGCTCCTGGCTGCGGTAGGCGTTCATCCACGCGCCCGAGCGCTTGCCCTTGCGCGCATACGGGTCGAAGTACCAGAGTCCGACCAGCTTGCCGGCCGGATCCGTGACCTCCCAGACCCGCACGTCCGGGTGATACACGGGCACCTTCTTCGGATCCACGGGCTTGAAGCTGAATCCGAACAGCTCCTTCGCCATGTAGAACATGCCTTCGCGCAGCTTCTCGAGCTGCAGGTACGGCGTGATCTCGGTCTCGTCGAGGTCGTACTTCGCCTTGCGCACCTTCTCGGCGTAGTAGCGGTAGTCCCAGGGCTCGATCCTGACGCCCGCGCCTTCCTTGTCGGCGATCGCCTGCATGTCGGCGACTTCTTCGTGCACGCGGGCCACCGCCGGCGTCCACACGGCCTCCATCAGCGCCATGGCGCGCTCCGGCGTCTTGGCCATCGAGTCCTCGAGGCGCCAATGCGCATGCGTCGGGTAGCCCGAGCAGCTTCGCGCGCTGGGCCCGCAGCTGCAGGATCTTCGTGACGTTGGCGTTGTTGTCGGTCGGCCCGCCGTGATCGCCGCGATCGACGAACATCTGCCAGACCTTCTGGCGGAGGTCGCGACGATCGGAATAGGTGAGGAACGGCTCGACGCTCGAGCGCGTGTTCGAGACGGCCCACTGGCCCTTCAGGCCGCGGCCGGCGGCTTCCTCTGCGGCCCCGTCGCGCACGGACTGCGGCAGGCCCGCGAGGTCGGACTCCTTCTCGAGCACCAGCACGCCGTCGTTCTCGTCCTTCAGCACGTTCTGGCCGAAGCTCGTGTACAGCCCGGCGAGTTGCTGGTTGAGCTCCGACATCTGCTTCTTTGCCGCCGCATCGAGCTTCGCGCCCTGGCGCACGTAAGTCGTGTAATACAGCCACGTCAGCCGCTGCTGCTCCGGCGTGAGGCCCGACTTCTCGCGCGTGTCGTAGACCGCCGCGATGCGCGCGAACAGCTTTTCGTTCTGCGTGATCTTGTCGCCGAATTCCGCCAGCTTCGGCGCCATTTCGCGCTCGACGGCCTGCATCGCGTCGTCGCTCATCGTCGACTGGTAGACGCCCTCGAGCGTCGAGACGCGATCGAGCATCCGCGACGAACGTTCCATCTCGGCGATGGTGTTCTCGAACGTCGGCGCTGCCGGATTCCTTGCGATGCGATCGACGGCCGCCAGCTGGTCGGCCATCGCGGTCTCGAGCGCCGGCTTCAACAGGTCGACTCTGCACCTTGTCCCAGGGCGGCACGCCGCCGTAGGGGCCGGTCCACGGCGCGGTCAGCGGGTTGGCGGCGCCCGGCGCGGCGGATGTCGTCATGTCGGCGGCCTGTGCAAGGGATGCCGCCAGCAATGTGGCGGCGCTCACGATGGCGAGCGGTCTGTTCATGGGCATGGACCTGCAGGTTTTCAGCGGCCGCGGGCCCGCGGCATCGGCCGCGGCGCGGGACGGGACATGCTGTGGGCTCGGAGCGGGCCGTGACGACGGTGCTGGGGCGCGACGGCGGCATCGGCTTGGTGCTGGCGCCTCCGCCTCCGACGTCGGCCGGCAGCGTCGTGGCGCCGCCCGGCGGCCTCTCTCCCGGCGGGCGCGCCGCCCGGCGGCACGACGACGACCGGCGGCGGGTAATAGCCCGGGTAGCCGTAGCCGGGGTAATAGTAACCGCTGCTATAGCCGACGCCGACGGAGAGGCTGGTGGCGTAATCGTAGTCGCCATCGCCCCGCCGGAACTCGCGCAGCCGGCGATTGCAGATGCGGCGAGGGCCAGCAGGGCCGCGCGACGCGTGATGTGTTTCATGGCGGGCCCCCTCACTTGCGCTGCCATTCGGCGACCGCCAGCGGCGCGCCGGTCGGATCGACCAGCAGCGCGACGCGCGTGCCGTGCGCCTGCATCGGCTCGATCGCGATGCGACCGCCGGCCTCCCGGGCCTTCGCCGCTGTCTCGTCGACGCTCTTCACGCGCACGTACGGAATCCACGCGGTGGGCGTATTCGGCAGCGGCTTCGGCAGGATGCCGGCGCGCGCGTAGCCGCCGGACGCGAGGTGAAAGCCCTTGTCCTCGCCGGCGACGGCCCCGCTTTCGATCTCGTACGCCGCCGATGGTCGAATAGAACTTCGCCATCGCGGCCGCGTCGTCGGCCCAGAGCTCGGCCCAGAGAAAGCTGTTCTCGTCGCCGAGATAGTCCTCGGGATCGCCGGTCGCGGAGTGCAGCACGCCGAAGACGCCGCCCTCCGGGATCGGCGAACAGCGCGGCATCGCCGCGGGCGCCGAGCGGGCGCGGCGCCCATCAGCACCTTGCCGCCCGCATTGATCACGCGGCCCTCGGCGAGCTTGACGTCGGTCACCGAGACCAGGCCGACCCAGCGTGCGTCCGGCTTCAGCGTGCGATCGCGCAGGGTTCATGAACACCATGCCGGCGATCGGCGTGCCGCCCGACGAGACCAGCGTGTAGGTCTTGGCATCGTCCTTCGGGCCGTACGTCTCGAACGTCCAGCCGAAGACCTTGCCGTAGAAGTCCGCGGCGCGACCGACGTCGCGCGTCAGCAGTTCCGCCCACACCCACTTGCCGGGCGTGTAGGTTCCGGTCGGCGGATCGGTAATCGGGGGCCAGTACATCTGCGGCTCCGCCGCGGCTCGCGCCGCCGTGCCGGCGCACAGCAGGGCCAGGCAGGCGAGGGCGCCAGCGGCCTTCAGTCGTCTTGTCATTCGAACTCCCAAGGGTGTCGAAAGGGCATCCTGCACCGCGGATCCGTGCCGGATCAACCGGGCCGGCTGCGACGCCTTGCCGCGGCCTGCGACCAGCCCGAAGCGTCGAGCGAGCGACGGGTGCTGGAAGGCCAGCGCCGCCAGCACCGTGAACACGGCGACCGACGCCGAGGATCAGCAGCATCCTCAGGTAGGGTTGCTGGTGCGCAATGCGCAGCTGCGCAATCGTCGCCGCGGTCAGCACCCACTCGATCGCCCCGAAGGCCAGCAGCGCCTGCAGCACGCGCGCGGCCCAGGGCTTGCCGACCCAGGCCAGCGCGACCGCTGCGACGCAGCCCGCCGCGACCGGCCAGAGACCCGCGTGCACGAAATGGGCCGCGAGCAGCAGCAAGGCCAGCACCGGCAGCGCGAGCAGTGCGGCGCCACTGCGCGCCGCGCATCAGCCGCGCTCCCACATCAGGTCCGAGCCGCGCGTGATCGCCGTCTCGATCATCTCGACGCAGCGGCGCAGCGCGCATGCGCAACGTCACCGCGGTCGGGCCGGTCATCCGCGTCGTCGTCCTCGTCGTCTGTGGCGCTATCGCGCTGGCTGCGGCGGTGGCGAGGCCTGGTCGCCCTGTGCCTCGAGCCCAGCGCGCAGCCTGTGCGAGGAATGCCGGCAGGTCCGCCGCGAGCACGGCGCTCGGCACCGTGCCGGAATGGCCGGCCGAGCCTGAGCAGCGTGATCGCGGAATCGCCGAGCAGCGTGAGCTGCCCGTGCCGCGTGGAGAAGTTGACGATCATGTCCCGCTGCCGATCACATGCCGAGAGGATCGCCATTGTGGCAGCTGGCCGCCCTTTTCGCGGAACAACTTCACGCCAGGCTCGCGAGGTACTGCGGCAGCATCTCGCGCCACGTCGGCCAGTCGTGGTCGTAGTGCGGGCCCCAGTCGTCGACGCGGTTCGGGATGCCCTGCGCGCCGAGCACGTTCGCCAGGCGCCAGGATTCGCCGATGTCCTCCCAGCGCCCGGTGCCCGTCGCGAGCACGACGATGCGGCGGCGCAGCTGCGTCGAGCTGCCAGCCTTCGCCGAGGTTCGGCAGGAAGTGCAGCGGCGACGAGAAGTAGAAGTCGTCGTTCCAGCGCCCGTCCAGGTAGCGCGACAGGTCGTAGGTGCCGCTCATGCCGAGCGCCGCGCGGAACACGTCCGGGTGCCGGCAGAGCGTCGGCCACGGCGTTGAACGCGCCGATCGACGCGCCGGCCGCGACGATCTCGATGTCGTCCGACGCGCAGTCGGTGCGGATCGCCGGCACGACCTCCTGGTGGACGTAGGCGTCGAAGTGGTTCTGCACGCGCGAGCAGTACTCCGGCGAGTGCTGCCGCGAGACCCAGTGCTGGCCCGCCACGCTGTCGACGGGTAGACCTTGATGCGCCCGGCGTCGATCAGCGCCGCGAGCGCGCCGATCAGGCCATGGCGCTCGACCTCCTCGCAGTCGCCGCCGGCGGTCGGGAACAGCAGCACCGGCGCGCCGTAGTGGCCCCAGCGCACGACGCGCGCCGGGCACGGGCAGGCGATGCGTCTGCCAGCCGAACCAGTCCTTCTGCATGCAGCGCTGCGCCCCTCGGCTTCGCGCCAGCGCTGGATGCGCGCGCAGAAGAGCTCGGTGAACTCGTTCGACCTCGTGCGCCGGGAAGAGCGCCGTGACCTTCTGGCGGACGGCGTCGCGTCGCGGCCTCGGTGCCGAAGAACTCCCAGGCGACCTCGTCGAGGTGCGGCAGGTGCTTGGCGCAGAACTCCTCGAAGCGCGTCGGTCTCGAAGCGCTGCGCGGCGATCGCGGCGTAGCGCGCGCAGCTTCTCGCGGTACGGCAGGTCCGCTGCGCGGCGATCTCGAAGAACGGCTCCCAGTCGAGGTTCTGGCGCATCGTGCGCTTCGTCGCGGCGCAGAAGATCGACCAGCGCAGGTTCGCCTTCACCAGCCACGGGAAGTGGTAGTGCAGCGACGTCACCTGCGAGTCGGGGCACGGGTTCGCGAAGTCGATCGGGTACCAGCGTCCGTCCTTGCGCAGCGCCTCGCACGAGTTGAAGTCCCAGCCGAAGAACGCGTTGATCGTGAGCGTGATGTCCTCGCAGCTCGCGACTGCTCGCTCGGCGGTCAGGAAGTCCGCGGTCCATGCGGTAGCGGTCGTGCAGCGGCGCGGCCGGGTCGTAGTGGACGACGTGGGTCTGCGGCCCGAGGCCGATGCAGCGCACGAAGCAGTCGAACGGGATCGACCGCCGCCTGCAGGTGCATGACCGCTTGCCGCTCTCGTCGTAGGCCGCGCGCAGCGCGGCCTCGTCGTCGATCTTCGGCGACGCCGACCCAGCCGCCGCCGTCGTACGGCTTCATGAACATCGGGTAGCCGAGCTGCGTCGCCGATCTGCGCCGAGGTCGAAGAGCTTCGCGTAGCGCGTCGAGCGTCGGCTGCGAGGTCGGCCGTCGGCTCGTAGTCCTTCGGCGGCACCATCCACGTCTCGGGGATCGGCATCCCGAGGCGCATCATCGCGCAGTACGTCGTGTGCTTCTCCGTTCGACTGGACCGACCACGGGTTGTTGAACACGTAGAGGTCGTCCATGCAGGATCGCCTTCTTGATCCACTCGCGGCTCGTGTGGTACCAGTGCGTCAGCCGGTCGATGACGACGTCGTACTTGCACCGGCTGGCGCAGGTCGAACGGCTCGATCGTGACGCGCTCGACCTCGAAGCGCACGCGTGTCGCCGCCGAGCGGGATCGCGAGCTCGCAGCCGCTCGAGGATCTCCTCGAAGCAGATCGGCCAGCAGATGTCGGCGCCGAGCGACAGGCCGATGCGGCGAGTGACGTTCGCCACAGTGGTGCTCCTCCGTCAGTCCGTCCGTCGCTTACTCGTAGACCATCCACAGCGGGCCCGGGAAGAGCCACGAGAGCCCTCACGCAGCCGGTCGCGCCAGTTCTCCCAGTTGTGGCCGTCGCGCGCCTCGACGTAGCGTACCTCCATGCCGGTCGACTGCAGCAGCGGCACGAGCGAGCGGTTCTCGTAGATCAGCGACTCGTAGATGCCGCAGGTCACGAACACGCGCTCGGCCGGCCGCCCGGGCCGGCGCGGAACTCGTTCACGAACGCGCCACCGGGTCGAACAGCGGCGCCGCGGCGGTGCGTGCCGATGTCGGTGAACGCGAACGAGCCGGACTGCAGCAGCAGCCGGCCGAAGAACCCCGGGATAGCGCCACGCCGCGTGCAGCGAGGCGACGGCGCCGAAGCTCGCGCCCATCAGGCAGCGGGCCGCGGGCGCTCGGCGTGCAGCGGGAACGAGCGCTGCGAGCGCGGTCCGGAAGCTCGCGCGCCACGAAGCGCGCGTGCGCCGTCGTGCCGGCGTACTCGCGCGAGCCGGTCGGGCGACTGCGTGAACGCGACGATCGAGCGGCGGGATCTCGAGCCGGTGGATCAGGTTGTCGAGGACCGCCTGCAGGTCGGCGTAGTGCAGGTAGTCGTTGCCGTCGTGCACGACGAGCAGCGGGTAGTGGCGCGTGCGGCGGAAGCGCGCCGGCAGGTAGACGCCGACGTGCCGTTCGCCGCCGAGCGCCGCGCTGTGCACGCACGATCTCCTCGAGCGTGCCCGCGCGCGCGGCCGGGTCGGGCTGCGTCCACGTCCGGCCGCGCGTAGCCGTGGCCCTGCGCGACCGAGTTGGCGCCGAACGGATCGCGCGGCCTGCAGCGGATTCAGCGGATCCTGGATCCACTCGTCGCGGCCGTCGCGCGCGATCTCGAGCTTGTACTCGATGCGCGAGTTCTCCGGCAGCTCGATGCGCAGCACCCACAGGTCGTCGCGCCGACGTTGCGCGAACGGCTGCGTCGCCGGCAGGCCGTAGATCCAGTGCCGCAGGTGCACCGCCTCGGCGGCGCCGCGGTAGACGAACGTCACGCCGCCGGCCTCGACGATCGGCGACCGCGTCGCACGGTGCGCAGGCGCTCGATCTGCTGCGCGCGCCATCTGCGGCTCGTCCGGCTTCCACGGCGGACTTCGTCATCGCAGCCGCCTCCAGCGGCTGCCGTGCCGCCGGTGCGCAGCAACTTCCGACCGACACGGGCCGCGACGCAGTCCTGCCGCGCTGCCAGTGCAGCAGGCTGCCGTCGTCGAGCGTGTGGCACGGTCGGCCGGGCTGAATCGGCGCGCGAGCAGCGCCACGCGGGTCGACGTCGTCGCAGCGCGAGCCGCGGCGCGCGCGTGCGGCAGCAACACCGCGCCGGCGCACCAGGCCGAGACCCGCCTCGAAGACCTCCGCGTTGCCGGCGCCCTGCGGCGGGTGGTCGTGGAACAGCACGACGCGCTCGGTGAGGCCATCGCGCCGGCCGACCAGGCGACGATCGGTCTTGCCGCGCAGCAGCCGGTGCAGGTCGAACAGGCGCAGGCGGTTCAGCAGCACCGCGACGTGTCCGCCGGCGATGCAGACGACGGCCGCGCCGTCGATCAGGTGCTGCAGCTCGGCCTGCTGGCGCGCGACCAGCGGCCGCAGGCTCGCCGACCACTGCTTCGTAAAACGGGCGTGCACGCGCTCGATCATGCGCAGGTGCGTCGCGTCGAGCCGGCGCAGCGCCGACACCGCGTCGCGGCGGGCCCAGCGTCCCAGTTCGGTGTCGCCCTGCGTGCGCAAACATCTCGCGTGCGGCCGCCTTCGCGTGCGCGAGGCGCGCGCGGTAGACGTCCTGGAGACCGCGCAGGTCGGCCTGCCGCTGGCGGTACGCGTCGTGCAGCGGTGGGTCGTGCGCGAAAACGCCCTCGGCGCGCTCGTAAAGGCGCAGGTCGTGCACGCGCTGGCCGAGGTGCTCCTCGAGGGCGCCGAGTTCGCCCTCACGCTCCTGCCAGCCCGCGGTGATCGACGCAATGGCGCCTCCCAGTCCCGCGCGTTGCAGTGCGTCGCGCAGGTTGGGATTGCGATACTGGGGACCCAGGACGAGGATGTCGGGCATCGGCCTAGGTTGGGAAGTGGCCGGCGGCCTGTCAATCGGCATCCTCGGCCGGATACCATTCCGGGACCCGCATCACCGGTGGACGCCATGCACAGATTCGGTCTCGTCCTGCTCTTCGTTTCCGGCCTCGCCGGGGCCGCCGACGCGCCGCCCGGAAAATCGCGTCCCCCGACGATGGCGGAAGTGCTGGCCGCAACCGCGCCCTCGGACTGGCGCGGGCTGGATCCCGGCCAATACGTTGTACCTGCAGTTGCCCGCCGGGCGGGTCGTCATCGAGCTGGCGCCGGCGTTCGCGCCGCTGCACGCCGCGAACATCCGCACGCTGGTCCGCGAGAAATACTTCGACGGCCTCGCGGTCGTGCGTTCGCAGGACAACTTCGTCGTCCAATGGGCCGACCCGGACGGCAAGCGCCCGCTCGGCACCGCCCGCGCGACGGTGCCGCCCGAATTTACCGTGCCGTCGCAAGGCCTGCCGTTCACCCGGCTGCCGGACGTCGACGGGTATGCGCCGGAAGTCGGGTTCGTCGACGGCTTCCCCGTCGGCCGCGACCCGCGCACCGGCGAGGCCTGGATCGCGCACTGCTATGCGATGGTCGGCGTCGGTCGCGGCAACGAACTCGACAGCGGCAATGGCGCGGAACTGTACGTCGTCACGGGGCAGGCGCCACGGCAACTCGATCGCAACATCGCGGTCGTGGGGCGGGTCGTGAAGGGCATGGAACTGTTGTCGACGCTGCCGCGCGGCACCGGCGCGATGGGGTTCTACGAAAAGCCCGAGCAATACGTGCCGATCCAGACGGTGCGGCTCGCGGCCGACGTGCCGCCCGGCGAACGCGAAAAGCTCGAAGTGCTGCGCACGGACACGCGTCACGTTCACGAAACTGGTGGAATCGCGTCGCAATCGCAGCGACGACTGGTACAAGGTGCCGGCCGGTCACATCGACCTGTGCAACGTGCCGATGGTGGTTCGTCCCCAGCCCTGATGTTGCGCTGCGGCAGGACGCGGCCGCTGCGGGAGTCCGCAGGCTTTTGCGCACAGCGAATTGCCGGATGACGTCGAAACGTGCAAGTTACCCGATGGCACCGCCGGGGGAGATCTCATGGATCGCATCTGGCTGAAGCACTATTCGGCGGGCGTGCCTGCCGACGTGAACGTCGACGAATACTCGTCGCTGGTCGAGTTGATGGAGAAGGGGTTCCAGCAACACGCCGGGCGCAATGCCTATGCGTTCATGGATCGCTACTTCACGTTCGCCGACGTGGATCGCTATTCCACGGCGTTCGGCGCGTGGCTGCAGGGCCGGGGGCTGAAGCGCGGCGCGCGCGTCGCGATCATGCTGCCGAACGTCGTGCAGTACCCGATCGCGGTCGCCGGCGTGCTGCGCGCCGGTTACGTCGTCGTCAACGTCAATCCGCTCTACACGCCGCGCGAGCTCGAGCACCAGCTGAAGGACTCGGGCGCCGAGGCGATCGTCATCCTCGAGAACTTCGCCGGCACGCTGCAGCAGGTGATCGCCAGGACGGACGTGAAGCACGTGGTGGTCGCTTCGATCGGCGACATGCTGGGTTTCCCGAAAGGCGCGATCGTCAATTTCGCGCTGCGCAGCGTGAAGAAGATGGTGCCGCCGTTCTCGCTGCCCGGGCACGTGCGGTTCTGCGCCGCGCTCGACGAGGGTGCGAAGCGCCGGCTCGAGAAGGTCAGCGTGGGACCGCAGGACATCGCGTTCCTGCAATACACCGGCGGCACGACGGGCGTGTCGAAAGGCGCGACGCTTGACGCATCGCAACCTGGTCGCGAACGTGCTGCAGATGGAAGCCTGGGTGAAGCCCGTGCTCGACGACACGAGCCGCGGGCCGGTGCCGGAGCAGTTCGTCTACATCTGCGCGCTGCCGCTGTATCACGTGTTCGCGCTGACGGTGAACTGCCTCGCGGGCATCCGGCTCGGCACCCTCAACGTGCTGATCGCCAATCCGCGGGACATTCCGGCGTTCGTGAAGGAGCTGCAGAAGTACAAGTTCCACGTGATCCCGGGCGTCAACACGCTCTACAACGCGCTTGCCGAGAACGAGGAATTCCGCAAGCTCGACTTCTCGAACCTGCGCGTCGCGAACGGCGGCGGCATGGCCGTGCAGAAGGCCGTGTCCGACAAGTGGCTGAAGATCACCGGAGTCCCGATCATCGAGGGCTACGGCCTTTCGGAAACCTCCCCGGTGGCCACCAGCAACCCATGCGATTCGCGGGAGTACAACGGCACGATCGGCGTGCCGTTCCCGAACACGGAGATCGTGATCCTCGACGACGCCGGGCAGCCGGTGCCGCTCGGGCAGCCGGGCGAGATCGCGATCCGCGGGCCGCAGGTGATGGCGGGGTACTGGAACCGGCCGGACGAGACGGCGAAGGTCATGACGCCCGACGGGTTCTTCAAGTCGGGCGACATCGGCGTGATGGACGAGCGCGGCTATATCCGCATCGTCGATCGCAAGAAGGACATGATCATCGTCTCGGGCTTCAACGTGTACCCGAACGAGATCGAGGGCGTGATCGCGAGTCACCCGGGCGTGGTGGAGTGCGCGGCGATCGGCGTCCCGGACGAGCGCGCCGGCGAGGCGGTCAAGGTGTTCGTCGTGCGCAAGGATCCGGCGCTGACCGAAGAGGCGCTCGCCGAGTTCTGCAAGCAGAACCTGACCGGCTACAAGAAGCCCAAGTACATCGTGTTCCGCGACGACTTGCCGAAGAGCAACGTCGGCAAGATCCTGCGCCGCGAACTCCGCGGGAAACTGAGGTGCCGGGTTTGACTTATTTGACTTTTGGCCTCGGCGCGAGTCGCCCAGGCCAAAAGTCAAATAAGTCAAACCCGGCACCTCTGATTCACTTCCCCTTGAAGTTGGGCGGGCGGCGCTGGGCGAAGGCGGTCATCGCCTCGCCGAGGTCCTCGGATTGCAGGAACGCCGCGTTCCACAGCGCGACGTAGTCGAGGTTCGCGTCGATGGCGCGCCGCTCGGCGAAGCCGAGCACCTGCTTCGACCCTTGCACGGCCAGCGGCGAATTGGCCGCGATCTCGGCCGCGATCGCACGCGCCCGGGCGATGCACGCCGACGCATCGGGCAGCACTTCGTTGACGAGGCCGATCTCCTTCGCCCGCGCGGCATCGATGTCGCGGCCGGTGAAGATCAGTTCGCGCGCCGCGCCGTCGCCGACGATGCGCGTCAGTCGCTGCAACGTGCCGACGTCCGCGACCATCGCGATGCGCGTCTCGCGGACGGAAAAGAATGCATCGGCGGCCGCGACGCGGATGTCGCAGGCGGTGATCAGGTCCATGCCTGCGCCGACGCAGGCGCCGTGCACGGCCGCCACCACCGGCTTGTTGGTGTTGGCAAACGCGCTGACCGTGTCCTGGTAGCGGCGGACGTCGTCATAGAGCGCGCGCCGCTTGCCGACCGCCGATTCGCCGCGCCCGGACAGCGACCCCGCGGTCAGCCCCTGCGCGTGATCCATCAGGTCGATGCCCGCGCAGAACGCCTTGCCCTTGCCGGCGAGCACGATGGCCCGCACCGTCTCGTCGGCATCGAGGCTCGCGACAGCCTGCGGGATCGAACTCCACAGCGCCCGGTGCATGGCGTTGAGCTTCTCGGGTCGATCGAGCCACAGCACGGCGACGCCGCCGTCGCGCTCCAGGGTCAGGTTGTCGAACGTCATCGTCTCTCCGTCAGGATGTCTTCTTCTCGCCGCGCGCGTTGCGCTCGCGCGGCGTCGCTTGCCCAGCGCAGGAACGCGTCGGTCGCGCCCGGCGTCAGCGAGGCGAGCTTCTCGAGCAGCGCGCCGCCGGGCGGCACGGCCACTTCGGCGAGCCGGAACTTGATGGCCGCGAAGATCGACCAGACGACCCACGACGGCGGCATGTTGAGCGATTTCCGCCACAGGCCGGCCGAGGTGGGATCGGTTAACGCGATCTCCGCCATCGGCGTGTCGATGACGCCCGGCATGACGAGCGAGACGTTGACCGGTTCGCCGACCAGTTCGGTGCGCAACGCCTCGGTCAGGCCGACCAGCGCGAACTTCGTCGCCGAATAGCCGCCCAGCGGGGAGAAGCCGCGTCGGCCAGCCAGCGAGGCGACATTGACGATGTGACCACCGCCCTGCGCCCGCATCGTCTTGACGGCGGCCTGCATCACCCACAGCGCGCCGAAGAGATTCACGTCCAGCATCTTCTGCAGGTCGGCCGCGCGGATGTCGGGCACCGGCGACGGGATCATCACCCCCGCGTTGTTGACCACGACGTCGATCCGCCCGAAGCGTGTGATCGCCTTGCGGAAACACGGCCTGCACCGATGCGGGCCGGGTGACGTCGGTCGGGATCGCCAGCGCCTTCACGCCGCACTTGCGTGCGGCAGTCGCCACCTTGGCCAGCGTGTCGGCGCTGCGGGCCACGAGCACCACGTCCGCGCCAGCCGCCGCGAACGCCAGCGCCGTCTCCCGACCGATGCCGCTCGACGCGCCCGTGACCAGCGACCGTGCGGTCCTTGAACTTGAATGCGGGAAGCTTCATGAGGCGAGACTAGCGCGTTCGCGCGGGCGGCCTACTAGAACACGCCGACCGCGAGTCCGGCCGCCAGGGTCTGGCCGAGCTCGCGGCAACGCGCAAGCGCGTCGTCGTCCGGGCTCGCCCTTGACCACGACGGGTACGGCCACGCGGGACCAGCGATAACCGTTCGCAATGCGCTCGATGGACGACACGGCGCCGCTGCCGTCATTGCCCGCCGAGACGAAGACCGCGAACGGCAGCCCGTCCACCTTGCCCTCGGCCGGGTAGAACGTGCGGTCGAAGAAGTCCTTCACCGCGCCCGCCATGTAGCCGAACTTCTCCGGCGTGCCGATGACGAGCGCCTGCGCCCAGAGCAGGTCGTCGAGCGTGGCCTGCAATGCGGGCCGGTGCCGCAGTTCGACTTCGTCGGCGAATTCGGCGGCGCCCGCGACGACAGCCTCCGCCAGTCGTTCGAGCCGTCCGCCCGGCTGGCCGCCGGTGATCAGCAGCAGGTGTTTCACGGTGACAGGGTAATCGCGAGGGCAGGTGCGGAGCCACTTGGCGCCCTCTCCCGTTCTCCGCAAGCGGGAGAGGTGCAGACCCTCACCCGCGCGATGCGCGACCTCTCCCGCAAGCGGGAGAGGTGCAGACCCTCACCCGCGCGATGCGCGACCTCTCCCGCAAGCGGGAGAGGTGCAGAACTTACTTCAGGACGTCGGCGACGGGGACGTACGTGTAGCCGAGATCCTTCGCGACGGCCGCATTGGTGATCTGGCCGGCATGCACGTTGAGACCGTTCGCGAGGTGCGGGTCGGCCTGCAGCGCCTTCTTCCAGCCGAGGTCGGCCAGCTTGCGGGCGAAGGGCAGCGTCGCGTTGTTGAGCGCGAACGTCGAGGTGCGCGGCACCGCGCCCGGCATGTTGGCCACGCAATAGTGGATGACGCCGTCGACGACGTAGGTCGGATCGGCATGCGTGGTCGGCCTTGCTGGTCTCGAAGCAGCCGCCCTGGTCGATCGAAATGTCGACCAGCACCGAGCCCGGCTTCATCCGCTTCACCATGTCGCGGGTGACGAGCTTCGGCGCCGCGGCGCCGGCGACCAGCACGGCGCCGATCACCAGGTCGGCGTTGATCACGAGCGCGTCGATGTGCTCCTGCGTCGAGTACTCGGTGAACAGCGTCGCGCCGAAGATCGACGACAGCTCGCGCAGCCGCTTCATCGAGCGATCGACGACCGTGACATCGGCGCGCAGGCCGACCGCCATCTCGCGCCGCATTCGTGCCCGAGACGCCGCCGCCGAGGATCACGACCTTCGCCGGCGCGCACGCCCGGCACGCCGCCGAGCAGGATGCCGCGGCCGCCGTTGGCCTTCTCCAGGCAGTGCGCGCCGACCTGCACCGACATGCGGCCCGCGACTTCGCTCATCGGCGTCAGCAGCGGCAGACGAGCCGTCCGGCGCCGTGACGGTTTCATAGGCGATGCAGGTGGCGCCCGACTTGATCAGCGCCTCGGTCTGCTTCGGGTCCGGCGCGAGGTGCAGGTAGGTGAAGAGCACCTGGCCCGGGCGCAGCATCGCGCACTCCTGCGGCTGCGGCTCCTTCACCTTCACGATCATGTCGGCGGAGGCGAAGATCTCCTCGGCCGTCGTGGCGATCTTCGCGCCGACGCGCTGGTAGTCGGCATCGGCGAAGCCGATGCCGCGCCGGCCTGCGTCTGCACGACGACTTCGTGCCCGGACTGCGACCAGTTCGCGGACGGCCGCCGGCATCAGGCCGACGCGATATTCGTGAACCTTGATTTCCTTCGGCACACCGATGCGCATGGTTCTCCCCTCGCTGGTTCGATCGATCGTTGTAGGAATGAACGCCGACCGGCACAGCATAGTTGGCTGCCCGGGTGATTTCGTGCAAAGTCAGGCGTAGATCTGCCGGCGAACGCAATCTCCTGCGGAAAATGCCTCGTATTCGAGGGGAAGATTCGAATGAAGCGGGATCGCACCGACAACCTTATCCTCGCTGCCCTCCAGCGCGACGGGCGACTGACCAACCGCGAGCTGGCCGAGCACGCGCATCTCAGCGAATCGGCCTGCCTGCGCCGAGTCCGGGCCCTGGAGGAATCGGGCGTCATCGACGGTTACACCGCGCACGTCAACCAGGCGCGGGTCGGACTGCCGGGCAACGTGTTCGTCAGCATTACGCTCAATCGCCAGGAACAGGCGGACCTCGCCGCGTTCGAGGCAGCCGTGACACGGGTGCCCGAGGTCATGGAGTGCTACTTGATGACCGGCCAACAGGACTACCTGCTGCGCGTCGTGGTGTCCGATCCGGCCGATTTCGAACGCCTGCACAGCCAGCACCTCACGCGGCTGCCGGGGGTGGCTCGCGTCCAGTCGAGTTTTGCCCTGCGCACGGTGCGCAAAGGCAGCGAACTGCCGCTGAGCTATTAACGCTTGCCGATATATTCGCTACGCAGTCCGGTCGCGGGAGGCGTCACTGCCCTGTTTGTGGCAGTCTCGGCTACCTCGTCCGAATCTGCATTGCGTCAAACCGGGATCCGTCATGTATCGAAGTCGTTGCGCAATCGTGGTGCTCTGCGCAGTACTGCTGCCGTCCGTTAGTCCGGCCCAGGACGATGTTGCCAGGGCGGCCCGGCAGTGCGCGGGCATCCAGGAGGATGCACTGCGCCTTACATGCTTCGATCGGTTGTTCACGAGGGCTGTTCCGGTTGCGGCAGAAGCGGCGGCGGGTGCCGCGGCGAGCATCCCGGCTGTCCCAGCCGCCACGAAAGATTTCGGCCTGACAGATGCGCAAAAGCAGGCACGTGAGCCCGGGCAGGCCAAGAAACCGGAGCTCGCCGAAATATCCGCGGCGGCGACGGCGGTGACCCGCCGAAAGACCGGCGAGACGCTGGTGACGCTAGACAATGGGCAGGTTTGGCTGCAGTCAGACCCGACAACCAGGCTGCTTGTCAAGGCCGGCGACATGGTCACGATCAGTTCGGCATCGTTCGGGTCTTACTTCATGCGCGCCAACGATCGGCCGCCTGTGCGCGTCAAACGTGTGAAATAGCCGACAGGGCGGGTTCCAGGGGCGGACCGACGGGCTAAGGCACGGTGGCGGTGGCGCAATTGTTGCGTTCCGGCAACATGGCGGCTCCGGAACGCCTGATGCGGCGGAAATGGCTCATTTTGAACCAAGATGCTTCCGCCTAATCGGGCACGTACCGAGTCCAGTGTCGCATTCGCGCGGCATCCATTGCCACGCCCGCCGGCTGTTGCTATTCTGCCGCACACCCAAATTCTCGCGAGCATGGCGGGAACGAAGCTTTGGAAATGTCGCCACTTGGTGTCTGCCACAGGTGGCGTGTCACTAACAGACGCTTGTGTGCCTTGGAGGGAAAGATGGCCAGAAATATGACACTCACCCGCGCAGTGAAGATTGCGCTCGTCGTCGCAGGAGCCTACGGCACCTCGGCGGTTGCGCAAGATTCGGAGATCGAGCAGGTCGTCGTGACCGGTACGCGCATCACGATGCCCGGCGTCGTGTCGTCCAGTCCGATCTATTCGGTCGGCGCGGAGAGATCCAGTTGCAGCAACAGCCGGAAGTCGAGAAGATCATCCGCCTCCTGCCGATTTCGGCTCCCGCCGACGGCCAGAACGTCAACAACGGCACCGCAGGTGCCGCAACCGTCAACCTGCGCGGCCTTGGTTCGCAGCGCAACCTGATCCTGATTGACGGCAAGCGCCTGATTCCCTACAACCACAATGGTCTCGTCGACACGTCGATGATCCCGACCGCGCTGATCGAGCGTATCGACATCGTCACTGGCGGCGCATCGGCGGTGTACGGTTCCGACGCGATCTCGGGCGCGCTGAACTTCATCATGAAGAAGGACTTCGAGGGCGTCGAACTCGGGTCGACTACTCGTCAAGCCGAGCAAGGGCGACGGCACCATCAGCACGTCTTCATGACCGTCGGTTCGAACGTTGCCGATGGTCGCGGCAACATGGTGCTCGGCATGAACTAGTCCGAGCGTGACGGCGTGCTGCTCGGCTAGCGCGGCCGTCGGCAGCTCGGCATCGTGACGGCCGACGGCGGGGGCTACCAAGACTTCCTGACGACGAGGCTCCGCCCCGGCGCCGGCGGTCGCTGTGCGGTGGTCCGGATTCGGTCGCGGCGGGTGGTTCGACCACGACGCTGCCGACCCGCGTGTGCGATCGCCGGTGGTCGGCGGGTCTCGGCCAGTTCCGCGATGACGGCGACGCTCGGCGGCGAACTGCAGCGTGTTCAACTTCAACCCGTTCAACTACTACCAGACGCCGCTCGAGCGTTTCGGCGGCACGTGATCGGGCAGCTTCGAAGTGAACGACCACGCCGAGGCTATACGGCCGGTTCCATCTACAGCAACACGACAGGTCCGCCAGCAGGTCGCGCCGTCGGGCATCTTCGGCAGCTGCATTCTTTACGCCGCTGGCGAATCCGCTCATGTCGCGACCAGGCGCGGCGTCTCCTGATCACTGCAGGCCAACAGCGGACGTCGCGCAGCTGCAACGACGACCCGCTGGAATCCCGACGTTTCCGAACTGGGAACGGCGATGGTCGACGCCGACCGACGACACTCAACATCCCCTACCGTCGCCGCACGGTCGAGTTCGGCGAGCGCTCGACAACGTACAACAACGAGCGTTCCAGATGCTGGGTGGCTTGCGCGGCAACATCAACGATGACTGGGAATACGACCGTTTCGTATCCGTACGGCAGCTCAAACCGCATGTTGCGTAGCGCCGGCTACACCAACATCTCGAACATCGGAGGCCGCGCTGCAGACGACCGACGGCGTCACCTGCGCGAACGGTGACACGAGCTTGCGTGCCGATCAACCTGTTCGGCGGCTATGGCTCGATCACGCCGGCAGATGGCACGTCTACTCGAGCGCAACCGCGTTCGAGAAGCAGGCCTACAAGCAGCTGATCATGTCGGGCTCGGCTCACGGGCTCCATCGGGCACGTTGCCGTGGGTCGACACGCCCGGTCGCGGTCAGCATCGGTGCGCGAGTACCGCGAAGAGTCGGCGGAGACGACGCCTGACGAGTGCCTGAAGCTCGCGCCGGCGAGCTGCCTCGGCGGCGCCGGCGGCAACATCCTGCCGATCGACGGCGGCTTCCACGTTTCGGAGTACTTCGCCGAGGTGATCGCGCCGCTGGTGCGCGACGTACCGTTCATCCAGTCGTTCGACCTCGAAGTCGGCTACCGCTGGTCCGATTACAGCAAGACCGGCAACGACGAGACGTACAAGTACGGCTTCAGCTGGCGTCCGATCGATCAGGTGCTGGTGCGCGTGTCATGCAGCAGCGCGCTGCACGCGCCCCGAACGTCGGCGAGCTCGCTGCGCCGCAACACGACTGGTCTGGACAACGCGGCGATCGATCCTTGCTCTGTCACCAATGCCGCCAACATCGACGCCGCGCTGCACGGCACTTTGCATCTCGACGGGGATGACGGCTGCACAGGTCGGCACGGTCGAGGACCTCGTCTCGGGTCAGATCAACGGCTTCTTCGGCACCGACCTGGCCAACCTGCCGTCCCCTGAGCAGGCCGACACGTACGACGATCGGTATCGTGTGGACGCCGGACTTCGGCGGCGACGCGTTCAAGAACTTCATGTTCAGCGTCGACTACTACGACATCAAGGTCGAGGACGTACATCGGCAACTTCTCGGCTCAGGAAGTGCTGGACGGCTGCTACGAGCTCGGCGCTCGACCGAGTGCGCGAAGATCGTGCGCCAGTCCGGCACGCTGACTTGCCGGACGCATCCGGCGTCGAAGTCTGCTGACCACCAACCTCGACTACATCCAGGCTGAGGGTATCGAGTTCGGCTTCGGCTTCGGCGTCGACCTTGGCGGTTTCGGCAACCTGGACTTCACCGGCAAGTCAACCACTACCTGACGCAGGAGTCGCAGAGCTCCGGCGCCACCCCGGTGCTCGACTGCCGTGGCTACTACGGCAATTCCTGCGGCAACCCGCTGCCGAACAACAGTGGATGCAGCGCACGACCTGGTCGGGCGGCATGTTCAGCGTGTCGTACATGTGGCACCACATCGACGGTGTGGACATCGAAGAGGTCCAGGCCAACGATCCGGGCAGCGGCGCGCAGATCGAGACGTTCAAGAAGTTCCAGACTATCGGCGCGTACGACTACTTCGACCTGTACGCGAGCGCCAACCTCTGGGAGAACGTGAGCCTGAACTTCGGCGTGACCAATGTCCTGGACAAGGATCCGCCGGTCGTGGGTAACGAAGCGGGCACGACGTCGACCAACTCGGGCAACACGTTCCCGAGCGTGTACGACACGATCGGCCGCGTCTACACGGTCGGTCTGAACGTCAAGTTCTAAGCCAGTTATTGTTGGCGATTCGACGGCGGGCTTCGGCCCGCCGTCTTTCTTTGGGCGACGGAAATAGTCCGGGCCCGCGGTGCCGTCAGCAGCCGGCCGGCAGGTACCTGAAGCGTGCCATCTGCACGCGATGCGCCGTGACGATGCGCGTGACCTGGTCCCGGCTCAGGGCCTCGCGCCACTGCCGGGCAGTGCCGGCACGGAAGAAACGTCCCGACCTTTTGGAAGCCTCCGCGAAGCCCCCGGTGCGCTCCAGCCCGGCCACGACGTCGAATGCCGCGCGACGGACGGCGCGATCGACGCGCGCCCGGTCATGACCGAGCCCGACGAGGCGGGCGGCCCTGGCAAAGTGTTTCGCTGGATGCTCGAGGAGGTCCTCGTAGCGAAGCACGAGCAGGCGCTCGAGTTTGAGGTTTCGCCAGCTGTCGACGTGCATCGACCACGAGCCAAGCACCTGCGATACGAACAGGGCGTCGTTCGCAGTCGCGACCAGGTCGCTGCCGAGGCGATCGATCGCCTCGTCGATGCTCAGGTCGAAGTGGTGCGACATGCTTACCACGACGTCGAGCGGATTTCTGACGACATAGATCGCGCCGGCCGTTACGGCCGCATTGTGCAGCGGATGCCCGTCGTACGCCCCGGCATAGTTATGCGTCTTGACCAGCGCGGTGCCGCGCGCCCGTGCGGCGATCGCGGCATGGACCTGTCCGCGCAGCGCGCAGATCTCGTCGAGGCTGAGGTCGGTGCTTGCGCGCCCGGCCGCGGCGGTGAAGAATTCAGGACGTGCTTCGTCGTCGCAATAGCGCCACAATTCGTCCAGCGGTACCGGCTCATCGCGGTCCGCAATCAGGTTGGCCAGGAAGATTCGCAGCCAGGTATTGCCCGATTTCGGATAGGACGCCAGCCAGACGATGTTGCCCATGGGCGCTCCCGGAAGGTTCGACCGGTATTCCGAGGCCGAACCCGACTCCTGTAGGAATATCGGCGGAGCGTATTGCGGGCGCGGTGCCCGAGCTTTGTGTCGACCGGGAGCACGCGGGAAAGCCCGCGCCCCCTGTGTGTGCGGCGCCTAACCGCCGGCCGGCAGCGACTCGCCGCCTGGCTGGCCCTGGGTTCCGCGCTCGATGCTCTTCAAGAAGTCCTTTGCAGCCTTCGTGTCGGCCGCCCAGGAGCTACGGGGCTTGCAGATCTTTTCTTTCCGCACTCGGCTGCCTGTCACCGGTTGCTTCTTGCAGATAATGGGATCGTCATCCTCCGCGGCGGCGACTGCTTTCGCCGCTTGCACGGCCTGCGGATTCGCCTCCTTGGAGGCTGGCGTCGCCGCCGGAGTCGCCGGCGGCGGCGACGCAGTCGGATCCCCCCGCGCGGGAAGCGCCATGTACAGTGACAGAAACAGCAGGCATGCAGCGATTGGGGCCTTCACACGGTCGTATGTCATGGGGTGGCAAGTCTCTTGTGGTGCTGCAGGAGCGAGCAGAATCTTACAATAGGTGGCGCCGCCAAATACAATCCTACTCATTCAGCTTTCCGGCTCGCGGGTCAGCGGGACGGTGGGCGCATTGCCTTGATGCGACCCAACGACTACGCTGCGCGTAAATGTCGAATCAACGTCCGTCCAGCGAGCTGGCCCAGGCTGCGGGCCGGTTGGCCAATGCAGGTCGCTGGCAGGAGGCCGAGGAGCTCTGGCGCGAGGTGCAAAAGCTCGAGCCGCGACACCCGCAGGCCCTGTTCAGCCTCGGATTCCATGCGCTGCAGCGCGGCGACCTCGATTCCGCCGACGAATTGCTGCGCGCCGCACGCGTCGTTGCGCCCGCCGACCTCGTCGTCCTCATGACGCTCGCCGCGGCGTGCACCCAGCGCGGCGATTCGACCGCCGCGCGTGAGGCGATCGAGGCCGCGCTGGCCGTGGACCCGTACTTCGTGCCGGGGCTGCTCGCCAAAGGGGCGTGGTTTGAGCGATATGGCAGCCTGGTGGCGGCGGCCAACACCTACGCCAACGCTCTCAAGGTCGCGCCACCGCGCGTTCAATGGCCCGAAGTGCTGCGTCCCAAGCTCGAACACGCGCAGGACGTCGCGAGCAGGCATGCGCAATCGTACGGGCGATACCTCGCCCAGCAGGTCGCGGAACTGCAGGTTGCCTTGCCGCCGCCGATTGCAGGGCGCTGGCGCGAGGCCATATCGATCATGTCCGGCTTGTCGAAGCCGTTTCACTCCGAGTGCAACCAGTTGCACGTGCCGCGCCTGCCAGAATTCCAGTTCTACGAACGAGAACATTTTCCCTGGATTCCGCTGCTGGAGTCCCAGACAGACGTCGTGCGTACCGAAATCGTTACTGCCATCGAGCGCGACTTCGACCGGTTCGCTCCATATATAGCCTACAACCCGGGCGAACCGGTGAACCAGTGGCGCGAGCTGAATCACTCGTCCCGATGGAGCACGTTGGCCCTGTGGCGTCGCGGCGAACCCGTCCGCGAAAATATCCATCGCTGCCCGGCGACGGCGCGGGCCCTGGATGCGGTGGCGATGGCCGAGATCGGCGGCCTGTGCCCCAACGCGATGTTCTCCGCGCTGGCACCGAAAACGCACATACCCCCGCACAACGGTGAGACCAACGCACGCCTCGTGGCGCACTTGCCGCTGATTGTTCCGGAAGGTTGCCGGATGAGGCGTGGGTTTCGAGGAGCGGCCGTGGAACGTCGGAGAAGTGTTCGTGTTCGACGACACCATCGAGCACGAGGCTCGCAACGACAGCGACGAACTTCGAGTCGTGCTGATCTTCGACGTGTGGAACCCGCTGCTCAGCCCGGCGGAGCGGCAGATGGTGCAGGCGGTGGTTGCAGCTGCGCGGACCTTTGGCGGCAACCAGTAGGGCGGCCGTCGTGAGGCGAGGCGTTCACCCGTTGTCTTTACGCATCAACAGCGGCCCGTCGATCCGGATCAGCATTTCGCTGCGCTTGTAGTCGAAGAACAAAGCCCGCGCCGTTCCGAGCACGTCCATGCCGATGACGAGAGCTGGCTCGTCCGCCAGGTCCCATATCCTGAATACGTTCAAGTCGGCAAAGGTGACGTTCACCCTTGCCAGTGCGGTCTCGCCCAGGCTGATCAGCGGCGACATGATGGTGGTCGCCGACTGCTCCCCGCCGGTCGCGCCGATAACCTGCGACTCCGCGGGGTTGTGTTCCGCGCCGCTCTGCCGGCGCAGGGCGTTGCGCAGCGCGACGTTGCCGAGCGAGCGTTCCGCGCCAGTGTCGATGACCGCCATCACGGGCACCCGTCCGATGCGCGCGTTGGTCACCATCAGCCGCCCGGCGCGCAGGCGCACTGGGACGCGATACCAATTGCCAGGCATTCGCGCTGGCCGATACCTGGAGATCCGGATGCGATCCGTGCTGAAATCCACGGTGATCCGCATGCGGTCGAAACCCTCGACCCCCAGGATTCCGTCGGCACCCGAAAAAACGCGTGATGCCACGACCGGCAGGTGCCGTCTTTCCATCACGATGTCGCCCGCCTGGAGCTTCTCCAGCAGCACGGATGCAACCGCCTCCGACCCGGTCGTGCCGTGCACTGTCATCGGCCGATCAAACGAAGGAGTCAGGCCGAGGCGTGCGGCGAGGCTTGGCGAGATCGCGGACCGCGTCGCGCCAGTATCGACGATGAACAGGAATGGACCCAAGCCGTTGACCATCACCGGCGCCATGATCCGCCCGACCCGATCCGCGGTCGTCGGCGCGGCGTAGACCGGGCTATCGAGCAGCGGCTCTGGGGCCTCGGCGCCTGGTCCCTGATCGACGGCAACCTGCGCCTCCGTTGTGCGCAGCGACATGCCCGAGAACGCGAGTGTGACGAACGCGACCGTTGTGTAACTGCCGGGAAGACTCGACAGAATGCTAGACAGCGTCATTGCCAGCCATCCTACACCGCACCGCCCGCGATTGCGGTCGAACGCGCCGGTGTTTCGACTCGCCGGCGGCACATGCCGTCGATCCTGGCGTGTATTCCGGTCGGGCAGGGCACGTTGGGCTGCGCGTGTGCGGGCTGATCCAAACTTGGCTGGCGCCCGCTTGCTTTCGTCGTGATAAGCAGGCGATGGTTGACGAAGCCCGGGACTACCTGATCCGCCGGTTCGAGATGTCGCGCGAGCTGGCGAATTACCACCTCGATGGAGTCACCCCAGATGAATGCCTGTGGCGCCCCGCGAGTAGCGGTATGCATGTGATCCAGGCGGTGGACGGCCGATGGTTGGCCAGATGCCGGCGCACGCGGGATGCAGTATCGGCGCGCCGAGCATCGCATGGCTGACGTGGCACGTCTGTCTCTCGTGGACCCTGGTGCTCGATCGCACCTGTGAAGTCGGGACACCTTCGTGCGAGGACGTGCACTGGCCGGGCAATGCCGATTCCGCACGAGAGAGGATTGCCCGACTGCAGTCGGACCTAGCCGGACTCCTGGACAAGTTTTCCGACGACGACCTGCGTTCGACACAGTTGACACGGGGGCCGTTCAAGGATCGTCCGCTCGGCGACGTAGTCGCGTGGCTGAACCTCGAACTCGCGAATGATGCCGCAGTAATCGGTTACGCGCATTTCCATTACGCCGTCTGGAATCGTGCCGCATAGATGCCAGGTGGCGAATCGGGCCGAGCGGCGACGACCAGTGTTCGTCGCCGCGGCGGTAGCAAACGACGCGCTGCCGAGTTTGCCTGCAGCTAATGCAGCGCAATGCGAAAAAGGCCCCGGCGCTTGCGCACCGGGGCCTCGTTCGGGTCCTCAGGCGACCCGCCAGTCGACTTACAAGTCGATTACATGCCCGAGTCCGTCCGGATCAGCATGACCCGACGGTTCTCCTGACGGCCTTCATCCGTCGCGTTGTCGGCGATCGGGGCGCTCTCGCCCTTGCCCACCGAACTCAGCCGCGACGGATCCACGCCACGCGAGGTCAGGTAGTCGAATACCGACTTCGCACGACGGTCCGACAGCTTCTGGTTGTAGTCGTCCGAACCCTTGCTGTCCGTGTGGCCTTCGACCATCGCCTTCGCGAACGGCACGTCGCCCATGAACTTCACCACCCGCTCGAGTTCCGTGATCGACTCGGGGCGCAGCTCCGCGCTGTCGAAGTCGAACAGCAGCTTCAGCGTCTGCTCCATCGGGCAGCCCACCGAGTCCACCTTCACGCCGGCCGCGGTGCCCGGGCACTTGTCGGCTTCGTCGCACACGCCATCGTTGTCCGTGTCGCTGCACTTCGCAGGCGGCGGCGGCGGCGGCGGCGGCGGCGGAGCTTCGACGACCGGTTCGGGATGGGCGGACCCCAGCCGAACGCGATACCGACCTGCGCCACCGTGTCGACGAGGCCGTTGTCCTGCTGCAGGTCGTAGCGGGCGCGAACTTCCGGGCGCAGTTGCACCGTGCGGGAGCCGTCGTTGCTGCGGTACAGGTCCCACATCAAGCCGGCGCCGATCGAGGCCGTGACGTTCTCCTCGCCCTTCGTGCCCACGTAGTTCGAGTTCTGCATGCCGATGCCGCCGAGCAGGTACGGCGAGATCCTGCTGTCGCGCATGAACACCCGCATCAGGTCGAGTGTGCCGCCGGAAATCGTGGCTTCCGCATTGCCGTGCGGGTTGCCGTCGAAATCGCTGGTGTAGCCCGCGATCTGCATGCTCCACTGCTCGGTGAGGTGCTTGCCGAGGGCGGCGCCGTAGACGACGTCGTCGTTGAGGAAGCGGTCGCTGTCGGTCCACGTATAGCCGACGAACGGTGCGACGAACCATTGACCCACTTCGTCGTTCCACGGCCGGTTCGGGTCGGCTGCGTGCGCGGGTATGGCAGCCAGCGTGGCCAGGCCGATGGCCGTGGCAAGCATCGTGATCTTCTTCATCTGGGCTCCCTGTACGAATCGGAGGCACTGCGGCCCCCTGCGGCGAACGCATCGATAGTAGCGAATATCACCGCGGAACTGTACAGGACGCCTCGGGATCAGCCGGCCAGTTTGCCGCGGGCCGCACCACTTTATCGCCGACGCGGATGCCGCGTTCAGCCACGGCACCACCGTTCAATTCGACCACCAGCGCGATGACACCTTGCGACTCGATGGTGTCGAGTGAGCCGGGTATCGCGTGCTCCTTCACGGTGATCACGCAACCGCGATCGTCGACGAACAGCATGTCGAGCGGCAGCAGCGTGTTCTTCATCCACATCGCCACGTACTCGGCTGGCTGGTATACGAAGATCATCGCTTCATTCGCGCCCATGGCCTTGACGAACATCAGCCCCTGCTCGCGCTGTCGCGAGGTCTCTGCACGCCACGACTGGAACACATGACGGCGCGCACTGTGCGTCTCGATCACCACGGATTCCTTCGGGAACGACGACAGCGGCAGGGCGTGCTGCGCGTCGGTGTCCGGCCGGGCCGGCGCGGCGGCGAACAAGGTGAGGCAGGCAAACCAGGCGGCCGCAACAATGCGAGTGCGTGTCATTCGTTGTAGTCCACGATGGCTTCGAGGTCGAAACGCGACACGAGCACGGAGCCCGCCGCGCTGCCGACGGCGCGCGCCGGCTGCGTGCAGAACCCGCGACCCGTGACCACGTATTGACCGTCGTGCCCCGCCAGGGGTTCCTGCCGGATGTCGTCGAGCGCGCACTTGTCGTCGCCCTGGGTGGCGTAGAACTCGCCGGCGCCTTCGCGAACCACCGTCATGTTCACCGGCACGTTGCGCGCGCTCTCGCCTTCGCGCAGCGGGCCGGCGCCGATGACCACGAGCAGCGCACCGCCGGCCGCGTCGTGACCCTTGTAGAGCAGACGGATTCCGTCGCCCGAGGGACGTCGTCCGCCCCGGCACTGCGGCACGCCGGCCGACCAGTCGATGTCGGCGTCGATCGCGCCCTGCAGCCGGGCCTTCAGGTAACCGCGTGTCGCGGGCGCGCAAAGTCCTCGCATCCGCAGGCCCGGCTGGCGCCGCCGCGGGGTTGCCGGCCATCGGATCGGCGTGGCCGCAGCCGCCCGCGACGAGCAGCAGGCCGAGCAGGGACGGGGCCGCGCGGCGGCGCAGAGCCTCAGTCCTCGACGCGCGGCGCGCGCACGAGGAGCGATTTCGCAAGTTGACCATGCAGATAGCCGATTCCCCGCGCCAGGTGCAGCGTGACGGTGAGCAGCACTATCCCCAAGATCGATATCAGAGGCAACAGCGCGGGGTGCGGCGCCTGCACTTCGCCGTCGATCGTGATGACGCCGCCGAAGTGCAGCAGCACGGCGATCGGTGCGACGACCAGGGCCGACGAGAGCACGAGGCCCATGATCGCGAACGTGAAATACGCGATGCCGAGCGGCAGCATCAGGAACAGGTAGAGCAGCGTGCCCCACGTCCGCGGGTCCTTCAGCATGTCGACGATGCGCTGGAACCAGGTGGCGGGCGGGCCCGGATGCACGGGCCGGCGCGGCATTCGCGTGCCGAGCATCGACTCGACGATGCGCCCTTCGGCCAGCGCGATGATGCGGGAGCTGCCGATGAACAGCAGGAAGAAAGGCACGCCGATGATCAGGATCGCGAGGCCGACGGACATCGATGCGCCGACCGACGCGAACGTGAAGTAGACGATGCCCGTGACGAGCGACAGCAGCATGTAGAGCAGCGACAGGTACGCGCGCGGGTCGCGATAGACGCCGAAAAAGCGCGCGACGGCGCCTCCTTTCACGGGCTTCGGCGGCGGCGTGCGCAACGCCGCCTGCACGCGCACTTCGTTGGCCCGGTAGGCATCCGCGACTTCCGCCGGCGCACCGTAGCTGCCGACGATGCGTTCGAGCACGACGGCTTCCGGCTGGTCGGGGTGCTGCGCCAGCTCGGCACGCAGGTGCTCCTCGGCGTCGTAGAGCGCGTCCTGGATCAGCGCCGGGTCGGCACCGCTCAGCGCCTCGCGCAACGCGTCGAGGTACTGCTGCACGGTGCCCGGATTCGCGGCCGTCATGACGGGTTCTCCTGGTGATCGTCGCGACGGACGATGGTATCGACGAAGGCGCGCATGCCGGTCCACGTGGCGACCCACGCGGCGAGCACGTCCCGGCCCAATGGGGTGATGCGGTAGTAGCGGCGGGGTGGCCCGGCATACGACGGCACGACCCGGCTCGACAGCAGCCCGGCCGCGCTCATGTTGCGCAACACCGGATACAGGGCCCCCTGCTTGAACGGGGCGTTGGCATCGACGTCCGCCGCCGTGAGCCTTCTGGCGATCTCGTAGCCGTAGAGGTCCTCGGCGGCCACGGACAGCACGGACAGCAGGACCAGCGACGTCAGGCCGGCCGTCAGCTCCTTCTGGAACTTCCGGGCCAGCGCGTCGGCCGTCGACTCGGTGGACGGGATTGCGTCGTCCTCAGTGACCATGTGGGGCGCCCAATAATGTTGCGTGAGTAGTAGTATTCATTAAGCACTAGTATCAAGTCAATAGTATTACGCGATGGGATGGCATGGGACGGTCCGTGTGGGTCCGGCGGCCTTGCTGCTTGTCGGGCGTCAGAAAGCCGGAGTGCGCCATGTCACGAAGGCTAGGTAACATCAGTGGCCGAAGCACCGCGGAGCACGTGACGGATGTCGACCGATCCCAAGAGCCAGTTCGCCCCGCGGCGTTACCTCAGCCGGCTGACCCGCGGCACGCTCGCGATCATCATGGCCGGAGGTCGCGGCGAACGGCTCAAGGACCTGACCGAGGATCGCTGCAAGCCGGCCACGCCGTTCGGCGGCAAGTTCCGCATCATCGATTTCGTGCTGTCGAACTGCCTGAATTCCGGCATCCGGCAGATCTCCGTGCTGACGCAATACAAGTCGCACTCGCTGATCCAGCACATCGGCAAGGGCTGGGGATTCCTCCGCGGCGAGTTCGGCGAGTTCATCGAGATCATCCCCGCGCAGCAGCGCCTCGGCGCGGAGTGGTACCAGGGCACAGCCGACGCGCTGTGGCAGAACATGGACCTGATCCGTTCGCACCGGCCGCTGCACGTGCTGGTGCTCGCCGGCGATCACATCTACAAGATGGACTACGGCCCGATGATCGGCTTCCACGTCGAGAACGAATCCGACATCACCGTCGGCGTCGTCGAGGTGCCGCTCGACGTCGCGCGCGAATACGGCGTGCTGACCATCGACGAGTCGAATCGGGTGCTGCGCTTCAACGAGAAACCGAAGAGTCCCGAGCCGATGCCCGGACGACCCGACGTCGCGCTGGCGTCGATGGGCATCTACGTCTTCAATCCGCGCCTGCTCGAGCGCCTGCTGCGGGCCGACGCCGAGAACCCCAACTCCGCACACGATTTCGGCAGGAACATCATTCCCGAGGCGATCGAGAAGCTGCGGGTCTTCGCGTACCCGTTCGAGGACGTGCGCACCAAGGCGCAGAATTACTGGCGCGACGTCGGCACCGTCGACGCGTACTACGAGGCGAACATGGAACTCGTGCGCGTGTCGCCGGAGCTCAACATCTACGACGAGCAGTGGCCGATCTGGACGTACCAGGAGCAGCTGCCGCCGGCAAAGTTCGTGTTCGACGACGTCGACCGGCGGGGCATCGCCGTGGACTCGATGGTCTCGGGCGGCTGCATCATCTCCGGTTCGCGGGTGGCCAATACGCTGCTGTTCTCGAACGTGCGGGTGCACGACTATTCCTCGATCGAGCGCTCGGTCATCCTGCCGCGCGTGCGCATCGGCGAGCGTTGCCTGATCCAGAAGGCGATCGTCGACTCGGGCTCGGTGATTCCGGACGGCATGCAGATCGGTGTCGACGGCGAGGCCGACGCCGAGCGCTTCTACGTGACCGAGGGCGGCGTGACGCTGGTCACACCGACCATGCTCCGCGCCCTGACGCGCGGCGGTTGACCGTATCCTGCCGCCAGTACCGCAACACCCCCGGGAGACTCAACGGATGGTTTCATCGTTCCGCCGCGCCAGCGTGCTCGTCCTCGCCGCGGCCTTCCTCGCCGGCTGCGCGTCGCTCGGCTCGAACCTGGTCTCCCCGACGGTGTCGGTGCTGAACGTGCAGATGCTGTCGACGGACATGTTCGCGCAGAAGTTCAAGGTGCGCGTGAAGGTCGAGAACCCGAACGACATCCAGCTGAAGGTCACCGGCATCGAATTCGAAATCCTGCTGATGGGCGACGGTTTTGCCGAGGGCAACAGCAGCGACCAGTTCCTGCTGCCCGCGAAGGGCGAGGCGGAATTCGACATGTCGGTGTCGACGAACTTCGTGAGCAGCCTCGGGCGGCTGATCAGCCGCAAAGGCGGTGGCAAGCTGGAGGACGTCGACTACGAGATCGTCGGCACGCTCTACATCGAGAAGGGCATGGCGAAAAAGGTGCCCTTCAACCACAAGGGCACCGTCGATTTCACCAAGGCGACCCGGCGCGACTAGTCTCGACACCTCTCCCGCTTGCGGGAGAGGTCGCCCGCGGGGCGGGTGAGGGTTCGCACCTCTCCCGCTCGCGGGAGAGGTCGCGCACGGCGCGGGTGAGGGTTCTCACCTCTCCCGCTTGCGGGAGAGGTCGCCCGCAGGGCGGGTGAGGGTCGTCGGAGCCCTCACCCGGCGTTCCGCCGACCTCTCCCACTGACGTGGGCGAGGTGAAGACGCGCTCCCTCTCCCGCTTGCGGGAGAGGTCGCCCGCAGGGCGGGTGAGGGTTCTACGCGCCGTTCACGAGGCGCCGGTACAGGTCCTCGTAGAGCTTGCCCTGAATCTCCCAGGAAAAGTCTTCGCGCATTCCGTTCAGCACCAGCCGTCGCCACACGCTCGGCCAGCCGAACCATTCGAACGCGGTCGACAGCGCCCAGCGCACGCCGCCCGGGTCGTAGTCGTTGAACACGATGCCGGTGCCGGTGCCCGACGCCGGGTCGAAGTGTTGCACCGAGTCGGCGAGCCCGCCGGTGCGCCGCACGATCGGCACGGTGCCGTACTTGAGGCTGTACATCTGGTTCAGCCCGCAAGGCTCGTACAGCGACGGCATCAGGAACATGTCCGAGGCGGCCTCGATGAAGTGCGCGAGTTCCTCGCTGTAGCCGCTGTAGTACACGGCCTTGCCGGGATAGCGCTCCTGCAGCGAGTGCATGAAACGCTCGTATTGCGGCTCGCCGCTGGCGAGCGCGACGAAACGCATCTCCCGGGTCGCGAGCAGTTCCGGCAGGGCATCGACCAGCAGGTCGATGCCCTTCTGACGGGTCAGGCGCGTCACCATGCCGATCAGCGGCGTCGTCGCGGCCGCCGGCATGCGCAAGAGGTCGAGCAGCGCTTCCTTGTTGCGCGCCTTGCCCGCAAGGTCGGCGGCGTCGAACCGATGCGGCACGTAGCGATCGGTGGCGGGGTTCCATTCGTCGTAGTCGACGCCGTTCAGGATGCCCGAGACCGCGTCCCCTCGCGCCCTCAGGTCGGCGTCGAGTCCGTAGCCGCCTTCCGGCGTGCGGATTTCCCACGCATAGGTCGGGCTGACCGTGGTCACCGCGTGCGCGTGCTGGATGCCGTGGCGCATGGGGTTGACCCGGCCCTGCTGGAGATCGCCATGATGCAGTTGCTCGATGGCGACGCCGGGCCCGACGTCCGACGCCGCGGCCGCGCCGAACACCCCCTGGTAACCGATGTTGTGGATCGTGAGGACGCTGCGTGTATCGCCGAAGGCCTGCTTGTCCCAGGCGTAGGCAGTGCGCAGCAGCAGGGGCGCGAACGCCGTGTGCCAGTCATTGCAGTGCACGATGTGCGGCGCGAACCCCATGCGCTGGCAGCAGTCGAGCGCGGCCCGGGTCAGCATCAGGTAACGCACGTGCTCGTCGGGCGCGTCCGAGTAGATGCGCGGCCGGTCGAAAATCGCGGGGCAGTCGATCAGGTAAATCCAGAAGTCCGAACCCGGCTCGCGCGCGGTGTGGACGTCGTAGCGGTACGTCCGCGAGCCGACGATCACGTCGAGGGCCTGCAGGTTCTCGACCGGGCGGCGGTCCACGCCTTGCAGGTCCATCTGGCCGTGCAGCGGCACGAACACCCGCACATCGTGACCGCGCTTGCCGAGATAGCGCGACAAGGCCGCCGACACGTCGCCGAGGCCGCCCGTCTTCGCGAACGGCGAGATTTCGGCGGTCAGGAAGCACACGCGCAACGGCATGGCGCCAGTTTGCCACAGCCCGCCTTGCGCTCCAGCGCGGGTTCCTTGAAGGCTGCGAATTTAACAGTGCGGCGCAACGCGCGCCGCGGCTAACATCAGCAGGATCCGGGTGGGCGCCATCCGGCGGGTCCGTATCCTTGCCGCCATGAACAAGCACGCCGCAAACGTCGAGTCCCGTGACTTCCGCCGCATCGAGCGGGCGATCGAGTTCGTCGCGGAACACTTCCGCAGCCAACCGACGCTCGACGAGATCGCCGCGTCGGCACGGATGAGCGAATACCATTTCGCGCGCGTCTTCCGGCAATGGGCCGGCATCTCGCCGAAGCAACTGGTGCAGCGGCTGTCGCTCGAGGCCGCAAAGCAGTCGCTGGTCGGCGAAGCCTCGGTGCTGCAGGCGGCGCTCGACGCGGGCCTGTCGGGCCCCGGCCGGCTCCACGACCTCTTCGTCACGCTCGAGGCCGTCACGCCGGGTGAGTTCAAGTCGCGCGGCGCGGGGGTCACGATCCGTCACGGCACGGCGGCGACGCCGTTCGGCGCCGCACGCATCGCGACGACTCCGCGCGGCATCGCCTTTCTTGGATTCGCCGATGCAACCGGTCGCGTCGCAGGCTGGCCGGAATTTCGCGAGGACTGGTGCGACGCGTCATGGCTCGAAGACGACACCGCTGCGCGCGCGGTGGCACAGACGGTGTGGGGCGTGGCGCCTGGGGGTGGCCGCCGACTGACGCTGTGGGTCCACGGATCGAATTTCCAGGTGCAGGTGTGGCGCGCGCTGCTCGCGCAGGGCGGCCAGGCGACGCTCAGTTACGAATCATTGGCGCTGGCGATCGGGCGGCCGCAAGCGGCGCGCGCAGTCGGCACTGCAGTGGGTTCGAATCCCGTCGCGTGGCTGATCCCGTGCCACCACGTGCTGCGCAAGAACGGCGCACTCGGCGGCTATCGGTGGGGCATCGAGCGCAAGCGCGCGATGCTCGCGTGGGAAGTGGCGCGCTCCGTCAGGAGCGCTTCTCCTTCTCGTCGTCCTGGGCTTTCTCGCGCTTCGGCATGAACGCGGAGAGCACGCTCTCCTGCATCTTCGCCAACGTCTCGAGATTCGCCTTGGTCATGTCGGCGACCGTGGCGAGCGGCGTGCTCGCGACCATCTTCGAGATCTGCGCCTGCAGCGACTCCTGCTGATGCAGGAACGTCTCGATGCTCTTCTCGAGGAAACTCGCGAGGAAACCCTGCATCGAGTTGCCATAGAAGCGGATGATCGACTCGAGCACCGGTGTCGAGAGTATCGGCCGCCCGAACTGCTCCTGCTCGGCGATGACCTGCAGCAGGATGTGGCGCGTGAGGTCGTGGCCGGTCTTGTCCTCGACCACCCGGATCTTCTCGCCCTTGACGATCAGGTTGCGGATGTCGTCCAGCGTGATGTGGCGGCTCTGGGAAGCGTCGTACAGGCGACGGTTCGCGTACTTCTTGATCAAGCGTTCCTGGCTCATGGGTCGCAGTTTACCCTACGCATGCTGCGCTGCACGAAATGCACTGCGAAAAAGCGCCCGGAACGGCGGGCTCGAGGTCGCCAAAAAGAGAGAAGGCGGCCGCCCAGGGGGACCAGGCGACCGCCCTCAGGGGATCGGGGTCGTCAGGCAGCCTTGCGGGACGCCGTGGCGGCCTCGTCGACCAGCTTGGCCATACGTGCCTGGGCGTCCGTCGCCATCTTGGCGAACGCCTGCTGCCGCTGGCTCTGCTTTTCGACGAACTTGCTGGCGATCTCGGACTGACGGGCGACGAGCGCGCCGACGTCCTTGGCCTTCACCGTCGCCTGCATCTGGTCGATGGCGAGCTGCATGTAGTCGCCGGCCAGTTCGTACTGGAAGCGGGCGAAGGACTCGAAGTTGCCGACGACCGTCTCGTTGAGGCGGGTGGCGGGCGCAAACGCGCGCTTGGCGAAATCGGTGTAGGCGCTGAAATCGTCGAGCTTGATGGCCATGTCGGGTTCCTTGCGGGTGGTTTTGCGGTTCATGGACGTAGTCTACAGGGAGTTATTTTGCAGTGCAACATGATTCTCCTGGCGAGCTCTGGCCCCTGCGAGAATGGCCTGGAATCGGGTTTACAGGCCCGGATCAGCGGCCCGCCACGCCGGGCCATAGGCTCACACGCCATGTTTGTTGCAGTGCAGTATCACGTCCCGGATCGTGCGTGGCGCCGACGACCGGTTACACGGGCATCGCGGTGGCCGCCGGGCGACCCGCGCCGATACACTTCGACACACATTCAACGAACGGTGGACGACCATGTCACAGCAAGCTGTCCTCGCTTCCCTGCAGGCCCGGATCGGTCAGGAAATCCACCAGAGCGACTGGCTCGAGGTCACCCAGCAGCGCATCAACGCGTTTGCGGATGCGACGGGCGACCACCAGTGGATCCATACCGATCCGGCGCGAGCGGCCCGCGAATCGCCCTGGAAGTCGACCATCGCCCACGGTTACCTCACGCTGTCGCTGTACCCGATGCTGCGCGGCCTGGTCGACGAACGACAGCCGCTGTTCCCCGGGATCAAGCAGGTCATCAACTATGGACTCGACAAGCTGCGCTTCCCGAATGCGGTGAAGTCGGGCAGCCGGGTCCGGGCGCGCTGCGTACTGCTCAAGGTGGAGGAGGTGACGGGCGGGTTACAGATGACGGAGCAGTACACGGTCGAGATCGATGGCCAGCCGAAGCCGGCCTGCGTTGCGGAAGCGATCATGAGGGCATACTTTTGAAAAGAGGCTATTGGCAATAGGCTATGGGCTACAGGAAGAACGGCAGTCCTCCGTCCATCGCCTATCGCCTATCGCCTCTCCCCTAAAGCCTGTCGCCTATAGCCTGTAGCCTCATGCTCATGCCTCCCAGGCATGACCTTGGTCCCGCCGCTTCGCTATAGTCCCTGGCCTGCACCGAACGCCCGTGGGCAAAGGATCACCAATGATTTACGACAATATCCTGCAGACCATCGGCCGCACCCCGGTCGTGCGCATCAACAGGATCGCGCCCGAACACGTGACGATCTACGTCAAGTGCGAATTCTTCAATCCATTGTCGTCCGTGAAGGATCGTCTCGCGCTCGCGATCATCGAGGACGCCGAGCGTAGCGGCGCATTGAAGCCCGGCCAGACCGTGGTCGAAGCGACGTCGGGCAACACGGGCATCGCGCTCGCGATGGTGTGCGCGGCCAAGGGCTATCCATTCGTCGCGCTGATGGTGGAGACCTTCTCGGTCGAGCGGCGCAAGATCATGCGCCTGCTCGGCGCCAAGGTGATCCTCACGCCGGCCGCCGAGCGCGGCAGCGGGATGGTGCGCCGCGCTCAGGAACTCGCTGAGAAGCACGGCTGGTTCCTCGCGCGGCAGTTCGAGAATCCGGCCAACCCGGCCTTCCATCGCCAGACGACCGGCCCCGAGATCCTGAGCGACTTCGCGGGACGCTCGCTCGATTTCTTCGTGACGGGCTGGGGCACCGGCGGCACGCTGACCGGCGCCGGCGAAATGCTGCGGCTCGCGCGCCCCGAAGTGAGGATCATCGCGACCGAGCCGGCGGGCGCGTCGCTGCTCACAGGCGCGGAATTCAAGCCGCACAAGATCCAGGGCTGGACACCGGACTTCGTGCCGAAGGTGCTGAATCGCTCGGTGCCGCACGAGATCATTCCGGTCACCGACGACGAGGCGATCGCCGCAGCGCGATCGCTCGCGCGCAACGAAGGCATCTTCTGCGGCATCTCGTCGGGCGGAACGTTCGCGGCCGCTTTGAAGGTCGCGGAAAAGGCGCCGAAGGGCTCGGTCATACTCGCGATGCTGCCCGACACGGCCGAGCGGTACCTGACGACGCCGCTGTTCGAAGGCATCGCCGAAGGGTCGGATCCGGAGCCTTGACCGGCATCGCGCGGCGTGCGCCGCCGTGATCGCCCGGCCTGCCTCGCAGGCCGGGCGCCTGCCGCCTCGTTAACCTGGCCAAACAATGGAATAATCGCGGGCCTACCACGCGCGCCTGCGCCATTGTTGCGACACCCATGAGCGACTCGATCAAGAAGGTGCTGCTCGGCGCCCTCGCAGGCGCCTTGCTGGTCGGCTTTGGCTGGCACGCGGCGAACGAGCGCGCCAGGCGCGCCCCGACTGTCGAGGCCCCGGCCCCGGTTGCGACGACCGCGTCCGGCGCGAACGCCGCGACCGTGTCGGCCACTCCGGCTGTCGGAGTCGTGGCGGCGGCGGCCCGCCTCGAAAGACTCGCGCTCGAGATCGAGGCGCTCGGCACCGCGAAAGCGAACGAGTCGATCGACGTTACCGCGAAGATCTCCAACATCGTCAAGGTGGTGAGGTTCGCGGAAGGACAGCAGGTCCGTCTCGGCGACGTGCTGGTCGAGCTCGATGGCGAACAGGCGCGTGCCGACCTGGCCATAGCCGAAGCGGCGCTCAAGGAGAGCACCAGCCAGTACCACCGCAGCCGCGAGTTGTACACGACCAAGGTGCTTTCCGACGCGCAGATCGAGCAGATCGAAGCGACTTTCCGGTCCAACGAGGCGCGTGTCGCGTCGGCGCGCTCCCGCCTCACCGACACGGTGATTCGCGCGCCGTTCGCCGGTCGCGTCGGCCTGCGCCGCATCAGTGTCGGCAGCCTCGTCAACCCGGGCGCCGTCATCACCACGCTCGACGACACCAGCCGCATCAAGCTCGACTTCACGATCCCCGAAACGTACGTGGCCGCCATCCGCCCCGGACTCGAGGTCCGGGCACTGAGCCCGGCCTACCCGGGCGAATCGTTCGACGGCCAGGTCGCGAGCGTCGACTCGCGCGTCGACCCGAGCACCCGATCGGTGATGGTGCGCGCGCTGCTGCCGAATGCGAGCGGCAAGTTGAAGCCAGGGATGTTCCTCACCGTGCACTTGCGGCGCAGCGAATCGGACGTGCTGCTGATTCCGGAGGAGGCGCTGGTGCCGGAGCAAGGCGACGTGTACGTCTACGTGATCAAGGACGATCACGCCACGAAGCGCCGCGTGCAGATCGGGCAGCGACGCGTCGGCTCCGTGCAGGTCACCGACGGGCTGGTCGCCGGCGAGATCGTGGTGACCGAAGGCACGCAGAAGCTGCGCGACGGCGCCGGCGTCCAGGTGATGCCGGCGGCTGCGGCCGGTGCGAAGCCGGCCGTGAGCGCGCCGCGCACATGAGACTCTCGGAACTGTCCGTCAAGCGGCCGGTCTTTGCGACCGTCATCAGCCTGATGCTGGTGATTCTCGGGCTGATGGCGGCGACGCGGTTGTCGATCCGCGAACTGCCGGACGTCGAAAGCCCGGTCATCTCGATCGAGACGGACTACCTCGGAGCGTCCGCAGACGTCGTCGAGACCAAGATCACGCAGGTGATCGAGGACCGGGTCGCGGGTCTCGAGGGTATCGTGACGATCACGTCGCAGAGCGTCGACGGCCGCTCCAGCATCGACCTCGAGTTCGACCCGAAGCGCGACGTCGACGCCGCGGCAAACGACGTGCGGGACCGCGTGGCGCGCGTCGCCTCGGACCTGCCCGACGAAGCGGACCCGCCGGAGATCGGCAAGGCCGATTTCAACGCCGATCCGGTCATCTGGCTGAACCTCTCCAGCGACAAGATGAACGTGCTGCAGCTGACCGATTTTGCGGAGCGCAACCTCGTCGACCGGCTTGGGCGTGCTGCCGGGTGTCGCCCGCGTCCAGCTGCGCGGCGCGCGGCGCTACGCGATGCGAGTGTGGATCGACCGCGAGGCGCTCGCGGCGCGACAGCTGACCGTCGCCGACATCGAGAGCGCGCTGAGGCGCGAGAACGTCCAGCTTCCGGCCGGGCGGCTCGAGTCGTCGCAGCGCGAAATGACCTTGCGCACCGAGACCGGCCTCAACACCGCGCCGGACTTCCAGCAGCTGGTGATCGGCCGCGGTCCGGACGGATACCTGGTGCGCCTCGGCGAGGTCGCGGACGTGCGGCTCGCCGCGGAAAACGAGCGCAGCCTGTCGCGGTCGAACGGCGTCGCCGGCATCAGCGTCGGTGTCGAGCAGATCTCCAAGGCCAACACGCTCGAGGTGGCGCAGCACGTCCGCGACGAAGTCGAGCGCATCCGTCCGGACCTGCCGGCCGGCACGCGACTCGACGTCAATCTCGACCGCTCGGTGTTCATCGCGGCGTCGATGAAGGAGGTGGTCATCGCGCTGGTGATCTCGCTCACGCTGGTGCTGTCCGTCATCTACCTGTTTCTCGGCAACCTGCGCGCGACGCTGATCCCGGCCGTCACGATCCCGATCTCCATCGTCTCGGCGTTCATGGTGATGGCGCTGTTCGGCTTTTCGATCAACACGCTGACGCTGCTCGGGCTGGTGCTCGCGATCGGCCTCGTGGTCGACGACGCGATCGTCGTGCTCGAGAACATCTACCGGCGCATGGAGAGCGGCGAACCGCCGCTGATCGCCGCCGTGGACGGCGCTCGTGAGATCGGCTTCGCGGTGATCGCCACCACGCTGGTGCTCTGCACCGTGTTCCTGCCGATTTCGTTCCTGCAGGGCGACGTCGGCACCTTGTTCCGCGAGTTCGGATTCACGATCGCGGCGGCGGTGATGTTCTCGGCGCTGGTGGCGCTGACGCTGACGCCGATGATGTGCTCGAAGCTGCTTTCGGGCGGTTCGACGAAGACGCGCTTCTCGCACGTCGTCGAGGACTTCTTCCACAGGCTCGCGGCGAGCTACGAATCGATGCTGCGCCGCCTGATGCGCCGCCCGTGGCTGATCATCATCGGGACCGTCGTGGCGTCCGCATGCGCGGCGATGCTGCTGAAGGTGCTGCCGAGCGAACTGGCGCCGCCGGAAGACCGGGGCATGCTGTTCGTCGTGGTGTCCGGGCCCGAGGGCGCCACGCTCACATACATGGACAGGCTCGGTCGTGAGGTCGAAGCGGCCGTCCGGGCGGCCAACGTCGACGGCGACATCGTGCGCTCGAACCTGCGCATCCCGGGTGGCTGGGGCCAGACCGACATGAACCAGGCGCGCGGCTTCACGCTGCTGAAGCCCTGGGGCGACCGGGAGCGCAGCGCCGAACAGATCGCGCAATCGCTGCGCGAACCGCTCTCCAGGATCCCGGGCGTGAAGGTGCAGGTGGTCTCGCCGGGCGGCTTCTCGTTGGGCGCCGGCGCGCCGGTGCAGGTGGTGCTCGGCGGCACGGAGTACTCCGACCTCGTCAAGTGGCGCGACGAGCTGATCGCGCGCATGCAGGAGGACCCGGCGTTCGCCAACGTGCAGTCGAACTACGAGGAGCGCAAGCCGCAGCTGCGCGTGGCCGTCGATCGCGATCGCGCGGCCGATCTCGGCGTCTCGCTGCAGACGCGTCTCGAGGACGCTCGAGACCGTTCTCGGCTCGCGGATCGTCACGACCTACGTCGACCGCGACCGCGAGTACAACGTGATCCTGCAGGGCCGCGCCGAGGATCGCGCGACGCCGACGGACCTCGACAACCTCTACGTCCGCTCCGACCGGACCGGCGACCTGATCCCGCTGTCGAACCTCGTCCGGCTCAACGAGCTCGCCGGGCCGACGCGACTCAACCGGTTCGATCGCATGCGGTCCATCACGGTCAGTGCCGCGCTGACGCCGGGGTACACGCTCGGACCGGGTCTCGCGGCCGTGGAGAAGATCGTCAAGGAGCACCTGCCTTCGTCCGTCCGGCTCAACTACGACGGGCAGTCGCGCGAGTTCAAGCAGTCAGGCGGCCAGCTTTACCTGATGTTCCTGCTGGCGATGGTCGTCGTGTTCCTCGTGCTCGCGGCGCTGTTCGAGAGTTTCCTGCACCCGTTCGTCATCATCACCACGGTGCCGCTCGCCGTGATCGGCGCGCTGGTCGGGCTGTGGATCTACGGCATGTCGATCAACGTGTTCAGCCAGATCGCCGCGATCATGCTGGTGGGCCTGGCCGCGAAGAACGGCATCCTGATCGTCGAGTTCGCGAACCAGCTGCGCGACCGGGGCGTCGAGTACCGGGAAGCGGTCATCGAGGCGGCGGCGATCCGCCTGCGCCCGGTCCTGATGACCAGCTTCTGCACGGCGTTCGGCGCGTTGCCGCTGATGCTGGCCACCGGCGCGGGCGCCGAGTCGCGCCAGGCGATCGGCGTCGTGGTGTTCTACGGCGTCGTGATCTCCGTCGTGCTGACACTCGGCGTCGTGCCGGCGGTCTACACGCTCGCGGCGCGCAACACGCGCTCGCCGCAGTCCATTGCGAAGATGATCGACCGGCTGCGGGGCGCGGCGCCGGCCAGCTGAGGGTCGGAGAGACGTGAGCACGGGACAGCAACGCTGGCGGCAATGGCTCGGACCCGCGCTGTCGCTCGGCGTGTTCGCCGTCGCATTGTTCCTGCTGCATCGTGAACTCGAGCAGCATTCGTGGCACGACGTGCTTCGCCATCTGCGCGAACTCGGCCCCATGCCCGTCCTCGCGGCGATCGGCTGCACGGCGGGCAGTTACCTCGCGCTCGCGTTCGTCGAGGCGCTCGGCGTCCGCTACGTCGGTCGCGACACGCCCTTGCCGATCACGACGGCAGTCTCGTTCGTCTCGTACGCCGTCGGCTACAACGTCGGTCTGGCGGCGCTGAGCGGCAGCGCGATCCGCCTGCGCCTGTACGGCGCGCGCGGCATGGCCGCTGCCGACATCGCACTGGTCTCCGGTTTCTGCGCCGTATCGACGGCGCTCGGCCTGCTCGCATTGACGGCGTACTCGCTGCTCGTCGAGCCGGCCGAGGCCGGGCTCGTGCTGCATGCCGGGCCCGTCGGCGGCCGTCGTCGCCGGATTGGTTGCGCTCGCGCCGCTCATCGCGTATCTCGGCTGGTCGGCGTTCGGGTCGACCGCGCTGTCGATCCGCACCTGGCAGTTGCCGGTGCCGTCGCTGCGCATATCGTGGTGGCAGCTCGTCGCAGCGGTGGCCGATCTCGCTTTCGCCGCCGCCGCGCTCTACGTGCTGTTGCCGGACGCGGTGCAGCTCAGTTACGCCGCGTTCCTCGCGGTGTTCGTGTTCGCCGCCGTCGCCTCCGCCGCGACCGGCATTCCGGGCGGTCTCGGCGTCATCGAATATGTCGTGGTGCTGGCGCTGCCAGGCGTGCCCACGGCCGAGTTGCTCGGCCGGCTGCTCGCGTTCCGCCTCGTGTACTACGTCGTGCCGCTGGCAATCGCCGCCGTGGTCCTCGCCGTGCACGAGTTCCGCCAGCACCGGGACCGTCTCGGGCGAGCGGCCGGACTGGCGGGCACGTGGCTGACGGCCGTTGCGCCCCAGGCGCTCGGCACGCTGGCGTTCATCGGCGGTGCCGTGCTGCTGCTGTCGGGCGCCACCCCCGCCATCGCATCGCGAGTCGCCGGGCTCGAGCGCTGGCTGCCGCTGTCGGTGCTGGAAGCCTCGCACCTGCTCGGCAGCGTCGCGGGGCTCGGTCTCGTCATCCTGTCACGGTCGCTGTTCCGGCGCGTGCACGAGGCCTGGTTGCTGGCGACCGTCGTGGCGCTGGCGGGCGCGGTGCTGTCGCTGTTGAAGGGCTTCGACTACGAAGAAGCGCTGATTCTGGTCGGGGTCGCAGGACTGCTCTACCTCGGACGCAGCGCCTTCAACCGCAAGGGCAAGGTGATGGAGCAGCGCTTCACGCCACAATGGGTGCTGGGGCTCGCGGTGGTGATCCTTTTCATCACCTGGGTCGGGCTGCTGGCACACCGGCACGTCGAATACACGAGCGATCTGTGGTTGACGTTCGCGTTCAACGCGCACGCGCCACGCATGCTGCGCGCCTCGCTGGTCGTCAGCGTCATCGCCGTGTCGTTCGTGACCATGAACCTGCTTTCGCCCGGCGTGCCGCCGGCCGAGGAAACGCTCGCGACCGCGGAGGATCGCGTGAAGCGAGCGCTCGCACTTTCGCCCTCGGCCATGGGATCGCTGGCGCTGCTCGGCGACAAGCGTTTCCTGTTCCACCCGACGGCCGATGCGTTCGTGATGTACCAGGTGTCCGGACGCAGCTGGATCTCGATGGGCGACCCGATCGGTCCGCCGGATCATGCCGCCGAGCTGGCGTGGGCATTCCGCGAACTCTGCGACCGCCACGGCGGGTGGAGCGTCTTCTACGAAGTGCCGGCGTCGTCGATGCCGATCTACGTCGACATGGGACTCGCGCTGCTGAAACTCGGTGAGGAGGCGAGGGTCGCCCTGCCGTCGTTCGGGCTCGAAGGCTCGGCACGGGCGGACCTGCGCCAGTCGCACCGGCGGGCGGTGCGCGACGGTGCGACGTTCGAGATCGTGCCGGCGCCGCTCGCGCCGGCATTGATCGAAGAATTGCGCAGCGTGTCGGATGCCTGGCTGTCCGAGAAAGCGGCGGGAGAAAAGGGTTTCTCCGTCGGCTATTTCGACGCGACCTACATCGCGCATTTCCCGGCGGCTCTGGTGCGCTGCGGGGGCCGAATCGTGGCGTTCGCAAACGTCTGGACGACCACGATGCGCGACGAGCTCTCGGTGGACCTGATGCGGTTCATCGAAGGCGCGCCGAAGGGAGTGATGGACTACCTGTTCGTCGAGTTGATGCTCTGGGGCCGTGCGCAGGGATACCAGTGGTTCAACCTCGGCATGGCGCCGCTCGCGGGGCTCGAGCAGCGGCCGCTGGCGCCTGCCTGGCATCGTCTCGCGAGCCTGCTGTACCGCTACGGCGAGAACTTCTACAACTTCGAAGGCCTGCGTCGTTACAAGGAAAAATTCGATCCGCAGTGGGAGCCGCATTACCTCGCCACGCCCGGCGGCATCGCGCTGCCTCGCGTGCTCGCCAACGTGACGACCTTGATCGCCGGCGGCCTGCGGGAGATCGTGCGCAAATGAAGTTCGTCGCCGCGGTAGCGTCGTCGCTGCTGGTCGCGTCGACCGTGCTCACCGTTGCCGGCGCGACAGAGCCTGTGGCTGCGCTCGACGACCTGCCCGTGGTCGTGGTTCCTCCCGTGCACCCGGGAAGCGACCGGATGGTGATCTTCCTGTCGGGCGACGGCGGATGGGCCGGACTCGTCAGCAACGTCTCCGCGGCGCTCGCGGCCGACGGCATCGGCGTGGCCGGGCTCAACTCGCTCAAGTACTTCTGGACGCCGCGGACGCCGGAGGAGACCACTCGCGACATCGAACGCATCGCAGACCACTACCAGCGCGAGTGGCATGCGGACAGGATCGTGCTGATCGGCTATTCGTTCGGCGCGGACGTGCTGCCGATCGTCACGAGCCGGCTGCGACAGGACCTGCGCGGCCGGATCGCTGGCCTGAGCCTCATCGCGCCATCTTCGGTGGCCAATTTCGAAGTGCACGTGACCGGCTGGCTCGGCGCGCACCACCCGGGCCAGCCGACGCTGCCGGCCCTGCAGCGTCTCGAAGGGCTGCCGATGGTCTGCATCTATGGTCAAGACGATGTCGACGCGATCTGCCCGAGCCTGCCGGCCGGGTTGGCGCGGATCGAGAAGCTGGTCGGCGGCCATCACTTTGGCGGCGATTTCGACGGCGTTGCGCGCCAAGTCCTGCCCTGATTGCGCCGGATCCGCTCGTTCAGAAAATATTGTAAATATTTGATTAATAAGAATATATCTTCGCGGACGCGGCGATTCGGCCGACCGCCCGATTGCGCCCCTTGGTAGACTGCAGGCGTCCCGTGGCCGGCCGCATCCCCGGTCAGCACGCCGCGGGGCACGGCCGCGAAGGGCACCAGAACGCTCCGCGGTCGCGCACATGGCACTGACCCCTTACCAGCAACTCGAACAGGAGTTCCGCCGGCTGCACGCCTTCAGGGGCGCCGCCAGCGTGCTCCGTTGGGACGCCGCCGTGATGATGCCGCGCGGCAGCGCCGACGTGCGTGGCGAACAACTGGCGGTGCTCGAGTCGGAATGCCACGCGCTGCTCACATCGCCGAAGGTGTCGCGGCTGATCGAGCGCGCGCAGGCGAACGAGGCGCAGCTCGAGGACTGGCAACTCGCCAACCTGCGCGAAATGCGCCGCGAGCGCGACCACGCCATCGCGACGCCGCTGTCGCTGATCACCCGGCTGGCGAAGGCCACCTCGCTGGCCGAGGTGCGCTGGCTCGAAGCCAAGCAGCAGGACAGCTTCGCGCTGTTCGCGCCGCACCTCGAGGAGGTCGTCGCGCTCACGCGCGACAAGGCCGCGGTGCTTTCGCAGGCGCTCGGCCTGTCCCCCTACGATTCGCTGATCGACGAATTCAGCCCCGGTTTCCTGACCGAAGGCATCGATCAGCTGTTCCGCGTGGTCGGCCGCCGGCTGCCGAACCTGATCCGCGAGGCGATCGAGCTGCAGGCCAGCCGTCCGCCGCTGGCGATCGCCGGCAAGGTCGGTATTTCGAAGCAACGCGCGCTCGCGGTCGACGTCCTGCGCAAGATCGGCTTTCCGTTCGACCGCGGCCGGCTCGACGAGAGCGATCATCCTTCGACCGAGGGCGTCGCCGGCGACGTGCGGATCACGACGCGCTTCGACCTCAACGAGCCGTTCACCGGACTGATGGGCGTGCTGCACGAGGGCGGCCAGGCGATGTACGACCTCGGCCTGCCCGAGGCGTGGCGCGACCAGCCGGTGGGCCGGGATCGCGGCATGGCGCTCGAGGAGAGCCAGTCGCTGCTGCTCGAGATGATCATCGCGCGCAGCCGGCCGTTCCTCACCTGGCTGCGGCCGCTGCTCGAGAAGCACTACGGCGTGTCCGGCCCGGAGTGGGAAGTCGAGAACCTGTACCAGACGTTGATCCGCGTGCGCCGCGGCGCGATCCGCGTCGACGCCGACGAACTGACCTACCCGGTGCACATCCTGCGTGCGCTTCGAGCTCGAGCAGCAGATCCTCGACGGCTCGCTGCCCGTCAAGGACCTGCCGGAAGCGTGGAAAGACAGCCTGAACAAGCGGCTCGGCTTGCGGCCCGCGAACGACGCCGAGGGCTGCCTGCAGGACGTGCACTGGGCCATCGGCTCGTTCGGTTACTTCCCGTCCTACGTGCTCGGCTCGCTGATCGCGGCGCAGCTGTACGAGAGCCTGCGCAACGAGATCGCAGGTTTCGACGGCGAGATCGCCGCCGGCCGCTTCGGCAGCCTGTTCGAGTGGCTGCGGCAGAACGTGCACGGCCAGGGCGCGCGCACCAGCTCGCAGGAGCTGATCAAGAACGCGACCGGCAAGGAGCTTTCGGCGACGCCCTGGCTGCGTTACGCGGAAGCGAAGTACCTCGAGGCCCGGCAATAGTGGCCGCCGAGCCGCTGGTAAAGCACGCTCCACGCGCGCCGGCGCCCGGGCCGCGGCCGCCTTCGAACACCTACAAGAAGGCTCCAGGCGCGGCTGCGAGGTCTCGTGGGCAAGGCGATCGACGACTTCGGCATGATCGCCGAAGGCGACCGCGTCATGGTCTGCCTGTCGGGCGGCAAGGACTCCTACACGATGCTCGACGTGCTGCTCTCCCTGCAGCGCAGCGCGCCGGTGAAGTTCGAGCTCGTCGCGGTGAACCTCGACCAGAAGCAGCCGGGCTTCCCGGAGCACGTGCTGCCCGAGTACCTGACGGCGCTCGGCGTGCCGTTCCACGTGATCGAGCAGGACACCTATCGCGTCGTGAAGCGCGTGATCCCCGAGGGCCGCACGATGTGCGGCCTGTGCTCGCGGCTGCGCCGCGGTGCGCTGTACCGCTACGCGTCGGAAAACGGCATCACCAAGATCGCGCTCGGCCACCACCGCGACGACATCGTCGAGACGCTGTTCCTGAACATGTTCTTCGGCGGGCGGCTGAAGACGATGCCGCCCAAGCTGCTGTCCGAGGACGGGCGCCACGTCGTGATCCGGCCGCTGGCCTACGTGCCGGAGCGCGAAATCGAGCGTTATGCGCGCGTGCGGCAGTTCCCGATCATCCCGTGCACGCTCTGCGGCTCGCAGCAGAACATGCAGCGCGTCGCAGGTGAAGAAGATGATCGCCGAGTGGGAGCGCGAGTACCCCGGGCGCACCGAAGCCATCTTCTCGTCGCTCTGCAACGTCGCGACCTCGCACCTCGCGGACCCGGCGACATTCGACTTCTCGCGCCTCGAGGCGCTGCGGGCCGCGGCCTCGGCCGCCGGCGCGACCGGGGCCAGCGAACGGGAACCCTGGGACGAGACCTGACACGGTTGCGCCTGCGGCCGTTACCCGGCAGAGTCGCGCAGATTCGAATCCCGGGGGACCGCAGTTTGGCCAAGCGTTTCACGTCCTACATCCTGGCCGCCATGGTGCTGGGCATCGTGACCGGTTGGCTCCTCAACCAGAACGTCACCGCTCCGGACACGCTGACCCGGCTCGGTGGTTATTTCTCGATCGTCACCGACGTCTTCCTGCGGCTGATCAAGATGATCATCGCGCCGCTGGTGTTCTCGACGCTGGTCGTCGGCATCGCCCACATGGGGAACACGGCGTCGCTCGGACGCGTCGGCCTGCGCACGTTCGCCTGGTTCGTCATGGCGTCGGTGATCTCGCTGCTGCTCGGCATCGTGATGGTCACGCTGATCGAGCCGGGCGCCTCGCTGTCGCTGCCGCTGCCTCCGGCCGATGCGTCGGCCGGCATCCACGCCACCGGCCTGACGCTCAAGGAGTTCGTCACTCACCTGGTGCCGAAGTCGACCGCCGAGGCGATGGCGAACAACGAGATCCTGCAGATCGTCGTGTTCTCGATCTTCTTCGGCGTCGGCCTGGCGGCGGCGGGCGAGAAGGGCCGCTTCCTGGTCCAGGCGATCGACGGCCTGGTCGAGGTGATGCTGAAGGTGACCGGGTACGTCATGAACGTCGCGCCGCTTGCGGTGTTCGCTGCGGTGGCGGCGACGGTGACGACACAGGGTCTCGTCATCCTCGTCACCTATGGCAAGTTCATCGGCGCGTTCTACCTGTCGATCGGGATCCTGTGGGTGATCCTGACGCTGCTCGGCCGCCTGGTGCTCGGGCACGCGCGTGCGTCGGCTGATCCGCGAAATCCGCGAGCCGGTGCTGCTCGCGTTTTCGACGGCGAGCTCGGAGGCGGCGTATCCCCGCACGCTCGAGGCGCTCGAGCGTTTCGGCGTCTCCAAGCGCATCTCGAGCTTCGTGCTGCCGCTCGGCTATTCGTTCAACCTCGACGGCTCGATGATGTACTGCACCTTCGCGACGCTCTTCATCGCGCAGGCCTACGGCATCGACCTGACGTTCGGGCAGAAGCTGACGATGCTGCTGCTGCTGATGGTGACGAGCAAGGGCATGGCGGGCGTGCCGCGCGCCTCGCTGGTGGTGATCGCGGCGACCTTGGCGTTCTTCCACATCCCGGAAGCGGGGCTGCTGCTGATCCTCGCCGTCGACCACTTCCTCGACATGGGGCGCAGCGCCACCAACGTGGTCGGCAACTCGATCGCCACGGCCGTCGTCGCGAAGTGGGAAGGCGAGCTCGGCGACGGCGACAAGCCCGACGCTACTGCAACCTGACTCAACAGCACTCGCGCACGCCAGACGCGCCAGCGCGCCAGCTCGGTCCGAGCGAGTCGCGAGGCGCGTAACCGGCCTGACTCGCCGGACCGCGATCGCAACCGACGCTCACCAGCGCGAACACGGCGGTGGATGCTGTGGCGTCCGGCCTCGGCCGCCGTCGTCGCGAAGTGGGAAGGCGAACTTGGTCCGAGCGAGTCCCGCGAGGCGGCGTAGCACCCGGTCGACGAACGCGGTCATTTCAATCGCCGAACCGCAAAGGTGCCGTTAGATGCGCGCCTGCGGGCGTCCGGATCGGCCGGACGGACGCCGCAAGTACGTCCATGTAGGCTCCGCACGCGACGTCCGTCGCGGCACCCCCATGTCGCGTGACGGCCCGTCCGACCGAACACGGACGCCCGTGAAGGCGCGCGCCGGCTTCGCGTTCCATTGACGCTGGTCGTTGAGTGATTCGCTTACGCGGCCGTGCTTGCGCGCAGGGCCGACCTGCGTCCGCATATCCTCACGCCGCGACCGCCTGCACGCTCTCGCCGAGCCGCAGCGAGTCGGTGACGTCAGCACGTGCAGTACGGCCGCGTCACCCCACTCGAACGGCAGGCGATCACGCGCACCGCGTCAGCGCCGTGCGTCAATCAAGCGTCGAACAGCCGCATACGCGAATCGCGTCAGCTAAGCGCGACAGCCAACCGCGTCAGCCAAGCGCGTCAGCAAGTGCGCGCCTACTCGGTGTTCCGGTGTGGTTGGCCGGGCCGTCACGCGACAGGACGTCGCGTGCGGAGCCTCCAGGGACGGATTCACGGCGTCCCGGCCAATCACACCGGAACGCCGACAGCGCGCCTCTTACTCTTCCTTCCGACTGAGCTGCCTGACGACCGATGCCGCGTCCAGGTTGGAGGCGACGGACAACATCGGGCTGGGTTACTGGGAACGTCAGTTCCAGGGCGCAGTCCCGTGGTTTCCGTGGGCGGACAAGCGGATGGCCGTGTCCACCGTGCTGACCTATGGAATCCCCCGGAAGAAGCAGGACTTCGACCTCACTCTCGGCCAACACCTCGCGCTCGACTGGGGCATCAGCCAGTACTTGCCCTCGAAGAAAGACGAGACCCTCCTGCTCGAAGTCGGCGCGGCGGGATACGACAGCTGGCAGATTACCGACGACAGCGGCAGCGATGCCAAGAATCCGCGCGTGCACGACCAGGTTGATGCCGTCGGCGGGCAACTCGGCGTGAGCTACGTTCCGTGGATGCTGTCGGTGAACGCACTGTATTTCTACGAGTTCGCGTCCACGGATCGGTTTCAGGGTTCGTCTTTCAGCCTCAACATCTCCAAGAAGTTCTGAAACTGGTGGACGCAGCCGCGTCGTTTGCAGGGCGCGCCGACCTGCCGCGGTAGGACCTGCGCGCGCTCGCCGACTTCGCTCGCTTTCGCGCTAGATCGCCGTGCCGTCCGCATTCTCGCGCCGCAGCCGGCTGTGCTTGTACCCGTACCCGAAGTACACGATCGCGCCGACGATCGACCAGCCGAGCAGCCGGATCCACGTGTCGTGGGGCAGGGCCAGCGTCATGCCGAGACACACGACGGCGCCGGCGATGCAGGTGAACTCCGCACCGGGCACACGGAACGGCCGCACCACATCCGGTTGCGTCCTGCGCAGCACCAGCACGCCCGCGCAAACCGCGGTGAATGCCAGCAGGATGCCGATCGAAATCAGTTCGCCGAGCACGTCGAGCGGGAAGACGCCGGCGAACGCGGCCGCGATGATGCCCGTGGCGACCGTTGCGACGTGCGGCGTGCGGTACTTCGGGTGCACTTTCTGCATGGCCGTCGGCAACAGCCCGTCGCGCGACATCGCCAGGAAGATGCGCGGCTGGCCGAGGATCGACATCAGGATCACCGACGTCATGCCGATGATGGCGCCGATCTTGACCGGCAGGCCCAGCCACTTCAGTTCCGGGTGCGCGTCGAGCGCGACCGCGACCGGCGCCGACACGTCGAGCAGCTTGAAATCGACCATGCCAGTCATCACGGCGGCCATCACCACGTAGAGCGTCGTCGAGATGACGAGCGCCGCGAGGATGCCGATCGGCAGGTCGCGCTGCGGGTTGCGCGCCTCCTGCGCCGTGGTCGCCGCCTGGTCGAAGCCGATGTAGGCGAAGAAGATGATCGCCGCGCCCTGGACCACGCCGCTCCAGCCGAAGTGGCCGAAGTCGCCGGTGTTCGTCGGCAGGAACGGGTGCCACTTGGCCGTGTCGATGTACTTGAAGCCCACGAAGATGAACAGCAGGATGATCGAGATCTTCACGAGCACCATGACGTTGTTGAGGCGCGTCGATTCCTTCACGCCCACGTAGCAGACCCACGTCAGCAGTGCGACGATCAGCACGGCCGGAACGTTGATCAGCGCGCCCGTGGGCGCAAGGTGTCCGTTCGCCAGCTTGCCGAGCGGGGCGTTGATGAGCGCGGAGGGGAAGTGGATGCCGAACTCCTCGCAGAGGTTGACCACGTAGCCCGACCAGCCGACGGCGACCGCGGCCGCCGACATCACGTACTCCAATGCGAGGTTCCAGCCGACGAACCACGCCACGCCTTCGCCAAGTGTGGCGTAGGTGTAGCTGTAGGCGCTGCCCGAGACCGGGATCATCGCGGCGAGTTCGGCATAGCACAGGGCGGCGAGGCCGCACCCCACGGCCGCCACGAGGAACGCGAGCGTGATCGCGGGGCCCGTGTGCTCAGCGGCCACGGTGCCGGTCAGCACGAAGATGCCGCTGCCGATCATCGCGCCGAGGCCGGCGGCCGTCAGGCTGCCCGGGCCGAGGACGCGATTCAGTTTCGGCCCCGTTTCCAGCTCGCGCACGATCGACGCAACCGACTTGCGGGCTGCGAGTTGTTTCAGCACTGACGGTCTCCCCCGATGGCGTATTCGGCCAAGTCTCTCACACGCTAGCGGCGCTCCACAGTCCCCGGTCGCGACTGCCGTATCATGTCGTCCATGTCGACGACCCCGCCGAGCTCCCGCGAATGGATTCCGCCGAAGCCCGTCCCGGCCAGCTATTGGGTCGTCCCGGGCCGGTTGCTGGTCGGCGAGCACCCCGGCTCCCCATCCCGGGCCGAGGCCATGGAGCGCCTGCGCAGCTTCCTGGCGACCGGCGTGACCTGCTTCATCGACCTCACCGAGCCCGACGAAGTGGCGTCCTACGAGGCCTTGCTGCCGTTCGCGACGCCTGGCGGTCGACGCGTCGAATACCTGCGCCAGCCGATCCGCGACCACGACGTGCCCGCGGATCGCGCCACGATGGAGCGCATCCTGGCCACGTTGGACGGCGCGCTGGCGGCCGGCCACAGGGTCTACGTGCACTGCAGGGCCGGGATCGGGCGCAGCGCGACGGTGGCGGGTTGCTGGCTCGCGACGCAGCGCGGCGACGCCGACCGGGCGCTGCAGGAACTGCAGGAGCACTGGCAGCAGTCCGCCCACTCGACGCGCTGGCCCCGGATCCCCGAAACCGAGGCGCAGGTCGAATTCGTGCGCACGTGGCCGGGCCCGACGGCTGCGTCGACAACAGGGTCCGGACCTGCCGAGGCCCCGGTCGCGAGTCGGCGCGAGCGGCTGAGCGGGGCCTGGCTGGGTCTCGCGCTCGGGGATGCATTGGGCACCTGGCGTGCGTCCGGCCGCCTCGGCATGCCGGCGTACACGCAGCCGACGGCACTCGCGCTGTGCCTGGCCGACAGTCTGCTCGCGACGGGCCGTTGCGACGCGCGCGACCAGATCGAGCGCTACGTGCGCTGGCAACGGGAGGGTCTGCGGTCGGCGACGGGCGAGCCGGGGCAGGCCACGCCGGACGTGGCCAAAGCGCTCGGCACTTTTCTGTGGCGCGGCCAGCCGATGGCCGGTTCGCACGATCCGAAGGACCGCAATGCCACGAGCCTGCCGCGCGTCGTCGCTGCGGCGACGTTCTCGGCTCGCGACCCGATTACCGCAATTGCGCTCGCAGGTGAATGCGCGCGCACCACGCACCAGTCGCCGCTGGTCATCGACGCGTGCCGGTATTTCGCGGCCTTGCTGCTCGACGCCATCCGGGGGCGTGCGGTATCGCAAGTGCTCGACGGGTTGCCAGAACCCGCGCCCGGTTGCTGGCGCGCGAAGCCGTTGAAGCGCGAACTCGTGGCGGCGGCGAAAGATGCCGGCGAGCGGCGCGCCGATGCCGCGCGTCGCGACACGGCGGGCGACGTGATCGACGCGCTGGTCACGGCCCGCATGGCGGTGCGAGCCGCACCCGATTTCGAGGCGGCCGTACGCATCGCCTGCGAATCGGGCAACGAACCCGCGCTCGACGGCGCGCTCGCCGGAGCGCTGTACGGCGCGCTGCACGGAGTGGGCGCGATTCCGCCCGAGCGACTGGCGCAGGTAACGGGCTGCGCGCAGGTGCACCAAATGGCGGACCAGCTGTCGGCCCGCGACGAAAGGCCCGACGCCTGATGGCCGCGCGCGGAGCCAAGGCGGCCCGCCGCGAGCCCGCCTGGACACGGCTCGACGACGAGGCGCTGCTCGACAAACGCTTCTGCGATCTCCGGCTGACGGTCGGCAACTCGCGCCTGGAGCCCAGCATCCGCAGGCTTTACTCGGAGCTGGGCCAGAAGGGCATACGCTTCCGCCCGCACGTCTGGCTGTCCGAGGAATGGTTCTCGCCGGACGGCATACCCGGCATCGCCATCCCGTTCTACCTCGCGCATCCCCGGCTGCAGCGGCTCGAGCGCCGCTTCATGCACGAAGTCGAGGGCGGCAACGACAAGTGGCTGATGCGCATCCTGCGCCACGAGGCCGGGCACGCGATCGACACGGCCTTCGCGTTGCGCCGGCGCAAGGCGTGGCGCCAGGTGTTCGGCAAGGCGTCGCGCAAGTACCCGACGCGCTACTCGCCGCGGCCGGCGAGCCAGCGCTTCGTGCTGCACCTCGGCCACTGGTACGCGCAGAGCCATCCGACCGAGGACTTCGCCGAGACGTTCGCGGTGTGGCTGCCGCCGCGCTCGCGCTGGCGCAGCCAGTACCCGGGCTGGCCGGCGCTCGAGAAGCTCGAGTTCGTCGACGAGACGATGCGCGCGCTCGAGGGCCGGCGCGCGGTGCGGCTCGACCGCGACACCATCGAGCCGCTCGCCGAAAACCGCCGCACGCTGCGCGAGCACTATCGACGCAAGCGACGTCGCTACGAGATCGACACCAACATTGCGTACGACCGCCGCCTGCTCAGGGTCTTCGGCCGCTCCGAGGACCATCCGCGGCGCCAGCAGGCGAGCCGGTTCCTGCGCGAGGTGCGGCCGCAGTTGCGGCGCCTGCTGATCCGGCGCGCGCGCATGCACCCCTACATCGTCAACCACGTGATACGCACGGCGATCCAGCGCGCACGCGTGCTGAACCTGCGACTGAATCGCAGCCAGCGCGACACCAAGCGCGAAGCGCTCGGCATGCTCGAGCGCATGATGCTGGACATGCTGCTGCGCGACCGGGAAAACTACGCACTATGAAGAAGCTGCGCGTGCTGGTGCTGGTGCACGAGACCCTCGTGCCGCCCGAAAGCACCGATGGCTATTCCGAGCAGGAGATCGACGAGTGGCGCACCGAGTACGACGTCTCGACGTGCCTGCGCGAGATGGGTCACGACGTGAGGATGCTCGGGCTCGGCGACAACCTGGCGGACCTGCGCGCGGCGATCACCGACTGGAAGCCGGACATCGCGTTCAACCTGCTCGAGGAATTCCAGGGCATCGTCACCTACGACCAGCACGTCGTGGCGTTCCTCGAGCTGATGAAGCTGCCGTACACCGGCTGCAACCCGCGCGGCATGATGATCTCGCGCGACAAGGTGCTCTCGAAGCAGATCCTCGCCTACCACCGTATCGCCACGGCGCGCTTCGCGCTGTTGCCGCGCAAGCGCAGGTTCCTGGCGCCGAAGCGGCTCAAGTATCCGCTGTTCGTGAAGTCCGCGACGGAGGACGCGTCGCTCGGCATCTCGCAGGCCTCGATCGTGCACGACGTCGCGAAGCTCAAGGAGCGCGTCGAGTTCATCCACGAGCAGACCAGTTCCGACGCGCTCGTCGAGGAGTACATCGAGGGCCGCGAACTCTACATCGGCGTGACGGGCAACGAGCGCCTCACGACGTTCCCGGTCTGGGAGCTGAGCTTCGGCACGCTGCCGGAGGTGATGGCCGGCATCGCGACGCGCAAGGTGAAGTGGGACCGCAAGTACCAGACGAAGCACGGCATCGGCACCGGCCCGGCGCAGGACCTGCCGGACGGCATGTCGCAGCGCGTGGCCGGCGGCCGCGCGGCGCATCTATCGCGCGCTCAGCCTGAGCGGTTACGCGCGCATCGACATGCGTCTGACGCCGGACGGCAACCTCTACGTGCTCGAAGCGAATGCCAACCCGAACCTCGCGCAGACCGAGGATTTCGCGACGTCGGCGCTCGCCTCGAGCCTCGGCTACGACAAGGTGCTCGAGCGGATCCTGCAGCTCGGGCTCGCCTACGACGCCGCGTGGCGGCAGACCTGAACGCGAGGTTCTACTTGTGGGCCGACGGCCGGCCTTCGAACGTGATCTCGTGTTCGGCGCCGCGGATCCATTCCTGCAGCACGGAGTCCGCCAGCGCGATGGCCATGTAGGCGCGCGCGGCCGACGAGACCTCGGCGCCGTACGAGTTGAATCGCAGCACGACCGGCGCGTACATCGCGTCGGCGATGCTGTAGCGGCCGAACAGCCACGGTCCCGACGATCCGTGACGCGCCAGGCAATCGCTCCAGATCGAGTCGATGCGCGCGACGTCCGCCGACCCATCGGCACTGAGCGGCACGTTCAGGCCAGTGACGGCGGCGCGCATGCTCCAGGCAGTGCGCAGGGCCTGGAAGCCCGAATGCATTTCCGCGCTGACCGCGCGCGCATGGGCGCGGGCCGCCGATTCGTCCGGCCACGCCTTGCCGCCGGTCAGTTCGTTGGCGTACTCGCAGATCGCCAGCGAATCCCAGATCTGCCGGTCGCCGTCCAGCAGCACCGGCACGCGCCGTGCGCCCGAATACCGGACGATCTGCTCGTGGAACTGCGGGGTGTCGAGCTGCAGCCGGATTTCCTCGAAATCAAGGCCGGCATGCTTCAGGAGTATCCATGGGCGCAGCGACCACGAGGAGAGGTTCTTGTCGCCGATGACGAGCGTGAGCATGGGACCTCGGGCCGGAGCAGCCGGCGCTGGCGCCCATTATCGTCAGAGCGTATGCCCTTGTCTGGTGAAATGCGTGCGCTCGTGAACGCTCTGGCAGTCGAAGCATCGGATGGCAAACGGTGTCGCCCGCAGCCGCGCGAACTCGATGCGCCGGCCGCAGTGTGCGCAGGCACCGTAACTGCCGTCGGCGATCCTCAGGACGGCGCCCTCGATCGAACGCAGTTCCTCGAGGTCGCGATCGATCTCCGCGAGGTTGACGTCCACCATCAGGTCCGCGAACGACTCGTCCTCGAGGTCGTGCACCTCGTCGGCGATCTGCCGGTGATGTTCGGAGTCGCTCTTCACGAGCGTCTGGCGGATTTCTTCGCGCAGCTGGCGGGCGCGGTCCGCAAGGGACTTGCGCAATTCCTCCATCTGGCGGGGTTCGAGGCGGGTCGGCATGTGCGGCTTCCAGGCGTCGGGTTGGACTCAAGGATTGCCGCGTTGGGGTGTCGGGCAAAATACGGGGAAGGCGCAGCAATGCACGCGTTTACGACTGCCGAAGGCCCGTTTCTAGCGGTTAATCAGTTGCGGCAGTCTCATTCCGCCGGAGCGTCCACCCCGTCCGGGAAGAGCACGTCCGTGTAACCGAGGTCGCGCAGGTCCGTCATCCGCATCGGGTAGAGGATCCCGTCGAGGTGGTCCACCTCGTGTTGCACGACCCGGGCGTGGAAACCCTCCACGGTGCGATCGATCGGCAAGCCGTGGGGGTCATAGCCGCGGTAGCGAAGTCGGCGGTAGCGGGGCACGCGACCCCGCAGGCCAGGCACGGACAGGCAACCCTCCCAGTCCACGTCCATCTCATCGTCGAGTGGCGTCAGCACCGGATTGACGAGCAGCGTGCGCGGCACCGTTTCGGCGTGCGGGTAGCGTGGATTTGCATTCACCTCGAACAGCACCACTCGCAGCGGGACGCCGATCTGCGGGGCGGCCAGGCCGGCGCCGTTCAGGGCCAGCATCGTGTCGAGCAGGTCGTCCGCCAGGTCCTGCAGTTCCCGGGTTCCGAAGCGCGCGACCGGGGCCGCCACCTGCTGCAGCAGCGGGTGACCCATACGCAGCACGGGACGGATCGCCATGGCCGTGCTACCCGCACACGAGTGCAAGGGCAGGGCGGTCGCCGGTCGCGGTCATCGAGCAAACTCCGCAGTGGTCCCAGTCCGTCGCAAGGTTAGACTATGCGCCTGAGTTGGCAAGGCGGGGCCCCGCGGGGTGCACGCCCTCGAGCAAGCGGAGGAGCCCTTGGATCACGGCCTGCGTTGCTGGAAGTGCGGCGCCTCGCTCGCCGATTACAGCCTGCCGCTGCGGCGCATCGAAGAGTGCCGTGCCTGCCGTGCCGAGTTGCACGTCTGCCGCATGTGCGAGTTCTACGACACGGCGAAGGCCAAGCACTGCCGCGAGCCGATCGCCGACGAGGTCAAGGACAAGACCGCCGCCAATTTCTGCGATTATTTCCGTCCCACGACCCGCGCCTACCAGCCGGAAGCCGTGTCCGCGGCGGACCGCGCCCGGGCCGAACTCGAAGCCCTGTTCGGCAAGAAGAGTTAGGCGCCCACCTGCCAGGAGTCATGACATGCGAATGTTCCGTGCGATGTTGGTCACGGCCGCGGTGGCCGCTTTCGCGAGCGCGGCCGGCGTCGCCCAGCCGGTGGCGAATGCCGTGGATGTGAAGACCGTTCCGGCGAGGCCCGAGATCTACGCCTCGGTGACGCTCGGCGCCGACCTGTCCGGCCTCACCGACAGGGAGCGCCGCATGCTCGGGCTGTTCATCGAGGCCGGCGAGATCATGGACGCCCTGTACTGGCACCAGGCCTACGGCGACCGCGACTCACTGCTCAAGGGGATCGCCGATCCGCGCATGCGTGAGTTCGCCGAACTGAATTACGGTCCCTGGGACCGGCTTGCGGACAACGCCCCGTTCATCGCGGGCGTCGGCCCCAAGCCGCCCGGCGCCCAGTTCTATCCGCGCGACATGACGCGCGAGGAGTTCGAGAAGGCCAACCTGCCGAACTCGCGGAGCGAATACACGCTGCTGCGGCGCGACGCCAAGGGTGCCCTGCAGGTGGTGCCGTATCACGTCGAGTATCGTGAGGCGGTCGACAAGGCTGCCGCCAAGCTCGAGGAAGCGGCGAAACTGGCCGACGATACCGGCCTGAAGAATTACCTCTTGCTGCGCGCGCAGGCGCTGCGGACCGACGACTATCGCGCCAGCGACCGCGCGTGGCTCGACATGAAGTCGAACCGGATCGACATCGTCATCGGCCCGATCGAGACCTACGAAGACGCGCTCTTCGGCTACAAGGCCGCCTATGAGTCCTACACGCTCATCAAGGACATGGAGTGGAGCGCGCGGCTTTCCCGTTACACGGCGATGCTGCCCGAGTTGCAGCGCGGCCTGCCGGTGCCCGACGCGTACAAGGCCGAGAAGCCCGGCAGCGACTCCGACCTCAACGCGTACGACGTCGTCTACTACGCGGGGGACTGCAATGCGGCCGGCAAGACCATCGCGATCAACCTGCCCAACGACGAGCAGGTGCAGCTTGAGAAGGGCACGCGGCGCCTGCAGCTGAAGAACGCGATGCGCGCCAAGTTCGACAAGATCATGGTGCCGATCGCGGACGAGCTGATCGTGCCGGAGCAGCGCAAGCACGTGACGTTCGACGCCTTCTTCGCCGACGTGATGTTTCACGAAGTCGCGCACGGGCTCGGCATCAAGAACACGCTGGACGGCAAGGGCACCGTGCGCGACGCGCTGAAGGAACAGGCGGGCTGGCTCGAGGAAGGCAAGGCGGACATCCTCGGCCTGTACATGATCACCAGGCTGCAGGAGAAGGGCGAGATCGGCGGTACGCTCGAGGACTACTACGTGACGTTTCTCACCGGCATCTTCCGCTCCGTGCGGTGGGGCGCCGCCGAGGCGCACGGGCAGGCCAACATGGTGCGCTTCAACTACTTCGCGGACCGCGGCGCATTCGCTCGCGACGCGAGCGGCCGCTACCGCGTCAACATGCCCGAGATGCGCAAGGCGATGGACGAGCTGTCGGCGGACATCCTGAAGCTGCAGGGCGACGGCAACTACGCCGGCGTGACGAAGGTGCTGAACGACCTGGGCGTGATCCGGCCGCAGCTCGGCGGCGATCTCGCGCGCCTCGGCCAGCGCAACATTCCCGTGGACATCATGTTCAACCAGGGCAAGGCCGTGCTGGGCCTGAAGTGAGCGCCGCGCGATGACCTCGATCCTGCGGGTCATCGAAGGACGGGCCCGCGACCTGGGCGGCTTCGGCGTGCGTCGTGTGCTGCCTGCGGTCGGCATGCAGACCGTCGGGCCGTTCATTTTCTTCGACCACATGGGTCCGGCGGTCTTCTCCGTGGGTCAAGGCGTCGAGGTGCGCCCGCATCCGCACATCGGGCTCGCGACGGTGACGTACCTCTACGAGGGTGCGTTCATGCATCGCGACAGTCTCGGCTCGGCGCAGGTGATCCGTCCGGGCGACGTGAACTGGATGGTCGCTGGTCGCGGCATCGTTCACTCCGAGCGCACGCCGCCGGAACTTCGCGAGCCAGATGGCACCGCGCGGGCTCACGGTATCCAGACCTGGGTGGCGCTGCCGGTTGCGCACGAAGAGGTGGAGCCGTCGTTTGCGCATCACCCGGCGGCCACGCTGCCGGAGATCCGCAAGCCCGGCGCGGTGCTGCGGGTCATTGCGGGTGAGGCGTGGGGTCACCGGGCTCCGGCCCGCGTGTACTCACCGACGCTTTACGTCGACGCAGCCATGGAGCAGGGCGCGACCGTCGACCTGCCCGACGACCACGAACAGCGCGCAGCGTACGTTGCGACCGGCCAGCTGATGGTCGAGGGCACCCGACAGGTTCCGGGTCAGATGATCGTCTTCGAGCCCGGGCGCAATGTGCGCATCGAAGCCACGGCCGCGTCGCGCGTCATGCTGCTCGGCGGCGCGCCGCTCGACGGCCAGCGCCGCATCTGGTGGAACTTCGTGTCGAGTTCGCGCGAACGCATCGAGCGCGCGAAGGCCGACTGGCGCGACGAGCGCTTTGCGCCGGTGCCGGGCGACGACGAGCGAACGCCGATGCCCGAAGACTGAGCGCCGCCCCGGCGAACGATCAGAATTTGTTGCCGCAGCCGCGATAGTCGCGGCCGCCGTTCGTCACCGTTACCTGCAGATCGAAGGACTCGCCCGACATGTCGTCCTTGCAGGCAGACTGTCGCACCGTCACCTTGATTTCGCCTGCGGCGTCCGTCGCCGTGTAGACGAAGCCCGATTGCGCGTCGCCGCTCGCGAGCGCGTTTGCATATTCATGGCGCTCCTCGCCGTAGCCCGTGACCCACACGAGCGTGCGGCCGGGGCCGACTTCGAGCGTCCAGCCCGGTTCGTTGCCGAGCCCGCGATACAGGACGCCTCGCATTCGCGCGTCCTCGGCCAGCGACTGCGCGCGCTGTTCGTGGCATCGCACGGCCGGGGCGCCCGATGCTTCGAGCGTGGCCTCGCCACCCTTCGCGAAAAAGGTGAGGCTGCTGTCGGTGTACCTGGCGCCCGAGGCGCTGGGCTGCTGCGTCAGCTTGTGCGTGCCGTCGTGCCGGTCGATCGCGACCGCGCCTTCGCGCCACAGGTTGCGAACCTTGTAGGTGTGGCCGTCGTCGCACTGCCAGACATAGGCGCGCAGCACGCCATCCGGTGGCGACTCCTCCGCACGCGCGGCAGGCGCAACGGCGGCCGGCGTTGCATTGGTTGGCGCCGGGGCCGTCGCCGGCGCGGTTGCGACCGTCGAGGCGGGTTCTTCCTTGCGCTGACAGGCGGCCAGCAGTGCCGTCGAGACGGCGGCCGCGACGAGCCAGGCGAGACAGTGCGCGTGCTTCACGATCGAGTCCTCAGTCCATTCCCCGGAATCGCAGGGGTTCAATTCTACTTCGCTTCCCCCGCGACGGACTTTTCGCCGTCCCTGCCGAGCACCGCGTCGACGTCCGTGACGCATCGAGACCACAGACATGCGTTGCACGGCCAGGCGATCACGGGGGCAGCTGGCGCACTCGTACCAGCTCGATTCGGGGGCCGTTCATCGTCACGACCTCGACTTCGAAACCCTCGAAACGCACTCGCTCACCCTGCGCCGGCAGGCGACCCAGTCGCTCCATCACGAGTCCGCCGACGCTATTGACGTCGACTGCTGGCATCGGCCTGCCGATCGCTTCCTCGAGGCTCAGCAATGAGAGGCTGCCGGTGCCGGTCAATGAACCGTCACCGGCGCGTTGCCACGACGGGCTCTTCCTGGCGAATTCGTCCTCGATCGGCCCGAACAGCGCTTCGATGACGTGCTCGAACGTCACGAAGCCGATCTCGGTCCCGCGCGAGTCGGTGACGATCGCGAAATGGGGGTCTCCGGTCCGAAAGGCCTTGAGCACCCTCAGCAGCGGCGCGCCCTCACCGAAGTACGGCAACCGACGCAGATAAGGCTGCAGTTCGCGGATCTCGCGCAGGCGTTCGTCGGCGCTCACCAGGTCCTTGATGTGCAGCAGTCCTGTAAAGCGACCGGTGTCCGGGTCGCGCACCGGATATCGGGTGTAGCGTGTCGAACGGACTTCGGCCAGCACCTCGTCGATCGTGCTGCCGGCCGCAATCCACACGAGTTCCGACAGTGGCCGCATCAGGTTGCCGACGTTCAGTTCGCCGAGATCGAGGCCGTGTTGCAGGATCTGCGTCTCGACACCCCCGAGCTCTCCATGCCGATGACTCGCTCTCAGCACGCTGCGCAGTTCGTCGACGGAGTGGACGGCATCGCCCTCCGAGGCCAGCTCGACGCCGAGGTGGCGCACGATCACGTTGGCGGCGCCGTTCAGAACATAGATGAACGGGTACATCAGCCAGTGGAACAGGTACAGCGGCAGGGCTGCATTCAGCGAGACCGTCGCGGCGCGGCGAATTGCAATGGACTTGGGCGCGAGTTCGCCGAGTACGATGTGCAGGAACGAGATGAAGGCAAATGCGGCGGCGAAAGCGATGCGGTTCACGGTCTGCGGATCGGAGACTCCAACGTAGCCCAGCACCGGTTCGAGCAGCCGGGCGAACGCCGGCTCGCCAATCCAGCCGAGACCGAGCGACGCGAGCGTGATGCCGAGCTGGCAGGCCGACAAGTACGCATCCAGGTTCGTACGCACGGTCCGGAGCACTCTCCCGCGCAGACCGTGTGTGTGCGCAAGCTCCTCAGCCTGTGTGCGACGCAGCTTGACGATCGCGAACTCGGCTGCGACAAAGAAGCCGTTCAGCAATACGAGCGCGAAGCCCAGCAATACCAGCAGTAAGGTTTCGAATGACATGTGTGCCATTCAGTCTACATGCGCGGCCGCCGCGGATGGCCGATCGCGGGCGTCGGCTGCAATGGCTCAAGTCACTCTGCGTACGTGACCTGCAGGTAGTTGCGGATGGCTGCCGACTCGAACATCTCGGCGCCGGTGTTCGGATCCACCAGATAGGGCACCTGCACCTTGCCGGTCCGCCGCAGCAGTTCGATCCGGTTGCGGCCCGACACCGGCTGCTCCGGGAACAAGACTGCGCGGATGACCGGCGGGCCCAGGTCCCGCCACTGTGCTTTGCCCGTGCTGCGCAACAGATACGGAATCTCCAGCTCGCAGAGCAATTCGCGCACGCGCCGGGAGTAGGGGCTCGATTCGAAGCTGAACAGCTCGAGCGGTCGCTTTGGCGCCCTGGAAGGCCGGGCCCGCGCTCCTGTGCGCATGCGCGGGATCGACGCCAGCAGCGAGGTGGAGACATCGAGCGGCCTCAACAGGCGGGTGGGCGCCGGGCGTCCACCGTATTGCCGGTAAAGGTAGTCGATGATGTCCGCGGACTCGTACATCGACGCGCCGGTGTTCGGGTCCACCAGGTACGGGAACTGCTGCTTGCCGCCACGCTTCACGACCTGGGGCCTGAAGCGCTTGCCGCCGTGCGGCGCGGGCCGGATCAGGGCATCGATGTCGAGTTCGGTGAGCGCTTCGCGCACGAGTCGGCAGTAGGGACAGGCTTCGAACTCGAAGAGCTCGAGCGGCTTGGCGGGCAACCTTGCCGCGGGGCGCGCATTCGTCCCTCGCCAAAAACGCAGCGTCGAGGCGAGCGTCGAATTGACGACGTCGAAGCTGTCATTCATCCGGGCGATTCGCCACGAGCGCGCCTCAAGACTTCTTGTCCAGCAGCGCGGCCAGGTCTGCAAAGGGTGTGTGCGTACTGACGCGCGCCGGATCGTCCGAGCCGCGAATCGGACCGGTGTCGAGCTGCCGCTGGTGCTCGTTGTCGTGGCAATAAAGGCAAAGCAGTTCCCAGTTGCTGCCGTCGGGCGGGTTGTGATCGTGGTTGTGGTTCTTGTGGTGCACCGTCAGCTCGTGGACGTTGGCGGCATTGAATTCGCGCGCGCAGCGCCCGCAGATCCACGGGAAAAGCTTCAGCGCCTGGCCGCGATAGGACTGTTCGCGTTCGTCGCGCGCGCGACGCGCGTCGGCGACGACGCGGTCGAGTCGGGCGAGGTCGGGTGCGACCTTCTTGCGAGTGGTCATGCGGCGAATTGTGGGCCTGCCGAGTCCGGCGGGGAAGCGGCCCCGGCCGTCAGCATTGCGCGGCCCGGAGCGCCTCCTTGGCGTCCCGCCATCGCTGCCAGAGGCGGCCGGCCTCGCGAGCCGGATAGCCGGCTCGCATCCGGTCGTCGACCTGGTCGAGCGTCTTTTGCAGCGGCTCGCACTTATCGGCAGTTTCCTGCAGCGTGCTCGCGCGCGAAGCCCGTTGCGAGGCCAGGCGGGTGGAGGCCTTCGCCGGGTCGGGCTCGGTGACGGGCGGCCGGCCCGTCTGCGCGGGTGTCACCACGTCGAGGCTCCTCAGGATCGACGCTTCACCGCAAGGACGATCGGCGAAGACGACGATCGTGCCTTCACGGCAGGTGTAGACCAGCCGATGCGTCCGTCGCGCAGGCGCCGGCGCGGGCGTGACGCTGGAGGCGGCGCCACTGGCCGGCACGTCGGGGCTCTCCGCGGCCGAGGCTCGGCCGACGCAGACCGGCAGGCAGACGACGGCGAGCATGGCGCTCGCGGCAAGCGTGTTTCGTGACATGACGAGCCCTCCGTGGCCATGGCACGGAGCGTGCGCCCGTCGCGAGCGACAGGCACTTCGTCAATCGAACGAGAACGCGCAGAAACGCGCGTGCGCGTTACGCGCGGCCGACGTTCGAATCGGTCGGCGAGTGGAAGTACTGGCTTTCCTCGGCGAACTGCTCGACGAGCCGGCGCAATTCGCGCTGACGGCCCTCGGCCGTGCTGACGGCAGAGGCAATCCTCGCACTTCGGATCGCCGCAAGGCTGCCGCGTGTACAGCCAATACTGCACCGCGCCGGCGAGCAGGCCGTCGGAGATGTCCCACAGGTCGGCCTTCTCGTCCGCCTCGGCGATCTCGTTGCCGAGATCGACCGCCTGGCTGAACGCGTCGTCGAATGGATTGCCTTGTTCTTGCATGACGGTTATCGGCGGCCTCGGCCGCCCAGGGTGCAGATCGAAAGGACGCGAATCATACCAGACCCGGCCTGCCGCAGGCCGCGCCGAAACTGCACAATTCGTGCAAATACAGCCGCTTACCTCGGTTCTCAGATGCCGGCTTTGGACAGCGCGTCGATCACCGAGCGCACCGTCGCGGCGAGGCCGGGGTGGCCCGCTTCGAGCCGCACGGCAGCGCCCTCGAGCGCGTCGCCCGGCAGCTCGGCGGCGGCGGATGCAGGCTCGCTCGACTGCAGCGCGCGCTGGATATCGCCGAGCACGGTTTCGAGCATCGCCCGGTCCTCCGGAGCGAGACGCTCGGCCGCGCCGAGTTCGCGATGGAGTTCGCGCAAGGTCTGTTGCAGGTCGCTCATCCAACCCTCCGATGCGCGGAATACGCTTCGAGTGTAACAGCGGCCCGGCCCCGACAGGTCGTGGAAAACACGCGGCGCGGTCGCGCGGCCGGGTGCCGGTACAATCCGGCCTACGCGCATCGCCCGCCCGGCGAAAGGAGGGAATTCCCATGCAGCACAATGTCACCGTCCTCGCGGCTTCCGTGATGGTGCTGGCCGGAATGCTGGCGCCCGAAGCGCGCGCCGACGGCCACCCGCGGTTCGAGATCACGCCATTCGTCGGTTACCGCACCGGCGGCGGCTTCAACATCGAGGACGCCGAAGGCAACAAGTCGGGGTCCGTCGACGTCGGCGACGACGCCAGCTACGGCCTGGATCTCGGGCTGTACCGCGACGACAACAGCTTCTACGAGTTTCTCTACAGCCGGCAGCCGGCGAGCCTGGATTCCAACGATCCGTTGTTGAATGGAATCGACGTCACGGTCGAGTACTACCAGCTGGGCGGCACCGCCATGTTTCCGGACGAGTCCGACCGGTTCCTGCCGTACCTGTCGATGACGATCGGTGCGACGCGGCTCTCGGCCAGCGGCTACGACAGCGACACGAAGTTCTCGGCCAGCCTCGGCGGCGGGTTGCGGATTCCGTTCACCGAGAACCTCATTGCCACACTCGGCTTGCGCGGCTACCTGACGTTCATGGAGTCGAACACGCAATTCCTGTGCATCAGCGACAACGGCAACGGCACCTGCCTGCTGAAGTCGTCGGGCAGCACCTTCTTCCAGGGCGAGGCGCAGCTCGGGCTGGCCTTCCGCTTCTAGTCGCGCGGCGGCGAGACGGCGGCCAGTTCGCGTCCACGGCCGTCGTCGAAGATCAATTCCCGCTCGGGCCAGCGCACCGCGCCGAGGCGGCTGGCGAACGGCTCGTGGGGATACCGCAGCCGTTCCACGTAACGCGCGCCGACCGAATAGTCGATGCAGAACGCGGAATCGCGCGGGCCCAGCCATTCGTGTGCGGCGCGCCCATCGAAGACGTCGCGCGCATGTTGCCCGTAACGCCGACCCATTTCGGGCGACGGCCAGCGCCAGTAGTGCCCGAACAAAACCGGGACCTCCGACTCGTATTCGTCCCACCACGCAGCGCGATCGAGCATCCGCCACTTGCCGGCGAGGAAGAACGGTGTGGTCGCGTGCCGCTCGATGCCCGAGGTCAGCACGCGGACCGGGTTCGACATCTGGTACGCGAGGTCGCGCTGGGCGAGCGCGTCGAGCATCGGCACCGGCCGGCTGCGATCGGTCAGACGCTCGCGATAATGATCGAGCAGCGCACCGGCTTCGGCCGCGAGCCCAGAGGCCTGGGCTCGCGACTCCGCCAGCGACGCGTAGTGCCGGTACAGCTCCACTGCGTTGCCGATGCCTGCGGTCTCGCGTGCTTCGGCAATCCGCTCGTCGTTCCAGCAGGCGTGGACCAGGCGCAGGTCGGGGCGCTCGAGCACCAGCGGCATGCGCCGCATGAACTCGAGGATGGATTCGCGCTCCGCGTCGTCCCGCGCCGGTGTCGATTGCTCGAACAGGCCGCGTTCGCGATCGTGGTCGTGCTCGAAGAACCACCCGTTCGCTTCCTTGCGGGCGCCGCGCATCACGTTGATCTCGTGATTGCCGAGCAGGCATTGCGCCGTGCCGTTATCCACCATCTCGCGAACCCGGCGGATCACGGCCGGGCTGTCAGGTCCGCGGTCGCACAGGTCGCCGATGAAGATCAGCCGGCGTCCGGCCGGATGATCGCCGCGTCCGCGATATCCCAGCACGGCCATAAGATCCTCGAGCGCGTCGATCTCGCCGTGCACGTCGCCGACGACGTCGATCGGGCCGTCGAAAGCCGCGCTTGCGAGCGCTTCGCGCTGGGCACGGCCGGTCACAGCTGCGGCACGGCCTCTTGCGAGGTGATTTCGACCGGCGCCTTGCTGAACAGGATGCGCAGGCGCAGCGCCAGGCGCTCCGGAGCGCTCAGCTCGTTGCGGTCCTGCATCACGCGCTTCAGCAGCGCCGGTTCGTTGGTGATGATGTTGTCGACACCGCGCTCGATCATCCGTTGCATCACCTCCGGCTTGTCGACCGTCCAGACGTGCACCTGCTTGTGCGCGGCATGCGCCCGCCGCAGCAGCTTTGGTGTGGCCTGTGCGCTGTTGAGGCTGACGAAGTCGGCGTGCGTCTTCGCCACGTCGCCGACCGCGGCGGTCACGATGTGTCCCGTCGTGAGCCGCGGCTCGAGCGACTTGACCTGCTTCAGCGCCGCATAGTCGAGCGACGTGATCACGACCTGGTCGATGAACTGCTCCTGGCGCAACAGGTCGATGACAGCCGGCGCAAGGCCGGGGTCCGGCACGTTGTATTTCAGCTCGACGTTGATCTTCATGTGGCCGCGCGCGAGCGCGATCACGTCGGCCAGCAGCGGCGCACGCTCGCCGCCGAATTTCGCGTCGTACCGTGAGCCGATGTCGATCGTCGCGACTTCCGCGGCCGTGACCTGGGAGACCTTGCGCGGATCGCCTCCCATGCGCATGAAGTCGCCGTCGTGCATGACGACGATCGCGCCGTCGCGCGTGCGCTGCACGTCCAGTTCGACGAAGTCGCTGCCGGCGTCGAGCGCCGCGCGGAACGCGGCCATCGTGTTCTCCGGCGCGACGTGGGACGCGCCGCGGTGGGCGGTGATCGCGACGTCCGGCTGCAGGTCGAGACGCGTCGTCAGGAACGCCGCGACGCCGATGGCAAGCGCCAGCAGGGCGAGCGTGGCCACGACGGCGAGCCGGGCGAGACCCGTCGACTGCGCGGCCTCCGCGCTCGATTCCACCGGCACGACCCACTGCCGGTCGAGTTGCTCGGCATACATCCGTGTGACGAGGAACTGGTGGCCGGCCAGCTGCAGCGCGCCGTAGAGGAACCCGCCGGTGACGGAGACGGCGAGGCACAGCGAGACCAGCGGCAGCACGCGGCGCAGGTCCATGCCGGCCCAGTCCAGGGCCGCGGTCGAGACCTGCCGGGCGAGCAAGGCGATGACCACGGCCGCGACGGTGACCAGGATCCACCACCCGGCCAGCGGCACCACGATCGCCGTCAACCGTCCGCGGGTCATCTCGAAACTGCGCTGCAGCGATTCGCGCGGCCCATGTCTTTCGTGCAGCATGATCGGGACCGCGTAGAGCCATCTTGCGAGCTGCCACGCCGCGAGCAGGGCGTACCCGATCGCCAGCATCGCGACGAGCAGCTTCGCGCGTCGCCACTCGGGCGGGTTCTCGGCGAGGTAATAGTTGATGTCGTGGCCTGCGAGGCTGCCGAACCAGATGGCGCCAACCACCGCGAGGAACGGCAGCAACAGCAGCACGAGACGGACGAACGCCAGCGCCGACAGGGCGATGAGCTTCGGCAGGTTGCGGGCGACGAAACCGATGACCGAGACGAGCGTGGTCTTGCGGCGCGCAATGGCGTGGCCCGACAGCCGGGTGAGCCCGGCGAACTCGGCGAACAGCAGGCCGATCGTCAGTGCGGCGACGACCAGCACGAAGACCACGCCTCGCAGCGAGAGTGCGAATGCGGCGATGTCGTAGTTGCTGATCACCGCGTCGCCCGTCGTGCCGATGATCTGGCCGGCGATCCAGCCGATCAGCGGGGTGAACAGCGCCACGCCGACGAGTTGCATCAGCAGGTGGAATCCGAACACCTGCCGGCGGCACGAGCGGAAGTCGGCCCGCGTTCGGGCGGGCAATGCATTCGACACGAGCGTTCTCCCCGTCAGACCAGGACGCGCTCGATGCCGCCCTGGTTCGCCTGCGTCACGTAGCGTTCGAGCCATTCGGCGCCGAGCACGTGGCGCGCGATCTCGACCACCACGTAGTCGGCGTCGGCGCCGGTGTCGTCGCCGTAGCGCTTCAGTCCCTGCAGGCACGACGGGCAGGAGGTGAGCACCTTCACCTCGCCGTCGTAGCCGTCGGCGCGCACGCTCGCGACGCCCTTTTCCATTTCCTGCTGCTTGCGGAAGCGCACCTGCGTCGCGATGTCGGGCCGCGCGATCGCGAACGTGCCCGACTCGCCGCAGCAGCGGTCGTTCTTCTCGACGCGGCCGTTGGCCTCGGCATTGAGCAGCGCGTTCACGACCTTGAGCGGGTCCTGGCTCTTGATCGGCGAGTGGCAGGGGTCGTGGTACATGTAGCGCACGCCCGTGACGCCCTCGAGCCGCACGCCCTTTTCGAGCAGGTACTCGTGGATGTCGAGGATCCGGGAGCCCGGGAAGATCTCCTCGAACTTGTAGCCGTGCAGCTGGTCGTAGCAGGTGCCGCAGCTGACCACGACCGTCTTGATGTCGAGGTAGTTCAGCGTGTTCGCCACGCGGTGGAACAGCACGCGGTTGTCGGTGATGATCTTGTCGGCCTGGTCGAACTGGCCGGAGCCGCGCTGCGGGTAGCCGCAGCAAAGATAGCCGGGCGGCAGCACCGTCTGCACGCCGACGTGCCACAGCATCGCCTGCGTCGCGAGGCCGACCTGCGAGAACAGGCGCTCGGAGCCGCAGCCCGGGAAATAGAACACGGCCTCCGCGTCGGCCGAGGCGCGCGCCGGGTCGCGGATGATCGGCACGTAGTTGCGGTCCTCGATGTCGAGCAGCGCGCGGGCGGTCCGCTTGGGCAAACCGCCCGGCATCTTCTTGTTGACGAAGTGCACGACCTGCTCGCGCACCGGCGGACGGCCGCCGGTCGTCGCGGGCGGACGCTTCGTCTGCGCCTTGCCGAGCGCGTGCAGCGCGCGATGCCCGATGCGCTGCGCCTTGTATCCCCAGTCGATCATCACCTTGCGGGTCAGCTTGATCGTGTCGGGATTCGTGGTGTTCAGGAACATCATGGCGCCGGCCTTGGCCGGGTTCAGGCGCTCCTTGCCCATGCGGCGCAGCAGGTCGCGCATCGCCATCGAGACGTCCCCGAAGTCGATGTCGACCGGGCAGGGCGACTCGCACTTGTGGCAGACCGTGCAGTGGTCGGCCACGTCGGAGAACGCGTCCCAGTGCTGGATCGACACGCCGCGGCGCGTCTGCTCCTCGTACAGGAACGCCTCGATCAGCAGCGAGGTGGCGAGGATCTTGTTGCGCGGCGAATAGAGCAGGTTGGCGCGCGGCACGTGCGTCGCGCACACCGGCTTGCACTTGCCGCAGCGCAGGCAGTCCTTGATCGCGTCCGAGATCGTGTTGATGTCCGACTGCTGCATGATCAGCGATTCGTGGCCGAGCAGGTTGAAGCTCGGCGTGTAGGCGCTGCGCAGGTCGCCGCCCGGCAGCAGCTTGCCCTTGTTGAAGCGGCCGTCCGGATCGATGCGCTGCTTGTAGGCGCGGAACTCGGCGAGTTCGGCCTCCGTCAGGTACTCGAGCTTGGTGATGCCGATGCCGTGCTCGCCGGAGATCACGCCGTCGAGGTCGCGCGCGATCCGCATGATGCGCGCCACGGCCCGGTTGGCCCGCTGCAGCATCGCGTAGTCGTCGGAGTTGACCGGGATGTTGGTGTGCACGTTGCCGTCGCCGGCGTGCATGTGCAGCGCCACCCAGACGCGGCCGTGCAGCACGCGCTGGTGGATGGCCTCGAGATCGGCCAGCAGCGGCGTGAACGGTCCGCCGGCGAAGACGCGCTGCAGCTCCGAGCGCACCTCCCGCTTCCAGGAGACGCGCAGCGTGCGGTCCTGCACCACGTCGAACACGCGCGCCGACGGCTCGCCGGCCGCGCGCCGCCGCAGCTCGTCGCGGACATCGCCGAGCCCGGCATCGTCGAGCTGTTCGATCGCGGCGACGAGCGGCAGGTCGAGGTGTGCCGCGATCCATTGCCAGCGGCGGCGGCTCGCCGCCAGGACGATCGCGTGCGGTGGCCGGGCGGTCCGCGAGCACGTCCTCGCGGGGCATGCGATCGACGTCGGCGTCGCCGGTCTTGCCGACGCGCGGTTCGCCGGCGAGATACTGGTCCAGCTCGTCGAGCAGCTGCAGCTTGTTCTCGATCGACAGCTCGATGTTGATCCGCTCGATGGCATCGGTGTACTCGCCGAGCCGCTCGAGCGGGATCACGACGTCTTCGTTCACCTTGAAGGCGTTGGTGTGCCGCGCGATCGCCGCGGTGCGCGACCGGTCGCGCCAGAACGCCTTGCGGGCCTCGCCGCCGACCGCGACGAACCCTTCGCCGGCCCGTGCGTTGGCGATGCGCACCACCTCGGAGGCGCAATGCGCCACCGCTGCTTCGTCGTCGCCGACGATGTCGCCGAGCAGCACCATCTTGGGCAGCGCGCCGCGCTTCGACTTCGTCGCGTAGCCGACGGCCCGGAGATAGCGCTCGTCGAGGTGCTCGAGGCCCGCGAGCTGGACGGCGTGCTCGCGGCCCTTGCGTTCCAGGTGATCGCGGATCTCGACGATCGCGGGAATCGCCTGTCGCGCCTGGCCGAAGAATTCGAGGCAGACGGTGCGGACGTGCGCCGGCATCCGGTGCAGGATCCAGCGCGCCGAGGTGATGATGCCGTCGCAACCCTCCTTCTGGACGCCCGGCAGGCCGCCGAGGAACTTGTCCGTGACGTCCTTGCCGAGGCCGGCCTTGCGGAAGCGCCGGCCCTCGATCTCGAGCCGCTCGCTGCGCAGCACCCTCGCGCCATCGGGCGCGTCGCGACCGTCCTTCCACACGAGATCGAACACGGCTGTCGGGACGTCGTGGATCTTGCCGAGGTTGTGCCCGACGCGCGTCACCTCGAGCCAGTTGCCGTCCGGATCGACCATCCGCCACCAGGCGAGGTTGTCGAGCGCCGTGCCCCACAGCACCGCCTTCTTGCCGCCGGCGTTCATGGCGATGTTGCCGCCGACGACGGAGGCGTCGGCCGACGTCGGGTCGACCGCAAAGACATGGCCGGCCCGGCTGGCCGCTTCTTCCACGCGGCGCGTGACGACGCCCGCTTCGGTCAGCACGGTCGCGCACCGGCTGCAGACGCCGGGCAGCGCGATGCTCTCCACCGCGTCGATGCGCTCGAGCTTCTCGGTGTTGATCACCGCCGCGAACGGCGTCAGCGGCACGCAGCTGCCGGTGTACCCGGTGCCGCCGCCGCGCGGAATCACCGTCAGGCCCACTTCGATGCAGGCGCGCACCAGTCCCGGGACTTCGTCTTCGGAGTCCGGCGTCAGCACGACGAACGGGATCTCGACGCGCCAGTCGGTGGCGTCGGTGGCGTGCGACACGCGGGCGAACGCGTCGAAGCAGAGGTTGTCGTCGCGCGTGTGGCTGCCGAGCGCGCGGCGCGCCTTGCGCCGCATCGTTTCGATGGTGGCGAACGACTGCTCGAACTCGCTGACGGCGCGCCGCGCCGCGGTCAGCAGCCGGGCGACCTTGGTGTCGCGGTCCGCGTCGCTGCCTTCGCGCCGCTTGTCGATCTCGTTCAGGCGATGGTGCAGCGCGCCGACCAGCATGGCGCGGCGCTTCGGGTTGTCGAGCAGGTCCTGCTCGAGGTACGGGTTGCGATGCACGACCCAGATGTCGCCGAGCACCTCGTACAGCATCCGCGCCGACCGGCCCGTGCGACGCTCGGTGCGCAGCTCGTCGAGCAGCGTCCAGCCGTCCTCGCCGAGCAGCCGGATGACGATTTCCCGGTCGGAGAACGACGTGTAGTTGTAGGGAATCTCCCGCAGGCGGGCCGGGGGGTCGAGCGTCCGGGCGGATTGGGCGACGAGCAGGGATTCGTGGGGGTGGGGAACGGCGTTCACAGGGCGGGGGGCGTACAAAGGGAGGGGGTTGCGCCATTGTCGCCTGCGCAGCCGACAATGGGTACTCGGACTGCCGGCGGGGCTTACGCGCCCGAGCCGGCCGATGGCAAGATCGGCGCACACGGGCCGCGGGCTCGCGGAGGCAAGGCGATGAAAGAAGGCGCGACGTATCCAGAGTACATCGGCGTGTCGGACGTCACGACGCGGTCGTTCGAGCAGATGCGCGTGGAGGCGTACTTCGACGGCCAGCCTTCGCTGATGTTCGACGAGCCCGCGGGCTTCGACATCGGGGATCCGCCCGACCTCAGCGGTCGCTCGCGCGGCTGGACACCGGTGCACGCGCAGCTCGCTGCACTGGCAGGGTGCACGTCGATCACGATTGCGGTCGTCGCGCGCGACCAGGAGTTCAAGTACGCCGGCCTGCGCACCAAAATGCGCTCGCTGATCGACATCCGCGGCTTCTTCTTCGACCTGCACCTGCAGCCGCTGTACGAGCAGGTGAATTTCGACCTTTACCTCGACACGCGGGAGTCGACCGCGCAGATCAAGGCGCTGGCCAGGGAAACGCACCGGCGCTGCCCGCAGCTCGGCCTGTTCCGGCTGGCGAAGATCCCGATGGTGGTGACCTGGTATCGCGAAGGCGTGTCGAAGCCGGTCACTGCGGATCGGCTCTCGATCGGCAGCAGCGGTCCGCCCGAGGACTCGCTGGTGGCGGCGGCGAAGACGGCGGGCACGAAGAAGTAGCCCAGCGGTCGCGTCGAGACCACCTTGGCTCGCTGGTCGTGCCGTGCGCGGGGTTGCGGTCGCTACGCGCGCGGTGCGCGCCCGTGCGTCAGAACTTCCAGCCCAGGCTCAACAGGAAGGCGCTGAAATCCGGAGTGCCGGTCGCATTGTCGAAGTCCACCCACTTCATCTTGTAGGTGCCGTCCGCCACCCAGGTGGCGTTGATGTCGTACCGCAGGCCCAGGCCCAACTCGTAGGCAAGGCCGTCGATCTTCTTGGTGTTCGGGAAGGACGTGCAGAGGTAGCCGTACCAGGGGTCCCACCAGCAGCCGACGTCCGGCGGGGCGGTCGAGATGTTCGTGTCGACCTTGCTCCATCCGAGCCCGCCGACCAGGAACGGCGTCAATGGCCCTTTCAGGAAGTAGTAGGTGACGTCGACCATCAGGGCCATCGAGTCGAGCGAACCCTTGACCGGGAAGACTTCGCCCGGCGTATCTCCCGCAACCTTTGCGTCGTAGTCTTTCTGGTCGAAGCTGAACGATCCGCCGAATGCGAGGTGATCGGAGTAGTTGTAACCCACGCCGAGCAAGAAGTCCGTGCCGCTGTGGACGTCGACCGTCGTGCCACCCTTGAAGTCGGCGCTCGAGGACTGCTGGAACGCCAGGCCCGCGTGAGCCTCCCAGCGTCTCGCGCGAGGGGCCGGGCCGCTGTACTGCGAGCCGGCGCCTTGCTCGGAGCCGCTCGCCTGTGAGCCTCCGAATGCTGCCAGGAAGCCTTTCGACGCATCGGCGTCGACCGGCACGGGATTGGCGGCACGCACCGAATCCGTCGACCTCGCGAGATCGTCGATGCCCAGCTTGCGATAGGCGTCCGCCATGATCTGCAGCGCTTCGTCCACTGCCGGTGAACCGTCGTACTGCTCGACGATGCCCCGCGCGCGCGCCGCCGCACCGACGTAGGCGCCGCGCTTCATGTAGTAGCGCGCCACCGAGAGTTCGTAGTCCGCAAGGCGGTTGCGCAGGTAGACCATGCGCTGGCGCGCGTCGGGCGCGTACGGGCTCTTGGGATACTGCTGCAGCAGCGTCTGGAACGACTGCATCGACTTCTTCGCTTCCTGCGGCGGGCGCTTGGTGATGTCGGCATGGAACACGCGCTCCAGCCAGTTGGCGCCCGATTCGAAGTACACGAGCCCCTTGACGTACCACGCGTAGTCGACGCGCGGATGGGCCGGATTCTCGCGGATGAACTGGTCGGCCTGGTCGATGGCCGACTCGAGCGAGTGATTGCGGTAGTAGGCGTACAGCAGGTCGAGCTGGCCCTGCTTGGCCTGCTCGCTGAACGGGTATCGGGCCTCCAGGTTCTCGTACTTCTGGATCGCGCCCTGGTAATTGCCCGAGCGCAGGTCCTTCCGTGCTTCGCCGTAGATCGATTCCGGCGATCCCTTGACCGGCTTGTCGCCTTTGCCGAACCCGAAGCTGTGGCATCCGGCCAGCCCGAATGATGCCAGTGCGAGGACGACGAACAGCCGGTGGGACGAGCGATTCAGGCGGGAATGAGACGGCATGATGGGGTTCGGCGGGCCGGCAGGGCGGCGGGAAGTTGCGAAGTATATAGAATGTAAAGCCCATGAAGAGTTCCGCGATCCAGCACGTTCTGAAGATACCGGCCGATGCCGCGGGACGGCGCCTCGACCAGACGCTGGCCCAGCTGCTGCCGGATTATTCGCGCAGCCGCCTGAAGGGCTGGATCGAATCAGGCGAAATCCGCGTGGACGGCGAGGTGCGGCGGCCCCGGGACAAGGTTTTCGGCGGTGAGGCCGTGGCGGTCGATGCCAGGCTGGAACCCGAGGTTGCGGCCGAGGCGCAGGCCATGCCCCTCGAACTGGTCTACCAGGACAAGCACGTCTTCGTGGTGAACAAGCCGGCCGGCCTCGTGGTCCACCCGGGCGCCGGCAACCCCGACCGCACGCTCCAGAACGCGCTGCTCGCGCTCGACCCCAGGCTCGTCGAACTGCCGCGAGCCGGTATCGTGCATCGTCTCGACAAGGAGACGAGCGGGCTGCTGATCATCGCGCGCACGCTGGCGGCGCACACGGAGCTGGTGCGGATGCTCGAAGAGCGCGCCATCCATCGCGAGTACGAAGCGATCTGCAAGGGCGTGATGACCGCGGGCGGCACGATCGACGCACCGATCGACCGGCATCCGGTCGATCGCGTGAAGATGGCCGTGCGTCAGGGCGGGCGCGAATCCGTCACGCACTACCGCGTGATCAAGCGCTTCCGGGCCAACACGCACGTGCGCGTGCAGCTCGAGACCGGGCGGACTCACCAGATCCGCGTGCACCTGACGCACGCCGGTTATCCGCTCGTCGGCGATCGCGTGTACGGCGGCCGCCTGACGATGCCCAAGGGTGCGACGGAAGAACTGCGGGTCGCGCTGCGGGAATTCCCGCGTCAGGCGCTGCACGCCGCGAAGCTGCAGCTCGAGCACCCGGTGAGCGGCAAGCCGCTCGAATGCGTCGCGCCGCTGCCCGACGACATGGTGCAGCTGCTCAAAGTGCTCGCGCGCGACGCTGCCCACAAATGACGACCGGTGCCGCGCATTGGCTGGTGCCGCAGTGGCCCGCGCCCGGGCACGTGCGCGTGATCTCGACGCGGCGCACCGGCGGAGCCAGCGCCGGTCCCTATGCTTCGTTCAATCTTGCGCAGCATGTCGGTGACGATCCGGCCGCCGTCGCGACAAATCGCGCGCGACTGCGGCACGCGGGCGGGCTGCCGGCCGAGCCGCTCTGGCTCGACCAGGTGCACGGTATCGAGGTCGTCACGAACACCGGCCCGGCCACCGTGCAGGCCGCCGCGCCGACGGCCGATGCGAGCGTCGCGCACGAACCAGGGCGCGTGTGCGTCGTAATGACGGCGGATTGCCTGCCTGTCGTGATCACCGATCGCGCCGGCACGCGCATCGGCGTGTCGCATGCCGGCTGGCGAGGGCTGGTCGGCGGCGTGCTCGAGGCGACGATTGCCGCATTGCAGGTGCCGCCGTCCGAACTGCTGGCGTGGCTGGGGCCCGCGATCGCTCAACCGGCCTTCGAAGTCGGCGTGGAAGTTCGCGAAGCCTTCGTGAAGCGCTCGGCGGCGCATGCCGCGGCGTTCAAGCCGAATGCGGGTGGCCGATACCAGGCCGATCTCTACGCGCTGGCGCGGACGGCATTGTCCGAGGCGGGAGTGGGCTCGGTGCATGGCGGTGGCTGGTGCACGTACCGGCAGCGCGACGAGTTCTTTTCGTATCGCCGCGAGTCGAGGACGGGCCGCATGGCCACGCTCGCGTGGCTCGAATGAGCCGGGCCGCGTGCTAACCTGACGCGCCTGCCCGGAGCCACACCCGAACCCCGACAAACGCGCTCAACCGCGTCGACAGCCCCCGAGACCACCAAGCTTGAGCACCCTCGGACTCATCATCCTGTTCACGGGCCTGAGCGGCCTGCTGAGCGCCTTCGCAGCCGGCTTCTTCCTGGTGCTTGGGGACAAGTCGCGCGCCGCCGTGTTGCCGCACCTCATCAGCTTCGCGACGGGCACGCTGCTCGCGGCCGCATTGATCGGCCTGCTGCCGCACGCTCTCGAAGGCGCCGGGCCCGGCCGTGCCCACTACGTCGGCATGGCGCTGCTGCTCGGCATCCTGATGTTTTTCGTGCTCGAGAAGTTCGTGCTCTGGCGGCACTGCCACGACGATCCGTGCGAGATGCACTCGCCGAGCCACGCGGCGCGCAACGCGGCCTCGGCGAAGATGATCCTGGCCGGCGACAGCTTCCACAACGTGCTCGACGGCGTGTTGATGGCGGGCGCGTTCATGACGAGTCCGCAGCTCGGGATCGTCACGTCCATCGCGGTGTTCAGCCACGAGATTCCACAGGAAGTCGGCGACCTCGCGATCCTGCTGCACGGCGGCTATTCGCGATCGCGCGCCATGGTGCTGAACCTGCTGACCAGCCTCACCTCGATCCTGGGCGGCGTCGTCGCGTACTACGCGCTCGGGACGGCGACCTGGTTGCTGCCGTATGCGATCGCATTCGCGGCATCGAGCTTCATCTACATCTCCGTGGCCGACCTGATCCCGGGCCTGCACCGCCGGGTCGACCTGAAGGCCGGCCTCGAACAGCTGCTGTTCATCGGGCTCGGCGTGGCGCTGGTCTACCTCACCCACGAGGGAATGCACTAGATTCTCACCTCTCCCGTTTGCGGGAGAGGTCGCCGCAGGCCGGGTGAGGGTTCTCACCTCTCCCGATTGCGGGAGAGGTCGCCCGAGGCGGGTGAGGGTTCTCACCTCTCCCGTTTGCGGGAGAGGTCGGCCAGAGGCCGGGTGAGGGTCCGGCCCCAGCCCTGAGACTTGACCTCGGCGCATCCGCCCCCATTTCGGGGTCAACCCAGCCCCTGCCCGGGAGCCACGACCCATGTCGAACAGCAAGTACACGTCCAAGTTCGAGGCCGCCCTGCAGGAGGCCCAGTCGCTGGCGCTCGGCCGGGACCACCAGTTCATCGATCCCGCCCACCTCATGCTCGCCCTGCTGGACCAGCAGGGCGGCTCCGTGCGGCCGCTGCTCGACAAGGCGGGCGCCAACGTCAAGACGCTGCGCTCCCACCTCGGGCGAGGCCATCGACCGTCTTCCGAAGGTCGAAGGTACCGGCGGCGAGGTGCACCTCTCGAACGACCTCGGCCGTCTGCTCAACCTCACCGACAAGCTCGCGCAGAAGCGCGGCGACCAGTACATCTCGAGCGAGCTGTTCGTGCTGGCGGCGCTCGAGGACAAGGGCCCGCTCGCGAAGGTGCTGCGCGACTCCGGCGTCATCAAGGGCTCGCTGGAGCGCGCGATCGATGAGGTGCGCGGCGGCGAGAAGGTCTCCGATCCGAATGCGGAGGAACAGCGCCAGGCGCTCGAGAAGTACACCATCGACCTGACCGAGCGCGCCGAGCAGGGCAAGCTCGACCCGGTCATCGGCCGTGACGACGAGATCCGCCGCACCGTGCAGGTGCTGCAGCGTCGCACCAAGAACAACCCGGTGCTGATCGGCGAGCCGGGCGTCGGCAAGACCGCGATCGTCGAGGGCCTCGCGCTGCGCATCGTCAATGGCGAGGTGCCCGAGTCGCTGCGCGACAAGCGCATCCTCGCGCTCGACATGGGCGCGCTGATCGCCGGCGCGAAGTTCCGCGGCGAATTCGAGGAGCGCTTGAAGGCCGTGCTGAAGCGATCTTGCGAAGCAGGAAGGCCGCGTCATCCTCTTCATCGACGAGCTGCACACCATGGTCGGCGCCGGCAAGGCCGAAGGCGCGATGGACGCCGGCAACATGCTGAAGCCCGCGCTCGCGCGCGGCGAGCTGCACTGCGTCGGCGCCACCACGCTCGACGAGTACCGCAAGTACGTCGAGAAGGACGCGGCGCTCGAGCGGCGATTCCAGAAGGTGCTGGTGAACGAGCCGTCGGTCGAGGACACGATCGCGATCCTGCGCGGCCTCAAGGAGCGCTACGCGACGCACCACAAGGTCGAGATCACCGATCCGGCGATCGTCGCCGCCGCGACGCTCTCGCATCGCTACATCACCGATCGCCAGTTGCCCGACAAGGCCATCGACCTGATCGACGAGGCCGCGTCGAAGATCCGCATGGAGATGGATTCCAAGCCGGAAGAAATGGACCGGCTCGATCGGCGCATCATCCAGCTCAAGATGGAGCGCGAAGCGCTCAAGAAGGAGAAGGACGAAGCGTCGAAGAAGCGCCTGCAGGCGCTCGACGAGCAGCTCGCCGAGCTCGGCAAGGAGTACGCCGACCTCGAGGAGATATGGCACGCCGAGAAGGCCGCGGCGCAGGGAACGTCGCGCAGATCACGAAGGAACTCGAGCGGGCGCGCATCGACTTCGAGGCGGCGCGGCGTGCCGGCGACCTCGCGCGGATGTCCGAGCTGCAGTACGGCAAGATCCCGGAACTCGAGAAGCGCATCAAGGCGGCGCAGGAAGCGGAGACCAAGGCGCCCACGCTGGTGCGCAACAAGGTGACCGACGAGGAGATCGCCGAGGTCGTCTCGAAGTGGACCGGCATCCCGGTCTCGAAGATGCTCGAAGGCGAGCGCGAGAAGCTGCTGCGCATGGAAGAGGCGCTGGCCAGGCGCGTCGTCGGCCAGGAAGAGGCCGTGCGCGCGGTGTCGGACGCCATCCGCCGTTCGCGTGCGGGGCTATCCGATCCCGAATCGTCCGAACGGATCGTTCCTGTTCCTCGGCCCGACCGGCGTCGGCAAGACCGAACTCAGCAAGGCGCTCGCCGAATTCCTCTTCGACACCGAAGAGGCGATGGTGCGCATCGACATGTCGGAGTTCATGGAGAAGCACTCCGTGGCCCGGCTGATCGGCGCGCCCTCCGGGCTACGTCGGTTACGAGGAGGGCGGCTACCTCACCGAGGCGGTGCGCCGTCGTCCGTATGCGGTCATCCTGCTCGACGAGGTCGAGAAGGCGCACCCGGACGTGTTCAACGTGCTGCTGCAGGTGCTCGACGACGGGCGCCTGACGGACGGGCAGGGACGCACGGTCGATTTCCGCAACGCGGTCATCATCATGACGTCGAACCTCGGCTCGCAGCTGATCCAGGAGATGGCGGGCGAGGCGAACTACGACAAGATGAAGGCGGCGGTGATGGAGATCGTCGGTCAGCATTTCCGGCCGGAGTTCATCAACCGCGTCGACGACGTGGTGGTGTTCCATCCGCTCGGCAGGGAGCACATCCGCGCGATCGTCGACATCCAGCTCGGGCACCTGCGCAAGCGGCTCGCGGATCGCGACATCGGGTTCGAGCTCGACGCCGCGGCGCTCGACCTGCTCGGCGAGGCGGGTTTCGATCCGGTGTACGGCGCGCGTCCGCTGAAGCGGGCGATCCAGCACCAGCTCGAGAATCCGCTGGCGCAGCGGATTCTGCGCGGCGAGTTCGCGCCGGGCGATACGGTGCATGTGAGTGCTCGCGACGGTGCGCTCACGTTCGCGCAGCACGGCGAGCCGGCCGCCGCGACGGAGCCGCCGGCGAAGCGCAAGAAAGCGTAAGCAGCCGCAGGAACGCCAATTGGCGGCGGGGCACGCCACTCACCGACGCCGGGTCCTCTCCGCAGGATCGTCCGCGCCACGGACGGCGCGGCCGAAGCCCCCATGGATGGGTTTACGGCGTTCCTGCGGAGAGGACCCGGTGGCGGGGAGCAGTGGCTCGCCGCCATGACTCCGCGCACAGCGCCGCTCCGATGTAGTCGTCTTAAGCGTGGCCCGACGAGCGGCGCCCGTTCGACCGTATAATCGCCAACTTCGCAGCCGACCGATCGACACGCATGCCCATCTACGAATACCAATGCACCAAGTGCGGCCATCACCTCGAGGCCCTGCAGAAGCTCTCGGACAAGCCGTTGCGCGAATGCCCGGAATGCGGGAAGCACACGCTCAAGCGATTGATGTCGGCGCCGTTGTTCCGCCTGGCGGGCAGCGGCTGGTACGAGACCGACTTCAAGTCCGACAAGGAGAACAAGCGCAACCTCGTCGGCGACAAGGGCGAATCGGCCGAGAGCGCTCCGGAAGGCAAGGCCGACACCAAGCCGGAGACGAAGTCCGAGCCCAAGGCCGAGTCCAAGGCCGAGTCCAAGGCTGAGACCAAGACCGCGCCCGCCAAGGAGCCGGCCGAGAAGCGGTCCACGCGGACGATCGTGTCCAGGCCGGCGATGAAGAAGTCCAGCGGCGGGAAGGCCAGGCCGGTGCGCAAGCCCGCGAAGAAGACAGGCAAGCGTTGACGTGAAGAGCCTAGGCATCGGCGGTGCGATGCCTCCGGGTGAAGGCAACGGCCGCCCGGGCCGCCATCCCGCGCGCTCGGTTCGCAATTACCTGATCGCCGGCCTGCTGATCTGGATCCCGATCACGGTGACCGTCTGGGTCGTGCGCTTCGTCGCGCGCATCCTGGACCAGTCGCTGCTGTTGCTCCCGCCCTCCTGGCGGCCGGAGGCCATCGTCGGCACCTATGTTCCCGGCGTCGGCATCGCGCTTTCGCTGCTCCTGCTGTTCCTGACGGGCGTGCTGGTTCGCAACCTGTTCGGGCGGCAGATCGTCGCGGGCGCCGAAAGCCTCATGCGCCGGATCCCTGTTATCGGTGCGGTCTACAGTGGCGCGAAGACGTTCAGCGAGACGGTCCTGACGGACCAGGGCAAGTCGTTCAAGCAGGTCGTGATGGTCGAGTTCCCGCGCAAGGGCGTCTTCAGCATCGGATTCATCACCTCGGACAATCTCGAGGAAGCGCAGGCGAAGACGGCCCAGGACGTCACCTGCGTGTTCGTGCCGACGACGCCTAACCCCACGACCGGGTTCATCATTCTGGTGCCGCGCGACGAGGTCGTGAGAATGGACATGACCGTCGACGAGGCCTTCAAGATGCTGCTGACGCTCGGGGTGGTCGTGCCGAAATGGCAGCCGCGAGCGGGCGCGGAATCTCTCCTTGCACCGCAACAGGTCGACCCGTAACATCCCGTTCCTTCTGGAAAAATTCGGCCTCGGGGCACCGGTACACGCCCCGTCTATCATGCCCATGCGCACCCATTACTGCGGCGAGGTCAACGAGGGCCTCGTCGGCAAGGACGTCTCCGTCGCCGGCTGGGTCCACCGCCGGCGCGATCACGGCGGCGTGATCTTCATCGACCTGCGCGACCGCGACGGGCTGCTGCAGGTGGTGTTCGATCCCGATGCCGCGGCGGTCTTCGCCGAAGCCGAGCGCGTGCGCGGCGAGTGGGTCATCAAGGTGACGGGCACCGTGCGTCCGCGGCCGGCGGGCACGGCCAACGCGAACCTTGCGTCCGGACAGGTCGAACTGCTCGCGCGGGCGATCGAAGTGCTGAACCGCGCCGAGCCGATCCCGTTCCAGCTCGACGAAGAGGTCAAGGAAGAGACGCGGCTCAAGTACCGCTACGTCGACCTGCGCCGCGACGTGATGCAGAAGCGCCTGCGCCAGCGCCACCAGATCACGCGGGCCATGCGCGCGTACCTCGACGCACACGGGTTCGTCGACATCGAGACGCCGATGCTGACCAAGGCGACGCCCGAGGGCGCGCGCGACTACCTCGTGCCGAGCCGCACGCAGCCGGGCAAGTTCTTCGCGCTGCCGCAGTCGCCGCAGATCTTCAAGCAGTTGCTGATGATCGCGGGCTTCGACCGCTACTACCAGATCGTGCGCTGCTTCCGCGACGAGGACCTGCGCGCCGACCGCCAGCCCGAATTCACGCAGCTCGACATCGAGACGTCGTTCCTCGCGCGCGACGACATCATGGACCTGATGGAAGGCCTGATCCGCGAGCTGTTCGACAAGGTGCTCGGCGTGCAGCTGCCGAACCCGCTGCCGCGGATGTCGTACGACGAAGCGATGCGCCGCTACGCATCGGACAAGCCAGACCTGCGCATCCCGCTCGAGCTGGTGGACGTCGCGGACCTCGTGAAGGACTCCGACTTCAAGGTGTTCTCGGGCCCGGCGGCGGATGCCGAGGGTCGCGTGGCCGCGCTGCGCGTGCCGGCCGGCGGCGAGAAGCTCTCCCGCAAGCAGATCGACGACTACGGCGCGTTCGTCGCACGGTACGGCGCGAAGGGCCTGGCGTACGTGAAGGTCAACGATGCGGCGAAGGGCCGCGACGGGCTGCAGTCGCCGATCCTGAAGTTCCTGTCGGATGCTGCGGTGGCCGGCCTGATGCAGCGCACGGGCGCGCAGACGGGCGACCTGATCTTCTTCGGCGCGGACAAGGCCAAGGTGGTCAACGACGCGATCGGCGCGCTGCGCCTCAAGGTCGGCCACGACCTCGGCCTGCTCGAGCCGAGCTGGCGGCCGCTGTGGGTCGTCGACTTCCCGATGTTCGAATGGGATCCCGACGCCAAGCGCTGGGGCGCGATGCATCACCCGTTCACCTCGCCGATCAACGACGACCCGGCGGCGCTCAAGGCCGATCCGGGCGGCGCGCGGGCACGGGCCTACGACATGGTGCTGAACGGTTCGGAAATCGGCGGCGGCTCGGTGCGCATCCATCGCAACGAAATGCAGTCGACCGTGTTCGAGATGCTCGGCATCGGCGCGGAAGAGGCGCAGAAGAAGTTCGGCTTCCTGCTCGACGCGCTCAAGTACGGCGCGCCGCCGCACGGCGGCATCGCGTTCGGTCTCGACCGTCTCGCCATGCTGATGGCGGGCGCCGAGTCGATCCGCGACGTCATCGCATTCCCGAAGACGCAGAACGCGACGTGCCCGCTCACCGATGCGCCGACCGAGGTGTCCGAGCAGCAGCTGCGCGAGCTGCACATTCGCGTCAAGCTGCCCGTCAAGGACTGATGGCCGGACGCGACTCCGTCATCCTCGTCCACGGCCTGTGGATGAACGGGATGGAGATGGGCGTGCTGCGGCGCCGGCTGCAGCTCGAGCACGATTTCGAGGCGCAGACGTTCGCGTACCCGACGCTGCACGGCGATGCGGCAGAAATCAGCCGTGAGCTGGCCGAGACGGCGCGCGAGGCGGCCCGTCGCGGCGGACGCGTGCATTTCGTCGGCCACAGTCTGGGCGGCGCAATCGTCTACCGGGCCTTGATGGAGTGCGGCGCCGACGTCGACGGCAACGCCGTGTTGCTCGGCTCACCGCTGAACGGCAGCCGAGCGGTTGAGAGCGCGTCACGCTTCGCGATGCTGCGGCCGTTGCTCGGGCCCCACGTGCTCAGCGAGCTGGCGAAACCGGCGGGCCGGGCCTGGAGCCGCGGCGGGGCGCTCGGCGCCATCGCCGGCTCGATGCGCATGGGCACCGGCCAGTTCTTCGCGCACTTCGACGAAGACAACGATGGCTCTGTGGCCGTCAGCGAGACCATCATCCCTGGGCTGCACGATCACATCGTGCTGCCGCACAGCCACATGGGGATGATCTTTGCGCCCGACGTCGCCGCACAGGTGGCGCACTTCCTCCGCAATGGCCGCTTCGAGAGGTGCCGGGTTTGACTTATTGACTTATCGCATGCGCCGAATTGGCGGGCGCATGCGATAAGTCAATAAGTCAAACCCGGCACCTCTTACTTCTTCCGCCGTCGTGCCGAACTGCTGCTTGTGCCACCGCGAGAACCCACTGGGCGCGGAGAATCCCAGCAGCGAGGAAATCTGCGCCAGGCTGCGCTTGCGGTCCGCCAGGTAGCGGGATGCCAGCTCGCGGCGCACCGCATCGACGGTCGCGCTGAAGGACTGACCTTCCTGGCGCAGGCGCCGATGGATGGTGCGGCGGTCGACGCGCAGGAGGTGTGCGATTCGCTCGATGCTGCATTGCCCGGAGCCCAGCTGCATCACGACCAGCTGACGGATCTGGTCCGCGAACAGCTCGCCGCCCTTGGCCGGGTGACTCTCGAGCATCTGTCGGGCATAGCGTGCCAGCGTCGCGTCTGCCTCGCGATTCGGGGCGTCGAGCTCGCGTCGCGTGCAGACGATGCCGTTGAAGTCCTGGTCGAACTGGGCGTGTCCGAAAAAGCGCAGATGCACGGACCGATCGCGCGGCGCCGCGTGCATGAAGCAGGCACGGCGCGGCTTCCAGTCGGGACCGAGGAAGCTGCGCATGAGCTTGAGGGCCAGCCCGATGGCGAGTTCCGTGGCCTGGCGCACTGAGCCGGAGTGTCCGACCAGCAGTTCTTCGCGAACGATGCCGATCTCGTGATCCTCTTCGATAGTGACGATCAGTGCCTCGTTGAGCAGGCGTGCGTAATGGGTAAGCGCGGCGATCGCGTCCCGCAACGTGGGCTGTTCGCGCGCGAACAGGCCGAGCGGGCCCAGGCTCGAGATCGTGCGCGCCTCGGCCATGAGCAGGCCGAACGCTTCGGTTCCGCTGCGATCCGCGGCAGCCTCGACCAGCCTTGCAACGGAGTCGACGGGGATCATGATGTCGGTTTCGTCGAGGCACCCGGCGGGCAGGCCGAATTCCTGCATCAGCGACACCGGGTCCAGACCGCACTTGCGCGCGATTTCCGGAAACCCGGTGAGGCTGCCACTGCGTATGAAGCGCGTCATCCGGCCATGTCCCGAGATGATAAGTCGCTGTCCCCCAATGTAAACCGTTCTCAACTCGTTTGGAACGAGAATCCTTCCGCGAAAGGGGGGAATCGCATTCGTGGCGAGCACGGTGCGTCTCCCCGCCAACACAGGACGAGGGGGACATGCAAATCGGCAGTCACGACACGATCGGCGCCTACGCGGAGCACGAGCTGCCGCCGCGCCGTCGTGCGTGGTTCATTTTCGGCGTCCTGGCCCTGTTGATGGTCATCGACTACGTCGACCGGCAGGTCATCGTCTCCATGTTTCCGCACCTGAGCGCGCAGTGGGGCCTGTCGGACCGCGAGCTCGGCGCACTCGTGTCCATCGTCTCGATCGTGGTCGCGCTCGGCACCGTGCCGCTGTCGTTGCTTGCGGATCGCTGGAGCCGGGTCAAGAGCATCGTGCTCATGGCGCTCGTCTGGAGTGCGGCCACGATTGCCTGCGCGTTCGCGCGCGACTATGGGCACCTCCTGGTGGCACGCGGGTTCATCGGCTTCGGCGAAGCCGCTTACGGGGCGGCCGGCGCGGCGCTGCTTGCGAGCATCTTCCCGGCCCGGTTGCGCAGCACGGTGCTCGGCGCCTTCCTGGGGGCCGGGCTCGTGGGCTCGGTGCTGGGCGTCATGCTTGGCGGCGTGATCGCCGAGCACTGGGGCTGGCGCGCGGGCTTCGGCGTGGTCGGTATCCCAGGGCTGCTGCTCGCGATCGTCGTGTGGCTATTTGTCAGGGAGGAGGGCCCGATGGCGGCCCCGGGCCGGAGCGTGGCGCGGCCGGCGGTACCGCTCGGCGAGGTCGTCGGCGAGCTGTTGCGACCGCGTACCGTGGTCTACACGTGCGTCGGTGCGGGCCTGCAGCTGCTGGTCGTCTCGAGTGTCTGGGCCTGGACGCCGAGCTATTTTCATCGCTACTACGGCCTCGCGCCGGACCAGGCCGGCATCCGGACGGGCCTCGTCGTCATGCTCGGCGCGGTCGGATCGATCGCCTGGAGCGTGCTCGCCGACCGGCTCTCGCACCGTGACCGGCGGTTCAGACTATACGTGCCGGCCGTCGTCGCCGTCCTGACCGCGCTGTTCATGTGCAGCGCCTTCGGCATGGCCGGGCCGGGCCCGACGCAGTTCGCGCTGATCGTTGCCGGCGCGACGGTGATGACCGGCACGATCGGCGCGGTCGCTGCGGTCGTCGTCGACGTCGTCAACCCCGCGTTGCGGGCCACCGCTGCGGCGGTGCTGTCGCTCACGCAGAACCTGCTCGGCCTCGCCGCCGGCCCGTACCTGACCGGCGTCCTGTCCGACGCATACGGCCTGCCGTTCGCGCTTGCGGTCGTGCCGGTCTTCTGCCTGCTCGCTGCGGGCATGTTCATCGTCGCGTCCCGCACGTATGGCGCCGACAAGCAGCGAGCGACGAATCGCACCGCCCGTTCTCCCGACCTGCAGAACCGCCTCCGAGAGGAACCCGCATGAATTTCATCGACGGCTCGTTGTTTCCGGAGCACCAGGAAAAGCTGGTGATCACCGCGGCGCCCTACGGCCCCGAGTGGATGCCGTCGGATTTTCCCGAGGACATCCCGGTCACGATGGAGGAACAGATCCAGAAGGCGGTCGACTGCTACAACGCGGGCGCCACCGTGCTGCATCTGCACGTGCGCGAGCTCGACGGCAAGGGCAGCAAGCGCCTGTCGAAATTCAACGAGTTGATCGCCGGGGTTCGTGCCCGCGTGCCGGAGCTGATCATCCAGGTGGGAGGTTCGATCTCGTTTGCGCCCGAGAGCGACGGCGAAGCGGCCAAGTGGCTCAGCGACGACACGCGCCACATGCTGGCCGAATTGCAGCCGGCGCCGGACCAGGTGACGATCGCGATCAACACCAACCAGATGAACGTCGTCGAGCAGATGTCCGACGGCGGACCTCGCGGGGACCTCGCTCGCCGAGCCGGCGATGTATCGCGCCTATCGCGAGATGACCATTCCCGCCGGGCCGGAATGGGTGGAGGAGCACATCCGTCGCCTGAGCGACAACGGCATCCAGACGCACTTCCAGCTCGCCAACACCTGCCAGCTCGAGACGGTCGAGCGCATGATGCGGCGTGGCACCTGCAACGTGCCGCTGATCCTGACCTGGGTCGCGATCGGCGGCGGGTTCGACGCGCCCAACCTCTACAACCTCGCGAACTTCGTGCGCGCGGTCCCGGACGGCGCGGTGCTCACCCTCGAGACGTCGATGCTGAACGTGCTGCCGATCAACACCATGGCCATCGCGCTCGGCTTGCACGTCCGCTGCGGCATCGAGGACAACATCTGGACCCAGGACCGCAAGGCGAAGATGTCTTCGGTCGAACAGATCGAACAGCTCGTGCGCATCTCGCGTGAACTCGGCCGCGAGGTGGCGAGTGCGAAGGAGGCTCGCCGGATCTACAAGATTGGAACGTTCTACGAGAACGCGGACGAGACGCTGGCGGAGAACGGTTTCGCGCCGAATCGCGAGCCGGCCGCGCGCGCGGTTTCGCTGCGCGCGACGGGCTGAGCGGCGGCCAGGTACGGAGCGAGGAACTGAGCGTGGCACAAGGCCATTCGCATGCAGCAGACGGGCGGGCCCGAGGTGCTGCGGCTGGAGGAGGTCGGCGTCGGTGAGCCGGGCCCCGGACAGGCGCGGATTCGCCACGTCGCGGTCGGCATCAACTTCGCGGACACGTACTTTCGCACCGGACTTTACCCGGTGCCGCTGCCTGCAGGCATGGGCGTCGAGGCGTCGGGTGTCGTCGAGGCCGTCGGCCCCGGCGTCGACAACGTTGCGGTCGGCGACCGGGTTACCTACACGGGATTCGTCAATACGCTCGGCGCATACAGCACGGAGCGACTGATGCCTGCCGCGCCGCTGATCAAGCTGCCGGACGCGATCTCGTGCGAGACCGCGGCGGCCATGACGATGCGCGGCCTGACCTCGGCCTACCTGATGCGCCGGATATGGCCGCTCGATGCGGGCGACACGATCCTCGTGCACGCCGCGGCCGGCGGCGTCGGGCTCATCGTGTGCCAGTGGGCGAAGATCCTGGGACTCAACGTGATCGGCACCGTCTCGACCGAAGCGAAGGCGGACGTCGCGCGGGCGCACGGCTGCGATCACGTGATCCGGTACGGCAGCGAGGACGTCGCGAAGCGCGTCCGTGAACTCACGGGCGGTGCGGGCGTCGCGGTCGTGTACGACAGTGTCGGCAAGGACACATTCGCGGCCTCGCTCGATTCGCTGAAGCGCCGCGGCCTGCTGGTCTGCGTCGGCACGGCATCGGGGCCCATTCCCGCGATCGACGCGATGCAGCTTGCCCTCAAGGGCTCGCTGTTCGTGACTCGCCCGGCGCTTGCGGACTACATCGCGGATCCGGCCGAGAAGGCCGCGCTCGCAGCCGAGGTCTTCGGCCATGTCGCGGCCGGGCGCATACGCATCGAAATCAACCAGCGTTACGAGTTGCAGGACGCCGTGCACGCGCACCGCGACCTCGAGGCGCGGCGAACGACCGGTTCGTCGATCTTCGTCATATGAAGAGGGCCATTTCAATGACGGACTTATCTTCGGCCACACCGGCGATCCTGCGCTCGCACACGCTCGGTTCCGTCCGCGCCGAGCCGCTCACGTGCAAGGTCGGTGCGGAGCTCGCGAACGTGAACCTTGGCGATGCGTCGCGCGACGACGCGCTCTTCGCCGAGATCAAGGCGCTGCTGCTCAAGTACAAGGTGTTGTTCCTGCGCGACCAGGACATCACGCGCGCGGAGCACGTCGCGTTCGCGCGGCGCTTCGGCGAGCTCGAGGACCATCCCGTCGCGGGCAGCGATCCGAACCATCCCGGGCTCGTGCGGATCTACAAGGACCTGGACACGCCGCCGGAGCACTACGAGAACGCCTGGCACTGCGATGCGACCTGGCGCGAGGCGCCGCCGATGGGGTGCGTGCTTCGCTGCGTCGAAACGCCCGACGTGGGCGGCGACACGATCTGGGCGAACATGGCCGCGGTCTACGAGGACCTGCCCGAGTCCGTCAAGAGGCGGATCGAAGGGCTGCGCGCGCGGCACAGCATCGAAGCGACGTTCGGCGCCAAGCTGCCGATCGGGCAACGTCACGCCCTGAAGGCGAGGTTCCCGGACGCCGAGCATCCGGTCGTCCGCACGCACCCGGAAACGGGCGAGAAAGTGCTGTTCGTCAATGCGTTCACGACTCACATCGTCAACTACCACACGCCGGAGAACGTCCGGCATGGGCAGGACTACTCGCCGGGCGCGAGCCAGTTGCTCAACTACCTGATCGGTCGCGTGACGATTCCGGAATACCAGGTTCGCTGGCGCTGGAAGAAGAACAGCGTCGCGATCTGGGACAACCGCAGCACCCAGCATTACGCCGTCCAGGACTACTGGCCGGCCGTACGGAAAATGGAGCGTGCCGGAATCATCGGCGACCGGCCCTTCTAGTCAAAGACCGTACACCGCGCGGGTGATGCCGCGCGGCATCGTCGATCGAAGCCCCGTCGGACGGGGAATCGCCAGCACTTTGCGGCAACTTGGCGAGCCATCGCTGCGACCAGCAGCCTTGCTCCATGGACATACACACTTGACCTTCGGGGGTTTGAAATGCGTGGATTGAAGATGACGTCAGTGGCGGTCGCAGTGACCGCCGTCCTTGCCGCCGCTCAGGCGGCGCGCGCCGACGATGCGGCCACCAATGCGACCGTCGCGCCCGCGGCCGCCATCGAGGAAGTCATGGTCACCGCCCAGCGTCGCGAGGAGAGCATCCACGACGTACCGCTCTCGGTGCAGGCGTTCACGGGCGAGACCCTGGTCAATGCCGGCGTCACCAGCGTGCTCGACCTCCCGCGGCTCGCGCCGAACTTCAATGCGGCGCGCGGCACGCAGACGGCCAACGTGCGCCTGACCATTCGCGGCGTCGGCGCGGCCGGCAACAGCGCCATCGACCCGAGCATCGGCACGTTCATGGATGGCGTCTACGTTCCGCGCGCGGGCTCGCTGTTCGGCACGATGAACGACATTTCCAGCGCTGAAGTGCTGCGCGGCCCCCAGGGCACGCTGTTCGGCCGCAACTCGACGGTCGGTGCCGTCCTGCTGCGTTCGGCGAGCCCGCAGCAGGAATGGGCCGGCAACGCCGAACTGCAGTACGGCAACTATGGCGAGCAGCGATACAGCGGCATGCTGAACGCGCCGGTCGGCGACAAGCTTGCGTTCCGCGTCGCCGGCTTGACCGACTCGAGGGATGGCTACGCATACAACCGCTACGACAACAAGGAATTTGCGTCGAGCAAGGCGGATGCAGCGCGCGTCGGCATGTCGTGGGACATCACGGACGACGTCAACTGGACCGTCAAGTACGACTACTCGAAGATCGGTGGCGACGGCAAGGCCGAGCTCGAGATCGACCCGGACACGTTGACCGCAGCTTCGCGCGCCCGCCTGACCCTGATCACGGGCGGCAACCCGCCCGACCTCGACGATGCGTTCGACCGCAAGAGCAACCAGCGCATCAAGGGCGACGTGCACGACCAGCAGTCCGGTGTCGTGAGCGACCTGTCCTGGCATCTTGCGAACGACTACACCGTGCGGTTCCTCGGCGGTTACCGCAAGTGGGACAACGACCAGCTCGAGTCGGACGTGCTCTTCATGCCGGCGGACTTCCTCGCCCGCGGCGGCGACTATGCGAGCAGGAGCCAGTCGTACGAACTGCAGCTGATCTCGCCCAAGGACCAACTCCTCGGCGGCAGGCTGGATTACGTGGCGGGTCTCTACTATTTCCAGGAAGACTTCGCCATCGGCGAAACGCTGGGCATGGGCGCGGACTTCTGCCGGCTCGTGCCGGCGCCGATGCGACCGGCCTGCGCCGCAAGCGGCAACAAGTCCAAGGCGACGGTGCTGGATTTCAACCAGGACGCGGACAATCTCGCGGCATACGGTCAGGCCGACGTCGGCATCACCGACACGGTCGATCTCGTCGTCGGCGCGCGCTGGACGAAGGACAACAAGAGCGGGACCTTCGTACAACACATCAACAATCCGTTCGGCGCGCTGCTGCGCGCCGCGGAATCGACGGACCTCGAGCTCAGCGACGACCAGTTCACCTATCGTGCCGGTGTCAACTGGAAGCCGAGCGATGAGCTGCTGGTCTTCGGCAGCTATTCGACGGGCTACAAGTCGGGCGGCTTCAACTCGGGCGGTGGCGCGGCTGCGCTCGGCCAGAAGCGGATCTTCGACAAGGAGACCACCGACAACTACGAGGCGGGCGCCAAGTGGTCGCTCGCCGGCGGTCGTGCGCACCTGAACGGCACGGTGTTCCTGACGGAGCTGAGCGACTTCCAGGACCGCGCGTTCGACGGCCAGAGCTTCACGGTGATCAACGCAGGCAACATGCGCGACCAGGGCGTCGAACTCGATGCCGACTGGGCGCCGCGCGACTGGATGTCGCTGTACGCGTCGGTCGGTTACCTGGACGCCGAATTTACCAAGTATCCGAACGCGACATGCCTGCCGTACCCGGCCCAGGTCAACCCGGCCTGCACGCAGAATCTCAAGGGCGCGACACCGGTGTACGCACCGGAGTGGCAGGGCTCGGCCGGCATGCAGTTGCAGGGCGACCTCGGCCTGGCCGACATGGGTTACACGTTCCGCACGGACGTGAGCTACATCGACGACATGAACGTCAACCAGGTCAACGACAACAACCCCCAGGGTTACCAGGATGCGTACTCGACGGTGTCCGCGCGGTTCTCGCTGCTGTTCGGCGCGAAACGCCAATACGCGGTATCGGTCTTCGGCGACAACCTGACCGACGAGGGGTATTGCACCGGCACGGTGGCCCAGCCATTCGACAACCTGCTCGGCTTGCGCGATCCGGTCTCCGGCGGAACGGTGATGCGTTGCCAGGTCGGCGCGCCGCGTACCTACGGGGCTTCGTTCAAGGCCTCGTTCTAAGCGGCCGGGACTGCGAGTCCGGAGGATATCTTCCGGACTCGCCGTCCCCGGCTTGGCGGCGCTGGCAGAGTTGCCTGGCACCGGGCTCGGCCCGGTGCGGGCCCGGCTGCCCGCTGCTCATTGGTCGGCGCCGTCGAGCCGGGCCTTGAGCCGGAACAGCACGTCCAGCGCCTCGCGGGGGCTCAGCGAATCCGGATCCACTCGGGCGAGTGCCTCGAGCGCTGCGCTCTCGCCGGGATCGCGGGGCGGCACGAGATCCAGTTGCTGCTGTGGAGCATCGGGTTTCGCGACATGATCGCGCCGCTCCAGTTCCTGCAGGTAGCGCCGGGCCTCGCCGACGACTGACTTCGGGACGCCCGCCAGCCGCGCCACCTGCAGCCCGTAGCTCTGGTTCGCCGGGCCTTCCTTCACCGCATGCAGGAACACGAGCTGGTCCGCGTGTTCCGTCGCGTCCAGGTGCACGTTGGCGCAGGCCGGCAGTTCGTCTGCCAGCGCGGTCAGCTCGAAATAATGCGTCGCGAACAGCGTGAACGCGCCGACCTCGCGCCCGATGTGACGCGCGCAGGCCCAGGCGAGTGACAGGCCGTCGTACGTGCTCGTGCCGCGGCCGATTTCGTCCATCAGCACCAGGCTGTCGCGCGTCGCGTTGTTCAGGATGTTCGCCGCTTCCGTCATCTCGACCATGAACGTCGAGCGGCCGCCCGCAAGATCGTCGGCGGCGCCGATGCGCGTGAAGATCCGATCGATCGGGCCGAGGATCGCGGACTCCGCCGGCACGTAGCTGCCGATGCCCGCGAGAATGCCGATCAACGCCGACTGGCGCATGTACGTCGACTTGCCGCCCATGTTGGGGCCCGTGACGATCAGCATGCGCCGGCCATCGTGCAGCACCAGGTCGTTCGGGACGAACGGCCCGTCGAGATTCTGCTCGACGACGAGGTGCCGCCCGCCGCGGATCTCGATGCGCGACTCGTCGACCAGCTGCGGCTTCGACCATGCGCAGGCTGACGGCGCGCTCGGCAAGATTGGCCAGCACGTCGAGCGCGGCCAGCGCCGCCGCGGTGGCCTGCAGCCGGGGCAGCGCGACGGTCAACCGGTCGAGCAACGCCTCGTACAGCTCGCGTTCGCGGGCGAGCGCCCGGTCGCGCGCACCGAGCACCTTGTCCTCGAAGCCCTTCAGCTCCGTCGTGATGTAGCGCTCGGCATTCTTCACCGTCTGCCGCCGCACCCAGTGGGCCGGCACCTGGTCGGCCTGGCTGCGGCTCACTTCGATGTAGTAGCCCTGCACGCGGTTGTAGCCGAAGCGCAGGTTGGCGAACCCGGTGCGCTCGCGTTCGCGCGCCTCGAGATCGAGCAGCGCTTCGTCGCTGTGCTCGCTGATGCGGCGCAGTTCGTCCAGGTCGGCGTCGTGGCCGGGAGCGATGACGCCGCCTTCGCGCAGCATCGCCGGCGGTGCCGCCACCAGCGCGCCCGCGAGCAACGCAAGTGCTTCCGGATGCGTGCCCGCACCGGCCGACAGTTGCTGCACGAGCGGCGAATCGAAGACCTTCAGCAGATCCTGGAGCTCGGGCAGGCAGCCGAGCGTCTCGCGCAGCTGCGCCAGATCGCGCGGTCGCGCCGAGCGCAGCGCGACGCGCGCGAGGATGCGCTCGACGTCGCCGACGCGGCGCAACAACTGGTGCAATGGCTCATGCCCGGCCGCGTCGAGGATCGATTCGACGGCCTGCAGACGCAGTTCGCGTTGTGCGCGGCTGCGCAGCGGCCGCTGCACCCAGCGTCGCAACTCGCGGCCGCCCATCGACGTCGCCGTGCGGTCGAGCACGCCGACCAGCGTGCTTTCCGTGCGTCCGGACATGTTCGAGTCGAGCTCGAGATTGCGTCGCGTGGCCGCGTCGAGCAACAAGGCCTCGTCGCGCGACTCGCAGCGGATGCCGCGCAAATGGGGCAGCGCCGATTTCTGCGTCTCGCGGACGTAGTTCAGCAGGCAACCCGCGGCGCCGATTGCGAGCGGTTGCGACGCGAGCCCGAACCCGGCGAGATCGCGGGTGCCGAACTGCTCGCACAATTGCCGCTCGGCGCTGCCCTGTTCGAAATGCCAGGGCGGGCGTTGGCGGACGGCACCGCCAAACCCGGCTGGCAGCAGTGAGAAACTCTCCGGCGCCAGCAGTTCGGCGGGTCGCAGCCGCTCGAGCTCCGCGCCCAACGCCTCCGTGCCGGCAAATTCCGTCGCGTGGAACCGGCCGCTCGACAGCTCCAGCCACGCCAGTCCGAACCGCTCGGCCGACGCGCAGACAGCCGCGAGCAGGGTGTCGCGCCGTTCCTCGAGCAGCGAATCCTCGGTGACGGTGCCCGGCGTGACGATCCGGACGATCTGGCGTTCGACCGGGCCTTTCGACTTGGCCGGATCGCCGATCTGTTCGCAGATCGCGACGGACTCGCCCTTGCGGACGGCCCGCGCGAGATACGTGTCGAGCGTCTGCACCGGCACGCCCGCCATCGGGATCGGCTCGCCGCCCGATTGCCCGCGCGCGGTGAGCGTGATGTCGAGCAGCCGCGAGGCGCGGCGCGCGTCGTCGAAGAACAACTCGTAGAAATCGCCCATGCGATAGAACAGCAGCACGTCGGGCACCTGGGCCTTGAGCCTCAGGTACTGCTGCATGACGGGAGTGTGTTCGGAGGAGGGGTCGGCCGGCGCCATTGCGAGGGATCGATCTGACCAGCCGGTACGTTACCCGCTTTCCGGGCCCTCCGGTACCGCTTGCCGGCCCCCGAAAACGATCCGGATCCCGTCGAGGCGGCCTTGGGCTGCGACGAACCGTCGTCGCATTCGGTCGCTCCGGGTACAGCATGGCGCGTCGTCCCACCGGAGGTGACACATGCGTTCAACCCTCGCGCTTGGTCTCGTGCTGCTCGGTGGTCCGGCGCTGGCCGGCCCCTGCGATGCTCCCGAGTTTCGCCAGTTCGATTTCTGGGCCGGCGACTGGCAGGTCACGCGACCCGACGGCTCCGTTGCCGGCACCAACCGCATCACGCTCGAATACGGCGGTTGCGTGTTGCACGAGCACTATGCGACCCCGAAGGGATACAGCGGCGAGAGCCTCAATACCTACGACGCGGGTCGCAAGGTGTGGCACCAGACCTGGGTGGACAGCACCGGCACCCTGCTGCTGCTGGAAGGCGGGCTGCACGGCCGCGACATGGTGCTGGAAGGCAGCACGACCGACGAGAAAGGCGTCGTGACTCGCCATCGCATCACGTGGACGCCGAATGCGGACGGCACGGTGCGCCAGCACTGGGAGAGCACCGACGCGGCCGGACGCTGGACGACGGCATTCGACGGGCTGTATCGCCGCACGCTGAACGGGTGACGCGCGCCGAAAGGAAAGGCTCTGTCGCCAGGCTGCGCTGGTGAAATACTTCCTGCGTGCTTGGGCGGCCGCCGGGCCGCTCATGTCCGCATCATCCCCGTCGCGCTGCCTCGATGGTGGCGATGTCGATCTTCCTCATCGGCATCATCGCCTCAAAGGCACGCTTTGCCTCATCGCCACCAGCCGCAAGCGCATCGGTCAGCACGCGCGGGGTGATCTGCCAGGAGAGGCCCCAACGGTCCTTGCACCAACCGCACGCACTTTCCTGGCCGCCGTTGCCGACGATCGCGTTCCAGTAGCGGTCCGTCTCTTCCTGATTGTCCGTCGCGATCTGGAAGGAGAAGGCCTCGTCGTGGCTGAACGCCGGGCCGCCGTTGAGACCGAGACAGGGAATGCCGAGCACGGTGAACTCCACCGTCAGAACGGCGCCTTTCTTGCCGCCCGGGTAGTCACTGGGCGCCGTGTGAACAGCGGACACTTTACTGTCGGGAAAGGTGGCGGCGTAGAAGCGCGCCGCCTCATGCGCGTCCTTGTCGAACCAGAGGCAGATCGTGTTCTTTGGCTTCATATGCGTGTGCTCCTTGGCCTGGATCGGCTAAATGCTATTTACCAGCGCGTACGGTCCGCTGTCAGCCGGAGACGGGGAATGAATGCGATTGGCGCAGCCCCCTCACCCGCACTGCGTGCGACCTCTCCCGCAAGCGGGAGAGGTGAGACCCCTCACCGGCACCACGGTCAACGCGACTTGGTGACAGAGCCGAAAGAAAACGCCAGCCCCCGCGTGGGGACTGGCGTTCTCGTTCGAGTAAAGCGCGCTTACTTCTTCTCGGGCAGCGGCACCGGTGCCGACTGTCCCGCGACGAACGGGTACTTCGTGAAGATCTGCTGGACCGCGCCGGTGATGGCGGCTTCGCGGTTCTGCATCATGTCCTTGGAAACCACGGTCTCGAGGCCGCCCTGGAACACGACCTGGCGCTTCGCGCGGTCGACCACGTCCATGACCAGCGTGCCGACGTGATAGCGGTGCGTCGTCACTTCCGTGCCGCCGTAGCCTCCGTAGGGCGCGCCGTACCAGCCGCCGTAGCCCCAGCCCGGGCCGTACATCGGCGCGGGCGTCGACTCGATGTCGGTCTTCTCCTCGAGCTTGCCCTTGAAGTTGATCGCGAGGTCCGGGTTGTCGGAGCGCGTGTACCCGCGGCTCTCCATTTCGCGCGCGGCGGCGTTCTGCATGGTCTGTTGGGCCAGCGACTTGAATTGCGTCGTGTCGCCGGGAGCCGGCGCGACGAAGCCGTAGGTGCGGTACTTGCCGAAGTCGACCGACTTGTCGTAGTCGGCGCGGATGTCGGGACCGCTCGCGCAGCCCGCGGCGAGGATGCAGACGGCGAGGGCCGTCGCGGCGATCCTGAAAGTGGATTGGTGCATGGGATCTCCTTGAATCGACTTATTTCGTGAGCGGCACGATGCGGGCAGCCTCCACGGCGAGCACGCTCTCGAGCTTGTTTTCGATCTGCACCCAGCGCAGCACCTTCGCGTTCGGCAGGACCTTCGCGAACTTCTTGGAGTAGCTCTTCAGCAGCGACTGCTGGTCGTCCTTCACCTTGAAGAAGTCCTTCAGGATGCCCTTGGCGGCGTCGTCGGTCATCGAGTCGTAGTTCGACGCGTACTTGTTGAGCACGTCTGCCTGGCGCTCGAAGATCGCCTTGCGATCGCGCTGGTACTCGTCGTAGATCGGCGTGAAGCCCTTCACTTCGGCGTCGGTCATGTTCATGGCCTGCAGCACGACGGCGCGCTTGTCGGTCTGGATCTGGCTGATCAGCAACTGAGTGTCGTCGTTCGGGCTGGTCGTCTGCGCCAGCGTGGATTGGGCCGGGGCGAACAGCGTGAAGGCCGCGACGGCAGCGGCTGCGAACAGGGTGCGATTCTTGAACATGGATGGCGTGTCCTTGCGTGAGTCGGGTCTGGATCAGTTGGCCAGCGGGATCAGCGAGTAGACGTTGCTGCGAATCATCGTCTCGACGCGTGTCTCGATCTGTGCGTAGCGCAGCGCCTTCTTGGCCGGCAGCACTTTCGCGACCTTGCTGGTGTAGGTCTGCTTGAGCGCGGCGCGCTCCTTCTCGATCGCCATCTTTTCCTTCAGCACGGCCTTCGCGTCGGCGTCGGTCAGCGTGTCGTACTTGGTGGCGAAATTGTTCAGGTTTTCGAGGAAGCGGTCGTCGAGCTTCTTGGCCTTGGCCTCGTACTCGTCATAAACGGGCCAGAAGGCGCGGCTTTCCGATTCCGTGAGTCCCAGGTTCTTGGCGTACACGGCGCGCTTGTCGGTCATCACCTGCTTGAGCACGATCTGCTCGTCGGCGGCGACGCCTTGCGTCTGCGCGTGCGAAATCAGCGGGAAGGCCGTGACGGCCAGCGCGAGCGCCAAGGGGACGATTCTCATGGGTTGCTGCCTTTTCTGTCGTTCCAGGGGGTGGAACCGGTAAGTTTGGTCACCCGCCCGCGCACTGGCAAGAGGCGTTTAGAATCCAGTCATGACCGCCCCCACCGACGCGATGCTCGAGACGCTGGCCGGCCGGGTGGCTTCGCACCTCATGGCGCACGGACACCGCCTCGTCAGTGCGGAGTCCTGCACCGGCGGCTGGATCGGTAAGGTCTGCACGGACCTGCCGGGCAGTTCGCGGTGGTTTCTCGGCGGGGCGATCGTCTACTCCAACGATGCCAAGGCCGAAGTCCTCGGCGTCGATTCGTCCGTACTCGAATCCGACGGGGCCGTCAGCGAGGCGACGGTGCGGGCGATGGCCGCAGGAGTCCTGCAGCGCCTGGGAGGCGATGTCAGCGTCGCCGTCAGCGGGGTCGCCGGGCCGGACGGCGGCACGCCCGACAAGCCGGTCGGCATGGTGTGGCTCGCATGGGGCAGGCGATTCGAAGGGCGGGTGGCCGTCGAGAGCGCAGTCGAGTATTTCAGGGGCGATCGTGAAGCCGTCCGCCGGCAGACCGTCGAGCGGGCCCTGCGCGGCCTGCTCGGATCGTGAGCGACCGGCTCTTCTTCGCGCTGTGGCCGGACGCCTCGCTGCGGGACGAACTGACCGCTCGCGTGGCGGCACTGACGAGCGGTTATCCCTGTCGACCGCAGCGCCCGGATCAGTGGCACCTGACGATCGAATTCCTGGGCAATGTCGCAGCCGACCGGCAAGCGGCGCTGCACGAGGCGGCGCATGCCGTCGAAGGCGCGCTGCGGTCCCAGGAGACCGTCGTGCTCGACCGGCTGGAGCATTGGAAGAAGCCGCAGGTGCTGTGCATGACGGCCACACTTGTGCCGCCCAAGGTGGCTGACCTTGCCGCGGCCCTGAAAGCTGCGTTGCGGCGGCAGGGGTTCGATCCCGAGCGCCGGGAATTCCGTCCGCACCTGACGCTGGCCCGGAAGGCGCGGCAACCGGTGGCGGGCCGCGCGATAGAGCCGCTCCGCTGGCCGGTGGACACGCTTTGGCTGGTGAAATCGATCGGAGAGGCGGCGGGCTCACGCTATGAGCCTTGCGCGCGGTGGAATCTCGTCCAGGCCCCCCGTTCGGATCGCTGAAACCGGGAGGGGGCTAGGAGAATCTGGTCAAATGACCTAGATATATATACAGTACTCCGGTCGCATCCTGTGGAATAATGCAGGCACCCCGGACCACATCCGTCACCCTTTGTGGGCCTGTCGGCCCTGAGAGCAACGCAATGGAAGAAAATCGCAAGAAGGCGCTGGTTGCAGCCCTGGGCCAGATCGAGAAGCAATTCGGCAAGGGCTCGGTCATGCGCCTCGGCGACACGACCGGCTACGACGTCGAAGTCGTCTCCACCGGCTCGCTCGGCCTCGACATCGCGCTCGGCGTCGGCGGCCTGCCGAAGGGCCGCGTCGTCGAAATCTACGGTCCGGAATCGTCGGGCAAGACCACGCTCGCGCTCACCGTCGTCGCGCAGGTGCAGCGCATGGGCGGCACCGCCGCCTTCGTCGACGCGGAGCACGCGCTCGACCCGGCCTATGCCGAGAAGCTCGGCGTCGACGTCAAGGAACTGCTGGTTTCCCAGCCGGACAACGGCGAGCAGGCCCTCGAGATCACCGACATGCTGGTGCGCTCGAACGCCGTGGACATCGTGGTGGTCGACTCGGTCGCCGCCCTGACGCCCAAGGCCGAAATCGAAGGCGAAATGGGCGAGATGCAGATGGGCCTGCAGGCGCGCCTCATGTCGCAGGCGCTGCGCAAGCTCACCGGCAACATCAAGCGCTCGAACACCATCGTCGTGTTCATCAACCAGATCCGCATGAAGATCGGCGTGATGTTCGGCAACCCCGAGACGACGACCGGCGGCAACGCGCTCAAGTTCTACGCCTCGGTGCGCCTCGACATTCGCCGCATCGGCGCAATCAAGGCGGGCGAAGAGGTGGTCGGCAACCAGACGCGCGTCAAGGTCGTGAAGAACAAGGTGGCGCCGCCGTTCCGCGAGGCCGAGTTCGAGATCATGTACGGCGTCGGCATCTCGCGTGAAGGCGAGATCATCGAGCTCGGCGTGCTGCAGAACATCATCGAGAAGTCCGGTTCGTGGTACGCGTACAAGGGCGAGCGCATCGGCCAGGGCAAGGAGAACGTCCGCGCCTACCTGCAGCAGCACCCGGAGACCGCCCGCGAGATCGAGACGGCGTTGCGCGCCAAGCTGCTCGTGCCGAAGAAGGGCGAGGCGGCCGCGAGTGAGGCGACCGAGGCCTGACAAGGCGGCGATCGCGGCCGAGGCGGACGCGCGCACGGTCAAGACGGCCGCGCTCGCGCTGCTCGCGGGCCGCGACTTCGGCCGTCGCGAGCTGGCCGAGCGACTGACCCGCAGGGGCTATCCCGAGCCCCTGGTCGAATCGGTGCTCGCCGAACTGGTCGCGGACCAGAGCCTCAGCGAGGACCGTTACGTCGAGCAGTTCGTCGACCCAGCACGCCGCGCGCGGGCAGGGCCCGATGCGGATCCGCATGGAGCTGCGCGAGCGCGGTGTGGAGTCGGCCGCGATCGAGCAGGCGCTGACCGACGCGGAGGCAAACTGGGTCGAATCCGCCCGCGCGGCCCGTCGTCGGCGCTTCGGATCCGGGCTTCCGCGGGACTTCCACGAACGTGCAAAACAGGCACGTTTCCTCCAATATCGCGGGTTTTCCTCAGAGCAGATCCGGGCCGCACTCGGCCCCGACGACGACATCGACTCATGACGAACACGACGCGCGCGCCAGCAGCGGTTCAGCAGCACCGAACTCCGGGCTGCCTTCCTCGATTTCTTCAAGGAGCGCGGCCACGCCGTGGTGCCCTCCAGTTCGCTCGTGCCGGGCAACGACCCGACGCTGCTCTTCACCAATGCCGGCATGGTCCAGTTCAAGGACCTGTTTCTCGGCAAGGAGAAGCGCGCATACGTGCGAGCGGCCAGTTCGCAGCGTTGCGTGCGCGCGGGCGGCAAGCACAACGACCTCGAAAACGTCGGCTACACCACGCGGCACCACACGTTCTTCGAGATGCTCGGCAACTTCAGCTTCGGCGACTACTTCAAGCAGGACGCGATCCGCTACGCCTGGGACTTCGTCACCGGCACGCTCGGCATCCCGCCGTCGAAGCTGTGGGTCACCGTCTACGAGGAAGACGACGGCGCGGCGGACATCTGGCTGAAGGAAATCGGCGTCGACCCGCAGCGCTTCACGCGCATGGGCGCGAAGTCGAATTTCTGGGCGATGGGTGACACCGGGCCCTGCGGACCGTGCACCGAGATCTTCTACGACCACGGTCCCGAAATTCCGGGCGGCCCGCCGGGCTCGCCGGACGAGGACGGCGACCGCTACGTCGAGATCTGGAACCTGGTCTTCATGCAGTTCGACCGCGCGGCCGACGGCACGATGACCTCCGTTGCCGAAGCCGTCGGTCGATACCGGCATGGGCCTCGAGCGCGTCGCCGCCGTGATGCAGGGCGTGCACAGCAACTACGACATCGACCTGTTCCGCAATCTGATCAAGGCCGCGGCCCGTGCGACGGGCACCACGGATCTCGGTGCGAACTCGCTGAAGGTCATCGCCGACCACATCCGCGCGCTGTCCTTCCTGATCGCGGACGGCGTGCAGCCCTCGAACGAAGGCCGCGGCTACGTGCTGCGCCGGATCATGCGCCGCGCGATCCGCCACGGCTTCATGCTCGGCCAGCGCAAGCCGTTCTTCCACACGCTGGTGGCGACGCTCGAGCAGGAGATGGGCGCGGCGTATCCGGAGCTGCATGCGCAGCGCACGCACATCGAGCGCGTGATCCGCCAGGAAGAAGAGCGCTTCGCCGAGACGCTGACGCAGGGCATGGCGCTGCTCGACGACGCGATCGGCAAGATGCGCGGCAAGGAAATCCCGGGCGAGACGGTGTTCCGCCTGTACGACACGTACGGCTTCCCGGTGGATCTCACCAACGACATCGCCCGCGAAAAGGGGCTCACGCTCGACGAGGCAGGCTTCGAGACGGCGATGGATGCGCAGCGTGCGCGGGCACGCGCGGCCAGCAAGTTCGGCGTCGACCTGCGTGGCGACATGCAGGTGGAAGGGCGGACGCTCTTCAAGGGTTACGAAAGCGAACGCGGCGAAGGCAAGGTCGTCGCGTTGTTTCGCGGCAGGGAGGCGGTGACGGAACTGCGCGCGGGCGAAGAAGGGCAGGTGGTGCTCGACGCCACGCCGTTCTACGCCGAGAGCGGCGGCCAGGTCGGCGACCAGGGAGAGCTCGTGGCTAGCGGCGCGCGGTTCGTCGTGAGCGACACGCAGAAGCTGGGCAAGGCACACGTGCACGTCGGCAAGCTCGAAAGCGGCACGCTGCGCGTCGGTGATGCGCTCGCGGCCACGGTCGACTCGGAGCGACGCCAGGCCACGCGGCTCAATCATTCGGCGACGCACCTGCTGCACGCGGCGCTGCGCAAGGTGCTCGGCACGCACGTGCTGCAGAAGGGCTCGCTCGTCGCGCCCGACAAGCTGCGCTTCGATTTCTCGCACTACTCGGCGGTGACGCCGGAAGAACTGCACGAGATCGAGAGCATCGTGAACGCGCAGGTGCGAGCCAATGCGGCGGCCGAGACGAAAGCTGATGAAGTTCGACGAGGCCGTTGCGTCGGGCGCGATGGCGCTGTTCGGCGAGAAATACGAAGACGACGTGCGCGTGCTGAAGATCGGCGACTTTTCGACGGAGCTCTGCGGCGGCACGCACGTGGCTCGCGCGGGCGACATCGGTCTTTTCAAGATCGTCAGCGAAGGCGGCGTGGCCGCGGGCATCCGCCGCATCGAAGCCGTGACGGGCCGCGGCGCGTACGACTACGTGGTCCAGACGGACCACGCGTTGCGCGAGGTCGCGGGCCTCGTGCGCGGTTCGCGCGACGACGTGGAAGACAAGGTGAGGCAGCTGATCGATCGCGCGCGGCGCCTCGAGAAGGAAGTGGCGCAGCTGAAGGACAAGCTTGCGAGCGGCACGGGCAAGGACATGGCCGCGGACGCGACGACGATCAACGGCGTCAAGGTCGTGTCGGCGATCGCTGACGGCGCGGACGCCGCGGCGCTGCGAAATGCCGTGGATCAGCTGAAAAGCAGGCTCGGCAGCGCGGTGATCGTGCTCGGTTCCGTGGGTGCCGACGACAAGGTCACGCTGATCGCCGGCGTCACGGCGGACACGACAAGCAAGGTAAAGGCCGGCGAACTGGTCAATTTTGTGGCGCAGCAAGTCGGTGGCAAGGGCGGCGGCCGTCCCGACCTCGCGCAGGCCGGCGGCACGGAGCCTGCGAAGCTCGATGCGGCGCTGAAGAGCGTCGCGACCTGGGTCGAATCGAAGCTCCGGTAAGAAATACCCCGACGTATGGACAATTGTTTCGAACCAAACCGGTGGAAATGATTTACCGTCAGGGCTGACTTTTTTTGGGTGGGGCTGTATCTTCCGGGCACTGGTGCTGACTCGTGACTGCGAGTCGTGAGCAGCGCGAGTAGGGGGTGGTTGGGGCCGCGTCGCATCCTGCGTGGATGATGCGGTTCCTGTTCTGGCCGGAGAACTCGGGAATCGAATGGATGCGAGTCCGGCGTCAGAAAATTAGCCTCGAAGGCTAGGAGCTCGGGATGTTGATTCTAACGAGGCGCGTTGGCGAGACCGTCATGATCGGCGAAGAAGTGACGGTGACTGTGCTGGGCGTCAAAGGCAATCAGGTTCGCATCGGCGTGAATGCCCCCCGTGACGTTGCCGTTCATCGCGAAGAGATCTTCGAACGCATCAAGCGTGAAGAGCAGGACGGCGCAGCCGCGCTCAGTCCGAAAAGCGGCAACGGGCATCACGACAACTTCCCGTAACCCTGCAGACCGTGTGGGCCCGACCGGCGCCCGCTCGGCAGTCCAAGGGACTGAAATTCGCTGAAAAACTGCGATTCGGAGCGCTCCCGCTTTACGGGGGCGCTCCGGACGTTTATCCTTCGCGGCTCTCTGCATAACGGAGAGATGGCCGAGTGGTCGAAGGCGCGCCCCTGCTAAGGGCGTAAGGGTCAAAAGCCCTTCGAGGGTTCGAATCCCTCTCTCTCCGCCAGTAGAAAATTTGCCGGTTTCTCGCGCCCGTAGCTCAGTTGGATAGAGTGTCTGGCTACGAACCAGAAGGTCGGGAGTTCGAATCTCTCCGGGCGCGCCAGTGAAATGGAAAAGGGGTCCACTCGCAAGTGGGCCCCTTTTTCATTTCATGGCATCCACGCGGAGAGGATTGAGAACTCCCGACGGCGTCGGGAGGTCGACTACCGCGCGTTCGCGCGGTAGGACGTTGCGATTGCGCGCTTCGGGCGCGAGCGCAACGGCCCCAATGGGGCGCCGCCGCAGCGGAGCGGGTGGCGCACTCTCTCCGGGCGCGCCAGTTAATTGGAAAAGCGGTCCCTCGCAAGGGATCGAGCGATGGCTCGTGCTCCCGCAAGAGTCGCGTGGAAAATCGCGCCATCTTGAGGTGCGCTGCGCTCAGCTCGGCGTGTGGAAGAAAGTGTAACCGCCGATCGGGCGCTCGCCTGCCTCGTCCACCGCGAGCAGGCGAATCACGGCGGTATGTGCCAGCGACTTCTTGAGGCTGGCCGCGGACGGAAGAAGAGCACCTCGCCGGTGGCAGGCTCGAACGGAATGTCGAGCAGGCGGCTTTCTCCGTGCTCGCCCGTGTACACCAGGTCGACTCTAGCTTCGCCTTCGAGGGATACCTGCAACCGACTCACGACCGCATCGTCAATGGCGCTGATCGTGCAATTGACGCTTCCGCCGGGTGCAACGCGGTACTCGCGCAAACACAGGCCTTCCTGCTTCATCCCTTGCAGCAGGGCCGGTGAAATGACCGCCCACACTGCGCCGCTTCGAAACGCCGCGCGGATCCCAGCGCCGAGCTTTGTCAGCTCACCAAGCCGCTCGCTGCACTGAGCGCAGCCGAGCAGGTGCTGCTCGATACGCTCCTCCTCGCTTTGCGGCAGCTCGTCGAACCAATATTCGACCAGCGCGGCAAACGGATCGGCGCGATGCAATTCGGGGGGCTCATGGGGGGGCGTCGCTCATGCTCATGCATTCCCGCAGCTTCAGCAGGGCGCGGTGCCGTATGACGCGCGCGTTGACCTGCGTCAGGCCAAGTTCGCGCGCAACGGCGTCCGCCGGCTTGTCCGCGAAGAAGCCCAGGATGAGAACCGAGCGTTCACGCTCGAGAAGCCTTTCGAGGCAACCTGAAAGCCTTCCTTCGTCGAGGTCCTGTTGCTCGGGTGGATCCACCGCCTCGGGCATGTCACCATAAATGCGCAGCAGTCCTTCGCGTCGGGCCGTCCCGCGTCTCGCCTCCAGGACGACCATACGGCACATCCCGAGCACGAACGAAGCGAGCTTCTCGGGCTCACGCAGCTTGCCGTCGCGCAGGCGCTCCAGCGTCATCAGGAGCACCTGCTGCATGAGATCGTCCGCCGCATGCGTATTGCGCAAATGCCGCAGGCCGTAAAGGCGCACGCGCGGCGCCAGGCGCCGATAAAGCTCCGCTTCGGCCTTCGCATCGACACCCGGGGCGGCTGCCGCAATCGCCCGGGCGATCGCGGCATCGTCAAGCGGCGGGTCGAGCTCACGCGTGTCCACGCCTCAAGCATAGCTTAGAGCCCTCGCCAGAGGACGTGTAACGACCAGCGCTCCCGTTACACTGCCTGGCGTCCACGGGCCTTGAGCCACCGGGAGTCGGTTGGTCACACGACCACGATGGCACTGTAACGACCCATCGCTTCCTACACATCCCACCGTCAATCCACGGAGGCTTCCATGATCACCAACCACGCGTCCGGCACCAACGTCCACGAGATCGCGCCGGGCATCTATCGCATCAACACGCCGGTCGCTTTGCCGGGTGTGCCCGACAAGTTCAACTTCAACCAATACCTCATCGTCGACGAGGCGCCGCTGCTCTTTCACACCGGCCCGCGGCGCATGTTCCAGTTCGTGCTCGAGGCAGTTGGCCGTGTGATGCCGGTCGAGCGGCTGCGCTACGTCGGCTTCTCGCATTTCGAGGCCGACGAATGCGGCGCACTCAACGAATGGCTGGCAGCGGCGCCACGCGCCGAGCCGCTCTGCGGGCAGATCGCCGCGATGGTCTCCACCAACGATGTGGCGGATCGTCCGGCCCGCGCGCTCGCCGACGGCGAAGTGTTGAGTCTCGGCAGTCATGCGCTGCGCTGGTTCGACACGCCGCACGTGCCGCACGGCTGGGACTGCGGCCTGATGATGGAGACCTCCACGCGCACGTTTCTGTGCGGCGATCTGTTCACCCAGGGCGGCACCGGCGAGACGCCGCTCACCGAATCGGACATCCTCGGTCCGAGCGAAGCGTTCCGGGCGCCGATGGACTACTTCGCCCACGCCCCGGGTACCGGCGCAATCCTCGAACGCCTTGCCGCGGAGAGGCCGACGACGCTCGCGTGCATGCACGGGAGCGCGTGGCGGGGCGATGGGGCGGCGCTGCTCCGTGCGCTCGCCGGGAGTCTTCAGGCGGATGCGCGGCGCTGACGCGGGCACGAGTCTGGGCTCGCGCTTGGCGAGATTCGATGACACACAAAGTGAGGGCGGGCCACTCAAAAGAAAAGGGCGCTGCGAAAGCAGAGCCCTTTTCGTTCCGACCAGGCGGCGTGACGTTTCGCGACGCCCCAGCGCCATTCGATACCCTGGGCCGGCGGGCCGCGGACGATTTATCGTCCGCGGCCGCTGCGACATCAGTTCTGTCGGATTTCGAGATCGTTGCGCACGTCCTTGACACCGTCGATGGAGCGCGCAACGTCGCCCGCCTTGGCCTTCATGGTCGTCGAGTCGACGAACCCGGTCAGCTGCACCACACCCTTTTCCGTTCCCACGTTGATCTGGTACGCCTTGGTCGCCGGATCGTCCACCAGCTTGGACTTGACCGAGGCCGTCAACACACTGTCATCGAGTTCCTGGCCGCTCGTCGCAGCCGGCTTCGTGCTGACACGAAGGTCGTTGCGCACTTCCTTGACGCCCGTGATCGAGCGCGCCACCTTCGTGGCCTGGTCTTTCTGATGGGTATTGTCGACGAAACCGCCGAGCTGCACGACGCCGCGATACGTCTCGACGTTGATCTGGCCGGCCTTGGTGACGGGATCGTCGATCAGGGCGACCTTCACCTTGGAGGTCAGCACGCTGTCGTCGAAGACCTCTCCGGCGGACTCCTGCGTACGGGTGGCAGAGCAGGCGCTGGCTACCGCCAACACTCCGAGGATTGCGGTCAGTTTCAGAAATCGAGTTTTCATGTGGTTTCCTATCGTGTTGCGGATCCAGGCTTGTTCGCGCTGCATCGCAGGCGAGAAGGTGAACTCGGAACGGTGCCGTGGGCCTCAAGTGCGCTGCTGGTCATGTCGTGGCTTCATGCCGCGTGTGGCGTGAATGCCCAGCTTCCAGCTGGCGTCGGTCCTGTCGGGCGTTCGTCTTCAGCCACAGATTAGGCGTTCATCTCCGGGCGGTCTGTTTCCTACCGTACAGAGCGCGGTCGCCGGCTCATCACGGGTACTGAACGGCCGAGTCCATTGGCGGCTGGCAGCAGGTTTGGTCAGTGTTCGGTACCGCACAGACTGCATCGGCGACTCTGGCGATCCTGCGCTCGAGTACCCGACAACCCCCCGTCGCGTGCTCGCAAAGCGGCCCGGTGAACCCCACTTCCCCGGGCCGCTGTCTTTTCGCGCAGCTACAACCAGTACTGCCAGACGCGGGCGAGCCTCTCCTTGAACCGCACCACGATCGAGCGGTGCCGCCATTGCTCCAGCGTAATCTGCCCGGATTGCGCGACGTCGCGCGTGAAGGCCGCGCGCATTCGGTCGCCGAACTCCGTGCCCAACACGACAGCGTTGACCTCCTGGTTGTGGAGGAAGCTGCGCCAGTCGAGGTTGGTCGAGCCCACCGTCGACCAGACGCCGTCGATCACCGCGGTCTTTGCGTGCATCAGCGCGTCGCGGCGCTCGAAGATGATCACACCGTCCTGCAGCAACTGGTCGTAGTAGGAGCGCCCGGCGTGAAACACCAGCGCCGAATCGGTGCTTCCCGGCACCACGAGTCGAACGTCGACGCCGCGTGCGGCCGCCGCCTTGAGCGCGGCCAGCAACTGCGGGTCGGGCACGAAGTAGGCGTTGGTGAGCCAGACCTCCGTCTCGGCGGCGTTGATTGCGGAGAGCAGGGTCACATAGATCAGGCTGAACTCATCGTCGGGCGAGCTGCCGATCGCGCGCACGACTTCCTTTCCCTGGGGTTGCAGCGGCGGAAGATAGTTGCGCAGCGCCAGCGGTTCGCCCTTCTGCGCTTGCCAGGTCTCCAGGAACAGTTTCTGGAACTCCGCAACCACGGGGCCGTCGATCTGCAGATCGGTGTCTCGCCACGGTAATTCCCCGTCCGGACTGGCTTTCGGCTGTCGGCGGGACGAAGAGCCGGAGTACACGCTGCTGATGTTGATGCCTCCGAGGAATACCGTCTGGCCGTCGACGATCAGCAGCTTGCGGTGATCGCGCTGGTTCACGTCCCAGCCGGCTTTCGCCGTCGCCGGATTGACGGGGTTGAACTCCAGCGTGCGGATGCCGCTGTCGCGCAGGCGCTGGAAGAACTCGATCGGCGTGCCGAGCGTACCCGCGCTGTCGTAGATCAGGTTGACCTGCACGCCCTGGCGCTGCTTCTCGATCAGGGCGTCCGCGAAGCGCCGGCCGACCTCGTCATCCTCGAGAATGTAGGTCTCCATGTTGATGTGGTCGCGCGCCGCCTGGATGGCCGCGAACATCGCCCGATAGGTATCGGGGCCGTCCTCGAGCAGCCGAACACGATTGCCGGTCAGCAGGGGACTGTCGGACACCGACTGTTCGAGCGCGAGGTGGCGGTCGAAGATGTTGGTGTCTTCGGCGCCGCGCTCGAGCCCCTGCAGGACAGCGCGGCTGCGCGCCGGCGAGAGCGGCCCCTGCGCGCTCTCGACCTGCGTCGGTTCGGTTGCGGGCGCCATATCCGGCACGATCCGGGGGAGCGTGCTACAGGCAGCCAGGGGCAGCAGGCACAGCAACACGAGACAATTGTTAAATCGCCTGGAAGTCATCATGCCCACCACCATGGCCCGTCGCACAGCGTGGGTCGGTACGCTACAGCGCATAGGGAACCGCGTGCGAGGTCGTCGCGCCGGAGGCGCGCATGGTGCGCCACCGAACAGACTCGGCCGCCAGGTCGCGTAGTCTCGTACACATCGATTGCACACGATCTTGCCGGGAGTTCGCCGCGCGACGGGTGAGCTCGATTGGAGGATTCAACATGAACAAGTCATTGATTACGGGCCTGATCGTTGGCGGCATAGCGGTCACTGCCGCCGGTGCGTTCGCCGGTTACCAGGCGATGGACAATCGGGGTTCCGCCAAAGTGCTCAACGTCGAGCCATTGACCAGGACTGTCCACACACCTCGCCAGGACTGCTCAGACGAACTCGTGTCGCACCGGGCGCCTACGAACGACCCGAAGCGCGTTACGGGAACCGTACTCGGCGCGGTAGCCGGCGGCATTCTCGGCAACCAGATCGGCGATGGCACTGGCCAGACGGTAGCGACGGTGGCGGGTGCTGCAGCCGGCGGCTACGCCGGTAGCAAGATCCAGAAGCACATGCAGGACGACAAGGCGACCCAGACGATCGAGCAGCGCTGTCGCACGGTCTACGACTCCGTCGAGAAACCGGACGGCTACGAAGTGCGCTATCGCCTCGGCGATCACGAAGGCACCGTCAAGATGGACCACGCCCCGGGACGGACCATTCCGGTGGAGGACGGCCAGCTGGTATTGACCGACTCGAGCCGTCGCAGTTGATCAACCTGCACACCTGATCGGATGGTTTCCACAATCCATTCCGCCGGGCTTCGACTCAGTGCTGCCGGGCGAGGCTGAAGGCGAGTGAGATAACGCCCACCAGGACGAGGCTGACGGCCCAGGTCGTATCCAGATTGAACCAGCTTCGCGACACGAACTTGAGCCCCAGGTAGCGGTAGACCAGCCAAGCCAGGCATCCGCCAGCGGCGACCATCGCGACAGCGTGAGCGACCGAGACCAGCACGGCCATGCCGAGATTGGCGTTGATGAGGGTGCCGGCAGCCTCGTGACCTCGATCGACGTTTGCGACCCGGCACATCCCCAGATAGATCGGCACGAGCATCAATCCCGCGCCATGCGCGATCGCCACGGCGAACGACCAGAGTCCCAGTTGCGTCGGTCGGATCCGCGCCAACGCCCGCGGATGGCGTCGGTTGACGAGCCGGACCATGCCGAACCCGATGACCAGCAGGCTGGCGCCGATCTGGATCTGCCGCTGCCACTCGACGAGGGCGACCAGCAGCGCGAAGGGGAGGATGACCACGAGCATCGCCAGCAGATGGCCAACGGCCAGGGGCCAGAGCGCCGCGAATAGAGCGCGCGAACTCCTCTCCATCAGTCCGGCCGAAACCGCGAGCGGCCATCCCATCCCCGGATTCAACCCGTGATAGAGGCCGCTCACGATCACCGCCAGCCAGAGCCCGGCGGGTGTCCAATCCGTTCCGTCCAACTTCAAACCGACGGATAGCAGAACGAATCGGTCGAGCAGTCGCCGCCTTCGAGCCGGACCTGATGCGCGCGGTATCCGTCCGGAAAGCTCACCCAGTAGTCCTTCGCCAGTTCGAGGCCACCGCTCGGGTTCACATTGGCCATGACCTCGGCGCCCGGTATCCCGCCGGGATAGAACTGGTCGTCCCACGTCGAGTACAGCGAGTTCGTCCAGTAGACGCGCTTGCCGTCGCGGCTGATCTCGACCATCTGCGGGCCGCCCTTATAGACCTTGCCGTTCGGGTGGGCCGTGCGGCGCGCGATGCCGCCGATGTGCACGGAGCCCGCAAGCTTCGGCTTGCGCGGGTCCGTGACGTCGTACTGGCGCATTTCGCCGGTTCCCCAGCAGGCGACATACAGGAACTTGTCGTCCATCGAGAGATCGATGTCGCTCACGAGCGGCGGCACGGCGCCAAACCCCTGCAGCAGCGGCGGCAGCTGGTCCTTGGCCGCCGGCTCGGCAGGGATCGTCGCCGTCTTCTCGATATGGAACTTGCCGCCTTCACGCCACCACGTCCAGATCGAGCCTTCGAGATTCGTGGTATCGACCACGACGCCCGAGGAACCCGTACTCGCGAACGGGGTCGTGCGCTGGCCGCACTTCCAGCGGCATCTGATGGTTGGCGCCGAGATCGATCGTCTGGACGTTGCGGCGAGCGCGCAGGTCCCAGAAGTGGATCCGATGGCCATATTTGTTCGCGAGCAGGTCCTCCGGCACGATTCCGTTTTCGAACTGCGGCGGCAGCGCCCACTCGCTCGACACCATGTAGTCGCGCGGCAGATTCCACCAGAAGTCATAGTGCAGGCGCTGGCTGCCGCGATCGATCTCCCACCGTCCGAGAATCTCGAACGTCTCGCAATCCATGATGAAGATGCCCGGCGGCCCGTCGGTGCCGTCCTTGCCGCCGCCGCCGAGCGTACTGACGTAGATGCCCTCCGGCCCGCAATGAATCGTATGGGGTCGCGAGTACCCGGTCTTCCGGAACACTTCCTCCGGTTCGATGATCTTGTGGATCTTTGCCTGCGTAGGATGCGGCTTCGTATCCACCACGTAGATGCGTGAGGAGCGGATGCCGGGGATGATCAGGTAGCGCCGCTCGAGGAACGCGTGGCCAGTGAGCGGTGACAAGGACGACGAGCAGGCGTTCCAGCCGAAATGGTGGAACTCGTCGCCCTTGAAGGGCATCGTCACCGTGTGGACGACCTGGCTGAATGTGGGCGAGCCGGGCTTCACGTCGATCACTGCGAGGGCGTCGGGCTTCGAGCGGTCCGGGCTCAACAGCAAGGTGTAGGCAAAGTTCTCCGGCGGTGCTTCCATCGCCAGTCTTGGCGACGCGTGGAAGGTCGGATCGGGCCTCATCGTCATCGCAGCACCTCCTGTTTGAGTCGCCACACGACCACGCGGCTAATACTCCGCATCGAGCCGAGCTGCAAGGCGCGGCGCAACATGAGGACTGCGCCAGCGCCGTGCCTTGCGCGAACTACCTCGGTGGCCTCAGGTACTTCGCCACTGCCAACGCGCCAGTATGCTTGCCCATGGCTGTGCCGACTTCCGTGGAGGTGCGAAAATGGACGCCGTCATAGATGCGGGCGTTCGCCACCTCCTGGACGAAGTCGTCGATATTCGTCCAGCTCCGTGCTGCGCCATGGGCGGTGTCACTGGTCGTCGTCAACGTCGGAGTCGGGCCGGTACCGATCTCCGCTTGCAGCACGGTGCCGACGGTGCTGGCGACGATGCAGTGTGCGCACGGATACTCGGGGTGCATGGGCGTGTCGATGAACGGTGTCCACGCGGCATCCCGTTCCGTGGCATCGTTGCCGTCGAGGTCGCCGTTGCGAATCGCCGTGATTGGCCGCCAGAAGTTGTAGTGATACTTCGCGTCGAAGACGGCGATCATTGCGTCGTCTATGGCCTGCGTGACCGCCGCGAACAGGCGCGCATTTTGCGTGACCTCTCGCCCAGGCAAGGCGGCGACCGATCGCACGACCCCGTAGTAGATCGTGGGCATCGTGGATTCCCAGAAGCGGGCGATCGCGGTCTGCTCCGCAGTGCGACGCGTGCTGCCCTTGCCGCCGATCGCCTTGATCTCGTTGTAATCACGCGCCCATACCTCACTCGTAAGCGTGGGCGGCGGGCCGGGACGGAACTGGGCGGGGCTCGTCATCAGCCAGGGTTTGCGTTGCGGCCACTGCGAGTACACCGGTATGACCGTCGGTACGTAGGCCCCTGGGTTGGTCTGCGGGCGGTACGTCTCTCCCGTGGCAAAGCCGTCATCGGTGCGCGACGCCAGGATCGCCGTGGCGGCCTTTTCTCCTGCCGCGATGCCCGAGGTCTTCGCCGGTCCGTCTGCGATGGTCGCCAATGCGGCCTGATAGGCAGCGTCAACGGCCGTCTGCTGCGATGGCACGAGCTGCGCTAGCGTGCCGCGGTTCGCCGCGGCGATGGCGGCCTCGACTGAGGCGCCAGGTGCCGTCTCGATGGGCGGCCCGCCGCCGGGATAGCGCCTGGTGATGGAGTTGGTGGCGTCGTAGACCGCCGTCTGCACGATCGCCAGGACCCGGTTGGCGGATGGCGTTCCGAGCTTGGCCGCGACAACGATCTCGCCGGACTTGATGTTCCAGTCGGTGACCGCATCAGCATTCGCCACTAGGCCGATGAGCGATGAGGCGACGATCAGCAGCAGCGCCATCTGCCGATGCGCTTTGGAGTGGTTCATCTTCGTGTCTCCGTTCCGCTGTGCTTGTCCCCATTGGCAGCATACGCAGGCAACGTTGCGAAGGCTTGTCGGGTAAACACGGTCTACCGCCGTCGCGAGCCCGTCACGCACATCCAGTCGAAAACGGTCGGCGTCGGCTCGCTCATGGGCTGGTATGCAAATGTCGATACCCACTGCCGCAATGCAAGCTGCATGCAGCCGTCGCCTGACTCCGAAACGGTGTCTGAGACACGGCCGTCCGGCTGGACGACGAAGCTCGTACGGTACATCGCGCCCGGCCGCGGCTCGCAGCCGTTCGGGATCTCGAGGGGGCCTGTGTCGATCAACTGCGCCGACGCAACGGGCGGCTGCGCAGGCGAGGTGCGGACACTCGACGGTGAGCATCCCGCTACCAGCAGCAGGACCGTCAACGCGAACACGGCGGCGTATCCAACCGCGGCCGAGCTGGATCTTGCGGGCAGTCATTGGCGCCCTCCACCTGGAGAGGTCTGTGCTCTCCCGCCAATACTAATCCCGCCGAGGCCTGCGGCGGAATCGTCCTACGGCGATTGGTGCAGGCGTCACCCGACCCGGCCGGCGATGCCGACCAGTCCACAGGCGCCCAGCAGCAGCAGGACACGCAGCGGCGAGCCCGGTTCGCGGAACTGGCGACGCACAGCACGCTGGTGAGCGGATTGGTGAAGCCGCGCCACGTCGCTCAGACCTGGATGCGCTCGACCGCGAACGGCGTACCGTCCGCGCTCACCTCGCCGAATTCCCGCGCCGCGAGATGTCCTGCGAAAATCGCCTGGGCAATCAGCCCGGGCGCATCGGCGTCGCCGATGACGCGCAGCGACCGCAATCCACCCTCGGCCAGGCGCGGCTGCAGTTCGCGATACAAGCTGTCGTTCGGGATGCGGTCGGTGACCAGCATCGCGTGATCGGCCTCGAGACGGCTTCCGGCGCCCGTGATCTCGTTGGCGACGACGACCGAGCCGGGCTCGATTTGCGTCACGCAGTGGCGGGTGAGGATCGTCACGCCCAGCGACCGAAGCCGGGCCTCGATCCGCTCCTGCTCCAGCGTGAACTGCGTCCAGTACGACACCAGCGGCGCCGGCGTCACGAGGGTGACCTGGCAGTCGTGCGTCGCGAGCAGCTCGGCCAGCAGGCCTCCCATGACGTAGTGGTCGTCGTCGTAGACGACCACGCGACCGCTGGGCCGGTTGCCGGCGAAGAAGTCGTCCGGGCGTCAGGACGTGCGGCACCTCGTGGCCGGCGATCGGGCGCCAGAGCGTCCGGCCGAGGCCGTCGCGGCGCCACGCGGAGCCGGTCGCGACGATGACGTGCACCGTTCCCGTGCTCCAGCATGTCCGCGGCCGTCATCGGGCTGCCGCGATAGATCTCCACGTTCGGCATGCGCTGGATCTGCGTCACCCGCCAGTCGACGACGCGACGCCACTCGTTCAGGCCCGGCAGCGACGCTTCCGCAGCACGCGTCCGCCGAGTTCCCGTCGCGCCTCGACGCAGCGTGACGCGATAACCGCGCTGGCCGAGTGCCCGCGCCGCCTCGAGCCCGGCCGGGCCTGCGCCGACGACCAGGATGTCCTCGTCGGACTTCGCGGGTGCCGATGGTTTCCGGATGCCAGCCGCGACGCCACTCCTCGCCCATCGTCGGGTTCTGCGTGCAGCGGATCGGCACGCTGCGCATGTCCGCCGACGACGCAGATGTTGCAGCCGATGCACTCGCGGATGTCGTCGAGGCGGCCTTCGCGGATCTTGTTCGGCAGGAACGGGTCGGCGATCGACGGGCGCGCCGCGCCGATCAGGTCCACGACGCCGCGGCGTACCGCGGAGACCATCGAGTCGGGCGACGTGTAGCGGCCGACGCCGACCACCGGCTTGGTCGTCAGCTTCTTGACGAAGTCGATGTACGGCTCCTGGTCGCCTTCCTTGCCGAAGCGCGAGGTGGCCGAGTCGTTGCTCCAGTCGGCGAGGTTGACGTCCCAGAGATCGGGCAGTTCGGCCAGCATCGCGACGATGTCGTGGCCTTCGCCCTGGTGCGTGATGCCGTCGGCCCCGAGCAGTTCGTCCACGGCGAAGCGGACCGCGACCGCGCAGGTGTCGCCGACGGCATCGTGGGTCTCCTCGATCATCTCGCGCAGGAAGCGCACGCGGTTCTCGAGCGAGCCGCCGTATTCGTCGGTGCGGTCGTTGTAGCGACGCATCAGGAACTGCATCGCCAGCGTCATCCCGTGGCCGGCGTAACAATAGACGATGTCGAAGCCGGCGCGCCTGGCGCGCAGTGCCGCCTGGCGGTGCCAGCGGCGCACGTTGCGGATGTCCTGCTTGTCCATCCGTCGCGACTGCACCGGCTCGCAGCCCGTCCCGCCGATCGCACCCATCGAACGTGGTCCGAGCGGGGCGGTGCGGGAATAGAGGTTGGTGCGCGTCGATGCCGTTGTACGCCAGCTCGATGCCGGCCAGCGCGCCGTGCCGGTGGACGGCCTCCGTCATCAGCGCCAGCGCCGGCACGTCGTCGTCGTTCCACAGCCGGCCCTCGACGTACGGCGACAGGTCGCTCGCTATGGTGGATCTCGACCTCTTCGGTGCAGACGACGCCCCAGCCGCCCTCGGCCTTCATGCCGCGCATCGCGGCGAGTCCGCGCGGCATGCGGTAGCCGAGCCCATTGCAGTGCGGCACCTGGTAGAAGCGGTTGGGGGCCGTGACCGGCCCGATGCGGACCGGTTCGAACAGCAGGTCGAAGGGCGAGGGCAAGGATCGTCTCCAACGGCCGCACACCGGCATGGGCGGCCGAGCGGGCCGGGTCGATCTGCTCGTGGCAGCGTCGGCCCAAGATAGCGGGCCGCCGGATGTTCTCAATGTGTATCGGCCGCAGTCCTCGGCCGCGAGCGGAACGGTCGGGCGGCCGGCGGGTCTACGCCAGAATCCAGACCGGGGAGGGTGACGTCATGGGCCATGCGGACAGCGGTTTTGTCGGCTCCATCCCGCAGCTCTACGAGCGGTACATGGTGCCGCTCATGTTCGAGTCCTACGCGACGGATCTGGCCGCCCGGGTCAAGCGACGCAACCCTTCGCGAGTCCTCGAGATTGCGACGGGAACAGGCGTCGTCGCGCGGCACCTGGCCAGGGTGCTTCCGGTCAATGCCGCCATCGTCGCGACGGACCTCAATCAACCGATGCTGGATCGCGCGGCGGAAATTGGCACCGACCGCCCCATTGCGTGGCGGCAGGCCGACGTCGCGCACCTGCCTTTTCCGGACGCTGCTTTCGACGCGGTCGTCTGCCAGTTCGGCGTGATGTTCTTCCCGGACAAGGTCGCCGCATACGCCGAGGTGAAGCGCGTGCTGGTGCCGGATGGGCTCTTCCTGTTCAACGTCTGGGACCGTATCGAGCAGAACGAATTTGCCGAGACCGTCGATCGCGCGTTACGGACTGTGTTTCCGCACGACCCGCCACGCTTCATGGCGCGGGTTCCGCATGGCTACTACGACGAGTCGGTGATCGCAGCAGACCTGCGGTGCGGTGGATTCGAGCACGTGCCGACTTTCCTGACACTGAGCGCCCGCAGCCGCGCGGACTCGCCGCGCATCCCGGCGGTGGCGATCTGCCAGGGCACGCCGGTGCGCAGCGAGATCGAAGCGCGCGATGCGTCACGCCTGGCCGAGGCGACCGATTTTGCGACGCTCGCAATCGAGAAACGGTTCGGCCCGGGCCCGGTGGACGGCAAGATCCAGGCGCACGTCGTCACCGTCGTGAGCTGACGGGGCGGCTCCCGCTAGCGAGTGAGTTCGACGATCTTCTGGTACCGGGGGTGGGTTCGAAGCGCATCGAAGTCCGGGTCGAGCTTCACCCACGACTTGGTCTCGTGGTTCGCGTGCGGCAACAGGCGCTCCAGCAGGTCGAACGCCGGCTCGAGCGTGCCGAGGCGCGCATAGACGCAGGCGACGTTGTATTGCGTCAGGATGTCGTCCGGATCGATCGCCACCGCACGCGACAGCCATTCCTGCGCGCGGTCCCGCTCGCCGAGCGCGATCAGGCTTCCGGCGCCCAGGTACGCGGCGCGCGGATTCTCCGGATGCAGCTGCAACTCCCTTTCCGCGCACTCGACGACCTTCCGCGCCGCCGCTTCCACTTCGCGATCGCGGCCGATCGATCGATAGATCATGACCAGCATCGCCGGCGACTGGTAGTCATCCGGCTTGAGGCTCGCCGCGCGCTCGAACAACTCGGCGGCCCGTTCCATCTTGTCCTGGGCAAAGCAGGCGCGCGCGTAGAAGTAGTGCGCTTCGTACGAATTGCCGTCGAGCGCGATGGCCCGTTCGAACTCCGTCATGGCCTCGTCGTACTTCTGCACCAGCGAGAGGGCAAGTCCGCGCGACGCGTGTGCCTCCGCGAGACCCGCGTCCAACGCGAGCGCCTGCGCGCTGGTGGCGAGAATGCTGTCGATCGCCACGTCCACGTGATAGTGCAGGAACAGGAAGGAGTCGCAGTCGGCGATGCCCGCGTATGCCCTCGCGTAGGCCGGGTCCAGCTCGACGGCCTTCGCGAACATGCGGCGGGCCAGCTGGTAGTACGACTTCGAGTGGCGGTGCAGGAACTGGCGGCCGCGCAGGTAGTAGGTGTAGGCCTCGATGTTGTCGGTCGGGACGACGCCGATCGATGCCTTTTCCTGCGGCAGCAGCTTCACCTTGAGCTGCTCGACGATCGCGTGGGTGATCTCGTCCTGGATCGCGAAGATGTCGGTGAGGTCGCGGTCGTAGCGATCGGCCCAGACGTGGCCGCCGTCCTTGCCGTTGATCAGCTGGCCGGTCACGCGCACGCGACCGCCCGCCTTGCGGACGCTGCCTTCGAGCACGAAAGTGACGTCGAGCTCCCGGCTGACCTCCTGCACCTTCACCGGCTTGCCCTTGTACGTGAATGCGGTGTTGCGCGCGACGACGAACAGGCCGGAAATCTTCGACAGGTCGGTGATGATGTCCTCGGTGATGCCGTCGCTGAAGTATTCCTGCTCGGCGTCGCCGCTCATGTTGTTGAACGGCAAGACGACGATCGACGGCCTCGATCCCGAAGCCGCAGCGGTGGCCGTCACGGCGGCTGCCTCCGGCGGGGCATGGGCACCGAGCATGCGGCGCAGCGTCGCGACGAGCGTGCCGACGTGCGGTTCGACGGCGCCCGGAAATGCGTCCAGCCAGTGCGTGGCGCTGAGGGCAGTACTCCATTGCGCCGGATGGGGTCGCGTTCTCGACCCGCAGCGGCACGATCGGGCGGCCCGCCGAGACGGCACGTTCGACTTCACGCCGCACGTGCGGCGACGCATTCGCGGCGTTGGAAAAGACCAGCACGACCACGCGACAGGCCCGGATCGCGTCGACGATCTGTTCGCCATACTCCGCGCCCGCCGGAATGTCGCGCGGCGCGATCCAGCAGCGGATGCCCTGGTCCTCGAGGCCCTTCAGCACGACCTGTGCCGCGGCCTGGTCGGACGAGGAATAACTCAGAAACACGTCGTGCGGCATAGGTCCCGATCGGCCGTCCTGGCGGCGGAATTGTTCGTCTGCGTCCCGGGGCGAGCGGAATGGTGCACCCTGGCCGACAACCCGACAAGGGTCCGGCGGCCTCCCGCGCTCAAATCCGGGCCTGGCCGGCGACGTTGATCAGCCGTCGCAGGAACGGAATCAGCAGCACCAGCGCCACGCCGACCGCCGTGCTGCCCCAGCCGAGGCTGCGCGAACAGGCTCGAGTAGTCCGGATTGCGTCACGATCGCGGTGGTGCCGGCCGGCTCGGGAATCATCCCGGAGAAGTCGCCGGCGAACAGCGAGGCGAGGCCGGTGACCAGCATCCAGCTGCCCATCATGATGCCCTGGTACTGCGCGGCGCGAGCTTGCCGATCATCGCGTAGCCGATCGGCGAGATCAGCAGTTCGCCGATCGCTCTGCAGCACGTAGCTCAGGAACAGCCAGAAGAACGCGGAGCGGCCCGCTTCGTTCGCCGAGCGCGATGCCGACCGGCAGCGCGAGGAAGCCGAGGCCCATCAGGATCAGCGACACCGCGAACTGCTGCGGGATGTCGATCTTCCAGCCGCGCGCGCGCAGCCTCGACGAACAGCGCAGCCAGCAGCGGGCCGCCCACCACGATGACCGACCGTGTTGATGTTCTGCACCCACTGCGGCGCGACCTCGACGCCCCAGACGTGCAGATCGACGTTGTTCACGGCGAACAGCTGCAGGCCGTTCGGCGCCATCTGGTACAGCGACCAGAACACGAGCGAGCCCAGCGCCGAGGATCAGGTAGGCCCACATGTTGTTCTTCTCGCGCGCGTCCGGGTGCTTCAGCGTCAGGTAGACCAGCACCGCGAGCGCGCACGGCACGCGCGAACCCTTCAACATCGATCTCGGTCGAGCCCGTGTGCTGCAGCATGAACCACACGACGCGGCACGAGCCGAGCAGGATCGCGACGCCGATCGCGAAGCGTCGCCGGTAATCCTGCGGTCGTCGCTCCGAGCAGCGGCGTGTTGCGGTCCGCCAGCCGTCTTCCAGTTGATGCGTGGCCAGCACGATCGCGAGGAAATTGCCGACGGTCGCGAACAGGAACAGGCTCGAGTAGCTCTCGGTCAGCTGGTAGTGGCCGGCCACCGCGAAGCCGATGAAGAAGCCGACGTTCATGCCCGCGTAGTTCCAGAGAAACGCGCCCTCGCGGCGGTCGTCGTCCGGCGCGAAGCGCTGCGTCAGCATCATGTTGATGCAGGTCACGTTGAGGCCGCTGCCGGTGAGGAACAGCGCGAGCCCCCAGTACATCGAGGCCGATCGTGCCGAGCGACGATCAGCGCGCAGCCGAGGACCTGCAGCAGCATGCCGCCGACGAACAGGTTGCGATTGCTGAGGAACCGGCCGCCGAGGTAGCCGCCGAACAGGTGCAGGCCGTAGTTGAAGGCGCCGAACACGCCCATGATCGCGGTGGCTTCCTTGGCCGGGAAACGCAGGTGCCGGGTCGCGTACAGGACCAGCGTCGAGTAGAGCACCGCGAACCCGAGCGTCGCGAAGATCTGGATGAAGAACAGCGCGGCGCTGCCCTCCGGGATTCCCGCGATTCGCTCTTTCACCGTGGCCAATGGCGCACCCCGTCGATCGGCCGCCCGCCGCGGTCCCGGCGATGATAGCGGAATACCGGACCGTGCCACGCATCCGGGGGGTCGGATCCGCAGATGCACTGATTGCGGCTTCGGGGAGTCTCGCGGTACACGCGTGACAGACCAGGACACGCACATGCCCAACTCGACGGGCGGGACCGGCTGCGAGGTCGTGACCCGCCAGGACTTCTCCGACGTCACTTATCTTCTGGAAGTGCGTCACCCGATGATGGCCAAGGCCGCACGGCCGGGCCAGTTCGTGATCGTGATGTCGCACCCGCACGGCGAGCGGATACCGCTGACCATCGCCGATTTCGACCGCAGTCAAAGGCACGATCACGCTGGTCGTCCAGGCGGTCGGCAAGACGACCCGCGAGATGCAGCGCGATCTGCCAGGTCGGCTCGCGCCTGCACAGCCTCGTGGGACCGATGGGCATCCCCAGCCACATCGGCGGGGCGAAGAAGGTGTTGTGCGTCGGCGGCGGACTCGGCGTCGCGCCGATGTATCCGCAGGCCCGCGCCTACAAGGAGAGCGGCGCGTACGTCATCGGCGTGGTGGGTTTCCGCAACCGCGACGCTGATGTTCTGGGAAGACAAGTTCCGCGCATGCTGCGACGAACTGATCGTCTGCACCGACGACGGCTCGGCCGGCCTCAAGGGCATGGTCACCGAGGGCATTCGCCAGGCCGTCGCGAAGCATCCGGACATCGACGAGTGCGTGGCCATCGGCCCGCCGATCATGATGAAGGGCTGCGCCGAAGCGACGCGCCCGCACGGGATTCGCACGATCGTCAGCCTCAACCCGGTGATGGTGGACGGCACGGGCATGTGCGGCGGCTGCCGCGTGAAGATCGGCGGCCGCGTGAAATTCGCCTGCGTCGACGGCCCGGACTTCGACGGTCACCTCGTCGACTTCGACGACCTGATGTTCCGCCTGCAGCGTTACCGCGCGACCGAGCGCGAGGCGAGCGAGCGCTTCGACGAGAGCTGCCGGCTGCGCGGCGGTCCGGGGCACGGGGAGGCAGGGCACTGATGGCCGCGAAAAAGAAAAAGACGATCCGGATGATCCCGCAGGCGCGCACGCCCGCGCACGAGCAGGATCCGCGGGAGCGCGCCTGCAATTTCCTCGAGGTGACGCACGGCTACCGGGTCGAGGACGCGCAGCTCGAAGCCGAGCGCTGCCTGATGTGCCCGGACCAGCCCTGCGTGCGCGGCTGCCCGGTGAACATCGCGATCCCGGACTTCATCCAGCGCATCACCGAGCACGACTACCGCGGCGCCTACGACGTGATCACGGCGACGAACCTGCTGCCGGCGGTCTGCGGCCGCGTCTGCCCGCAGGAGAACCAGTGCGAAGGCGTGTGCACGGTCGGCGACACGCTCGAGCCCGTGGCGATCGGCCGGCTCGAGCGCTGGGTCGGCGACCTCGCCATCAAGGAGGGCTGGTCGAACGTTCCCTACATCGAGAAGAACGGCTTCCGCGTCGGCATCGTCGGCTCCGGACCCGCGGGCATGGCCTGCGCGGCCGACATGGCCAAGGCGGGCTGCGACGTGACGGTCTTCGAGGCCTTCCACGAAGCGGGCGGCGTGCTCAAGTACGGCATCCCCGACTTCCGCCTGCCCAACGCGGTCGTCGACGCCGAGATCGGCAAGCTCGAGCAGCTCGGCATCCAGTTCGAGTGCAACACGCTCGTCGGCCGCCTCTTCAGCATCGAGCAGATGATCGAGGAGATGGGATTCCACGCCGTGTTCGTCGGCACCGGCGCCGGCTACCCGAGCTTCATGGGGATTCCGGGCGAGTCGCTGAACGGCGTGCTCTCCGCGAACGAACTGCTCACGCGCTGCAACCTGATGCACGCGCGCGAGTTTCCGGACTACGACACGCCGATGCAGCCGGGCAAGCGGGTCGCCGTGATCGGCGCGGGCAACACGGCGATGGACGCGATGCGCGTCTGCCTGCGCCTCGGCGCCGAGCAGCGTGCGCTGCCTGTACCGGCGCAGCAACGCCGAGGCGCCGGCGCGCGCCGAGGAACTGCACCACGCCGAGCAGGAAGGCATCGAATTCGACTGGCTGGCCAGCCCGGTCGAAATCCTCGACGACGGCCAACGCAACGTGCGCGGCGTGCGCTGCGTCCGGATGATGCTCGGCGAGCCCGACGAATCCGGTCGGCGCCGCCCGGTCGCCGAGCCGGGCAGCGAGTTCGAGATCGAGGCCGACATGGTCGTCTACGCGATCGGCACCAACGCCAATCCGATCATCGGCCAGACGTCGAGGCTGAAGCTCGATCGTCGGGGCTATATCGCCACCGACGAAAACCTGGAAACGTCGATCCCAGGCGTCTTCGCGGGCGGCGACATCGTCACCGGCGCTGCCACCGTCATCGAGGCGATGGGTGCGGGCCGGCGCGCGGCGCGCGGCATGAAGGCCTTCCTCGGGCTGCGCGACACCGACGCCATACACCACGAGCCGCCGGCCGAGCCCGGTCGCGACCCTGTTCGGCATCGATCGCGCGGAGCACGGCTACGCGCGCATCCGCCTGCCCAGGTGAATCCATGAATGCAGTCACCCCTATCCGGCCGCGTGCCGTCAAATCCCGGCCGCTTTCGTCCGCTGTGCAGGTCAAGCAGGTCGTCGTTCTCGAAGAAAGCGTCATCGAGATCATGAGCGACTCGGGTGAAGGCGCGCAGAAATGCGGCCAGTCATTCGGCTCGATCGCGGCCAGGATGGGCAACGGCGTCTGGACCGTCGAGATCATTCCCGCCGAGATCCAGCCGCCCGCACGCAGCGTCGCCGGTGCGAGCGGCAACCGCATCCGGATCGGGTCACGGCGCGTGACCAACGGCGGTGACGAGGCCACCCTGGCGGTGGCGTTCAACGAGCAGGTGCTGCTCGGGCGCGTCAACGCGGGCGAGTTGAAGCCCGGCTGTCACATCCTGCTCGAGTGCATGTGGGCCGAGCATGCCGACCCGAATATCGTCGCGCAGTACGTCGAAACGCGCGATCGCCTGGTGGCCGAAGGCTATCGCGTCCACGAAGTGCCCATGGAGACCGAATGCCGCGCGCTGGTCCCGGATCCGCGCAAGGGCAAGAACATGTTCGTGCTCGGCATGCTCTGCAATCTCTACAGCCTCGACATGGGCCTGGCCCGCGAGCAGATCGCGTTCATCTTCGGCAAGAAGGACCCGAAGGTCATCCAGTCCAACGTCGCGCTGCTCGAGGCGGGCTGCCAGTGGGCCGAGGACCATCTCGACTTCAAGTACCAGGTGCCCGCGGTGCGCGCCACCGAGCCGCAGGTCGTCGTCAACGGCAATTCGGCGCTGGCGCTCGGCATCCTCGCTTCCGGCATGGACATCTGCGCGATGTACCCGATCACGCCGGCGACCTCCGCCTCGCACTACCTGAGCGACATCTTCGAACGGGCCGGCGGCATCGTGCACCAGGCCGAGGACGAGATCGCCGCCTGCGCGTTCGCGATCGGTTCGTCGTACGCCGGCAAGGTGGCGGTGACGATCACGTCGGGTCCCGGGTACTCGCTGAAGCAGGAGGGCCTCGGGCTCGCGGTGATGGCCGAAATCCCGCTGGTGGTGGTGAACGTGCAGCGCGGAGGACCGAGCACGGGTCAGCCGACCAAGGTGGAGCAGGGCGACCTGCTGAGCGTGATGTTCGGCAGCCACGGCGACGCGCCCAAGGTGGTGCTGGCGCCCGGCACCATCGAGGACTGCTTCTACTCGATGATCACCGCGCGGCGCCTCGCGGAGGCGTTCAACATGGTGGTCGTCGTGCTGTCGGACGCGAGCCTGGCGACGGCGCAGCAGCCGTTCCCGCGTCCGCAGTTCAGCGCCGACTGGCTTGCGCCCCCGATCGACCAGAACCCGGTTCCCGACGGCGTGAAGCCGTACGACTGGGATCCGGTCACAGGCCTGAGCCATCGCTTCTCGCCAGGCCAGCCGAACGGAATGCACACGCTGACCGGATTGGCGCACGACCGGTCGAGCCGCGTGGCTTACGACGGGGATACCAACGAACTCGGCATCCACGCGCGCAGCCTGAAGCTGGCGGCGCTGTCGAAGATGCTGACGCCGCCGCCGGTGTTCGGCGAGCCGGAAGGCGACCTGCTGATCGTCGGCTGGGGCAGCACCAAAGGCGCAATCGAAGAGGCCGCCGAGCGACTGTGCCTGGAGGGCCACAAGGTGTCGTCGTTGCACCTGACCTTCCTGCAGCCCATGCAGCCCGGCATCAAGGAAATCCTGCAGCGATTCAAGAAAGTGATCGCCGTCGAAGCGAACTGGTCCGATGATCCCGCCGACCCGCTGATCGACGACACCAACCGCCGCTATACGGCGCTCGCGATGCTGCTGCGGGCGCGCTACCTGGTCGACGTGGACTGCTGGAGCGAGGTGCGCGGGCGCCCGATCAAGCCGGGCACGATCTGCGACGCGTTGCGACCCCGACTGACGAACGAGGGGGCACGCCCATGAGCACCGCCTCGGTCTGCCTGCATCACCTGTTCGAGGAACACCGCGCGCTCGAGGATTACCAGGGCGGCGTGCCGCGCTGGTGCAAGGGTTGCGGCGACAACGCGATCCTCGCCGCCATGCAGCGCCTTTGCCGCGACGAGGGCCTGAAGCCCGAGAAGACGGTCTTCGTGTCCGGCATCGGCTGCTCGAGCCGCCTGCCGCACTACATGAAGACCTACGGGTTCCACGGCATCCACGGGCGCGCGTTGCCGATCGCGGAGGGCATCAAGCTGGCCCGGCCCGACCTGCACGTGTTCGTGAACACCGGCGACGGCGACTGCTGCAGCATCGGCGCGGCGCACTGGATCCACGCGATCCGCTACAACATGAACCTCACGGTGCTGCTGCACGACAATCACATCTACGGCCTCACCAAGAAGCAGGCGTCCCCGACGTCGCCGGTGGGCACGAAGAGCAACACGACACCGCGTGGTTCGTACCTCGATGCGTTGAATCCGCTCACCGTCACGCTCGGCGTGCAGAACGTGTCGTTCGTCGCACAGGCGGTCGATTGGATACCCGAAACGCTGTACCAGATCGTCAGCGCGGCGTTCAGGCACCGCGGCCTGTCGTTCGTGCGGATCCTGCAGCGTTGCCCGGAGTTCGTCGGCAGCATGTTCGAGCCGTGGGTCCACGATCCACAGAAAATGCTGATGCTGACGCACCCGGACGGGATCCGGATGAGCGCGGCATTGCAGAAGATCTACCGCAACGAGCAGTCGCACGATCCGTCGAACATCGATCGCGCCCGCGAGGCGGCCTCGATCGACGACCCGATTCCGGTCGGCATCCTGTATCGCAATCCCGAGGTGCCCTGTTACGAGGACCTGCGCCACGCCGGCGCGCTGCGCACGGCCGAAGGCATCCGGGCCACCCTCGAGGGCGAGTTCGACAAGTTCACCGTGTGGCCGCAGTAAATTCCCGAGCACCCATGGGCACTCCACTTCGAGACCAGGTCGTCTTTCACCTCACCGGCCGCTCGGCGGCCGACGCGTCCGCCGTGCCCGGCATGCGGCCGGCTTTGTTCGCCCCGTACCGCAATCTGGCCGACCTGCGCTACGACTTCCCGGTGGTTCTCAGGAGCGACGCGCAAGCGGACGGTGAATTCGCCCAGTCGCTGACGGAGATCGTCAACGCCGCACTGCGCAGAGTGGCGGCCCCCGGGGTGCCCGGTGAAGGCATCCGGCGCCGGGCGCTGAAAGTCGAGCGTGAGATCCGTGCCCGCATGGCCGTGGGGCCCGTCGGTTCGCTGCGGCAGGCCTGGGAGGCGATCGAAGCAGAGCACGCCGCCACGGCCAGCGAGTCGCACATGCGCGACCTGCGCAAGGCAAGGGACGCGCTCGGCGTCGACGGCGAACTGGTCGACTGCGATCAGCATCTGCCGGCGCGATTCATCCGGCACGCCTGGTCGGTCGTGCAGCGCGAAAAGGCACAGGTTGCCCGGGAGCGCATCCGGCGGCTGGTCATCCGCCTGGACGACATCCTGCGTGCCGACTACCTGCGCTCCAGCGAGGCGCTCGAGGAGCCGGCCCTGTGTGCCGCGTTCGGCTCGGCGCATCGCGCGATGTTCGACTTCAAGGCGATGTCGAACCTGCTGGCGCGTGCCGGCAAGCACGGCCGCCTCGGCATGCAACGACGCCGGCGCATCGAGGGGGCCCTGGCGTGCCTGCGGGCGCAGAAATTCTTCAGTGCTGCGGACGGCACCGCGCCATCGGCCGCAGCGGCTGGCGTGCACCTGTTCGTGTTCGACACGACGAGCGCTGCGCTCGAGGCATTTCGACGGCGGATTCCCGAGATGGTGGCCCTGCTGAAGGCGCTGCGCGTGGCCGAGCTCGAATGCGACGGCGCGTACGTCGAAGGCATGCACGACGCGATCGTCGACGCGATCGACGCGCAGTCGATCACGCCGGCCGATCTCGAGCTGTTCCCCGACTACCTGGTGTGCCTCGCGGCGGGCCCTGGGCACGGCAAAGACCCGGGCGCCCTGACCGAGGCGATGTCGTCGGGCGTGCCGCTCAAGATCGTGGCGCAGGTCGACGACCTGCTGGAGGAGACGGCGGTCGGGCAGGGGCACTTCGCCTACGGCGTGCGCAGCGCGCAGCTCGCGACTTCGGCGATTGCGCTTGAAGAGACGTTCGTGCTGCAGACGACGGCATCGAACCTGTTGCGGCTGCGTGGCCGGGTCCTGCGCGGCCTTCAGTATCGCGGCCCGGCGCTCTTCAGCATCTATGCGCCGGCAGCCGACCGCAATGCGTTGCCCAGCTATCTCGTGTCGGCGGCGGCGATGCAGTCGCGCACCTTCCCGGCCTTCAGCTACGACCCGTCGGCAGGGCCCGATCTCGCGTCGCGGTTCTTGCTCGAGAACAACCCGCAACCCGAATCCGACTGGCCGATGGAGTCGCTCACCTATGCGGATCAGGACCTGCAGTCGGTGACGGAAGAGCTGGCGTTCACTTTGCTCGACTTCGCCGCCTGTGATCCACGTTGCAGCAGGCACTTCGCGCCGGCGCCGCGTTCCGCGTGGAGCGAGGGGATGATCCCGGCGCACCAATGGCTTGCGAACCCGCCGTCCGATCCGTCTTCGGGCGTGCCATTCGTGCTGGCCGTGGACGACGGCGACCTGCTCTGTCGGCTCGTCGTCGACGAACGGCTGATCCGCTGCCGCGCAGCGTTGCCGCGACGGCTGGCATCGACTGCAGGAACTGGGCGGTGTCCACGATTCACGTGCCGAGAGACGGCTGGCCCGTGAGCGGCAGGCGTGGGAGGAGCAGCATCGCCTGGAACTCGAAGCGGCGACGCTCGCGAAACCAGCCGAGCCTGTGCAAGTCGCCGAACCGGCCGCGGTGGCGTCCGGTGCGCCGGCGCCCGCGGTCGTGGCGGAACCGGCACGCAATCCCGACGACGCCTATATCGAGACGTTGCGCTGCTCGACCTGCAACGAATGCACCACTGCGTTCCCGCGGATGTTCGCCTACGACGAAAACCAGCAGGCATACATCAAGGACTTGAAGGCGGGCACCTACCGGCAACTCGTCGAGGCGGCGGAGAGCTGCCAGGTCTCGGTGATCCACCCGGGCAAGCCATGGAATCCCGCAGAGCCGGGACTCGAGGAACTGATCGAACGGGCGAAACCCTTCCTCTGAGCGCGTCGGACGTCAGGCCGCGCCGGCGGAGAGACGCTGCTCGGCCTTTTCGATCATGGCCGCGAACCGCGCATCGGGACGCAGCTTGTCCAGGTCCGGGTCCATCTTGAGCCATTCCAGTTGCTCGCGGCCGGTCCGGCCGCAATACGGCCCGAGCATGTCGAGCGCCATCGCGGCGTCGTCGAGATTCACCACGAGGTCGCACGCCAGGTTGTAGCGCATGATCATGTTGTCCGGGTCGATCAGCACCGCGCGCTTCGCCCATTCCTTCGCCCGGTCCGTCTGGCCCAGCGACAACAGGCAACTGAACAACGTGGCCATCGCCGAGCCGTTGTCGGCATCCAGCGCGATGACTTTCTCCGCGCGTTCCAGCGTGCGCTGCGCGATGCGCTTGACGCCAGCCTGGTCGCCGAGCGCCGTATAGCACGTGATCAGCAACCCACCGACGGCATAATCGGTGTCGACGAGCGCGTACTGCTTTTCCCAATGGACGATCGCTTCCGTGTGACGGCGCTGCAGGAAGCTGAGGCGCCCGGCCTCGCGCAGTACATCGACCGACTCCGGATCGAGCCGCAGCGCCTGAGTGATTTCGGCACGCGCGCCATCGTAGTCGCCACTGGAGGCAAGGACTCCGGCCTTGGCGGCATGCGCTTCGGCCAGGTTCGCGTCCAGTTCCAGCGCCCGTGTGGCCGCCGCGTCGCCGTTGTCGCCTTCGCCGCAGATTCCCAGCCGATAGCGTTGCGCCGTCGCCAGCAGTGCCCAGGCCTGCGCATAGTTGGGGTCGAGTTCGATCGCTCCGCGGCACAGCCGGATGACCGTGTCGTTCTTGCGCACGTCGCTCAGCATGCCGCTGGTGTAGTGATGCCGCGCCAGCAGGTACAGGTTGTAGGCGTCGAGATTGGTCGTGCCGCGCTGCACGATGGCCTGCTTCTCTTCGGGCAGCAGCTTCAGCTTCAGCGCCCGGACGATCGCCTCGGAGATCTCGTCCTGCAGCGCAAAGATGTCGTGCAGGTCGCGGTCGTAGCGCTCGGCCCAGACGTGGTTGTCGCTGGACGCTTCGATCAGCTGCGCGTTGATGCGCACGCGGCCGCCGGCGCGGCGCACGCTGCCTTCGAGCACGTAGCCGACCTTCAGCTGCTTCGCGACCTGCGGCAGGTCGACGTGCTTGCCCTTGAAGGTGAACGCGGTGTTGCGCGAGACGACGGCGAGCGCCGAGACCTTGCTGAGGTCGGTGATGATGTCCTCGCTGATGCCGTCGCTGAAGTATTCCTGCTCGGGCTCGCCGCTCATGTTCGAGAACGGCAACACGCAGATCGCAACGCGCGGGGCCGGAGCCGGCGTGCCGCCCGCCGTACGCGCGCCGCTCTCCGCAGGCCTGGAAGCGCGCTGCCGCGCAACCATCGATTCGATGGCGCGCGCGAGATCCTGGAACGGCACGCTGGCCGGGTCCCCGGCCCAGTCGTCGAGGTCGATCGTGTGAATGGCGCGCACGTCCATCGGCAGGCGGGCGCCGTCGAAGCGCACGGGTACGAGGATGTTGCGGTCCGCCGCTTCACGAGCTTCGCCGCGCACCCAGCGCGACGCGACGGAAGTCTGGGTCCAGACGACGACGACGGCGGCCGCCGCCAGCAGTTCCTCTTCGATTTCGCTGTCGAATTCCTGGCCGGGCGTGATGTCTGGATCCCACCAGGCGCTCCAGCCTCTGGCCTCGATCGCAGCGACCAGCGGCGCCACCCGCGCCTTGTCGACGCGGGCGTAAGAGATAAAGACGTCAGCCATGCGTGAACCTTGCAGCGCCGCCCACTCCCTGCGGCGCGGGTAGCTTACCGCGATCCAGCCGGCTTGAGCACGCGATCAGAGCGAGTGCTGCCAGAGCGGGCCACGCAGCCCGGACTTGCGCAGCGCGCCAAACAGGCGCGTATTGAAGCGGACACCGAGCGACGGAACCGCCCAGCGCGGATTGGCGGGAACGCGCCTCGCGATCGCGTCGAGCACCTGCGCGCGGAAGGCGCCGCCGCGCGCGGCCAGCTCGTCGTCCACCGCCTCGCGATCGTCCTTGTACGCCATCACGATGGCGCTGAACGGCTTGAGCTCTTCGATGAAATCGAGCGATCGCTCGACGTCGTCGATCGTCTCGCCGCGGGCGCCGAGCACGAACGTGTGGCAATCCTTGATGCCCGCCGCCTGGCATGTCGTGCTCGCCCGGCGGATGTGCTCCGTCGTGAACCCCTTGCGCAGGATCTCGAGGCCCGCGTTCGTGCCCGAGTCGGAGCCGATCTCGACGCCGGCGCAGCCGGCGTGCGCCATCGCTTCGGCCAGGTCGGGGTCGAAGCGAATGGGATTGATGTAGCAGGTCCACGGCGTCCGGTTGCCGTGATCGATCAGCGCCTGGCATACGTCGTGCGCGTGCGACGGCGGCAGGTTGAACACGGAGTCGACGACGAACACGTGCTTGATCGCGTCGCTGGCCGCGATCATCGCGTCCCACTCGCCCGCGACGTCCTCGCCGAGCCGCTGGCGGATCCAGTGACCCTCGATCTGCGGGTAGGTGCAGTACTCGCAGTGCATCGCGCAACCGCGCTTGGTCTGCAGCGAGGAGATGCCGGACAGCGTGTAGTACCGCGGGTCGGCCCAGTGGCGCTCGGGCCGCACGTTGCCCTTGAGGTTCATGAAGTCGCGTCGGCCCGGCGCGGGCGGGGCGGGCGAACCGTCGTTGATCAGCAGGTTCGAAATGCCCGACACGTCGCGCGTGCCGGACGCGAGCCGCGCCACGAGTTGCGCGAACGGGATCTCGCCTTCGCCGACGATGCCGTAGTCGAGGCCGTAGTCCTTGATCAACTCGTCGGGCACGATGCTGAAGCCGCCGCCGCCCATCACGACCGGCGCGTCGCTGTGCTCCCGGATCGTGGCCATCACCTGCCGGTAGTGAGCCAGCGTCGGTTGCGTAGCGGTGTAGTCGGCATTCTGGATGTTGCGCATGCCGACGGCGATGAGGTCCGGGGCGAACGCGTCGAGTTGTGCGCCGAGTTGGTCGAACGGCTGCTCCTCGAAACAGAGGTCGATCAGCGTCTTCTCATGCTGGTCCCCCACGACGCTCATCATGTAGAGCACGCCGAGCGGCAGCACCGGGTCCGGCATCTGTTCGCGGTTGGGGGAAACGAAGGCGATACGCAAGAATTGGGGTCCTTTCGGGGGTGCGATACCCCTACAAGATACCAAGAATGTATATTCCCGCGTCATGACCAAGGAATTCGACTACACCCGGATCCCGGACCTGCCGCAGTCCGTGTTCGTGGCGCCGCTGCAGAGACCGGCCGGCCTCTCCGAGGACTGGCTCGAACCGGCGCAGCGCCGGTACGACAAGGCGGACCACCGCATCTGGGACGAACTGTTCGTGCGCCAGATGCAGCTGATGCCCGGCCATGCATGCCGGGAATTCATGCACGGGCTGGAGCGGCTGGACCTCGGCCGGGGCGGCGTGCCCGACTTCAACGCGATCAGCGAGGAGCTGAAGAGCCTCACCGGCTGGTCGGTCGTGCCCGTGCCGATGCTGATCCCGGACCACGTGTTCTATTACCACCTGGCCAACCGGCGCTTCCCGGCCGGCAATTTCATCCGCACCCGCGAGCAGTTCGACTACATCCAGGAGCCGGACGTCTTTCACGACGTGTTCGGGCACGTGCCGCTGCTGACGGACCCGGTCTTCGCGAGCTACATGGAAGCGTACGGCCGTGCCGGCTGGAAAGCGCTCAAGTACAACCGCCTGAAGGCGCTGAGCGCGCTCTACTGGTACACCGTCGAGTTCGGGTTGATCCTCGAAGACGACGCGCTGCGCATCTACGGGGCCGGCATCCTGTCGGGCCCGACCGAGACGGTATTCGCGATCGAAGGCCGCTCGCCGAACCGCGTCCACCTCAACGTCGACCGGGTGATGCGCACCGACTACACGATCTCCGACCTGCAGGCGACGTACTTCGTGATCGAGTCGTTCCGTGAATTGTTCCACATGACCGAACAGCGCGGCTTCGAGCCGATCTACGAATCGCTTGCGCCCGCGTTCCAGTACGCCAAGACCGCGGCGCTCGACACCGACCACATCTATCACCGCGGCACCCAGGAGTACGAATTGCGGGGCGGTCGCGGCTCGGGTGCGCGTCCGGTCTGAGGCCCCCAGCTTCCTGCATCGTGCCGCCCGGCGAAGGACGACCATGGCCTACAGCAAGCCGCTGAATCTCCTCGATCTCAGTTTCGTGCTCATGGAAACCCGGCAGACGCCGATGCACGTTGCTGGGCTGCAGACCTTCCGGCCGCCGGCGGGCGCGCCGCACGACTACGGCAGGCAGGTGTACGAATACTTGCGCAGCTTTCCGGTCACGGCGGCGCCTTTCACGTACCGGCTGCGCGGTCCGGGCCCCGGCCGGCTGCGACCGTCGTTCGAGGTCGTGGACAAGGTCGACCTCGACTATCACCTGCGGCACTCCGCACTGCCGTATCCGGGCGGCGAGCGGGAACTCGGCGTGCTCATCTCGCGCCTGCATTCGAACCCGATGGACATGGATCGCCCGCTCTGGGAAATCCACCTGATCGAAGGGCTGCACGGCGGACGCTTCGCCATGTACGGCAAGCTGCATCACTCGCTGGCCGACGGCGTCGCGGGCGTCGGGCTGCTCAATTTCTCCGACGATCCCGAGGCCAGTCGCACGCCGCCGATCTGGGCGGCGGAGCGTGCGCACAAGGAGCGCAAGGGTCCGCAGGTCGGGGCCTATGGAGTCCTGCGGTCGGTGCTGGCGCAGCAGGCCAAGTCGCTGCCGAGCCTGGTGCAGGGCCTGGCCGGCGCCGCGAAGGCGTCGCTCGGCTTCAAGGACGATCCGGACTTCGCCTCGCTGACCGAGACGCCGCGCGCCATCTTCAACACCAATATCACCGCGCAGAGGCGCGTCGCGACGCAGGCCACGACGATCCAACGCATGAAGGCGATCGGCGCCGCCGCGGGAGGCAGCGTCAACGACGTGCTGCTCGCGGCGTGCAGCGGCGCACTGCGACGCTATCTGCTGGAACTCGACAAGCTGCCGCGCAAGTCGCTGATCGCTTCGGTCCCGGTGGCGCTGGAGCGCGACACCAGCGTAGCGGGCGGCAATGCCATCAGCTTCGCCAACGTCAGGCTCGCCACCGACGTCGAGGATGTCCGCGAACGGTTCGACGCGATCCGCCGCAGCAGCGTCGCCGGTCGCGCCTACCTCAAGCAGATGGGCACCATTGCGCTGATCAACTACACGGTGCTGATCAGCTCGCCGCAGATGCTGACGCGGTTGCCGGGTCTCGGGTCCCGGGTGCCGCCGATCTACAACGTGATCATCTCGAACGTGCCCGGGCCGCGCGGCAAGCTCTATTTCCTCGGCGCGGAGATGGAAGCGTACTACCCGGTCTCCGCGCTCGCGCACGGGCAGGCGTTGAACATCACCGTGATGAGCTACGCGGGCGGTCTGTACTTCGGATTCACCGCGTGCCCCGACAAGGTGCCGCACGTGCAGCGTCTCGCGGTCTACACGGGCGAGGCGCTGGACGAACTCGAGGCCGTCTTCATGCCGAAGCGACGGCAAGGCGTCCGCCGCCCGGAAAAAGGCGAAAACGGCGACGCGCCGGACTCGTGCAAAGGCGCGACCCAGAGCGCGCCCGCGCTGAATCCCGCCTGCGCGCGACGGCGTCGGCCGGGCCATTCTCGGTGGTGTCTTTTGGCAAATCCCGACCGGATCACGGCGCCGCTCAGCGTTTCGACGATTATCGACCACGCGTCGACCTCCATCAGGGATTGGTCGGATTCGGTTCGAGCGGTAGCGTACACTGTAGAGGCAGCGTCGCCCGTCCGGGTCACCGCGAGGCTCCCAATGACCGGCTCCCACTCACCGCAGCAGAATCACCTTCTGGCGGCGCTGTCCGACGCTGAACGCGAGCGGATAATCCCGAACCTGCAGCTCGTGCCAATGCCGCTCGGCAAGGTCTTGTATGAGTCCGGCGATACGCTGCGTCACGTCTACTTTCCCGTCGATTCCATCGTCTCGCTGCTCTATGTCATGGAAGACGGGTCGTCCGCCGAGATCTCGGTGGTCGGCTACGAGGGGCTGGTCGGCATCGCCCTGTTCATGGGGGGTGAGACCACTCCGAGCCGGGCCATCGTCCAGAGCGCCGGTCATGCATACCGGCTGATTGGCCAACGACTCAAGGACGAGTTCTACCGCAGCGGCGAGATGCAGCACCTGCTGTTGCGTTACACGCAGGCGCTCATCACCCAGATGGCCCAGACCGCGGTCTGCAACCGGCACCACTCGGTGGACCAGCAGCTGTGTCGCTGGCTGCTGCTCTCGCTGGACCGCCTTGCGTCCAACCGCCTGACGATGACCCAGGAACTCATTGCCAACATGCTCGGTGTGCGCCGCGAGGGCGTCACGGAGGCCGCCGGGAAACTGCAGAAGGCCGGGGTGATCAGCTACAGCCGCGGGGAAATCACGGTGCTCGACCGGCCCAAGCTCGAAGCGATGTGTTGCGAGTGCTACGCGGTCGTGAAGCGAGAGTCCGATCGGCTGCTGCCGCGACCGCCGCACGCACTCTTGCAGTAAACCGGCAGGGGCGCGCGCGTCCCAGGCAACCGTAGCCTGTGATTCCCTTCGTGACGCTTACTGCTTCTCGGCCACGACACGACCGTCCGCGTTCACGAAGACGTGATAGTGATTGCCGTCCTGGCAAGTGGCGACGTAGTCGTTCTCGCCCAGTTGCTTGACCGTGACGACCTGTCCGCAGGGCAGTCCCTGCAGGGCGATCACCGCCGTCAGGTCCTTTTCCGTCGAAACGCTGTTGGCAGGGGGAGCCTCGGCGAGAGTGAATCCTGCATACATCGCCATCACCATGATGACCAGGGCCGGGCCCGTTGCGCGCTTGTTCACTGCATGTCTCCTGCCATCAGATGAGCTGAGTTGAATTTCTCCGGATCCGCGAGGATGCCCCAGATCGCCGCACGCGACGAGACGATGTCGTGCGCGAGCGCCGGGTCGCTGTCCTGCAGCAGCGAGAGCACCTTGAGCAGCAGCATGTCATAGGAACGCCGCAAGTCTGCAAGCGAGATCGCGGCCTGCCGCTTGTGGTATGCGCGGAACTGAACCAGCAGATCGTCGACCTGGTTCTTCAGCGACAGCTTGGTGAATACGCCGATCGCCTTGGTCTCGCGCAGCCTCGTCTCGAGCGACGTCAGGTCGAGCGGCGCTGGCGACGGCTTGGGTGCGACAGGGGCAGGCGCCGTCGTGGCGACGGGGGTCGGCGCCTTTACGGTCGCAACGGCGGGCGGCGATTTGGCCGGTGCCGCTTGTGCTGTTGGCCGTGTGTTTCCGGCGACCGGCGGGGCAGGGGGCCGCGGCACGGCGGCCGGCGCCGCCGGGCGAATCGGCTCGACCGGTTTTGGCGGCAAGGGTGCCGGTTCGGCAGCAATCTCCGGTTCCGCGGCCTGGGCGGGCGCGGCCGGAGGCGTGACGACCTCAGGAGGCGCCGGCGTCACGATCGGCGCAGTTGGGGCCGCGGGTGGAGGCGGTTCCGGCGGCGGCACGGGCTTCACCGCGGCACAGCCCGCCGCCAGCGCGACGGCCAGCATGCCAACAGCGAGCGGTGCCCGATTCGCTGCTGACGTGTTGCTCACAGGCTCTCCCAGTCGCGTGGCAATACCCGGTCGAATGTCATCTGTGCGTCCATTTTCGCGCTAATGGGCCGCGAAAAACGACTTGACCGCCGCCAGGCAGAACGGGGGCACCAGTCCGGCGTGATACGCGTCGGCGACGGCGCTCGCTCCGCCGTCCGTTGCTCCGTGCGCCACGGCAGTTGCCGCCGCGATCTGCTTCGCCAACGCAAACTGGCTCTTCAGGTCGGCATACGGATCGCCGCCCGACCCGCTCGCGTCGAGATCCAGCACGGTCACCGGAACGGTCGGCGGTGCATGCGAGGCCCAGTAGCCCTGCATCAGCTGCGTGTTGAACCAGAACACCGTGGGATCCTCGTCTCCGCCGCACAGCAACACGGGAGTGCTCGGTGTCCAGTTGCGCAGATCGTTGTCTTTCAGCGCCTGCCGCAGACGCAGCCCCGGTGACGTTGCCGTGGTGCCGGTTGTCGTCGCAGGCCATCCGCCATCGGGGTGTGCCTGCGCGTCCTGGAGATAGCTCAGGCGGTAACTGTTCCTGACCAGCTGATCGGTACCGAAGCCGGCCGCGAAAATCGGCGCCAGGTTGGCCGGATTCGTCGCCGGCGTGATGTCGGCGAACGACGGGTCCGGTGGCGTCGAACTGAACAATGCGGACCTGGGCAACTTGCCTTGCGCGTACAGGTCGCTGCGCGGTGTCGTGCTCGGCAGCAGCGATTCGATGCCGGTCGAATATTGCGCCTCGAAGACGTCCGACGCGCTGCCGTAAATGTTGCCGTACGATCTCTGGTAGCCAGTGACCAGCATCACCGCCGAGACAGGTCCGCTGGCGTTGACCCGCCCGAAGAAGACGGAATCGACGAATGCGGCGAGCGAATACGGTCCGGACATCGGCGCCGATGCGGTGACTGTCATGCCCGCAGCCTGCATGGCGCGATGTGTCGCCATCGCGACGTAACCGCCTTGCGAGTAGCCGGTGATGTACAGGCGGCCGTTGTCCTTGGTGGACGAGGCGGCTGCCGTCGGCAACGCGCTGCGCGCGGCGGCCAGCGCGTCGATCATGTCCTTCGACTGCTGGTCGGCGACCAGGTAGGGATGGTAGGAAAGCGTCGAGCTGTCGTAGCCGGCGAAGTTCGGCGCCACGACGATGTAGCCCTGCGCCGCAAAGAGCGCCGCCATCGCGAGCCCTTCACCGTTGGGCTGTCCCTGCACGTTCGCAATGTTGAAGTTGCGGTCCGTCGAGGTGCCGTGCGCGTACAGCACGACAGGACGTGCGCCGTGGCAGCGGGCGTCGCCGCCGAGCGGCACCATCAACGCTCCGGACGCGGTGGTGGGTTCGTTTGCGCCGCCGACGGTCGTGTATTTCAGGTGGTAGACCGCGATGTCGCACAGCGGAGTTCCGCCGATCGCGAGCAGTTGCTGATTGGCCAGCGAGTTCAGTTCGAGCAGCAGGGCAGGCGCCGTGATCGTGGACACGAGGTCCGGCGGATCCTTCAGCAACTTGCCGCGCGATGGGCCGGCGTCGGGACCCGCGCCGGAGTTGCCACTGCCGCCGCAGGCGGTCAGCAGCAGCGCCGCCAGGAAAGGGACGAGAATCCTCGGCATCAGCTGCATGAATCTTGACCGCTCCGTGATCTGGGAAGCGCGAACGACGCGATCACGCCGGTCGGTGAGTCGAAGTGGTCGGCGGAGCGAAACCCTCCGGCCGACCGGCCATGTGATGCGGCTATCGATAACGACTTCCTCGATGACAGTCTTGCAGCGATCGAAATTCGCAAATCAGCCGGACCCAGTCTGGGACCGGGTACCTGATCCCAAGTTCCGCGCCAGGTGATTTTCGGCCACTGAACCACGCCAACGACCGGCACTTCGGGCTATCGACGCGCTGGAGATTCGTGCACAAGCATACCGACTCTGCTGATCGTGTTATGTACGGCGGCGCACGGAACCGACTCGGTCGACTCCCTCGCGTATCACCGGGAAGAATCGTGATGAATCGGGACCGGACAAAGTTGCCGTCGCAGTTGTCCGCACCCGTGCCAGTCGCCCGGTGCGGCTACCGAACCGTGTGCGGCAGCAGGCGATCGGTCTCCCGCTTGACCACCGCGTAGCACTCGCAACACAGTTTCTCGAGCTTCGGCCGATCCAGCACCGTGATGTGTCCGCGGCTGTAATGGATGACGCCGAGCTTCTGCAGCTTGCCGGCGGCCTCGGTGACGCCCTCGCGTCGCACGCCCAGCATGTTGGCGATGAGTTCCTGCGTCATCGTCACTGACATGGACGACAGGCGGTCGAGAGAGAGCAGCAGCCAGCGACAGAGCTGCTGGTCCACCGAGTGATGCCGGTTGCACACGGCGGTCTGGGCCATTTGCGTGATCAGGGCCTGGGTGTACCGCAGCAGCAGCAGCTGCAACCCGGCGTTGCGGTGGAACTCATCCTTGAGCTGCTGTCCGATCAGCCGGTATGCGTAGCCGGCGCTCTGGACGATGGCTCGGCTCGGGGTGGTTTCGCCGCCCATGAACAGCGCAACGCCGATCAGGCCTTCGTTGCCCACCACCGAGATTTCCGCCGATGCGCCGTCCTCCAGGACGTAGAGCAGCGACACGATGGAGTCGGTCGGAAAATAGACGTGACGCAGCGTGTCGCCGGACTCGTACAGGACCTTGCCGAGCGGCATCGGGACGAGTTTCAGGCGCGGATAGATCCGGTCTCGCTCCGCCGGCGACAGTTCGGCGAGCAGGTGATTGAGCTGGGGCGCTTGCGAGTCGGTACCCGCGCGAACCATGTAGTCCACCCCGGAAAAGACGTCTGGAACGAGTATAGGCGAATCATACTGGGTGCGCTTCCGTACAGACCCTTGTGGCAGCCCAGCGCAGCCTTCACCTGCACACCAGGTAGGGCCTGAGTGAACATTCATGGACATGCTCGTGCGACGAATTGCGGGCCGGCAGCGCGAATAGCGGCCATTCTGTCGTGCGCGGTGCTCGACGCAGTGCTGCTGGTGCGCCTGCTCCGAGTTGCCGCCCGGAGCGGACTTTCCAAAGTCTGCGTCAATGGCGCTTGCGCATCCAGAGCAAACCCGTCTCGGCGGCCGGTTCGCGGCCGCCGCGCGCGAGCACGACGGGGCCTCGGGATTTCGCATCATCACGGTCGGCGTCGACGGATTCCTGACCCGGGTGCAGATGATCGACGCCGCCGAGCGAACGCTGGATCTGCAGTACTTCATCTTTCGCGGCGACGAGACCGGGCGGCTGCTGACCGGCAAGTTGCTGCAGGCCGCCGATCGCGGCGTGCGCGTGCGCGTGCTGATCGACGACGGGGCGACCGTTGCCGGCGACGAGCAGATCATCGCGCTCGACGCCCATCCGGCCGATCGAGGTCCGGATCTTCAATCCGTTCGCGTATCGCGGGCATCACCAGTCGCTGCGAATCATCGAGTTCCTGTTCAATCACTCGCGGCTCGACTATCGCATGCACAACAAGCTGCTGGTCGCGGACAACACGGTGGCGCTGGTCGGCGGACGCAATATCGGCAACCAGTACTTCCAGATGGATCCTGAGTCGCAGTTTGCCGACGACGACGTATTCGTTGCCGGTCCGATCGCGGCGCAAGCTGTCGGCGACGTTCGACGAGTACTGGAACAGCGCGTTCGCGATTCCGGCGCGAGGCCCTGCAACGCAAGAAGCCGGCCTCGACTGCGGCTGACGCAGCCAGCGCCCGCACCCGCGCGAGGCAACTTGCGCCCTTGCAGGCCCCCGGTATCGACTACGTCGGCGCGATTGGCGAGCGGCGAGCCCTATGCCGGAATGATCTCCGGACGGCTGCCGCTCGTCTGGGCCCACGCGCAAGTGATCTGCGACAGCCCCGACAAGAAGAACGTCGAAAGCGGGGTTCGCTCGGGCCGCCTGATGACGCGGTCCGTGGCCAACGCCGCCGGTGACGTGCAGTCCGAGCTGCTGATGGTCACGCCGTATTTCGTTCCTGCGGACGAAGAACTGCAGCTGCTGAAGGACATGCGCGATCGCCACGCGCGCGTGCGCATCCTGACCAACTCGCTCGAGTCCAATCCGGACCCGGCGGCGCATTCCGGCTACAAACGCTACCGGGTGCCGCTGCTCGAGGACGGGGTGGAACTTCACGAAGTGCGCTCGCTGCTGGAAAGCACCAAGGGCAGCGGGCAGACCGCCGCGGTATCGCGCTACGGCAACTACTGCGCTGCACGCGAAGCTGTTCGTGTTCGACCGCCAGAAGCTGTTCGATCGGCTCGATGAACTTCGACCAGCGCTCGAAGCGTCTGAACACCGAGGTCGGACTGATCATCGACAGCCCGGAGCTTGCCCGGCAGACGGCGTTGCGCTTCGAGGCGATGGTCCAGCCCGAGGCATCCTATTTGCTGGCCTTGCGCCCGAGCGAAGCGGACGGCAAGCCGCGGCTGGTATGGGAGACGCGCGAGAACTCGCAACCGGTCGAATACGACCGCGAGCCCGCGCGCAGCGCCTGGCAACGGCTGGAGATCGACTTGCTGTCGCTGTTGCCGCTGGACAGAGAGCTATGAAGACGCGGCGCTGGGTCCTGGTAGGCTTGATCGCCACGGCGATTCTGCTGCCGGCCGCGCATGCGGAGCCGCCGCCGCAGGCTGCGGTCGAGATCGACTACCTGCTCGGGCTCGTCGGGTCATCCGGCTGCGAGTTCAACCGTAACGGCACCTGGTACGACTCGAAACGGGCCCAGGAACACCTGCGCTACAAGTACGAGTACCTGGCAACGCACGACCAGAGTGGTGACGGCGGAAGAGTTCATCGAGCGAGCGGCCACGAAAAGCAGCCTGAGCGGCCAACCGTACCGGCTGAGGTGTGGTGGCGGCAAGATCGTCACGAGCGAGGCCTGGCTGCGCGCAGCGCTGGCTCGTTATCGACTGACCGCTGCCCACTAGCCAAACAAAAACACCACGCGTGATGCGTGGTGCGTTTGCGAGCGGCGCCTGGGGGGAGGCGCCGATCTCGAATCAGGACGTCAATCGTCCTTCTTGACCGTAAGCGTGCTGTGGACCGACTTCACGTTCTCGGTCTCCCTTCGCAATCGAGATGGCCTTGTCGATCGCCGCCTGCGACTCGGCGGTTCCGCTCAGCCAGACGATGCCATTCTTGTCCGTGTCGACGTGGATCTTCGCCAGGCTGCCGAAGTGTTCCTCGGCAAGCTTGGTCTTGATCTGCGTCGTGATGGCCGAATCCTTCACGAATGCTTCCGGGTTGGATCGATCCGCGTCCGAATCTTCGGCCATGACCACGGCGGGTCCTACGAGTGCGCCTGCGAGCACGCAGGCCATTACAAATTTCGTCTTCATGATGTTGGGTTCCTGTGTTGGAGCGGTTTAGATACTGGCAGATGCAGCGCGCCTTGACGGTACGATGCCGCACATACCCGAACTGGATTTCCTGTGCGACGCAAAATCGTCGCGGCCGTTCATCCGCCGAGAACGCTGGCATATGAGCGCTTGTCGGCCAAATAGCACCCGCATGCAACGGCTTCCAGACCGCGCCGGTCGGTAATCGAGACGTCGCCCCGGCTGTACCGGATCAAATCGCGTGCCTGCAGGGAACTTGCGGCCCGGGTGACTCCCGCGCGACGGACTCCAAGCATGAACGCGAGAAACGCGTGTGTGACGTGAAAGTCGTTGGAATGCGCGCGATCTCGTGTCATCAGCAGCCACCGCGCGAGGCGCGCCTCAACGACGTGGTAGCGCGCGCAGGCGGCCGTCTGCGCGAGCTGCCGCATCACAACGTAGACGTATCGGTTCAATTCTTCACACAGGGCGGTGTTCTGCTTGAGTTCGCTGCGGAACACCGGACCGTCGATCCGCCAGGCCGGACCGGCACCCTGCACGACCGCCTGCAGAGGCGCCGTATTGACGCCCAGGAACAAGCACGTGCCGTGCATGCCCTCGTTGCCGACGAGGCTGACCTCGAGGCTGGCGTGGTCGTCGATCGGAGCGATCAACGAAATGAAGCTGTCGGTCGGGAAATACGCGTATCGGGCGCGCTCGCCAGGCATGCTGAGCACGTCGGCCAGGTGGAGGTCGACCCGCTCGCATTTCGAAAGCAAGCTTTGCCGGGCTTGTCGTGGCAAGGCGGCAAGCAGGAGATTCTCTACAGGAGATCGTGCTGATTGAGCCACGCAGAGGTCCATCCGGTCCGGCGGGGGAATAAGTACTACCGATTGTGGACACCGGCGCTGCCGCCATCTGTACGGTAACCCACGCACGGAAGCGCCAAATGCAAGCGCCGGGCAGCTCGTCAGGACCTGCGTGCCGTCGTCAGAGACGCCGCGGAACTGTTGAAGGCTGCTGCCCGGGACGATCGCAGTCGTCGCCGACGCGGCGGCGACGCGATCGCCAGTGCACAAGCATCACGCGTATCTCACTGTTGGGTCATGCCCTCTTCTTGTCACTCGGGAACCAGGAGTCTGTTGCCGTGCGCTCCCAGGCCGCCAACTGCTTCTCGGCGTCGTCCTTCGCCACGCCGTATCGTTCCTGGATCTTGCCGGCGAGCTGTTCGCGGCGGCCGGCGACGACGTCGAGGTCGTCGTCGGTCAGCTTGCCCCATTGAGCCTTGACCCGGCCGGCGATTTGCTTCCAGTTGCCTTCGATTCGGTCCCAGTTCATTTGTATCTCCTGTCAACGAGCGATGGGTGGGGAAGCGGGCTATGACCGTGTTGTCGACGTAAGCAGCGGGCAGGCGGCTGGCCGCGGGCGACTGCCGGCCAGCATCAGTCCGCCAGCCAGTCCGTCAGTTCCTCGGCGTGCTCCTGCTCGTCGCTCAGGATGTCTTCGATCAGGCGCCGGGTGGACGGGTCCTTGTCGCCGATCAGGCCGATGATCTGGCTGTAGCATTCGATCGCCACGCGCTCGGCGACGAGGTTGGCCCTGATCATCGCCTTCAGGTCCGTCGAATCGTCGTAGGCGGCGTGGCTGCGTGCCGTCAGCGAGTCCGGCGAGAAGTCCGGTTCGCCACCGAGTTGCACGATGCGTTGCGCCAGCCGGTCCGCGTGGGCCGATTCTTCGTTGGCATGCACCAGGAACTCCTCGGCGATCTTCGGCGATGCGAGGCCGACGGCGGTGAAATGATGGCGCTTGTAGCGCAGCACGCACACCAGTTCGGTGGCCAGTGAATCATTGAGCAGCTTGACGATGCCCGTGCGCCACGGGCCGTAGTGGGGCGTGAGCCCGCCTTGATCCAGGCTGTGTCGCGCTGCCTCGATGGCCGCCATATCGAGCACCATGGGCGCGGTCTCGGCGACGGCGTGAAGTTTGGTCTTGGCCGTTTCAATGTGACTTGCCACGTGAGGCTCCTGCTGTATTGGGAAGGCTCCGTGCAGTGACGCACGAAGTCCGGCACGTGCAAGTTAGACGCCCGAGCGCAGGCCGGTCAGTGCGGTGGCGCACCAAAATCAATCGCCGTCAGCGAGCGCCCTTGCCGAGCGTCACTCGACACACGGTGTGTGTCACCGTCAGCGACGAGCGTGATCGGTGCGGCGCCGTCTTCCAGGCGCACCCCGTCGAGGTCGGTGCGGCAAACGCCACGGCTGACGCCATCCGGGTTTTCGACCGCGATCTCGTAGCGCGTCGCGTGATGCCGATACACGATCTCGAAACGCGGCCAATGGGAGGGGATGCAGGGCTCGATCCGCAGTCGATCTCCCTGCAGGCGAAAACCCAGGATCGATTCGAGCCCGGCCCGGTACATCCAGCCGGCCGAACCCGTGTACCAGGTCCAGCCGCCGCGACCGATGTGCGGCGCGACGGAGTAGATGTCGGCGGCGACCGACGTACGGTTCGACCTTGTAGCGATGCACGTCCGTGCGTGTCGTCGTGCGATTGATCGGATTGAGCAGCGAAAACAGCTCGGCCGCCTTTTCTGCCTGGCCGAGCCGCGTAAATGCAATGACCGACCACGTGGCCGCGTGCGTATATTGGCCGCCGTTCTCGCGAATGCCGGGCGGATAGCCTTTGATATAGCCGGGTTCCAGCGTGGTGCGGTCGAACGGCGGTGCGAAGAGCAGCGCCAGTCCTGTGTCACGTTCGATGAGTTGCCGGTCGACCGCGGCCATCGCCTGTGTCGCGCGCGCGGACCTTGCGGCGCCGGAAATGACGCTCCAGGACTGGGCAATCGAGTCGATACGGCATTCCTCGCTCGTGGCCGATCCGAGCGGTGTGCCGTCGTCGAAGTAGCCGCGGCGATACCAGTCGCCGTCCCAACCCTCTTTTTCCAGCGCGGATTGCACGGCGGCGGCATGCGACTGCCAGCGCGTGGCGCGAACCTTTTCGCCACGCGCTTCCGCCAACGGCGCAAACGCCGTGAGTGTCGCGTACAGGAACCAGCCCAGCCAGACGCTTTCGCCGCGGCCCAGTTCACCCACCCGGTTCATGCCGTCGTTCCAGTCGCCGGTGCCGATGAGCGGGAGGCCATGCGCGCCGACGGCAAGGCTCTGATCCAGCGCCCGCGCGCAGTGTTCAAACAGCGACGGGGCCTCGTCGGCGACGGTGGGCTGGAAGAATGCGTCGTGCTCGCCGGGCCGCAGCGTCTGGCCTTCGATGAACGGCACGCTTTCATCGAGGACCGCGCTGTCTCCGGTCGTGGCGACATAGTGCGCGGTCGCGTGTGCGAGCCAGATGCGATCGTCCGAGATGCGGGTTCGGACGCCGGTCCCCGTCTGCGGCAGCCACCAGTGCTGCACATCGCCCTCGCGAAACTGGCGGCCGGCGGCGCGCAGCAGGTGCTCGCGCGTCAGGTCGGGGCGCGACACGGCGAGCGCCATGCCATCCTGCAATTGATCGCGAAATCCGTAGGCACCGCTCGACTGGTAGAACGCCGATCTCGCCCACAGCCGGCACGCGATCGTCTGATAGAGCATCCAGCGATTCAGGATGATGTCCATCGAGCGGTCCGGCGTCCTCACCTGGACGGTGTCGAGAATCGTCTCCCAATGCTCGACTGACGCTGCGATGCACCGCCCCAAGGTCCGCCGCCCTGTAGCGCAGCAGCAGCGCCTGCGCGCTCGCCACATCGGCGGTCTCGCCAAGGAAGATGACCACGTCGGTCGTTGCGTCGGGCTCCAGCTCGACCGTCGTCTGCAGGGCACCGCACGGATCCAGGCCCGCCCCAACGCGATTGGAAAGTGGCTCGGTGCCGAGCAGTGCTGCAGGGTCCGCGAGGGTTCCGTGCCGACCCAGGAATTCGCGCCGGTCCGCAGTCCAGCTGATCTGCCGGCCGGCGAGATCGAAAAACGCGACACGCTCGCCAGAGGTGGCGTTCCATGGATTCTGCGCGAACATCGCGCCAGTCGACGCATCCATGTCGGTCACGATGAATGGCGCCGACGCGGCGCGCGACTGCCCGAGTACCCACTCCACGTAGGCCGTGATCGTGAGCCGTCGCGGTCGTCCGGAGGTGTTGCGGAGCGTCAAGCGCGAAATCTTGATCGGGTCCTCGAGCGGCACATACAGCAGCAGGTCGAGCGCGATGCCGTGCGACTCGTGCTCGAACCGGCTGTAGCCCGGCCCGTGACGAGCGCAGTGGAACGCGCCAAGGCCGTGAATCGGCGCCGCCGTCGGGCCCCACAGATCACCGGTCTCGTCGTCCCGCACGTAGATCGCTTCCCCTGGGCGATCGGTGACCGGGTCGTTCGACCACGGCGTGAGCTGGTTCTCGCGACTGTTCCGGGACCATGTGTACCCGCTTCCTTCCGCGGCGACCTGGAACCCGAACGCCGGATTGGCGATGACGTTGATCCACGGCGCCGGGGTCGCTTGATCCGGTCCCAGCAGGGTGACGTACTCGCTGCCGTCCGCGGCGAATCCGCCGAGACCGTTGAAGAACTCGAGGTCGTGCGGCGCCGGTCCCACGGCCGTGTTGCCGGTGTGTGTGCGTCGAGACGATGACCGTCCTTCCGGACTGACGGCGATCTTGCGTGTTCGGTCGAGCTGATCGGCGAGGCTCCCGTGCTGGCCCGACAGCACGACCCGAGCGACCGAAGAGAGCATGGCGCGCGTCGGCGGCGGGATCAGGTCGGAGCGCAGGATGAATACCGATCCTCGCGCGGCGTCTGCCGCGATCGTCGCGCGCGACTGGCTCATGCGATGCAGGGTCTCGAGGGCGTTCTGCAAGTCCTGCTCGTACGACGCCCCCCGGTCGTTCAGGATCACGAGGTCGACGGCGAGTTGCTTCATGCGCCAGTACTCATGGGCCTGCAGCAACTGCCGCGCGATGGCGACGTCTTCGACACTGTCGATTCTCAGCAGCACGATCGGCAGATCGCCGGAGATGCCCTGGCTCCAGAGGGCTGATGCTGCACCCGCGCCGCGACGGATCGAGCCGGACGATGGCCGCATGGACGCGTCCGCATAAAGCACGTGCCCCGCCAGGCGCTGGAACAGGCCGGCGTCCGCCGCAGTGATGCCCAGGTGGCGCAGTTGCACCTGCGCCTGGGTCCACGCGAGTGTGCTTGCCCGCGCGAACGCATTCGGGTCACGGTGCTTGTCGAGCAGGTCGAGCACGCCCTGTCTCGAGTCCGCCACCGCAGTCCAGTAGGCCACTCGCACGGTTGCGCCGGCGGGCACCCGCACGCGACAACGGAGCGCGAGCACCGGATCGAGGACAGTGCCGACGGTGTTCGACAGTCGCCGGCCGTCCATCAGCGCAATCGGTGCGCCTATTTCGTGGCCGCGGCCGAGGAACCGGGCTCGATCGGTCTCGAATTCGAGCGGTCCGACCACATCGCCTTCGATGACGGCTTGATGGGCCACCCAGATGTCGGGCTCCTCTGCGGATCGCCTGCGACGTGTTCCCAGCAGCGCGCCGAGACGTGGCACGTATTCCGTCTGAATGAACAGCTTGGAGAAGGCCGGGTGTGCCGCATCGGCAGCAGGAGGTGCAAGCGCGAGCTCGGCATACGATGTCACCTCGACGTCCCGCACACGGCCGCCGGTATTGGTAATCGACAAGTGGCGGACCTCGGCGTCGTCCTCGGGCGACACGACGATCTTCATCCGCGTCGAATATCCGCGGTCGGTGCGTGCGATCTCCGCGCGGTCCTCGGTGAACGTCACGTCGTAACTGTCGGGCTCGGTCCCGCAAGGCTGGTATCCGGCGGACCACGTGCGACCGCTTTCGACGTCGCGCAGGAACACGTAGCTGCCGGTATCGTCACGCGTGACGTCTTCGCGCCATCGCGTTACGCCGAAATCACGCCAGCGGCTGTAGCCCGAGCCAGCCGCGGTGACCATGACCGCATACCGACCGTTGGAGAGCAGGTGCGCCTGGGGCGTGGCGTCGTTCGCGGTGTGCAGCCGACGCACTTCCGGGAGCGGCGTGTGGTCGATCCGCGCCGCGGTCCTTACTTCCTCCGCGCGCGGGTGGGCGACCGAGACGTCGCGCGGCGTGCGTTCCTGCAGCAGCAATTCCGTCGCGCGCACCTTCGGCTCGTCATGGAACCTCCTGCGCATGATGCCGTTGAGCAGCACGTTCGCGATCGACACGATGGTCATGCCCTGGTGGTGGGCCATGTATGCGCGCACCATCGCGCAGCGCGCGCCGGCCGGAAGCCGGCTGCGGGTGTAATCGATGGCTTCGTAGTAGCCGTGGCGACCGATGGCGCCGAGGCTCGCCAGCCGAGCAAGATTGCGCGTGGCAAATTCGGGTTCGACCATCGCTGCAAGGGCCGTCGCATAGGGGGCCACCACGGCGTTCTCGCTCAGGCCCCGCTTGAGTCCCAGTCCCGGCACGCCGAAGTTCGAATACTGATAGGTGAACTCGAGGTCCCGCGCGTTGTAGGCCGATTCAGAAACTCCCCATGGCAGGCCGAGGCTGTCGCCATAGTCCATCTGCCGACGCACGATCAGCCGATTCGTCTGCTCCAGCAGGCTGCCGGTCGGTGCCTGCATGACCAGCGAGGGCATCAAGTACTCGAACATCGAGCCGGACCACGAGATCAGCGCGGCGCCGTGTCCGATCGCGGTCACAGGCCTGCCAAGCCGGAACCAGTGCCGCGGGCTGATGTCGCCCTTGGCGATCCCCACGAAGCTTGCGAGCCGTGCTTCCGAGGCGAGCAAGTCGTAGCAGCTCGGGTCGAGCGTGCCGTCGGCGACCCGGTAGCCGATGGACAGAAGCTTGCGTTGCGGGTCGAGCAGAAAGCCGAACTCCATTTCGTCGGCCATGGCACTCGCGGTCATGGCCACCCGGTCGAGTCGCTCGTTCAATGCCGCGGCGCTCTCCGCAGTCTGCGCGACCTCCTGGCGCCAGCAGTCGACACAGCGACGGGTTGCGTCCGACCAGAAGAGCAGATCGCCGTACTTGTCGTCGCCGCCTTCGTGGACGAGCGTGCGCGCGATGTCGACGAGCGCAGAGGCGTTGCTCGACGCCGATTGCAGCTGGACGGGATCGGCGTCACGGGACGACGCGATATCGCCTAACGTGGCCTCGATGGCGTCGAGGTGCTCCTCGAGTTGCGGGCGCCGGATCGATTGCGTCGGCAGATGGGCGGGCAATGTCAGCAGCGCCTCCCTTGCGAGGTCGAGCGCATCGCGAGTGCCGGCCGCGGATGCCCCGGCTCTCGGCGGCACGTCCAGCCACTGCCTCGCGGCACTCGCCGTCGTCATGAGGTGTGCCGCGAGGTTGCCGCTGTCGACGGACGAGACGTAGCGCGGCTCCAACGGGCGCAAATCCGTCGTGTCGTACCAGTTGAAGAAATGGCCGCGAAAGCGCTCGAGTCGTTTCATGGTGGCCAGGCTGGCCTCCAGCCGCTCCACCGCCTCGTTCGTGCCGATCCAGCCGAAATCTCGGGCGCTGACGGTCGCCAGCAGGTAGAGGCCGATGTTGGTGGGCGACGTTCGATGCGCCAATACCAGGCGCGGATCCTCCTGGAGGTTGTCCGGCGGCAGCATGTGGTCATGTGCGGTGACGAACGTCTCGAAGTATCGCCAGGTGCGGCGAGCCACCAGCCGCAATGCGCGGGCGTCCGCAGCCGAGACCACCAGTCGATTCGCCACCGGAGGCAAGCGGCTGATCCAGAACGCCACGGCCGGCGACGCGAGCCAGACAACGATGAATGGCGCGGCCAGCCGCCAGTCCCCACGACCGGCGACGACGACCAGCGCAGCGGCGAGCGTGACGGCGAGTCCACCGCTCATGTTGCGATAGGACTGTGTCAGGCTGAGGCTTGCGCTGCGCGAGAGCTGTGCGGCCGTGACCCACTCGAGCAGGTTGCGGTGGCTGACGTACAGCCGAAACAACGTGCGAACGATGGCGTCTCCCATCAGCCATGCCTGGTAGGGAAGGAAGACGATCTGGATGCTCATCTGGCGCATTGCCAGCAGCAGGTCGACGCGGAGCGCACGGAAGTGGCTGCGTGGTGTGATACCGGCCCTGCGCGGCAGGATCGCCGCGATCACCGGAAGCAGGGTCGGCAGCACGATCGTGGCGAGCACGAAGGCGGTCCAGGTGAGAGCGGCGTGCAGCGGCAGCATCCAGCCGGCGACGAGCGCCGCAACGCTCGAGGGCGCCGACAGCGTGCGGCGCAGGTTGTCCAGCATCTTCCAGAAGCCGATCAGGGCCAGCGCGCTGTGGTGCCGCTTGCCGCCGGCTGCGTCGCGCCTGCCGAACAACCACGGCAGCAATTGCCAATCGCCCCGCGCCCAGCGGTGCTGGCGTGCGGCGGCGACGTCGTACCGGTGTGGAAATTCCTCGACGACCTCGACATCGGATGCCAGGCCCGCGCGCGCGTAGATGCCTTCGAACAGGTCGTGGCTGAGCAGCGTGCCGTCGGCCGCGCGCCCCGCGAGCGCCGCTTCGAAGGCATCGATGTCGTAGATTCCCTTGCCGGCATAGGACCCCTCGCCGAAGAGGTCCTGGTAGACATCGGAGACGGCGGCGGCATAGGGGTCGAGGCCGGGCGCGCTGGAGACGGTACGCTGGAAGATCGAACCCTCTCGCCCCGTCGGCAGCGAAGGAGTGACGCGCGGCTGCAGGACGCCGTAGCCCTCGACCACGCGGCCGACGGCATCGTCGAACCTGGGGCGATTCAACGGATGCGACAGCTTGCCGATCAGGCGACGTGCTGCTCCCCGCGGCAGCCGCGTGTCGGCGTCGAGCGTGATGACGTACCGGACGTCTGCGGGCACGCGATCCCGAAGCTCATCCGCCCCGAGGAAGCTGGTATCGGTGGCGCCTCGCAGCAGCCGATTCAGTTCGTGGAGCTTGCCGCGCTTGCGCTCCCAACCCATCCAGCGGCGCTCCGAATCGCTCCAGACGCGGCGACGGTGCAGCAGCATGAAGCGCTCGCCGGCCGGCGCGGGGCCGTAGAGGTCGTTGAGCCGAGCGACGCCTCGGACGGCCGCTTCGAGGAGCGCTGCGTCATCCGCCGCGTGCTCGGTCTCGGCATCGAGCCAGTCCGACAACAAGGCGAAGTGCAGTTCGCCCTCCGGCGACGCCAGGTAGTGGATCTCGAGACGCTCGATCTCGGCGTCGACCGCCGCGGTTGTCGTCAGGAGGGTGGGGACGGCCACGATGGTGCGCAGTTCCGGCGGCACTCCCTCCCGCAGCGCCAGCCCAGGCAGGATATTCGCGCCGAATCCGGCGGTAACCGCGCGATTGACAAAGGCCACTGCGATTTCAAGCGCGGGCAGGAAGCCGAGCACGCCGAGCAACACCACGCGCCAGCTGCGCATGTCCTGGCCTGACGATGCCAGCAGCGCGAGCGCAAGCACGACGAGCGCGAACACGACGATGGCGCCGACGTAGTGCCCGGCACCGTGCCGCATGATCCACCGGGCGGGCATGCGTCGCAGAGGTGCCCGATACCCGACCTCGGTCTCGAAGGCGCGACGCCCGGAGCCGATCAGGTGGTAACCGGGGTCTCGTTGATGCCCCGCGCTTGCGGGCGCATTGCGCGCGGCTGCAAGCGCCGCCCGCACGATCTGGATCTCGGTCAGACGCGACCCGCGGGAGAGGTCCTCGATGCCGGTGCGGTACAGATTGCGCGTGGCGAAGTCCATCTGCGCAAAGTCGCTGCCGGCCCTCAGTTCATCGTCGACGAGGCTGACGGACTCGAAGAACTCCGACCAGTCGAGCTCCGAGATCAATCGCATGCTGGTGATGATGTTTCGCACGGTCACGCTCGAGCCACCCTGTCGCTGGTGCTCGTCCCGCACGACCGACTCGGCCGTCGTGCCCTGTGCGGCAAGTTGGTCCTCCAGCCACACGAGCGACGGCGTCACCTGCGGATCCTGGTCGCGCAAACGCTGCACCAGCTGGACCACGAACGACGGGCGCAGTTCGGTGCCGTCCGCGTGCCGATCGATCAACGCGTCCGGTTCCGCGTCGTGCCCGTTCACGCCCAGCAGCCGGTCGGCGATCTCGTCGGCTTCCTTGCGTGCTGCGCTCCGGCGCACGATTCGATAAGCAGCACGGCGCAGGTTCTCGACGAGCACGATGCGCAGCGTGATCGCAATGGCCCACAACTCACCGATGGTGAGAGGTTGCACGGCCTGGTACGCCCGCACGAACCGCCGCAGTGATTCGGGTTCGAAATGGCTGTCGGTGTGCGCGGCATAGGCCCAGGCGATGCCGAACACCCGCGGATATCCCATGAACGGTCCGCCGGCGAGCTTCGGCAGCAACCGGTAAAACCCGGGCGGCAGGTCCTCACGGATCTCGCGGATCTGCGCCTCGACCAGGTGGTAGTTGTCGAGCAGCCATTCGGCCGCCGGCGTGACGTCGCGCCCTTCGCCCACCGCCTGCGCAACGGCGCGATAGGCGCCGAGCAGAACCGATTCGTTGTCGCTCAGTCGCACGCTGAGCGGCGGCCGGCGTACCGGCTCCGGCGTGACCTGCTGGGCGAGCGCGAGGCTGGCCGCGTGTTGCTCCAGGCGCTCGATGCTGAAGAGTTCTTCGCGCAAGACCTCTTCGTTGTCCCACGGGGACACGCGCGACAAGCGCCGAAGCGCTCGCGTCGCGGCCGAGCGCGTGCGCGACCTGAGCAACCTGGCTCGCCGGAAGATGATTGAGTCCTCGCATCGGTCGGTGGGTGCGACAACGCTGCTTCACGAGCAGCAATGCCTCGCGAAAGAGTATGAGTCGCAGCACGGACGCGGGATGTTCGCTACCGTACAGACGGTGTTCGAACGGCTGATAGTCTCTGTGTCGTAGCGCGCACGCTGCGTCGTCGACTTTCACCAGCGAGCCCGTGCATTCGAATCGGGAAGTCACTCGGAAGTATCCTCCATGAACACAAATCGGACTGCAGCCTTCAATGCCGCGCCCCATACGCTGCCACCCCTGCCGTATGGTCAAAGCGCGTTGCAGCCGGCGATTTCGGGCAAGACGGTCGGCCTGCACTACGGCAAGCACCACAAGGGCTACGTCGACAAGCTGAACGAGCTGGTCGGCGGAACCGATTTTGCGGAAATGCCGCTGGAGCAGATCGTGATCAGCACCGCCGGGCGTCCCGAATCAGACGAAATCTTCGAGTGCGCGGCGCAGGCCTGGAACCACGAGTTCTACTGGAAGAGCATGCGACCGAATGGCGGCGGCGAACCGCCATTCGCGCTGAAGCAACGGATCGAGCAGGACTTTGGCAGCGTCGACGCCTGCAGGAAGGCGCTCGCCTCTGCAGCCGTTTCGCAGTTCGGCAGCGGTTGGGCCTGGCTCGTCGCCAACGGTGGCGCGCTCGCGGTCGTCAAGACGGGCAACGCCGACGTGCCGCTGACGAGCGGGATGAAACCGCTGCTTGCGATCGACGTCTGGGAGCACGCGTACTACGTCGATTACGAGAACCGCCGGGCGGACTACGTAAACGCCGTGCTGGACAAGTTGATCAACTGGGAATTTGCGTTACAGAACGCCGGTTAGCGTTCCATCAGGAGAATCAAGATGCTCGAAACCGTTGCAGTCATCCTCATCATTCTATGGTTGCTGGGCCTGGTCAGCTCGTACACCATGGGCGGGTTCATACACATCCTGCTCGTCATCGCCATCGTGGTGATCGTGTTGCGTGTCATTCAGGGTCGCAGGATCTAGCGGCCGTGGGAGGAACAATGGATGGAGTCAAGATTGCCGCTTTCCTGCTGATCATCGCGGGGGCCCTGGCGCTCGCGTTCGGCGGGTTCAGCTACACGAAGGAATCCCATGAGGCCAAGGTCGGGCCGATCGAGCTGACCGTGCAGGACAAGAAGACCGTCAACGTTCCAGTGTGGGCCGGATTGGGCATGGTCCTGGTCGGCGGCGTGCTGCTCGCGGCCGGCGGCAAGAGGAGCTAGGCGAAGGCGTCGGGCTGCAATCGGGCGGTGCAAACGCGGATGACGGGGAAGGCGTACTCGCGGGCATAATTCGCTGGTGACGGAGCGTCTCGTATTCCTCGTGCCTGGCTTTTTCGGCTTCACGTCGGTCGGCGCGGTGAGTTACTTCGAGGACGTGGAGCAGGCTCTCGGCAGCGCGCTGAGCCGGCTGGGGACCCGCGCACGAATCGTGCGGTGCGCGACCCAGCCGACAGCCTCGATTCCGCGACGCGCCGACTCGCTCCGCCGCCAGGTGCTCGAAAATGGCGGGCGCAATGCGCGCGAACTGCACTTCGTGGGTCACTCGACCGGTGGACTCGACGTGCGCATGCTGTTGAGCCCGGGGGCCCGGATCGCGAGCGGGGCCTCGGCAGAGCGCATCGCGCTGCTGACGCGTTCGGCCGTTTCGGTGGCCACGCCGCACCACGGCACCCCGCTCGCCAATCACTTCATTACGGCCCAGGGACAGACGTTGCTGCTGGTGCTCAGCGCCTTGGCGACGTCCGGCCAGGGACGCGGTGCGATTCTTGCCGCGGCGAAGGCGTTGGGGTTGATCGCAAGACTCGATGACTGGCTGGGGCGAACGGAGACACCGCTCGATCGCATCGCGGCGGGCGTCCTGCGCAAGATGCGATTCGACCGTCGCGGTTCCGTCTGGAAATACCTGGTCGAGATCGAGCGGGACCAGGGCGCGGTCATGCAACTGACGCCCGAGGGTGTCGCGCTTTTCGACGCCGCGGTGGTGGACCGCGCCGGGGTCGATTACAGCTGCGTGGTGGCCGGCGTGCCGAAGCCGCGCGAGGCTTTCCGGGTCAAGGAGATCGTCGATCCGGAGTACCTGGCGCTGCGCTCGCTGTTCAGGCTGCTGCACGCGCTGACGTCGCAACTGCACCCGCGATATCCGTATTCAAGGCCGGCGAAGGCAACGCAGCGGAGACTCGATCGGGGGCTTGGCTTCAAGGTCACGTCGGCAACCAGCGACGGCGTCGTGCCGACGCTCAGCCAGTTGCACGGCCGCCTGCTGCACGTCGCGCGCGCCGACCACCTCGACGTGGTCGGGCATTACACGCTGGCCGAAGGCAAGGCCGGGGACTGGTTGCCGTCCGGCGCGGGTTTTACGCGCAGAGCCTTCGACGCGACCTGGAACGCGGTCGCCGCTGCAATCTCGCGCGCGGCCGTCATAAGGCGCTTGCTGCGCTGGCCGGTGTGCCCGGCTGGGACCCCGGGTTCGATAGATGATGCGATTGCGCTGAGATTCCGCGCGCATACACCTGATTGTGAAGGTAAATCCGACGATCACCAGCACGACCATGACGAGCGCCGGTGCAAGCACCGTCAACAGCATGTGCGGCTGCCGGGGTTCGTCGGGTGGCCATTGCATGGCGTGTTGATCGGTGCCAGGCGCGTCCCAGCTGAAAGGCGCGGCCGGCTGAGTCGCGACGGACCCGGTGTTCACTGCGCCACCGCCGGGCATCGTCGCTTGCGACGGCACGCCTTCTGCCTGGACGGGCACCGCCGGCGGGGCGTCCTCTGCCGGCGCTTGCGTCGGCATGGCCACCAGCAGAGCCGTAACCAGCACCAGACGATGTACCTGCCTCATCACTTAACTTCCTGATTCACGACTGCTTTGGCTGCGGCGGCGCAGCCACGCGATGCATCCGCGCCCGCACCCGGTTCCATACGATGTATAGGCAAGACCCGGTGACTCGTCGGTACGCCAGCGCACACAGCGCGGCCGGCCGACGGCGGCCCAATCGCATGGCTGGCGGGCAAGCCATTCCCGGTGGTTTGTCCGGGGGCCGCTTGCGGCAAATAGCGATCCGGCACGCTGCCGATCGGTGTAAGAATATCTGGCGATTTCATCCTACGCGTCGACCGTCGCCGGCCGCCGCGTGACCCGGCAGCCGGGTGCCTGATTGGAGACAACGCAATGCACATGGCCGATGCACTGCTTTCGCCCGCCGTCGGCGGCGCGATGGGCGTCGTGACGGCTGCGACGGTGGCCTGGTGCTCGCGCCAGGTGCGTCGCGAAGGCGACGACCGCCGGGTGCCGCTGATGGGTGTGCTCGGCGCGTTCCTGTTCGCGGCGCAGATGATCAACTTCAGTATCCCGGGCACGGGATCGAGCGGCCATCTCGGCGGCGGTCTGCTGCTCGCAATCCTCCTCGGCCCGCACGCGGCGTTTCTCGTGGTGGCCTCCGTGCTGATCGTGCAGGCGCTCTTCTTCGCCGACGGCGGGTTGCTCGCGCTCGGTTGCAACATCTTCAATCTCGGGTTCCTGCCCGCGTTCGTCGGCTATCCGCTCTATCGCTGGATCGCGGGACACGAGCCTGCGCCGGCGCGCGCGACGACGGCGGCGCTGGCCGCGGCGGTGGTGTCGCTGCAGCTCGGCGCGCTGGCCGTCGTGTTCGAGACGTCCGCCTCCGGTATCTCGGCTCTGCCGCCCGGCACCTTCGCGCTGTTCATGTTGCCGATACACCTGGCGATCGGCATCGTCGAAGGCGGCGTGACCGCAGCAATCGTCGCGTTCGTGCGCGATGCCCGGCCGAGTCTGCTGGAAGCGACTGCGGCGCGAACGCAATCAGTCGCAGGCCCTGCTGTTGCATTCCTCTGCGCGGCGCTCGTTCTAGGTGGCGTCGGAGCGTGGTTCGCATCGAAGAACCCCGACGGTCTCGAGTGGTCCGTCGTTCGGTCGGCCGCAGCCGCCGCGGTGGCGCCGACCCCCACGCAGCTGCACGCGACGATCGGGAGCGTTCAGCAGGAAACCGCACTATTGCCGCATTACGGTTTCCGCGGACCCGCCGCCACCGGAGCCTCGCGTCCGGGCCATGAGCGACTGGGGACTTCCGATCGCCGGCATCCTCGGGGGGTTCATGACGCTCGCGCTCGCGCTGCTGGTCGGCGTCGCTTTGAAGGCCCGCCCCGGACGGCACTGAGTTCGTGTCCGCCACGGCGGTCTTCGCCCGCATGCTCGATTTCCGGCGGCTCGACCGGCTGGCCGCCGCCGATTCGTGGGCCCACCGCCTGGACGGCCGCGCGAAAGTGCTCGTCACGATCGTCTTCATCGTCTGCGTGATGTCGTTCGGCCGTTACGAGATCTCGCGGCTGGTGCCGTACTTTGCATTTCCAATCGTGCTCGTCGTCGCCGCGCGCGTCCCGGCGCGGCTGGTGCTGCAAAAGGCGTTGCTCGTGCTGCCGGTCGCGCTGCTGATCGGACTGCCCAATCCGCTTTTCGATCGCGAGCCGCTGACGAGGATCGGCGACATGACCGTTTCCGGCGGCTGGGTCTCGATGGGTTCGATCGTGCTGCGCGCGTTGCTGGCGGCGATCGCCAGCATCGTGCTGGTCGCGGTGACGGGCTTTCCGGCGATCTGCGGCGCTCTTGAACGCCTCGGCATGCCGCGGCCGCTTGCGGTGCAATTGCTGTTCCTCTACCGCTATCTCGGCGTGCTCGGCGAGGAAGCGATGCGCATGGACTACGCGCACGACCTCCGCAGCAACGGGCATTCGTTGTCGATCCGCACTGTACGGGACGCTGGTCGGCCGCCTGTTGCTGCGCACCTGGGATCGCGCGGAGCGGATCTACCTCGCGATGTGCGCGAGGGGATTCACCGGCGACTTTCGCGGCGGCGCGGCGACCCGGTTCGGCTGGCCGGAGTTCACGTTCGTCCTCGGCTGGATCGCGTTGTTCCTGCTGCTGCGCACCCAGGACCTTTCGCAACGGCTCGGGTCGGCCGTGCTCGGTGGAACACCGTGAGCCATCACCTCGTCGAAGCGATCGGGCTGACGCACGTCTACGACGACGGGACGCCCGCGCTGCACGACGTGTCGTTCCGCATCACGCACGGCGAGTCGGTCGGCATCATCGGCGCGAATGGCGCGGGCAAGTCGACGCTGCTGATGCATCTCAACGGCCACCTGACGCCGACCCGTGGCGAGGTGCGCATCGGCGAGATGCCGCTGACGCGCGCGACGCTGCCACAGATCCGCCGCACGGTCGGGCTGGTGTTCCAGGACCCCGACGATCAGCTCTTCATGCCGACGGTCTTCGACGACGTGGCGTTCGGCCCGCGTAACCAGGGTTTGCCCGAGGCCGACGTCGAGCGGCGGGTACAGGACGCGCTGCAGTGCGTCGGAGTCTGGAGCGTGCGGGCCAGGCCCCCGTACCGGCTGTCCGGCGGCGAAAAGAAACGCGTGGCGATCGCCGGCGTGCTGGCGATGTCGCCCGACATCCTCGTGATGGACGAACCGACGAGCGGCCTCGACCCGCGCGCTCGCCGCCAGCTGATCGGCCTGCTGCGGGAGTTCAGCCATACCCGCATCTTCACCAGCCACGATCTCGACATGGTGCTCGACCTGTGTCCGCGTACGATCGTGCTGTGCGACGGCGCGATCGCGGCCGACGGCCCGACGCGCGCGATCCTCACGGACGATGTCCTGCTCGAGCGCTGCAAACTCGAACGACCCTTGTCGCTGCAGGCGGCGCGGGCCTGAAGCACGATCTGCACTTCTCACGGGTGAGCCATGGAACGAATCACGATGTCGATCGACGAGGACCTGGCCAAGGCCTTCGATGAACTGATCGCGGCGCGCGGCTATACCAGCCGTTCGGAAGCGATGCGGGACCTGCTGCGGCGCGAGGTCGGGGAGTTCCGGGTCAGCGAGTCGGCGCGCACGCAGTGCGTCGCGAGCCTCTCGTATGTCTACAACCACCACGTGCGCGATCTCTCGGAGCGGCTGAACCAGGCGCAGCACGACCACCACAGCCTGGTGATGGCGACGACGCACGTGCACCTCGACCACGAGCATTGCCTCGAGAACGTGTTCCTCAAGGGACCGACTGCGGCGGTGCGCGCCTTCGCCGACGGCATCCGCGCGGAGCGGGGCGTGTCGTACGGCCAGGTCAACCTGATCGCCGTCGAGAGCGGCGACGACCACCGTCTCGCCGCCCCGCACCAGCATCACGGCCACATGCACCTGACGCCGAAGTCCTAAGGCATTTCTTTCGACTCGCTCGGCCCGCGCAGCCTGATCCGGTCGAGCGGAGGAATCACGACGGGCTCGACACCCGCCGCTGCGAGGCTCGCGTTGAGCTTCGGCAGGTCATTCCTGCGAATCGTGTCCCAGAGTGCGGCCGCCTTGTCGAGGCGCGGCGCCGCCTGCGTGAGCGCGCGCAGCTGCGGTTCCGTCGGAGCACGGTCGCTGCTTTCGAGGTCCGTCTCGATCGATCGCAACTGCGCGCCGATAGCGGCAATGTCGGTATTGTCCGGCAAGTCGCCCGCGCCGGGCTTCAGCTGCTTCACGCTTGCGTCGTAGGCATCCAGCGCGGACACGACTGCCGTGGACGCGCCTTTCTCCTTGCGCAGCTCCTCGAGGCGTTCCTGCACGTATTCCATCGGCGCAGCAATCTCGTAATGCCGGGCGAGCAAACGCTGCGCCTGTCGCGAGGCGGCACGCGCCTTGTCGAGCGCGGCACCGTCCACGACGACCCGCGGATCCGCCACGACCTCCAGCGGCGCGGTGTATTCCTGTCCGTCCACGCGCAACACGACGCGGTAGCTTCCCGGAGCCACCAACAGGCCGGCCGGCGACGTATCGACCCCGGCGCCGTACACGGTGGCGAGCGAGTACTCGTACTCCGTCGTCCGCGGTGGCGGCTCGCGCAGATTCCATACGAAACGATGCATGCCCGCAGTCACGCCGAGCGTGGCGGGTGCCTTCAGCCACGAGGCCGCAAAATAGCGTTCGGCGGCCGGCGGCGCGTCGAGCGCATCGCTTGCGAAGCTGCGCACCACGGTACCTGCCGTGTCGCGAATTTCCAGTACGACGCGGCGGGCCGGAGCGGCGAGCCAATAATCGATGATTGCGCCCGGTCGGAGGGTTGGTGCCGGCCGGCTCTTCGGGCGGCAGCGGCGTGTCGTGGTTCTGGTTCTTGCGCAGGCGGATCGCGGGCGCGGGCGCGAACAGGTGCGCCTTGCCTCCGGCGGCGATCGCGGCGGCCTGCCGCAACGGAGCGAGACCGTCGAGCACCCAGATCGCCCGGCCTTGCGTGGCCGCAATCAGGTCGTCGTCCTTGACCAGCAGGTCGCGCACCCAGGCCGTCGGCAGGTTCCGCTGCAGCGGCTGCCAGTTCGCGCCGTCGTCGATGGAGTAATACGCGCCGATGTCGGTGCCGGCATACAGCAAGCCGGCCTTGACCGGATCGGGGCGCACGACGCTGACGAAATGATCCGCAGGCAACCCGTTCACGACCAGCGACCAGCTCGCGCCGTTGTCCCGGGTGCGATAGACGAGAGGGCGGAAATCGTCCTGGCGGTGATTGTCGACGGCGACGTAGGCCACGCCGGGCTCGAGCGCGGATGGCTCGACCGTGCTGATCTTGGCCCAGTGCGGCACGTCCTTCGGCGTCACGTCGGTCCAGAACTTGCCGCCGTCGCCGGTCATCCGGACGATGCCGTCGTCGGTGCCGATCCAGATCTCGTCGTTGTCGCGCGGCGAGAGCCCGATGCTCCAGATCACGCCGTAGCCGCATTCGCGCGCGCGCGGCGGGTCGAGGTTGCCGCGGCAGTCGCCGGGTTGCGCGCCGCGCGCCGAGAGGTCGGGGCTGATCGCTTCCCAGTGCGCGCCCTGGTCCGTCGAGCGCCAAAGCTGCTGAGAGCCGAAGTAGAGCGGGTAGGGCGCGAGCGGCGAGATCGCGATCGGCGTGATCCACGAATAGCGGAACTGGAAATCCGTCGGCCGCTGGCCGTAGCTCGCGATCGGCCAGGGCGTGACGTTCTGCACTTCGCCGTTGCGCGCGTCCCAGCGCGAGAGGCGGCCGCCGAGGCCCGAGCTGTAGACGATGTCGGGATTGCGCGGGTCGGCGACCTGGTAATCGCGCTCGTCGCCGCCGACCGGCCGCCAGTCGCGGAACGTGATCGAGCCGTCGTCGCTGCGGCTCGAGATGCGCACGGTGCCGCTGTCCTGCTGGCCGCCGAAGATCCGATACGGGAACGCGCTGTCGGTCGCGAGCTTGTAGAACTGCCCGGTCGGCTGGTTGTACCAGCTGCTCCAGCTGCCGCCGCCGTTGGTGGTGATGACCGCGCCCTGGTCGGCGCCGGTGATCATGCGCTCCGGATGCTGCGGATCGATCCAGAGGAAGTGATAGTCGTCGCCGCCCGGCGCGCCCTTGAAGACTTCGCACACGGTGCCGCCCTTGGTGCAGCGCTGGATGCCGCGTCCCATCGAGAACACGGTGTCCGCGTCGCCCGGCACGGGTGTCAGCTTGGCGAAGTAGCTGCTGACGAGCTCGTGATCGTCGTTGACGTGCAGCCACGTGCGGCCCGCGTCGTCCGAGCGGTAGAGGCCGCCGTTCTTCTCGGCATCGACGACGGCCCAGACGCGCGTGCCCTGCGTGCGATGTACGACCGCAAGTCCGATGCGACCCAGGGCGTTCGCGGGCCAACCGCCGCCCGTAATGCGCGTCCATGTCGCGCCACCGTCGCCGGATCGATACACGCCGCTTTCGGGGCCGGTGTCCGGCGTGAAGTAGGCGAGCCACGGCCGATAGCGCACTTGCCACACGGACGCGAACACGACCTGCGGGTCGGCCGGGTCGAACGCGAGATCGACAGCGCCGGTGTTCTCACTGACGAACAGTGTGCGCGTCCAGCTCTTGCCGCCGTCGGTGGTGCGATACACGCCGCGCTCGTTGTTCGGGCCGAACGCCGAGCCGAGCGCGGCCACCAGCACGGATTGCGGGTCCCGCGGGTCGACGATGATCTCGCCGATATGACGGGTCGCGGCAAGGCCCACGCTCCGCCAGCTGCGACCGGCATCGTCCGAGCGATAGACTCCGTCGCCGGGCGCGATGTCGTAGCGGCTCGTCACCTGGCCCATGCCGGCGTAGACGGTATCCGGCCGCGACGGCGCCACGGCCAGCGCGCCGACGGAAGCGGAACCGACGCCGTCGAAGACCACGTGCCACGTCAGGCCCGCGTCGTCTGTTTTCCAGACCCCGCCGCCGGCTGCGCCGAGATAGAACGTGTTCGAGGCGCCGCCCGCGCCGGCGACGGTCGTGGCCCAACCGCCGCGGAATGGCCCGACCAGGCGCCATTCGAGCGAACCCGTGACGTCCGGTGCCGGGGCGGACCACAGGGGTGCGGCCGCAAGGAAAGCGATCAGTGCCGTCGCCAGTCGGAGCAGCTGTCCGCGCATCTCGTGTTCCCCGGTCAATGTCCTGGCCGGGCAGTGTATGCGAGACGCCGCCAGGCTGTGACCCCGTGGTGCTGCCACGGGCGAGGCCTGCGCTCAGGTCGCGGAGACCGCCGGCGCAGGTCGCAACTTGCGCTGGAATTCGCGGTACAGCAGCGCGAGGCTGATCACGGCCTGCAGGTTGTTCGTCGCCACCGACAGCAGCCACACGTGGTGCAGCTGGAAGCCGGGCCAGCGCGACAGCAGTGCGACGGGCACGACGAACGTGACGAGGCGCGACAGGCTGCTCAGCAGCGAGGGCAACGTGTTGCCGAGTGCCTGGAACATGCCCGAGCAGGTGAAGATCAGGCCCGCGGCAACGTAGTTCCACGCAATCATCTGCAGGAACTGTCGGCCGACGTCGACCACCGCGGCGTCCTTCGTGAAGATCCGCACCAGCGCCTCCGGACGCCATTCGCAGACGATCATCATCAGCACCATCAGCACGCTGCCGAAGACCGCGGCGAACCGGAACGTCTCGCGCACGCGATCGTGCAGGTTCGCCCCGAAATTCTGGCCGGCGACCGGCGCCGTCGCGAACGCCACGGCCATCACTGGCAGGAACAGCGCCTGGTTGATGCGATTGCCGACGCCGAACCCCGCCTGCGCCTCGGCGCCGAACTGCCGAATCGCCGCGTAGATCGTGGCCGAGGATGACGAACATCATCACGAACTCGAGGCCCGCCGGCGTGCCGATGCGCAGGATGCGCCGCCACGCCTCGGCGCGCGGCCGTACGAGTGCCGCGTCGAACGCCACGTCGTGCTCGAGGCGATGAAAGTAATACCACAGCATCACGACGCCGACGGCGATGGCGATGGTGCTCGCGAGACCGGCGCCCGCGACGCCGAGCGGCCTGCCGGTGCCCCAGCCGGCGATCAGCACCGGCGCGAGCATCGCATTGAGCACGACCGTGAGGATCTGCACGAGGATCGCCGGCTTGACGATGCCGGTGCCGCGCAGTGCGGCGCCCATCGACACTGCCAGGAACTGCATCGCCAGTCCCGGCAGGTACCACCGCAGGTAGCTGATGCCGGCCGCCGCCGTGGCGTGCGTCCGCGCCGAGCGCGTGCATGTACGCCGGCGTGAACAGGTAGCCGAGCAGCAGCGAACCGATCGTGAACGTCGCGGCGATCGAGAGGCTCTGGTTGAAGACGAGGTTCGCGTCGGCGCGGTCGCGCCGTCCGATCGCCTGCGCGACGAGCGCCACCGTGCCGACCGCGAGCACCTGCGTGAGCGCGATCACCAGGAACGTCACGTTACCCGCGGTGCTCACGCCGGCGATCGCCGCATCGCCCAGCCGGCCGACGAAGTACAGGTCGACGAGGTAGTACAGCGTCTGGAACACCATGCCGATGGCGATCGGCGCCGCCATCGCGATGACGTGCCGCGAGATCGGCCCCTCCGTCAGCTTGCCGGCCTCGGTGCCGGGCGCGGCGGCGCTCACGACGACTGCGCCTCGCGACAACGCCGCAGCAGCACGTCGAGATGCGCGCGGATGTCGGCCGGCCAGTTCCGGACGTGCGTCATCACGTCTGCCTCCCGTCCCGCGTAGAACGCACGCAGCGCGTCCTCGTAATGCGGCCGGTCGCCGGCCATCACGCGCAGGTAACGATCCACCGCTTCCTGCGCGGCCACGTAACGATCGCGCGCGCCGCTGTGACGACGCGCCTCGTCCACCAGTCGTCGCAACGTCGCCGAGGCCCCGCCGCGCTGCGTCCGGAGCCAGTCCCAGTGCCGAGGCAACAACGACACCTCGCGCGAGACCACGCCGAGTCGCGGTCGTCCCGGCCCGGTCGCGCGTTCCGGCGCGGCTGCCGATTCGCTCGTCGGCCCGAGCGAGGCCGCCAGCCACGCGCGCGGCGATTTCGGACTCGCTGCCGCGCAGGTCGAGGTCGACGACCTCGGAGTTGCCCGCGTCGAGCACCACGATCGGCCGCGTCTCGCCGCCGGCCATCGCCCGGCTGACGGCGATCGCCACGGAAGGCAGGTCGCCCTGCGCGAGTGCACGGTCGCCCGCAAAGGCGACGTAGGGGTAGGGAAGTTGGGCCAGGTTCATCGGGTGTTGCCGCGTCTGAGGTCAGGCGGCGTAAATTACCCGGGTAAAATTAAACTGTCAATATTACCCGGGTTAAAATCAGCCGTTCATCAGGCGTTCGATGTGTGCCACCGCGCTGGTCGCCAGCGCCGTCAGGTCATAGCCGCCTTCGAGCGTCGAGACGACCCGGCCGTGGCAGTGCTTGTCGGCGACAACGCAAGCCGCATCGGTGACCCAGGTGTAGTCGCGCGTCGACAGCGACAACTCGGCCAGCGGATCGCTCGTGTGCGCGTCGAAGCCGGCCGAGATGAAGATCAGCTGCGGCGCGAATGCTTCGAGGGCCGGTAGCCAGTGATCGGTGACGGCCGCACGAAACTCGTCGCTGCCGCTGCCCGGCGGCAATGGACAATTGACGATGTGTCCCGGCACGCTCGGCGGATTCTGATCGGGATAGAGCGGGTACTGGTACGACGAACAGAGCAGCACGCGCTCGTCGTGCCGGAAGATGTCCTCGGTGCCGTTGCCGAGGTGCACGTCGAAGTCGAGGATCGCGACGCGCTGCAGATCATGGGCCGCGAGCGCGTGCGTCGCGCCGACCGCGACGTTGTTGAAAAAGCAGAATCCCATCGCCCTGGCGCGCTCGGCGTGGTGTCCCGGCGGGCGCACGCTGCAGAACGCGCGGCGCACGGCGCCCGACATCACCAGGTCGGTCGCGAGTACGTTGGCGCCCGCGGCGCGCAGCGCGGCCTCGAGCGTGTCGGGGCACATGGCCGTGTCGGGATCGAGGAACACCAGCCCTTCCGCGGGCGACTTCATGCTGATGCGCTCGATGTGGTCGCGCGGGTGCACGCGAGCGAGCTGTTCCACCGAGGCGCGAGGCGCATCGTGGTGGACGAGGAAGTCGTACAGGCGCCGCCCGTGCAACTGGTCTTCGATCGCGTTGAGCCGCGCCGGCTGCTCGGGATGTCCCTGGCCCATGTTGTGCAGGCGGCAGGCGGCGTGGGTAATCAAGGCGACGGACATGCTCTCGGCACCCCTTGCGGTCACTCGCTATGCGCGATCGCGTCGGCAAAGCTAGCATGCTGCAGCCTTTCCCGCTGACCCGGGTGCACGTGAGCAAGAACCGCATCGACTCCATCTTTCGCCCGGCCTCCATCGCGCTCGTCGGCGCCAGCGACCGGCCAGGTTCGATCGGCGCCCTGGTGCGCACCAGCCTGGCCGAGGGCGGATTCCAGGGACCGATCCACTACGTCAATCCTGCGCGCGACGAGGTGGCTGGACAGCGCGCGTATGCCAGCGTGCGGGACCTGCCCGAACCGGTGGACCTCGCGGTCGTCGTCACCCCGGCCGCGACGGTGCCCGACGTGATCACGGCTTGCGGCGAGCGCGGCGTGAAGGGTGCGGTGGTGATCGCCTCGGGATTCCGCGAGACCGGCGCGGCCGGCCAGCAGCTCGAACTCGAAATCAAGGCCGTTGCAAAGCGCTACGGCGTCCGGGTGCTCGGGCCCGGCAGCCTCGGGATCCTGCGGCCGGGCGACCACCTGAATGCCGCGGCAGGCACGGTCCTGCCGTTGCCGGGACGCCTCGCGCTGGTGTCGCAGTCGGGTGCGCTGTGCGCGGCGATCCTCGACTGGGCGCGACTGCGGCACGTCGGGTTCTCGACGGTGATCTCGACGGGCAACGGCGTCGACATCGGTTTCGGTGAGATCCTCGACTTCCTGGTCCGCGACGCCGGCACCGACAGCATCATGTTGTACCTGGAAGGCATCGACGATGCGCGGCGCTTCATGAGCGCGTTGCGCGCGGCCGCGCGCGTCAAGCCGGTCGTCGTGATGAAGGCGGGCCGGCACGCGCAGCGGCCCGACGCAGCCGCGTTCCACTCCGGCGCGCTGGTCGGCGCCGACGACGTGTTCGATGCGGCGATGCGCCGCGCCGGCGTGCTGCGCATCCGGGACTTCTACGATTTCTTCACGGCCACCGCGACGCTCAGTTCGGGCGTGCGCTCCCGGGGACGGCGTGTCGCGATCGTCTCGAACGCCGGCGGGCCCGGCACCATGGCGGCCGATCGCGCTGGTCGATCGCTGGCTGCAGGTGGCGCGGCTCGACGAGGAGTCCGGGCGCAGGCTCGAGGACGTGCTGCCGCCCAACGTCGCCGCGGGCAACCCGGTGTACGTGCGCGGGGAGGTGGACCCGACGCAGTTCGCTGCGGCGGCGGACATCTGCCTGGCGGATTCGAACGTCGACGCGCTGGTGGCGATCCTCACGCCGCACGCACCGCGCGACCCGCTGGAGTTCGCAGTCGCGCTGGTCGAAGCGGCGGCCAAATACCGCAAGCCGGTCTTCACGTGCTGGCTGGGCGGCGAGTCGATCGCGGCGAGCCGCAAGTATTTCGCCGAGCACAAGGTGCCGAGCTACACGACGCCCGAAGGCGCCGTGGATGCGATCGCTGCGCTGGCGCTCTATGCCGAAAACCAGCAACAGCTGCTGCAGGTGCCGGAGCCGATCGCACACGCCTCGACGCCGGACCGGGCCGCGGCGCAGGCCGTCGTCGACGCCGCGCGTGCCGCCGGTCAGGAGTGGCTCGATCCGGCCCAATCGAAGGCCGTGCTGTCGGCGTTCAACATTCCGGTGCTCCGCAGCCAGGCCGCGTCGACCGTCGACGAAGCCGTCGCGATCGCCGAGCGGGTGGGCTACCCGGTGGCGATGAAGATTCACTCACCGGACATTCCACACAAGACCGATGTGGACGGCGTGCGTCTCGGCCTCGCGGACGAGGCCAGCGTGCGCAAGGTCCATGCGCTGATGCTGGCGAGCGTCGCGCAGGCGCGGCCTGATGCGAAGATCGAGGGCGTATTGATCGAGCCGATGTTTCGCCATCGCCACGGACGCGAGTTGATGATCGGCGTGGTGCGCGACCCGGTGTTCGGTCCCGCGATCAGTTTCGGGCTGGGCGGCACGCTGGTCGAAGTCATCCGCGACCGGGCCGTCACACTGCCGCCGCTCAACGCCTTTCTCGCGCGCGACCTGATCCGGCGCACCCGCGCGGGCCAGGCGCTGCAGCCGCTGCGCGGCGCGCCCGCGGCGAACGAGGCGGCCGTCGAGCAGATCCTGCTGCGCGTGTCGGAACTCGTGTGCGAGATGCCGGACCTGGGGTCGATCGACCTCAACCCGGTCGTGGTGACCGACGATAGCGCCGTCGTCATGGATGCGCGGATCGGCTTGTGGCCCCGCTCGCCGGCGGCTCGGTCGTACGAGCACATGGCGATCCATCCGTACCCGAGCGGCATGATCCGGCACATCGAACTGCAGGGCGGCGTGTCGGCGACGATCCGGCCGATCCGCCCGGAAGACGCCGCGATCGAAAGCGCGTTCGTGCACGGCTTGTCCGAGCAGTCGAAATTCCTGCGCTTCATGTTCACTCTGCACGACCTGTCGCCCGGGATGCTGTCGCGGTTCACGCAGATCGACTACGACCGCGAGCTTGCGCTGGTCGGCGTGATCGACACACCGGACGGCGAGCAGCAGATCGGCGTCGCGCGCTACATCACGCTCGAGGACGGGGAGACCTGCGAGTTCGCGATCGTCGTCGGCGACGCGTGGCAGGGCAAGGGCCTGGCCCGGCAATTGTTCGGCGCGTTGATCGACGCCGCGCGCGCGACGCGGCTCAAGGTGATGATGGGCGTCACGCTGCGCGAGAACACCCGGATGCTGGACCTCGCCCGGGCGAACGGCTTCGGGCTGAAGACCGACCAGGACGATCCGGCGCTGGTGCAGATGGTGCTCGACTTGCGGACGGTGTCGCATGAGTGAAGTCTCGGGCGCGCCGGTCGTGCCGCATTTCGAAGTGGTCATCCTCGGCGCCGGTTTCGGCGGCCTTTGCATGGCCATCAAGTTGCTCGAGGCGGGGATTCGCAATTTCGTGATCCTCGAGAAGGACGGCGAGGTGGGCGGCACCTGGCGCGACAACACCTACCCGGGCGCCGCCTGCGACGTGCAGTCGCATCTGTATTCGTACTCGTTCGACGGCAAGGCGGACTGGAGCCAGCGCTACGCGGGCTGGCGGGAGATCCAGGACTACATCCTCGAAACCACGGACAAGCACGGCCTGCGACCGTACATCCGTTTCGGCAGCACGGTGAACTCGGCGCACTTCGACGCCGCCACGGGATGCTGGACGGTCGGACTGGCGTCGGGCGAGACCGTGACCGCGCGGCATTTCGTGCTCGCCGCCGGGCCGCTGCACCGACCGCAGATTCCGAAGCTGCCGGGGCTCGAGAAGTTCCAGGGCCGCGTCTTCCACTCGGCGCGGTGGGACCACGATTACGACCTCGAGGGCAAGCGCGTCGCGTCGCTCGGGACGGGCGGCAGCGCCATCCAGTACTGCCCGGAGATCGCGCCGGCCGTCGAGCAGCTGTACGTCTTCCAGCGCACCCCGGCATGGGTCATTCCGCGCGACACGAGGACATACTCCGAAGGCGCCAGGCGCCGCTATGCGCGCTTCGACTGGTGGCGCAAGGTGCACCGCGCACGGCTCTACTGGACCAACGAATCGCGCGTGTGGCCCATCTTCCATCCCGCCGCGGCGCGCGCATTGCAGCGCGTGGCGAAACTGTTCATCCGTCGGCAGGTCAAGGACCGCAGGCTCGCCGACGCGCTGACGCCGACCTACACGCTCGGCTGCAAGCGCATCCTGATCTCCAACGACTGGTATCCGATGTTCAACCGCCCGAACGTCGAGCTGGTGACCGCGGGCATCCGCGAAGTGCGCGAGCACGGCATCGTCACCGACGACGGGATCGAGCGCCCGGTCGACTGCATCATCCTCGGCACGGGCTTCGTGGTCGACCCGCGGATCTACATGCAGAACTTCCCGGTCACGGGGCTGCCCGGCCACACGCTGCAGTCGGACTGGAAAGCGGGCGCCGAGGCGTATTACGGCATCACCGTCACCGGCTACCCGAACCTGTTCCAGCTGGTCGGACCCAACACGGCGCTCGGTCACAACTCGATCATCTTCATGATCGAGTGCCAGGTGCGTTACGTCATGGAGTGCCTGCGCGAACTGAAGGCCCGGCAAGCCGACTGGCTCGACGTCTCGGCGGACGCGCAGCAGCAGTTCAACCGCCGCGTGCAGAAGGCGCTCGACGGCACGGTGTGGACGTCGGGCTGCGCCAGCTGGTACCAGCAGTCGGACGGCAAGAACTTCACGATCTGGCCGTGGTCCACCTGGCGCTACTGGCTGCAGACAAGGCACGTCGAAGCGGAGCATTATCGTTTCGGGAAGCGCTGATACCGGGGGGCAGGGACATGTCGACCGCAGACCATTACGTCAGCAAGCTCGACACGCTCGACTGGCGGGTTGCCCAGGAATTCGAGACCCAGTTCCGCTGGGAATACGACGACGGGCGCGATTCGCTGCTCAATCTGTACCGCAAGGGCAAGCGCCAGCAGTGGGACGCCGCCGAGCGCATCGACTGGTCGCAGGACCTCGATCCGGAGAATCCGTCCGGCCTGCCCGACGAGATGCTCTCGATCTTCGGCTCGCCCGTCTGGAACAAGCTCGATCAGCGCGGCCGTGCGAACCTGCGCCATCACGTCCAGGCCTGGCAACTGTCGCAGTTCCTGCACGGCGAGCAGGGCGCGCTGGTCTGCACGGCGAAGATCGTCCAGCAGGTGCCGCAAATCGACGCCAAGTTCTATGCCGCGACGCAGGTGGTCGACGAGGCGCGGCACGTCGAGGCGTTCTCGCGGCTGCTGCACGAGAAATACGAAGTCGTCTACCCGATCAACCCGTACCTGAAGAGCCTGCTCGAGGACACGCTGCGCGACTCGCGCTGGGACATGACCTACCTCGGCATGCAGGTGCTGATCGAAGGCGTGGCGCTCGCGGCGTTCGGCCTGATCCGCGATTACGCCACCAACCCTCTGGCGAAGTCGGTCACCGCGTACGTGATGCAGGACGAATCGCGCCACGTCGCGTTCGGCCGGCTCGCGCTGCGCGACTACTACCCGCAGCTCACGGCCAAAGAGCGCGACGAGCGCGAGGAATTCGTCGTCGAGGGTTGCTACCTGCTGCGCGACCGCTTCCTCGGCGACGAGGTGTGGGAGGCGCTGGGCTTTCCGATGGACGAATGCAAGGCGTGGGTGGACCAGTCCGAGGTGATGCGCGTGTACCGCAGCAGCCTCTTCACGCGCATCGTGCCGACGATCCGCGAGATCGGCCTGTGGGGACCGCGCATCCAGAAGGCCTATGCGGACATGGGGATCCTGGGATTTGCCGGCAGCGACGTCGCCGGCATGGAGCTGCGCGACGAGCAGGTGGCCCGGCGAACTCGACGCGCGGCTCGCCGATATCCGCCGCACGACCGAGGATTATGCATAGATCCTGAATAGTGAAATACGATTATTGGCATTTATTCAGTCAATGCTTGCGCGTACCTTGCCCTCCATCGACGACGGAGGATCAAGCCATGTTCACCTGCAATGCCTCGAACCGCTTTCTCACCCGCGTGCTCGCCGGACTGATGATCGGCGTGACCGTGATCGCCGGGTCGCTGGTGCACGCCGCCACGCACGTGCAGGCGTTCCTGTAAGGAGGGTTCCGGCTCCTCGAGCCGCGCCCGAGCGTCAGGCGGCCGCACGCTGCGCCTTGTGCTAGCGTAGCGGCCGCATGACGAACCCTTGCTACGCGCACGACGCGCGACGAACCCGCTTCATCCTGTCCTGGCTCGCCGCCTGCACCTTGTTGGCCGGCTGCGGTTCCGACACCACGCCCGAGCAGCAGGTGCGCGAGGTCATCGCAACCGGGGAGTCCGCTGCCGAGGCGCGCAACCTGTCCGGCATCATGGATCTCGTCTCGCCGCGATACGAGGACGAGCGGGGTGGCAGCGCCGTCGAATTGAGCCGCACGCTGCGCGGCTACTTCATTGCCAACCAGTCCGTGCATCTGCTGACGCGAGTCGAGAGCGTCGAGTTTCCCTACAAGGACATGGCCCGCGTGCACCTGACGGTCGGCACGCTCGGGCGCAAGGCGGGCGCGACCGACACGGTCGATCTGGCGGCCGAGCTCCAGGACGTGCACATCGAGCTGCAGCTCGAGCGCGGCGAATGGAAGGTCACCCGCGCCGAGTGGCAGCCCGTCGTTCGCACCTGACCCGCAACGAGTAATCTCCCGCAATGACTCGCCTGATCATCGTCGCCGATGACCACCCGCAGTTTCGGGAAACGTTGAAATCCGCCGTGGTGCGAACGGATCGCGACCTCGTCTTCGTCGAAGCCGATTCAGTCGCGGCGTTGCTCGGCGCCCTGGAGGCGCACGGGGCTGCCGACCTGTTGCTGCTCGATCTCAACATGCCCGGCGCGCAGGGATTCAACGCCCTGGCGTACGTGCGCGGCCGTCACCCGTCCGTGCCGGTCGTGATCGTCTCGGCGGACGACGATCCACAGACCGTCGCCGCCGCGCTCCGCCATGGCGCGCAGGGGTTCATCCCGAAGTCGACGGAATACGGGCAGATCGGCCAGGCGGTCGCGGCGGTGCTCGACGGCGGGACCTACCTGCCTGTCGGTTTCCAGGCCCCGCGCGTGTCGACCTCGGGCACCGACGAGCTGGCGGTCGCCCGGCGCATCGCCCGCCTGACGCCGCCGCAGTTCCGCGTGCTCGGCCTGCTGTGCGCCGGGCTGCCCGACCGGCAGATCGCTGCCGATCTCGAATTGTCCGAGCCGACCGTCAAGGCCCACGTGGCGGCGATCCTGCGTCAGCTCGACGTCGCGACAAGGACACAAGCGGTGCTCGCCGCGGGTCGTCTCGCCGTGGATCGCGCCAGCGTCAAGCCGCTGCCGGAAGACGCATAGTCATTGCGGCCTTTACGCATGGACCGTGGATGGCGCGGCCCGATATGAATACGCGCCATGCGCAACGACATCGAGAAAAGCCTGTACGCAGGCATGAAGGCCGAGCAGGACCGCGAGGGCCCGCCGCCCGGCTTCCCGGAGATGCCGATCATTCCCGGCGGCCGGTACACGGATCCCGCCTTTCTCGCGCTCGAGGAACAGTACCTCTGGAAGAAGTCCTGGCTGTACGCGCTGCACGTGGACGAGTTGCCGCGGCCCGGCAGCTTCCGGCTTTGGAAAAAGACCGGCGCGCCGATCATCATCGTGCGCGACAAGGACAGCCAGATCCGCGCGTTCTACAACACCTGCCGTCACCGCGGCGCGCCGCTCCTCGAGCGCGACCAGGGTGAGACCAAGGGTTTCTTCTGCCGTTACCACGGCTGGTCCTACGACCTGACCGGCCGGCTGCTCGCCGTGCGCGAGAAGCGCGATTTCCCGCACATGGATACGTCCTGCTTCGGCCTGAACCAGGTGCGTTGCGAACGTTTCGGCAACCTCGTGTTCGTCAACGAGGACCCCGGGGCCGAGCCGCTGCTGCAGTCTCTCGCGCCGATCCCGTCGCATCTCGAAAACCTGCAGTTCGACCGCCTCCGCCACGTCCAGAGTGCGAGCTTCGAGATCGCGTGCAACGTCAAGATCCTGCTCGACGCGTTCCTCGAGACCTATCACCTGAAGTCGATCCACCCGCAGACGGTGGATCGCTTCCTCGACTCGCGCGGCACGCACGCCGTGTTGTGGCGCAACGGCAACTCGATGATGTGCACGCCGCATCGCCGGCCGGACTGGCGCGACCCGGGCGCGGTCGGCATGCCGGAGGTGCCCACGGTCGAGTCGATCTTCGCGCACCAGAACCCGTCGTACCTGTTCTACCCGAATCTCGTGACGCCGCCGTCCGCGACCGGCACGCCGATCATCACGTTCTGGCCGAAGACACCTCGCAGCATGGAAGTCGACGTGCACTGGTTTGCGCCGGACGGCGCCGAAGGCCACGAACTGTGGCCGACCCGCATGTCGAACTTCGAGCGCATCCTCGAGGAAGACACGCAGTTCGCGCCGCGGATCCAGGAGTCGGTCGAGACGGCAGGTTTCAAGGGCATGTACGTCTCGTACGCCGAGCGGCGCATCTACCACTGGCACGAGGAGCTGGACCGGCGCATCGGCGCCGCGAACGTCCCCGAGACGCTGCGCGTCAAGCCGGTGCTCGGCGCCTATTACGCGGCGGAATAGGGCTGCCATGAGCGATCACGATCAACGCGGGCCGCGACGCGGACGCCGGCGCCGCGGTGCCTTCGTACCAGGACTACCTGGCCCGCGATTCGAAACCGGTGCCGCGGCTGCTGCGCGAGCAGTCGGTGCGCGACTTTGGCAACGAGCCGCTGGCCGCGAGCCGCTACACGTCGCAGGCCTTCTTCGACCTCGAGGCCGCGCGCATGTGGCCGCGCGTGTGGCAGATGGTCTGCCGCGAGGAGGAAATCGCCGAGCCGGGACAGACCTGCGTCTACGACATCGTCGGCAAGTCGTTGCTGGTGACGCGTTGCCCGGACGGCTCGATCAAGGCGTACTACAACTCGTGCCTGCACCGCGGCCGCAAGCTGATGCTCGAGAGCGGACAGGTGCGCAATTTCCGCTGCCCGTTCCACGGCTTCACCTGGGACCTCGACGGCTGCATCCACTCGGTGCCGTGCCGCTGGGACTTCGAGCACGTCTCCGACGACGACCTGCGATTGCCCGAGGCGGCCGTCGGCACCTGGGGCGGGTTCGTGTTCATCAACCTGGATCCGAAGGCCGTCCCGCTCGAGCGGTACCTCGAGGTGCTGCCCGAGCACTTCAGGCGCTGGAAGCTCGAGGATTGCTGGAAGGCCGTGCACGTCGCGAAGGTGATTCCCTGCAACTGGAAGATCGCGCAGGAAGCGTTCATGGAGTCGTATCACGTCATCGCGACGCATCCGCAGATCCTGTCGATCTTCGCGGACGCCAACGCGCAGTACGACGTCTACGGCGATCACGTGAACCGCAACCTCGCGGCTTTCGCGGCGCCGAGTCCACACCTCGGCCAGGGCAAGGTCACGGACGAGCAGGTGATCGACGGCATGCTCGCGTTGATGGGTCGCAAGAGCGGTGCGGCCGGTCGCACTCGACCGGAGAAGCCGAAGGCGCCGCGCGCCGTCCTCGGTGACATGAATCGCCGCGCGTTCCAGCGCGCATTCGGCGGCGACTACTCGGCGGTCACCGATGCGGAGACCCTGGATGCGATCGTCTACAACGTCTTCCCGAACTTCGCGCCGTGGGGCGGCTTCGCGCCCAACATCGTCTACCGCTGGCGCCCCAACGGCCGTGACGTCGCGTCGTGCGTCATGGACGTGATGATCCTGAAGCGTTGTGTCGCCGGCGAGCCCCGTCCCAAGCCGGTGCCCGTGCATTTCCTGCGGCCCGAGCAGTCATGGTCCGAAGCCAAGGAATTGCCGGTGCTCGGCGCCGTGATCGACCAGGACATGAGCAACATGCCGTACGTCCACGAAGGCCTGCTCGCGTCCGGCACCGACGAAGTGCACCTGGCGAATTACCAGGAGATTCGCATCCGGCACTTCCACCAGACGCTCGACAAATACCTGAAAGCTTGAGTTCTTTACCTCTCCCGCTTGCGGGAGAGGTCGGGCGCAGCCCGGGTGAGGGTTCCGCACCTCTCCCGCTTGCGGGAGAGGTCGGGCGCAGCCCGGGTGAGGGCTCGGAACCCTCACCCCTCGCATCGACGCTGTCGCGACGACGCTCGCACCCTCTCCCGCAAGCGGGAGAGGGGCTCAGCCTTTCGGTGGGCCGGGGAAGAAGGCGTTGGTGCGGCGAATGTACTCGGCGTACTCCGGGCGGCGCTTGCCGATGTCGCGCTCGAGCAGCTTCACGCCCGAGACCTTCAGCAGCAGGTACGACATCAACGCCGGCCCGACGATGCTCCACCAGGCGCCGGCCGAGAGTGCCAGCAGGTAGAAGCCCCACCAGACGCAGAAGTCGCCGAAGTAATTGGGATGCCGCGTGTAGCGCCACAAGCCGCGGTCCATTACCTTGCCGGCATTCGACGGGTCGCCCTTGAAGCGCGCCAGCTGCAGGTCGCCGCCGGCCTCGAAGATCATCCCGACGCACCACAGCGCCGCGCCGAGGTAATCGAGTGCACCGAGCGGGCCGGCACCGCCGGCGGCGCCGAGCAGCGGCAGCGAAATCAGCCACGCCAGCACGGCCTGCAGGCCGAAGACGAGATACAGGCTCTTGAACGCGAAGTTCGGTTGCCTGCGACGCCGGATCGCCGCATAACGTCGGTCCTCCTCGCGGCCATGACCCAGGTTCCGCCACGAAAGATAGCCCGCGAGCCGGACGCCCCAGATAGTGACGAGCACCAGCAACAGCGTCGCGCGCGGGCCCGGCTGGCCGATCACGCGCACGTACGTGAACGCGCCGAGTACGAACAGCACCGACCACAGCGAGTCGACGATCGTCACGTTCTTCTGCTGGACGCTGACGATCCACGTGAGGCCGGCCGCGGCCAGCATGACGAGCAGGCCCGTCAACCAGGCATCCAAATGCATAACAGGTCACTCCCCGATTTCCGCCGGCGGCGGACGCGGCACCTTAACACTCCCGAAAAGCTCAGTCCCGCAGCACCTGCGCCAGCATCGCGTCCTCGATGTTTCCGCCCGAGAGCACGACGGCGATCGTGCGATCCGCGGTCGGCAGCTTGCCGGACAGCACGCTCGCGAGCGCCACGGCGCCGCCCGGTTCCACGACGAGCTTGAGCGTGCGAGCGGCGTAGGCGATCGCGGCGCGGACCTCGTCGTCGGTTACCGCGAAGCCGCCCGAGAGCAACGCCTCGTTGATGGCGAACGTCAGCTCGCCGGGCGTCGGAGCCAGCAGCGCGTCGCAGATCGAGTGGCCGCCCGGTTCGTTGCGCAGTCGCTCGCCCGCGGCCAGCGAGCGTCTGTAGTCGTCGAATCCGGCCGGCTCGGCGCACCAGATGCGTGCCGCGGGCGACAGCGCGTTGACCGCCAGGGCGATGCCCGCGACGAGGCCGCCGCCACTGCAGCAGGCGATGACGTCGTCGAGCCGCAACCCGAGTTCGCCCGCCTGTTCCACGATTTCGAGGCCGACCGTGCCCTGGCCCGCGATGATGTCCGGGTCGTCGAAGGAGGGCACCAGCACGGCGCCGCGCTCCATCGCGATCGCTGCGGCGATTTCCTCCCGGCTCTCCCGCTGCCGGTCGTAGCGTACGATCTCGGCCCCGAGCGCCTCGGTGTTGCGCAGCTTGATCGCGGGCGCGTCGGCGGGCATGACGATCGTCGCCGGGATGCCGAGCAACCTCGCCGCCGCCGCAACCCCCTGTGCGTGGTTGCCGGACGAGAAGGCGACGACGCCCGCTCTGCGCTGCGCCTCGGTCAGTCGCACGAGCCGATTCCACGCACCGCGGAACTTGAAGGAGCCGGTGTGTTGCAGCGTCTCGAGCTTGAGCAGCACCCGGCCGCCGACTCGCGCATCGAGCGGGGTGCCCGCGAGCAGCGGAGTGCGCAGCGCATGGCCCGCCAGCCGGGCGGCCGCGGCGCGAACGTCGGCGAACACCGGGATTCCGATCACGCGAGCGGGCCTCGTTGTCGTCCGTCGGCAATTCGTCGCAACATGCGTGCGTGAGCCTACACGAATCATGGCCGACCGGCTGCGAACCCACCTGTCACGGGTGCCGGCATCGCGGCTGGTCGTCCGAGCGCAGCCTGGCGCAGAAAAACGCGTACCTCGGTCGCGTGCTCGAGCGTTGGGTCGACCGGCTGCAGCCGGTCGCGTCGGTCGGCGACACGGAGCGACTCGGTTATCGCGACCGCGTTTCGCTCTCGGCACGCTGGGACGCGGCGCAAGGCTGGCGCTTCGGCCTGATGCGTCGCGACGAGTTGATCGCGATCCATGACTGTCCGGTGCACACGCCACGCGTCAACGCATTCGTGCGCACGCTGATCGAATCCTTGCCGCCATTTTCGGACTTGCCGCTCGCCTACGTGCACGTCGCAGGCGCGCAGGCGACGCTGATCGTCAAGGCGCGGCACCACGATCCGGACTGCATCGCCACGCTCGTCGAGCGCATGCCCGCCACCGGCCTCGACGGACTGTGGGTGCACTGTCATCCGTCGGCGGGACGGCGGATGTTCGCGCGCAGCGGCTGGACGCTCGCCTGGGGCGTCGCCGAATCGCTGGATTCGAACGGCCTGCGGCATGGCCCGGCGGCGTTTCAGCAGCTGCTGCCGCAACTGCACGAACGGGCAATGTCGACGGCCGCCCGGCACCTGGCGCCGACCGTCGATTCGGCGGTGCTGGATCTGTACTGCGGCATCGGCGCCTCGATGCGGCGCTGGCGCGGCGCGGGCGCGGCCGTGCTCGGCATCGAACTGGCGGGCGGGGCGGTGGAGCAGGCGCCGCGCAACGCTCCGGGCGCGCAGGTGCTGCGCGGCACCTGCGTGCAGCGCCTGCCGCAGATCGTCGACTGGTGGAGCCGACAGCCGGTCGCAAAGCACGTGTACGTCAATCCTCCGCGGTCGGGCCTCGAGGCCGCCCTGGCCGATTCGATCGCGCACCAGCTGCGGCCGCAGCGGATGGCGTATCTCTCGTGCAGCGCGGGTACGCTGGCGCGGGACCTGACGCTCTTCGAGGCCGCCGGTTACGCCGTCGTCGCGATCCATCCCTACGACTTCTTTCCACTCACGCACCACGTGGAAGCATTGGCCTTGCTCTGCGATCGGGTACGATGACGCGTCCCGGATCGGAGGTGGGTGAGTTCATGCGCGCGGGTGGCAAACTCAGCGTCGGCGGCTGGAGCATGCTCGTGCTGGCGGCGGGCGGCGCGATCGCGTGCGTCGCTCGTGCGGACGACCCGGTCCCGCCGGCGCCCGCACAGGCGACGATTGCGAGCGGCCTCGTGCCGGCGCCACAGCGCCCCCGGATCGGCCTGGTGCTCGGCGGAGGCGGGGCCAAGGGCGCGGCGCACGTCGGGGTGATCACGCTGCTCGAGGAACTGCGCATCCCGATCGATTGCGTGGTCGGCGCCAGCGTCGGCGCGCTGGTCGGCGGCACGTACGCATCGGGGCAGACGGCGGCCGAACTCGAGCAGTCCATCCGTTCGATCTCGTGGGCCGACACGATCGCGTTCAAGGGCTACCGCCAGAAACTGCCGATGCGTCGCAAGATCGCCGGCGTCACCTACAGCAACTCGCTGCAGTTCGGCTTCAAGGACGGCCGCGTGACGGCGCCGCACGGCTTCATCAACACGCAGAACGTCGAGCAGACGATCAAGACCCTCGTCTCGCGCAGCCTCGGTGAAAGCGACTTCGATCGCCTCCCCATTCCGTTCCGGGCCGTTGCGACCGACATGCAGACGGGTGACATGGTCGTGCTTTCGCACGGCGATCTCGCGCAGGCGATGCGCGCCAGCATGGCCGTTCCGGGCGTGTTCGCGCCCGTGACGATCGACGACAAGGTTCTCGGCGACGGCGGCCTCACCCGCAACCTGCCGGTCGACATCGCGCGCCAGACCTGCGCCGACGTCGTCATCGCCGTGTCGGTGCCCAATCCGCCGCCCACGGCGGCAGAACTGCAGTCGCCGCTGACGATGGTCTCGCGCACCGTCGACGTGCTGATCGAGGCCAACGAGAAGCAGCAGCTCGCGACGCTTGGCCCGCAGGATGTGTCGATCGTCGTGCCGATGGGCACGCTCACCTCGTCCGCGTTCGACAAGGTGTCGGACGCGATTCCGCTCGGCCACGTCGCCGCCGAGGCGCACCGGGCGGAGTTGATGCGCTATTCGTTGCCGGCGAACGAGTACGCGGCGTGGCGGAACGAGCACAGCCGCGCCAGCCAGCACAGCGTGCAGCTGGCCGGCGTGAAGATCGAGGGTCTCGAGCGCGTCAGCCAGGACTACGTCAGGAGCTACCTCGGTCTCGATCCGGGGCAGCAGGTGGACCAGCGGCAGGTTGCCAAGGCCCTGGACCGCGTCTTCGCGCTCGACGACTTCGACAGCGTGCAGTACGAGTTGCAGGGGGATCCCGCCAATCCGACGCTCGCCGTGCAGTTGAAGGAGAAGGCGTCGAGCCCCAACATCCTGCGCTTCGACATCGGTCTCGAGGTCGGCACCGACGGCAACACGTCGTTCTCGCTCGGCGGCGACTACCTGAGGCCGTGGATCAATTCGCTTGGCGGCGAAGTGCACGGTCACCTGCAGCTCGGCGGCACGTCGAACCTCGGGCTGTCGCTGTTCCAGCCGCTCGATGACCGGCACCAGTGGTTCGTGGAGCCCGGGATCTACGCGGAGCGCTCGCTGCAGGAGCTCTATTACAATGGCGATTCGGTGTCGCGCTACGAGTTCGAGGGCGGCTATGGTTTCGTGGACGCCGGTCGCGAATTCGGCACGCGCTCCGAGTTGCGCGCCGGAATCCGCTACGGCGCGCAGGCTGCCAAGCGCGACATCGCGGTGCCCCAGTTTCCCGAGGTCGACGCCGAAGGGTATGCCGGCTGGACGCTCGGCTTTACCTACGACGACCGCGACGCCGCCGCACTCGCGACGCGTGGCTGGCTCGCGCGACTGCGTTATTACCGCTCCGAGGAATCGCTGGGCGCGGCGCAGGACTACGACCGGCTCGAGGGCATGGTGGTGCGGTCGGTCCCGCTCTGGGGCAACCTGCTGTACCTGCGCGGCATGGGCGGCACGTCGTTCGGGACGCAACTACCGCTTTACGACACCTTCGCGCTCGGCGGTCCGGCGAGCCTGCCCGGCCTCAGCACGGGCCAGTTGCGCGGCGACTCGTACTGGGCGGTGACGTCGGCCTACCTGCACAAGATCGGCGAGATCAATCCGCTCTACGGGCAGGCGCTGTATCTCGGCCTCAGCCTCACGGCCGCGGACATGTCGGGCCGCATCGACACGCAAGACACCAACACGATCTACTCGGGCGCGATCGTGTTCGGCGGACGCACTCCGCTCGGGCCGCTCACGCTCTCGCTCGGCGTGGCGACCACCAACGACTGGCAGATCGTGCTCGGGCTCGGCCGCCCGGTCGAGGAACGCAACGTCTCCGATCCGGTCTGGTGACGGCCCGTCAGTTGATGCCGGGCATCCAGAATTCTGCGGCGGAAGGATGCTTCGACAGCGGGAAGCGGTGGATTGCGCCGCCTCCGGGCTTCGCGGCGCCGGGCGACGCTGCCGCGATCACCTGTCCGCAGGCGCCGGTGCGCAACCAGTCGAGGGCGGCGCTCGTCATGCCTTCGGTCGCGTCCCCGAGCGGCACGTCGAGCGTGTCCGGTGCGGCGCAGGCGAATGGCATCGACGACGCGAGGCCGTTGTAATAGTCACCCTGGTCCAGCGAGTTCACCACCTTGAACGAGATCAGCCGCAGCCGGTCGTCGCATCCGGCGAGGTCGAATGCCTCCTGGCCGACGGGCTTGCCATAAGTGTCGTCGCCGACGATCGCCGTCTCGACGTAGGGCTTCATGCTGTTGATGTTGATCTCGCTCGCCGATGCCGTGCCTTCCGTGGTCAGGAACGCGATGCGTACCGGCTGCACCGACTGCGTGCGAGGCTGGAAGCGGTAAGTCGTGTCATTGCCGGCCTTGTTGGCGTTGAAGGACAACCGGAACTGGACGTCCGTGGCGCTGCGCGCGCCGCCGAGCAGGTCGTTCAGGATCTGCGAGATGCTGACGAGACCGCCGCCGTTGTAGCGCAGGTCGACGATGTAGTACTGCAGGTTGGCCGCGCGGAACTGCGCGAACGCGTCGCGCAACTGCGCGTCCGCAGTCGTGATGTACGTGCGCAGGTGCACGTAACCCACACCGGTCGTGCCCGCCAGCGGCAGCGTCTTGACGCCGAAGTCGTCCGGCACCGGGTCGATCGTCACGACGCGCTTGGTGAGATTGACGTCGACGGTCGAGCCGCCGCGCAGCACGCGCAGGCCGCGCGACACGCCGGCGTTCGCGGGCCCGAGCAGGTCGGTGATCGTGCCGCCAGCTGCCAGCGACTGGCTGACCGGGACGAATCCGCTGCCCTGGTCGACGGCGACGATCTCGTCGCCGCGCAGCAGCCCCGCGTCGGCGGCGGGACTCGACGCGAACACGTCGACGATCAGGGGTCGGTTGACCGGGTCGGTGCGGGTGCGGAAGCCGAAGCCATTGAACTGGCCGTCACCGAGCAGCGAATTTTCCGCCGTCCTGGTCGTGAGGTAACTGAAGAACCGGTCCTTGCCTTGCGCGCGCGCGGTCGCCGTGAGTGCATCGAGCAGGGCCTCGGCGGTGCCGTAGTTCGCCGTATTGACGGTGGCCGGCAGCGTCTCGGGAAACAGGTACCACTCGCGCGTCACGCCAAGCACCCAGTCCTTGCGCGTCGATTCGCCGCAGCTTGCCGCGCCACCGCCACCACCGCCACCGCCGCCGCCGCCACCGCCGCAAGCGCTCAGCAGGGACGTGAGTGCGGCCAGGGCGGCGACCGTCAATCGGGAGGCGCGGGTGTTCGAAGGCATCGCGGGTCTGTCGTGTCCGGGAAGGGGGGCGAGTTTCCCGCACTGCCACGCAAGCGGCCAGTGCGCGTGTCGAAGAAATCGTCGGTCTTTTTTACATATTATGGGGGCATGGGTCTGGCGCAAAATGCAACCCCATGTTTATGCTGGATTTCCGAAAGCTGGCAGGCTTCTTGCACCGAAATGGGACGGCCCAATAAAACCGATGGTTCGTCCCGGACAGCCAGAGACATCGCCGCCATGCTTCGCGCCGTCGCCCTGATCGCCGCCCTGCTCGCACCCGCATTGCTCACCTATTGGGCAGGGCACGCGGTGGCCGCGCATTACGTGGCCCTCGGCACGGTGCTGGCTTTCAATCTCGGCTTGCTGGCACGCCCGCTCGGCCCGTTCTTCGCGCTGATTCCCGCGGTGTATGCGGCGGCAGCGTTGACGGCCCAGTTGTCGGACGGCGTGGCCGCATTGATCGTGGCGGTGGCCGCGGCGGTGGGCGCCGCAAGTTCGCAGGGCCTGCACCGTGGCCTGTTGGCCGTGCTCGCTGCCGCGTTGATCGGCTCGTTCGAACCATCGCCCGCTGGCGACGTGCTGTTGCGCGCCGCGGCGATGCTCGCCGGTTGCGCGTACGGATACCTGGTCGCCGTGACCGCCGCCGGCCGCATCGAGGTGCGCAGTCTCGCCGTGCACTCGAACACGGCGCTCAGCTACGGCATGCTGCTTGCGGTGCTGACATTGGTCGCGTGGTTCGCGGCGCGCATCGCCGGATTTCCGCACGGCTGGTGGCTGCCGCTCGCCGTCGCGGCGATTGGCGAGCCGTCTCTCAGCGGCAGCGCCGAGCGCGCCGTCAGCCGCGCGGCAATTGCGTTGTGCGCGACGGTGCCGCTGCTGGCGCTGATCGATTCGGTCGCGAACCCGTTGTCGCGCGGGGTGATCGTGCTGTGCCTGTCGCTGCTGCTGTTCGCGTCCGTCCGACGGACGCCTGCTCTGCAGACGTTCCTGCTCACGCCGATCGTCGTGCTGTTCGCAAGCCACCAACCGGCGTATCCGGACGGCATCGTGTATCTGCGCGAAACGCTGCTTGCCTGCGCCTTCGTGTTCACCTTCAGCGTGCTCAGCAAGTGGGTGCTGTGGACGCTGCGGCCGGACGCGGGCCGGGTCGCCGCCTGACCCGGCCACGGCCGCGGGCTCAGTCGCCGCCGTTCGGGCCATTGTGGCAGTCGTAGCAACCCACCGCCGTCCCCTTCGCAACGGAGCGTGATCCCCAATCGCGCTGCGCGGCGGTGCGCGAGAGTACCGTGCCGCGGAAGGTCGTGCCGTGGCAGGCCGCGCAGGCCTGCCTGTCCTGCCTGGCGAGCGAGCCGTGACCGCCTCGCGACCAGCGCGAGTCCGCGACGACGTGCATGCCGTGCGGTCCGCCGAGCGACAGCGACAGCGTGCCCGCGCCGTGGCAGGTCGTGCACTCCGTGATCGTGCCCGAGTGGCCCTGCAGCTGCTTCGCGGCCACGTTGTCGTTGTGCAGGTCGACGGGATTCGGCCAGATCGCATGCGTGCTGTTGTGGCAGCCCTCGCACGCGACGCCGCCGTGACCCTTGCTGAACCTGAACAGCGCGTTCGCATTTTCCGCGAAGCGGCTGTTCGTCGCCTTGCGCGGCGAGGCTGCTGCATCGGCCGCGTCGAATGCGACGAGCGTGCGCACGCCGTCGCTGGCCATCAGGCTCGCATCGGCGAGCGTGAGGTGGCTCGAGGCATCTCCGGTGTGGCACGACTGGCAGCGCGGCAGGTCCATCCACGGGCGGCGCGTCTTGCCGTCGTTCTGCCCGTCGATGCTGCCGCCGTTTGCCAGGGCGGTCCGGCCGCCGACGGCGCTCATGTTGCCGTGGCAGTTCTGGCAGGTGACGGCGTCCGTCATTGCGCCTCGCAGGCATTGCGTCGTCTTGCCGGGATGGCACAGGTAGCAGGCCTGGGTATCGGGCGACGGCGGCATGCCGCCCTGCGCAACGTAATGATCGGCGAGGGGGGCGCCGGCGGCCGTCAACATCTTGTTGCTGTGATAGGCGTGCATCGCGGCCGACATCGTCGGGCGCCCGATCTGCGGCCCCGCCGGGCCCGTGCCCGCGAGATCGAGCGCGGCAGAGTAGTGGCAGCCCGCGCACAACACGGGCTTCGACGCCATGAGTTGCGTGCCCATGCGGTTGTCGTGCAGCAGCAGCACGTTCTCGCGCGACTGGATCTCGATGTCGGCGTTGGTCGACCACGTGATGCCGGCAGATTTCGCCGCGGCGGCGCCCGTCGCATGACAGTCGCGACACGTCGTTTCGTCCGAGACGGGCAGCACGACGTCCAAGGCCGCAACCGACTGGCTCGTCGCCTTGTCGGTCGCGGTGAGCCGCATCAAGGGATAGCGGTTGCTGTGGCCCGCGTCATCCGTCGGTATGACCGGTATGCCCTCGGCTTTGAAGAGCCCGGGCGTGGCCTTCCAGGCAAACGAAGTCTGCTCGGGTGTCGTCGCGTCATTCGGCATGTACAGGCCCTTCAGGCCCTGTCCGGGCGCGAGATTCGCACCGTAGGCACGCGCCGCGTACAGCCAGAAATTCGTCTTGTCGACGCTGCGGCTGTTGATCGATCCGTTCGCGTCCGCGATTGCCGAATAGCGGATGCCGACGGCGGTATCGTCGACGAGCGATGGCGTCCCGGCAGTGTCCGTGCGAATCACCTGCGCATTGACGACGTTGTACGGCGGCAGGATCGTGAATACCGAGAAGTCCGCGTCCACGCAGTGCATGCCGAGGTCGTTGGTCGCGAGGATCTTGTACGAGACGGCCTGGTTGCCACCGCCACCGCTCACCGCCACCCGCCGTGCCGCCGCTGCCGCCGGAGTCGCCGCCGCTCGAGTCGCCGGAGCCACCACCGCTGCCGCCACAGGCGGCGACCACCAGGCTCGTCAACAACACGCAGGCGGCGCGGAACGTGGCGTGAAAAGGCATCTGGTCCGGCATGAGCGCCCCACTGCGATCGCTGTTGGTATCGCTCGTTGGACGTCCGGCCGCGCGAAAATCAACCGCCGATCGAGTGCCTGCGAATTCCTCTCATTGGGCTTTGTTCGCGCGCGCAGACGATCGCAGGGTTCCAGGCCAGCGATTTCGCGTCGCCGATGATCACCAGGCGCACGAACAGCTGCAGCGCGTGACAGGCGGTTATCGGCCTAGAACGTCGCCGAGAATTGCAGCCACAGCTTGGTCGTATCGGTCGCGAAACCGTCTTCCCGGTAGTCTGCAGCCTTCGCCAGCACCTCGTAGTTCTTTGCGAACTTGTAGCCGGCCGAAGCGTCCCACTCGGTGCCGTAATTCGCGCTGGTCGCTTCCGCCGAGAAGTCGTGCCAGACGAGGTTCAGTGCCAGCGCGCCGAAGTTGGCCGATGCCGCGAGATACAGGTCTTCGACGCCTTCGCGCGGCGTCGTGAGGAACTTGTCGGCCCAACCCTGGAACACGTGCAGCGTCGCGAGCGGCGTCTGGAAGGCGTGGTTCGGCGCGGTGTCGCCACCGAGCACTTCGTAGCCTGCTTTCGCCCCGAACTTGCCGAAGACGATCCCGCCCTCCAGCAGGTAGTAGTCGGCCGCGTAGTCGTTCGGGTTGTCCGCGTAATCCTGCTGCCGCGCGTATGACGCGATCCAGCTGGCCTTCGTCGCTTTCGAAAATGCGTAGCTTCCCGCGTAGTGCACGCCATACGAGTTGCTCGACAGCGCCGGGGCATTCTGCAGGTCGAGCGCGTAGTCGAAGACGGTGATCGCGCCGAACGCGCCGCAGTCGACCCTGGCGTTCAGCAGGTGCGAGCTCGGAGCGGTAATCAGCCGGTTGCGCGCCGTCGTCGGGTCCCGTGACGCGATTGACGTTGTCGAGATACGAGTACTGCAACTGTGTCCTCGGCAATGCGGACGTCTTCAACGTCACCGCGTCGTAGGTCTGCTCGTTCTGGCGCCACCCGACGTTGCCGATGAAGCGCGCGTTGTCGAGGATGATTCGCTGCCGGCCCGCGATGCCGGTGAACGTCCCGAGTTTCAACTGCAGGTAGGCCTGGTTGACCTCCGTGTATTCCGGGTCTGCGACGATGGGTCGGTCCGTCACGCCGTTCACGGTGCTGTTGTAGGTGTCGTTGCCGAGCACCGTGACGTTGTCCGCCTCGAGGAAAGCACTCAGGTGGCTCCACTCCAGCGTCTGGTAGTTCAGGCGCGTGCGCAGCGTCGAGGCCAGGGCGTCGTCCGGGAACGGGTCCTGGTCGACGCTCTCCAGTCGATATCGGAACTCCAGGTGCGCTTTCCCGCCGGTCATGGCTCCGACGAACGTATCGGGTACTGCTGCGGCCTGCGGGGCCGAGGCGGAGGCAGGCGAGGCGTCGGCGGCGGCGGCGCGGTGGCCGGCCAGCACGGCCGAAACCGCCATCAGTACTAATATCGAGGTGGACTTGACCTTGGTCATGGCGTCTCCAGGTGCGAGGACTCACGCTGTTGCCATGAGCCTTGCTCGCTACAGCGCACTTTGGGCGTCCCGCACACAAAAGCCCTTGATCCATGTCAATGCGTCACGTCGGTTCGTTGAAGTTGTCCGCCCTCGTAGCGGCCACGCTGGCCACGGCCGCCGCTGGCCATGCGGCGCGCGCCGCTGCACCCGCCACGGCAGCCGCGGACCTGGAGACCATCACCGTCTACGCCCGCCGGCTGACCCCCATCTCGCGCGTGGCCGCGTCCGTCACCGTGATCGATCAGGCACAGATCGCGCTCGCGATGTCCGGCGACGTCAAGGAACTCGTCCGCTACGAACCCGGGCTGTCCGTGCGCAACGACCCATTCCGCTTCGGCCTCGACACGTTCTCGGTGCGCGGCCTCGGCGGCAATCGCGTGGCGGTCGAGATCGACGGCATTCCCGCGGCGGGCGGGTTTGCCGTCGGCAGTTACTCCGACACGGGCCGCAGCTTCATCGATCTCGCCTTCGTGGATCGAGTTGAGTTCCTGCGCGGGCCTGCGTCCTCGCTGTACGGCAGTGACGCCATCGGCGGCGTCGTCGCCATGACGACGCTGCAGCCTGCGGATCTGCTCCACGGTTCTTCGGAGAATCTCGGACTCAGCACCGAAGCGGGCTACGCCAACGTGGATGACGGCTGGCACGTCGCGGCGCTGGGTGCGGCAGAGGCGGGGCCGGGAGCGCTGCTGCTGGGCTATGTCCGTCGCGAGGGTCAGGCGTCCGACACCGCTGCGGACGTCGAGCCCGATCCGCGCGACTACACATCGGACTCGGTGCTGCTCAAGTATCGCTTCGACGGCCTTTCGGGCGGACCCTTGACGATCTCGGCCGAGGGCGGGCAAGTGCGGCAGGATACGTCGGTGCGGGCGTTTCTCGGTGTCGGACGGTTCGCCGCGACGACCCGCCTCGTGGCTGACGACACCGCGCAACGCTACCGATTCAGCGTCGACCAGTCGCTTGCGGAAAGCAGCTGGTACGACAGCCTCGACTGGCGCGTCTACTACCAGGGCACCGACACGCAGCAGGACACGTACGAGACGCGCCGCGCAGTGCCGCCGCGCACGCCGCCGCTGCAGATCGACCGGCAGTTCAGCTTCGAGGAGACCACGCTCGGGGCGGAGGCGACCGTCGTCGATGCAATGACGGCCGGCCGGTACCGGCACGATGTCGTGTACGGATTCGAGGCCTCACGCACCCGCATCGATGAGCGACGCGACGGTCTGCAGACGAACCTGACTACGGGCTCGGTGACGGACACGATCCTTGGCGAAGCGCTGCCGGTGCGCGACTTGCCGGTCAGCGACGTCACCGAGATCGGCGTGTTCGCCCAGGACGAGATCGCGCCGACCGGGGGACGTTGGACCGTCGCGCCTGCGCTGCGCATCGACTACTACGAACTGAGCCCGCAGCCCGACGCGATCTACAAGGAGGACAATCCGAGTTCGACGGCGGTCGGGCTCGACGAGGTGTCGATCGCACCGAAGCTCGGCTTGACCTATCGCTTTACCGACATGCTGGGCGGCTACTTTCAGTACGCTCATGGCTTCCGCTCGCCGCCGCCGGAAGAGGTGAACATCGGCCTCGAGATTCCGCTCTTCAACGTGCGGGCGATTCCGAACCCCGACCTCAAGCCGGAGAAGAGCGACGGCTTTGAGGTGGGGCTGCGCTGGCGCACGTCGGTCGTGAACGTGGTTGCCAGCCTGTACGACAACGAGTATCGCGATTTCATCGAGTCCAAAGTCAACCTCGGTCCCGATCCGGTGACGGGCGTGACGCTGTTTCAGTCGCAGAACATCGCTCGGGCACGCATCTACGGGGCGGAACTCAGTGTCACGCTGCAGGGTGGGGCGCTCGCGTCGCAGTTGGAAGGCTGGTCGGGACGGCTGGCTGCGGCGTGGTCACGGGGCGCGGATCTCGAGCAGGACGAGCCGTTGAACTCCGTCGATCCGCCGAGCGCGGTGCTGGGGTTGCGCTACGACGCACCCGCGGGGCACTGGGGCAGCGAGGTGACCTTGACGGCGGTGGAGGCCAAGACCCGGGTCGACGACACGCCCGTCGATCTCTACCAGACCGATGGCTACGCGACGCTCGACTGGGTGGCGAACGTCAACCTCGGGCATGGTGTGAGCTTGAACGCGGGCGTCTTCAACCTGACCGACACCGATTACATCGAGTGGGCCGACGTACGGGGCCGGGCGGCGAACGACCCGCTGGTTCCGTATTACACGCGACCGGGCCGCAACGCCTCGCTGACACTGCACTGGGCATTCTGAGCGGCCCTTGACCCCCATTGCAGGGGCGCGGTTAGATTGGGATCCACGCCGCGAGCAAGCACCCGAGGGAATGCGCCATGTCGCTCAAGTTGCCTGCCCTGGACCCCCGTGACGTCGAACCGATCACCGGCAGCGGATACCCGGACATCTACAAGGTGCGTGTGCTGCCACGCCAGCGACGCGCGCTCGGCGATGCCCTGGGCCTCACGAAGATCGGCGTCAACCTGACGACGCTCGAGCCCGGCAAGGAATCGTCGATGCGGCACTGGCACACGGAAGAGGACGAGTTCATCTACGTCGTCTCCGGCGAGGTCGTGCTGCGCACCGACGCGGGCGAGCAGACGCTGGCGGCGGGACAGTGCGCGGGCTTCAAGGCCGGCACGCCGGACGGGCATCAGTTGCTCAATCGAACGTCGACCACTGCGGTCTATCTCGCGATCAGCAATCGCGACGAGGACAACGACCGCGGGTTTTACCCAGACGTGGACTTGCTGATGAATCCGCCCCATGCGCCCGGGCAGTTTACGCGGCGGGATGGGTCGCTGTACCTTTTAGTCGATCGGCAGTGCGACGCAGGACTGCTGATTGCAGGGCCGCAATGAGTCAAGCGCCGATGTTGAGCGCGCACGCGCTACCCGCGTTTCCGCGGAAACGTGGTAGCGCGTCAGCGCTCGACGTTCGCGCGCTTTACCTGGGCGGGGTTGGATGACCGCTTTCGACCGAGGAGGTGGCAGCGCAACCAGGAGAAGATGAGCCCAGGGATTTGAAACGACGTGCAATGTCCTCATCCGGGTTCAGAAGACTCTTCAACCCCGCCGCGCCGGGAGGAACCGCCTGTCTCGCAGCAGCCCCGCCGAGTGGCGCACCCGCGACGAGAGTCCGCACGCCAAGCACATGCGGGAGATCGTGGCGGCGATCCGCGCGAGCTTCACGATGAGCGGTCGGACCTACGATAGCCCGCGGATCTCCGCGAGCTGCGAGCTCGAGCGTCTACGTGGGCGAGCGTCGACGCGCCTGATGCGCAAGATCCAGCTCGTGGCGCGGCCGGCGGCGCCGCTGGCCCAAGGACGCGCGGCGATCGGCCGACGTACGCTCTGGCGTCGGAACGTCCTCGATCGATAGCTCGCAGGCGTCCGCCCGATCCAACGCTGGCCGCCGACTTCATCTACCTGTGGACGAACGAAGGCTGGCTTTACATCGCGCGTTGTGCTCGACCTGTACTCGCGCTATGTCGTCGGATGGTCGATGCAGGCTTCGATGACCAGTCGGCTGGTCGGCGTTGCGCTGATCATGGCGCTGTGGCGTCGCAGGCCAGGCCTCAGCGCGTGCTGCATCACTCGAGCCCAGAGCGGTCAGTACGCGAGAGATCCATGTGCGTTCGTCTGCACCGTCAGCGTCCACGTGGGCGTTTCCGGCGATACGCTGATTCTCCCGCCGCGCACGAAGCCGGCGTAACCCGATCGTCCATCCCGGTCGCTAGCGTCCGATGCTCGTTGAGCCTCCTATGAACCTACGGCGCTCACTGACGCGCGCCGTCATGGTCGCAGTATGGCGATCACCAGCCGTTTTCGGCGGCGGCTGATGCCAGACTGATCGCTGCTATCATGGTTCGACGTGGCGGCGTAGCCCGCTGACGAACGCAGAGCGCGGCCCATCGAACGCGCGTTATCGTTGGCGTCAGTCCGAGCGCAAAGTGACTCCTCGGTCAGCCGTCGGCGCGACGCCGGCCATTAACCGCGCTCCGGTTCTCGACCGAGCAGTCGCCCGACGGCGTTATCGGCGTATCACCGCCGAGCGACCGGCGTCGAGGCACGATCCGACTCGCGTGCACGGCGAACTGCTGGTGCGTCGTCCAGCGCCCGGCTCATCGAACAGTCGCGCAATGTCGCTCGACGTGTTCGCCGATGCGTGGAAGTCGCGGCGATTTTGTCGACAGCGTCGATAGTCTCGTGAGCAGTCATCCGCAGCGGTCGGGTTGGGCGCCTCGGATGTCGTACGTCGTCACGACGGACTCGCGCGGCGAAGCGAAGATCACCTTGCCCCCCGTTGTCTTGATCGGCGTGCAGTGCGAAGAAAACGGCGGCGCCTCGTTCGTAAAGTGTTCACTGATGGTCACTTCACGCCGTGCATCAAACGCTGAATCAATGGGGCGATCAGGAACAGCAAGACGCCGGAGCCGACCAGCGCCCAGAAGCCGAACGGTGTAGCCAGATAGCGCCGAGTCGGTCGTCATGCCGGTCTCGCCACTGACCACGCTGGCGAAGATGCCCGAGAGATTGTTGCCGATACCGGTCGAAAGGAACCAGCCGCCCATGCCGAGGCCGACCAGACGCACCGGGGCCAGCTTCGTCACCATCGACAGGCCGATCGGCGACAGGCACAGCTCGCCGACCACTTGAATGAAATAGGTGGCAATCAGCGTCCAGAACGGAATCTTGCCGTGTCGCTGACGAGGCTCGAGAGCGCGAACATCAGCAACAGGAAAGCCATGCCGTTGAAGATCAGGCCGAGGCCGAACTTACGCGGTATCGAGGGATTCACGCTTGCGCTTCGCCAACCAAACCCAGACCCAGGCGACGACCGGCGCAAGCAGCGATCACCGCGACCGCGGAAACCGACTGGAACCATGCGGTCGGGAAGACGAAGCCCCCGAGATGGCGATTGACGATCTGGTCCGCGAGAAACGTGAACGAATTGCCTGCCTGCTCGTAGAACATCCAGAACAGGATGTTGAAGGCGAAGATGATCAACATCGCGATGGTCTTGTCGCGGGCTATTGCACCCTCGCGAATGCCCTCGACCATCAGCATCGTGGCCAGACCGATGAACAGCGCGCGTCAGCACGTACTGCAGCGTCGCGCCGCCGAGCGACAGCAGCGAAATAGACCAGCGGAATCACGCACAGCGCGCCGAGCGCCACGTAGACCACCCGTCGCGGCCCGGCGCGAGTACGGCGCGGCCTGCCGATGTCCTGCAACTGGCGCCGTCCGAAGTAGAACCACACCAGGCTGATCAACATGCCGATGCCCGACGCGCCGAACACGTACTGGTACGCAGGTGCGGCGTCGGTGCCAAACAGCGACGTTGCCAGCCAGCCCGTGATGATCGGCGCGCAGAACGCGCCGACGTTGATGCCCATGTAGAAGATCGTGAAGCCCGAGTCGCGGCGCTCGTCGGTGATCGCGTAGAGCTTGCCCACCATGGTCGAGATGTTCGGCTTGAACAGGCCGTTGCCGACGACGATGGTTGCGAGGCCGAACTTGAACAGCATCGGATCCGGCAACATGATCATGAACAGGCCGGCGGCCATGAACACTGCGCCCGATCAGGATCGAGCGCTGGTAGCCGATGATCCTGTCGGCGACGTAGCCACCGAAGATCGCGCCGGCATACACCAGCGCGAGATAGGAGCCGTAGGTGAGGTTCGCGGCGGCCTGGCCGGACGGCGATTGCCACCGTGGAACTGCGCCACGATGTAGAGCACCAGCGCCCAGCGGATGCCGTAGAACGCGAAGCGTTCCCAGAATTCCGACATGAAGAGCATCCAGAGCGGGCCCGGATGGCCCAGGACCTGCCTGAACTCGGGGACCGCATCCCGGGCGACCGCATTCGTGCTTCCGCTCATACGGTGTCTCCCGGCGATTTCTTGTTGAGGTCGCCTCATGTAACGATCTGGCTCGTCAGTGTCAAAGCCAATTGCGCGGCTGCGCCCGATTTTGCACCGCAACGAGCCACCGTCCGATCCGGACTCAGGAACGGCTGCAGTGGGCTTCCCCGCCGTGGTGAATACAGCGCGTATGTCTGCTAAGGGTGGTGACCTCAACAGGTCGGCGCAACACTTTACCTTGTCGGACAGAGGTGGAGTGTCATGCGAGTACGACGGAAGCGACGAATCTTCACGGCCACTGAGAGTGCCGAGATGTGGGACCGATGGCGCAAGGGCCAAGGGCTCAAGTTCATCGGCCGTGCATTCGGCAGGGGCTCGTCCTCGATTTTCAACCACTTGAAGCCGTCGGGCGGCATTCGACCGCCTCGCGACGGCGCTCGCGGTTGGCGTTGACGATGGCTGAGCGGGAGGAGATCTCCCGCGGCCTGGTGCACGGCCATTCTCTGCGCCAGATCGCGTGCGGGTTGGGACGGGCGCCCTCGACGATCAGTCGCGAGGTCGTCCGCAACGGCGGCCCCGGTCCGTACCGAGCGGAGGCCTCGGATCGGCAGGCCTGGCGTCGAGCGCTGCGCCCCAAGCCGTGTAAGCTCATGGCGCACCCGCGCCTGCGGCGCATCGTAGACGCACAGCTTCGGCACAACTGGTCGCCGCAGCAGATCGCCGGGTGGCTGAAGAGTATCCACCCCGAGGACGAGGCGCTGCGGGTGTCGCACGAGACGATCTATCGCACGCTGTTCGTGCAGACCCGCGGGGCGCTCAAGAAGGAGCTGATCGAGCACCTGCGATTGCATCACCCGATCCGGCGCTCACGCCACGCCACGGCCAAAGCTGATACCCGAGGACGCATCCCGGATACGGTCTCCATCAGCGAGCGGCCGGCCAGCGTCGAGGATCGAGCGGTCCCCGGCCATTGGGAAGGCGATCTGTTGTGCGGCTCGAACAACAGCTACATCGTCACGCTCGTCGAACGGCACACCCGCTATGTGACGCTCGCCAAGATCCCGAGCCGCGACACGCAGACCGTAGTGAACGCGCTGATCAAGCAGGCCAAGAAGCTGCCTGATCATCTGTACCAAAGCCTGACGTGGGATCGTGGTGTCGAGATGGCCGACCACAAGCGGTTCACCATGGCGACCGACATCCAGGTCTACTTCTGCGACCCGCAAAGTCCGTGGCAACGCGGCTCTAACGAGAACACCAACCGGCTGCTGCGCCAGTACTTCCCCCAAGAAGACGGACCTGTCCGTGCACAGCCAGGCGCGGTTGAACTACGTGGCGCGAGAACTTAACGAGCGGCCTCGAGAAGACGCTAGGATTCAATACGCCGAGAGAGAAATTTCAAGCCTGTGTTGCGTCGACCGCTTGAGGCGACTGTCGGAAGCGGCCCGTCGGCCACGATTAATGAGTGCGGGTTGACGTTTCCGCGGAAACGTCCTGGACCGGTCACATGCGGACCTCAGTGCGGGACTACTCCGCCGCCAAACAGTATGCGCGGGCCTCATGTCGGCTCTGGTCGAACTCGATCGTCCTTGAGAGGCTAGTGCGGTAGCCGCGATCGAGCGGAGCCGCTGAACGACATTCCGATTCGAGGAAACGCGAAATGCAAGTTCGACACGCCGTAATAGCCCTCACAACCAACGTGACGCACGATAGCGTCATGCAATCGCCAGCAGCGTTCCGATGATTCCCACCATCACCGCTTTTGAACGGTCGCCCGATCGCGGCAGAGGACAGGCGCGTGACATGCGCGTTCGCTGGGCACTTGAAGAAGTGGGCCAGCCTTACCGCGTTCGACTTCTCTCGTTCAATGAGATGAAGGAATCCGCGCATCGCATGCTTCAACCTTTCGGTCAGATTCCGACCTACGAAGAACGCGATCTCACGCTCTTCGAGTCGGGGGCGATCGTATTCCATATCGCGGAGCGCCATGCGGGGCTACTGCCAGGTGATCCGAATGCCCGGGCGCGCGCGATTGCGTGGATGTTTGCCGCGCTGAATACGGTGGAGCCGCCGATTGTTGATCTCGGAATGGCGATGCTCCTGGAGCACGACAAAAGCTGGTATGAGGAGCGCCTGGCCGTCCTCGAGGATCGCGTCCGTGTACGGCTGAGCGAACTTTCCAGTCGGCTCGGGCGTGCCGACTGGCTCGACGATGCGTTCAGCGCCGGTGACCTGCTGATGGTGACGGTGCTGCGCAGGTTGAACGGATCGGGTGTATTGGAGAAATATCCGCACCTCTCCGCCTATGTGGCCCGCGGCGAAGCGCGCCCCGCGTACAGGCGTGCTTTCGACGCTCAGTTGGCGGTCTTCACTGGCAAGTCACCGACGAGCTGATAGGCGGCCGCTCTGGATCGTGTACTGCCATCAAACCTGGCCCGGATTTGCTGGGTTTTGACGTTCCCGCCGGAACGTCAAATTATCCTACGTAATAAGAATTCCACGAGTACACCCTGCTTCGGTCCCGTCCGGTAATGAACGCCCAGGAAGAAGCCCCGCACGTTGCCGGGCGGGGCTGGAAGCGTTCCCTCAGCCGGGAACGATGGGAGTCTCTGTCCGATCCTCACCCTAACCCTCTCCCGTCAGCGGGAGAGGGCGGTGGTGTGGCGGTCAGTACACGTCATCCTGGGTGTTGTGGACGTTGAACTTGCCGGTTGGCGTGATGATCCGCGGATCGTCGATCACGGCCTTGAGCTTCAGCGTCTTGTCGTCGACGACGACCAGTGCCGACCTCTGCTCCTTGCCGTTCCACACCGAGAACCACACTTCGTCGCCTGCCGCATTGAACTCCGGCTGCACGACGCGCTTCGGGCCCGTCGCCGAGATTGGCCCATTCGGCGATTGGCAGCACGGTGTAGGGTGCGTCGAGGTTGGCGATGTCGAACACGGCCACACTCTGCGCGATCTTCGGGTCCGGATTGAGCGGCGTGTCGACGTACAGGTGATGCGATTTCGGGTGCGTCTTGACGAACAGCGAGCCGCCGCCCTGGCCCTTCAGCACGCGCACCACCTTCCAGGCGTTGGCCTTGTGCTTCTCCGGGTCGGTGCCGATCAGCGTGACCTTTTCGTTGCCGAGCGCGCTGGTCATCCAGACCGGCCCGTTCTGCGGATCGACGAAGTTCGCGCCGCGACCGGGGTGCGGGATCTTGTCCACGTCGATCAGCGCCGTGAGCTTCTGCTCCTTCGAGTCCACCACCGCGATCTTGTTCGACTGGTTCGCCGCCGTCAGGAAGTAGCGCTTGGTGACGTCCCAGCCGCCGTCGTGCAGGAAGCGCGCCGCGCCGATGGTCGTCGTCTTGAGGTTCTCGATGTCCTCGTAATTGACCAGCAGGATCTGGCCCGTCTCCTTGACGTTGACGATGAACTCCGGGTGCTCGTGCGAGGCCACGATCGCCGCGACGCGCGGCTCCGGATGGTATTCCTGCGTGTCCACGGTCATGCCGCGCGTCGAGACGACCTTCAGCGGCTCGAGCGTCGCGCCGTCCATGATCGTGTACTGCGGCGGCCAGTAGGCGCCGGCGATCGCGTACTTGTCCTCGTAACCCTTGTACTTCGAGGTCTCGACCGAGCGGGCCTCGAGGCCCACCTTGATCTCGGCGACGCGATCCGGCATCGGCATGTAGAGGTCGATCAGGTCGATCCTGCCGTCGCGGCCGATCGTGTAGACGTAGCGGCCCGAGTTCGACAGCCGCGAGATGTGCACCGCGTAGCCGGTCTTGATCACGTTGATGATCTTCTTCGTGTCGCCGTCGATCAGCGCCACCTGACCGGCATCGCGCAACGTGACGGCGAAGATGTTGTCGATGTTGAACTTGTTCTGCTTGGTCTTTGGCCGTGCGTCGACCGGCACGATCACGTTCCACGTCGCCTTGATCTCCTTCATGCCGAACTCCGGCGGCTGCGGCGGCGCGTGCTGGACGAAGCGGGCCATGATGTCCACTTCCTCCTGCGTCAGCTCGCCCGTCTTGCCCCAGCTCGGCATGCCGGCCGGCGAACCCTGGTTGATGAACACCTTCAGGTACTCGGTGCCTTTCTTCTGCGTGATGTCCGGCGTGAGCGGCTTGCCGGTCGCGCCCTTGCGCAGCACGCCGTGACAGCCGGCGCAGCGCTGGAAATAGATCTTCTGCGCGCGATCGAACTCGGCCATCGTCATGTTGGGCGCGCCGGGCGTGACGAGGACCTCGGCGCCTTCCGCGCCGGCCGGCGACGGAGCGCCCTGGTACTTCAGCACGGCGACGGTCGTCGGGTGCTGCGTCGGCGAGTCTGCCTTCTTGGGCGTCTGCGCGGCGCGCGCACGTTCGGCCGCGACCATCGACGAAGAGACGGCGCCAAGCTGTTGCCCCAGGAGTTCATCGCGTACGTCAGCGCGTCGGCGATCTCCTGGTCCGAGAGCTGGACCATCGCCGGCATCACGGAATTGAACTTGCTGCCGTTGACGACGACCTCGCCTTCCAGGCCGTTCACGACCACGCCCACCGCGCGCTCCTTGCCGCCGAGCAGGAAGTCCGAACCGGCGAGCGGCGGGAAGGCGCCCGGGATGCCCTTGCCGTCGGCCTGGTGGCAGGCCATGCAGACCGTCTGGAAGACCTGCTCCCCGGCCTTGATCTGGGCGGGGCTTGCGGCGGCGCCGGCCACCTCGGCCTGGTGCACCTGCGGTCCCGATGTGCCGGTCGGCTGTGCGTGCAGCCCACCGGCAGCCAAAGCGATCGCGCAGCCCAGCGCCGGCATCCACGCGCGCGGTGCGGGACGATCCTGTCGTCGAGTCATGTGTCTCTCCTCGGTCTCGGTCGTTCGGCGACCGTCTGCACGGTCGCCCCATATCCGGAACAGTAGGCCGCGGCGAGGAGAGACGCCTTGATCCGGGTCAATTGGCGGCGGAAATACCGCTCAACCTGGGCTATCCAGAATGGCGAGCAGGCGCTTGCGGTCGGGAACGCGAAGGATTCGGCCTTCGACCGCGATGGCGCCGGCATCGGACAGCGTGCGCAGGATCCTGGACAACGTCTCGGGCTTCATCGACAGCCGCGAGGCGATCTCCTGCCGGGATTCCTGGCAGCGTGACCTCGGCCGCGCCTTCGGTGCCGGCCGGTATCCGGCTCTCGATCATCCGGACGAGGCGATGCGTGGCGCTCTCGAGCGTCAGGTATTCGATTTCACGGATGCGCATGTGCAGTCGCTGGCTCAAGTGCCCGAGCATCCGCAGGCAGGTTTCCGGGCTCTCGCGCATGATTGCGACGTATTCCGGGCTGGAGAAGCGGGCGATCCGCGACTTGACGGCGGCCACCGCCGACACGGGATAGGCCGCTCCCGCCATGAACATCACCGCCTCGGCGAAGCTCTGGCCGGGACCGAGTATGTCGACGATCTTCTCCTCGCCACCTTTCGAATACAGCGTGAGGTTCACCTGCCCGTCGACGACGATGTAGAAATGCCTGGCGGGCTGGCCGCGGTCGAACAGCAACTGGCCCGCCTCGGCCTCCTCGATGGAGCTTGCCGCGAGCATGCGTTGCAACTGCGGCAGGCGACAGACCCGCAAACAGGTGGTGGGACCGGATCCCCGCCAGGGTCTGGCCTTCGGTTAGCATGTGGAAAACGTACCAGCCCGACCCGCTGCGTCCCTTGCGGAAACTACTTATCGTTATGATGGCGTCGAAAAAGACGGACAGGAGACCCGGATGAGTGCAGCGCTCTACGAACAACGCGGCGCGATCGCGCTGATTACGATGAACCGCCCCGAGAACCTGAACAGTTTCAACAATGCGTTGCGGCTCGCGTTGCTGGCGGCCGTCGCACGCGCCGCGGCCGACGATTCGGTCCGAGCGGTGGTGCTGACGGGTGCCGGGCGAGGCTTCAGCGCAGGCGCGGACCTGGCCGCAGGCGAGATGCCCACGCCTGTTGCCGTCGTGGAGCAGCTCGAAAACGAGTATGGCCCGGCGGTCCTGCACCTGGCGGAAATGGGGAAGGTCACCATCGCCGCGGTCAACGGCTTCGCGACCGGGATCGGTGCCGGGTATGCACTGGCCTGCGACCTGGTGGTGATGGGCGAGAGCGCGTTCCTCCAGGTGCCGTTCAATCGGATCGGCCTCGTGCCGGACGGCGGCGTGTGCTGGCAGCTCGTCGAGCGGATCGGTCATCACCGCGCGCTCGAACTCTCGCTCGAGGCCGAGCGCGTGCCGGCGGCACGCTGCGTGGAACTCGGGCTCGCCAATCGCGCGGTGCCGGACGATCAGGTGCTGCCCGCTGCGCTGGAATGGGCCGAGCGCATCACCCAGGCGGCGCCGATTGCCGTCCGTGAAACGAAGCGCGTGATGCGTCGCGCGGCGGTCTCCACGCTGAAGCAGACCATCAGCGACGAGGCGCAGGCCCAGTCGCGCTGCATCGGCAGCGCGGACTTCCAGGAAGGGGTGGCGGCGTTTCTGCAGAAACGTGCGGCGAAATTCACGGGCCGCTGAGGCGACGCACGGCGCTCAGCTGGCGAAGACACCGAGCGGGTCGTGAGCCCGCGCCACGCTGACGAGGAACGCGAGCACCAGCAGCGCGGCCTGCGAATGCCGCGACGCGAACGGCCTTGGTGCGGCCGCGTTTGATCGCATAGCTGCCGAGCACGATGTAGGCGACCAGCAGCACGACCTTCATCGTCAGCCAGCCGGTGCTGAACGGGTACTGGTGGATCACCGTCATCAGCATCAGGGCCGACGTGAGCAGCACGGTGTCGATCGCGTGCGGCAGCGTCCTCATGACGCGCGACTGCAGCAGCGTCGATTCCGCGATCATCAGGCCGCCCCGGAACACGAACAACGTGATCGTGAGGATTGCGCAGGTGATGTGCACGTGGCGCAGCGTGAGGTAGTACTCGGTCATCCGGGGCGTCCGTCGATGCGTGGGGCCAGGTATATCCGCCCGAGCCGTGCGGTCCAGGTTCCGAACGCCGCCAGCCAGAGCGCGATGCTCGCGAGCAGCAGCGCCTGCATCCAGGACGGCGTCATCACGACTTCGCTGGCGATCCGCGCGAGCGTGGCTGCCTGGAGCACCAGGAAGCAGCCGAGCGCGATCCGGTCCAACTGCAGCGGGCGGCCCGAGTGCCCCATCGTCACCCGCGTGACCATGGCGATCAGCATGCTGCCGAAGAACCCCATGCCGAGCGCGTGGATCGGTGCGCGACCGAGCAGCCACTCGCCGGATCAGCGCAAAACCGAGGTCCCGGCCGGTCTGCAGCAGCACGGCGATCGGCAGCCACGCAAAGCCGACGTAGAGACTCCACGCGAGCGGGTTGCCCTTCGTTTGCAGCGAGGTCCAGCGCACCGCGCAGGCGGTGGTGAGCGCGCAGAGCCCGACGTCGAGCGGCACGAGCGCACGCAGTTCGCCGGCCGTCGCCAGCAGCAGACGTGCATAGGTCAGTGCGAGGACGCCGACCAGCACCCAAGTCGGGCGCCACGCCACGTAGTGGCGCGCGACGCCTTGCGAGAAGAACGGAATCATCCGGTGACACACGCTGAAGAACACCGGCAGCAGGCCGCCCCAGAGCGACGTGCGAACGGCGAAGTGCAGTGCGAAGTCGCTGCCGCGGCCGATGCCGAACGTGAATCCCGCCAGTGCGGCGAGCTGCACGATCAGTCCGACCAGCACCGCATAGGCGTGCGCCACGCCCTGTTCGGCGTCGAGCAGCACGCGAGTCAATGCCGTGATGGCGACGAGCAGGCCGGCCAGCGCCACGAGCCCGGCGACGACCAGCAGGGTCGACGACGAATGCAGGCCGACCAGCCACACGACCGTGGCAGACCCGAACAGCAGCCCGGTGGCCACGTAAGCGCCTCGCGGGACCTGCGGCCCGTTCATCCAGCGCGGGAAGACCGTGTACAGGAAACCGAAGAAGAACGTCGGCAGCACGGTGAACAGCATCAGGAAGGCGTGGGCCCAGATCGGCGCCGTCTGCGGCATCAGGGCCCAGGCGGGCGCACCGACCTGCCGTGCGAGCAGGTGCAGGCCCCACCACGCGCTTGCGAGCATCAGCTCGCTCATGCCCGTGAAGAACAGCAGGCGATGCGGTGCGGCGGTCAGCACCGCCCAGCGCGACGGGCGCGTCTCGTCGGTCGATCCTCGAGCCCGATGTGTTCGCCATGGCCGTCCCGGAAAAAAGGCGGGCGCCCGAAGGCGCCCGCCGGGGTTGCACTTTAACCTGCGGACCGGCGGCCGATCACGGTCCGGCCTGCGCCGGAACGGCAATCACCGCCACCTTGGCCTTGCCGATGAACAGGCGTGCCACGAACAACGCGAGCATCAGTGCTCCGGCCGCGAAGATCACGTCGCCCGGCATGCGCATCCAGACGATCGTCTGCATCAGCGGCTGCTGCAGGAACTCGGCCGAGCGCGCGTACCAGAAGCCGTGCGCGATTGCGGCATGCACCTGCAGCAGGCCCATCGGCGCGAGCGACAGCACCGCCATCAGCGCGAGGCCGATGTTCATCGCCCAGAACGACTTCGCGAGCAGCTTCTCGTCCCAGTACGCCGTGCGGCTCAGCCCGCGCAGGCAGAACAGCATCAGGCCGATGCCGAGCATGCCGTACACGCCGAAGAGCGCGGTGTGGCCGTGCAGCGGCGTCGTGTTGAGGCCCTGCATGTAGTACAGCGCGAGCGGCGGGTTGATCAGGAAGCCGAACAGGCCGGCGCCGACCAGGTTCCAGAACGCCACGGCCACGAAGAACAGGATCGGCCAGCGGTACGCGGCGACCCAGGGCGTCGCGTAGCTGTGCTGGTAGTTCTCGTAGGCCTCGAACCCGACCAGCACGAGCGGCACCACTTCGAGCGCCGAGAACATCGAGCCGATCGCGAGCACGCCGGTGGGCGTGCCGGACCAGTACAGGTGGTGGAACGTGCCGAGCACGCCGCCGCTCAGGAACACGATGGTGGCGAAGAGCACGGCGTTCGTCGCCGTCTTCGCGCGCACCAGGCCGAGCTTGGTGAACAGGAAGGCGATGACGGCCGTCGCGAACACCTCGAAGAATCCCTCGACCCAGAGGTGCACCACCCACCAGCGCCAGTACTCGACCATGGCGAGGTGCGTGTTGCGGCCCCACATCAGGCCCGCGCCGTAGAAGAGCCCGATCGCAATGGTCGAGAGGAACAGCAGGACGGTGATCGACCGGCTGTCGTCGCGGGCCTTCAGCGCCGGCCACAGCGCGCGGCCGACGAGCAGCAGCCAGAGCATCAGGCCGATGAACAGGAAGATCTGCCAGAAGCGGCCGATGTCCGTGTACTCGTAGCCCTGGTGACCGAACCAGAAGTTGAGCCCGAGGCCCATCTTGTGCATCACGGCCGCCCACTGGCCGCCGAGCGCGCCGATCACGATGATCAACAGGCAGGTGAACAGGAAATTCACGCCGGCGCGTTGCAGCTTCGGTTCGTGACCGGAAATGGCAGGCGCGATGTACAGGCCCGTGGCCAGCCACGCGGTCGCGATCCACAGCACCGCGAGCTGCAGGTGCCAGCTGCGGGCGACGGAGTAGGGCAGGAACTGCGCGAGCGGAATGCCGTAGAAACCCTGGCCCTCGACCGCGTAGTGCGCGGTGATGCCGCCGAGCACGATCTGCACGACGATCAGCGCGGTGACGACCCAGAAGTACTTGGCCGTCGCCTTCATCGAAGGCGTCGGCTTCAGGGCGCTCAACGGGTCCTTGTCCGGAACCTGGGGCGCCGCCTCCTGGCCGTGCGTCGAGACGTAGTACCAGGTGAGCGCGCCGACGCCCGCCAGCAGCCCGAGGATGCTGATGAACGTCCACAGGTAGGTGGCCGTCGTCGGCACGTTGCCGACCAGCGGCTCGGACGGCCAGTTGCTGGTGTAGCTGATGTCGCTGTTCGGACGATTCGTCGAGGCCGACCAGGACGTCCAGAAGAAGAACGCCATCATCGCCTGGCGCTGCGTCGGGTCGGGGATCGGGTCGTCCTGCATCGCGTACTGCGCGCGCAGCGAATTGAGTTCCACGTCGGGCCCGAACAGCCGCATGTAGTGATCGGTCACCTCGTGGATCGCCTGCGCGCGATCCGCGTCGACGGTCACCACGCCGGTCGCCGCGTCGTAGGTGTTGGCGCGCATCGCCTTCGCGAGCCGCGCCTGCAGCGAGGCCTGCTGCGGCGCATCGAGTTCCGCATACGCCTTGCCGGTCTCACGCTTCGACCAGATGTCGAGCAGCGCCGTGGCTTCGCGGTGCAACCAGTCGGCCGACCAGTCCGGGGCGACGTAACTGCCGTGACCCCAGATGGAGCCCATCTCGTGGCCGCCGATGCTCTGCCACACCTGCCGGCCGGTGTCGTACTGGTCGCGGGTGAACAGCGTCTCGCCGGTCGTCGTCTTCACGGCCTCGGGAATCGGCGGGGCGGCGACGTAGATCTCGTGCCCGAAGTACAGCAGGATGCCGAACGACACCACCAGCAGTGCCGCAAGCACCTTCCACAACCGACTCGTATTCGTCATCTTCAGTCTCCCGCGGCCGACCGGCCGCTACCTTGGGCGCAATCGTGTGCGTCGGGACCCGGTGGCGCCTTGACCGAGGTCAAGCGGGCCGGTTTTGGCGTAAGGGAAAGCCGCAGCGCCGTCGTCCGGTGAACCGCCCGTGCGCCTGCCGACCGGGCAATTGACGGCCCGCGGATTCGATGGTTAATTGCCGCCGTCCACGATTGCGACATCATCGTCAGACCTTGGGGGGATCCGATCGATGAACAATCCTGCTCCGGCCAGGCCGGGCTCGCTGCGCGCGATTCTCGTCGGCGGCGGCATCGCGGCGACGCTCGACATTCTTTACGCGTGCGTCCGCCAGGCAGGCTTTGGGCGGTCTCCCGAGTGGGTGCTCCAGTCCGTCGCGAGCGGCCTGCTCGGCAACGCCGCGTTCGAAAGCGGGCCGGCCGGCGCGGCGCTCGGCCTGGCCAGCCACTACGCGATCCTGTTCGTGGCGGCTGCGCTCTATCTGCTGGCCAGCCGGCGCGTGCTGGCATTGCGGGCGCGGCCGATCGTCTGCGGCGCGCTGTTCGGCGTCGGGGTCTACCTCTTCATGAATTTCGTCGTGCTGCCGCTGTCGGCCTTTCCGTTCCACCTTTCGTATCCGCCCATGCGATTGCTCGAGGGCTTCGCGTCGCACGCGCTGTTCGTCGGCATCCCGATCGCATTGTCGGTCCGCTGGCTGGCCGGCTCGTCGCACGAGTCGGCCGGGCAACGCGCGAATTAAGTCCAGCGGCCGCCACGGCCTGGAGACAACGTTGTCCCTCGAACTCTTTGCGCATCCGTTGTCGTCGTATTGCCAGAAGGCGCTGATCGCGCTGTACGAAAACGGCACGCCGTTCGAATGGCGGATGCTCGGGCCGGACCATCCGGACAATGAGGCCGAGTTCGCGGCGCGCTGGCCGATCCGGCGCATGCCGGTCCTGGTCGACGACGGTCGCACCGTAATGGAAGCGAGCGTCATCATCGAGTACCTCGGGCTCCATCATCCGGGTCCGGTGCGGCTGGTGCCGGAAGACCCGCGCGCCGCGCTCGACGCCCGGACCCTGGATCGTTTCTTCGACAACTACGTCATGACGCCGATGCAGAAGATCGTCTTCGACTGCATTCGTGCGGCGGACCAGCGCGACCCGTCGGGTGTCGCCGATGCGCGGACGCTGCTCGAGACCGCGTACCGATGGCTCGAGGAGGCCATGGCAGGCCGGACCTGGGCGACCGGCGGCGAGTTCAGCATTGCGGACTGTGCGGCGGCGCCGGCGTTGTTCTACGCCGACTGGGTGCACGCGATCGCGGACGAATTCACGAACGTTCGCGCCTATCGGCGGCGCCTGCTCGCGCGACCGTCGTTTGCCAGGGCCGTGGACGAGGCGCGACCCTACCGCCCCATGTTCCCGCCGGGTGCGCCCGACCGGGACTGAGTTCGAGCGCCGCAACTCGCGGCGAGAACTGGATGCGACCGCTCCGCTCAGTGCAGGAACCGAAGGGCCTGGTTCGCGTAGAGTGCAATCTCCAAGCCGCGCCGCAGCAAACGCAGCGCATGGCCAGGGCCGAGGACGAACAGAACCGCGACGCCTCCAGCGACGATCACCGGTGTCAGGTTGCGCACGGTCTCGATCGCGCGATCGACCCGCGCGACCCTGTTCTCGATACCGCCGTAGAGCTGCTGCATTTCGGTGCGCTGCTGCGCGCAATCGGCCTGCAGGGCGATCCTGCGCGCCGTCAAGGCGGCGAGCCGGGTGCTCACGGGTCGCGTCTCAAGTTCGCCACGTCGCGCCGCAACTCTGTCCGCGTCGCATCGAGCAGGCGCGGCTTGCGTGCAGTTGCTTGCGGAACAGCAGTCCGGCGACGAGCGCCAGCAGCAGGAACAGCGCCGTCACGCCGACGGCCGCGGCGATCCTGTGCGTGTCCCAGAACAGGACGATGATCGTGAGGCCGGCGAGCAGAATGCCGAAAATCCCGGCCAGGACGGTCACGAGCGCCCACAGCAGGATCTGCAGGCCACGCTGCAGGTCCTCGCTGATTTCCGTCGTCAGGAGTTCGATGCGTGTCTGTGCGGCGCCGAGCAGCGTGCCGCCCAGCTGGACCAGCGACCTCAGCAGGTTGGTCGCCGGTCCCTGTGTTGCGTCGCCTTCACCCATGCTCGGATCAGCGACGGGCCAGCAATGCGCCGACTACGAGGCCAACCGCCGCGGCGATGCCCATCGCCTGCCAGGGGTTGCTCCTCGCGTAGTCCTCCGTCGCGTGCACGGCGTCCTCGCCGTGGCGCCGGGCCGTACGCTCGGCCTCGCGGAGGCGCGCTTTGGCTTTCTCGAGCGATTCATGGATCTTCGCTCTCGCTTCGGTCATCTTCTCGCCGCCCTGGTCGGCCGACGCCTTGATCAGTGCCTCGGCATCGTGCAGTACTGCTGCCAGATCTGCCTTCAATTGCGCAGTCGTCATGTCGTCGTTCACTTCCGCTACTCCCGGGTCCATGGACACCGTCCGGGCGACGGCAGAGATCATGCTATGCGCCTGGAGAGCGGCACACAATCGGTACGGGTGGAAACGCCAGCGCCCCGGCCGGCGACGCACGGGCAGTCGCAGCAGCCGACGCCCGCAGGCGTCAGATGGCCTTCGAGAAGCGCTGTCCGGACGCCTGCGCGGAGGGCAGGTACGCGTCGAACGCCATGCCGAGATGCCGCAGCAGCAGTCGGCCCGCCGGCAGCACGCGCAGCCCGGGCGCCGCGAATTCGGCGAGGCCGTCGGCCACCATCGGCTCGAGCGCCACGAGTTCGCTTGCGAAGTACTTGCGGAAGTCGATGTCGTGGCGCCTGGCGGTCGCGTCGAAATCGAGCACGCCGTAGCACATGATCTGCTGGATCACGTCGCGGCGGATGATGTCGTCGCGCGTCATCGTATAGCCGCGGTGCACGGGGAGCACGCCGCGATCGAGTGCGCCGTAATACTCCGGCAGCGTCTTCTGGTTCTGGATGTAGTGGTCGCCCACCTTGCCGATGGAGCTGACGCCGAGGCCGACGAGGTCGCAGTATCCGCGCGTCGAATAGCCCTGGAAATTACGGTACATCGTGCCGGCTGCCTGCGCGAGCACGAGTTCGTCGTCGGGCAGCGCGAAGTGGTCCATGCCGATGTAGACGTAGCCGGCCGCCGAAAGCTTCTCGATCGTGAGGCCGAGCAGCGCCAGGCGGGTCTCGGGCGTCGCGAGGTCCTCGACCTTGATCTGCTTCTGCGGCTTGAAGATCTGCGGCAGGTGCGCGTACGCGTAGACCGCAAACCGGTTCGGCCTGGCTGCCAGCACCGTGTCGAGCGTCCTGGAGAAACCCGCCACCGACTGTTTCGGCAGTCCGTAGATGAGATCGACGCTCACCGAGTTGAAGCCGAACTCGCGCGCCTCGCGGATCAACCGCAGGGTGTCCGGCACCGACTGGACGCGATTCACCGCTACCTGCACGGCCGGGTCGAAGTCCTGGATGCCGAGGCTGCAGCGGTTGAAGCCGAACCGGCGCAGGTCTTTCAGCGTGTCCGTCGAGATCGTGCGCGGGTCGAGCTCGATCGAGTACTCCCGGTCTTCCTTCGTCGAGAGGTTGAAGTGCTGGCCGATCTTGCCCATCAGCCGCTCGATCTCGAGCGAGGTGAGGAAGGTGGGCGTGCCGCCGCCGAAGTGCAGCTGCTCCACCTCGCGGTCCTTGTCGTACAGCTCGCCCTGCAGTTCGATCTCGCGGTGCAGGCGATAGAGGTATGCCTCGGCCTTCTCGTGGTTGCGGGTGATGACCTTGGTGCAGCCGCAGTAGAAGCACGGGCTCGAGCAGAACGGGATGTGCACGTACAGCGACATCGGCCGCGGAATCGGGTCCTGGTTGCTGGCGAGCGCCGCGGCGCGGTATTCGTCGATGCCGAAGCGGTCCGTGAACTGGACGGCCGTCGGATAGGACGTGTAACGGGGCCCCGAGCGGTCGTAGCGTCGGACGAGGTCCTCATCGAACCGGATCTGGTGCGAGTTCATCTGCATTCCTGAGCGGCGAGGTGCGGGGCCAGCCTGCGCCGGGACCCGTTCCCCCGCCTTGATTTGCGTCAAGGTTGAGAATTTGTCTCAGCCTAGCCGCCGGGGCAAGCCGAATTTACCGCAGGGCCTGCGGGAAACCGCTGAGTACCTCTCCCGCTTGCGGGAGAGGTCGACCGCAGGTCGGGTGAGGGCTTGTTTTCGGACCCTCACCCCGACTTTGTCGGCCGACTCTCCCGCCAAGCGGGAGAGGGCATGTAAAATCCCGCCTTTCGCCGGAGGTGACCCCTTGTCCACGGATATCGCCCATTCCGCCGCCCAGCCCCTCGAAGCCGACGCCGTCATCGTCGGCGCGGGCCCGGCCGGCCTGTTCCAGGTGTTCGAGCTCGGGTTGCTGGGCATCAAGAGCCACGTCGTCGACACGCTGAAGCACCCGGGCGGCCAGTGCGCGGAGCTGTATCCGGACAAGCCGATCTACGACATCCCGGCGTTGCCGGTGTGCGGCGCCCAGGAACTCGTCGACCGGCTGATGAAGCAAATCCACCCCTTCGGCCCGGTGTTCCACTTCGGCGAGGAAGTCTCGGCGCTGCGCAAGCGCGAGGACGGCCGTTTCCTGCTCGAAACCGCGGCTGGCACGCAATTCATCGCAAGGACGGTGGTCATCGCCGCCGGCCTCGGATCGTTCCAGCCGCGCCGGCTCGGCGTCGAGGGCGGCGAGGCGTTCGAGGGCCGGCAGATCCACTACCGGGTCAAGAGCGCGGCCGACTTCTACGGCAAGCACCTCGTGATTTTCGGGGGCGGCGACTCCGCGCTCGACTGGGTCATCGACCTGGCCGGCAAGGCGGCGAGCATCACGCAGGTGCATCGGCGGCCCGAGTTCAAGGCGGCGCCAGCCTCCGTGGCGCGCATGCGGGAACTGGTTGCCGCGGGGAGAATGAAGTTCATCGAGGGCATTGCGGCCGCGCTGCGTACGTCCGGCGACAGGCTCGCGGGCGTGACGGTCAAGCGCACCGACGGCACGGCGGAGGACCTGGACGCCGATCACCTGCTCGCGTTCTTCGGCCTGCACCCGAAACTCGGCCCGATCGCCGAGTGGGGTTTCGCGCTCGAGAAGAAGGCCATCGCCGTCGATACCGCGAAGTTCCAGACCAGCGTGCCGGGCATCTTTGCGATCGGCGACATCAACACCTACCCCGGCAAGAAGAAGCTGATCCTGAGCGGCTTCCACGAAGCGGCGCTCGCGGCCTTCGCCATCGCCGAGCACCTGAACCCGGCGAAAAAAGTCCACCTGCAGTACACGACGACCAGCCCGATCATGCAGAAGCGGCTCGGCGTACACGAATGATTTGCCCGCGTCGCCAGCGGAGCGCCCGATGAACAAGATCCTCGAGGAGCTGGTCGCGCTGCTGCGCCTCGAGCGGCTCGAGGTGAACCTGTTTCGCGGCGAGAGCCGCGACATCGGCAGTCCGCAGGTGTTCGGCGGGCAGGTGCTCGGCCAGGCGTTGATGGCGGCGAGCGAGACCGTCGAGAAATCCCGCCTGGCGCACTCGCTGCACGCGTACTTCCTGCGTCGGGGCGACTTCACCGCCCCGATCGTCTACGAAGTGGATCGCAGTCGCGATGGCGGAAGCTTCACCAGCCGGCGCGTCGTCGCGATCCAGCACGGCGAGCAGATCTTCCACATGTCCGCGTCGTTCCAGGTGCAGGAGGAAGGTCCGGATCACCAGGCGCCGATGCCGGACGTCGCGCCGCCCGAGGCGTTGCCCGACCTCGCGACGAGCCAGCGCCGGCAGCTCGATCGCATGCCCGCGGAGAAGCGGCGCTACTGGGCGCTCGAGCGTCCATTCGAGTTTCGCTCGGTCGAGGCGCTCGATCCCGGGGTGCCGCGCCCGGCGGTGCATCACCTCTGGTTCCGGCTGATCGACAAATTCCCGTTCGATGACCAGATCGTGCAGCGTGTGCTGCTCGCCTACGTGTCGGACTTCCATCTGCTCGAGACCGCGACCTTGCCGCACGGCCTTTCGTATCGCGCCGGTAACGTCACGCTCGCGAGCATCGACCATGCCATGTGGTTTCATCGCCCGATCCGGATCGACGAGTGGCACCTCTATGCGCTGATCAGCCCCAGCAGCTCCGGTGCGCGCGGCATGGCGTTCGGCCGCATCTTCGATCGAGCCGGGCACCTGGTCGCCAGCACCGCGCAGGAAGGACTGATGCGGGAGCGCATCCAGTGAGCCGTCTGCGCCCGCGCAACCCGCCAGCGTGACGGACACGTTCGACGACATCCTGCGCCGACGCTACTCAAGGCGCGACCTGCTGCGCGCGGGCGTGCTCGCAGGGCCCGGCGCGTTGCTGTTGCCGGCGATCTCGCGGTCGGCGGGCGCCCGCGAGTCGTCGACGCCGCTCGGCTTCCAGCCGATCCCGGGATCCCGCGACGACGTCGTGCACGTCGCCCCGGGATACCAGTCGCAGGTCCTGATGCGCTGGGGCGACCCGATGTTTCCCGGCGCGGCTGCGCTCGACACGCGGCGGCATGGTGCAAGGTTCGCTGCTGCGCGCCGGGTCGGCCGCGGCGCAGCAGCAGCAGTTCGGGTACAACTGCGATGCCATCGCGTTCTTTCCGCTCGAGCGCAGCGGGCGGCGCGGCCTGCTCTGCGTCAACCACGAGTACACCAACGATGAGCTGATGTTTCCCGACCGGCTCGGCCTGGGGCGGGAGGGCGCCGACGTTCTGGCCGACTGGTCGAGGCGTCACCCGGAAGCCGCGTGGCTCGAAATGGCGGCGCACGGCGTCTCGGTGTTCGAGATCGCACTGACCGGGGACGAGTGGCGCCCGCGCCTCGGATCGCGACACGGGCGCCGCATCACGGCCCGGACGCCGACGCAGATTGCCGGGCCCGCGCGTGGTCACGCGTTGCTGCGGACCAATGCCGATCCGACGGGCACACGCGCACTCGGCACCCTGGCGAACTGCTCGGGCGGCCGCACGCCCTGGGGCACGTTCCTCACCGCCGAGGAAAACTTCCAGGACTATTTCGGCGGCTATCGGTCGCTGCAGGCGAGTGCGGGCGTCGACACGCGGGTCCTGGCCGCGCATCGACGGTTCAAGATGCTGGAAAGCAGCTACCACGGGTGGGAGCATGCCGACCCGCGATTCGACCTGCGCATGGAGCCGCGCGAGGCGCTGCGCTTCGGCTGGATGGTCGAAATCGATCCAGAAGACCCTGGCGCGCCTATCCGCAAGCGCACCGCGCTCGGCCGGTTCAATCACGAGAGCGCCGCTTGCGCCATTGCCAAGGACGATCGTGTGGCCGTCTACATGGGTGACGACGACGCCTTCGAGTACATCTACAAGTTCGTCTCGACCGGCAAGCGCCACGCCCGCAATCCTGCGGCCGATCGCAACTTGCTCGACGACGGCATCCTGCACGCGGCCCGCTTCGACTCGGACGGTACGGGTGAGTGGCTGCCGCTGGCGCACGGCCAGGGACCGCTCACGCCGGACAACGGCTTTGCCGACCAGGGCGAGGTGGTGATCCGCGCGCGCGATGCAGCCGACCGGCTCGGCGCGACGCCGATGGATCGTCCCGAAGACATTGCCGTGCATCCGTTCGACGGCCGTGTCTACGTCGCCTGCACCAAGAACGCCGACCGCACGCGCGAATCGTCGCGTTCCGGCGACGACGGCCGGTCGCTGGATCGTCGAGTGGACGCCGCGAATCCGCGCCCGGACAACCAGGGCGGTCACATCCTCGAGATTCGCGAAGACGGCGACGACGCCGGCGCCCGGCGATTCCGCTGGAACGTCTTCCTGCTGCCCGGGGATCCCGCGGCGACAGGTGCGCGCAAGCTCGAGCGTGCCGCCGATCTCGCCGTGTTGCCGCTCGGCGCGAACGACACGTACTACGCCGGGTATGCGGGCGCCGAACCGCCCGCGGCCATGGCGTGCCCCGACAACCTGGGGTTCGACGGCGCGGGGCACCTCTGGATCGTCACGGATGGCGTACAGCCGCGCGGCGACAACAACGGCGCGTTCGCGGTGCCCGTGTCGGGGCCGGAGCGCGGCTACCTGCGGCAGTTCATGAGCGCGCCGGCAGGTGCGGAGGTTTGCGGCTGCGAGTTCACGCCGGACGGCGAGACGCTTTTCCTGGGCATCCAGCATCCGGGTGAGGGCAGCGTCCTCAGCAAGCCGACGAGCGACTGGCCCGACGGCAACGGCCTGCCGCCGCGGCCGAGCGTGATCGCCATTCGCAAGCGCGGCGGCGGCCGCATCGGCAGCTGATCACTCCATCGCGAGTTCGAACCGCACCTTTCCGTCCTGCGGCGTGACCTTGCCGTCCTTCACGAGGAACACGCGCTCCGGCGCAAGACCCGTGTCGGTGAGTAGCGCTCCGCTGTATGGCCTCAGCCCGCTGCTCGCCGATCTGGTCGAGCGCGCCGGCGTCGGGCACGAGGTGCGAGTGCGCCTCCTTCGACAGGAACTCGATCGTCGCGGCCTGCTGCGCGGCCTTGGCGTCCTTGCGCGACATGCCCTCGGGCCGCTCGGGCTCCGGCGGCAACTGCGGCTCGGCGCCGGTCACGTGCGTCACGAGGTCGGTCAATACGTCGATCTTCTTGTCCGGTTCGAGCGTGTCGAACGCCGGCACGGGCTTGTCTTCCGCCGCTTTCTTGCCGAGCAACACGCGACGCGTGGCCGACTGCAGTTCGGCGGCGTAGCGCTGCTCCGTCAGCGACGCCAGGTCGAGGTCCGCGAGCGCGCCGATCGGCACCTTGAGGCGGATGCCCGCCTTGGGCGCCAGCGCCTTGCCGAGCCCGGCGAGCCGTTCGGTGGTCGCGGCGTCGAGCGCGGCCTGTCCCGGCGCGAAGTCGACGAACTGTGCTTGCTCCGCATCCTTGAACAGCGCGCCCAGCGCCTTGAACGGCGCCGTGACGGCCTTGGTGATCAGGTTCTTGATGATCTGCCAGATGATCGGCCCGATGCGGAACTTCGGATCGTCGAGTGTGCCGGTGACCGGGATGTCCAGATCGATCACGCCGTCCGCGTCCTTGAGCAGCGACGTGGCGAACTTCACCGGCAACGTGGCCTCGCCCTTCTCGGCGGTGGCCTCGCCCCACTCGAGCTGGTCGATGCGGATGTGGTGCTTGGCGTCGAGCTTGCGGTCGGTGATCTGGTAGTGCAGGTCGGTCGTCAGCTTGCCCTGCGCGATGCTGTAGCCCGCGAGCTTGCCCGAGTACGGATTGAAGATCGGCAGCGAGATGTTCTCGAACTTCATGCCGATGTCGGCGAACCGCTCGTAGGCGAATGGCTGCACCTCGCCCGTGATCGTGACCGGCGAGAAATCGCCCACCTTGCCCTTGAAGTCGACCTTCGCGTGCGCGTTCGGGTCCGACGACATGCCGGTGATGCTGCCGTTCAGGCCGGTGATGTCCGCGGCGAAATTCGGCTTGATGCTGAAGTCCGCGAAATCCATCCGCCCGTTCTCGAGCTTCAGCTCGCGGATGCGGATCGGCATCCCTGCTTCCTTCAGTTCCTGCGGCGGCGGCGGCGGTGCCTGGGCGCGCGCCTTGGCCGCGGCCTCCGCAGCCTTTTCTTCGGCCTTCAGTTCGGCGCGGGTCTTCTTGTGTTTCGCCGCCTCCGCGGCAGCCCGGGCGTCCGCCTGCTTCTTCTCGAGCTCGGCCGCCGTGCCTTGCGGGTCGAACACGGCGGAAACGTTGAGGATGCCGTTGGAACCGACGATCACGCGGTTGAACGGCTTGACGACGCGGACGCGATCGATGGTCATCGCGTCGGGGCCCACGTCGTAACGCAGCTTGCCGAGGTCGAGCCGGTCGAATTCGAAGAACGGCTGCTGGAGCGCGTTGTCGATCGACTTGAAGCCGGTCATCGTGACGTCGCCGGCGAACCTCATGTCGGCGGCCGGGCTGTCCGGCGGCGTCATCGTCAGTTTGCCTTTCAAAGCCAGCTTGCCACCCTTGATCGTCATGGCCGTCGACGCCGCCGCATACGGCTGGATGTCGGCCAGGTCGAACCCGTCCATCGTCAGGTCGATGTCGGCCGCCAGGGGATCGGGCGTGATCCGGCCCGAGCCCTTCAGCGCCGCCGTGCCGTTGATCTGCGTGTCGAACTCGATCGGCAACGGCTTCGCGAGGTCGAGGCTGACGTCCTTGAGCCCGACGTTGAGCGGCGCGATGGCGAACTTCACGGCCGGCGTGAGCGAGCGGTCCTCGAAATCGACCTTCGCCGCCTTCACGTCGACGCCGCCGACCTGCACCTGCCAGTCCTTGCCGCCCTTTGCGGGTGCCGGGGCCGCCGCATTCGCAGCCGGCGGTTCGGTCGCCATCGCCCCGGCCGCCGCCGGGGATGCTTCGGTCGCAGCCGCCGGTGCTGCGCCGGACTCGGGTGCCGGCGAGAACAGGCCGGTGAGATTGATCGAGCCGTCGGCGGCCATCCACATCAACGCCGTCATGTCGGTGACCGTCACGTTGGCGACGGTGACGGTCTGCTCGGGCATCGCGACCCTGGTGTCGGTCAGCGTCAGGGTCGGCACGTGCACCCAGTCGGTGTCGACGCCCTGGGCGCGGAGCGCGAGGCCCGTCAGCTCGATCTTCGGCAACTCGGCCTTGACGTCCGTCGTGCCGCCGAGCGCGACCTTGTACGTGCCGCCTAGATTGATGACGCCCTCGGTCAGGCCGAACGGCAACGCATCGCCGAGCATCTCGCCGACGTCTTTCGCGCTCAGGTTGCCGATCCGGAAGTCGCCGTGCGACGAGATGCCCGGTTCGAGTGCGAACTGGCCTTTCCAGTCGAGTTGCGCGCCGCGGTCGCCGACGGCCGAGAAGCCGAAGTCGCCGCCCTCCGGCGTGGTGTGGAAATCCTTCAGCGAGAAATGGATCGGCGCGAAGCGCCGCTCCAACGGTTTGTGACGCGCCTGGTCCACGTAGTCGGCGAAGCCGTGCTCGACGACCAGCGACTGGATCCAGAGACTCGGCAGCTTGTCGTCTTCCGGCTTCGGCGGCGGGCCTTTGTCTTTCAGCGCCAGCGCCGCGAGGTTCACCGAGCCGTCCGGCCGGATCACCGTGCGGATGGCCGGCGTATCGACGTCGATGTCCTTGAAGGTGTAGGCGCGGTGCCAGATCGATGAAAGTTCGAAATCGACGAACAGGCGCTTGAAGCCGAGCATCGGCTTCGCGTCCACGTCGGGGAACGCGAGGTCCTTGATCTCGAGCTGCAGCTTGAACGGGTTGAAGCGGATCTCCCCGATCGACAGGTCGCGCCCGTAGTTCTCCTTGACGAAAGCAATCGCCTTGCTGCGAATGACCTTCGGCGCGGCATAGAACCCAAGCAGCGCATACAGGCCGACCAGCACCAGCAGGATGGCCGCGGCCCACACGATCTTCGATTTGAGCAGTTTGCCCATGGGAGTCCAGCGGGCGGCTTGCCCTGGTCGGCGTTGGTCTAGTTCTGACGGCTGGCCCTGCTGCCAGGCCGCCGCTCGCGTCCACCCCTGTGTGCAATCTAACGAGTCGAGGCCGGGTCCGACAAGGGCACGGAGGTGTTTTTCTCGAGGCCTCGCCAGGCGTCGGCGATCCGGACCAGCATCACGTTGAATTCACGCGGCTTTTCCACCATCGGGCGGTGGCCGCCCCGGGGTCATCGTCACGACTCCGCAACGGGGCTCGAATCAGGGCGGATCGGGCAGGACTTTTCCGGGGTTCATGATGCCGTGGGGATCGAGCGCCTGCTTGATCGCGCGCATCACGGCGAGGTCGGTGCGGCCGCGGTGCCTGCCGAGTTCCTCGCGCTTGAGGCGCCCGATGCCGTGTTCGGCGCTGATGCTGCCGCGGAACTGCCGCACCAGCGCATAGACGGCCGTTTCGAGCTCGTGGGTGCAGGCGAGAAACGCGCTGGCCTCGGCGCCGACCGGCTGGCTGACGTTGAAATGGAGGTTGCCGTCGCCGACGTGGCCGTACGCGACCAGCCTCCCGGTCGGCACGATCGCGCGCACCGCGGCCGAGGCTTGCTCGAGGAACTGCGGCAGGCTCGCGACCGGGACGGAGACATCGTGCTTGATGCTGGCCCCTTCGTGGCGTTGCGCCTCGGGCACGGACTCTCGCAGTTTCCACAGCGCGTTGCGCTGGCCGAGCGATGTCGCGAGCACCGCATCGACGACGAGCCCGTCGCGCAGGGCATCGGCCAGCGCCTGCTCCAGCAGGCTGCGCAGCGCGGCGTCCTCGCGGGCCGTCGACACTTCGCACAGCACGTAATACTCGTGCGGGCGGTCGAGCGGATCGGTCACGCCGGGAATATGCTTCACCGTGAACTCCACGGCGATGCGCGGCAGGAACTCGAAGCTGGTGACGCTGTCGCCGGTCGCGGCGCGCAGTCGCGCCAGCAATCGCACGGCCGCCGCGGCGTCCGGCACCGCAACGAACGCCGTCTCGACCGTACGCGGCACCGGAAACAGCTTCAGGCTCGCCGCGGTGATCACGCCGAGCGTGCCTTCGGCGCCGATGAACAGGTTGCGCAGGTCGTAGCCGGTGTTGTCCTTGCGCAGGCTGGTCAGGCCGTCGAGCGCGCGCCCGTCCGCGAGCACCACCTCGAGCCCGAGCACCAGGTCGCGCGTCACGCCGTAGTGGACGGCATTGAGGCCGCCGGCATTGGTCGAGAGGTTGCCGCCGATCTGGCAGCTGCCCTCCGAGCCGAGCGAGAGGGGGAAGAAACGATCCACGGCCTGCGCGGCGGCCTGCACGTCGGCGAGCAGGCAACCGGCTTCGACGGCAATCGAGAAGTTCTCGGCATCGACGCCGCGCACGCGATTCATCCGGCGCAGCGACAGCACGATCTGGTCGCCCGACTCGCTCGGCGTGGCGCCTCCGCAGTAGCCGGTGTTCCCGCCGTGCGGCACGACGCCCACGCGAAGTTCGTTGCAGATGGCGAGAACGACCGAGACGTCGTAGGTCGAAGCCGGGCAGACGACCAGCGGGGTGGCGCCGTGGTACAGCGCGCGGAAATCGACGAGGAAAGGCTCGATGTCGCTCGCGGCGTCCAGGCACGACCCGGGTCCGAGCGCGCGGCGGATACGATCGACGGCCGAGGCGACGGGAGTCGGCGGCGGCTTCGTCATCGGCACCCGGCTTCCATGACGCTCACGCGGCGCGTGGCGCGGTGAACTTCGCCGTGACCAGCGAGACCGCGACGGCCACCAGCAACACGAGAATCGAGGCCAGCGCGTTCGTCAGCAGATTCGGGGCGAAGAGCAGCACGACGCCGAAGCCGAGCATCATCAGGCCCGAGACGAGCTTCAGGATGCGGCCTTCGGATTCGCTGAGCTTGCGAGCGCCCATGGTTTTCGTGAAGACGACGACGATGGCCAGCAGAGGGATGACGTAGATGACGTTATACGCCGCGAGCCACGCATAGTACTGCCACGATTCGAGCTTCGCGAGCGTGAGCGCGCGGGTATAGACCATGGGAAATCCGGCAGTGCAGAGCAGTTCGTAGGAATTGGCGACGATCGCGAGCAGGACCGTGCCGAGCAGCATCGGCCCCATGTCCCCGGTGGTCACCACCTCGCGCATCCGCTTGAAGAGGCCCGGTTTCGCCGTGTCCGGGATCGACAGGGTCGGACCCTCCTTGAACCAGAAGTAGTCCTTGATGTTGAGCGCGGCCACGAACAGCGCGACGAGTCCGGCGATGACGGTGATGATGCGCAGCTCGCCCGCGACCAGGAACACGTTCAGCCACGCGGCCATGAACACGAAATAGACGATGCCGGAGAACAGCACGAACGTGCCGCCGACGATCGCCATGCGCACGCGGCTCTTCGCGTGCACCAGCAGGCTCAACAGGAACAGCAGCACGAAGAATGCGCAGGGATTGAACGCGTCCATGCCGGCCAGCACGACCGTCAGCGACGGCAGCGAGAAGGCCTGCGCGTTCACCGAGCCGACGATCGGGAGGTGGAGGGTGGTACCGGCTGCTTCTTCGGCGAGCCCGGTCGCCGTGGCCGCCGTGCCCGTGAGCGCCGGCGGGGCCGTCGCGCTCGCGGCGCCCGGATGCGCGACGCGTTCGGCGTGGCAGGCTTCGAGCGCCTTGATCAGTTCGGCGCCGGTCGTTTCGGCGCTTTCGTAACCGATGCGCACCTGCCGGCAGAATACGAAACCCGGCACCGACAGCGCCTCGACGCCCAGCGCCTTCGCGGTGTCGTAATAGAAGCGCGCGTTGTCGCGGTTGTCCTTGACCGCGTAACGCTGGACCTCGAGCCACGGTGTCCGGGCCGCGAAGTCGGCGACCAGGGGCTTCGCGGCCTGGCAATGCGGGCAGGTGGGCGAGAAGAAATAGTAGAGACGCACGGTCGGCGAGCCGTCGGCGGCGGTGCCGTACCAGAACGAGTCGGACGCGGGGTCGGGGTTGCCGGCGGCGGCCTGCCCGGCGAGGGCGAGCAGCAACACGACGATCAGTCCACGGAGCAGGGTCATATGAGCGGTCCACGGCAGTCCAGGCTGCGCGCATGATAGCGGTGCAAAACCGCTACGTTCTCAGGTGTTCTACCGATGGACCGGGCGGACGGGACGCCCGGCCGACCCCTGCTGTCCGGCTCCGTCAGGCGCGCGCCAGCAGGGCGTCTCGTCGAGCCAGGCTCTCGGCTGGCCACAGCTGGCGGCGGTCGTAGTATTCCGGCACGGCCGGAACGCCCTCGGGCAACACCACCCACGGCTGCTTCGTCGACGTGAAGATGTGAACGTCCGGCGGCAGGTGATCGGGTTCGTCGAGCGTGCCGACGCGCACGAAGCGGACGCGCGGGCCGGCTCCCGCATAGTTGCTCCAGAGCGCGATTCGGCACGTCGGGCAGCGCGCGACACGCTGGCCCTTGCCGCTCGCCGAAGGCGTATCGACGATCTCCGGCACGCCGGAGAGCAACGTCACTCGATCCGCCTCGATCATCGCATTGAGCGCGAAAGACGCGCCGCTTTCGCGCTGGCACCAGCGGCAGTGACAGCAATGCACGAAGAGCGGCGGGCCTTCCAGCTGGTAACGGATCTCCCGGCAGTCGCAACCGCCCTGCAGCGGGTAGGGCGCGGACGGTGTCATGATTTGACCTCGTTGTCCGGCCACGCGTTTGCGCGTGTGCCGAAGCTGGCCGATTGCGGCCGGACCACGCAGAACCGCTGGCCGGTCGGCGCCTCCATGACCCACCAGGTTTGGACGTGCTGCACGCGCCGTGCGCCGAGAGCCTCGAGGCGGCGCACTTCCGCCTCGATGTCGTCGGTCTCGATGTCGAGGTGCACCCTGCTCGGGTGCGTCACGGTCTGCACCTCGATGTGCATCCGCTCCTCCGGATCGAGGAGGCGGATGTACTTGTCGCCCTCAGGCGACGGCGGCCGGCGCACCTCCATGCCCAGCGCACCGCCCCAGAACTGCGCCGCGGCGCCGAGGTCGTCCGTGTTGCAGTCGATGATGAATCCGGCCAGCTTGCTCTTGTGCATGGGAGCCTCGCTCGATGCGCCTTCAAGGGTGGATGGTGCGCAGCGTAATCTCGAACAGCACGAATCGGTATAGCCAGACGATGTGAAAGAAGGCCCACGCGATCAGCAGGGCCACGGCCACGCAGTACGGCCAGGCGGCGTGATAGACGCGCCGCAGCATCAGCGTCAGGTAGCCGGCCAGGACGGCCTGCAGGAACAACGACACCGGTCCATCGTTGGCCTGCAGGGCCGCCGCGGTCGTCGGCAACGCGTACCACCACATCAGCAGGCACGCAATCGCCGGAACGACGACGGCCAGCACCAGCAGGATGAATGCCCACAGGTGCGTCGCGACGACGGCGTGCTCGACGACGTAACGCCGGCGGCGATGGAAGAAGCCGTAGAAAAGGGCGGCGTAGAGCGGGATGAACAGGAAGATCAGCGTCTTCGACAGCACGTTGGTGCGCTCGTTGAACGACCGTTCGAACGCCGCGTAGTCGCTGCCGGAGGCTTCGACGGCGCGTACGACCTCTTTTGCGGCGAAAGCGCCGTAGTAGTTGTTGCCGTTCATCTGCACGGCCAGCGGCGTGGTGAAGGTGTTCGCCCCGAACAACGAGATGGATATGTAATAGACGACGTTGATCGAGATGAAGAGCGAGAGCGGCTTCGCGTAGCGCACGCGGCTGCCGCGCAGTTGCTCGACGCTCAGGAAGCCCGGCCGGGTCACGAGGTACCACAGCGACCGGTAGCCCTTGGTGTCGAAATTGGTGAGGAGGTCGGCGGCCACGTCGAAGTAGTGGCGCAAGGTCGGGGGTCCGGTCGCCGGGCGGCGCTCGCCGCAGGAACTGCAGTAACGGCCGCCTGCCGGCTGGTTGCACGACGGGCACGAGTACCCGGACGACCCGATCGGCTGCTCATGACCCGAATGATCTGTGGTCACGATGCACCGTCCCGCGCTGGCCGCAGGATGCGGGTCTTCCGGTTCGCGTCGTCCTCGACGATCACGATCACCGGATCGATGTCCTTCATCTCCTCGGGCTTGAACCAGCCCTCGGCGAGCACGATGATCTTGTCGCCTTTCTGGAAATGGCGGGCGGGCGGGCCGTTGAGGCAGATGTCGCCGCGTCCGCGCGGACCGGCCATCACGTAGGTCTGCCACAGCACGCCATTCGAGACGTTGGTGATGTTCACGTACTGGAACGGGTGGATGCCGCTTTGCTCGAGCAGCGCCTGGTCGATGGTGATCGAGCCGACGTACAGCAGGTCGGCTTGGGTCACCGTGGCATGGTGGATCTTGGCGATGCAGGCGCGGATCAGCATGCGTCTCTCCAACCCTGGGTTGGCGAGACTATGCCAGCATTGCCATTCAGCGAATACCCAGCCAGTCGGGGTTCGGCAGCGCGCTGAACGCCTCGCGCAGCGCGTCGCCCCAGCCGTTGCGGATCATCTGGAAGTAGCGGTTGTCGGCGTCGATGTCGACGTGGCTGCCGACCCGGTATTCGTCCCGCCGCACGATCACGAGGTCGAGCGGCAGGCCGACGGAAAGGTTCGAGCGGATCGTCGAGTCCATCGAGATCAGCGCGCACTTGGCCGCTTCGCTCAGCGACATGCTGCGGCGGGTGACGCGATCGATGATCGGCTTGCCGTACTTCGATTCGCCGATCTGGAAGTAGGGCGTGTCGGGCGTCGCTTCGATGAAATTGCCGGCCGCGTAGACGTGAAACAGGCGCGGCGCCTCGTCCTTGATCTGCCCGCCGACGATGAACGTCGGATTGAACTCGATGCCCTGCGACTTGAGCGCGTCGTGGTAACGGGTGTGCATGTCGCGCAGCGCGTCGCCAACGCAGCGCGCGGCCTCGAACATGTTCGAGCAGTTGTGCAGACCGACGCAGTCGCCGTCCTGCGACGCCATCCGCTCGTGGAGCAGGCTGGTCGCGCTTTGCGTCATGGCGAGATTGCCGGACGAGAGCAGCACGATGACCCGGTCCCCGGCGTTCTCGAAGACCTTGGCCTTGCGAAACGTGCTGATCTGGTCGACACCTGCGTTGGTGCGCGAATCCGCCAGAAATACCAGTCCTGCATCCAGGACCATGCCCACGCAATACGTCATTATTGTTGCGCCTGCCCGCTCGTGACCTTGACGGCGACGGCCATGGTCTCATGGCCCCCGCCGCGTCTTACGCCGCGCACCGGAGCCGCGTCAAGGTAATCGCGTCCGATCGCCAGGCGGCAGTGGCGGGTGCCCGCGCGTTCCGCGTGGGTCACGTCGAGACTCACCCAGCCCTGCGCGGCGCCGAGCCAGACGTCGGCCCAGGCGTGGCTCGCGACACCTCCCGGGTCGCCGGCATAGAAGTACCCGCTGACGTAGCGGGCCGGGATCCCGACGGCCCTGCAGCACGCGACCAGGACGTGTGCCTGGTCCTGGCAGACGCCGGTGCCGAGTTCCAGCGCCTCGCCGGCGGTGTGCGTGACGTCGGTGGTGCCCGACTCGTAGGCCACGCGCTTGCCGATCCCCATCACGAGGTCCATCAGCGAGGCCGGCGAAGGCGGGTGCCGGCCGAGGTGGTAGTCCGCGAGTTCGCGGATGGCCGTGTCCGGCCGCGTGAGGCTGGTCGGCGCGAGGAACGCGAGCGGCGAGAGACTGGCCGGCTCCTCGTCCTGCGGACCGAGGCCGCTGCCGATTTCCGCGGTGCCCTCGACGACGATGCGCAACTCGCGGTGCGGCTGTTCCACGGTGACGACGTGCATCACGTTGCCGTACGGATCGACCTGCTCGAGCCGCTCGCCCGGGGCGATGACCCGCCAGTTCAGCACCCGCTGGCCCGGCTCCGTGCGCGGCGTGAGCTTCAGCGCCTGGATGCTGTAGCTGACCGGGCTTTCGTAGACATAGTGAGTCTCGTGCCTGATTTGCAGGTGCATGTTGCCGTCACCCCGCTGCCGTGTGCCCGAGGAAGTCGCGACCGATGCGGTCGCTGAGGTCGGCGGTGCTGGCGAGCACGTGGTCGAGGAATCGGTCCACGCCGCCCGCGGTCATCGCGTCCATCGTGCCGAACCGGAGGGACGCATGCAGTTGCCCGGCGCGCCGTTCGGTCTCGCTCGACTGCGTGTTTGCGACGGCATGCAGGTTTTCGTACATGAGTTCGGCCGAGCGATAGATCGAACGCGGCACGTCGGTCCGGAACGTGGCGAACTCGACGACGTGCCGCGGCGTGACGCTGTTGCGCGAGACGCGACGGAAGATCTCGAAGGCCGACAGCGCCCGCAGCAGCACGGTCCACGGATAATAGTCGTGCGCGACGGCCGAGCCGTCGCGGGTCGCCTCGCAGCCGAGCCGGATCTGCAGCAGGCGCGCCACGCCGTCCGCCCGTTCGAGGAACGTGCCGATCTGCATGAAGTTGTAACCCTCGTCGCGCAGCATCGAACCGAGCACGACGCCGCGGGCGAGGTGCGCGCGATATTTCACCCACTCGATGAACTCGGCGACGTTGCGCGTCGTGAAGCGGGACGGCGCCGTCGCGCGGGCCTCGAGCCAGGTCGCGTTGAACGTTTCCCACATCTCGGACGAAATCGAACCGCGGACCGCGTGCGCGTTCTCCCGGGCCGAGCGCAGGCAGCTGAGGATGCTCGACGGGTTCTCCCGGTCGAACGCCACGAAATCGACGACTCTGTGCGGCTCCAAGGCCTCGTATCGCTCGTGGTAGGCGCTCTCGAATCCGAGCGTGGCCAGCATCTGCTGCCAGCCGAGGCCGTCGGAATTCGCCTCGTGGGGCAGCAGCGAGAGTCGATACTGCACGTCGAGCGTGCGCGCCAGGTTCTCGGCGCGCTCGGCGTAACGCCCGAGCCAGTACACGTGATCGGCGGTGCGGCTCAGCATGGCGCGTCAGCTCTCCAGCACCCAGGTGTCCTTGGTGCCTCCGCCCTGCGACGAGTTCACCACCAGCGATCCCGAGCGCAGCGCCACCCGCGTGAGGCCGCCGGGCACGATCGTGATGTCGCGCCCCGAGAGCACGTAGGGTCGCAGGTCGATGTGGCGCGGCGCGACGCCCTGCTCGACGAACGTGGGGCACGTCGACAACGCGAGCGTCGGCTGCGCGATGTATTTCTCGGGCGAGGCGAGGATGCGCAGCTTGAAGTCCTCGAGTTCGGCCTCGGACGCGGTCGGCCCGACCAGCATCCCGTAGCCGCCGGAGCCGTGCACTTCCTTTACGACCAGTTCGCGGAGGTGCTCGATCGTGTAGGCGAGGTCGTCCTTGCGACGCAACACCCGCGTCGGCACGTTGCTGAGCAGCGGTTCCTCGCCGAGGTAGAAGCGGACCAGGTCCGGCACGTAAGGGTAGATCGACTTGTCGTCGGCGATGCCGGTCCCGATCGCGTTCGCCACCGTGACGTGGCCGGCGCGGTACGCGGACATCAGCCCGGGCACGCCGAGCACCGAGTCGGTGCGAAAGACGAGCGGATCGAGGAAATCGTCGTCGATGCGGCGATAGATGACGTCGACGCGCTGCGGGCCGCGCGTGGTGCGCATGTAGACGAACCCGCTGCGGACGATCAGGTCCTGGCCTTCGACGAGCTCGACGCCCATCTGCTGCGCGAGGAATGCGTGCTCGAAGTAGGCGCTGTTGTGAGCACCCGGTGTCAGCACCACGACGACCGGATCCGCGGCCTGGGCCGGTGCGACACTGGCCAGGTTCTCGAGCAAGCGGTCCGGGTAGTGCTCGACCGGCGCGACGCGGTTGAGCGAAAACAGTTCGGGAAACAACCGCATCATCATCTTGCGGTCTTCGAGCATGTAGGAGACGCCCGACGGCACGCGCAGGTTGTCCTCGAGCACGTAGAACTCGCCTTCGCCGGCGCGCACGATGTCGATGCCCGCGATGTGCGCGTAGATGCCGCCCGGCACGTCCATGCCCTGCATTTCCGGCCGGTATTGCGGGTTGCAGAAGATCTGCTCGGGCGCGATCAGGCCCGCCTTCAGGATCTCGTGACCGTGGTAGATGTCGCTGATGAACGCATTCAGCGCCTGCACACGCTGGCGCAGGCCGGCGGCGAGCTTGCGCCATTCGTCCGCGGACAGGATGCGCGGCACGATGTCGAACGGGATCAGCCGTTCGTTGCCTTCCTGCTCGCCGTAAACGGCGAAGGTGATGCCGACGCGATGGAACAGGCTGTCGGCTTCGGCGCGCTTCTGGCGCAACGCGTCGTCCGACTGGCGGAGCAGCCAGTCGGAGTACACGGAGTAGTGCGGTCGCACCTCGCCGCCCGCGGTGTACATCTCGTCATAGGCGGTGGCGGGCTTGGCGCGGTCCATGGGTCTGTTCCTTCCGGAAGACCCAAGCGAAATTCGTGCCACGACCAGGATCGGGACGATCCGCGTGCCCGCTGCGCCGTCACGGTGCGTTCCAGTCGGTGCAGTGCAGTCCCGTGCTCGAAGTTGGTGCGCGCGTTCCGCGGCCGGTTCGCCGATCGGCGGCCAGGGGCCGTCAGTAGCGCCCGTGCGTCTTGTAGAGGTAGTTCGTCAGCTCGACGGTCTGCATCGAGAGGCGCCGCTGGATGTCGTGCACGACGCGCACGATGGCGCGCATCACGCGATAGACGAGCTGCGGATTCCGGTCGAGCAGCCCCTCGAGGTCGCCGCGGCTGAGGCCGAGCACGCGGCTGCTGCTCATCGCGACCAGCGACGCGTAGCGCGTCGCGCCGTCGAGGAACGAGAGTTCGCCGACCACGTCGCCGGGCTTCACCGTGTTGATGGTCATCTCGTTCTCGGTGCCGGCGGCCTTGATGATGCCGAGCACGCCGCTCGCGATCACGTACAGGTGGTCGTCGGTGTCGCCTTCGCGGACGAGCACCTCGCCGGCCGCGAGTTCGCGCAACGTCATCGCCGCGGCCAGCGCCTTGCGCTGCTCGTCGGTCATTTCGAGGGTCAGCTTGGAATTCTTCAGCCCTTCGAGGATGGCGGCCTGGGTCATGGCGCTGCTCCGATAGGTTCGGTGGTTGCGCCGATTATCGCGGCGGGGTGGGTGGCGGGGTAGTAGGTGCATGCCGTGGGGCCCGGGCCCAGGGTGGAACGGTCCAGCAGCATGGGAACCCGGCTCCGGATCGGTCCGCAAGGACGCCGTAAACCCGTCCATGGGGGCTCCGGCCGCGACGTCCGTGTCGCGGACGGCCTTGCGGACCGATCCGGAGCCGAGTCCCCGCTGCTGGACCGTGCGCGCGTGGCCGCGCGCGTCGGCGGGCACCGCTGCCCGCCGCAAACCTGGCGCGCGATCGGCGCGCCACCGAACGCGCACGGTGTGCGCCGGACCCAAGAGAGGGAGTGGAACCGTCGCTGGCGCGACGCGCCAGCGACTGCGCACGAAGTGCGCCCTTCTGCGCGGCATGGGCTTCGGTTCCGGGTCCGTCCGCGAAACCGTCCGCGACATGGACGTCGCGGCCGGAGCCCCCATGGACGGGTTTACGGCGTTTTCGCGGACGGACCCGGAAGCGGAGCCCGCCGCGCTCTTCGTCTCGGGAGCCAGCTGCCCGTTCGCAGGAGCGCGACATGCGCTCGTTGGGCGCAGCCTTGAGCGTCCGCCACATGCGTGCCGCATCAGCGACGGACGGGAGGCGACAACGACGCTTGGTGAGCTGCCTCGCGCCGTTCGGATTCAGCGGCCGGTCCGGATCGAGGCGTAGGCGGCGAGAGCCGCCTGTCGGCTGGCCGGGAAATCGACGATCGGCGCGGGGTAGTCGACGCCGAGCGTCACCCCGGCCGCCGCGAGCACCGCTGGCGGCGCGAGCCACGGGCGATGTACGAACTGGTCCGGCAGGCGCGCAAGTTCGGGGACCCAGCGACGGATGTAGGCGCGGTCGGGGTCGTACCGTTCCGCCTGCAGCACCGGATTGAAGATCCGGAAGTACGGTGCCGCGTCTGCGCCGCAACCGGCCGTCCACTGCCAACCGAGGGTGTTGTTCGCGAGGCTCGCGTCGACCAGCGTGTCCCAGAACCAGCGGGCGCCCTCGAGCCAGGGCTGGCGCAGGTTCTTCGTGAGCAGCGAAGCCACGATCATCCGCACCCGGTTGTGCATCCAACCCGTGGCCCACAACTCCCGCATGCCAGCGTCGACGAGCGGATAACCCGTCCGGCCCTGCTGCCAGGCGTGCAGCCACGCCTCGTTCGGTTCCCACGGGAAACGTTCGAATTTTGGATCGAGTGGGGCATTCGTCGTCGCCGGAAAGTGGTGCAGCAGGTGATGCGCAAATTCGCGCCAGCCAAGCTGGCGCAGGTACGACTCCGCAGGCTGTGCGCCCGACGCGGCGTCCGTCAGCGCGTTGCGTACCGCGGCGAGGCACTGGCGCGGCCCGACTTCGCCGAAGTGCAGGTACGGCGACAGCCGCGACACCCAGTCGTGGTCCGGTCGATTGCGCCCGTCGTCGTAGCGGCCGATCGTCGAATCGCAGAACGATTCGAGTCGCGCAAGCGCGCCCTGTTCGCCCGGGATCCACGCCGACTCGAGGCCCGCATCCCAGCGCACGCGTGGATTGAGTTCGAGCTCCGCCAGCGCAAGCGACGCGACGTGCGGCCCGGCCGAGACGACGCGCTGCGGCGCGGCGCGCGGCGCGGGCAACGCATCGAGCTGCGCGCGGCACGATTTCCAGAACGGCGTGAAGACACGATACGGACCGCCTTGCCCGGTGCGCAGCGCCCACGGCTCGAAGAACAGGGCCGAGTTGAAACTCTCGCAGCCGAGCCCCGACTCGCGCAGCGCGGCCTTCACCTGCGTGTCGCGCGCGACGAGCACCGGATCGTACAGTCGATTCCAGTAGACCTCGGTCGCGCCGCTCTCGCGCGCCACGGCCAGAATCTGCTCGAGCGCCGTGCCTCGCCGCAGGATCAGCGCGCTGCCTTTCGCTCCGAGGCTGGCGTCGAGTCGTTCGAGGCTCCGGTGCAGCCACCAGTTGCTGGCCGCGCCCGGCCGCCAATCGCCTTCTTCCTCGGGGCCGTGCACGTAGAGCGCCACGACGCGTTCGGCCCGCTCGCAGGCCGCCGCGAGCGCCGGATTGTCGACGAGGCGCAGGTCGCGGCGGAACCAGACGAGGGCCGTGGCGGGAGCGGTCATCAGGGCAGGCTCAGGGTCTCACTGCGGGCCGGGTGCGCACAAAGCAAAGGCCGCGCCCGACGACCGGACGCGGCCTGGTTCGCGGCGGCGGCGGCCGCGGATTGCGCGAAATCAGCCGGGCTGGGCGCGCAGCGCCGCGATCCGCTCCTCGAGCGGCGGGTGCGACATGAACAGCCTCCTGAAGCCCGAGACCTGGCCGCCGGCGATGCCGAAGGCCGCCATGTTCTGGGGCAGCGCGCCCGAGTGCGCCTGCTGCAACCGCTCGAGCGCCGAGATCATCTTCTGCGCGACCGGCCAGGTGCGCGCCGCCCGCGTCGGCGCGGAACTCGCGCTGCCGCGAGAACCACATGACGATCATCGACGCGAGCAGGCCCAGCAGGATCTGCGAGACGATCACCGTGACATAGTAGGCCGGGCCGTAGCCTCGCTCGGTGCGGAACACCACGCGGTCCACGGTGTGGCCGATCACGCGCGACAGGAAGACGGTGAACGTGTTCACGACGCCCTGGATCAGCGTGAGCGTCACCATGTCGCCGTTCGCGACGTGGCTGATCTCGTGGCCCAGCACGGCCTCGACCTCCTGCTGGTTCATGTTGTTCAGCAGGCCCGAGCTGACCGCGACCAGCGCGGCGTCGCGGCGCGCGCCGGTGGCGAAGGCGTTCGGCTCCGGCGACTCGAACACGCCGACTTCCGGCATGCCGATGCCGGCCTGCTGAGCCAGACGCTGCACGGTGTTCACGAGCCAGCTCTCGGCCGGGTTCGCCGGCTGGCTGATCACCCGGACGCCCATCGTGCGCTTCGCCATCCACTTGGAAATCGCCAGCGACACGAACGAGCCGGTGAAGCCGACCACCAGCGAGAAGACGAGCAGGCTCCGGACGTCGAGGTCCGAGCCATTCTTTGCGAGGAGGCTGTCAACCCCGAGCAGGCTCAGGACGATGTTCAGCAGGACGATGATCGCGAGGTTGGTCGCGATGAACAGGGCGACACGCTTCAGCATTGAGGTGGATCTCCGGGACGGACCAAAAGCGGGTCCGCGGCGCAGCTTAGGTCGTTGGGGGCGACCTTCGCCAGTTCAAGGTCGGCCGGTCTCGTAACCCTGGCCAGGGCCGGACGACTGCAGCATACTATCATGAAGGCGAAAACCGGAAACGAAGTTCAGATGATTCGCGCTCTGCAACCACTCCGGGCCGCCTCCGAGGCCACGACCATGAGTAATGAGACAGCCGGGCGGCACTGGACGTTCCTCAGCAACCACGGCCACGTGCTGGTTTGCCTGGCGCTGGATCCGGCAACACGGCTCCGCGACGTCGCCGCCAGCGTCGGCATCACGGAGCGCGCGGTCCAGAAGATCGTCGATGACCTGGAAGAGGCCGGCATCGTCACGCGCGAGCGCAACGGCCGGCGCAATCGCTACCGGCTCAATGTGAACGTTCCGTTACGACACGCGCTCGAGTCGCATCGCACCGTCGGCTCGCTGCTCGGAATGGTTCTCGACCGTAGCGCCGTCAAGCGTGTTCCGTCGGTGTAATCTTTCGGTCATGTTTCACCGGCAGATTCCGTCGGTGGAGAGCAAATGACGACCGCACGCAAGGCCGCAAGCAGCCCGGCGCTGGCCTGGGCCGAGGGCAGCCTGAGACTCGCGGAAGTCATCCGGCGCCAGCAGGGGAACCTCCAGGTCGTCATCGCGCGGCTCGAGGAGAGCGGCGTCGAGGACGTGCACCAGGGGCGCGTGGCCGCGCGCCGGTTGCGCTCGATGCTCAAGACTTTCGGTCCGCTGTTCGACGAACGCTGGGCGCGGCTCTATCGACTGGACCTGCGTAGCTTTGCCCGGGCGCTGGGCACCGTGCGCGAGGCGGATGTGCACGGCGAGGTTCTCCGGGACGCGGTCGGAGCCGCAGGCTCGCTCAAGTCTGCCGAGTTGGCTCGACTGTCGTCCGTGTTGAAGCACGCTAGAGCCGACGTGCGCACGCACTTGCGAGCGCGCGCGAACGGGCCCGGGTGGAAAGCCCTGATGAAGGCGCTCGCCACGCGGTCGGAACAGCCGCCGCGCATCGTGAAGACCAATGTCGCCATGGCCGACGTGCTCAGGCTCGCAGACGCGGCGTGGCGCAAGGCGAACCGGATGATGGAGCACCATCCGGAGGCGGGCACCGAACTGCACGAGTTGCGGCTCGCGCTCAAGCATTGCCGTTACGCGCTCGAGGTCGTCGCCGACGTCGCGCCGAAGTCCGTCTCCCGGCTGCTGCGCCGCCTGCGTCGGGCACAGGAAGCCATCGGGGCGCATCGCGACACGATGGCCGCGGCACACTGGGTTCGCAGCCACGAGCGCACGCTAGGCCGCGCGACGGTCGAGCGGCTCGGGGATTTGCTGACGAAGCGTGAAGCGCGTCAGCGCCGCACCGCAGCTCGGACGAGCGCGAAGGTCCTGCCTGCCTATCGCGAATGGCGGGCCGCCGTCCGGCCCTTCACAAAGCAGGCAGCGCGCTCAGGTCGAGCGTGACCTGCAGCAGTCCCCCTGAGTTCGGCTCGGTGCTGGCCGGACAGCCGAACTGCCGGGCCCAGGCGCCGATGCGCCGGTTCTCGGCGAGGCTCAGCCCGACCAGGGCGAGGATGCCTCGTGAGCGGGCCGCGTGGGCGAGGCTGCGCATCAATTCGGTGCCGAGCCCGCGGCCCTGCCAGGCATCGGCCACGACGATGGCGCATTCGGCCCGCGGCGTACCTTCGATCCTTGCGTAACGGCTGACGCCGACGATCTCGTCCGCGCCGGCTGCGCCGTCGATGGCGGCGATGGCCATCGAATTCACGTAGTCCAGCTCCAGCAGGCGCTCGGCCTCCCCGGCGGAGACGTCGCGGGCCGAGTACTGCATCCGCTGGTAAAGGGTCTGCTGGGACAGACCGCGAATGAAGCGCAATTCGCGTTCGAGATCGTCCGGGCGCAGCGGCCGGATCAGCAGCGGCGGGCCGCCCGCAGGCTGCCACGCGTGCTCGAGTTCTGCCGGATAGGCGGGCGGGATCGAGGGTGTTCCGGACTCGCTATTCACTCGCGGTCGCGATATTCGTCGTCGTCGTCGTCGTAATCCTCGTCCTCGTCATCGTCCCAGTCGTCGTCGTCTTCGTCCCAGTCCTCGTCTTCCTCGTCCGCGACGACCGCCTCGTCTTCCTCGTCATCCTCTTCGACGTCGTCGACCCAGCCGTCCGGCGGGTCGGTCAGCTCGAGGTCCATTTCGTTCCAGGCGTCGAGGTCGATTTCCTGGATTTCCCGATCCGGCCACTGGATCGTGACGATTTCCTCGTCCGGATCGACGGAAAGCACCTGGAACGTGTCCTCGCCCTCGAGGTCCTCGTACCATTTTCCGGGTACCGGTTCGTAATCGCGGCTCACTCGGCGGCCCTCGCGCGGATTGTTCCTGGATCGTCGGGGATCGTGACTGCGAACAACTATACGGTTCGCCCGCAAGCGACAGGCAACCGGAACTCACTTACGGTGCCGGGGCTGCGGGTCGCGTAAAATTCCTGGCCAGTCACTCGTACAGGAAGGTTCAGCCGTGTATTCCTACCGCGCCCCGCTTCGTGACATCCGCTTCGTGGTCCATGACGTGCTCGATTTCGAGCAGCATTACCGTTCGTTCGGCCGCGAGGAACTGAACCGCGACCTGCTCGAGGGCATCCTCGAGGAGGGCGCCCGGTTCGCCGAAAACGTGCTGGCGCCGACCAACCGGGTCGGCGACGAGCACGGGCTGAAATTCGACGACGGCAAGGTCACCACGCCGCCGGGCTTCAAGGAAGCCTACGACCGCTACTGCCAGGACGGCTGGATCACCATGACGGCCGATCCGCACTGGGGCGGGCAGGGCCTGCCGGGCGGGTTCGCGCTCGCATTCAGCGAGATGCTGATCTCCGGCAACATGGCCTGGAAGATGTACTCGGGCCTGACCGAGAGCGCCGCGCTGACCATCGAGTCGCACGGCACCGACGAACTGAAGCAGCGCTACCTGCCGAAGATGGTGAGCGGCGAGTGGTCCGGCACGATGTGCCTGACCGAGGCCCAGTCCGGCACGGACCTCGGCATCCTGCGCACCAAGGCCGAGCGTCGGCCCGACGGCTCGTTCGCGATCACCGGCACCAAGGTGTTCATCACCGCCGGCGAGCACGACCTCACCAGCAACATCATCCACCTGGTCCTCGCGCGCGTGCCGGATGCGCCGCCGGGCACCAAGGGCATCAGCCTGTTCCTGGTGCCGAAGTTCCTGCCCGATGCCGCCGGCAATGCCGGGCGCGGCGAACGGCGTCACCTGCGGGTCCATCGAGCACAAGATGGGGATCCATGCGTCGCCGACCTGCGTGATGCATTTCAACGAGTCCGTCGGCTGGCTGGTCGGGAAGGAGAACGCCGGCCTCGCGTGCATGTTCACGATGATGAACCACGCGCGTCTCGGCGTCGGCCTGCAGGGGCAGGGCGTCTCCGAGCTGGCGTGGCAGGCATCCATCGCCTACGCGAACGACCGCCTGCAGGGCCGTGCGCTGACCGGCGCCGAAGGCGCCGGGCAAGGCCGCCGACCCGATCATCGTGCACCCGGACGTGCGGCGCATGCTGCTGACGCAGAAGGCATTCGTCGAGGGCGGGCGCGTGCTGTGCTTCCTGACGGGCCGCGAGATCGACAGCGCGGAAATGAATCCCGACAAGGACACCAAGCGACGCTCCGAGGAATTGATCGCGTTCCTGACGCCGATCGTGAAGGGCTTCCTGACCGAGGCCGCGATGGAGGTCACGAGCCTGGCCGTGCAGATTCACGGCGGCGCGGGCTTCATCCGCGAGACGGGCGTCGAGCAGTTGATGCGCGACGCGCGCATCACGCCGATCTACGAAGGCACCAACGGCATCCAGGCGCTCGACCTGCTCGGCCGCAAGGTGTTCGGCACAGGCGGCAAGAGCCAGCAGGCAGTGGCACGCCGCATCCGCGACGCCATCGAGAAGTTCGGCGGCATCCCCGAAGTCGCGGCGCTCGCGGCCGATCTCGCCAGGCGCGTCGACCAGTGGGACCGCCTGACGATGGAGCTCGGCGCGGCCGCGATGAAGAACCCCGAGGAAGTCGGCGCGGCAGCGACGGACTACCTGCAGTTTTCCGGCTACGTCTGCCTCGGCTGGTGCTGGCTCGCGGCCGCCGCGGTGGCCGCGAAGAAGCTGGCGGCGGGCGAGCCCGACCCGGACTTCTACACCGCGAAACTGGTCACGGCGCAACACTATTTCGGCCGCCTGCTGCCGCGCGTCGAGGCGCACGCGGCCGCGGCCCGCGCGGGTTCGGCCGGGCTGATGGCCCTGTCGCCCGAGCAGTTCGCGATCGCATGAGCACGGCGGCCGCGCGAGGCGTCGCGCGACTCGCGAAGGCCAGGAGGGTCGTCGTCAAGATCGGGTCGGCCCTGCTCGTCGAATCCTCGACGGGCCGGGTCAACCGCTCGTGGCTCGAGGCCCTGGCGTCCGACATCGCGGCGATGCGGGCGCGCGGCCAGGAAGTCGTGATCGTCTCGTCGGGTGCCATCGCGCTCGGCCGCCGGCAGCTGGGACTGGCGAAGGGCAAGCTCAAGCTCGAGGAGAGCCAGGCCGCGGCGGCGGTCGGCCAGATCCGCCTGGCGCACGCCTGGAAGGAAGTGCTCGAGGAGCACGGGCTCACCGTCGCCCAGGTGCTGCTGACGCTCGGCGACACCGAGGAGCGCCTGCGCTACCTGAACGCGCGCAACACGCTCACCACGCTGCTGCGGCTCGGCTCGATCCCGGTGATCAACGAGAACGACACCGTCGCGACGGCGGAGATCCGCTACGGCGACAACGACCGGCTGGCCGCGCGCGTCGCGCAGATGGCGAGCGCGGATTGCCTCGTGCTGCTCTCGGACGTCGACGGGCTCTACACCGCGGATCCGTCGCGCGACAGCCAGGCGAAATTCATCCCCGAAGTGGCGCGCATCACGGCGGAGATCGAAGCGATGGCGGGCGGGTCGGCCTCCGACGTCGGCTCCGGCGGCATGGCGACGAAGGTGCTCGCCGCCAAGATCGCCGTGCCGGCCGGTTGCCACATGTGCGTCGCGCTCGGCCACGAAGCGAATCCATTGCGGCGCATCGAAGGCGGCGCACGCTGTACCTGGTTCGTGGCCGATGCGTCGCCCGTGACCGTGCGCAAGCAGTGGATCGCGGGGATGTTGAAGCCGGCGGGCACGCTGCATGTCGATGCCGGCGCGGCGAAAGCCTTGCGCGGCGGCAAGAGCCTGTTGCCGGCGGGCGTCACCAGGGTCGAGGGCCGCTTCGAGCGCGGCGATGCCGTGGTCGTGCGCGATCCGGACGGGCTCGAGATCGCCCGCGGGTTGGCGGCGTACTCGGGCGAAGAAGCGCGCCGCATCCGCGGCCGGCGCAGCCAGGAACTCGAAGGCTTGCTAGGCTATCGCGGCCGGGATGAGATCATCCACCGCGACGACCTGGTGCTGACTTGACCTCGAACGACGTCTCCACGTTGATGACGAGCATCGGCCGCGCCGCGGTCGAGGCCGAGCGCGTGCTCGCGAACTCGTCGGGCGAATCGCGCAACCAGGCGCTGCGGGCGATCGCGGACGCGCTGCGCGCCAACCAGGCACAGATCCTTGCGGCCAACGCCCGGGACCTGAAGGCGGGCGCAGCGGGCGGGATGTCGAAGGCCGCGCTCGATCGCCTGTTGCTCGACGACGCGCGCATCGATGGCATGGCACGCTCGGTGCGAGGACGTCATCGCGCTGCCGGATCCGCTCGGCAGCGTCGCCGCGGAGTGGGTGCGGCCGAACGGCATGCGCATCCAGCGCGTGCGCGTGCCGCTCGGGGTGATCGGCATCATCTACGAAAGCCGGCCGAACGTGACCTGCGACGCCGGCGTGCTGTGCCTGAAATCCGGCAACGCCGCGATCCTGCGCTGCGGCAGCGAGAGCCAGCATTCGAGTGCGGCGATACACGCGTGCATGGCGGGCGGACTGCGCGAGGTGGGCCTGCCGGAGTCCTGCGTGCAACTGGTCCCGACGACGGACCGCGCGGCCGTGGGTTGCATGCTGTCGGCCATGACCGACTACATCGACGTCATCGTGCCGCGCGGCGGCAAGAGCCTGATCGCCCGCGTGCAGCAGGAAGCGCGCGTGCCGGTCATCGGTCACCTCGAAGGCAACTGCCACGTCTACGTCGACGGCGCCGCCGACCTCAACATGGCGCGGGCCATCGTGCTGAACGCGAAGATGCGGCGCACCGGCATCTGCGGGGCGGCCGAGACGCTGCTGGTGGATGCGGCGGCGGCCGGCACGCATCTCGCGCCGATCGTCAAGGACCTGCTCGATGCCGGGTGCGAGGTGCGCGGCGACGCGCGAGTGGCGCAGGTGGATCGCCGGGTGCGACCGGCCACCGAGGCCGACTGGTCGACGGAGTACCTCGACGCGATCATCGCAGCGCGGGTGGTGGACGGCGTCGATGCCGCCATCGAGCACATCCGCCGCTACGGCTCGGCGCACACGGAGTCGATCGTCACCGAGGATCCGGTGGCGGCCGAGAAGTTCCTGACGCGAGTGGACAGCGCGATCGTGCTGCACAACGCCTCGACGCAGTTCGCCGACGGCGGCGAGTTCGGCATGGGCGCGGAAATCGGCATCTCGACCGACAAGTTCCACGCCCGCGGTCCGGTGGGCGTCGAGCAACTGACCAGCTACAAGTACGTGGTGCGGGGCAGCGGGCAGGTCAGGCGCTGAGCGCGGCGAGCCCGCCGCGCAACGAATACACGTCGCGATAACCCAGGCCGCGCAAGTGCTCGGTCAGCCCGAGGCTGCGCACGCCGTGGGCGCAGACGATCAGGTAACGCTCGCCCTGCGGCGGCGGCGCGGCACGCCCGTCGAGCAGCAGGCTGAGCGGCAGGTGCATCTCGATGCGCTGGTCCGGGCGCGTCGTAATCCCGCTCCCACGCCTCGCGGATGTCGACCAGCGTGAGGCCCGCGGACCGCGCCGACGCGAGGTCCGCAAACTCCAGCTCGAGTTCGCCTTCGTCCATCGACATCGCGTCGCGCCGGTTCGGGTCGCCCGCGCGCGCGTGATCGCATTGCGCGCGGCGCTGAGCGCGCAGCGTGCGCCACTGCAGGTGCAGCAGGTCGAACACGTGCACGGCCGGCCGGGCGTCGGCGTCCAGGCCGAGCAGCAGCTTCAGCGCCTCCATCGCCTGCAGCGCGCCGAGCGTGGCCGGCACCGGGCCGAGCACGCCGGCCTCGGCGCAGTTGCCGACCAGCCCGTCGCGTGGTGCGTCGGGCCACAGGCAGCGCAGGCACGGCCAGTCCTCCCGCGGCCGATACGTCTGCAGTTGCCCTTCGTACTGGTAGACGCTCGCGAACACGGCCGGCTTGCGCGGCGCGCACCACCGCGTCGTTGACCAGGAACTTGGTGCGGAAATTGTCGCTGCATTCGACCACCAGGTCGTAGCCGGCCACGAGTGCGTCGACGTTGTCCGCCGTGGCGCGCTCCGCGTGCACGACGAGCTGCACGTCGCGGTTGATCGCAGCGAGCTGTTCGGCCGCGAGCCTGCGCCTTCGGCCGGCCGACGTCGGCGGCGCCGGTAGAGCGGCTGCCGATGCAGGTTGCTCGCCTCGACCACGTCGCCGTCCACGATGCCGAGCCGGCCGACGCCGGCCGACGCGAGGTACTGCAGCACGGGCACGCCGAGGCCGCCGGCGCCGATCACCAGTACCGAGGCGGCGCGCAGTCGTGCCTGGCCCGCCGCACCGACTTCCGGCAAAGCCAGCTGCCGGGAATAGTCGTGCGCGAATGCCGTCGCGACGCCCGAAGCGGCCGATGCGGACCGCTGTGCCCCGTGGTCGTGGGCCGCGTCATGGGCATGATCGTGTGCGGTCGCGTGCGTGCCGGACTCGCCGGGCACGGCGCAGCGTTCGCAGTTCACCCAGCCGGAATCGCCGTCGACGTAGTGCTCTTTCTTCCAGATCGGAACGCGGTGCTTCACCTCGTCGATGATGTAGCGGCATGCGGCGAAGGCCTCGGCGCGGTGCGCGGAGCTGACGCCCACCCACACCGCGAGCTCGCCGATCCCGAGGTCGCCGATGCGGTGCACGCAGGCCGCCCGCGTCACGCCGTAGCGATCGACGGCCTCCTGCACGATGCGCGCCCCTTCCTTGATCGCGAGGCTTTCGAACGCCTCGTATTCCAGGCGCCGGACACGCTTGCCGTCGTTGTGATCGCGCACCCACCCTTCGAAACTGGAGTACCCGCCGGCCGCGTCGTCCGCGAGCGCGTCGCGGTAGCGCTCCGGTTCGAGCGGAGTCGGGCTGAATGCAAAGGCCTGCATCAGCCGCCTGCCACCGGGGGGATGAACACCACGCGATCGCCCCGCTGCAGCCGCTGCGACCATTCGCAGAACTCGTCATTGATCGCGACGCGCAGCATCGAGCGGGGCAGGGCGAGGCTGCGTGCGAGCTTCACTTCATCGTAGAGATCGGCCGGCGTGGCCGCGTGCGTCTCGACGCGCTCCTCGGCGACGCCCGCCTGTTCCCGCAGCACCGCGAAATACTGGATGTGGACCTGCATCGTCGCCTCCTCAGGCGTCGCGTTTGCGCAGCTCCCGCTGCGCGCGGACCAGGTCATCGGGCGTATTGACGTTGTCGAGCGCCGTCGGATCGGCCTGCTCGAGCAGCGGCACGCCGGTCCGGATGACGTACTTGCGGGGACAGTAGGTGCCACTCGAGATGGCGGCTTCGATGCCGGGCCGGGTCGACGGTTCGTAGATCGCGCACAACGGCTCGGGCAGGCCATCGTGCACGCTGCGAAAGGCCGTCACGGGTTCGCGGCCGCGCGCCGCGACCAGTGCCTCGAGCGTCGCGTCGCCGAGCATGGGCAGGTCGCACGCGACCACGAGCCAGGCCGCTTCCCGATGCGTGGCGAGCGCGGCGGCGATGCCCGCGATCGGGCCCGCGCCCGCGTGCCGATCGACGATCGTCGGATGCCCCGCGCGCGCCGGGTCCGCTTCCTGCCCGGGCCGAACCGACACGAACACCCGTTCGCAGTGGCGCGAGAGCAGGTCGAACGCCCAGTCGACCTGGGTGCGGCCGTGCAACTCGAGCGCCGCCTTGTCATGCCCCATGCGACGGCTTTCGCCGCCCGCAAGCACGAGCCCGTAAAGTGGCGCGAGGCTCATCGTGGCGCCTCTTCCAGGTCGTGCTTGCCGCCATGCTTGGCGACGAGGCGCGTCTCGGCAATGACGATTTCGTGCGACAGCGCCTTGCACATGTCGTAGATCGTCAGCGCCGCGATCGAGGCGCCGGTGAGCGCTTCCATCTCGACGCCGGTGCGGTGATGCACGGCCACCGTGCAGCGCACGACGGCTTCGTCCGAGTCGCTCATGTCGATCTCGACGCGACAGTTCTCGATGCCCAGCGGGTGGCAGAACGGGATCAGCTCGTGCGTGCGCTTGGCGGCCATCACGCCCGCGACGATGGCGGTATGGAACACCGGTCCCTTGCGGGTCGCGAAGCCGCTCTTGCGCAACTCGGCCGCCACGGCGGCAGGAAATCGCACGCGCGACTCGGCCACGGCCGTTCGCCGGGTGACCGCCTTGTCGCTGACGTCCACCATGGACGGGCGGTTCTGCTCGTCGACGTGCGTGAAGCCGCTCATCATCCACCGATGTAGTTCATTTCGATCTTGCGCAACGGGTGCTCGCGCGCGCGCAGCTCCTGGCGCTGTTCGCTGTAGCGGTCGGTGCGGTTGCGCCAGGCGCCGCGCATGCGCTCGACCAGTTCGTCGTCGCTGGCACCGGCGCGCAGCGGACCGCGCAGGTCGGTGCCCTGGGTGGCGAACAGGCAGGTGTAAAGCGATCCCTCGGACGACAGCCGGGCCCGGTGACAGTCGCCGCAGAACGGCGCCGTGACCGACGAGACGAACCCGATCTCGCCGGCACCGTCGTCATAGGCGTAACGCTCGGCGACGTCGCCGCGGCGCGGTTCGGCCACGGGATGCAGCGGCCAGCGTTCGCGCGACGCGCTGCAGCAGCTCCGACTGAAGGCACGACCTGGCCGGCCTCCCAGTGATTGCGTGTGCCCACGTCCATGTATTCGATCATCCGCACGGTGACGCCCGTGCCGCGGTAGCGCTCGAGCAGCGACAGCACCGTGTGATCGTTGATGCCGCGCTGCACCACCGCATTCACCTTGACGGGGTGCAGGCCCGCGGCCAGCGCCGCCTCGATGCCTTCGAGCACCTGCGCGAGTCCGCCGAAGCCGCCGCTCATGCGCGCGAACACCGCTTCGTCGAGCGAGTCCAGGCTGACGGTGACCCGCTGCAGTCCGCTCGCCTTCAGTTCCGACGCGTGCTGGGCGAGCAGCACGCCGTTGGTCGTGAGCGCGAGGTCCTCGACGCCTTCGAGCGCCGAGAGTTCGGCGACCAGATCGGCGAGGCCCGTACGCAGCAAGGGTTCGCCGCCGGTCAGGCGCAGCTTGCGCACGCCGAGGCCGACCGAGAGGCGGGCGATGCGGACGATTTCCTCGAACGTCAGGCGCTCGGCCGTGCGCAGGAAGCGGTAGCGTTCGTGGAAGGTCTCCTTCGGCATGCAGTACGGGCAGCGGAAGTTGCAGCGATCCATCACGGAGATGCGCAGGTCGTGCATCGGGCGGTCGAGCCGGTCGCGCACGCCGGCCGCCTTCACACGGCCGACGGTGCTGCTGACGCGCTGCTCGTTGCCGTTGCTCATGCGTTCACCAGCGGTAGATCGGCGCGAGGTGGCCGACGGGGTATTCGGCGGGTCCGGGCGGCAACTCGACGAAACCGTCGGTGCCGAGCAGTGAAACGAAGTCGCCGGAACCGCGGGTCGGCTTCGGCATGGCGACGAGGCCCTGCAATGCGCTCGGTTCGATCTGCACCGGGAGGAAATACCACAACGCGGGCTTGACGCGGAACGGTGCCCCGAGCGGAATGGCTTCGACCCGGGAGGGGCGGGCGCCCATCATCGCCATCAGCCCGGGCACGACGTAGCGCACCAGGCAGACGAGCGCGGAGACCGGGTTGCCGGGCAGGCCGAAAACGACCTGGCCGCGGGGGCCGATGCCGAACCAGAGCGGCTTGCCCGGCCGCTGGGCGACCTTGTGGAACACCTCGCGCACGCCGAGATCGCGCATCGTCGTCGGGACGTGGTCGAAGCGTCCCATCGACACGCCGCCGGTCAGCACCAGCACGTCGTGCGTGGCGAGGTGCGTGTCGATGCGCTCCTTGAGCTGCTCGGGGTCGTCGCTGAGCTGGTTCTCGGCGAGACGCGTGAAGCCGCGCAGCGACAGCGCCGCGCGCAGCGCATAGGTGTTGGAGCGCCGCACCTGCCAGTCCTCGATCGGCTCGCCGGGCGCGACGAGTTCGTCGCCGGTCGCGATGATCAGCACGCGAGGCTCCGCGTGCACCTGCGCGTGCGGCAGCCCGGCCGATGCGAGCACGGCGAGTTCCGGCGCGCCGAGGCGGACGCCGGACGCGAGCAGCATGTCGCCCTCACGGCAGTCGACGCCGCGCGTGTGCACGTTGAGGAAGGGCTCGACGGGCACGCCGTCCTCGACCTGCGCCCAGCCGTCCGCCATCTCGATGCGCTCGACCGGCACGACGCAATCGCAGCCTCGCGGCAGGATGGCGCCGGTCATCACCTCGATGCAGTGCTCGGGGTCGTCGAGCTGCAGCGGCGGCGTACCGGCCGCCTGCGTGCCGCTGATGCGGAAACGGCGGCGCCCGTCGCGCCACGCGGCGCAGGAGAAACTGATGCCGTCCATCGTGACGCGGTCGAACGGGGGCTGGTCCCGCTCGGCCCGCACGGATTGCGCAAGCACCGACCCGGCCAGCGATTCGAGCGGGCGATGTTCGAGCGGCAGCGGCCGCACCTGCCCGCGGACGAGGGCTTCAGCCTCGGCTGGCGTCGGATGGATCTGCGAAGGTGTCATGCCGACCTCTGGGCAAGGAGCGGCGTGGACGAAACCGTGCGGCGGCGCGGAGCCGCCGCACGCGCTCGAGGATTACTTGCTGCCCTTGGCCTGGAACGCCTTGATCTCTTCGCTCCAGCGCGCCGCGATGGCCTGGAGTTCGTCGAGCGCGGCATTGTGCTTTTTCGCATGGATCGCCTCGGCGGCGTCCTTCTTCTTCGCGAAATCCGGGTCGGCCGGATCGAGCGCCGCGATGGCGTCCGTCTCTTCCTGCGCCAGGCACGGCAGGTACACGTCCTGCACGGACTTCGAGTACTCCTTCATCAGGGCGTTGGCGGCCAGCATCTCGTCCTTGGTTGCCGAGGTGCCGTTCGGCAGCTTCGTCGGCGCCTGCGGATAGACGCAGGACGCGGCGTTGGCGACGGAGCCGAGGATCAGCAGGAGCGGCAGGGCGGCGGCGGTCAGGAACTTCATGAAGGGGGTCCTCTCAGGGTGGCTGCGGCCGCGCCGGGCGGCCCGTGAAAAACGCCGGGTCACTATACCAGAGCCGTTTTGCGGCCTCGCTCGCGAAGCGGGAGTCGGTTTGGCCCTCACCCGGCCTGTCGGCCGACCTCTCCCGCAAGCGGGAGAGGTGTCGGCCGTCACCCGGCCTGTCGGCCGACCTCTCCCGCAAGCGGGAGAGGTTAAGATAGCGGCCCTTTCGGGGCCGACCGGGCCCGCCCAGAGAACCCGAGACCATGACCCAGCCCAAGCTCGCCGCCGTCGCCGGCGCCCAGCCGTTCGCCCTCGGCCACTTCATCGGCGGCCAGCTCGTCGCCGGCACCTCGGGCCGAACCGGGGTCGTCCACAACCCTGCGACCGGCGGCGTGCGCGGCACCGTGGCGTTCGCCAGCGCCGACGAGACGCGCCGGGCGATCGCCGCCGCCGCCGCCGCATTGCCGGCCTGGTCGGCGACACCGCCGCTGCAGCGCGCCCGCATCATGTTCCGGTTCAAGGCACTGCTCGAGCAGCACATCGACGAGCTGGCGGGGCTGCTGACGTCGGAGCACGGCAAGGTGCTGTCCGACGCCCGCGGCGAAGTGATCCGCGGCACCGAGGTGGTCGAATTCGTCTGCGGCATCCCGCAGCTGCTGAAAGGCGAGTTCAGCGAGAACGTGGGCACCGCGGTCGACAGCTGGTCGATGCGCCAGCCGGTTGGCGTGTGCGCCGGCATCACGCCGTTCAACTTCCCGGCCATGGTCCCGATGTGGATGTTCCCGGTGGCGATCGCCTGCGGCAACACGTTCGTGCTGAAGCCGTCGGAGAAGGACCCGAGCGTGCCGCTGCGCGTCGCGGAGCTGCTGAAGCAGGCCGGGTTGCCGGACGGCGTGCTCAACGTCGTGAACGGTGATCGCGAGGCGGTCGATACGCTGCTCACCGACCCGGACGTGGCCGCGGTGAGCTTCGTCGGATCGACGCCGGTGGCCGAGTACATCTACCGCACCGCGTCGGCTCACGGCAAGCGCGTCCAGGCGCTCGGCGGCGCGAAGAACCACATGGTCGTGATGCCGGACGCCGACACGGCAAATGCCGCGAGCGCGCTGATCGGCGCGGCGTACGGCTCGGCCGGCGAGCGTTGCATGGCCATCAGCGTCGCGGTCGCGGTCGGCGACGCCGGCGATGCGCTGATCTCCGCCGTGCAGCAGCAGTTGAAGGACCTGAAGGTGGGTCCCGGTCACCTCGAGCCGGTCGACATGGGCCCGCTGGTGACCCGCGAACACCTCGAGCGCGTGCGAGGCTACGTCGATCTCGGCGTACAGGAAGGCGCGAAGCTGGTCGTCGACGGCCGCGCGCTCAAGGTCAAAGGCTGCGAGGACGGGTTTTTCGTCGGCCCGTGCCTGTTCGACGGCGTGCAGCCGTCGATGCGCATCTACCGCGAGGAAATCTTCGGTCCGGTGCTGTGCGTCGTGCGGGTGCCGGATCTCGCCGCCGCGTTGCAGCTGGTGAATTCGCACGAATTCGCCAACGGCACGGCGATCTTCACTGCGAGCGGCGAAGCGGCGCGCAGCTTCACGACCGCGGTGCAGGCCGGCATGGTCGGCGTGAACGTGCCGATTCCGGTGCCGATGTCGTTCCACTCGTTCGGCGGCTGGAAGCGCTCGCTGTTCGGGCCGCTGCACGTGCATGGGCCCGACGGGGTGCGCTTCTACACGCGGTTGAAAACGGTGACTTCGCGCTGGCCGACCAGCCGGCGCGAGGGCGCGCAGTTCGTCATGCCGACGATGAAGTAAACTTCGTTGCTCATTTTTCCCTCGCGCGGCCGTAGCTCAGTTGGATAGAGCATCAGGCTTCGAACCTGAGGGTCGGGGGTTCGAATCCCTCCGGCCGCGCCAAATCGCAACGCCGCATCGAAAGATGCGGCGTTTTGCGTTTGGCGCCCCGGCGGGATTGAGAACCCCCGACGTAGTCGGTGGGTTCGACTACCGCGCGTCAGCGCGGTAGGACGTTGCGCTTGCGCGCTTCAGGGCGCGAGTGCAACGGCCCCAGCGGGGCGGCGCAGCAGCGGAGCGGGCGCCGCACTCCCTCCGGCCGCGCCACATGATCGAAAAAGGGGCCGCACTTCCTCCGGCCGCGCTGGCGCAGCGCAAACATCTCGATCGGCGTCGGACAGGCGTTTCGCACGAGTGAAACTGCGTGCATCCTGTACAATCGCGCGGAAAACGGGAAGGGCGCCGCAACGTGACTCCACGGGTGCGCATATTCGTTTCATCCCCTGGCGACACGCAGTTCGAACGCATGCGTGTCGACCGCGTGGTGGAGCGGCTGAACGGCGAATTTCCCGGGCTTGCGCGTCTCGAGACGATCCGCTGGGAACTCGAGTTCTACAAGGCGCACGCGACGTTTCAGCAGCAGATTCCCGAGGCTGCGGACTGCGATATCGTGGTCGCGATCCTCCGCCACCGCCTCGGCACCGCGCTCCCGGACGACTTCGCAAGGCTGCCGAACGGCGATCCCTATCCGAGCGGAACGGCCTACGAAATCCTGACCGCCATCGAGGCCGGTCGCAAGCGCGGACTGCCGGACGTCTACGTGTTCCGCTACCCCGAGTCGCCGACCGTGCGGCTCGACGATGCGCAGACGAATGCGCTCGTGAGCGACCAGTGGGAACGGCTGAAGATCTTCTTCAATTCCTGGTTCCGGACGCCGACGGGGCAATTCACGGCTGCGTTCCAGGAGTTCCACTCGACGGACGAGTTCGAAGCGCAGGTCGAGGCACTGCTGCGCAAATGGCTGGCCGACCGGATTCTCAAGGGCCGCCCGGTCGTCTGGCCGGTTGCCACCAAAGGCTCGCCGTTTCGCGGGCTGGCGGCATTTGGTGCACGACACGCGCCGGTGTTCTTCGGTCGCTCTCGGGACATCACGAAAGCGATCGATCTCCTCAAGGACGCGTCGACGCGAGGGGCGCCCTTTCTGCTCGTCGTGGGACCCAGCGGGGCCGGCAAGTCGTCACTCGCGCAGGCTGGGCTCCTCCCGCGGCTGACCAGCCCCGGCGTCGTGCCGTCCGTGGATGTCTGGCGCACCGCGACCATGCGCCCGGGAGGAACACCCGAGGGTCCGGTCGCCGCGTTGGCGCTCAGTCTGTTCCAGGGCGACACAGAGACGTCCGCCGGACGACCAGGGCCGGCGACCCGCGCTCCCGGAGATTCGCTCGAGCGACTACCGCACACCGAAGGAGTTCGCGGATCTACTCGTTCACGCCGACGACAGTGCCGTCCGGCCGGTCATACACGCGCTCGAGCGAGCGGGCGACGCGGAACGGCAGAAGAGCGGCTTCGATCGGCCCGTCCGCGCGGACCTCGTGCTCGTGGTGGATCAGTTGGACGAACTTTTCGGCCGCGACATTTCCGCGGCGCAGCGTGGACAATTCACGCGCGCCCTGTCGGTGCTTGTCGCAACCGGTCGCGTGTGGGTGATCGCGACACTGCGCGCGGATCTCTACGAGCGGTTGCTCGACGACCCGGATCTTCTCGGATTGAAAACCCGAGGCGCGTCCTACGATCTTGCGCCGCCGGGTGCCGTCGAGCTCGCGGAGATCGTGCGCCGGCCGGCCGAAGCGGCTGGCCTGGTCTTCGAGACGGACCCGGTGAGCGGCGAGCGGCTCGACGATCGGCTGCTCGCCGATGCAGACCGTCCGGACATGTTGCCGCTGCTGCAGTTCACACTCGACCAGTTGTTCGCGCAGCGCGAAACCGCCGGCGACGAGACACGCCTGACGATCGCAGCCTACGAACGGCTCGGTGGGCTCGCCGGCGCGATCGACCAGGAGGCCGAACGCGCAATCGCGCCCCTGGGTGCGGCGGAGCGCGAGCGGCTGCCACGACTCTTGCGACAACTGGCGGCCCCGGCACAAGGCAATGATGGTGGCCGCGACGTGGCACGGCTGACCACCCGCTCCATCCCTCTCGCCGACGCTGCCTACGACGAGCCTTCGCAACGACTGGTCCGGGCGCTTGTCGATGCGCGCGTGCTGCTCGCCTCGGGCGACGACACTCGCGCGACCGTGCGCCTGGCCCATCAACGTGTGCTCGAGAGCTGGAAGCGCGCGCAGCAGATCGTCGCCGCCAACGCCGACTTCTACCGCATCCGCCAGGAGATCGACGACCAGCATCGACGCTGGAAGGCGAGTGGCGGCCAGCGCGACCTTCTGCTCGCGGCGGGGCTGCCGCTCGCCGAGGCCGAGAGCGTTCGCGGGCGCTACGCCGGCGAGTTGCCGGCCGAGTTGAACGACTACATCGATGCGTCGGCGCGTCGCGGGCGTGCCCGCCAGCAACGCCTGCGCTTCGCCGTCGCGGCCTTCGCGCTGCTTGCCGTGATCGCGGCAGGCGCTGGCATGTGGGCGGTTCATCAGCAGCGAAAGGCCGAAGCGTCCTTGCGGGAAAGCCGAACCGCGACCTCAAAGTTCCTTGCGGATCTCGCGCGCCAGCGACTGGCCGAAGACCGGGTCGGGGAGGCCGTCGCGCTTGCCCGCCGCGCCGTGCCGCTCGAAATCAAGGATTGGCCGCGCGTGCCGACGGCCGAGGATGCCCTCGCACTCGCGATGCAGACGTACTCGAGCGCACCGGTGCGGCCCGTGGTCGGATTCGTGGGTCACGAGGGAACTGTCCGCGGCGCCGGATTCTCGCCGGACGGCAAGCACCTGCTGACCTGGTCGTACGATGCCACTGCTCGACTTTGGGACGTCGAAACCGGGACGCAGCTGAAAGTCCTGCAACACGATGCGGGCCTTCGGGGTGCCCGGTTCTCTTCGGATGGGCGTCGCGCCCTGAGCTGGTCCTTCGACGGATCGGTGCGCCTCTGGGACCTCGCCGGAAACAACAAGGCGATCGTGCTGCGCCACGACGACGTGGTGATCGGAGCAGCATTTTCGAGCGACGAATCGCGAGTCCTGTCCTGGTCGTACGATGGCACGGCCCGCGTGTGGGATGCGAAGAGTGGGCGCCAGCTCGTGATTCTGCGCCATCCGAAAGTCGTGGAGGACGCACGCTATTTCCAGGGCGATCAGCGCATCCTGACGCGTTCGTTCGACAGCGACGTGCGGATCTGGCGCGCGTCCGACGGCGCTCACACGACGACGCTGAAACACGCCGGCTATGTTCGAGGCGCGATCCTGTTCGCGAACGATACTCGCGTTCTCACCTGGTCGGACGACAAGTCCGCGCGTGTGTGGGATACGGGCACGGGGCAGGAGCTGAATCGTCTCGAGCATCCGGGGGGCGTCAGGGCGGGCGTCACGGCGGCGGAACTCTCGGCCGACGAGCATCGCATCGTGACGCAGTCGGACAATCTGGCGATCATCTGGGATGCCGCGACCGGCAAGCAGCTCGCTCGCTTCGCCCATCAAGGAAAAGTCCTGGGAACGCAACTGTCGAAGAGCGGCGCCCGGTTGCTCACGTGGTCCACGGATCGTGCCGTGCAACTGTGGAACACGACCGACGGCAAGCTCATTGTCCGAACCAGCCACTCCGACCCGGTTCTGGGCGCCCGCTTCTCTCCAGACGAGCGGCTGATCGTGTCGTGGTCCTACGACGGTACGGCTCATGTGCTGAGCGAATCCAAGGGCATTGACCAGTCGCCCATCGTATTGAGACACGAAGGTGTGGTCCGGGACGCGTACGTCAGCGCGAACGGCGCGTGGATCTGGACCCGATCCGACGATGGCACGGTACGGGCATGGAGCAGCGTCGATGGACGTCAGGGCGCCGTGCTTCGGCATCAAGCCGAAGTTCTGGGAATGCTCTGGTCTCCCGCAGGAAACCGGCCGGTAACGTTCTCTGCGGATGGCACCGCGCGGCTTTGGGATCTTTCACCGGCGCATCCGTTCGTTGAGTTGCGCCACGATGACAAGGTCCTGGGGGCGACGTTCGCCAGCGACGGCAACTCGCTGCTCACCTGGTCCAGCGACCATACGGCCCGTGTCTGGGACGTTGCGACGGGCGAGCAGCGGCTCGCGCTTCGCGAGGACGCCGGTCTCGCGGGCGCCGCGTTCACGCCGGACCAGGGCGCGATCCTCACGTGGTCGACCGACGGGTCGATTCGGCTCTGGGATCGGGCGAACGGCACTTCGCGGGCGGTATTCAACGTCCCGTCGCCGGCTCGCGGCGCGCTGCTGTCCTCTGCTAACGACCGACTGCTCGGTTGGTTCGGCGACGGGAGTATCCACCTGTGGAATTCGAAGACTCATGAGCAGATGACGGAATTCACGCACTGCGGCGAGCGAGCCGGGGGGCGCTTCTCCCCGGATGGCCGAGTCGCCGTGATCTGGTGTTCGGACGGCACGCTGCGGGTATTGGATTCGGAACGCGCGGTCCTGATTGCCTCGATGGTCCACCCACACCTGAGCGGGGCGAGCTTGTCATCGGATCGGGCACGCGTCCTGAGCTGGGCCGACGACGGCACGATCCGAGTGTGGAACATCCACGGCGGTGCGCCGGCGGCCGAAATGCATGAGCAAGGCAGCGTACTCGCAGCCGCGCTGTCGCCGCGCGGCGATCGAGTGCTGAGCTGGGGTGGCGCCAATACGGCAACCATCTGGGACGCCGGCACGGGCAAGAAGCTCGTGAGCCTGCCACACGCGAAAATCGTCAACGGCGCGCTGTTTGACACGGACGGGCGCCGCGTCTGGACCTGGTCGATGGATGGCTCGGCTCGCCTTTGGGACTCGACGTCGGGAGATGAACTCTGGCGCCTCCAGCTCGCCGACGGCGTGCAACAGCTTGAACCGGTGGCGGACGGTCGGTTCATCTTCACGCGAACCCAGGCGCACGATCTGAAGTTGTGGGACGCGGGAACCGGTGATCTCGTCTTCTCTGCCGCACTGCCGACCAGCACGGCACAGGCATCCAGTGCCGTGATCGCCGCGGATGGCCGTCACCTGGCGGCGTGGGACGAGGGACATTCCATCCTGGTGTGGCCCTGCTGGACCCCGACGGAAGTGCTCGCGCAGCGCGCGTCGCGGATCGCAGAGCGCAGCAAAGTCCCTGTCGCCGGTCGAGCGGTGTCGCGCCCATCTCGATACGACAGGCTGCGAGCGGATTCGCGGCATGACGGAACGCGTCCTCGCCCTGGTCGGCGATTCGAAGCATCTGTGGCCAAGCGCAAGGTCGGATTCACGGCCGGGCGGCAACGGCGGTGGCGAATCACCCTGGAACGGGAGCGACATGAAAGTCGAGCTCGTTGTGAACGATCGGTCGGAGGGATTCGTCTTTCACAATCAGCCCTTCAGGACGCCGCTGGCGCGGTTCGAATTCAACGTGTCGACCCGGCGCCTGGTGTTCCGGCTCGCGACCGGTGCAGAACGAGATTTCGGCCTTTCGGTCGATCCACGTTTCGTGAAGTATTTCGAACATGGGGATCGAGTCCTGGCCGTGTACATGGACCCCAAGACGGGCGAGCCCCAGAGCGGAGATTACTATCCGCTGCTGGTCTACTGATGTCCGCTCCGGCGCCGCCTCTCTCCCATCCTCCGAAGCCGCGGCTTGCCTTGGCCGTAGGCGTGATCGGGCATCGACCGAATCGCCTGCCCGAAGCCGGGCGGGACCAGGTGACAGCTGCGAATTGCCGAGGCGCTGGCGCTGGTCGCCAAGGCCACGCACGCAGCGCACGAGCGTCACGCAGCATTTTTCTCGCCGGAGCCGCCGGTCCTCAGGCTCGTGTCGGCCGTTGCCGAGGGTGCGGACCGCATGGCGGCACACGCAGCCCTCGACGGTGGCTACACGCTGACCGCGGTCCTGCCGTTCGCGATCGCGGAGTATGAGCGGGACTTCATCGACGAGTCGTCTCGAGCGGAATACCAGCGACTTCTCGAACGGACGGAGAGCACGGTCGTCCTGTGCGGCGCGCGCAGCGATGGATCCCGACCTTACGAACTCGTCGGCGACACGGTCATTGCAAACGCTGATCTCGTACTCGCCGTCTGGGACGGCGGCCCGTCCGGGGGCCACGGCGGCACGACGGAACTGGTGCAGGACGCGGCGCACGCGGGCCTTCCGATCATTCATGTCGACGCGGCCGGCCGGGAACCCACACGCATCGTATGGGCCGGGTTCGGCCCACTGCGATGGGCGGGCATCGGGATCAGTGAACTGCCGTGCGGACCCGCGGACGGCGTGGCGAAAGTGGTCGAGCAGCTTCTGCAGCCTCCGGATTCGGCCACTGAAGCCGCCCGATTGAATGCTTTCCTCGGCGAATCCTGGCGGCCCCTCAACTGGCGCCTGGACGTGCCGCTGCTGCTCGCGCTGCTCGGTCTTCGCAGGGTTCGCAAGAGCGATCTGCTGCCCCTGAGTCCCGAGACCCTGTCCGCTCGTTTCTTCGATATGGCGTGCAGCGCCGTTCCTGCCACCCGCAGCGCCCATGACGAGCGTGCCATTGCGACGATTGCATCCGCATTCGGCTGGGCCGATGCGCTCGGGGCACGCTATGCCCAGATATTTCGCGGCGCCTACAGCATGAACTTCCTGTTCGCTGCGCTGGCCGTGTTTGCGACGGCCGCATCGCTGATTGCGTCCCATGTGCTCGGCTGGGAAAAGTGGCCGTTCGTGGTTGCGGAAATCGCCTTCGTGGTGACCGTGATCCTCAACACCGCTGCGGGGCGGCGCCGCGACTGGCACGGCCGTTGGCTCGAGACCCGCGAAGTTGCCGAACGGTTGCGCGCGGGATGGCTGCAGTGGTTGGTCGGACTGAATCCGACCGCGTTCGCCGGCGACGAGCTGACCTGGGCCGGATGGTACGTTCGAGCCCATCTTCGTGCATTGGGTCTTGCACTCCGCAATGTTCGACGAGCGCATGGGCGCCGCGTGTGCGAAGACCATCGGCGCCCTCGTCGACGATCAGCGCCGCTATCACGCGGCCACGGTCACGGGACTGGAAACCGTCGAACGCCGGCTTGAACGCATCGGTGACACGCTGTTCGTGCTGACGCTTGCGGTGGCCGTGGCCTATCTGGCGGGTGTTGCATGGGGAGTCTCGGCTCCGCCCTCGTTGAGTTACGTGGTGACCGGCCTCACGGCGGGATTGCCAGCCTTCGGCGCCGCCGCCTATGGACTGCGACTCATCGGCGACTTCGCGGGTACCGCAAGCCGTTCGCGACGCACGCGCGACACCTTGCGCGCGGTTGGCGATGCAGCGAGGGGCGGGCCGCGTTCACTGCCGGCGCTGCGTTCGCTTGCGCGTACTGCGGCGGATGCAATGCTCGGGGACGTTTCGCGCTGGCGGCTCGCTACCGAGACACGCAAGCTCGCCATTCCCGGTTGAGCGCGCCGGGTTGAAAGGGCGGACGGCAGTACCCGCCAGCCGACCCGACATGCCGGCTGGCACATTCATGGGCTTTCAGTGCGGTTTCAGCGTAGCGAGATGCTGCGGTTTGACGAACTTCGCCGCGGCGGCCTGCCCGATTTCATAGAGCAGCGGCACGTTCTTGGCACGGTCCATTTCGCGCAACTCCGCGACGCGGCGCTCGGTGAGGTCGAAGCCGAGTTCGTCGCGCAGCCAGTCCCGTTCCAACTCGACGTCGTAGCGCTGAAAGGCAAAGAGCGGTTCGGGCGGCAGAAGTGCGCCGCGCAGATTCCCCAGTTCCGAGTTGATGGTCGACGGGTCATCCGAGCTGCCGAGCATCTGCATCACCGTCAGCGCCGCGGCGCTGCAGTCCGAGACGACGCTCAACAACGCCCTGGCTGCCAGGCCGGCCGCCGTCATGTGGCGTGCGGCGCGCGGATCGAATCGCGGACGATGACTGCCCGTACCGATCGAGATGATCCGCAGCCTGTCCGCTCCCACCGGCCAGCAGTAGCCGTGGGCTGGGAGTGTCGCAACCTGCAGCATGGCCAGCACGGGATTGTTGTAAGGCGATACGCCGCCGTCGACGAATACGCCGCGAGTCTTGCCCTCGATCACCTCAATTTCTTCCGGCGCGAAATAGTACGGTGCGGCCGTCGACGCACGCACGAGGCTTGCGAGGCGATAGTGGCGATTCCCGGTATAGGATCCATCGGTCGGATCGCCCCAGTACTTCGACGCGGGACTGTTGCTGACGATCCATGCGCTGCCGGTGTCCATGCGCTTCATGACGATCGCGAGGCCGGTGCGCAGTTCCGCGCTCTCGAGCGTGCGTTCGCCGATGACGCGCGTGATCTCATGCTCCAGATTTTCCGCTGTGAAGCGCGACTGCAGGTAAGGGATGCGCCAGTGGGATGCGCCAAAGATCTGCGGGGCGAGCCGAAAGTAGAAGTCCCTGATGTCGCCGGCCGCCCGGCCCAGGGCGAGCGTCGTGCCGATGATGGCGCCGGTCGACGTGCCGCCGATCAGATCGAACCGATCCGCGAGCACGACCGGGTCCCCGCCGCGTTGTTGTTCCCGGTAGATTGCCTCGATACGCTCGAGAAATGCGACTGAGATGGCGCCGCGGACGCCGCCGCCGTCAAGCGCCAGAACCTGCTCTGGGTTCCGCGACCTGCGTGCCAGCAGTCGGGTCGTCACGCATGCGGTGATTCTCGTGCGGTGGCTCGCGACGTCTCGGACGAGTCTAACCCGCCCGATCTTGCAAGCCAAACGAGCGGTTGCGGAGGCGCCAGGCGAGTTTGAACCTGATCCCTACAGTCCAGATTTCCTTGGGCTGCGCGATGCCAGTGCCGCCACACGGTCACTGGCGAAGCTTGGCGTACTCCTGCACCCGCGTCATGACGACATCGCTGCACTTCGCCCTGGACCCGCAGTCGAACGGCGGTTGCGGATCGTATTCGATCATCAGCTGCGCCGCCTCGGCGGCCGTGCGGTCCACCAGCAATTCGACCAGCCGAAGCGCCATGTCGATGCCGCTCGAGACACCCGCAGCCGTGATGATCCTCCGATCGAGGTGCTCCACAACGCGCTGCGCCGTGGCGCGGGCCCCGAACGCCTCGAGTTCCGGGTAGCACGCCCAGTACGTGGTGGCCGTCAATCCCTGCAGCAGGCCAGCCGCTCCGAGCACCAGCGAGCCCGTGCACACGGAAACCGTGTAGCGGGTCGACGCGTGCGCGGTGCGCAGCCAATCGAGCACTCGCTTGTCGTGCACCAGCGGGCGGGTGCCGATGCCGCCGGGGAAGACGACGACATCGGGCCGGGGCAGTTCCTCGAATGCGGCGTCGAGGGTGATTCCGAGCATGCCGTTCTCGCTGCGCACCTCGCCGCGCTGGTGCCCGACGAACGTGACATCGAACGAGGGGATGCGCTGTAAAACCTCGTACGGCCCGATGGCGTCGAGAGCCGTGAACTTCGGGAAAAGCGGGATTGCGATCTGCAATGCGGTGTCCTCTCGCTAGCCCGGCTGGAACGTTGCAGATGATACCCGTGGCCGAGTACGACCGGACTGGTGGACTGTACCGACCATTTATAGACTATAGTTGTGTCCATGAAAGACGCGATTACCTTGACGAATGCAGAGCGTATGGAACTGACTCGACGAGCCAACAGCCGGACGGATCGGGCGGAAGATGCCCGGCGGGCGCGGCTGATTCTGCTGCTCGCGGACGGTCTTACGTGGGATGAAGCCTCCGAGCGAATCGAGTGCAGCCGGGGTTTTGTGGCCAGCTGGACCAGGCGATTTACCGAGCAGCGCATCGCCGGTCTCTACAGCCGACACCTGGGCCAGGTCGCCACGGTGCTCACGCCGGAGCTCGAAGCGCGGATATTGGAGGCGACACGGCACGCGCCGGCCGGCGGGGTGACGCACTGGAGCACGCGCAAGCTCGCCGCGCACCTGCAGGTGAGCCACATGATGGTGGCCCGCGTGTGGCGCAAGCATGGCCTCAAGCCGCATCGGATCGAGCGCTACATGGCCTCGAACGATCCCGATTTTGAGAAGAAGGCCGCGGACATCATCGGGCTGTATCTGAATCCGCCGCAGCACGCCGCAGTGTTCTGCGTGGATGAAAAGACGGCGATTCAAGCGCTGGATCGCAAGGACCCGGTGCTGCCGCTGTCGCCGGGGCGAGCCGAGCGGCATGGCTTTGAATACTTCCGTCACGGCACGTTGTCGTTGTATGCCGCCTTCAACACCAAGACTGGCGAGGTGCTGGGCAAGACTGCCGAACGGCACACCTCGGCGGAGTTCGTCGCGTTCCTCACCGATATCGTGATCAATCAGCCACGCGGCAAAGAGATCCACGTCATCGCCGACAACCTGTCGGCTCACAAGTGCAGGCCGGTCCAGGACTTCCTGGACGCGCATCCGAAAGTTCACTTGCACTTCACTCCGACCTACTCCTCGTGGCTCAACCAGGTCGAGCTGTGGATCGGCAAGATCGAGCGCGACGTCATCGCTCGCGGCGTGTTCACTTCCGTCTCGGACCTGACGAGAAAGCTGATGCGCTACATCCGCCATTACAACAAGTCGCCTCGGACCGTGAAGTGGAAAAATGCAGACTCTTCGCGACACATCAGTACACAATCAGTTGGTACAGGCCACTAGTCAGAAGAAGGGCTCTGCAATGCTGTGCCCTTTTTCGTTGGTGGCGCCACTAAGGAGGGACTGAGAACCCCCGACGCAGTCGGTGGGTTCGACTACCGCGCGACAGGGCGGTAGGACGTTGCGCTTGCGCGCTTCAGGGCGCGAACGCGACGGCTCGAGCGGGGCGGCCCGCTGCCTCGATCAAGTGCTGCACGCCCGGGCCGGTCCGGCTCCACCTGCGATTGATTCCGACGACTTGGAGCGTCAAACGACCATGACCCGCCCCGGAGCCATTACATGAGCAAGACTCGAGACGGTCCCGGTGGGCCGGCGAATCCCTCTGGAACTCGCCGTCCCGGGCACGCGTCCGAATATACGTAGCAATCGAGGCATCTCCAAGTGAGTGAAATCAAACCTGACGCCGACACTTCCGAGTTGCAGCCCGAACCCGTGCAGGCGGATATCGCAGCGATCTGGTCTGCACACCAGCTCGCCCTGGCGGTCGGGCGCATGATCGAGCGCCACCACGCGCAAATGCGCGAGGTGATCGGCCACGCGCAGTCCGGTGCACGGCTCGGCGATCAGGACACCGAGGCCGTTCGCTCCTACCGGCAGGACCTGAACAGGATCCACGCAGTGCTCGATATGCTCGACTCGAGACTCGAGCCACTCGATGGAAGCTGGGCCACCTGACGACGCGGACCCGGCGCAGCCGCTCGCGCAGTCAGAGGAATTGGCTGTTGATCAGATCCTCGCGATCGTTGACGGATGAATCGATCCGGCGCGCAGGGAACATCAGGCACCGATTCCCTGCGACGCGGGCGCCGCCATGCCGTCAATGCCGAAGCCGCGCGTACTCGAGTACCCGCTGCATCACGGCATCACTGCACTTCGCCCTGGACCCGCAGTCGAACGGCGGTTGCGGATCGTATTCGATCATCAGCTGCGCCGCCTCGGCGGCCGTGCGGTCCACCAGCAATTCGACCAGCCGTAGCGCCATGTCGATGCCGCTCGAGACCCCGGCCGCCGTGATGATCCTCCGATCGAGGTGCTCGACCACGCGCTGCGCCGTGGCGCGGGCCCCGAGCGCCTCGAGTTCCGGGTAGCACGCCCAGTACGTGGTGGCCGTCAATCCCTGCAGCAGGCCGGCCGCTCCGAGCACCAGCGAGCCCGTGCACACGGAAACCGTGTAGCGGGTCGACGCGTGCGCCGTGCGCAGCCAATCGACCACTCGCTGTGTCGTGCACCAGCGGGCGGGTGCCGACGCCGCCGGGGAAGACGATGACGTCGGGCCGGGGCAGTTCCTCGAACGTGGCGTCGATGGTGATCCCGAGCATGCCGTTCTCGCTGCGCACCTCGCCGCGCTGGTGCCCGACGAACGTGACGTCGAACGAGGGGATGCGCTGCAACACCTCGTACGGGCCGATGGCGTCGAGGGCCGTGAACTTCGGGAACAACGCAACGGCGATCTGCAACGCCTCTCCTGTCGCTGCCTCGGTCGGGACGTTGCAGATGATACTCGTGGCCCGGTGACGCAGGCCTAGAATCGCCAGGCCCAGACGATCTCGGCGCCGCCCCTGGCCGGCTCGACGGACAGCGCGACTCGATCCTCCAGGCCATCACCGAGGAATGCGTCGCTGAACATCCGGCCGAAGAAGTTTCCGATGGACATGCCGACGAGCACGTCGGACGGGTAGTGTGCGCCTGCCTCGACCCGGGCCCAGCCCGTGGCGAACGTCAGCGCGTCGACGCCGACAATCGTGGCCGTTCGTGCACCATCGCTCATCGGAATCGACTCGAGATTCCGTACCGTCAACGTGTCGGCTACAGCGGCAAACGACGTGTGGCCGGACGGGAAGCTGTTCTGGCCTCCGTTCGGCCGTTCACGTCCGCTCACCAGATTCAGCGCCTCTTTCGTGACGCCCGTGGCGGCCATGGCACCGAGTCCCACCATCCCGCCGCGGAGCTTGGCGTCCCACCAGTCGGATCCATAGTCGCCGCTCGGCGTGGCCGCGAGGCTGCCGAGGAAGGCGATGCCGGCCGTCGCTTGCAGATAATCGCTCCAGTCATGCGCGTTCTGGACGCTGCCGAAGACCGGCGTGTTGTCCACGGCCCAGTTGGAGACACGATGGTCCCAGTTGTCGATCTGCATCACCGCCGCACCCGCGAGCGGCGCCCACACCCAGGGATCCTTGGCGGCATGAATCGCCGCTTCCTCGGTCCGCGCCCATCCCACCCGGAAGCCCGCTTGTTCGCCCCACCGGCTGCCGTCCGGCAAGGTCGCGCATCCGGTGAGCCCAGCGAACACCATGGCGATGACCGCCGTACGCGTTCGAGCGGCGAGTCGCTTCTCGGCACGTATCCATGGAGGCGCAATTGGACCGCGGTGCGGCGTGCGCGTGCCCAGATCAGACATGAGGGGCTCCGGAATCGGGGTGAGTGCGAATCGAAGGTGACTTGCGAGCGGGCACCTGGACGTGCCCGTCGCCGGTTTGCAGGTCGAGTTGCAGCGGTCCCCTGCGTGACCAGGCCGCGGCTCGTGCGGTCGCGAACTCGAATGTTGCCGTGGCGCAGTCGCACGATCAGACGTTCGAGCTGGCCGGCCGGCAGCATGATCGTTGCGGCGCCGTCCAGGTCCGTAAACCAGCCCTGCTGTTCGATGCGGTAGATCAGGGCCGGACCGCGATCCGGCCTGAATTTGTAGGCGGCTCGCAGTCGGCTGGTCGGCAGGCCGAACCCATGCAGTTCGCCGATGACCGATAATGTCGGCCGCGCCCGGATCGAGTACGACGATATCGACATCCATCGAATTCGCTTCGAACACGACCACTCGCGGCGCGTCCGGCAGGGAAGCCAGGGGAATCGCGGTGTTGATCGGCGTGCCATGCGGAGCGACGAAGAGTGCCGCGAGGACCGCAACACCACCCATGGCGACGAGCACCGCAGTCAGGTGGTGCCATCGATCGGGCGCCGGCCCGGCCGCTGGTCCGGTCGCGGAGACCCAGTCGTATCGATTCAGGCGAAGGACGTGGAAATACAGGATGTGGCAGATGCCGTACGCCAGGATCGCCGACCAGATCACGTCGGACAGGAAGTGGCCGCCGGCCGCCATGCGTCCAAAGCCGAGCGACAAGCCGACGACCACGCCAAACGCGAGCGAGGCTTGCGCCGCCAGCGGATTGCGCTTCCGCCAGATCCACCACCCGGCGCCGTACAGGAAGCCGACGGAGCAGTGGCCACACGGGAACGAAGCGCCGGACTCGTTTCCCGGAAGTGGAGCCCGCACGTACTGGAGGGGGCCGCCGAATTCGACGATTTCGCGCGGTCGTGGCCGGTCCCAGTGATCCTTGAATACCGCATTGATCAGCAGGCCCGGGCCGATCACGACGCTCAGGATCAGGAAGATCGCGTGGCGACGCCAGGCAATGCGGTTTCGCACGAAGCCCGCTGCGAGGACGACCAGGCCACCGAGCACGAGGGACGCCGTGATCCACGGCGCGGCGCGATACAGCACGTACCAGGGCAGTTCGTGCGCGAGCGGCCAGTGATCCGCGGAATCGGGCCGGAAGAAGACACGAGCCGCCACGATGTCGAGCGATGGATACGCGAATACCAGCGTGCCGACGACCGCCACGGCCACGAGCAGCAACGCCTCGGGCAGCCATGCCCTCGGTCCCGAGGTCGATCCAGCCGCCAAGTCCTCGCCTGTCACTGCTTCGCCCCGTCTCGTGCCTCGGCACGGTGTTTCCGATCGCGGCCTTCGGCGGGCTGCCGAGGGGCCGCGAACGGCCGGCAACCTTGGCCTAAGGGCGAGGCCTTCAATTGGCCGTTATCGTTGGACGTCAGCACGGAGCAAAATCAATCGGCGCGTGCGCGTGCATGCGCTCGTCAGTATCCTGCGGCGGGCAGGCCTGAATGCCAGGCGCGGAATTCGCGATGCTTGTCACGGGTCGCGACCGCGACGCAGACGTTTCCGCGGAAACGCGTCGGCCGACCAATCAGTGAGGACGCATGGTCAAGATCAGCATTCTCTATCCGAACGCGCCCGGCGCAAGATTCGACTTCGACTACTACGCGAACACGCACATGCCGCGCTCCATCGATTTGCTCAGCCGGCACCCTGGATACCAGGGCGTGTCGGTCGAACGCGGCGTAGGCGGGGCAGCGCCCGGTTCGGGGCCGGAGTACATCGCCATGTGCCACTTCCAGTTCCGCTCGGCTGAAGACTTCCTCGAGGCCTTCATGCCGCATGCGCCCGAGTTGCAAGGCGACATCGCGAACTACACCGACGTAGCGCCCATCATCCAGATCAATGACGTGCTGATCTCTCACGCGCGCCCGATCGGGCCAGCTTAGGCCGCGCGCCGTGGATCGATGGGAGCGGCGATCATGATTCGACCGGTCTCGGTTGCGGACGCCGGCGCAATGGCCCGGATCTACAATCACTACGTTTCGAACACGATCATCACGTTCGAAGAGATCACGGTGTCCGCGGAGGAGATGGCCGCGCGCATCGCGGAGATCGATGCGGACTCGCTGCCCTGGCTCGTGCTGGAAGAAGCCGGGCGGCTCGTTGGGTATGCGTATGCGTCGAAATGGAAGACGCGCAGCGCGTACCGGTATTCCGTCGAGGTCACGGTCTACCTCGCGCCGGACGCATCGGGCCGGGGGCTCGGCACGCAGTTGTACACGGCGCTCTTTGAACAACTCCGGCTACGAGGCATCCACGTCGCCATCGGCGGCATCGCGCTGCCGAACCCGGCCAGCGTCGCGCTGCACGAGAAATTCGGCATGAAGAAGGTCGCGCATTTCGAGCAGGTCGGATTCAAGTTCGGCGAGTGGATCGACGTCGGCTACTGGCAAGCGAGGTTGGACGCATGAACCGGCTATCGGAGCAACTCCCCGGCACCTGGGAACTCGTCTCGCGCATCGACGTCACGGCGTCCGGCGAACGCAAGCCGGAGGCCTCGCTGGGTGACGATCCGATCGCGTACCTGATCTACGACCGGTCCGGCCACTTCGCGGCGCAGTTCATGAAGCGCGGCGATCGTTCGGTCGAGCGTGCCCGAAGGCCCGAGCGGCGCGAGGAACAACAGCCGGGCCATGGGCGGCTACGACGCCTATTTCGGCCTGTACACGGTCGACGACGAGCGCGGCACGGTGACGCAGCGCCTGCTCGGCGCGCTTTCGCCGGAGAACGTCGGCTCGGTGCTGACGCGGGCGATGGAGGTGAGCGGGGACACGCTCGTCATCCGCCTGCAGACGACGGTCGGCGACGGCACCGAGGTGACGCGCACGTTGACGTGGAGACGCGTCGGTTAGCGCCGGTCTTGCGGAAGTCATTCGCGCAAGAAAAAGGGGCGGACTCTTGCGAGTCCGCCCTCGATTCATGGCGCTCCGCCGTTCGTGCGGCGGTCCGACAGTTCTAGAACTGCTGGCCGAACCTCAGGCCGATCGTGCGGGGCTGGTTCGGGTAGTAGTAAGGGTTGCCGCCGCAGACGCTCGTCGCACACCCGACGCCCGTGGTGGTTCGCCCACGCTCGTCGAACGCGTTGCTGAGATAGAGTTCGAGCGTGTATTGATCCAGGCTGATGCCTGCCGTGAAGTCGGCAATCGTGTACGAAGGCTGGATTCCCAACGCATCGCGGTCGGATCGCGTCAGGTCGGAATAGCTGTCTCCGTTGTAGACCACGGCTCCCTGCACATGGCTGTCGAACGCCGCCGACAGTGAACTCGTAACGTGCCGTCACGTTGCCCTTGAACTCCGGCGTCACCGGCAGGCGGTCGCCCTTGAACGCCTCCGGCGGTTCTGTCCGGGTCCGTGAAGTAGTCCTTGGTCAGTTTCGCGTCCAGCCACGACACGCCGCCCGAGAGCGTGAGGCCGTCCATGGGGGCCCACGTCACGTCCGCCTCGATGCCGTCGATGCGTGCGGCGCCGACGTTGTCGATCACCGTCAGGCCGGAGCCGCCCGGCGGCAGGAAGGAAAACTGGACATCCGTCCACTCCTCGCGGAACACCGCGCCGTTGAATCGCAACCGGTTGTCGAGCCACATGTCGTCTTCCAGCCGATTTCGTAGTTCTTCAGGTAATCCGGGCTTGTAGGTGGTGCCGTCATTGCGGTTCACGCCGCCCGGGCGGAAACCCTCGGAGTACGTCGCGTAGACCAGGTGGTCGCCGTCGAATTTATAAGTGAGGTTGACGCGGGGCACCGTGCCCGAGTCGTCCACCTTGGCGTCGAGGTTCGGTGCAAGGCGATCCGTTGTACTGCTTGTCGGCAGAAGCCAGCACTTGGCTTCGCCGTAGTTGGTGCTGTAGTAGTTCGGCGCTGTAGCCGAAGAAGCCCTTGAGCGAGTTATCGAACTTGTACCAGCGCAGGCCCGCCGTACCCGTCAGCTTGTCGGTGAAATCGAACGACATCTCACCGAAAACGGCCTCGTCCTTGTCCTTGCGCAACTGGTTGGTCAGCCAGATGGTGTCCGGCCAGCCGGTGACGGTGATCGGCAGGAAGCCGCCTTCGCCGTCCGAATACGCGCCCAGGCCGTTGATCTTGTAATCGCTGGAAGATCTCGTGGTGCTGTTCCTGGTAGAACAGGCCGGCGACGAATCGGAAGCGATTGTCCTTGGGCGACGAGATCCGGATTTCGTGGCTCTGCTTGGTATATCCGTCGGTGCCGTGGATGTATTGCGACGGATTGTCGAGCGGTACGCCCGACGAATCCGTCCAGTACTGACCGCGACGTAGTAGCGCCTGATCGTAAAAGTAGGTGTAGTCCGTGTAGTCGGCATCCACCACGTCGTCGCGCTTCAGGTATGCGCCGGCATAGACGAGGTCGAAGTTGCCGATCTTGCCCTCGACCGTGAGGGCCGCCTGCCACCACTTGTCCGTGCTGGTATCCGGGTAGATAGTGGGACAGCTTCGAGGTCGCCCACCGCCGGGTCGTAGCCGAAGACTGCCGTTCGCGGTCGCCTTCTGGGCACATGAGTGACGGCGTAATGGTCCAGTTGTCGTTCAGGTCGACCTTGAGCGCGGCCCGCGCCGCCGTAGGTCTCGACGTCGTTGAAGTCGTTCTTGGCGTGGTGTCGGTGTCGAGATGCAGCCCTGAGGAGGCGTCTTCGCGTTGCTGATGCAGGTCGCCCCGGGGTAGGCTCGGGTCCTGATGGTACGTACGCGTTCCAGCGACGTTGTCGATGTAGCCGGCGTCGTGCTCGTCCCAACCGACCAGGCGCACTGCGGCGCATGTCGCGACATCGGAAGGTTGACGAAGCCCTCCGCGACGTAACCCGTCACCGCCGTGGTCGACGGTGTTGACTTCGAGGTTGTAGCCGGCCTCGAAGCCGCTCGGATCCGGCTTGTTCGTGATGATGCGGATCGTGCCCGCCTGCGAACTCGCGCCGTACAGCGTGCCCTGCGGACCCGCCAGCGCTTCGACGCGCTGGATGTCGTACATGTGGATGTCGAGCGCGCCCTGGATCGTCGTGATCGGCTGCTCGTCGAGGTACATGCCGACGCTGGGCTGCGGGCCCGAGTGGTTGTTGTTCTCGCCGCTCGCGACGCCGCGGAAATACGGCAGGCTGAAGCCTGGGCCGAGGCTCGTGAACGACACGCTCGGCATGAACTTGACGTAGTCGGTGAAGTCCTTGACCTGCAGCTGATCGAGCCGTTCGCTGTCCGATGGCCTGGATGCTGATCGGCACGCTCTGCAGGCTTTCCTCGCGCTTCTGCGCGGTGACGATGATTTCTTCGAGGCCGCCCGCAGTCGTCGACGCCTGTTGTGCGTATGCAACGGGGATGGATGCGAAGAGGCTGGTGGCTACCGGCAGTCCCCGGCGCAGGATGATGCTTTGGGCCAACTTCAGACGGCGCGAGCGCTGCATGGGAACCCCCTGGGGCTTGATGATTGGCCGGAGTGTACGTTAGACGCCTTACGAGTTTGAAAGGGTCGGGACGCCCGGATAGGCATCGAGAACGGGTCCGAGCGCATCTCGCAGGGGCTGCAGCCAGGTGTCGTAATTGCGCCACTGATCGACCGATTCGCGGTATATGGGTCTGTCGCACCTGCTCGGAACTCGCGGTGCGGACGGCCCGGTCGTTCTCATAGAACCGCAGGCACGCCTCCTCGAACGGCAGGCCGCAGTACTCGAGCAGCCGGCGCACCTCCGATTCCGTGTCATCGACCATCCGTTCGTAGATCACGCGGTGGACTCGGCCCGGCAGCACCCGGTCGAAATGCGCCATCAAGTCGACGTAGTCGCGGTAATAGCGACCGATGTCCTCGAGGCCGTAGGTGAACGCCTGCCCGCGGGCGAAGTGCTGCTTGAACACGGAAAAGCAGCAGCTGAGCGGATGGCGGCGGGCGTCGATGATGCGGGCATTCGGCAGCATCAGCTGGATCAGGCCGACGTGCGCCCAGTTGTTCGGCAGCTTGTCGATGAAGAACGGCGCGTCCGTCTTGCGCTGGATGCGCGTCTGCCGCAGGTAGCGTTCACCCAGGGCGCGAAGTTCATCGGCGCTCCAGGCTCGCGAGTACTTCCGGGTACTTCGTCGAATCCCGGCTTACTTCGGCGTCCGCCGAGTTCCACGGCGATGCCGACGACGTCCGGCAGCTCCATCGTGCCTTCGACCGCGGAATGGCTCGCGAGGATCTGCTCGACGAGCGTCGAACCGGCCCGCGGCAGGCCGACCACGAAGATCGGGTCCGGTGCCGGCGCGCCCGAGTCGCGGCCCGTTCGAAGAACTCCGTCGTGAACAGGGCCTTGCTGCGCCGGACGTGCCGTGTCGTCATGTCTCGGCGTCGTAGCGCAGCATGCTCCCGGCGCAGCCGATTGCCCTCCGCGTAGTGCTCGAAGGACGCGGCGTACTCCGGCGTCCTCGAATGCCTTGCCGAGCGCGAAGTGGAAATGCAGGCGATCTTCGATCGGCAGGTCGGCTGCGGCGAGCTGCGCCGCCATGGTCTCACGTCCGCTGGCGTAGAACCGGAAGGTCTTCAGGTTCGCGAGACTCCAGTACGCCTCGCCGAGCCCGGGCGACAGTTCGATGCTCTTGCGATACGCATCGATGCAGTCCGGCCTGCCGCCCTGCCGTCTTGAGCGCGTGTCCGTAACTCATCCAGACCTTGGCCTGGCGCGGGTAGTCGGCCAGCACGCCGGCAGTACAACTGCGATTGCCTGGTCGACGCTGCCGAGGCGCGGCCGAGGATCGCGGCTTTCAGGCTGCGCAGACTCGCGTTGTGCGGTTCGACCGTCATCAGCCGCTCGACTTCCGCGAGCGACTCGGCTTCCTTGTTCCGCCGATGCAGAACGAGCGCGTAGTTCGTGCCGGGCGGCGTTGAATCCCGGCGCGAGTTCCAGGCAGCGTGCCAACAGGTTCTCGGAGTCGACCAACCGGCCCAGCCGCGCCGCAACCTCGGCCAGCATGCGGATGGCCGCCACGTCGGTCGGACTTTGCTTCAGGTGATCGCGCAGCAGGGCCTCGGCGACGGCGATCCGGTTCTCGGCGAGCGCCGCCGCGGGCGCGAGCAACCGCGGGTCCCGCGTCGAGACCTTGATGTGATTGGCGTACGCCGCATCGGCCGCGCTCGTGTCGCCCATCGCCGTGTAATGATCGGCGAGCAGGCGCCAGGCATCGCCGATGTCCGTCTTCAGTTGCACGGCACGAGTCAGCGCCGCCACCGCTTCGTCACCGAAGCCGGCGTGCCCGAGCGTGACGCCCAGTTCGTAGTGCGCGGGCGCCCATCCGGGCTGGGCGGCAGCGAGTGGTCGCAAAACTTCCAGCGCCGCCTTCGGGTCGCCGAGGTTGCGTCGCGAGACACCCTTGATCAGCAACGCCAACGGGTGCTGCGGGGCGGCCTTGAGGATTTCCTCGGCCTGTTCGGCTGCGAGTGCCGGCGATTCGCCGAGCAGCTTCACTGCGTGCTGCAAGGCCACATCCACCGTGCCGACCGGTTCCTGCGCGCCGCTCATCCGCCAATCCCTCGCTTTGACAGTGTCCGGCGCGAATGAAAGACTCCGCTGCCTCCAATGTCAAACGCACCGCAGGATGGGCCGCCCGATGCGCCTGGAAAGGTTCTTTGCCTCGATTCTCACCGCCGGCGTCCTCTGCACGGCCATCGCCCCGAGCACGCAGGCCGGCATCACCGTTGCCGTCGCGCCGTATGAACCCGATCTGGGCTCGATCGCCGTGCGTTGCGGGCACCTGATCGACGGCATATCGGCCTCCGCGAGCGGTCCGGTCACGGTGCTGATCCTGGGCGGCAAGGTCGCCGAGGTGGGCAACAAAGTCGTCGTGCCGAATGATGTGCCACAGCTCGACCTGGCCGGCTACACGTGTTTGCCGGGTCTGATCGACATGCATACGCATCTCACGGACAGCGGCCACGAGACCAAGGACTTGAGCGTCTACTACAAGCGCACGAAGGCAGAGCAGGTCGAAATCGGCAAGCACAGCGCCCATGACACGCTGATGGCGGGATTCACGACTGTGCGCGACATCGGCACCTACATCGCCTGGGTCGACCGCGACCTGCGCGATGCGATCAACCGCGGCAGCACGGTCGGGCCGCGCATGCAGATCTGCGGCTACTACCTGACGATCCCCGGCGGCGGCGGCGATCTCGTGATTCCCGGCCATCCGGAGTCAGAGATTCCCGCGCAGGTGCGCATGGGCGTGGCGCGCGGCCCCGAGCAGTTCCGGCAGAAGGCCGAGCAGGCGGTCGCCGGCGGCGCCGACTTCCTGAAGGTGATCGCCTCCGGCGCGGTGCTCGCCTACGGCGGCGTCCCGGGCGAGCGCGAGATGATGCCCGACGAGATCAAGGCCGTCGTCGACGTGGCCCATGCGCACGGCATCAAGGTGGCGGCGCACGCGCACGGAGCGCAGTCGATCAAGGACGCGATCCTGGCGGGCGCGGACACGATCGAGCACGCGTCGCTGATCGACGACGAGGACATCAAGCTCGCCAAGGCGCACGGCGTCGCGCTGTCGATGGACGTCTACAACGGCGATTGGATCGACACGGTCGGGCGACAGGAGAAATGGCCCGAGGAGTTCCTGCGCAAGAACATCGAGACGACGGAAGCGCAGCGCCAGGGGTTCACCAAGGCGCACGCCGCCGGCGTCGCGATCGTCTTCGGAACCGACGCGGCTGTGTACCCGCACGGCCTCAATGCCCGGCAGTTCCCGATCATGGTCCAGCGCGGCATGGCCCCGATGGAAGCGATCCAGTCCGCCACATCGGTTGCGGCGCGCTACATGGGTTGGGCCGATCGCGTCGGCCAGCTTACGCCGAGCCATTTCGGCGACCTGATCGCGGTGAAGGGCGATCCGCTCGCGGACATCAAGCTGCTGCAGACGGTGCCGGTCGTGATCAAGGGCGGGCTCCCGTTCAAGCTGCCGGTGCAATAGGACTCGCGCGATGGCGAGCGTTGATCCCGCCGCGCCGGCGATCACAGGCAGCGTGGACCGGATTGCACCGCATGTCTGGCGCATCGTCGCACCGAATCCGAGCGCGCTGACCGGACCGGGCACCAACACCTATGTCGTCGGCGAGCGCAAAAAGTTCGTCATCGACCCGGGTCCCGATCATCGCGAGCACCTGGAGCGGATCGTGGCGGTCGCCGGCGGTTCCGTCGCGCAGATTCTCTGCACGCACTCGCACACGGATCATTCGCCAGGCGCAGCCCCGCTGAAGGCGTTGACCGGCGCGCCGGTCTCCGGCCGGCCCGCGCCTGACGACACCTTTCAGGATCGGACGTATGCGCCGGATCGCAGCCTCGAGGACGGCGAGGCTATCGATGCGGGCGGCGTGGCCTTGCGCGCGCTGCATACGCCCGGTCACGCCTCGAATCACGTGTGCTTCCTGGTCGACGACACCGGGATGCTGTTCACCGGCGATCACCTCATGAGCGGCTCGACGGTGGTGATCCTGCCGCCCGACGGCTCGATGCGGCTCTACGTCGAATCGTTGCGGCAGCTGCTCACCCTGCCGATCGTCGCGCTCGCGCCCGGCCACGGCGCCGTCATTGCGGACGCCAAAGCAGATATCGAACGCGTCATCGCGCACCGGCTGAAGCGCGAGGCGAAGGTGGTCGCGGCGCTGAGCCGCCGCGGCACGGCGACGATCGGCGACATGGTGGGCGAGGTCTACGACGACACGCCGGCGCACCTGCACAAGCTCGCGAGGTTCTCGCTGCTCGCGCACGTGATCAAGCTCGCCGAGGAAGGGCGCGCGGTGCAATCCGGCGACGACTGGACGTGGCTCGGCCCGTGAGCGGCCGTCGCGGCCCGCGGCTCAACCGCATCCGCCTCGAATCCGTCAGCGTGCGTTATGGCCGTCATTGGGCCGTGCGCAAGATCACGTTCGACATACGCGCCGGTGAACGCTGGCTGCTGACCGGTCCGAACGGCGCCGGCAAGACCGTGCTGCTGAAGCTGCTGCGCGGCGACGTCTGGCCGACCCCCACCGGCCGCGAGCGGCGCGAATACACGCTCGGACGCACGCGACTCGAACAGCCGGCGCTCGCGCGCGAGCGCATCGCCTACCTCGGTCCCGAGCGGCAGGACCGCTACGAGCGTTACGAGTGGAACCTGCCCGTTCGCGACGTGGTGGCCACCGGCCTCTTCGAAACCGACATTCCGTTGCAGCAGCCCACGGGGCGACAGCAGGCGGCCGTGCTCGACGCGTTGAAATCCGTCGGTCTTGCAGGCCTCGCGTCACGTGGATTTCTGACGCTTTCCTACGGCCAGCGCCGGCGCGTGCTGCTGGCCCGCGCGCTGGTGCGCCGGCCCGACGTGCTGTTGCTCGACGAGGCGTTGAACGGCCTCGACGCGGCCGCGCGCCGCGCGTTCATGCGTGCGCTGAGGCGGGCGACCGGGCCGCGCACGGCCTGGGTGCTGAGCAGTCACCGCCGCGCCGACGTCCCCGCCGGCACGACCCACGCGGCACGCATGGAGGAAGGCACGATCGCGCTCGCCGGCCCGATTGAAAGCGTGCGCCGCGAGTTGTTCCGCGCCCATCACCGGACGGCCGGGCCGCTGCACGCGGCCGGGCGCAGGCCCGCCCGGATTGCGGCCGACGACCTCGTGCGACTGAAGCACGTAGCGGTCTATCGCGACTACCGGATCGTGATTCCGGCGTTCGACTGGACCATCCGCGACGGCGAACACTGGTGCGTCACCGGTCCGAACGGGTCGGGCAAGTCGACACTGCTGGCGCTGCTGTATGGCGACCTGTGGCCCGCGCTCGGCGGCCGGATCGAGCGCCCCGCGCTCGCGACGGGCGCCCCGGTGAGCGAGTGGAAGCGAACGGTCGGCCTGGTGTCGCCGGAGCTGCAGGCGACCTATGCGGCCACCGCGTGCACGCTCGGGGAGATCGTCGTCTCCGGCGCGCACTCGAGCATCGGGCTCGACGAGCCGCCGACAAGCCGCGAGCGATCGCACGCGCGACGGGCGTTGCAGCAGGCGGGATCTGCTCGCGCTCGCCGATCGACGCGCGCGGCAGTTGTCGTATGGACAGTTGCGGCTGGCCCTCTTTGCGCGCGCACTGCTGCTGCCACGCCGGCTGCTGCTGCTTGACGAACCCTTCGACGGTCTGGACGCGGAGGCGAGCGCCCGCGCGCACGAGCTGGTGAGCGCGGCCGTCCGTGGAGGAGCACAGGTCGTCCTCGCGACGCATCACCGCGAGGACGTGCCGGCCTACGTGCGCAGCTGCGTCGAGCTACGACCGGGCCGCAGGCCGCAGATCACTTCTCGCCGTTGATGTAGCGATCGATCTCGCGGTGGTAGTGGCGGATGCGCTGCTCCTGCTGGCCCCACAGCGCGCCCTTGAAGCCACGCGACTTCTGGCCGCGCTGCACGGCCTCGACGAGATCCACGTCCTGGTTCAGCACGTCGCCGAGGTCGGCGCGCACGCCGGCCGCGAAGTTCTCGATGTTCGGCCGCGTATTGCCGGATACGTCCGTGTCCTTCGGCAGGCCCATCCAGCCCGGCACGGAATACGCCGGATCGTCCACCGGGCGCACCAGCGTCATGTTGTCGTAGAAGAAGCGCTCCGGATCGGTCGGGTGCGGCTGGAAGCGCATGATGAACACGCCTTCCGGGTGCATGCCGATCTGCACGTTCGGGAAGTAGCCCGTGGCCCAGCTGTCGGTGAGCTGCCCGTCCGTGAACTTCTCGTAGTGGTCGAGACCGAGGCGCCTGGCGCGCGCGCGCTTGGCCTTCTGCACGGCTTCGCGCACCTCGCTGCCGGTGCCCGTGAACTCGGCCGGGTTCATGCCGGCCTCCATCATCATGTACTTCAGGCCTTCGTTGATGTTCTCGCGGTCGAGCACGCGGTGGCTCGCGGTGCAGATCGGCACGATCATCCGCGTGAAGCCGTTCGGGTAGCAGTCGTACTGCGAGTAGTCCTCCATCACGCCCTGCGTCTGCGGGTGGATGTGGGGGAGGTGGTAGGTCTCGTAGAACGCGTCGACGCCGGTCTTCCAGTTGGCGTACCACTCGGTGCGCACGTGGCGCACGACGTGCATCTTCTCGATCTGGTAGTTCTCGATGTAGCCCGGCGGCAGGCCGATCCACTCGCGCAGCGGCGGGGCCTTGCCGTCCATGTTGATGAAGATCAGGCCGCCGATGCTGTCGCAGCGCACTTCGGTGAGGCCGGGCCGATGGCCGATCACGGACTTGTCGAACGAATGCTCGTCGGTGATGCAGTCGAGCTTGCCGTCGATGCAGTAGCGCCAGGCATGGAATGCGCAGGTGAATTTCGCGACGCTGCCGCGCTCGTTGAGCGCGATCGGGTTGGCGCGGTGCGCGCACACGTTGAAGAACGCGCGGATGCCGCCGTCCGCCTGCCGGACGATCACGAAGCTCTCGTGTCCGTGGTTGAAGACCGTGTAGTCGCCTTCCTCCGGGATGTCGGAGGTGACGCCCGCGAGCAGCCACACGCGCGGCCACAGGAATTTCCATTCCTTCTCCATGAACTCGCGCGAGTAGTACTGCGACGGATCGGGCGGCGTCGTTGCCGTTGTCGACGTCGGGCAGCTTGGCCTCGAGCGAGCCGGGTGGCGCATTCAGGGACATCGGCCACTGCGGGCTTCAGGTTCGCTGCCATCGGGATTCTCCTGGGGGGCGGATCAACGCGAGCGGAGCCGGTCGAATATAGCAAAGCGCGACTTGAAAAGAAACAGGCGTGACTGTTTTATTCGAGCCCCGGGCGGTGGGCCAACAAAGCGTGTTGCGTCCTCACAACGACTCCCTCTGGCTCCCACGCTTCACCGGCTTTTCCCAGCGTTTGCCGACTAGCAATAAGTATTTTTTTGCGTTGCGAAAAGGAAAAACAGTCATGATTGCTTTTTTTTACGACATCCATTACAAAGCGCTCAGCCGACGATATCCGTGACGTTCCGGGCCGGCCCGGGACCACCAGACCAGAGTATCGGCCGCCTACAAAACCAGGGGTACAGTCATGAAGTTGAATCGCTCTCATCGCTCGCCGGTCGCGCGCATCGTTTCCGCCGTGCTTGCCAGCGCCGCGGGCCTCGCGCCGACGATGAGCCACGCTGCGGACGCACCGACTACGAATTCCTCCGGACTCGAAGAAGTGCTGGTCACCGCGACTCGCCACGGCGAGACCGACCTGCAGAAGACCCCGATCGCCGTGACCGCGCTCAGCGCCGACGACCTCAATCGCATGGCGGGCAAGGACCTCAGCGGCATTGCGACCGACGTGCCGAACTTCTCGGCTTCGCATATCACGGCTTTCAATGCCGCGTCGTTCGCGATCCGCGGCATCGGCCTCACGGACATCATCGTCTACCTCGATTCCCCGGTCGCCGTGAACATCGACGACTTCGTGACGCCGAGCGTGCAGACACAGTTGCTGGACACGTTCGACATCGAGCGCGTCGAAGTCCTGCGCGGCCCGCAGGGCACGTTGTTCGGCAAGAACACCACCGGCGGCCTCGTCAACGTGACGACCAAGAAGCCGAAACTTGCGGAATCCGGCGCGGAATTGCGTGCGATGTACGGCAGCTTCGAACATTACCAGCTGCAGGGCGCGCTCAACGTGCCGCTCGGCGACACGTTCGCGCTGCGCGGCGCGGTCAGCTACAACAAGTCCGACGGCTACTACGAGAATGGCGCCACGTATGGCCCGACCATTGCCTTCGATCCGGCCTTCGCCGGATTGCAGGGTCAGGGCGACGGCAAGTCGGTCGGCGGTGACGACATCGTCAACGGCCGGCTCAAGGCGCTCTGGCAACCGACCGATGACTTCAGCGTGCTGCTCCAGTATGAGTTTGTGCGGGATCGCTCTGCGGCCGTGCCGTCGTTCAACGACACGCCGAAGGAACCGGGCTGCGATCCGTTCGGCGCCGGTTTCATTCCCGGCGCTCCGGCTTGCGTCTTCGTCTGGAACTCGATCGGAGTGACCAGCCCGAGCGGCGACCCGATCGATCACATGGCGACCACGAGTCGCAACGACGCCTTCATGGCGACGAAGCGCGGCCAGAAGGTTGACGTGGACGGCGTGTACGCCAACCTCGACTGGAACGTCGGTTTCGGCACGCTGCACGGGGTCTTCGGCGCTCGCTCGCAGGACTCGCGCCTGCCCAACACCTACACAGGCGCGGTGCCGATCCTGCCTAACGGCGACGAGGTATCCCTGTTCGACGCGTCGCGCGACGACAACCGTGACACGTACCAGGCGGAAATCCGGCTGGCCGGCAACAACGAAGGCCCGATCGACTGGGTCGTCGGTGGCTTCTGGCAGCAGAACGACGCCGAGTTCTGCGTTGCCCAGGTGCTCGGCATCAACTCGTTCTTCGGTCTCGGCGCGTCGAACAACTACGAGCCATTGCTGCTGTGTAACAAGCAGGACGCGATGTCGTATGCCGGCTTCGCGGACGTGACCTGGAACGTGACCGACAAACTCCAGATCGGCGCGGGCTTCCGCGAGACCTACGACGAGCGCGAATGGACCGGCCGTCCGCAGCTGAGCATTCCCGCCATCACGGGCAACCCGCTGGACTCGTGGCGCGACTTCAGTGAGCCGCTCGATTTCGCCAACTTCTCGCGCTCGGATTGGGCGGGTAACGGCCCCTGCGACCGCAGCGATCCGGGCAGCATCACCGGCGTCTGCACCGAGAAAGAGTCGTGGACGGAGCCGACCTATAGCGCGCGAATCGCGTACCAGTGGACGGACGCGATCAACAGCTACCTGCGCTATGACCACGGGTTCAAGTCCGGTGGCTACAACGACCAGACGGGCAGCGGCGGATTCTTCGTCGCCCCGCTGCTCGACGGCCTACAACCCGGAGTTCGCGGATTCCTATGAGCTCGGCCTGAAGACGACTTCCTTGGACAACCGGCTGCGCTTCAACGCCGCCGTCTTCTACGTGGACTACCAGGACATGCAGCGATCGGTCGTGACCCAGGTCTGCATCCCGGACCCGGAGGGCCCGATCACTTGCGCTTCCGGCGAGGCTGGCCGGCCATTCCAGGCGACCGCTTTCTTCAACGCGGCCGACGTTACGGTCAAGGGCGTCGAACTGGAGGCCACCGCGCTGGTGACGGAAAACCTGCTCATCAAGGCCAACGCTTCATACAACGACGGTACCTACAACAAGTTCGCGACCGACTCCAACGGTGACGGCATCGACGACGTCGACCTGAGCGGTCGCCCGTTGACTCGCACGCCGAAGGTCAAGTGGGCCATCAACGGCTTGTACACGCAGGAGGCGCTCGGCGGCGCGATTGCGTACAACGTGATCGTTTCGCACGAAGACAAGAACGTCTTCTACTACTCCGACATCAGCCCGGCCTACAACTCCTACCTCGACGAGAAGAACCTGCTCGATGCCAGCATCACGTACACGGCACCGGACAACAAGTGGTTCGTGCGAGGCTTCGGCAACAACCTCACGGACGAGCGGTATCGAATCGCCTCGCAGGTCGTGGGCGCCCTGTGGACTCACTCGCAATTCGGCCCGCCGCGAAATTTCGGCGTGCAGGCTGGAATGAACTTCGGCTGGTAATCCAGCAACGCGGGTTCGCACGCAGAGAGGCCGGCGCAAGCCGGCCTCTTTCTTTCGTGGCGAGACGAGCAGGCGATCGAACCGCCCCGGCCGGCCCGCGCGGGAATGCTGTATAGTTCCCGACGGTGTGTGGCTCATGTCCGGGGGATGTCATGGCTGCAGCGATCGATACTCGACCGCGATCATCATGGTTCCGGCCGAAATACCTGGTCTTCGGTTGCATTGCGCTGATGATGCTGTACGTGCTGCAGCACAACGAGCGATTCCTGATCGACCGGAGCAATCCCAATTGGGAGCACATCCGTTCGTTCCAGTGGTGGCTGCTGCCCCACGGACTGGCGGGGGCGTGCGCGCTGTTGCTGGCCCCGCTGCAATTCTCCGACCGGCTGCGACAGCGATACACGAAGGTTCACCGCGTCATCGGGCGCATCTACATCACCGCGGCATTCGTCCTCGCGCCGCTCGGCGCGTACATCCAGTACGTCGAGGAGCCGATGGGCGCGCCGCGTTCGTTTACGTGGCCTCGGTGGCCGACGCGGTGCTGCTGGCTTCGCGACCGCCATCGCGCTTTATTTCATCCTGTCATCGCAAGATCCAGCAGCACCGGCAGTGGATGACACGCAGTTATGCGGTGGCGCTGGTCTTCTTCGAGGTTCGCCTGATTTCCGGGGTGTTTGGCTACGACGACAGCCGGCTGGCGAGACGATCGTGTGGATGTGCATCGTGTTCGCGATCCCGCTGGCGGATGTCATGCTGCGGATTCAGGAGTCGCGACGTGCGCGTGTCCCGGCGGCGCCGTAGCCACTCCAACGGCCCTCGGCGGCCGGGCGGGATCTAAAGGCGCTGCGGCTGCTCGATCAACTCGCGCAATCGTCGCACAGGAACTGCGCTCCGGCCGCGCCGTCGACGACGCGGTGATCGCAGGAGAGCGTCAGCGTCGCGACCTTCGCGACGACCGGCTGGCCGTTGCGTGCGATCACGCGATCCGTCGCCCGCGCCGACGGCGAGGATCGCGACCTGCGGCGGATTGATGATCCCGTCGAAGCGGTCGACGCCGAACATCCCGAGGTTCGAGACGGTGAACGTGCCGCCGGTGATCTCGTCGCGCGTGAGCTTGCCACTGCGGGCGCGCTCCGCGAGGTCCGCGACTTCGGTGGCGATCCGTGCCGGGCTCTTGGTCTCGGCCGCACGCACGATCGGCGTGACCAGGCCGTTCTCCGTCGCCACGGCGACGCAGACGTCAGCCTGCGGGAAGCGGACGATCTCGTCGCCCTGCAACTGCGAGTTCACGACCGGGTGCTTCACGAGCGCCAGCGCCGCGGCGCGCACCAGCAGGTCGTTGACCGACACCTTCGTGCCGCCGGCGGCGTTCAATCTGCGCGCGGCGGCGCGAGCAGGGCAGTCAGGTCGACGTCGACCGACAGTCGGTAATGCGGAATCGATTGCTTGGATTCGAGCAGCCGGCGCGCGATCGTCGCGCGCATCGAGGTCATCTTCTCGCGCGTTGGGGCGGCGCTGGACGTTGCGGCCGGAACGCTGCGGTTGCCGACGCGGCGGCGCCGCTTGCTGCAAGGCGCGGCATACGCCTCGACGTCTTCCTTCGACACGCGGCCGTGCGTGCCGGTGCCCTTGATCCTCGACACGTCGATGCCGAGCTTCTCGGCAAGGCGGCGCGCGATCGGGCTGACGCGCGTTTCACCTCGCCACCATCGGACGCGCTGGCGCCGGTCGGTGCGGCCGGCGGCGAAGGCGTCGGGGCCGCGCTCGGAGGCGCTGGCGCGCTGCCGGCATCCGGTTCGAAGCTCGTGTCGGCGGGCTTGAAGCTGGCGATGAAGGCGTCGATCTCCGCATCCGCGACCTCCGTGTCGGCGACGACAGCGATCAGCGCACCGACGGCTTCGGTCGCCACCCACGTCCGCGAGGATCCGGCGCAGCGTGCCGGACACCGGCGCTTCGACCGAGTTGACGATCTTCTCGGTCTCGACGTCGAGCAGCGCATCTCCCTTGGCGATGATCTGGCCGGCCGCGGCATTCCACGCGGTGATGGTGCCTTCCTGCATTTCGATGCCCCACTTGGGCATCGTGATCGGGAAGATGCGCTGGCTCATGCCGGTCCTATGCTGGCGTGCGATAGGCGGAGTGATCAGGCGGCGGCCGTGGCGGCAAACGGGCAATAGCTTTCCTTCTCAACGACGTCGATCACGAAGGACAGCTTGGCCATGCCCGAGATGATCGCCATGGTCACGCCGAGTTCGAGGATGTCGGCTTCGGAGAAGTGCGCGCGCAGCCGCTTGAAGAGTTCCGGCGTCATGCGGCCTTCGGGGTTGGTCAGCGCGACTTCGTCGGCGTACGCGATCACCGCCTTCTCGGCGTCCGTGAACGGGCCGCGCTCGAAGTCGTCCATCGCATCGACCTGCGCCTGCGTGATGCCCGCCGCGAGCGCGCCCGGCACGTTCTGCTTGTTGCAGGTGCGGCAGCCGTGCAGCAGCGAGAGCTTCAGCCGCACCAGCTGCTTGTAGCGCTGGTCCACCTTGCCGCCGAAGAACACGCCCATGTAGAACTGGTTCATCACGAACTCCAGCATCTCCGGGTTCGAGGCGAACACCTCGACGAAGGCCGGCTCGCCGGTCAGCTTGTTCAGCGTGTCCCAGGCCAGGTGGAACTTCTCGGGCAGCTTGTCGCGCGGCGTGCGCGTGAACAGCGTCTCGGCCATGTGCACACTCTCCCTTGGTTGCCGGATGGGTCGAGCTCAGTCGACCTTGAAGTAATCGGGCTTGCCGCCCGGCCATTCGGTGTCGCCCCAGCTCGAGTGCCCGCCGTCGACGATCAGCGTCTCGCCGGTGACGAACTTGCCCGAGTCCGCCGTCAGGTAGACCACGGCCTCGGCCACGTCGTACACGTCGCCGAACCGCTTCATCGGATTGGTGTTGGCGAACTTCTCCGCCGCGCCGTCGGGGTACACGTTGAGCCCTTCGGTCGCGATCGAACCCGGGGCGACGCAGTTGACGCGGATATTGAGCGGCGCCCATTCGGTGGCGACCGTCTTGCTGAGGTAGATCACGCCAGCACGGGCCGCGCAGGTGTGCGCCACCTGGGGCATGCCGCGCCGATGGTGGCGACGATGTTGACGATGTTGCCGGCCGCCTCGCGGTCGCGCCATTGACGGGCGGCCGACTGCATCATGTACCAGGTGCCGTTCAGATTCGTGTCGATGACGGCGTTCCAGCCTTTCACGCTGAAGTCGATCGCCGACTGCGGAAACTGGCCGCCACCGTTGTTGACGAGCGTGTCGAGGCGGCCGAAACGCTCGTAGGTCGTCGCGATCAGCGCGTCGACCTGCTCCGGATCACGGATGGTCATCGCGTGCGTGCCGATTTCGCGCCCGACGTGCTGCTGGATGCCGGCGGCCGTCTCCTCGAGCTTGTCGGCCCGGCGGCCGCAGATCATCACGTCGGCGCCGAGCCGCGCCAGCAGGTAGGCCATGCCGCGGCCCATGCCGGAGCCGCCGCCAGACACCAGGTACACCTTGCCCTTCAGCAGGTCCGGTCGGAAGACGGTCGGCTGCGGGCCAGCTCTTCATCCGTGTAGCCCCAGTCGCGTGGCTCGGCTGCGGGCGCGAGGCGGTTGGCGCGTTGTTCCATGATCATCCCTTGTGTAGGCCGAGGACGGACACGCTCGCGACGTTGCGATTCGGAATGCCGCCGAGGTTGTGCGTCAAGCCGAGCGACGGCGATCGCGCAGCTGCCGCTCGCCGGCGCGTCCGAGCAACTGCAGTGTAGATCTCGTAGGCCATGCGCAGGCCCGACGCGCCGACCGGATGGCCGAAGCACTTGAGTCCGCCGTCGGTCTGGCAGGGCATCGCGCCGTCGCGGTCGTAGCGGCCGTCGAGCACGTCGTGCACGGCGCCGTCCCGGGCTCCGAGAAGCCGAGGTCCTCCATCAGCACGAGCTCGGTGATCGAGAAGCAGTCGTGCACTTCCATCAGGTCGATCTGCGCGCGGCTGGGTCGGTGATGCCGGCCTCCGCGTAGGCGCGCGCCGCCGCGATCGGCGGTCGTGAGCGTGTAGCTGCCGTCCCAGCTCGCGTGGCCCATCTCGACGCCGTTCGACGGCGCGAGCTGCAGCGCCTTGATCGTCACCATGTCGCGCTTGCCGAGCGACGCGCGCGATCTCCGGCGTCGTCACGATCGCGCAGGCCGCGCCGTCGCTGACGCCGCAGCAGTCGTACAGTGCCGAGCGGGTAGGCGATCATCGGCGCCGTCGAGCACCTGCTCGATCGTGATGCGGTTGCGCAGGTGCGCCTTGGGATTGCGCGCGGCGTTCTCGTGGCTCTTCCAGGAGACGTGCGCCATCGCGCGCTTCACCTCGTCGATCGAGAAGCCGTGCCGGCCGCGTAGGCGCGCGCCGAGCTGCGCGAAGGCGCCCGGCGGCGTGATGCCCGGCTGCCAGAGGTCCTCGAACGTGCCCTTGGTGCGCTCCGGCAGGCCGCCGAAGCCCGTGTCCTTGAGTTTCTCGACGCCCATCGCGAGCGCGATGTCGACCGCGCCGGCCGCGACCGCATAGACGGCGCCGCGCAGCGCCTCGGTGCCCGTCGCGCAGAGATTCTCGACGCGCGTCACCGGCATGTTCGGCAGCCGCAGCGCCATCGACAGCGGCAGCGCCCGACTTGCGGGTGCTCTGTTCCTGGTAGAACACGCCGAGCCAGGCCGCGTCGATGCGGTCGCGCTCGATGCCGGCGTCCGCGATCGCCTCCGTGAACGCCTCGACCATCAGGTCGTCGGGACCGCAGTCCCAGCGCTCGCCGAAGCGCGAGCAGCCCATGCCGATGATCGCGACCTTGTCGCGGATTCCGCTGGCCATGGTCAGCTCCTCACCGGCGTGGCTTTCCAGAAGTAGCGGCGGAAGCCGCGCACGCGTCGAAGTCCTTGATGCGAAACACGAAGCGCACCGCGGTCGCCGACCGCGAGTGCGCCGGACGGCGTGTCGGTGAACTCCGATGAACACGTTGCCGCCGTTCGTCGAACGCGACGTTGCCGTAGACGTGCGGCGGGCTGCGCGTCACGGCGAGCCAGTCCTCGGTGAACGTCTTGACGCGGCCGGTCGATTCGGCGAGCGGTGCAGTCCTGCTGCGTGTCGAACGCGCGGCAGTCCGGATTCACGCAGGCGCGCGAGCGCGGGAACTGCACCGTGCCGCAGCGCTCTGCAGCTGCCCGCCGATGAAAGCCGTCACGTCGCGGTGCTTGCGCCACGCGACCGACTGCGCCGTGCGATTGTCGCGCTCGGCGCGCATGCCCCAGTCGATCTCGACGAGGCCGCAGTTTGCGACAGGAAGCGCACGTACTCGCGTGTCGGCAGCGCCGTCGGCGATCGCGCCGCGGCAACCGCGCCCGGCCTGGCGCGGCGCGCGCCGGTCGCGCGCAGCACCAGCGCGTCGCTGCCCTGGCCGAAGCTCGACGAGCACGATCACAGTCGCCGGCTGCCGCCGTTTCGAGCGCCGCGCCGAGCATGCAGCAGGGATGCGCGCCGCCCGTGTCGCCGCAGTCGCCTGCAGGTCGTCCTGTACGCATCTCGGCGCCGAGGCCGCGCGCCTTTGCGACGGCCGTCGGGCGAACCGGCCGGGGCCCTGGCACGACGAGGTGTGTCACCGCGGCCGGGTCGACGCCGGCGCGCAGCGAGCGCCGCCGCGATCGCCCGCGGCACGAACTTCAGGTAGCCCTCGTCGCGCACCCAGCGCTCCTCGAGCGCGTAGTCGAAGCGCGCGTCGCTGGCGCGATAGTGATCGACGAAGTCGCTCCTGCAGCGATGCGTGCGCCGAGCAGTTCCGCGGCGAGGTCGCCGCCGGCGCCCGACGAGCAGCGCCGCCGCGCCATGGCCGAACGCAGCTTCCTGCGTCGCTGCCCGGTCTGGCGCGCATGCGCCGGTCCGACGCGACCACCAGCGCGTCGCCGCGGCTGGAGCGTACCTGCGCGAACGCCTGCAGCAGCGCGCCGACGCCGGCGCGCAGGGTGCCGCGATGCGTCGGGGTCGCGCAGCGGTCTCGGCGAGATCGAGCGCCGCGGCGACGACGGCCGGCGTTCGAGCGGTCGGCGAACGGATGCGTCGTCGAGGCGAACAGCAACGCGTCGGCGAGACCGCGTCCGCAGGCTGCCGGCGAGGCAGTCGCGCGCGGCGTCGACCGCCATCGTCAGGCTGTCCTCGTCCCAGTTGCAGTAGCTGCGCGTGCCCGCGCGCCTTGCCGCCGCGCGTGCCTGTCGCCCAGCGCGGTCGCCGCCGCGATCGCGCTGCGCTCGAGACGCAGGCGCGGCAGGTAGGCGCCGAAGCTGCGGATGCCGACGGGCGTGGTCATGCGCGGCGCTCAATTCTCCAGGTACGGCTCGAGCAGCGGCTTGACGCGCAACGACTCCGGCACCGACAGGCCCGCGCGGTCGATGCGCCGATCGAGTTCCTCGTGCCAGTGGTAGATGCGGCGCTCCTGGTAGTTCGAGCGTCATGCCGCGGAAGCCGGGCGACTCCACCGACTGCTGAATCTGCTCGCGCGAACTGCAGGTCCTCGTCGAGGATGCGATCGAAGTTCGCGATGCGCGTCTTCCACAATCGGATGCATCTGCGCCGTCGCCCCAGTCGGGCGCAAACCAGTGGCACTCGATTCGCATCGTGTCGTCGCCGGTCGGCCAGAACAGCAGGAACGGGCAGCCGGTCGGATCGATCGGGCACGACGAGGTTCGGATAGAAATTCCACGACGGGTTGTTCTTCGCCGAGATCACCGTCGCCGTCTCGACGCGCTTCATGCCCGCGCGTGCCGGGGTCCACCCAGTCCGGGCGGCGATTCGGCGTCACCATCAGCGAGTGCCCGTTGCGGTACAGGGCGATGGTCGTGCCGCGATGGTCGAGGAAGCGGTCCACCGTGTTCTGGTGGATCGATTTCAGGTGATAGACCTCGAGGAACGCGTCGAGCAGCACCTTGACGTTGCACTTGAGGTCGTAGCCCTTCTTGTCGCACGAAGCGCAGGGTCTCCGGCTGGAACTGCGCGAAGTGCTCCGGGAACGGGCGCGATGTTCTCGAGCAGCGGCTGCGCGTTCGGGTCTTCGTTGACGAACACCCAGTTGGCGAACTGCTCGCAGCGCACGGCGACCAGCGAGTGCGTCGCCGGTGTCGAGATCCGACGAAGTCGCGCTTGTCGCGCAGGTTGATCAGCTGGCCGTCGAGCGCGTAGGTCCAGCCGTGGTAGCGAGCAGACGAGCCCGTCGCAGCGTGCCGCGTCTCCGTCTTCACCAGCGGCGCGCCGCGATGGCGGCAGGTGTTGTAGAACGCGCGGATCTCGCAGGTCCTTGCCGCGCACGATCAGGATCGGCGAACCCGTTCGGGTCCACAGCATGAAGCTGCCCGCATCCGGCAGCTCGTCGACATGGCACGCATACAGCCAGGTGCGCTTCCACAGGGCCTGGCGTTCGGCTGCGAGGAATGTCGGATCGCGATAGCGCCCGCCGGGATGCTCGGAAAGCTTCGGGAAGCCTTCCGGCGGGGCGGTTCGCTCGGTCTCGTACTGCATGCCATCGAGGAAGCGTTGTACGAAGCGCTCGGTCGTGGCGGCGTCCATGGGAATCCTCTGCTGCGGGCGTTCAGAGTATAGAAGCCGAGGCGTCTAAAAGAAACAAGCCTGACTGTTTTTTTCCGGAATCCGGCCTATATTGTCCTGGTGCGGCGCGGAGCGGCCCAGGGGGAGCCGTGAGCGAACTGATTCTGCACCACTTCGACTGGTCGCCGTACGCCGAAAAGGTCCGCGTGCTGCTCGGAATCAAGGGCCTTGCCTGGCGCAGCGTCCAGATCCCCATGGTCATGCCGAAGCCCGACCTGACCGCGCTGACCGGGGGGCTACCGCAAGACGCCCGTGCTGCAGGTCGGCGCCGACATCTACTGCGATACCAGCCTGATCGCCCGGGAACTCGAACGACGCTACCCCGATCCGACGCTATTTCCAGGCGGCGGACGCGGCCTCGCGCTGGCGCTGGCCGCCTGGGCCGAACGGTTCTTCGATGCCGGGTCGAGCCTCGCGATGGGACTCAACGACCAGTTGCCGGCCGAGCTGCTGAAGGATCGGCAAGCGTTCTTCTCGTACATGGATTTCGGTTCGTTTCGCAGCGCGGGTGCCGCATGCGTTCTACGCAGGTGCTCGCGCACGCCGAACTCGTCGAGGAGCAACTCGCCGACGGTCGCCCCTTTCTGATCGGGCGAGCGGCCGGGACTCGCCGATGCGACTGCGTACTACGTGCTGTGGATGGCGCGCGGATTCGTCGTCGGGATCGAACGACCTGCTGAAGCCGTTCGCGCAGGTCGCGGCGCTGGGAGGAGCGGATGCGCGCGATCGGGCCACGGACAGCGCAGCGAGATCGCCGGCGGACGAAGCGCTCGCGATCGCGCGTGCGTCGAGCCGCTGCCGCCGGGCGGGGTCGCGCCGGCGACCCGCTCGGCTTGACGGCCGGCCAGACACGGTCACGGTCACGCCGGACGATTACGGCAAGGTGCCGGTCACCGGCGAACTCGTCACGCTGCAGTTGCAGCGAGGTGGCCGTGCGCCGCGTCGACGACGCGCGCCGGCGAGGTCGTCGTGCATTTCCCGCGCATCGGCTACGTGGTCGAGCCGGCATGATCGACCTGCATTTCTATCCGTCGCCGAACGGGCTGAAGATCTCGATCATGCTGGAGGAATGCGGCCTGCCGTATCGGCGTCGTCGCGGTCGAACATCCGCGCGGCGAGCAGTTCAAGCCCGAGTTCCTGCGCATCAGCCCGAACAATAGCATCCCGGCGCATCGTCGACCGGACGTGGCCGGCGGGCCGCTGCCGATGTTCGAGTCGGGTGCGATCCTGCATTACCTTGCCGAACGAGTCCGGCCACTTCCTGCCGTCGGAATCGCACGTCGCGTTCCGACGTGCCTGCAGTGGCTGTTACTGGCAGGTGGGCGGACTCGGTCCGATGGCCGGACAGGCGCATCACTTTCGCGCGTTCGCGTCCGAACACGTGCCCTACGGCATCCAGCCGCTACACCGACGAGGTGCAATCGTCTGTACGGCGTGCTCGATCGGCGCGCTCGCCGATCGCGAATGCATCGCGGGGGAGTACTCGATCGCCGACATGGCCTGCTGGCCGTGGATCGTGCTCCACGATCGGCAAGGCCAGGCGCTCGAGGACTTTCCGAACGTGCAGCGCTGGTTCGACGCCGTGACGCGCGCGCCCGGCCGTGCGCCGTGCCTATGACCGCGGGCACGAACGCATGGCCGACTCCGGGCATACCAATTCCTTTACGGGCAGACGGCCGAGACCGTCGCCGAGCGCGCAGCAGCAGCGCCCGACGTGAGGACCGAAATGACCGACCTGATCCTGCACGTACGACGCGTCGCCGTTCACGCAGCGCGCGCTGAAGCATGCTCGCGCATCAAGGGGCTCGACTGGCGCTCGGTGACGACGCCGATGATGCCGCCCAAGGACGACCTGCTCGCGCTCACCGGCGGCTATCGCGGCACGCCCGGTGCTGCAGATCGGCGCGGACGTCTACATCGACTCGCAGCGCATCGCGCGCGAGCTCGAGGATCGCTACCCGACACCCACGCTCTTTCCGGGCCGGGAATGCGGCATCCCGTACGCGGCCGTGAAGTGGGCCGACGCGTTCTTCCGTGCGGGCCTGCACCTCACGATCGCGACCACCAGCACGTTGTGGCCGCCTGAATTCCGCGCGGATCGCCAGGGCCTGTTTCCCGACATCGACTTCGACGGCATCGACGCCGAGCTACGCCCGGTCGCAGCTGCGCGCGCATGCCGGCTTCGTCGAGCAGCAGCTCGCCGACGGCCGCGCATTCCTCGGCGGCGACGCGCCGGGCCTGCTGGACGTCCACGCGTGGACGGTGCCGTGGTTCACGCGCGCCGCGGTGCCCGGCGCGAACGAACTGTACGCCGCGTTCACGCGGATGGCGGCCTGGGAGACAGCGTGTGGCCGATCTCGGCGAAGGCAAGCGTATGGACTGCACGGCGGAGGAGGCGTTTGCCGTCGCCAGGGCCGTCGAAGCCGCGGCCATGCGTCATCGATCCGGACGACGCGCAGGGGCTGAAGGCCGGCATGGCCGTCGAGGTGATGCCGGACGACACGCGCCGCGGCGCAGTGCGGGGGAGTGTAGCGGGCGCCTCGGTGAACGAAATCGCGGTGCGCCGTCGAGCATCCACGGTGCGGCGAGGTGGTGGTGCACTTCCCGCGGCTGGGCTATCGCGTCACTCGCGTCGAGTGACGCGACGGACTCACGTAGCCTTTGCTGCGTGCAAGGCGGCGATTTCGGCGGCCGAGTAGCCGAGTTGCGCGAGGATCTCATCGGTGTGCTCGCCGAGCGTCGGCGGGCGGCCGCGGATGCCGCCGCCGGAGTCGCGTACAGTTCGACGGGCAGGTCCGGCACCGGCGCCGGGCGCGGCAGTCCCGGGAAAGTCCGCCACCTCGCGCAGCAGATTCATCGCTCGCGCACCTGCGGATCATCGAGCGCCTGCTGCAGGCGTCTACACCGGGCCCGCCGGCAGGCCGGCGGCCTCGAGTTCACGCAGCGCCTCGGCGGTCGAGCGCTCGGCGCACCAGCGCGCCATGCGCGCGAGGATCTCCGCGCTGTGATCGCCGCGCGACTGGTCCGACTGGAAGCGCGGATCGCTCGTCCAGCGCTCGCTCGCCCATCAGCCGCGCCCAGCGCTCGAAAAGTCCGATTGCCCACGACGTGCATCAGGATGTGCGCCGTCGCGCGTGGCGAAAGACGTCCGACGGTGCGGACGTCTGCACGCGATTGCCGCTGCGGCATGCGCCCGATGCCGCGTCGCACTCTGCTCGACGAGGTGCGAGCCGAACACGGACAGCGCGGTGCCGAGCAGCGCTGGCCTTCACTTCCTGGCCCTGGCCCGTCTGCTGCGCGCTGCATCAGCGCGGCGAGCGTCGCCGAAGGCGGACGAGCACGGCGGTCGAGTAGTCGACGTAGGTGCCGCCGACTTCACCGGATGGCCCGGCGTGCCCGTCATGTAGCCATCGCGCCGGACATCGCCTGGCCGACGCCGTCGAAGCCGCGCGCTCGCGCGAGCGGACCGCGGTCGCCGAAGGCCGTCTGCGTGACGAGGATGATGTCGGGCCGGATGGCGCTGAGGCTCGCGTAATCGAGGCCCAGCGACTTCGAGGCTCGCAGGCGGCAGGTTGGCGACCACGACGTCGGCGGTCGTGACCAGCCGGCGCACGACTTCGCGGCCCTGCGGCGTTCGCGGGATCGAGCGTCAGCGATTTCTTGTTGCACGCCAGTCTGGAAGAACACGCCGCCTTCGCCGGCGTCGGCGATCGGTCGCGATGTAGCGGTCCTCGCTGCCGTCGCGCTTCTCGATGCGGATGACTTCGGCGCCGAGGTACCCGAGCAGCGTCGCGCAATACGGGCCGGCGACGTAGCGGCCGAAGTCCAGCACGCGGACGCCGTCGAGCACGCCCACGGTCAGCGCCTCTGGTCGAAGCGGCGGCCGACCAGCGCGCCGGCGATGTTGACCTTCTGGATGTCGATGGCGCCGCCGGCGATGCCCCAGCCCCAGGCGTCGCGCAGGCGCCGCTCCATCGGGTACTCGCGCGAGTAGCCGTAGCCGCCCATCAGCTGCACGGCGTGGCCGCACACTTCGCGCGCGATCTCGTTGGCGAAGCACTTGGCGAGCGACGAATCGAGGATGCTCGGCAGGCCGTTCTGCGCGTTGCTCGCCGCGCGATGGATCAGCAGCCGCGCCGCCTCGACCCGCATCTTCATCTCGGCGAGCCGGATCTGCACCGCCTGGAATTCGACGAGGTGCTTGCCGAACTGCTCGCGCTCCTGCACGTATGCGATCACGTCGTCGAGCGCGCCCGAGGCCTGCGCGAGCGCCATCGTCGCGTTGCCGCAGCGCTCCAGGTCGAAGGCTTCCATCAGCTTCTTGAAGCCGCCGGCCGGCACGACGACGTTGTCCGCCGGCACCGTGGCGTTGTCGAAATAGATGTCGGACGACGGGCATGCCGCGAAAGCCCATCAGCGTCTCCGGGCGGCCGAACGTCACGCCGCTGGTGTCCTTCTCGACGTAGACCGCGCCGATGCCGCGCGCGCCTTCGTCCTCGGACAGACGGCAGTAGACGACGTAGCCGTCGGCGTGGCCGCCGCCCGAGCACCAGCGCTTGGTGCCGTTCAGGATCACCTTGGTCGCCGCGCGACCTCGCCGCGCGTGGTGAGGTCGGTCAACGCGGAACCGGCCTGCGGCTCCGACATCGACACCGCCACCTGGATCTCGCCGCGACACACGGCCGGCACGACGCGCTGCTTCAGCGACTCGCTGCCGAACCGCTCGATCGCGCGCACCGGGCCGACGCAGGATTCGAACACCGGGAAGCCGACGGCCGAGGAGATCTTGCCGAACTCCTCGAGCACCAGCAGCGCCTCGAGATTGCCGAGGCCGAGCCCGCCGTACTGCTCCGGCACGTTGATGCCGAGGAAACCCATCTCGGCGAATTCCTTCACCAGCTCCTTGTCGGGGGCGTGGTTGGTCTCTTCGCAGTGGCGCGCGATCTCGGGCAATCGCGACTGCGCGTAGCGCCGCGCGGTCTCCTGCAGCGAGCGCTGCTCGTCGCGTCAGTTGGAATTCCATGGTCGATTCGCCTCCGCGGGGTCCTGTCAGACCTGAATTTCGATCTGGCCGTCCACGACGCGGACGGGATAGCTCGGCAGGGGAGCACTGGCCGGCGCACCGAGCACGGCGCCGGTGCGCACGTCGAAGCTTGCACCGTGCAGCGGGCAGATCAAACGGTGGCCGCGCAGCCGGCCTTCGTCCAATCGGGCATAGGCATGGGTGCAGATGTTGTTGACCGCGTGCAACTGGCCGTCCTTGGTGTGCACGACCAGCACCGCCACGGCGCCGACCTCGACGCAACGCATCTGGCCGGCCGCGAGTTCGGCGACGGGCAGCACGGGGACGAAGGCGGGTGCAGTCAACGAAGGCTCCGGCTCGCGGGTCGAAAGAGTCCGGCCAATGTACCGAATCGCGCCAAAAAGAAACAGGCTTGACTGTTTCTTTCCGACACGGGGCGATGCTACCATCGGCCGCGATCAAGCCGCCGAGACCCACGAGGACGCGACGATGCCACGCATTACCTTCATCTCCCGCATGACGGTCAAGCCCGGCCGCGAGGCGGAGTTCGTCCGGATCTGCACGGCCCTCACCGAAAAGGTGAAGGCGAGCGAACCCGATCTGATCTATTACGAGTTCTTCAAGCTGCGCGAGCCGCGCCGCTATGCGGTGCTCGAGTCGTTCCCGAACGAGGAAGTCGAGCACAAGCACATGAGCACGCCGTGGCTGGCCGCAGCGGGCCCGGGCATCGTGGACTGCCTCGACGGCACCTGGGTGCGCGAGTACATGGACCCGCTCGAATCCTGAGACTCCGGATCAACGAACCTCAAGACAGGAACCGACGACATGACCTGCTTCATCGCGACACTGAAGATCAAGCCGGGCCACGAGGCCGAGTTCGAGAAGCTGCAGGCGGAGCTCTCGAAACTGACGCACGAGAGCGAGCCGGACACGTTCGTCTACGACATCATCCGTTCGCGCTCGAAACCGGATACGTACGTCGTCTACGCGCGTTTCAAGGACGAGGCGGCGTTCCAGCTGCACCAGGGCACGGCGTTCCACGAACGCCTCGTGCCGCCGATCATCGCGACCGTCGCGGGCGACATGGACCTGCAGTTCTACGACTGGATCGCCTGACGGACCGCCTGCGTCAAGCAAGGCGTTCCAGCAGGCCGACGGCCTCCAGGTCCGACAGATACTTGCGGATCACGTCCGCCGACAGGTGCGGAATGTCGCGGTCATCGCCGGCACCGAACTGGCGTACCCCAGCATGGAAGCGGTCAGCCGATACCATCCCGCCCGAGGTCGCCGGCATGGGACGGGCCAGCTGGTGCAGCAGCGGCAGGAATGACTGCTGGCGTTGCTTTTCCGGCAGTGCCCGCAGCGCGGTATCAAAGCGGGCGAGCCAGTCGGAGTAGTCCTCGACCCGCTGCATGGGACGGCCGGCCTCGGCGATCCAGCCGACGAAATCGTCGAGTGAAATGCCGTCGTCGTGCGGATTGAGGACGTGGTAGGTCTGGTAGCCGCGCTTCGCCTGCTCGCCGAGTGACACGATCGCAGACGCGGAGAAGTCCACCGGCAAGCCGTCGTAATGCGGACGTGCCGCCCGGCCATCCTGGGGTGACTGGTAGAACGAGCGTGGCGCCAGCCCGGTCTGCACCAGGCTGAACATCAGGCGAGTGAACATGTCCGGGACGTTCAGCTGGCCGCGGTAGCGGCGGTGCGCCAGGATCATGTCGGACCGGAACACGCTGACCGGCACCCCGAAACGCTCATGCGCGTTGCGCAAAAGCACCTCGCCGGCCCACTTGCTGGTGGCGTAACCGCTGGCGTAACCCTTATCGCTCAGTGAGCGCTTCGGCGTGGCGGTCCGGACGTCGTCGTCTTCGCTCAGTGTCCGGCCGTCGCCGCCGAATGCCACGGCCACGGTCGAGACGTTCACGAAGCGCTTCAATTTCCAGCTCAGTGCGAGGCGAATCAGTTCGGCCGTGCCGACGACGTTCGGCCCGAACAGCTGCGAGTACGGCAGCACATGGTTCACCAGTGCCGCCGGGTGAACGATGACGTCCACCATCTCGGCGAGACGCATCCAAGTGTCGTGATCGAGCCCGAGGTGGCGCTCCGACAGGTCTCCCGCCAGCACCTCCAGGTGCTTCTCCGCAAGCGCTTTGACGTGTCGCATCAGCGAATCGTCGCCGGCATCGAACGCCTTGACGATGCGCTGACGCGCTTCCGCACCATCCGCACCGCGCACCACGCAGATCAGCCGTCCATTCGATGCGGCGAGGCGCTCGAGCCACTCGAGGCAGAGGAATCGGCCGAGGTAGCCGTTGGCGCCGGTCAGCAGGACAGTTGCCGGCGGCGACTCGGACGCGGGGGGCAGGTGCGCCGCCCGCTCCAGCGTGGCCGGGTCGATGAACTTGTCGAGCGTCAGTTCGCTCGCGCTCACCTCGACGGCGGTGCGGCCGTGCACCGAGTTGAACGTGGGGCGTTCGGCGCCGGTACGGCGCGCCTCGTCGATGAACGCCGCCAGCTTGCGCAGGCTTCCCGCGGGGTGGGTGATCACGCCGACCGGAACCTCGACGTCGTAAATTTCCTCGAGCAGCATCGACAGCGACAACGCGGACAGCGAGTCGCCGCCGAGGTCCTCGAAGCTCAACGGCTGGTTCGGGTCGACGGCCTCGACACCGAGCGTCGCCTGGACGGCGCGTGCGACGGTCTCCAGCACCGGGGCGTCGCGACCATGCTTGCGCAGCATCTGTAGCTCATCGGACTGCTTCGCGGCGATCCCGTCGTACATCGCCTCGAGCCGCGAACCGTAATGTACCTTGAGCGACGGACGTTTGAGTTTGCCGATGCCGGTCAGCAGGCCGTTCTCGACGGAGAACGGTTCGGGCTCGACGATGAAGTCGCGCGGCATTTCGTACGACTGCAGGTGCTCTGCCTGTGCGACCGCCTGGATCGCGACGCGGAGCTTCGTCTTGACCTGCGATTCATGCCCCAGCGCAATGCCTAGTCGTGCAAATTCAGCGGCGTCCGGGACGATGACCGCGAGCAGGAAGGCGCGGTCGCTCGTGCCGTACAGGTAGACCTGGTGGATCAGCGGGTGGCCAGCGGTGAAGGTGGCTTCGAGCTGAGCGACGGCCACGAACTCGCCCTGAGCGAGCTTCTGCACGTTGTTGCGCCGGTCGACGTAAATGATCTCGTCCGGGCCGATCTGCGCCATCACGTCGCCGGTCTTGTAGAAGCCGTCTTCGTCGAATACCGCGGCCGTCGCCGCAGGGTTCTTGAAGTACCCCTGCATCAGCGTATGCGTCTTGACGAGCAGCTCGCCGCGCGGATACGGCCTGTCCGTGCCGAAGTAGCCCAATTCGGGTACGTCGATCAGTTTCCAGTCGATGACGATCGGTCGCACAATGCGATTGTTGGATGTGACGCCGAGCACTTCGGTCGCGCCGTAGTTGTTGACGATCGTCGCGTCGAGACACTGCTGGATGAACGCATGCAGTTCCGCGGTCATCGGGGCCGACCCGAATCCGCAGGAGAGCAGCCGTCCGCCGATCAGTCTTACTCGAAAGTCGGCCATCACCTCGTCGGGGTCCGCGTTCGGGCCGCGGGCGGTCAACTCACCCTGGTACAGCTGGTAGATCATGTCGCAGATGCGCGGCACGAGGTTGAGCTGGGTCGGTCGCACGCGCTGCACGTCGTCGAACAAAGTCGACAGATCGCTCTTCGCCGCGAAGTAGCACGTGCCGCCCGCACTCAGCGCTCGGGCGATCAGGCTGCGGCCGAACGAGTGGTTCATCGGCATGAAGTTGACCGAGATCACCGGCATCGTGTCCGGAAAGCGCCACACGATGCCGCTCATCCGCTCGCCGTACATCGCTCCCTTTGGGGACCCCGTGCTGCCCGAAGTGTAATAAATCGTTGCGAGCGGATCGTCGCTCGCGGCGGGAACGGACAGTGTTGCATCGGGCAGTTCACGGCCAAGTTCGCATGCAGCCTCCAACGTCAGCAGCTGCGTCGTTGCCTTCGAGGCGGCCAGGCGTTGCGCAGTCCGCTCGAAAAGCGCGCGCTGGTCGTCGTCCCCGACGTGGTAATCGAACACGAGCAGGCTCGCCGGCGCATGCGCCGACAGCACGATCTCCAATGCGACATCGAGGTGCTCGATGCTCGTCGCGAGGCATCTCGGTTCCGTTTCGGCGATGATTGCCGCGAGCTGGGCGGTCGCAGCATTGGTCTGCAGCGGCACGCTGACGGCGCCCGTGTGGATGGCTGCGAAGTCGACGGTCACGTACCCGATACCGGCAAAACCGAGGATGCAGACAAGGTCGCCGGGCCCGACCCGCACGGCCTCCTCGTGCTGCCAGAGGCGAGCCAGAGCCGTCACGTCGGCCCAGAGCTCGCGATACGTGAGCGTCTCGAACTCGTCGAGCAGTTGCAGCGAGCTTCGGCCCGTCGACGGATCCTCGATAATGCGCGTGGCGCGCCGGCCCAGTGCCGGCCGGTCCGCGTAGGTTTCCATCGCCGTAGCCATCAACTGCGCCATACGTACCGCAGGATTCTTTTTCGCGCTGGTCATCGCCTCCAGGGGCATGGCTGCACGATATTGCGCATCCTCATCCATCAATCGCTCATGGCGCGCCGCGATCCGCCGGGCGCGGGCTTCGTTCTGATCGATCGACGGCACGTTCGACACTCCCGGGCCATGCCCCTGGATCATGATCCGACCCCGCCTCGTGACTGGACAGCGGCCGGCCCCGGTGTGATTCTTCGTCCGTTCGGAAAAGAAAGCAATGTTCTAATATATGAACATCGGTGTGGCGGCCGACCGCGGCAGCGGCGCGGTTCCAGGGCAGGGCCCGGCGAGGAGGCGACGATGGATTTGAGACTCAAAGGGCTCCGCGCCCTTGTGACCGGCAGCAGCTCGGGGATCGGTGTCGGCATTGCAACCGTGCTCGCCGGGGAAGGTGCCGTCGTCATCGTGCACGGCCGCGACGAGGCGCGAACCCGCGCGGTCACGGAGAGGCTTGCCGCAACCGGCGCCACGGCACTTGCGGTGACCGGTGACCTTGCGACCGTCGCAGGTTGCAACGTGGTGGCCAGCGCCGTGACGAAACTGACGGACGGTATCGATATCCTCGTCAACAATGCCGGCGGCAAGACGTTCGTCGGCAACCCGGGCTGGTTCGATGTGGGCTGGGACGACTGGATCGGCACCTACGAGCAGAACGTCGGCGCGGCCGTTCGAATGGCGCACGCGTTCGTGCCTGCCATGAAGGCCCGCGGCTTCGGCCGCATCATCAACATCACGAGCGCCGCGGCCACGCAGCCGGAACCCAGTGTCGGCGAATATTCCGCGGCCAAGGCGGCGATGGTGAACATGTCGACCAGCATGGCGCGGACGCTGGCGCATACCGGCATCACGGTGAATTCCGTCATGCCCGGCACGATCCTGACGCCTGCCGTCGAGCTGTGGTTGTCGCATGTCGCGAAGCAGAAGCAATGGGGCGACGACTGGAGCGAAATCGAGCGACGCTTCACGACCGAGCTGATCCCGTTGTGCACGAGCAAGCTCGGCCGGCCGGAGGATATTGGCCGCGTGGTGGCCCTCATCGCCAGCCCGCTCTCGACGTACATGACGGGCGGCAATTACCGCGTGGACGGCGGCCAGATCCGCTCGATCAATTGATTTCTCCCGGGTCTAACGCGACAGAGGAGGCTTGCGTGGCTGCGAGGTTTCACCATGACTGAAGCGGTCACTCCGTTTGTGCTCGAAGTGCCGCAGGCCGAGATCGACGGATTGAACGCAAGGCTCGATCTGGCACGCTGGCCCGAGCAGGAGACCGGCGAAGGATGGTCACAGGGCGTGCCGCTCGATCGCGCCCGCGCGCTCGTCGAGTACTGGCGTCATCGGTACGACTGGCGTCGCTGCGAAGCGAAGCTGAATGGCTTCGGCCAGTACCGCACGGCGATCGACGGCCTTGGCATTCACTTCCTGCACGTGCGCTCGCCGCACCCGCAAGCGCTGCCACTTGTCGTCACGCACGGCTGGCCTGGTTCGGTGCTGGAATTCCACAAGGTGATCGGTCCGCTGACCGAGCCGGAACGGCATGGCGGCCGCGCGTCGGACGCTTTTCACGTCGTCGCGCCCGCTTTGCCGGGGTACGGCTACTCGGATAAGCCGTCCGGACCCGGCTGGAATATCGCGAGGATTGCGTCGGCGTGGATCACGCTGATGGCCCGTCTCGGCTACGAACGCTACGTGGCGCAGGGCGGCGACTGGGGTGCGGCCGTGACCTCGGAGATCGCCCGGCAGAAGCCCGCGGCGCTGGCTGGCGTGCACATGAACATCGTCGCAACGCTGCCGAAGCGCTTCCCCGAACACCCCACGCCCGATGAGCAGCGAGCGCTCGTCGCGATGGATCGCTACCGGCGGGTCGAAAACGGCTACGCGATCGAGCAGTCGACCAAGCCGCAGACGCTTGCATATGGGCTCGCCGATTCTCCGGTCGGCCAGGCAATGTGGATTTTCGAAAAGTTCCAGTCGTGGACCGACTGCAACGGCGATCCGGAAAGCATCCTGACGCGCGACGAGATCCTCGACGACGTGATGTTGTATTGGCTGACGAATTCGGCCGCGTCGTCCGCCCGCCTGTACTGGGAGAGTTTCGGCAAGCAGGGTCGATTCCAGACGGACGTGCCCACGGGCTTCAGCGTCTTCCCGAAGGAACTGTTCCTTTCGCCGCGCCACTGGGCGGAGGAGATGTTCACCCGCATCGTCTATTGGAACGAAGTCGAGCGGGGTGGTCACTTTGCCGCGCTGGAGCAGCCCGGGCTCTTCGTGCGCGAGTTGCGGGAGTGCTTCCGCCAGTTCCGTTGAGCGACTCGCTCAGGCGCCCGCGAGGTCCAGGCACATCGTGGCGAGCTCTGCGCGCTGTACGACGCGGCGGGCGATGCCATCGACGTCGGCCCGGTCCGCCGTCATCGCCCCCGATTCGTAGCGCCGTTTCATCCCTTCCGCGATCACCGCGATGCGCCAGTAATTGAACGCGCGGTAGTAATCCAGCTTGCGCACCTCGAAACCCGTCCGCATGGCGTATCGGGTGACGAGCTCGGCTTTCGTCGGAAATCCGCCCGCACGTGTCGGGGCACGCTGCATCCACACGTCGGGCCAGGTGTCGTCGGGCTCGTCCCAGTTGGCGAGCAACCCGCCGACGTCGATCAGGACGTCGCCGAGTGCGCTGAGTTCCCAGTCGAGCACGGCGGCTACGCGCCCGTCGGGTCCGAGCATGACGTTGCCCGGCCGGTAATCGGAATGCACCAGCCCCGTGTGACGCTGCACCGGCTTGGCGGCCAGCAGACGCTCGTGGATCGACTCGATGATCGGAAGGTCACGTGTCCGGGTCTTTTCCCAGACCTGGCGCATTCGCTCGATCTGGCGCCCGAGTTGGTCGTCGCGCGGTCCGAGGTTGCCGAGGCCGGCTTGATCGACATCCAGCCGATGCAGGTCCGCCAGCGCATCGATGACGCCGAACGCCATTCGCCGCCGTGACTCGTTGTCGGGCAACAGCTCTTCGGCCTTCGCTGCATTGTCGACGATCACGCCATCGACCCAGTGCATGACATAGAACGTCGCACCGATGACGCTCGTGTCCGTGCAGAGACCGACGACGGGCGGCACGGGCACCGTTGTGTTGCGCAGTGCGTCGAGGATCCGATGCTCGCGGGCGACGTCATGCGCGCCGCGCGGCAACTCGCCGAGCGGCGGACGGCGAAGCGCGTACCGGTTTCCGTCGGCGTCTTCGACCCGGTAGGTCAGGTTCGAGTGTCCGCCGGCGATCAGGGCGAATTGCAGCGGCGCGCGCGATTCGGACACGTGCCGAGCAAACCATGCCTCCACGGCGACGCAGTCGATCCCCTTCAGATCGACCATGGCGGTCAGTCGTGCAGGCCCACCGGCCGGCCATCGACGATCAGGTCGTGGTACTCGCACATGCCTTCCGCCGGCCGCGCCTCGAAAGTCCAGTTGGTCGGCGACTTTATGATGCGCAGGAGCGCTTCCTCGCCATTGGCCTTCTTCTGTCGGTGCCGCAGGGGCAGCCACGCCTGTGGTTCGCCAGAGGCGGTCCACGTGCGGCCACCCGATCGGATCGTCAACCCGACCCGACGCAGTTCGTGGTGTGGTTCCCCGGCAAACTCATTTCGCATCTCGAAGTCGTCGACCAGCAGAAAGCGCCCGCGTTCCAGCACGAAGCCGCTGCGGGTCTTCTTGGTCGGTCCCACGGCACGGACGAGCACGAAGCCATTGTCATCGTCGACCGAGGCGATCAGCCAGCGCAGGTAAATCTTGGCGTGCCAGTTGCGCGCCCCCCAGGAGTGGTCCTTGCCGCCGCCCGCATCCTTCACGGTCCACATCTGGTCGCCGACGCGAATGGTGCCGCTCGAGCGCGCGAGATGCTGGTAATGAAGATCGGCCTGGCCGGGCAGGAAGATGCGGTCGATGTGGTCCTGGTCGAATCCCATGACCGTGTGCAACCCGGTGGACCGGGCGACCAGGTCGATTTCCGCGTGCGCGCGCGGCGCAGTCGCGAAGGCCTTTTTCGGATCCGTCAGCGACCAGGGATCGTCGAGCAGCAGCACGTCGCCCGAGTAGCGCACTCGATTGGCCCGCCAGGGTTCGAGGATCTCCCAGGTCTGGCCCCCGGTCTGGAGCGTATTGCCGGTGATATTCGGGCGCTCGAAGAAGAACGCAGCCCTCCCGTCCGGCAGATCGAGGCAGGCGGACATCTCCGAATGTCCCTCGTTGACGCGGTTGCCAATCCGGAACCAGCCCCCCAACCGTTGCTTCGAGTCCCAGAAATCGATGTAGCGGCTTTCGTTCCAGTTGGGCGCAGTGCCGACCGCGTGCATGCCCTCGTCCAAGTCGACCAGCTTTGTACCCATGTGCGACGGACCTCAGTGACCGGCGGTTGTGCCGGTCGCCGGCCTCCGCAGCGGACTTTGCCGGCGTAGCCTCGCGTACGAGTACATCGCGACGCTGATCGCGAGCGCCGCGGCGCCGAAAGCGAAGAACACACCGACGAGTCCGGTCGCGGCGCGGATCGCGCTTGCAATGAACGGGAACAGAATCTGCGCCCCGAACATCACGCCGTTCGCGAGGCCGATCGCCTGCGCACCGAGCCCGGGCGGGCTCATTTCCAGCGCCGCAGCGCTGACGTTGGGAGCGAGCAGCGCGATCGTGGCGCACTGCACGACGATCGCGGCCGTGAACAGCGGAATCGCATCGACCGATCCGGCGACGAACAGCATGATGCCCATTATGGCCATCGCCGCCGCGGAGAGGCCGTGAACGCCGAGCCGCCCGTGCAGGAAGCCGTATCCGGCCGACGCGAACACGGCCGCAATCGACCCGAGCGTCACGGGAATCGCCAGCAGCCGAGGGTCCGTAACGCCGAGCGACGCGAGATACAGCGGTGAGTACATCGGGCCGAGGAACATCGACATGCCCGCGAATGCGGCGAGGCCCAGCAGGCCGAGCATCGCCGGCGTGAGCAATGCGTGCGGACCGTTCGACGCTTGCGCCGAAATATGAGACGGCGCAACACCCAGGGCCATCGGCAAGCGCCAGGCGAGTGGCAGGACGACGAGCGCCACCAGGTGCACCGTGAACGCCAGATGCCAATCTATCCGCGCGAGTACACCGATCGCCGGGAACATCAGGATCGCCGCCGAGCCGCCGACGACTGCAAACCATCCGAACATTCGTGCGCGCGTCTTTTCGGGCAAGGCGCCGATACCCGCGAGTCCGCCCGTGAAGATCCCCGACAACGCCAGGCCGAGCACGACGCGCGTCGCGACCATCGACCACAGATCGTTCAGCAAAGCCGGTGCGGTTCCGGCGAGGGCAAAGACGATGAGCGATGGGACGATGATGCGACGACATCCGAAGCGCGCGATCAACGCACCAGCCAGCGGCGCGCCAAGCGCGAACGAGAAACTCGCGACCGCACCGATCAACTGCGTGAGCAGCACGGCGTGTGGCACCGCGGCGAACGCCCGCTCGATCTGCGGCAGCACGAGGCCCGGCGAGAACAATCCGATCGTCGAGAACAAACCGCACGCGAGCAACGCGGCCTGTGCGGTTGTGCTCAGCCGGGCATCCGGTGAACCGTCGTCATGCATGTTCGTCTCCGTTCGCGACAGGGCGTCCCCAGCCAGGGACGCAGGTGGATCACTCGATATCCGCAGCTCAGTAACGTGGCACGCTGTCGAACAAGTGCACGGCATCTCCCTCGAGGTAGATGTACTCGAGGTAATGGCCCAGCTCCGCACGAGCGTCGAGGTACAGGTAGTTCACGCCCTGGCTGTTGCCTTGCATTGCGACCGGAAGGCCGCTCTGCGCGGCGAGCGCGTTGATCCGCTTCCACCAATCCTCGTCCTGCTGCATGTGCCCGAGATGGTGGAAGCGCAGGACCTGCCCTTCGGGGGGCAGCATGGTCGAGTACAGGTTCTGGGCCTGGCCGTTCGGCTGGATCAGCTCGATCATCACGTCCCCCGCCCATGCAAGGGCGATGTGTATGGTCGAGTCCGGACCGAAGGGGATGTCGCGCATGAAATGGAACGAGTCGATGCCGTGCCTGTTTGCAAACATGGACGCAGCCGCATCGATGTCGCGCGTCGTGTACGCGTTCTGGAAGTGCTGCTCGGCGTAAAGTCGCTTGCCCAACTGTCCTTTCACTGGAAGCCTCCGGTGATCAGCCTATGTCCGCCACGTGCAGCCGGCGTCCCGAGCGCTGCGACTCGATGACGGCCTCGACGACCTGCTGCGCATGGTGCGCTTCGGTGAAGCTCGGCGATCCGGGGCCGCCCTCGCGGATAGTGCGGACCATGTCGTGGAACATCCAGCCCATCGAGACCATGTACGGCGGCGCGTTCTCCTTCGTGAAAGGCGTGCCGGGAACTGCATACAGCGCTGCCGGAACATCGAGCCACTGTCCGAGCGGGCGGCCATACTCACCCTTGCCGGCCTCACCTGCGTACAGTCGTGCGGATATGCCGTCGCCGAAGCTCGGGTCCTCGAGCAACAGCCGGCCGCGATCGCCCCAGACTTCAACGCGCAGGCACGCGGAGTCAGGAACGCTCCATCCCGTCTGCAGGTTGCCGATGGCGCCGTTGGCGAGACACAGCGTGGCGCAGCCGAGGTCCTCGGTGCCCGGTTTGAGTTCCGTACCGTCGGGCAACGTCCAATTCGGCACGCCAGTGCGGGTGGCCCCCATGGCCTGTTCGACGGGGCCGAGCAGGTGCGTCAGGAACAACACGGTGTGCGCGCCGAAGTTACGCCATCCGCCCGCACCGCTCGTCGGATCGGCCAGCCAGTGATAGGGGCTGATGCCGCCTTCCGGATATACACAGAAAGGGTAGGGGCGGTCGTTCTGCCGTTGCAGCGGCATCAGCAACTGCACGTTGAATCCCAGCGGCTGGCCGATGTAGCCCTGATCGATCAGCGACTTCATGTGCATGCCGGCCGGCACCCAGCGGAATTGCGCATCGACGATGCCGACACGTCCGGCACGCTGCTGCGCATCGAGCATGTGGCGGGCTTTCCCGGCGTCCGTCGCGAAAGGCAGCGCGTCGTAAACGTGCTTGCCGCCCGCCAATGCCGCCATGACCATGTCGTAGCGGAACGACGGCCGGCTGCCGACATCGATGATGTCGATGTCGGGATCGGCAGCGAGGTCTGCGACGTTCCAGTAGGCCTTCGGAATCCCGAATGTCTGAGCGGCCGTCTCTGCCGTTTCCTTGTGCGCCGTACAGACGGCGGTGACCTCGACGTTCGGCAGCAGCCGCCAGGCCGTGCCATGCACCTTGAGGCTCCAGTTGGCGCCGATGATGCCGACGCGCAAGCGGCCGTGACTCGTGGAATCCAAGGCAGTCTCCCTTTTGCGTTGCGGCATCGCGTCTTGAGAATCATTTACATAGTAGAACATTGTTCAAAAAAACCCAAGCCTCATGAGCTTGGCGTCTTCCGTCGCGTCCGCCTGTTTTCAGGTAGGCATTTGTCCCTAGTAGCGCCCCTGAGGCGCGTTCCTATAATCCGACGCCATCGTTGGATTAATGCGCGAGGCAGCCGCAAGGCCGGAAACGCAGATGTCGCCGTCGAAGAAGACACGAGCCTCGAAACCTCGCGCGCCGGGACGCCCGACGCGGCGTGCGGCTGCCGAACTGCACGAGCGGATCGTGCAGTCTGCGCTCGAAGAATTCCTTGCCCGGGGCTATGGCGCAGCGAGCATCGAAGGCATCGCTCGCGCGGCCAGAGTCAACAAGGACACGATCTACCGGCAGTTCGGCACCAAGGAGCGGCTGTACCGAGAGAGCACGCTGCGGGTCTTTGAAGCCAAGCCGCGCGGTGCGCGAACTCCGCTGCCGCGCCTTGGCGACGTCGAAAAGACGCTGGCCGACGAGATGCGACGCATGCACCGTGCATTGACCACGCCGCGAGCCCTGGCAGTCATGTCGATGACCATGACCCAGGCGGCGCTCTTTCCCGACCTGGCGGCGGCGGCACGAGCCGACACGTACGAGTACCTGCGTCCGCTGGCCGACTACCTGCGCGAACTGCAGCAGGACGGCATTCTCACGCTCGACGATCCGCCGGATGCGGCGGAGATGCTCGCAAGCAATGCGCTGGGCGGCACGCGCTTCATGTATGAAACGCCGCTGCGCGGCGCGGAGCTGGACCGCTTCGTCGAGCGGCGACTCGGCATCCTGCTGCGCGGATGGAATTACCGGCCGCCGCGCCCCTCAGCCCGACGCAACCGGCGCGAGACCGACTGATTCCTGGAGGAGCGAGCGAGATGGCAACAGGCACCTTGCGCATCGAGGACTTCGATGACGATTTCGACCCGTTCACCGCGCTGCTGACGGTGGCGAACGAATCGCAGGTGGTCGATCCGTACCCGGAATACGACCGTCTCCTGCGCCGGGGCGCCGTCCAGAAGCTCGACCTGCGCAAGGAACTCAACGTCCATCCCGACATCACCATGGCGGGGCTCGAGCAATACACGGTGCTCGGGTTCAATGCATGTTCGGAAGTGCTGATGAACGCAGCGGCGTTTCCGTGCGACATCTATAAGCGCAACCTTGGCATCACGTTCGGCGCGTCGGTCACGACGATGGACGGAGCCGATCACGCGAAGTACCGGCGCCTGTTCCAGTCCGTGTTTACGCCCAAGGCGCTGGCGGCACTCAAGCCGCGTTTCCAGGCCGTGGTCGATCGGCTGATTGCCCGCTTCGAGGGTCGCGGCAAAGCGGAACTCGTGCACGAGCTGGCGCTGCACTTCCCGTTCCAGTTCATCATGGACCTGATGGACATGGACGTGGAACAACGTCCGGTCTTTCACAAGATCGCGATGGCGCAGATGTGCGTGACGTTCGACCACGACCACGGCGTCCGCGCGTCGCAGTTCCTCTGGAACTACCTTTCGAAGCTGATCGAGCAACGGCGCGGAATGGACCCGGAGTCGAATCTCGTCAGCGCGCTCGCCAGCGCGCGGATCGACGGCGAAGGTCTGCCCGAGGACGTGATCGTATCGTTCTTCCGGCAGCTGATGAACGCCGGGGGCGACACGAGCTTTCACGGCTTCTCCAACATTCTTGCGGCGCTGTTCAACCATCCGGAGCAGCTCGAAGCCGTGCGTCGTGACCGGCCCCTCATCAACCTGGCGATCGACGAAGGCCTGCGCTGGGCCGGACCGATCGGGTCGATCTACCGCGGCTGTGCGCAGGACGTGGAAGTCGGGGGCATCACGATCCGTGGCGGCTCGGTTCTCAACGTTTGCATCGCGGCAGCTAACCGTGACCACACCCGCTGGCAGGATGCGCAGCGCTTCGACATTTTCCGCCCGACGCAACGCCACGTCGCCTTCGGCTACGGTCCGCACGTGTGCATCGGACAGCACCTTGCGCGCATGGAACTGCAGGTGGCGCTCAATACGCTGCTGGACCGTTTCCCCGACCTGCATCTTGACCCGGGTCATCCCGCACCGCGCATTCTCGGCTACACGCTGCGCGGCGCCGATGCCGTGCACGTGAAATGGGGTTGACACCATGACTAAACAGACGCGCGCCACCCGTCCCGAAAACGTCCCGCCGCAGCTCGTCGTCGACTGGGACATCCTCGACCCGCCCGGCGGGCGCGACGACGTGTACCTGGCGTGGAAAAAGCTGCACGAAGGGCCGGACATCGTCTGGACACCGCGTCACGGCGGTCACTGGCTCGTAACCCGCGGCGACGACATCGATTACATGCAGAAGAACCCTGACCCGTTCTCGATGACCGAGGCGTCGTTCCAGAAGGCGCTCCTGCCACCGGGGGCGCCGGTGCATCGTCTCCTGCCGCTCGAGGCCGATCCGCCGGAGCACAAGGACTATCGGGCCATCGTCGTGCCCTGGTTCACGCCGAAATTCATCGGCTCGCTTGAGGAGGACGTGCGGCGCCTCGCCATCGAGATGATCGAGGGCTTCCGGGGCGAGGGCGGTTGCGAGTTCGTCCGCGATTTTGCGCTGCAGCTGCCGATTGCGATCTTCCTGAAGCTCACGGACCTGCCGGGCGAAGACCGGCTCAAGCTGCTCCGGTGGACCGAATATGTCGCGCGCGGAACGCCCGAGCAGCACGTCGAGGGCTTCGCGCGCATGAACGACTACATCGCCGCCCTCGTGGCGGCGCGCAAGGCAAAGCCCTCGTCGGATCTCATCAGTTCCGTCGTGACGGCCAAGGTGTTCGGGCGTCCCATCAACGACGAAGAGGTCCTCGCGATGTGCCGCACGGTGCTGTTCGGCGGCCTCGACACGGTTGCCAGCACGATGGGCTTCGTCGCGCATTTCCTCGCGACGCATCCGGACCACCTGCGCCAGCTCGTCGAGAACCCGGACCTCATTCCGCACGCGGTCGACGAGATGCTGCGGCGCTTCGGAGTCAGCGCAACCGGGACGGGTGTTGACGCGCGACTTCGAGTACAAAGGCATCCATTTCAAGCGGGGCGATCGCGTCTTTGTCTTTGCCGCCATGTACGGACTCGATGAGCGCAAGTTCGACCGTCCACTCGAAGTCGACTTCAGCCGGCGCAACTCCATCCATGCCGGATTCGGCTCGGGCGCGCACCGCTGCCCCGGGTCCTACCTGGCGCGGACGGAATTGAAGGCCTTCCTCGAGGAGTGGCTGAAACGCATTCCGCGGTTTCGCATCAAGGCGGGCGAGCGCGCGACGTTCAGTCCTGGCCAGGTGCAGAGCGTGCGCTACCTGCCACTCGAGTGGGACGTGGCGTAATGACGACGTGCCCACAAGGCTGCGTGGGGCGCGGTTCCGGCTTCAGCACGGCTCACGCCGCGAGATGCGGGACCGCATGAACCTGCCCACCGGCTTCCTGCGCCAGCATCTCATCGATCCAGAGCTGTGCGCGCGTTGCAACAGCTGCGAGGAGGCCTGCACGCGGCACGCCATCACCCATGACCACCGCTGCTACGCCGTGGACGTGGAGCGCTGCGACCAGCGCATGGATTGCATCCGCGGCTGTTCGACGGGCGCGATCGACAACTGGCGCGTCGTCGCGTCGGACCAGGCCTATTCGCTGGAGGACCAGCTTTCCTGGCTGGAGCTTCCTCCGCCGGCGCCGCTCGGCGCCGATGCGGAGCCGCAGGCGATCCAGGACGCGCTGGCGCAGGCCGGGCGGCGGTCCTCACGCGCCGCCAAGCGCGGCTCGCCCATCGCTGAATCTCTTCACGCCGCAGGATCCGGGCGTCGCGGTGATCGTCGAGAGCATCGCGCTGACTTGTCCGGCGGACGGCGCCGAAGTTCGCCACGTGGTGCTGCGATTCGACGATCGGCCGTGCCCCGTGCTCGAAGGGCAGTCCGTCGGCGTCATTCCGCCGGGCGTAGACGCCGAGGGCCGGCCGCAACACGTGCGGCTCTATTCCGTCGCGAGCGATCGTGACGGCGAACGGCCCGGCACGGGCCACGTCGCCTTCACCATCAAGCGCGTGCTGCAGGACCACGCCGGGCGGCCGGTGCGCGGCGCCTGCTCGAATTACCTGTGCGATTTGCCGGCCGGCAGCCAAGTGAGCGTGACCGGTCCGGTCGGCGATTCGTTCCTCATGCCGGATGAACCGGGGGCGCGCTGCTGATGATTTGCACCGGCACCGGCATCGCGCCCATGCGCGGAATGATTCAGCGCAGGCAGCGCCTGCCGCGCGAGTCCGGTGGACCGATGGCGTTGTTCTATGGTGGCCGGACCCCCGCAGAATTGCCGTATCACGACGAGCTGCAGGGGCTTCCCGCAGGCGCCGTCGACATGCACCTTGCATTTTCGCGCGTGCCGGGTCAGCCCCGGCAGTACGTGCAGGACCTGCTGCGCGACCAATCCGCGCAGGTTGCGCGGCTGATCTTGCGCGAACGCTGCTACGTCTATCTGTGCGGGCTGACGGGGATGGAGCAAGGCGTGCACGACGCGCTTTGCGAAGTCCTGCGGTCGGCCGGCGCCGACTGGGAACAATTGTTGCCGCAACTCGTCTCCGAAGGACGCTACCACGTGGAGGTTTACTGACATGGCCGTTTCGAAAGACGTCGAATCCGCTCTGAAGGCCGAGAAGGTGCGGCCCGATTTCGTGCCGGCATCCGACTACGTCTCGCGCGAATTCGCGCAACTCGAGAAGGAGCGGCTGTGGACGAAGGTCTGGCAGGTTGCGTGCCGCGAAGAGGAGATCCCGAGGGTCGGCGATTTCGTCACCTTTGACGTCTGCGACCAGTCGCTGATCGTCGTGCGCTCCTCGCCGGGGGCGATCAGCTGCTTTCACAACGTCTGCATGCATCGCGGGCGCCGGCTGACCGCAAAGAACGGCAACGTGCCGCGCTTCCATTGCACGTACCACGGCTGGCAGTGGGGCCTCGACGGCAGCGTTCTGCGCGTGCTGGACCGTGAAGACTGGCACGGTTGCGGATCCATGGCCGACGGCGACCTGCGACTGCGCGAGGTCAAGGTCGATACGTGGGCCGGCTTCGTCTTCGTCAACCTGGATCCGAACGCCGAGCCGCTCGCGAACTATCTCGATCCGGTGCCGTCGATCCTCGGGCCCTACGAGTACGACAAGATGCGCTTCCGCTTCTATGCGACGTTCCGCCTGCCCTGCAACTGGAAGGTGGCGCAGGAAGCGTTCGACGAGGGATATCACGTGGCGGCGACGCATCCCCAGATCCTGGCCTTCCAGGGCGAGGACTGGACGCGCAGCGCAGCGCACGGACGGCACGGCATGTTCTGTTACCCGGGCCGCCCGGACGGCAAACCGCCCGTGCCTTTCGGCGCGCCATCGCCGCGGCTCGGCAAGCCGGTGCCGTCGGACCTGCGGCCCGGCATCGTCAGTCACTTCGACGAAATCACGCGCACCCTGCCGGTGCTGTACTCGCTCCGCGACGGCGAGGCCGTGCGGCGGCTGCTCACCGAAGTGCCGCCCGAGACGCCGCCGCTCGACGTGCTGATGAAGGCGCTCGAGTTCCAGCGCGAGGCGGCCATCGCCTGCGGCGCCGGCTGGCCGAACATCACGCCGGAGCAGATGGGCCGCGCGGGCATCGACTGGCACATCTTCCCGAACCTGGTCACGCTGCCCTATCCGGATGGTGCCATCGTCTATCGCTCGCGGCCGGACGGCGACGACCCGGATTCCTGCATCTACGACGTGTGGGGCCTGCAGCGTTACGCGCCCGGCGCGGAGCCGACCATCAACCGACAGTCCTTCTACGGCAAGGACGACTGGCGCGGTGTCGGCGCGGTCAGCCTCATCCTCGAGCAGGACTTCGTGAACATGGAGCAGGTGCAGCGCGGCATGAAGTCCCATGGCTTCCCGGGCAACCGCACCAATCCCGTGCAGGAAGTCGCAGTCTCGAACATGCACCGCGCCCTGCGCGAAGAATTCCTGTTCGCCTGATCGGCGTTCGTATAATAGAATGCCGTTCAGGAGAGGATTCCCGATGAAGAAATACCAGTGCTTTTTCTGTGGTTACGTCTATGACGAGGCCGCAGGAGACCCGGCCGAGGGCATCGCGCCGGGCACGAAATGGCAGGACATTCCGGACGACTGGTACTGCCCGAGTTGTGGGGCGGCCAAGAGCGACTTCGCGATGATGGAGGCCTGATCGCGGCAGATTGCCGTCATCAGGCGCCATGAGCGATTCGTCCGGCATTGCGGTCGGCGGGCCCTGGTTCGAGGACTTCGTCGTCGGCCAGGCGTTCGACGCGCCCGCCGTGACGCTGACCGAGGGTCACGCCACGTTGTTGCAGGCGCTGTTCGCCGATCGGTTGCGCCTGCCGCTCGATCATCACGCGAGCCGGCGTGTCACCGGCCGCGACGCGCCGCTGGCGCACCCGTTGCTCGCCATCAACGCCGCGATCGGGCAGTCGACGTGGGCGTCGCAGCGGGTCAAGGCGAATCTGTTCTATCGCGGGTTGGTGCTGCGCCGGCCCGTGCATCTCGGCGATACGCTCAGCACGTCTGACGCGTGTCGTCGCGCTGAAGCAGAACCGAGCGCAACCGGGCCGGCCGGCAACGGGCGTCGCGGCGCTGGAGATGACGACACGCAATCACTTGGGCGAGGAAGTGCTGCACTTCTGGCGCTGTCCGATGATTCCCTGCCGCGATCCCGCAGCGGCGACCGGACAGGCGGACGACCTGGCCCGCGTCGGGGTCGAGGTTTCATTCGACGATGTGGCGGCAGTCCGACCGCCATGGAATGTTGCAGAGGCTGCGACCGCCTGGCAGGGCCGCAAGGCCGACTCTGTCGAAGCCGGAATGCGCTTCGTGATCGAGGCGCGGGACACGATCACGTGCGCGCCGGAGCTGGTGCGGGTCACGTTGAACATGGCAATGGCGCACACCGATGCGCGGCTGTCGTACCTGGGGGATCGCCTGGTCTACGGTGGCCACACCATTTCAATGGCGTTCGCACAGCTCACGCGCGCGCTCCCGAACCTGGTGACGATATTGGCGTGGGAGTCTTGCGATCACACCGCGCCCGTCGTGGAAGGGGACAGGGTCCGCTCCGAAGTAACCGTGCTCGAGAAGCGGCCGCTCGCACACGGCGCGCTGTTGAAGCTACGCGCCGAGACCTGGGCCGCGCGAGGTGATCCCGAGACGGAGGAGCGCGTGCTCGACTGGTGCTTCTGGGCCTGGAGCGCCTAAGACAGCCGCGGCAAAGCCACGACCGCGGTACCGGGTCGACGGTAGCCGCGGCCAGGGCCCAGCGGGATCAATGGCGTGGGTTCAGTACCGCCCGCCCGTTTTCGAACATGATCTTGCGGACCTCGACGTCCGATAGCGCACTCTTCTGGTCGCGCATGAACGAAGCGGGCGTCGTCGTGCCCTCGGTGTGCGGGAAGTCCGAGCCACCCATGAGCCAATCCACATTACCTGTCGCATCGATCAGGCTGCGCAGGTCGTCTTCCGGGAACGCAACGACCCGCACGTTCCGCATGAAGATCTTGCTCGGGCGTTCGTCGAGCTGACCGCACGGCCAGTAGCCATTGCGCGCCATGCCGCGCATCTTGTCCATGCGCCGCAGGAAGTAGGGCACGAACTCGGCGCCGTTCTCCGAGCTGATCAGCCTGATGTTCGGGAAGCGCTTGAAGAAGTTCAGGTAGATGTACGACGAGAGCACGTGCCACATTACGGGCTCGCCGTAGGCGTTCAGCCACATCCACGCGGTCTGCCCGACGCGCGACTTCGACGCCTGGATGTCTCCCCACAGCGCCTGCAGCGTGTGCATGTATTTGGCTTCGCCGATATGGTACTGCACCACGACGCCGGCCTCGTTGAGCGGCGCCCACAATTCGTCGAAGTAAGGATCCGCCGGTGATCGGTTCTGGAACGGTCCCGGCGGCAGCACGATCGTGCGCAATCCCTGCTTGAGCAGCGTGTCGATTTCCTTTTTCGCCCACACCTTGTCTTCGAAGCTCAGCAGCGCGGTCGAATAGATGCGGTCGCGGTAATTGAAGCCCCACTCCTCGCCGAGCCAGCGGTTGTACGAGCTGATCAGGGCAAGCAGGCCCTCGGGGTCCTCGACGAATGCCGGAACTGTGTTCATTTCGCCCGGAAACATCGAGCAGGCGTCCACCTGCTGCTCGTCCATCCACTGGATGCGCGCATCGCGGTAGAGGGCCTCCTTCGGCATGTCCACCCAGTCCATCTCAGTGCCGCCCTCGTTCAGGCGCTTCAGCCAGACGTGCAGCATGCCCGGCGCAGGGATCTTGACCTTCCCGTTGACCAGGCGCATCGCGTCCTCGCCGGGAGGGATCTTCCACGGCCCGACGTAGAGCGGATACTTGCCGTCTTCCTCGATGTGGCGCACTTCGAGCGTCTTGCGGTACTTCTCGGGCAGGTAGCGCGACCAGGCGTCAGCCTGCTCGTAGATGTGGGTGTCGCCGTCGAAGATCGGGCCAGAGTACTGCTGCATGGTGGGCTCCTCATCTCGTGCGGATAACTGAACGCGGTTCAGGCTTGATGAGGGCAGTGTGCGATTGCCCTGGCACTCGCGCAACGTCGATATTCGGCGGCCCGGGATCGATATCAAAGCGATATTTCAGGCCGGAGACGGACCGCTCCCAGGCTGCACCTTCGGGATGTGCTGGAGCACCGCGCGCCCGCTTGCGACGAGCTTTCCGTCCGCGGCGACGACATGTGCATCGGCGGTTGCGAGCGGTCCGCGCCGAGGCGCACGATCTTCGCGCGGACCGTGTACCCGTCGCGGTCGCGGGTCGCAGATAATCGACCCTCATGTCGACCGTGTAACACGCTTTCGCCCGTGCGCGCGACGACGGCCATCGAACAGCCGGTGTCGACCAGCGAGGCAAGGATTCCGCCGTGCAGCGCGTTCAGGGTTGCATGGCCGCACAGCTCGCGTCGCAACCGCAGTCCGAGCGTGATGCCGTCGACGTCCCAGTCGACGAGCGCCAGTCCGAGCCACGCGTTGAACGGTGCGTTATCGATGCGAGCCTGCAACGATTCGCGACTCCAGGCGGGGGCGGTGCCGGTGCTCATTGACGCTTCCGAGGGCGTGTTATAAATTGAATGCCGTTCATATAACAGAATTCTATGCCGCAGGCCTGACCCATGCCAACCTGCCGGTCCGGCGACGGGGTCGCCCGCCCGGGTTCCGGCCGCACAACCACGATGGACGGTATCGATGGACCTGAGGTTCACCGCAGCAGACGAAGCGTTCCGGCAGGAAGTCCGTGCGTTCATGCACGAGCACCTGCCGCCGGAGATTGCTGCCGACACACGCCGCTGGAACAATCCACGGCCTGAATTCTACCGGCGGTGGCAACGGATCCTCGCCGAAAAAGGCTGGGGAGCCCCGCATTGGCCCGAGCGCTGGGGCGGCACGGACTGGTCGCCGCTGCGCAAGCATATCTTCTTCGAGGAAATGTACCGCGCGGACGGGCCGGACTTCGGTTGGCAGGCCACGCACATGATGGCGCCGGTGCTTTTTGCATTCGGGAGCGAGGAGCAATGCGCGCGGTTCGCTCCGCGGATCCTGAGCGGCGATGACGTCTGGTGCCAGGGATTTTCGGAGCCGGGCGCGGGTTCGGACCTGGCGAGCCTGAAGACGTCGGCGGAACTCGTCGGCGACGAATGGGTGATCAACGGCCAGAAGATCTGGACCAGCGACGCCGCCGATGCGGACTGGGGATTCTTCCTCGTTCGCACCGATTCGACCGTCAAGCCGCAGCGCGGGCTGTCGTTCATCGTCGTGAAGATGGACACGCCGGGTATCACCGTGCGTCCGATTCGTTCGATCGATGGTCGGGACGAACTCACCGAGGTGTTCCTGGACAACGTCCGTGTCCCGCGCGACCAGTTGATCGGCGAACCCGGCAAGGGCTGGACCTACGCGAAGTACCTGCTCGACAAGGAGCGCACGGCGAGTGCATTCCTGTATTTCAATCGCCGCCAGTTCGAGCGCGCAAAGCAGATCGCCAGGGAGACTCTAGGACAGGCCGGGCCGCTGCTCGAGGACATCGGATTCGCGCGCAAGCTTGCGCGCGTCGATGCCGACCTGCACGCGCTCTACTGGTCGGTGCTGCGCATCCTGGCCGAGGAGCAGAACAAGTACGAAATCAACGCGGTCGTGTCGGCGCTGAAGATCCGCGGCTCGGAAATGCAGCAGCGTGTCACGGGATTGCAGATCGATGCGCTCGGGCCGCTCGGCGTGCGCCATTTCGAGCGTGACGATCCCGAAACCGAGGATGCCGACCTGATGCGCGAGTGGCAGGAGTTCGCCGTCGGTCGGATGAGCCAGTTCCTGTTCCAGCGCGCGTCCACGATCTACGGCGGCGCACGCGAAGTGCAGAAGAACATCATCGCGAAGCTGGCGTTCGGTTTCTGACGGAGCGCCGCATGGACTTCAACCTGACCGACGAACAGCAGATGTTGCGCGAGGGTGCGGAACGCTTCCTCCAGGAAAGCTACCCGTTCGAGCGTCGCCGCAAGACGCTTGGCATGCCGACGCGGTGCGACGAGGAGGCGTGGCAAGCCTTCGCGGATCTCGGCTGGCTCGCGCTGACGATCCCCGAGGATGCCGGCGGACTCGGCGCCGGCCTCGTCGAGGCCACGTTGCTTGCGGAGGCCATGGGGCGACGCATGGTCATCGAGCCGTTTGCGACGACGGCGGTGCTCAGCGCTCGCATGATCGAGCGCTCGGCGGACCGCGGACTTGCGTGGCGAGTTGCTCGGAGCGATTGCGGCGGGCAGCTTGCGCATGGCGCTGGCATGCCTGGAGCCGGGGCGGCGTTACGACCTGGCGGCCCCGTCGACCCGTGCGCACAGGATCGGCGATGGATTCGTACTGAATGGATCGAAGATCCTTGCGATCGACGCGCCCGCCGCGCACAAGTTCATCGTTTCGGCCGGCATCGATGGCCCCGGCGGCTTCGGCCTGTTCGTCGTGGACGCTGATGCGGCAGGCCTGACGCAGCGTTCGTATCCTTTGATCGACGGGCGTCGCGCGTCGGACCTCGTCATGCTGGATGTGCACGTTCCGGAGTCGGCGCTGCTTTGCGACCCGTCGACGGCGCCCGACGTCCTCGACGAGGCGCTCGACCGATTCACGGTGTTCCAGGTCGCCGACGCACTGGGCGCGATGGAAGCGGTGATGGAGCAGACCGCTGAACACCTGCGCAACCGCAAGCAGTTCGGCCAGCCGCTCGCGACGTTCCAGGCGCTGCAGCATCGGATGGCCGAGATGTTCGTGGAGGTCCAGGAAACCCGCTCCGCGCTCTACCACGCCATGGCCCACCTCGAGGCGGAACGCGTCACGCGCAACGCGGCCGTCTCGTCGGCGATGGTCGTCGCGAGCGAAGCTGGCCGCGTCGTCGGCGGCCTGGGCATCCAGTTGCACGGCGGCGTCGGCATGACCGACGAGTACCAGGTGGGTCACTTCTTGAAGCGCCTGCTCGTGCTCGAAAAGTCCTGGGGCGACGTTGACTACCACCTCGACCGCATCGCAAAAACCTACCGCTGACGGGGGAATGATGGATTACTCGAACTACAAGGCGATCGCTTTCCGTCGTGACGGCAAGGTGCTGCACGCGACGTTCAACCGACCGGAGGTCCTGAACGCCTTCGATTCGCAGCTCGATCATGAAGTAGGCCAGCTGTTCGGCGACGTCGCGGCCGATGACGAGGCGAACGTCCTCGTCTTGACGGGCGCGGGCAAGGCGTTCAGCGCAGGCGGCGACATCGAGCACATGCAGAAGGTCATCGACGAGCCGAAGCTGTTCTTCGACGGGATCAGGAACGGCAAGAAGCTGCTCTTCGGCATGCTCGACTGCCCGAAACCGATCATCGCCAAGGTCAACGGCGCCGCGATGGGGCTCGGCGCCACGATCGCGCTTTTCAGCGACATCATCTTTGCGGCGAACCACGCCAAGATCGCCGACCCGCACGTCAAGGTCGGCTATACGGCCGGCGACGGCGGTTCGGTGATCTGGCCGGCGCTGCTCGGGCCGGCGCGCGCCAAGCAATACCTGCTCACGGGCGATGCCATCACCGGCGAGGAGGCAGCCCGCATCGGTCTCATCAACAAGGCAGTCCCGGCCGAGGACCTCGACCGTGTCGTGGACGAGTTTGCGCAGCGGCTGGCCAATGGCGCGTCGCTGGCCATCCAGTGGACGAAGCTCTCGGTGAACGTCACCCTGAAGCAACAGCTGGTGTCCGTCATCGACGCCTCGTTCGCGTATGAAGCGCTTTCCGGCCGGACGCAGGACCACCAGGAAGCGGTCAATGCGTTTCGCGAAAAGCGTGCGCCAAGGTTCACCGGCAGATGACTGCCGCGACGCCACCGCAAGGCCCGCCGGCTCTACCGACGCGCGGACCTCACGCGTGTGTTGCACCCGGCGAGCATCGCGATCGTCGGAGCGTCGTCGCGTGCCGGCTCGTTTGGTGAGCGCGTCCTCAATAACCTGGCGGGGTACAAGGGCAACGTCCACCTCGTCAACCCGAAGAACGACCGGCTCGGCGACCGCCCGTGCCACCCGAACCTTTCGGCGCTGCCCGAGAGCCCGGATTGCGTGGTGGTGTGCGTGCCGCGCGAAGGCGTCGAAGAAGTCGTGCTCGAGGCGGCGAGAGTCCGTGCGGGCGGCGTGATCCTGTTCGCGTCCGGCTATGCCGAGACCGGCAAGGCGGACCGCATCGCGCAGCAGTCGAGGCTGTCGGCGATTGCCGCGGAATCGGGCCTGCGGATCCTCGGTCCGAACTGCCTCGGCATTGCCAACTACAGTCTCGGCACTCGCATCACGTTCTCGGAATACCCGGCACCGCGGCCCCTGCGGACCGCATCGGTCGGGATCGCCAGCCAGTCCGGCGCGCTGTCGCAATCGCTCGCGCAGTCGATCGAATGCGGCCTTTCGGTCAGCCACTCGTTTGCGGCCGGCAACCAGTCCGACGTCGACGTTGCGGACCTCGTCGCATACCTGGCCGAGGATGACGCCTGCCGTTCGATCGTCTGCGTCTTCGAGGGCATGGCGCAGCCCGAACGACTGCTCGCAGGCCGCCGAACTGGCGTGGAAGAACGGCAAGCCGCTGCTCGTCCACAAGATCGCGACGGGACAGCTCGGAGCCGAGGCCGCCGTGTCGCACACCGGGTCGCTGGCCGGGTCGAATGCGGCCTACCTCGCGGCCTTCGAGCGGGCGGGCGCCATCCTCATCGACGACTTCGAGGCGCTGATGGAGGCCGCCGCCTTTTTCGCCAAGGCTCCGCGTCCGAAGGCGCGCGGTGTCGCGGTCGTCGCGACATCCGGCGGCGCAGGCATCATGGCGGCCGACAAGGCCGAGGTGCACGGCGTGCCGATGCCGCAGCCGTCCGCCGCTGCAACGGCTGTGCTGATGCAGCACATCCCGGACTTTGGTTCCGCACGCAACCCCTGCGACGTTACGGCGCAGGTCGTCAACAATCCGCAGTCGCTCTGCGGCCTGCGGCGAGGCGCTGCTGTCGGACGAACAATACGGCGCGATCGTCATGCCGCAGCCGGTCGCGTTCGACATTTCACACGCCGCGCATCGAGGCGCTCGGCAAGCTGTCGCAGCAGCACGGCAAGATCACCTGCAACGTGATGATCTCGCAGTGGCTGCAGGGGCCGGGTGCACTCGAGGCCGAGATCAATCCGAACGTCGCGCAGTTCCGCTCGATGGATCGCTGTTTCGCCGTGCTGGCGGCCTGGCACAGATTCCATGATCGGCAGCAGGCCGGCGCCCGTGAATGGCGCAGGACGTCCGAGCCCTCGGCGGCAACGCGAGGCCGCGGCGCTTGCTCGAACAGGCCACGGGGACAACGCTCGCCGAGCGCGAGGCCAAGGCAGATGCTGGCGACCTATGGCGTCCCCGTCGTCGAGGAACGGCTCGTCCAGTCCGAAGACGAGGCGGTCGCCGCAGCGGACGCTGCCGGCTATCCGGTCGTGCTCAAGGTCGAATCGCCCGACCTGCCGCACAAGACCGAGGCCGGCGTCGTGCAGCCTCAACCTGCGCGATGCCGCCGCCGTGCGTCAGGCCTACCAGGCGGTCATCGCGAATGCCCGGCAAGGTCTCGCCGCCACCGCGGATCACCGGCGTACTGGTGCAACCGATGATTCCGCAGGGCGTCGAGATCATGGTCGGTGCGCGCGTCGATCCGCAGCTCGGTCCGCTGGTCGTGGTGGGCCTCGGCGGCACGATGGTCGAACTGCTCAAGGACACGTCGCGTCGAACTGGCGCCGGTGACCCAGGCCGAAGCGCGTGCGATGCTGCTGCGCCTGAAAGGAGCGGCGCTGCTGACCGGCTTCCGCGGCAGCCCGCCCGTCGACCTGGACCGGCTCGCGCAGATCGTATGCCGGCTGTCGGAATTTGCGGCGGACCAGGCCGGACGCATCGCCGAACTCGACGTCAATCCGCTGATCTGCTCGCCGGACCGCATCGTCGCGGTCGACGCGCTGATCGCGCTTCGCTCAGCAGATTCACTGAACCGGAGATCGCCATGTCCGACCGTTACGCCCGCTACCAGGAACTCAAGTTCGACCGTCCGCACCCGCGCGTGCTGCGGATCACGATCGCGTCGTCGATCAAGATGAATGCGATGAGCGCGCGGCTGCACGGCGAGATTTCGGAGATCTGGCGCGACGTCGATGCCGACCCGACCGTCTCGGCCGCGATCATCACCGGTTCCGAGAAGGCGTTCTCGGCAGGCGGCGACCTGGCGCACGAGCGCAAGTGTTGCGACGACTACGACATGCGCATGCAGGCGATGAAGGAAGCTCGCGAGCTCGTGCTCAACATGATCAATTGCAGCAAGCCGATCGTCAGCGCGGTCCGCGGCTGGGCCGTGGGCGCCGGGATCGCGGCCGCGCTCCTGGCCGACATCTCCATCGCCGCGAAGGACGCGAAGTTCTCCGACGGTCACGCCAAGATCGGCGTCGCCGCGGGCGACCACGCGACGATCCTGTGGCCGCTGCTCTGCGGGATGGCGCGCGCCAAGTACTACCTGCTGCTCTCCGAGCCCTTCAGCGGCGAGGAAGCCGCGCAGATGGGCCTCGTCTCGCTGGCCATCGATGCGGACCAGGTCGAGGCGAAGTCGATCGAGATTGCCACGCGTCTGGCCGAGCAGGCTCCTGCGGCGACGCGCTGGACCAAGCACACGCTGAACCACTGGTTGCGGCAGGCCGCGCCGATCTTCGATGCCTCGCTCGCGCTGGAGTTCATCGGCTTCGCGGGTCCCGAGGGCAAGGAAGGCATCGACGCCTTCCTGCAGAAGCGACCGGCGTCGTTCCCGACCGAAACGAAGGCCTGACGGGGAACAACATGCAGGCCGAGGGGGGATCGATGCAGACGCTGCGCGACCTGGTCGAGCGCAACGCGGAAGCTGCATGCGGACGTGCCGTATCTCGTATTCGGCGAGCGGCGGCCGACCTTCAGCGAATTCGCGGACCGGGCGAAGCGCCTCGCGAGCGCGCTGCACGGCGGCGGCCTGCGCGTGCAGGAGCGGGTGGCGATCCTCGCAATGAACTGCCCGGAGTACCTCGAGGTGTACGGCGTCGGCGAAATTGCGCCGTTCATCGTGACGCCGGTAAATTTCCGGCTCGCACCGCCCGAGATCCTGTACATCCTGCGCGACAGCGCGCCGACGGTGCTGTTCTTCGAAAAGCAGTACGAGGCGACCATCGCGGCACTGCGGGACGAGTTGCCGAGCGTGCACCGCTTCGTGTGCGTCGGCGGTCCGGCGCCGGACTGGGCGGAGGCGTACGAGGCCGTGCTCGCCCAGGGTTCACCCGATGGGCCGGGCCTCGAGGTCCTGCCGGAACACCTGCATGCGGTCATGTACACGAGCGGCACGACGGGCCGCCCGAAGGGGGCGATGATCACCCACGCCGCCTTTCTCGCACTGATCGCCGACTGGGCGCGGGAACTCGAAGCCGATGCAGGCGACCGTATCCTGCTCTCCATGCCGTTCTTCCACGTGGGCGCGCGTTCCCAGGGTGGAGCGTTGACCTACGTCGGCGGGACGATGGTGATCCTGCGCTCGTTCGACGCGCAGGCGATCGTCCAGGCCATTCCCGCGGAACGCATCACGCAACTGCACCTTGCACCGACGCTGGTGCAGCAGGTCCTCGACCTGCCGGGCCAGGAGCGTTACGACTTTTCGTCACTCAAGACGCTCAACTACGCTGCGGCGCCGATGCCGTTCACCGTGCTGCAGCGGGCGCTGCAGCGGTTCGGTCGCATCATGATCAACGGCTTCGGCCAGACCGAAGGCGCGGGCTGCGTGCTCAAGAAGTTCTACCACCGCCCGGACGGCGATGCGCGTGACTTGAAGCGCCTGACCTCGGTGGGCCAGGGTACGACGACGACGCGGGTGGCCATACTCGACGAGCACGATCGAGAGGCGGCGCCGGGCACGATCGGCGAGATCTGCTTCCGCAGCGCGAGCGTGATGACCGGTTACTGGAACAACTCCGTCGCCACGATCGAGACTCTGCGCAACGGCTGGTTGCATACCGGCGACGTTGGCTGCATGGACGACGACGGCTTCGTGTACCTGGTCGACCGCAAGAAGGACATGATCGTGAGCGGCGGCGAGAACGTGTACAGCCGCGAGGTCGAGGAGGCGCTGATGTCGCATCCGGCCGTAGCCGACGCGGCGGTGATCGGCGTGCCGGACACCCGCTGGGGCGAGGCGGTGCTCGGCGTGGTCGTGCGCAAGCCCGGAAAGTCGCCGCCGGCCGAAGAGCTTGTCGCGCATTGCCGCGGCCTGATCGCTGGCTACAAATGCCCCAAGCGCATCGAATTCGTTGAGCAGTTGCCACGCCTGCCGAGTGGAAAGATCAGCAAGATCGCCCTGCGCGGACAGTTCGCGTGACCAGTTGAGCCTCGAGCTCGTTTCCGGCGATGGATAATTGAACCTTGAGAGTGCTTCATCGGGTTGAAATGGCAGGAGACTAGACGCCATGGGTATGTTCCTCGAATCCCCGCAGTTCCTGCTGTTCGAAGTGCGTGACCGCGTCGCGCGCATCACCCTGAATCGGCCGGACAAGCGCAACACGCTGACGCCCGCGCTGCTCGGTGAACTGCACGCGGCGCTGCTCGAGGCCGATGCGCGGCAGGACGTCAACGTGGTGGTATTGGCCGGCGCCGGCAAGGATTTTTGCGCCGGGTACGACCTCGCGGGGGTCTATGCGGGCCGGGCGGGGGATGCCGACCAGGTCGAGTACCGTACGATCGTCGGCAACATGGACGACGACTGCTGGCAGCTCGAGCGCACACAGCGCCTGACGATGATCCTGTTCGACATGCATAAGCCGGTCATTGCTCGCGTGCACGGCAATTGCCTGGCGGGCGGAACCGACCTCGCGCTGATGTGCGACATGGTCGTCGCGGCAGACGACGCCCGGATCGGCTTTCCGGCGACGCGTGCGAACGGCACGCCGCCGAACCACATGTGGGTCTACCACGTCGGGCCGCAGTGGGCGAAGCGTTTGCTGATGACAGGTGATTCGCTCACCGGCAAGGACGCGGCCCGCATCGGCCTGGTGCTGGATGCCGTGCCGGCGGGCGAGCTTGACGCGGCGGTCGACGAATTGGCGCGGCGAGTCTCCTGCGTGGACGCGGAGCTGCTGTCGGCTCACAAGCGCGTCGTCAATCTTGCGATGGAGCTGTCCGGCACGCGTACCCTGCAGCGGATGTCCGCCGAACTGGATGCGCGCGCGCACCTGTCGAAGGGCCCGCGTCGCACGCAATTCAAGGCCGATATGGCGGAGCATGGCCTCAAGACGGCGCTCAAGAACCGCGACGAGTCCTTCGGCGACGGCATGGTGCGCATCCGCTGGACACAGGACTGAGGAGCCCACGCATGACAGACGAAGAGATCATGGTCGACCGCCCCGAAACGGGGGTGTTGAGGGTGACGCTCAACCGACCGGCCAGCCTGAACGCATTCACCTATCCGATGTATTGCCGGCTCATCGAAGTCCTGCGCGGCTTGCGGCACGACTCGGGTACGCGAGTCGTCATCCTGACGGGCAATGGCAAGGGGTTCTGTGCCGGGCACGACCTGCGCGCCGCGGGGAAGCCGGAGTTCATCGACGATCCGGAGATGGGCAAGGTCTACCAGGGACGGCATATCATCTCCGAGCTGGGCTCCATTCCCGTGTTGATGCGCGCGGCCCCGCAACCGATCATTTGTGCGGTCAACGGCGCGACCGCCGGCCTCGGCTACACACTCGCGCTGGCGGCGGACATCACCCTGGCCGCGAATTCCGCCAAGTTCGTCAATTCCTTCCACAATGCCGCCACGGGCCACGAACTAGGTGTCTCCTACATGTTGCCCCGCGCCGTGGGGACGCAGCGAGCTGCGGAGCTGCTGCTGACCTCGCGGCCGGTCCTGGCGGATGAGGCCGAGCGAATTGGCCTGGTCTTGCGAGCCGTGCCGGACGAACGCCTGATGGATGAGGCGCTGGGCATCGCGCGCTCGATCATGCAGAACGTGCCCCTCGGGATCTGGCTCACCAAGCAGTCCCTGTGGCTCAACCAGAACGTGGGCAGTCTCGAGACCGCGATCGAGCTCGAGGCCCGGGCGATCCCCCTGGCGCAATCCACCGCCGACGCCGCGGAAAAGCGCGCGTCCTTCCTGGAAAAGCGCCCGCCGGTGTTCGGCAACAAGTGAGGCCGGAATGGGGCCGATCGATCGGCCTGTACGCTGGACGAGCGTTCACATTTTCGATCATAATTCACATATGAGTTCGAGCGACAACCACGAAGAAGTCCGCAGCGGCGTGCGTGCGCTCTGCGCGCAGTTCCCCGACGAGTACTTCCGCAAGGTGGACCTCGCGCGTGGCTACCCGACGGAATTCGTCGACGCGCTGACCAAGGCCGGCTGGCTCGCGGCGCTGATCCCGCACGAATACGGCGGCTCCGGCCTCAGCCTCGCCGAGGCGTCCGTGATCATGGAGGAGATCAACCGTTGCGGCGGCAACTCCGGTGCCTGCCACGGCCAGATGTACGTCATGAACGTGCTGGTGCGCCACGGCAACGAGCGCCAGAAGCAGGAGTACCTGACGAAGATCGCGACCGGCGACCTGCGACTGCAGTCGATGGCGGTCACCGAGCCCACGACTGGCACGGACACGACGAAGCTCAAGACAATGGCGGTGCGCAAGGGCGACCGTTACGTCGTGCGCGGCCAGAAAGTCTGGATCTCGCGCGTGCGTCACTCCGACCTGATGTTGCTGCTGGCGCGCACGACGCCGCTGTCCGAAGTCCGCAAGAAGTCGGAAGGGCTGTCGGTCTTCATCGTCGACCTGCGCGAGGCGATCGGCAAGGGCCTGACGCTGCGGTCGATCGAGAACATGGTCAACCACGAGACCAACGAACTGTTCTTCGACGATCTCGAGATCCCCGCCGAGAACCTCATCGGCGAGGAAGGGAAGGGTTTCAAGTACATCCTCGACGGCCTGAACGCCGAGCGAGTGCTGATCGCGGCCGAGTGCATCGGTGACGGCTACTGGTTCGTCGAGCGTGCGTCGAAGTACGCCAACGAACGGATCGTGTTCGACCGCCCGATCGGTCGCAACCAGGGCGTCCAGTTTCCCATCGCGGAGTCGTACATCGAGGTCGAGGCGGCGAGCCTCATGCGCTTCCGCGCGTGCGAGTTGTACGACGCGAAGAAGCCCTGCGGCGCCGAGGCGAACATGGCCAAATTGCTCGCCGCCAAGGCGTCGTGGGAAGCCGGCAACGTCTGCCTGCAGACGCACGGCGGTTTCGGCTTCGCCTGCGACTACGACGTCGAGCGCAAGTTCCGCGAGACACGGCTCTACCAGGTGGCGCCGATCTCGACCAACCTCATCCTCTCGTACGTAGCCGAGCACGTGCTCGGCCTGCCGCGCTCCTTCTGAGCCGACGGCGATGCGTCCGCTCGATGGCGTCACGGTCGTCACGCTGGAGCACGCCATCGCGGCCCCGTTCTGCACGCGGCAACTCGCCGACCTCGGCGCGCGAGTCATCAAGATCGAACGACCCGGCAGCGGCGACTTTGCCCGCGACTACGACACGCGCGTGCGAGGGCTCGCGTCGCATTTCGTCTGGACGAATCGCTCCAAGGAGAGCGTCACGCTCGACGTCAAGCATCCGGAAGCGAGTCACGATCCTCGCGCGGTTGCTCGAAGGCGCCGACGTGCTGGTCCAGAACCTGGCGCCGGGCGCCGCCGCGCGACTCGGGCTCGCCTACGAAGAGCTGTCAAAGGCCCACCCGAAGCTCATCGTCTGCGACATTTCGGGCTACGGCAGCCACGGGCCCTACGCGGAGAAGAAGGCGTACGACCTGCTCATCCAGAGCGAATCGGGGTTCCTGTCGGTGACCGGCACGCCGGAAACGCCGAGCAAGGCCGGAAATTCCATCGCCGACATCTCGGCCGGCATGTACGCGTACTCGAGCATCCTGGCCGCACTGCTGCAACGGGGCCGGACCGGGCGCGGCTCGCACATCGATGTGTCGCTGTTCGAGACGATGGTCGAGTGGATGAGCTTTCCGCTCTATTACGCGTTCGAAGGCGCGGCGCCTCCGAAGCGAACCGGGGCTGCCCACGCGACGATCTACCCGTACGGGCCGTTCCGCGCGGGCGACGGCAAGCGGGTGATGTTCGGGCTGCAGAACGAGCGTGAGTGGGCGATCTTCTGCGAGAAGGTCGTGCAGCAGCCCGGGCTCGCGACCGACGCCGCGTTTCGCAAGCAATGCCGCTCGCGTGGCCGCGCGCGCAGAGCTTGATGAGGTCATCCACGCAGCACTCGCAGCCATGACGGCCCCGGAAGTCGTCGCGCGGCTCGATGCGGCCGGCATCGCGAACGCACGCATCAACGAGATCGCCGAGGTGTGGCAACACCCGCAGCTCGCCGCTCGCGGTCGCTGGACCGACGGTCGAGACTCCCAGCGGTTCGATCCCTGCTCTCAAGCCGCCCGCCGGGCTCGACGGCGATCGAACCGCGGATGGATCCGGTGCCGGCCCTCGGGGAGCATACTGAGCGGGTCCTGCGCGAGCTCGGCTACTCCACGGAATCCATTGCCGGGCTGCGTGCCGACGGCGCCATCTAGAGGAGAGAGCCGTGCCGTACCAGCAGATCCTGTACGACGTCCGCGATCGCATCGCGACGATCACGCTCAACCGTCCGGAGCAGCTCAATGCCTGGACCGACGTCATGGCGGACGAGGTCTACCAGGCCATGCACGCGGCCGGCGCCGACGACGGACGTGCGCGTGATCGTGCTGACTGGCGCCGGTCGTGCGTTCTGCGCGGGCGGCGACATCACCGGGTTCAAGAGCGACAACCCGCGCCAGCTGATCGACAAGCTGCCGCGCCCGTTACGACTTCAGCCGCCGCCCGGACTTACCAGAGCCGCGCGGCCTATTTTCCGTCGATCCCGAAACCGATCATCGGCGATGCTGAACGGCGCGACCGCGGGTCTCGGCCTCGTCCACGCGCTGTTCTGCGACGTGCGATTCGCGGCGGAGGACGCGACGCTGACCACCGCCTTCGCGCGTCATCGGGCTCGCGTCGGAGTACGGGATGGCGCTGGATCCTGCAACGCGTCGGCCGGTCACGCGAACGCGCTCGACCTGCTGCTGTCCGCGCGCAAGGTCAAGGGCCCGGAGGCGCTGCGCACTCGGGCTCGTGAACCAGGTGTGTCCGCGCGGCGAAGCTGGCCGAGGCGACCTATGCCTACGCGCGCGAGATCGCCGAGCTTCGTCTCGCCGCGCTCGACTCGGGTGATCAAGCAGCAGCTCTGGGACCTGCCGTTCCAGACGCTGCACGAGGCGGTGATCACGCGACAGCGACGAGATGATGCGAGTCAACGTCTGCGAGGACTTCCAGGAGGGCAAGCGTGCCTTCATGGAGAAGCGCCCGCCGAAATTCACCGGTCGCTGAGGACGCCCGATATGGACTTCCGCGAATCGCCCGAGGACATCGCATTCCGCGCCGAGGTGCGCGACATTCGTCGCGCGCGAAGCTGCCGGACGACATCCGCGACCGTGTGCTCGGCTTCCGGCGCGTGCCGCGCGAGGACTACCTGCGCCTGGCAGCGGATCCTGCAGCGCGAAGGGCTGGGGCGCGCCGGGCTGGCCGAAGCAGTTCGGCGGCACCGGCTGGAACGCGACGCCAGCGGCACGATCTTCGAGGAGGAATGCTTCGAAGCGCGGCGCGCCGCGCCAGATTCCGTTCGGCCTGTCGATGGTCGCGCCGGTGCTGATGAAGTTCGGCACGCCGGCGAACAGCAGGCGACAATATCTGCCGCGCATCCTGTCGATGGAAGACTGGTGGTGCCAGGGCTACTCGGAGCCGGGCGCCGGTTCGGACCTCGCCTCGCTGAAGACGCGGGCCGAGCGGCGCGGCGACGTCTACGTGGTCAACGGACAGAAGACGTGGACCACGCTTCGCGCACTACGCGAACATGTTCTTCTGCCTGGTGCGGACCAGCGCCGAAGGCAAGCCGCAGCAGGGTATCTCGTTCGTGCTGATCGACATGAACACGCCGGGTCTGCGCGTGCAGCCGATCAGGACCCTCGACCAGGGCGCCGACGTCAACGAGGTGTTCCTCGACGACGTGGCAGGTGCCGGTCGCAGAACCTGCGTCGGCGAGGAGAATCGCGGCTGGACCATCGCCAAGTACCTGCTCGGCCATGAGCGCACCAACATCGCGGGCATCGGCATGTGCAAGCGACTGCTGCGTCGAGTGAAGGAACATCGCCGCGCAGAGAAGCCGGCGCGGGCGCCCGCTGATCGAGGACGCTCGCTTCCGCGAGCGCCTCGCGCGGCTGGAGATCCAGGTGCTGTCGCACGAATGGTCGCTGATGCGCGTGATCTCGCTCGAGCAGGCCGGGCGCGAGATCGGCACCGAGGCGTCGATGCTCAAGATCCGCGGCTCCGAGATCCAGCAGGAACTCGGCGCGAGCTGCTGATGGAGTGTGCCGGGCCTTACGCGCTGCCGTACCTGCCCGAGGCGCTCGAGGACGGGCTTCACGGGCCGAGACGCCCGGAGCGGCATACAGCTCGCGGGCTGGCCGGCCCAGTACTTCGACCTGCGCAAGGTCGCGATCTACGGCGGCACCAACGAAGTGCAGAAGAACATCATCGCTCGCGCCGGTGTTGGGGCTCTGACGATGGACTTCACACTCACCGACGAACAGTCGATGCTGGCCGACGCGGTCGGCCGCTGGCTCGAGTCGGACTACGACTTCGCACGGCGCCGACGCATCGCCTCGGGCGAGGACGAGCATCGGACGCCAACTGGCGCCAGCTCGCCGACCTCGGGCTGCTGGGCCTCAACGTGCCGGAGGAAGACGGCGGCATGGGCGCGCACGTCGGTCGAGGCGCTGATCGTCATGCAGGCGTTCGGTCGTGCGCTCGTGGTCGAGCCGTACCTGCAGACGCGCACTCGTTGCGGCGCCGCTGCTGGCGCGTGCCGGCTCGAAGTCGCAGCGCGAATCGTGGCTGCCCGTCATCGTCGGCGGCGAGACGCGGCTGGTCGTGGCGACGTACGAGCCGGGTGCGCGATTCGATCTCGACCACGTCGAGACGACGGCCGTGCGCAAGGGCAACGGTTACGTGCTGGACGGACGCAAGTCCATCGTCGTGGGCGGCGAGGGCGCCGACGGTCTCATCGTGTCCGCACGGACGCAGGGCGAGGCGCGCGAGCCCGAGCGGGATCTCGTTGTTCGTGGTGCCGGCCGCAAGCGCAGGGCTTGGTCTCGATGGCAAGCCGACCATCGACGGCCAGCGCGCTGCCGAGGTCACGCTGTCGGGCGTCGCAGGTCGGCGAAGACGCGCTGCTCGGCACGTTGCACGAAGGTTTCGAGGAGCTCGAGCGTGCCATCGACCGCGGCACTGCGGGCCTGTGCGCGGAGGCGGTCGGCGTGATGGAGACAGCTGCTCGAGATGACCGGCGGAGCACCTGCGCACGCGCAAGCAGTTCGGACAGGCGATCGGCAACTTCCAGGCGCTGCAGCACCGGGCCGCCGACATGGCGATCGCGATCGAGCAGGCGCGGTCGATGGCGCTGCTGGCCGCGGCGAAGATCGACGACGACGATCGCCGCGAGCGCCGGCGCGCAATCTCCGCAGCCAAGGCGATGATCGGCCAGTCGGGCCGATACGTCGGCGAACAGGCCGTCCAGCTGCACGGCGGCATGGGCATGACCGACGACCTGCCCGTCGGGTGGTACTTCAAGCGCCTGGTCGGCATCGACCTGACCTATGGCGACGCGGACCATCACCTGGAACTCTACGGAGCACTGCTTTGAGCGAAGTGCAGGAAGATCGCGTATTCGTACGGCGCGAAGGCGCCATCGCCGTGATGACGCTCAACAACCCCCGGCGCATGAATGCCTTCGGCCTGGCAATGCGTCAGCAGATGTGGGAACGCCTGGTCGAACTCGAGACCGACGATGGCGTTCGCGCCATCGTGCTGACCGGGGCCGGCGGCAACCTCTGCGCCGGGGGCGACATCACGGAGATGGCGCAGCGTCCCGTGCTGCAGGGACGAATGCGCATGGATCTCGCCGTGCGCATCTTCCGGATGCTCGTAACGGGCCCCAAGGCCTTCGTGTGCGCCATTGAAGGCAATGCGGCCGGTTGCGGAGTCTCCTTCGCCGCGGCCAGCGACTACTGCGTCGCAGCGAACGACGCCAAGTTCAAAGTGGCATTCATCAAGGTCGGCCTGATCCCGGACGTCGGTGGACTCTGGTCGATCCCGCGAAGGATCGGGCACCGCAAGGCGATGGAATTGGCCGCATTCGGCGAGAGCTTCGATGCGCAGGAGGCCCTGCGCATCCAGCTCATCAATGAGATCTGCGAGCCCGGCGAGTCGCTGGAGCGCGCGCTCGTGGCCGCGGAGAAGTTCGCAGCGAATCCGCCGATCGCCATGGCGCTGTTGCGGGCGGCGTTGAATGCCGGCGCCGACACGGTCGACGCGGCCTGTGCGACAGAAGTGACCTACCAGTCGACGCTGCAGAATTCGGAGGATTTCGGCGAGGCGGCGAAGGCGTTTCTCGAGAAGCGGCCGCCCGAATTCACCGGGCGGTGAAAGCGTTCGCGGCCGGGCGCTGCAGTCTCAGGGGCCTGGATACTTCCGGAAGTTCACGCCGACCCGTAGTGCCTAGGCCGGGGAATCGATTGACCGGTCGCGTGCCGTGGCTCGGTGCAGCCTCGCCCCAGGCGAACCATACGTCCGGCTCGCGGGTGTCGCCGACGCGGCGCCAGCGGCCGTCGACCTGCGGGTTCTTGAGCGTACCGAACCCGACAAGGCGTCCCTTCGGATCCGGGAGGAACTCCCATTGCTCGCCGAAGGCCGAGTATCCGGATGCCTTCCTGCCAGTAGCCGTTGGTGCCGAAGTCGACGTCACCGGTGACGTCGTACGTGTATCGGACCTCGCCCTTCTCGTTGCCGAGGATCGCGAAGCCGAACATGTCGTTGCCCAGCGTGAAATGCCCGAAGTCGATGCTGCCGTCCTTGTAGCGAGTGGCCCAGGTGTACCAGACGAGTTCCAGTTGCTCCTGCACCAGTGCGTCCTTGGACTTGTAGATCTCGCCGCCTTCGAACATGTAGATCGGGTCGAAGCCGATCATGCCACGGACCTTCCGGCCGAGGATCGTGCCCTCCATCTCGAAGATATTGGCCACGTAATACATGCCGGCGTCGCGACCCGGCAGATACCAGTGCATGCCGGGCTTTACGAGCCGACCGCGCACGTCCATGGCTCCTTCTTCCACCCAGTTGCAGTCATCCGGTGTCCACGTCACGTGGAACGGGTTGCCTGGCTGCGCCGGGTCGCTGCGCCAGTGGATACGATCGGCCTCGAGCGTGCGCCGGCAATTGTCATTGGGCACCGACGTACGTCCCGCGGCGTGCATGTGCATGCCATCTTCGTGGCCGAGCGTCGAGCAAAGGTAGAAGCGACGCCGCGTGTCCTTCGCGGCACCTGGCATGCGCGCCGGGATACGGCGCATCGGGCAATGGATCTCGCCGTCCTCGTCCCGGAACGTGCCCCACAGGTACAACGCCTCCGGCAGCATGCCGAAGTACGAACGATCGGACATCATGTCCTCAAGTGTCGGCTCGAACGCGCTCGCAAGCGGCTGCCAGCCGAAGTCGCCGCGACGCGGCCGGCCGTCCACGCCCTTCGGATTCTGGTCGTCGTTCATCGGATGATTTCCTGCATCGGCATGTGGTGGGACTGATCGACGATAGCCGCGCGTTCTCGAACCCGTCAAATCGTCACATGTTACGATCGGGCGAACGAGTGCCGGACGGGGTATCGGGATGCCGAAGAGCGTGGCGGAGCGCATGTCGAGCCTGCGCGCGAGGCAGCGTCGCGCGGGTCTGACGACCGTGACGCTCGTCGTGCCGCGCGACGACACTTTGCAGCTCACGCTCTGGGCGAAACGGCGCCGCGAGCAATGGACGCAAGGGCGCGCCCAATCTGCCTGGCCTGCCGCGCTGGCAATGCGCGGTGGACTGGGGGCGGCACGCAGCGCCATCAGCTCCGAAGACATCCGGCGGCTGCGTGAGTTGCTCGAAGTGACGGCCGTTCGGCTGGTCATCGACCGCATGACCCCGCGTATCGCGAAGCGGCTGCGGGCCCTCGCCGGGCAGGAGTCAGCGATGGATGGCGATGCCACGGCGCGCGATCTGCAGCGCTTTCACCTCATGCTCGGCGAACTGAGCACGGACCCGACGCTTCACTTCCTGTTGCGTATTGCGTTGCGCGTGACGGAGGAGCGCTCGCCGTTCACGCTCCGGCCGCTGAAGCGAGAGGGAAGCCATGGTCTCGCGCATCAAGCAGTCGCACGCTCGCATCATTGAAGCAATGCTCGAGCGCGACGGTGTGCTCGCCGAGCGACGCCTGCGACGCTACCTGTCGGCCCTCAGGGACTGGATCGAGTAGCGTGCGATCGCGTACTCTTCGCCTCGAGGTCGTCGCACGACGAAACCCGCCCGAGGATCGACGACATGCCGTTGCCCCCGCCCAGGAACCGAGAGCTCTTGACGGGCCGCGCGCTTACCTGCAACGGCTTCCTGCGCGACGACGGCTTGATCGATATCGAGGGGCGGCTCGTCGACGTGCGCGGCTACGACGTCTGCAACGATTGGCGTGGGAACGTGCCGAAAGGCGAGCCTGCCCACGAGATGTGGGTGCGGCTCACGATCGACGACCAGCTCATCATCCGCGAGGTGGCCTGCAGCACCATTGCAGCGCCGTATCCCTCGTGCCGGGACGTGCCGCCCAACGTCGGACGATTGACCGGGTTGCGCATCACGGGAGGATTCAAAAAGCAGGTCCGGCAGCGTATCGGGGGCACCGAGGGATGCACGCACATCCTCGCGCTGATCGAAGCGATGTCGTCCGTGGCGGTGCACGCGCTGGCCGGGACGCGGCGCGGGGACGGACGCGACTCGATGCTCGGAACCTACGGCACGCGCGAGGCGGGGCGCCACCCGCTCGTCGACACGTGTCACTCGTATGCGGCGGACAGCGAGGTCGTCAAGCGACTCTGGCCGTTGTCCTATCGCGCGAAGCCTGGCACCGCCGAGGACTGACCGGCTTCGCGTCCGCGGGACGCGGTTGCGTGCCCGTCTAGACGAGCCGCCGGCGGCGGCTCGCGAGCGATCAGAGCGTCTTGTTTTCCTTGGCCGTCTTCACTCCCCCGTCGAGTCCGCGCTCACGCAGTACTTCGATCGTCGCCGTGGTCGCCTCGGCAATGGCGGGAAAGCCGACGTACGGCACCGTCTGGATCAGGATTTCCTGCAGCTCGTCGACGGTCAGCCCGTTGTTCAGGCCGAATCGAACATGGTTCTTGAGTTCCGCCGGTTTGTCGAGCGCGATGAGAATGCTGATGACGACGATGCTGCGCTGCTTGCGCTCGAGGCCGGGGCGCGACCAGACATCGCCGAACGCGAACTCAATCGCCATGCGGGCGATGTCCGAACCGAAGGTCCCCGCCTTGGCGGCGCCTTCGACGGCGGCCGCAAACTGCGGGCCCATCATGCTGGTCATCAGGTCGTGACCGGCTTGCCACTTGTCAGTCATGGAACCGTCTCCCGCTGTATATGAATCGAAGTTTACGGAGCAGAACTGAGCTCTCCGGCCAGGGCATCATCGCCGCCGTCCCAGAAGGCCTTCCACGTCGGAAAGGCGTGCGGCAACTCGGGTTGGGCGTCGGGCCAGGCATCCCAGTTCTGGAACCTGGGTTGACCCGGGCGCTCCAGCACGTCGGACGAATACCAGTGACGCTCCCGGCGCCGTACGAAATACCAGTGCCCGTTCCGGCGTTCGTATTCGTCGAAATAGCAGATGGCCATCACGACCCATTTGCCGCGTGCTTCGTGCTCCGCCCGGCAGTACACCTTGCCGGTGGCGTGGTCGTCGTCCACGAACTCGATTGCGTGGCCGCAAATCTGGTGAATCGAGCGATAGAACGTGCGCACCTGCGGTTCGATGATCCCGCGCAGCACTTCGCGGCCCCGGCCGCTGCGGCCGCAATTCACGTCCTCGATGAACAGGCTGACCCAGGTGTCGAGGTCGCGGGAGTCGATCGCGATCGCATAGCGGATCGGCAGTTGCTGGATCGCCAGCTGCGATTCGATCCGGTCGATGCGTCGCTGCGCACCGTCATCCAATGCCCGGGAATCCGTCATGGCTCGGTCTGCCGGTTGCAGGGGGGTGGGCCAATAGGTAACATGTATTCGAACATTGTACGCATTTTAGAACTTTGTCAAAGTGCCCGGGCGAGGGCGAGTCCATCCACCTTCAGCGAGAACGGAACTGTGGGCAAAGTATCCCGTGTGTGGCTGGTGACCGGCGTGTCATCGGGTTTCGGGCTCGAGGTCGCCCGCGTGCTGCTCGATCGCGGCGATACCGTGGTGGGTACCTTGCGGCAGGATGCGAAGCGGGCGGACTTCGAGGCGCTGGCGCCCGGCCGCGCCCATGCCCGCCTCCTCGACGTCACGGACGCGGCCGCGATACCGCCATTGGTCGAAGCCGTCATCCGCGAGTTCGGCCGGATCGACGTGCTGGTCAACAATGCCGGCTACGGACTCTTCGGTGCGGTCGAGGAACTCGACGACGCCGAAGGGCGGCGGGTCTTCGAAACCAACTTCTTCGGTTCGCTGAACCTCATCAAGGCCGTACTGCCGCATTTCCGCGTCGCAGGCACTCCGGCCACATCGTCAACATTTCGTCGCTCGCGGGCGTCATGGGAATGCCGGGAGTCGGGCTCTACTGCGCGAGCAAGTTCGCCCTCACCGCGCTGAGCGAGTCGCTGGCGCTGGAGCTTGCACCGTTCGGGATCCGCGTGACCGTCGTGCAGCCCGGTGGTTTCCGCACCAACTTTGCCGGCGGTTCGATGGTGCTCGCCTCCCGGCTCATGCCGGAGTACGACGGCACCCCTGCGGCGTTGCCACGCGGGATGCGACAGCATTACGACGGGACGCAGAAAGGAGACCCTGCAAGAGCGGCGCAGGCCATCGTTGCCGCGGTCGATTCCGAGACGCCGCCCGTGCATCTGCTCCTTGGACCCGACGCCGTGGCGATGGTGCGCAACAAGCTCGACCGGCTTGGCGAGGAGATTGCCGCCTGGGAGCAACTGAGCTGCAGCACGAACTACACCAGTTGAGGCCACCGTCATGACCACCGAAAGAGATCCCCACGGCCAGATACGCACCGAGCAGCGCGGCCACCTGCTGTTGATCGGCATCGATCGGCCCGAAAAGCGCAACGGCTTCACCCCGAAGATGTTCAACGAGCTCGCCGCGACGTATTCGCGGCTCGAGGCGGACCCGGAATTGCGCTGTGGCGTGCTGTACGCCGAAGGGGATCACTTCACCGCCGGCCTCGACATGCCGACAATCGTTCCGCTGCGGCGGGAGGGCAAGCCGCTGTTGCCCACCAGCGAAGTCGATCCATTCAACCTGCGCCCGCCGTTGCGCACAAAGCCGGTCGTCGCAGCCATGAAGGGCATCTGCTTCACCGTTGCGATCGAATTGATGCTTGCGGCCGATCGTGGTCATTGCGGCGGAGAACTGCCGGTTTTCCCAGCTCGAGGTGAAGCGCGGCATCATGGCCGGCTGCGGCGCGACGTTCCGCATGGTCGAGCGCGCCGGGTGGGGCAATGCCATGAAGTACCTGCTCACCGGCGACGAGTTCAACGCACAGGAAGCGCTGCGCATGAACTTCGTGCAGGAAGTCGTTCCGGTCGGACAGGAATTGCCGCGCGCGATCGAGCTTGCCGAGCGGATCTGCAAGCAGGCGCCGCTCGCGGTGCAGGCGACGATGGAGAATGCGCGCGTGGCGGGCACGTACGGATGGCAGGCGGCGTATCTGCAGATCGCCGCGACGCAAAAGCGGCTGTACAACTCCGAAGACTCGAAGGAAGGCGTGCAGTCGTTCCTGGAGAAGCGCGACGCGCGCTTCACGGGCCGCTGACGTTCGCGCCCGGCACCAAGGCCGCAGAAGATGTTTCATACCCGGATCACCGAACTGCTCGGCATCGATTACCCGATCCTCCAGGGCGGCATGCGCTGGGCCGCCCGCGCCGAACTCGCGGCCGCGGTCGCAAATGCGGGAGGCATCGGCTTCATCTCAGCGCACACGCTGCCTACGGCAAAGGATCTCGAGGCCGAGATCAGCAAGGCCCGGGCGCTGACGTCGAAGCCGATCGGTGTCAACCTCACGCTGCTCCCGTCGAACACCGGTCTCGACTACGACGGTTACGTTGCGGCCATCGTGTCGAACGGTGTAACCGCCGTCGAAACGGCGGGCGGCAATCCCGCGCGGTACATCGATACGCTGAAACGTGCCGGCGTCAAGATCATCCATAAGTGCGTCACGGTCAGGCATGCGCTCAAGGCCGAAAGCCTGGGCGTGGACGCCGTGAGCATCGATGGCTTCGAATGCGCGGGACACCCTGGCGAAGAAGACGTGCCCGGTCTCGTGCTGATTCCCTCGGCCGCATCGAAGCTCAAGATTCCCGTGGTCGCCTGCGGCGGCTTTGCGGATGGCCGCGGGCTCGTCGCAGCCCTGGCGCTGGGTGCGGAAGGGATCAACATGGGAACGCGCTTCATGCTGACGCAGGAATCGCCGCTGCACCCCGCGCTCAAGGACAAGTTCCTGCACGCTACCGAGCGTGACACCGTGCTGATCGGCCGTTCGTACGGCGACTCGAGTCGCGTGATGCGCAACTCCGTCAGCGCCAAAGTGCTCGAGCTGGAAAAGCAGGGTGGCGTGACGCACCACGACCTCCTGCCACTGATAGGCGCCAAGCGCTGGATGGATGCCATGGCGACAGGTGACGTCGAGGGTGGAGCGATCCCGCTCGGCATGTCGGTCGCCCTGACCAACGACCTGCCGTCGTGTGCCGAACTGATCGCGCGGATCGTGTCCGACGCGCGGCAGATCGTGCAGCAGCGACTGGCGCAGATCACGACGGCCTGAACGACAGCGCGCGGTCGGTAAGGCCGTGTTCCGTTACAACTGCACACGCGCATGCGACGCGCGCAGGGAGTCGTTCAGCGTCGGCTGGTGTCCTCGACGTAGGCACTGCCGAGCTGGCGGATCAGGGCGACGAGCTCGGCCAGATGAGGAGGCAATTCGCGATCGACCCACGCCATGAAGACGTGCGTATCGAAAGTCTCGGGCAAGTCCCGCACCGCGACGAACGCGACGCCGTCGACGGCAAGGTGACGAGCGGCGGCCGGGACGAAGCCGACGCCCATTTCCTGCGCCACGAGGCCCAGCATCGTGTAAGGCTGTCCGACGCGCTGGGCGACCTTCGGCACGAACCCTGCGCGGCGGCACGCGGCGGACAGCTCGGAAAAGTACGCGGGCTTGATTTGCTGCAGAAACAGCACGAGCGGCACGTCCTTGAGTTCCGCGAGCCGGACGCTGCGCCGGCGTGCCAGGGGCCATCGATCCGGGATCACGGCGACCGGGCCGAAGCGGCCGATCGGCTCGACGGCGAGCCCATCGACGTCGTGGCTGCCGACGATCAGTGCCAGATCGAGCGCTCCGCGGCGCAGTTTCTGCAGTTGCGAGACGCTTGCCTGCTCGTGCAACTCGACCTCGACGCGCGGCCAACGTCGGCGGAATTCACGCACCGCCTGCGGCAGCGCGGGCGTCGAGGACATCGGCACGAACCCGATCCTCACCACTGTCGACGTTTCCGATGCCGCACGCTTCACCGCGAGTTCCGCGGCCTCCGATCGCTCGAGGATCCCTCGCGCTTCCGCGAGCAGCGCGGCGCCGGCCGGTGTGAGGCGCACCTCGCGGCTCGACCGGTCGAGCAGTTTCGCCCCGAGCGACTCCTCGAGTCGCATGATCGACTGGCTCAGCGGCGGCTGGGCCATGCGCAGCCTGCGCGCGGCGCGCCCGAAGTGCAGTTCCTCGGCGACAGCCACGAAGTGACGGAGATGGCGCAGTTCCATGTGGGGCGATTATGGCCGCAGCGAGCGCCGGTTGCCGCCCAGGGTGTCGAACAGTTCCTGCGCTCGATCGAGACCCGCCTGAAAGTCCGGCGATTCGATCGCGGCGGCCAAGGCCGCCACGAGCGCGTTCTGTGCCGGTGTTCGCAACGCCTCCGGATAGTGCTGCAGGACGCGTCGTAGCTCCGCGCCGGGAGCGGGATCCGGCAACTGCCGCTCGCGGACGTGTGGGGGGGGCTCGATAACGGCGGTTTGAGCGAGTTGCACCGCGGCGGCCAACAGGTCTTCGCGGGCGGCGACGATCCGATCGAACAGCAGCGACGTCTCCGCCGATTCAGCCGAATGCAGCGTACCTTCCATCATCAAATCGGTGGCCCTTGCCAGACCGAGGAGCCGCGGCAGTCGTTGTGTGGCCGAGAGCGGGAAGACGCCGATCTTCACCTCGGGTAGGCCGACCCGTGTCCCGGCTACGGCGATCCGTGCATTGCAGGCGAGGGCCAGTTCCAGGCCGCCGCCGACAGCGAATCCGTGCATCGCCGCGACGACGGGCTTGCCGCACGCTTCGATCGCGCCGAGCACGTCGCGCGACAGTGTCGGTTGGCGCGTCGCGTCCGGCGTGCCGAACTCGCTGCGGTCGCCCCCGGCACAGAAACCGGATCCGGTTCCGTGCAGCACGACGGCGCCGATCGACGCGTCGCGGCGAAAAGCCTGCGAATGTTTCGAAACAGCGCCTTGCGGAGCGCATGGCTCAATGCGTTCACGGGTGGGTAGGCCATCGCGACGACCAGCAACCGGGCCCGCACGGCGATGTTCGAGCAACATTTGGCCTACTATATAATGGAACGACGTTCATATTCTTGACTCGCGCCGGTTTTCACTGATGACCTCGGGTCGAGCATCACCCGCCAGTCCGTTGCGTCTCCGAGATTTTCGGCTGCTCTGGACGGCCGGCCTCGCCATCAATCTCGCACTCTGGATGCAGTCAGTCGGGGCCTCCTGGCTGATGCTGTCCCTGGCACCGTCGCCATTCATGGTCGCCCTGATCCAGACCGCGCAGAGCCTGCCAGCCTTCCTGTTCGGATTGCCGGGCGGCGTCCTGGCGGATCTCGTCAACCGCCGTGCGCTGATTCTGCTCACCTACGCCTGGCTCTGTGGGTCCGCAGTCCTCGCCAGCATTGCGACGCTCACCGGCGACATGACGCCAGTGTTGCTGCTGACCGTGACGGCATCGATCGGAGCAGCATTTGCATTGCAGGCTCCCGCCGTGCACACGAGCCTTGCCGAGTCCGTGCCGCGCGAACAGCTTTTCGCTGCGCTGGCCCTGAGCGCGATCTCCTTCAACGTGGCTCGCGCGGTCGGCCCGGCACTGGCGGGCGCCGATCGTATCGTGGGCCGGCACGGCCACCGTGTTCGGCGTCTGCGCTGTGTTTTTCGCATTCGCATTCGTTGCCGCGCTGGGCTGGCGGCACCGCACGCAGCCGAGTGCGCTTCCCCCAGAGCGGGTCCTGGTAGGCGTCCGGAGCGCGCTGCAGTACGCGCGACACTCGCCGGTGATGCTCGCGCAGTTGCTGCGTACGCTGCTGTTCGTCGGGGCGGCCAGCGGCCTCTGGGCCCTGCTGCCGATCGTCGCGCACAATCGACTTGCGCTCAGCGCGGACGGTTATGGCCTGTTGCTCGGTTGCCTCGGGACCGGGGCGATCGTGGGTGCCGTGGCGGCGGTCCGCTTGAGGCGGACGTGGTCCATGAACTCGGTCGGCATCGGGTCGGCGACGATGTATACGATCGGCGTCGCCGTCGTGGCGGATTCGTCCAGCACGGTCGTCGTGTGCGTTGCCCTGGCTCTCGCAGGCGCCGGTTGGGCGGTGGTGGGCAACGTGAACCTGACTGCAATCCAGACGGCAATCCCGCCCTGGGTCCGCGCGCGCGCCATGGCCCTGTACCTGCTGGTCTTTCAAGGCGCGATGGCGGCCGGCGGTGCGCTGTGGGGCGCCGTGGCGACGCGCTGGAGCATTGAGCTGGCCCTGTTCGCGCAGCGCCGCGGTGCTCGGGGCCACGGCGCTTGCTGATGCGTGCCTTGCCCGCTCGTATCGGCGACCTGGCGGAGACCACGCCATCCGAAGTTTCGCGGCTGCCGACCCTCGGCATGACGCCCAACGAACACGACGGGCCGATTGCGGTGCAGGTCAATTACGCCATCCGAACACAGGACCGCGCCGAATTCCTTTCGGTGATGCAGTTGCTCGGCCGGTCGCGCAAGCGCGACGGCGCACTGTTCTGGCGGGTTTACCGCGACCTGGACCATCCCCAGCGCTACGCCGAGCGCTTCGTCGTGCGATCGTGGACTGACTATCTGCGCCAGCGTTCGCGTGAGACGGCGGCCGACCGACGGGCGGAGCAGCATGCCCGGAGCCTGCACGTCGGTGCACAGGCGCCCGAAATGCAACACATGCTGGCCGAGCGGATGCACGGCGAAGGTCGTTGATGGCGCGACAGCATCAGGCGCCCAGCGAGGCGATTTCGTCGTCGGCGTAGCCGATTTCGCGCAGCACATCGCGCGTGTGTTCACCGAGGCGCGGAGGCGGGCGGTGCAGCCCGCCCGGCGTGCGCGAGAAGTGCACCGGCACCATCGGCGTCACCACCGGGCCCTCGGTCGGATGTTCGTAGCGCTGGAAGAATCCCGTCTGCTCCAGGTACGGGTCGTGCAGCAGTTCCTGCAGCGAATGCACCGGTCCGTTCGGGATGTCAGCCTCGTCGAGAATCTGGTGCCACTCCGCCGTCGTCTTCTGCATGAGCTGCGTGCCGACGATGCCATAGAGCTCGTCGTAGTTGCGCACCCGCTGGTCCGTCGTAGCGAACCGCGGATCGTCCACGAGGTCCGGCCGGCCGAGCGCCGGGAAGATGCGTCGCCACTGGTCGTCGTTCACGGCCAGCACGCAGATGTGGCCGTCCTGGGTCGGGTAGGGCTTGCGGTGCGGCGTGAGCAGCCGCACGTAGCCGATGCCCGGCGGCAGCGGCGGGTCGAACGCCCCGCCCCAGAGGTGTTCGAGGTAGTTGAACGACAGGATCGTCTCGAACATCGGCACCTGGACTTCCTGTCCCTGGCCGGAGCGCTCGCGCTGGTACAAGCGCCATCGCGATGCTCGACGCGAGCACGTAGCCGCAGAGCTTGTCGATGATCACCGTGGGATAGAAGCGCGGACCGTTGCCGTTCACCTGCGCCATCAGCGAGGCGATGCCGCTCTCGCCCTGCACGACGTCGTCGTAGGCAGGATAGTCGCGATTCGGTCCGTCCTGCCGGTAACCCGGGCCGGAGCCGTAGATGATGCGCGGATTGCGCGCCGAGATCGCGTCGTATCCGACGCCCAGCCGCTTCGCGGCGGCGGGCCGCATGCTGTGGACGAAGACGTCGGCCGTGTCGACGAGTCGCAACAGTGCGTCGCGGCCGGGTCCGCTCTTGAGGTCGAGCGTGATGCTGCGCTTGTTGCGATTGACGGCGAGGTGCATCGCCGACATGCCGCTGTTGCGGCGCGGGCCGGTGTCGCGATTCGGGTCGCCGGCCGGCGATTCGACCTTGATCACGTCGGCGCCCATGTCGCCGAGGATCTGGGTCGCGAGCGGGCCGAGCACGTTGACGGTCAGGTCGACGACACGCACGCCCGCGAGCGGTCCGCTCGGCTGGCCTTGAAGCTGCGTCCCTGTGCTCATGTCGCGATGAGCCGTTCAAGTGGTCGCGGGAGCCTTGCGGCACTTGACCATGCGCAACGGTGTGTACTCCATGACGACCGTGCCGTCCTGCTTGACGACGCGATTGCGCGTGCGCACCAGCCCGCGGCCCGGGCGGCTGCTCCTGGAAGGGCGTGATTCGATCACCTCGCACTCGACATGGATCGTGTCGCCCGCGAACGTCGGACCCTTGATGTCGAGTTCCATGTGCAGGAAGGCGAAGTCCGGTGCCCTGCATGGTCGACTGGGTCAGCAGCCCCTCGGCGATGCAGAACACCAGCGAGCCCGGCGACACGCGTCCCTTGATGTCGGACTCGTGCTTGAGGAACTCGTAGTTCGTGAACAGCACCTCGGTCATGCCGATCGTGTTCACGAACAGCACGATGTCCGTCTCCGTGATCGTCCGGCCGACCGTCTTGAACTTGCGGCCGAGCGGCAGGTCGTCGAAGTGGATTCCGAGCCCGACGGTCTCGTATTCGTCGCTCATGGTCAGATCGGGTCCCAGGGTGTCAGGGTCATCGAAGGCACGTTCGGGAAGAAGCTCGGCTCGAACGCCGGCATCGCGTGCGAGGCGATCGACTCCGGCGTCCAGCCTTCCGCGCGGTGCACCGAGCGCATCATGCGGATCTGGCTGAAGAAGTAGATCTCGTTGGCGCGGACCCCGAAGATCTGGCCGGTCACCTTCGCGGCCGCGTCGCTCCCGAGGTACACCGCGAGCGGTGCAATCTTCGAGCGACTCCATCTTCTTCATCTTCTCGATGCGCGCGATGTTCTCCGGCGTGTCGGCCGGGATGGTCGCCGTCATCGCCGTCCAGGCCCACGGCGCGATGCAGTTCGAGCGGACATTGAACTTGGCCATGTCGAGCGCGATCGACTTCGACAGTCCGGCGATGCCCATCTTGGCCGCCGAGTAATTGGCCTGGCCGACAGTTGCCGATCAGCCCGGACGTCGACGTCATGTGGACGTACGATCCCGAGCGACTGCTGCTTGAAATGCGGCGCCGCCGCCCGAGCGACGTAGAACGAGCCGTTCAGGTGCACGCCGACGACCGCCTTCCATTCGTCGACGGACATGTTGAAGAAGAACCGGTCGCGGACGATCCCGGCATTGTTGACGACGCAGTCGATGCGACCGAATGAGTCGACCGCGGCCTGCACGATCTTCGCGGCCGCTTCCGGAACGGCGACGCTGTCGGTGGAGGCGACTGCTTCGCCGCCCGCGGCGCGGATTTCCGCCACCACCTTGTCCGCGGCCCCGGGTGCACCATCCTTGCCGGGGCTCACGTCGTTGACGACGACCTTCGCGCCGTTCGCCGCGAACGCGAGTGCCAGATCCCGGCCGATCCCGCTGCCCGAGCCGGTGACCACGACCACCTTGCCCTCGACCATGTTGCCCACGCCGATCTCCTGGACCGACGACCCGACGCAGGATGGTCGTATAATTGAACGCTGTGCGCTAGTATGAACATCGTCCAAGTGCGGCGTCAACGGGTGCGAGGGGCTTCGATGAGCGAACTCGACAGGCGTGCCAATCTTGCGGGAAAGGTGGCTGCCGTGATCGGCGGTGCGACTGGCATCGGCGAGGCGGTTACCCTCGCGCTGGCCGCGGCTGGCGTGGACGTTGCGCTCTGCGACATCAGGGCGGACGCCGTCGCCGCGTGCGTGCTGAAACTGCAGGGGCTGGGCCGCCGTGCCGTGGGTGTGGCCGGCGACGCGTGCGACGTCGCGGTCCTGCGACCGGTTCTATGACGAAGTGGATCGCACTTTCGGCCGCTCGATATCCTGGTAAACGTCGCGCGGCGGCACCGTCCGCAAGCCGTTCATGTCCATGGACGCGAAAGACTTCGAGACCGACATTCGCCGCAACTACGGGTACGTGCTCGATTCGATCCAGCGGGCCGTGCCGCTGATGCGCAGGACCGGGCGAGGCGGCTCGATCGTCAACTTCACGACCATCGAGGCGCATCGCGGGGCCGCGGGCTTCTCGGTCTACGCCGGCGCGAAGGCGGCGCTCGACGAATTTCACGCGTGCGGTTGCAGTCGAACTCGGTGCCGAGCAGATCCGGGTCAACACGCTCGCGCCAGACACGACGCCGAGCCAAGGCAACATCGATGCGATTCCCGAGCCGTTGCGCAGCGGCATGGCGGCAGTGCCGCTCGATGCCATGACGCAGGTGATGGGCATGTACATTCCGCTCAAGTCGCCGCCGATGCCGGAGAACCTGGCCGACGGCGTGCTGTTCCTGGCGTCGGACCTCTCGAAGTTCGTCACCGGCACGACGCTGCACGTCGACGGCGGAACGATGGCGGCTGCCGGTTTCCTCGAATGGCCTTTCGGCGAAGGACACCTGCCGGTCGCTGCGCCGGAATCGGCGATGCGGCTGTTCGGGACCCCACCTCCACGGCGCTGAGCATCGTGGCGCCGCGCCTTCGCTCGCGCCGAAAGCGTCGTATCAATCGATTACCAGCGTCGCCGCAACTGGGCCCCGAGACGGCGTTTGCGCAGCCTCTGCGCGCGGATCTCGGGGCTGATGGCGGGCGTCGATTCGGGCAAATGCTTGCGCAGGTCCTTGAACTTGACCTTGGTGAGGCTGGGCGTCGGGTGCGAACTGCAGCGATACCAGCGGCCGATCATCATGCCGTGTACGTGACCGCCGGGATCGAGCCAGTTGGCCACGCCCGGGTCTTCCAGCGACAGCACGGCGCGAAACTTTCCGTCGGCATCCAGTTCGGCCTGGTGGCCGTTGAGGCTGCTCTGCCGGTAGACCAGCTCGACCTGGTTCCAGAGACCGTCGATCACCTGCACGTTCCAGTACGCACGCTTTTCCGGTAGTTCGGTCTCGAGGATGAGTGCCTCGTCGGGCGCGATGTCGTAGACGCATTCGAAGTAGGCCTGTGGCCAGTCCTTGCTGTTGCCCAGGTCCTGGAAGTCATGCAGCTTGAACCGGTTGACGGCGCCGCTGCTCACCGCTCGCGCCGACGGCGCCTAGCGCGGTCTCGGTGAGGCACCCCGCATAGGTTCCAAACAGCTGCTTCAACTGGCGATCGGTCTCCTCGGGCGTCCACCGCGGCTTGAGCGCCGGGGTGTCGAGGCGTTCGATGGCGACGCGCACGTCGCGCTCGCGGCCCCAGTCGTACGAGAACTGGCGCAGCAGGATGAAGCGGGCCTCCGGGTGGAGGTGCAGCCAGTTGCCGGAATACCCCGCCGGCCGCTCGTTGCTGAACAGGACTTCGAAGGATCCGTCCGCTTCAAGTGCGAGATCGTCGAGATCGTAATTGCCGTAACCGGGCCCGGGTGGCAGTCCCATCCCGATCATCACTTTGCCGGTCGCAAAGCCGGCCACCGGAACACTGCCGCGCTCGCCGACGATGCGATAGGTGCCGCTGCCGGATACCGGCGCGTAGTGATACACCGCGTCCGGGTTGGGCTGGAGCATGAACACCGAATTCTCGAACGGCGCGAAGTCCGGGTGCTCGGGCGTCGACTGGCAGTAAAGGAAATAGCCCTGCGAGAGATTCATCGCGAGTTGGCGGCAGAGGTCCGCCTGCACGCGCGCATCTCCAGGCGCCCACGTCTGCTGGATCAGGCGTCCGGCCGGCTTTGCCAGATCGAGGTAATCATCCCACTGTTTCATGTCGGTGGCCTTGAGGTACTTGAGTCCGCTAGTGCAGGTCGATGTTCACCGCGTCGAGCTTGCCCGAGAAGGCGAACGGCGGTTCGTAGTTCTCACTGACCGGCGAGCCGGTGTCGATGCCCACGTCCAGGCCGTCGGTCATCGAGTAGACGGCCGCCAGTGTGTGATCGATCCGACCCTCGGCGACCTGCCGGCCATCCGCGAACAGCGCCAGCGTGCCGCCGGCTCCTGGCGGCTTGCCGTCTTTTCCGTCATACGTGAACCGGGCCTCGAGGCTGCGGGCCATCGAGGGCATTGCTGCGGAAACGCGGTAGTGCGCAACCAGTCCGAAGTTGTAGTCGAAGACGACGCGACCTTGCATCAGGTAGAACGCCCAGCCTCCGGTCAGGCCGCCCTGCGTCGCCAGTATTCCGGTATTCCCGGGCTCGAAGGTCCCGCTGGCGGTCACCGACCAGGATCGATTGAGGGTTCGCGGTGCGATCGCCCCCGGCAGCGCCATCAGTCCCGGGTAGAAGGTGAAGTGGGACCGCCCAGCCGCTGGATTCGGTCGCTCCGCCGCCATGATGCGTTCGCCCGCGCGCCAGTCGAGCGGGAGCACTTCGTTGCGCGCCGCCTCTGCCCACCATAAGTCCTGCATTTCACGCAGCTTCGCCGGTTCCCTGGCCGCCAGGTCATGGGCTTCGGAGAAGTCGTGCTCGAGGTCGTACAACTCCCAGGTCACCGTATCCGGATCGAGTTGGGCGCGATTCGGGTTGGAAACGTCGATCGCCAGCGGCGCCGAGGCCATCCAGCCCTTGTGGTAGATGGCCCGGTTGGCAAACACCTCAAAATACTGTGTCTGCCGTATCTCGGCATGACCGGGATCGGCGAGCACCGGCAGAAAGCTTGTGCCGTCCATGGATTTCTGCGGTACGCCCAGGACGTTGGACGGCGTTGCGACGCCCGCTGCCGCGAACAACGTCGGCGCCACGTCCGTGACATCGAGGAACTGCCTGCGCAGCGCGCCCTTGTCCGGATAGTGACCGGGCCACGACACGATCAGCGGATTGCGCGTGGCACCGAGGTGCGAGACGACCTGCTTGTAGTACTGGAACGGCGTATTCATCGCCCAGGCCCAACCCATCGCGAAATTGTTGTCCCAGTGGGGACCGCCGAGTTCCGCGAGCACCTGGGTCGTGAACGGCAACTTGCCCTCGAGGCCGTTCGCTGGGGCGATCTCGTTGAGCGAGCCGTCAACGCCGCCTTCCGCGCTCGCGCCGTTGTCGCCCACGAGATAGACGACCAGCGTGTTCTCGGCGCCGGGCAGGTTGCGGACCGTGTTCAGCATGCGGCCGACTTCGTGATCGGCGTAGGCGCCGTACGCCGCAAAGACTTCCATCTGGCGAGCCGCAATGCCGCGGCGTTCGGGGGTGAGTGAGTCCCAAGCGGGAATGTTCCCCGGCCGTGGCGTCAATGCCGCGTCCGCCGGGACCACGCCGAGCGCCTGCTGGCGCTTGAACGTCTGTTCGCGGTAGCGGTCCCAGCCGGCGTCGAACCGACCCTTGAACTTCGCAATCCACTCGGGAGGCGCGTGGTGCGGCGAGTGCGTCGCGCCGGTTGCGAAATACAGGAAATACGGGCGAGACGGATCCGTGCTCTTCTCGTTCCGCGCCCATTCAATTGCATGGTCGGCGAGATCCGCCGTGAGTTGATAAGCCGGGTTCCGATTCGGGACGACGGGCCGGGTGTTTTCGTACAGGACAGGATTCCACTGGCTGGTACCCCAGCCGTTGAAGCCGTAGAAGTAGTCGAAGCCGAAACCCGTCGGCCAGTGATTGAAAGGGCCGGCCGGACCTCCTTCCCAGTTCGGCGTGTTGTGGTTCTTGCCGAACATCGCCGTTGCATAGCCGTTTTGTCGCAGGATTTCCGCCACGGTCGCCGTGCTGCGAGGGAGAAACCCGACGTAACCGTCGTAACCCGTCGCGAGCTCGCCGACCAGCCCGAAACCGGCACGATGGGAATTGCGTCCAGTCAGCAGGGCGGCTCGCGTGGGCGAGCAGATGCCGGCCGTATGGAACCGGTTGAACCGCAGTCCTTCCGCCGCGAGTGCATCGAGGCTCGGTGACGGGACGTCGCCGCCGAAGACGTGGAACTGGCCGAAGCCCGCGTCGTCGAGGACCACGACCACGATGTTCGGGGCGCCTTGCGGCGGGCGCACCTGCCGCGGATAGATGGGCGGGTCGGAGTCCTTGAACGTCCGGCCGACCTTGCCGGGAAACAATGTCTCCGTAACGGGCAGCACGGTCTGGCTGAGGGCGGGTGCCGATCCGACCGAGAGCGTGCCGGCGAGGAGGCCGGCGGCGAGCAGTGTCACGATACTTGCGCGGCGGCGCGCGTCGCGACGATGTGGAGTCGAGCCGGATTCACGGAACATCAGGCGCATGGATGATTCCTTGATGCAGGAGCCGGTGACAGATTTGACGCTGCGGCGCTTCAGCGTGCCCCCGTGACCGGCGGTGAGCAGTACTCCACAGCATTCAGCGCCACGTGCTCGGCGATAAAGTCCGCGACGTCGTCCACGATCACCTGCACGCTGGCCGGCGAATCGAACAGGCGTTCGTGCAGGTCTGCTTCGGTGAGGAAGTACTGCATTGCGATGCCCTGGTACCGTGGCGCATCGATCGACACGGCGGAGTCGACCCAGTTGCGTATGTAACGCGACACGCCGATGTGGATGCGATTGGCAAGCGGCACGTGCTCGTCCCAGTGCCGGCGCTGGTCTGTGGGCGGGACGTCCGATCGTCCGATCCAGGGGACCAGCATCTTGACGCCGCCCGTCGGCCAGCCCTTGGCCGGGCCGGTGTCCTTCTCGATCATCTCGGTGACCAGGTACGCAGCCATCTGACAGCCGTGCGCTTCCAGCAGGCCAGTGATCGCGGGAGTCGCAATCGCATCGGGGTGCGGCCACAGCTCGACGACGGCATCCCACGGCGGTGGCGGATCCCCCGGCACGACGATGTTGACCGTCGATGCGATGCAGCCGGACGGCGGACCGGATGCGAAGCGAGTCAGCAGCGAATCGCACAGCTCGTGCGCCGGGCCGGGAGCCTTGAGGAACACGATGTGCTTCATCCCGATCCTCGGAGGTCGTGCCGCCGCCGACGGGCTGACCTGCGGGCGGGCGTGGGTTGAATGCAAGCTGGGTCGAAGCTTACAATATGAACGGCGTTCGTATATAGGAATATCTCATGCCGGCCGTCTCCCGCCGTGGCGCCGTCGCCGAATTGACGCTCGACCGGCCGCCCGTCAACGCCATCGACGACGCGATGATCGCCGCGCTGCACGGTGCACTCGACCAGCTTGCCTGCGAATCCGACTTCCAGGTGCTGCACATCCGCAGCTCGATGAAGGTGTTCGCCGCGGGCGCCGACCTTGCACTGATCCGCTCGTGGAAGGACGCACCCTCCCCGAGCGGTGCACTGAGCGCCTATATCGAACGCCTGCAGGGCCTTTATCACCGCATCGAGAGCCTGCCGCAGGTCACACTCTGCGAAATCGCCGGTGCCGCAATGGGCGGAGGATACGAACTCGCCCTCAGTTGCGACCTGCGTATCGCTGCCGAGGAGGCGAAGATCGGCCTGCCGGAAGTCGGCCTCGGGCTCATCCCGGGCGCCGGCGGCACCCAGCGCCTCACTCGCCTGTGCGGCCGCGGCGTGGCGGCGCGCGTCATCCTGACGGGCGAGCCTGTCGACGGCAGCACCGCCGCGGCCCTCGGCATGGTCGAGTGGTGCGTGCCGCGTGCGGAGATTGCCGAGCGGGCTCGCGCGATTGCCGACCGGCTGGCGACGATGCCGGCGCATGCGCAGCGAGTGGCCAAGCAGTGCATTCGCGGGTTCGCCGATACCGGCACCCTGGGCTTCCAGCTCGAGCGCGACCTCGGCGGTGCACTGCTGGATTCGCCGCGCACGCAGCAACTGATCGGCGATTTCCTCGCCCGCAACAGCAAGTAACCTGGAACACACTGGAGAGACCATGTCCGACGCCATCGATTACACCTGGCAGCAGGCCACCAGCCTGGCGGGCAAGCGTGTCCTGCTCACGGGATGCGCATCCGGCATCGGTCGCGCAACCGCGGCACTCTACGCGCAGGCTGGCGCCACGGTGTACGGCGGCGACGTCAACACGGGCGCCGGCGAGACGGCAATGGCGGCACTGCGGGCGGCGGGCGGCAAGGCCGAATTCGTTCCGCTCGACCTGACGAAAGCGGAGTCCATCGACGCATTCGTCGATACGGTGCGCGAGAAGGCAGGCGGCACCGTCGATATCGTCGCCAGTATCGCGGGCGTGGACGTCGTCAAGCCGTTCCTGAAGAACGATCCATCCGACTGGGACCTAATCATCGCCGTCAACTACGTCGGGCCGGTGCGCATGATCCACCGCCTGTTGCCGTCGATGATCGAGGCAGCGCAGGGCGGCAAGATCGTGACGGTTGCGAGCGACGCCGGGCGCGTCGGCAGCAGCGGCGAGACATTCTACTCGGGCAGCAAGGGCGCGATCATCGCGTTCACCAAGGCGCTTGCGCGCGAGATGGCGCGGTATCACATCAACTGCAACTGCGTCGCTCCGGGTCCCACCGCCACACCGTTGTTCCTGGAGGCGACCGCGCCGAAGCTGCAGGAGGCGCTGTCCAATGCAATCCCGTTCAAACGCGTCGCGCGCCCGGGCGAAATCGGCCAGACGATCCTGTATTTTTCATCGCCGGCGGCCGACTTCATCACCGGCCAGGTCCTGAGCGTCAGCGGCGGCCTGACGATGCACGGTTGAGGATGCCGTGAGCGAGATCCAACCCGAACTGCAGTACGAAGCGTACCTCGCCGAAGGCCGGTTCATGCTGCTGCGCAGCCGCGAGACGGGCCGCTGCTTCTGGTTTCCGCGCGTTGCCGAGCCGGGCACCGGCTGCACGGACCTCGAATGGATCGAGGCGAGCGGCCGGGGCACCGTCTACTCGACGACCGTAATACGCCAGAAGCCGCCGACGCCCAATTACAACCTTGCGCTGATCGATCTCGAGGAAGGGCCGCGCATGATGAGCCGGGTCGAGGGTGTCGAGCCGCAGAGCGTGCGCATCGGCATGGCGGTGCGCGCGAAGGTCATCCGTGAAGGGGAGAAGCCGCTCCTCGTGTTCGAGCCCGCGTGACCGAGAGACGACAGCATATGAACGATGCCTTTCCCCGCGGCCAGACCGCGATCGTCAGCGCCGCGACCTTCGGTGTAGGCACTGCACCGGGCTATGCGAACTTCGATCTTGCGGCCCACGCCAGCATCAAGGCGCTGTCGCAGGTCGGGCTCAAGCCGAGCGACGTCGACGGATTGTTCTGCGTGGTCATGGATGAAACCCTCTCGGGCCTGAATTTCGCCGAATACCTCGGAGTGCGCTCGCGTTTCAACGACAACGCACGCACGGGCGGCTCGTCGTTCCAGATCCAGGCGTCGATCGCGGCGCTCGCGCTTGCCACGGGGCAGTGCGATGTCGTGTTGATCGCCTACGGCAGCAACCAGCGCAGCGCGAGCGGCAAGCTCGTCAGCAGCGCACGGTCTTCGCCGTGGGAGGCGCCGTACCGGCCGCTGCGTCCGATTTCGTCCTACGCGATGGCGGCGGCCCGCCACATGCACGAGTTCGGCACGACGAAGGAACAACTGGGCGAGGTCGCCATCGCGGCGCGCAAGTGGGCGCAGCTCAATCCCGAAGCGACGATGCGCGACGCGTTGACCATGCAGGACTACCTCGCGGCGCGCCTGGTGGCCGACCCCTTCGGTCTTCGCGACTGTTGCCTCGTCACCGACGGCGCCGCGGCCGTCGTGATGACGCGCGCGGAGCGGGCTCGCGATCTCTGCAAGCGCCCCGCCTACCTGCTCGGCGCGGCGCACGAGACGACCCATCGTGAGATCGCCGGCATGCCGAGCCTGACGACGACGGGTCTCGCCGAAGCCTCGCGACGGGCCTTCGCCCAGGCCGGCATCACTGCAGCCGACGTCGACGTCGTGGAGCTATACGACGCGTTCACGATCAACACGATCCTGTTCCTCGAGGACATGGGATTCTGTGCCAAGGGGGAGGGCGGGGCGTACGTTTCCGGGGGAAATATCGCGCCCGGTGGCATGCTTCCCGTCAACACCAATGGGGGCGGGCTTTCGTACTGCCATCCCGGCATGTACGGCCTATTCACCATGGTGGAAGCGACGCAGCAGCTCATGGGTCTTTGCGGCGACCGGCAGGTGACAGATGTCGAACTCGCCATTGCTCAAGGCAACGGCGGCGAACTTTCGAGCGAGGCCGTGCTCGTGCTTGGATCGGCCGGGACGCTGTAGGCAGCCGGGGATATCGATGCTCAATTACGACACCGTCCGCAATCGCGATTTCGGCAGGATCGTCCACTCGTACGCACAGCGCGACACAATGCTCTACGCGCTGGGACTCGGCATGGGCGCCGATCCGCTCGACGAGGGCGAGCTGCGCTTCGTGTACGAGAAGGACTTGCAGGCCGTGCCGACCATGGCCACGGTCCTCGGCAGTCCCGGTTTCTGGTGGAAGGATTCCTCAACCGGCGCCGACTGGGTCAAGCTCGTGCACGGAGAGCAGGATCTGCAGCTCTTCCAGCCGCTGCCGCCGGCAGCGACACTGGTGGCTGTCAACCGGGTAGCCTCGGTCACGGATAAGGGCGAGGGCAAGGGCGCCATCGCCGTCATCGAGCGCGAACTGCGCGAGCAGCAATCGGACGCACTCGTCGCGCGGACGCGAATGGTCACGTTCCTGCGCGGAGACGGCGGCTACACGAAGCAGGGCGGCCAGAGCGATCCGGGGCCCGAGCCGCTGCCGGGTGTGCCGGAGCGTGCCTGCGATGTCGAGACGATGCTGCCAACGCTCGAGCGGCAGGCGCTCATCTACCGGTTGAGCGGCGACTACAACGTCCTGCATGCCGACCCTGCAGTCGCGAAGGCGGCCGGTTTCTCGCGCCCCATCCTGCATGGGCTGTGCACGTACGGAATGGCCGCGCACGCGCTGTTGCGCACGGTCTGCAAGCACGATGCGTCGCGGATACGGCGCGTGGCCGTGCGTTTCACGGCGCCGGTCGTGCCGGGCGAAACTGTGCGATTCCAGTTCTGGGATGCCGGCGACGGTCGCTTCCACTTCCGGGCGCACGTGGACTCGCGAAGTGCCGTCGTGCTCAACAACGGCTGGATCGAACTGGCGTGAATACGCTCTTCGACCTGACGGGCAAGGTGGCGCTCGTGACCGGCGGGTCCCGGGGTCTTGGACTGGCGATGGCCCGTGCGCTGGCGGGTGCCGGGGCGCGAGTGGTGCTGGCCGCGCGCAACGTCGAAACGCTCGAAAGCGCGGCATCCAGCATCCGTGCGTCGGGCGGGGATGCCCACGTTCTCCCGTTCGACTTGCTCGACGAGGCGGAGGTCACGGCCGCCGTGCCGCGTCTGCTCGAACAGCACAGTCGACTGGACATCCTGCTGAATAATGCGGCCGTCTGCATCTGGAGCGGTTTCCTCGAGTCCACGCTGGATACCTGGAATCGCACACTCGCCACCAACCTGACCGCGGTATACCTGCTGTCGCGCGAAGCGGCGCGGCCGATGATCGCGCAAGGCCGGGGAAAGATCATCAACGTCGGCTCCTACGTGTCGGTCATCGGGCGCGAGCGGCTGCAGGCCTATGCCGCAAGCAAGCACGGCCTGCTCGGGCTCACGAAGTCCATCGCCGGAGAAGTGGGCCGCCACGGCGTGACCTGCAACGCGATCGCGCCCGGATTCTTCATCACCGAGATGGCCGAACCCGTGCGTCGCGATCCCGCCCGCATGCAGATCTTCACCAATGCAATCGCAATGGCGCGATGGGGCGACCCGGACGAACTGGCGGGTCCTGTCGTCTTCCTGGCGTCGGACGCCTCGTCGTATGTCAACGGCCATACGTTGCACGTCGACGGAGGTGTCGCCGAGGTACTCTCGCTTCCAGTTGCAATCACGTCCTGATTGCAACAAACGTTCAAATATGTGGATGCTCGACACGTCGCCGTACTAATATGTGAACGCGGGGCAGACTTCCTGCGAGGAACGATGGAATGCCGAAGAATGGCCAAACGAAGGACGTTGCGAGCGGGGTGACTGGCCCGCGGTCGCTGACGAGGTTACTGGGCCTGTTCGACGTGCTGGCCAAGTCCAAGCACGGGATGACGCTCGCCGAGTTGAATCAGGCGCTGCAGTCGCCGAAGAGCAGCCTGCTGAACCTGCTGCGCCCCCTGGTCATCGACGGGTATCTCGCGTGCGACAGCGGACGCTATCGCCTCGGCCCGTCGATCTTCCGGCTCGCCGCCAACATCATGTCGGTTTGGAATTTCTCGAGCACGATGCGGCCGTACCTCGAGGAGCTTGCGCAGCGTTCTGAGGAATCGGTGTACCTCGGCGTGCTCGACACCGTGGGCAGCGTGATCACCTACGTCGACGCGATCGAAAGCCGCAAGGCGGTCCGGTTCAGCGTTCCGATCGGTGCGGCCCGGCCGCTTTATTCCACGGCTGCGGGACGCATCCTGCTGGCCTTTGGCGACCAGGACTGGGTCGAAAATTACCTGCGAAACACGAAGTTTGCGGCCTACACGCCTCACACGATCAGTTCGCGCAAGGCGCTGCGCGAGGAGCTCGAGAAGATTCGCAAGACGCGGATCTCGGTCAGCATGGGCGAAACGTTTCCCGAGTCAGGCGCCATCGCGTCGCCGATCTTCGGCGCGGACGGCAAGCTCATCGCGGCCATCGCGATCGGCGCACCGGTCAGCCGCCTGGAGCCGGAACTCGACGAACTGCGGCCGATCATCGCAGACATCGCGAGCCGGGCGTCGGGCTCCACGCGCAGCATGCTGCGCGCGAGCGAAGCGACGGCGCTCGAGGAATCCAAGCGCGTGGCCGCCGCATCAAAAAAAACGTCCTTGCGCTGATATCCGGCCTTGCCGGTTGGACCCGTCCGCACTCCTGGAATCAATCCTCGTCGTTGGACCAGCGCACGAAACGATGCAACGGGTAAAACCCATCGTGCGGCAGGCCCGGACCCCCACCGATCGCCTTGCCTAGCGTCACGACACGCTGCACGCCAGCGGATACCAGTGCGTCGCGAACCTCGGCTTTGCGCACGGACGGATAAACGCCGACGGTCTGCGTCGCGACGTTGGCGTACCGCACGGCATCCCGCAGCGATTTCACTGGCACGACGTTCACGGTCTTGAGGTCGCAGTAGAAGTCGACCGGCTCCTCGGAGCGTATGACGATGCCCCTGCCGTCGAATCGACCCCACACCCGGTACTCCGGCTCGAGCATCGTCAGCGCCTCGATCTGCTCGCGCAGCTCGCCTGCGACGGGTTGGCCGACCGCCGCGCAGTTCGGCCGCTCGATGCCGAGTTGCTTCTGCAGCAATTCGCCATACTGGTCGATCTGCTCCGTCGTGCCCTCGACGTACTGGATGCGGCTCGACACGCATGCGCCCTGGTTGTAAGGCGTCGAATCGTCGCCGGCGAGTCGGGCGACCTCGGCGAGCGTCTCAGCCGATTCGAATGCCTCGCGGCCGATGAAGGAGATCGACGTTTTCGGGTCGAAGGCCACTAGCTCGAAGCCCGGGCCGATGTAATTCTTGGCACTGCGGAGCGCAGCTTCGCCTCCCCAGGCCACGAGCTTGTCGAAATACTGTGGTCGCAGAAGGTGGCTTTCGACAGAGGTATCGCCGCCGCGCCAGTAGACTGCGCTGAACGAACGAACCAGCGGATGATTCGGTGCGACCGCTGCCATCGTCCTCAGCACAGCTGTCGCCGTGAACAGATCGTTCGAGGGTAGCTTGAGCAGGTGTACGCCCTTGACGAGTGCCCCGCGCATGATCGAGAGGACCGAGACTCCAGGCGCGTTGCCCGCCAGGATGTGCACCATTCGCGGTGGGAAAGCACGAACCCGCGCTCGCTGGCCATAGCCGGTGACGACCTCACGCCAGCCATCGAGAACATCCGGCCCGCCGAGTTCGTGCTGAACCATGGCTTCCATCGAAGCCCTGTTCAGATGCGAGCCGAGCCCAGCGTAGTCGCGTTCCAGCACGCCCGGATCGAGGGGGCTGGTCCGCTTCATCTGTTCGCATGCATGCGCGAGCGTGCCATCCGGATCGCGCGTCATCCGGTCGCCGGTGGCGACGAGGAGATCCATGATTTCGCGGAGCGGCACGTTGAAGGCTGGGCCCGGTTCGGAACGCGGCCAGACCAAGCTGTCGAGGTCGAGCCGGGGCGTCGCGAATTGCGAGCCGGGCTGGCCGAAGACGTTGACCGCGCCGGTCACCACCGCGCCCTTGATGACGTGCGGGACGTGCACGATGTCGCTCGTCGCCACGTTCGGGTTTGCGCTCATTGCTGTGCTCCTCGGGTGCAGGATTCGACGGTTCTTTCGTAACCCATCTTGCCTTCCTCGTCCATCGTGTCGAAACGACGGATGCGCGCCGACACGCCTTTCATTCGTTGCGAGACGTTCATATAATAGAACATCGTTTAACTTTGAGAACGATCCTAGCCGTGCCTCGACTCGCTGTCAATCGCGCGGGCCAGACAAGGCGTCGCAACTTGACCCGACGTGTCATCGTGTGCCGTACCGAGCGGCAATAGAGACGAGTATGCGAACTGCCGAGTGGACGACGAAAGATATTCCGGGCCAGTCGGGACGTGTTGCGATCGTCACGGGGGCGAATAGCGGCCTCGGCCTTGCGGCGGCGCACGCGCTCGCTGCCGCGGGTGCCACGGTCGTGCTTGCCTGCCGGTCGAGCCAGAACGCCGACCGCGCTCGCGCGAGCATTCTCGCCGTCACTCCTCGGGCGACCGTCGAGTCGGAGGTCCTGGATGTCTCGTCCCTATCGAGCGTCAGGTCCTTCGCCGCGGCCATGCAGCGACGGTTTGCCACGCTCGACCTGCTGATCAACAACGCAGGGATCATGGCGACTCCGCGGCAGTCGTCGCCGGACGGATTTGAGCTGCAGTTCGCGACCAACCACCTCGGGCACTTCGCGCTGACGGGCCTGATGATGCCGCTACTGAGCGCGCGTCGCGGCAGCCGGGTCGTCGCAGTGTCGAGCATTGCGGCCCGATCAGGAACGATCGATTTCGATGACCTGATGGGCGAGCGGCGTTACGACGCGTGGAAGGCCTATAACCAGAGCAAGCTGGCCAACCTGATGTTTGCGCTGGAACTGGAACGCAGGTTACGGCGGGCGGGACTGGCCACAACAGCCTTGGCTGCACACCCCGGCGCATCGACGACAAACCTTTTCGACACGCCGGGCGGCTTCTTCGTCAAGCGCGTCATGTCGCCGCTGGCGAAGCAATTTCTTTTTCAGCCGGCCGAACGCGGTGCGCTCCCGATCCTGTTCGCGGCGACAGCGAGCGAGGCGCAACCGAGTGGCTACTACGGGCCGCATGGCTTCCAGGAAATGAAAGGACCGCCGGGTCCGGCGGCGATACCCCGTCAGGCACTCGACCAGGATGTTGCCGCACGGCTGTGGCAGGTCTCCGAGCAACTCTCGGGAGTCTCGTATCCGTGACCGCGCAGCCGGTGCGCCACTAGGCCAGCGTCGGACGGAGACGGGCGACGGTCGCCTGAACCGTCGCTCGTGTCGCACGATCCGTCAGTGACCCTTCGGCAGTAATCGCCGGCCATTGTCGTGCATGATGGCCCGGGCGTTGTCGGCGGAGAGCCCGGTCAGCGCTTCCGCGAAAAAATCGCGGGGGGCGGGTACCCCTTCGGCATGCGGATAGTCGGAACCCATCAGCAGGCACTCCGCGCCGCCGAGTCTTTCGACAATGCCCTTCACGTCGTCCTCCGGATAAGCGACGACGTAGCAGTGACGACGGAAGATACGGCTCGGCCGCTCTTTGAGCTGGCCACACGGCCAGTAGCCGTTCTTGGCCATGCCGCGCATCTTGTCCATTTTCTCAAGGAAGCTCGGCAGCCAGTTCGCGCCATTCTCGGCGCTCACGATGCGGATGTTTGGAAATCGTTCGAAGAAGTTGTGAAACACGATGTTGGCCAGCGTCATCTGCACCGGGATTTCGCTGTAGCAGAACATCCACTGCCAGGCGGTCTGGCCCGTGCGGCGCGACTGCAACGGCTTTTCGCCGAAGGCGTGGATCAACGGGTGCATGAACGTCGCTTCGGAGACGTGATAGGCGACGGCAACTCCGGCTTCGTTGAGCCGCGACCAGATCGGGTCGAAATCCGGATGGGCAGGGGACTTCCCGTCCGCAGGTCCCATCGGCATCACGACGACGCGGGCCCCGTTGCGGATGACCCACTCCGTCTCCTTGATCGAGGTCTCCATGTCCCAGAGGCTGAGGACCGGCGTCGTATAGATGCGGTCGCGGACGTTGAAGCCCCAGCGCTCCTGGAAATAGCGGTTGTACGCGTGCAGGATGTCGTTGCCCGTCGTGTCGGGCGAGTAATACCCGACCGTCGCGATGAACTCGCCGGGATACATGATCGAGCCCTCGACGCCGAACTCATCGAGCTTGGCCACGCGGGCCTCGCGGTCCGACATGTCGGCGGTCGGCGGGATCCAGCCCTCGACGTTCGACTTGCCTTCCTTCATCGCCTTGAGCCATTCCTTCAGGCGGCCGGGCGGCGCGACGAGCCCTTGTGAATTGGCTTCCGCGTTGTGGACTTTTCGATCGCCGATGTAGAGGCCGAAGCCTTCTGGCCCGTTGCGGCGCTGCAGCAGCCACTGTCCGTGCAGTTCGCGAGGCAGGTATTCCTTGAAGAACTCGAAGTCGTGCTCGTGCACGTGCGTGTCGCTGTCGAAAATCGGTCCGTCGTAGACGGTCGCGGCCTGAATTGCGCTCATGCGTCCATCCTGCGCGAGTCGGTGTATTATTGAACATGGTACACCTATGTGAACGGCGTTCAAGTACGCAGGGGGCATCCGATGGGTCCGATACGCACGCAACTGCTCGACATGATCCTGCAGGACGACAGGTACGACCTGCCGTCCTCATACCTTGATCCATTGCGGCTCGACGCGGCGCGGGAGCTTTTTGCGGAACGCCGGGAACAGATTCCCGTGCTGCGACGCCGCGCGGACGATTCCGGCGTGTCGGAGATCCGCGATTTCGCCGACCTGGTTCCGCTGCTTTTCTCACATACCGTCTATAAGTCGTATCCGCAGAATCTCGTCGAGCAGGGCAAATGGGGCGGGCTTGCTCGCTGGCTCAAGACGCTCTCTGTCGAGGATCCCACCCAGGTCGACCTTACCGGGGTCAGCAACGTCGATGAGTGGATCGACAGGATGCGGGACGCCGGCCACCTGCTGATCGCGACCAGCGGTTCGAGCGGCAAGGTGTCCTTCCTGAACTCGACGCGCGGCGACCTCGAGATGAAGAAGCGCCACTGGCAGAAGACGCTGGGCTGGCCGTACCTGACGCCCGCGAAGGATCGCCCGGTGTTCAATCTCGGTCCCAATCGCGGGCCCAACAGTGCGATCGAGGCGTCGCTGATCGGCGCAGAACTCTGGGGCCGCCCCGGTTCGATTCACTTTCTCACCGACGAGCCGCTCAAGATCTCGGACGTCAGCGCCATGGCAGCCATGCGCAAGCGCATGCAGGACGGCGTGGCGACGCCCCAGGAGATTGCCGACTTCGAGAAGCGCGGGGCGGAGCAGGGTGCGCGCATGGCAGACGCGCTGAACCAGCTCGTGGATACGATTCTCGCGCACCGTGACGAGCCGATCATCCTCACGGGTCTCTGGGCGCAGCACATGGCGATCATCCGCCGCGCGCGCGAGCTCGGCATTCCCGACGGCGCGTTCCATCCGAAGAGCTACATCTCGGCCGGCGGCGGTGTGAAGGGGGTGAGCCTTCCCGCCCGATTACGTCGAACAGGTCGACCGCTTCTGGGGGCCGGTAATCCGCGGGACGGGCTACGGCATGACGGAGATGCTGCAGCTGTTCCCACGCTGCGAGCAGCGGCGCTATCACTGCCCGCCGGGCCTGATCATGCTGCTGCTGGACCAACCGGGCGAGCAGCTCATCTCGCCTGCCGTCGGTACGGCCGGCGTGGTGGAGGGGCGGTTCGCCTTCCTCGACCTGATGTACGAAGGGCGCTGGGGCGGCCTGATCACCGGCGACAAGGTGCAGATCGACTACTCCGGGCGCTGCGCCTGCGGGCGACACGGCCCGACGATCCTCGACACGATCATGCGCTACACGCAGGTGACCGGCGGCGACGACCACATCGGTTGCGCCGGCACCATCGATGCCTATGTCCGGGGCGCGATGGCGTGACACGCGCCAAAAAGAAGGCGGCGAAGACAGCGCCGACATCCGGGGCACTGCTCGTGTCGCGCAAGGACGGCATCGTCACGCTCACGCTGTCCAATCCGGGCAAGCTCAACGCGATGTCGCTGCCGCTGCGGGACGCGTTGAGCGAGACATTCGCCCGGTTGAACGACGACCCCGAGTGCCGGGCCATCGTGCTCACCGGCGCCGACGGAAATTTCAGCGCGGGCGCCGACATGGCGGGCTGGGGCGAGAAGACGCTGCAGGAGTGCCGTGCGCGCCTGCGTCGCGGCGGCACGCGGATCATGCGCGAGATGATCGGGGGCGACAAACCGATTGTCGCCGCCATCGAGGGCTTCGCGTACGGCGCCGGTCTGGCGCTCGCCTGTGCCGCCGACCACGTCGTGGCGGCGCGCAACGCGCGCTTCTGCTGCGCGTTTACCCGCGTCGGCTTCATCCCGGACATGGCGCTGATGTATTCGCTGCCCAATCGTGTCGGCCCGACGCGGGCCAAGCAGCTGATCGCGCTGGCGGAGGACATCAAGGCCGAACGTGCCGAGCGGCTCGGACTCGTCGACGAGATCGTGGCGCCGGGCACGGCCCTGGCCCGGGCGCAGGAGCTTGCGCGCCAGTACGCTGAGGCGCCGCCCATCGCGTTTGCGCTGATGAAGTCGGTGTTCGCGCGCGGGCTCGAGGCCATGATCCAGGCGGAGATCGACCTGCAGCCGTACGCCTGGCTCTCCGAGGATCACGAGGAGGGCAAGCGGGCCTTCAGCGAGAAGCGCAAGCCGCGCTTCAAGGGCCGCTGAGGCTCGGCGCTTCGATGGCTGGCGCGACCATGTCTGAGGCATCGGTGAAGGGTTGCGACCGAGTGCGGCCGCGCCGCATCTCGGAGCTCCTGGAGCAGGCGGCGACACGCTCGCCCGGTTCGCTCGCGCTTCGCGAGGGCGACGTGCAATGGACGTATGCGATATTGCTGTGCGAGGCGCGGCAGGCGGCGCAGCTATTCGCGGACCGCGGGGTGGTACGCGGCGATCGCGTCATGATCGTCGCGGACAATGGTCTCGCACAGGTGGCGGCGTTCTTCGGCGCGAGCCTGCTCGGGGCGTGGCCGACGCTGATCAACTCGCGCGGCAGTCCCCGTGAGATCGATACGATCCGGGACCATGCCCGTCCGCGCATTACCGTCTACACCATCGGTAATTCGACGGACGCCGCAGCTCACGCGACGCGGCACGGCGCCGTTGTCGGCACGGTTCTGGCCGATACATCTTGTGCAACACTCGCAGTCGGCCCCACGGATCGCTCGACGCAGCCCGAGCGAACGCCGCAAAGCGACGCAGTCGGCGCACTGATCTACACCTCAGGCACGACCGGCGCGCCCAAGGGCGTGATGGCGACTCACGCAGGCCTGCTGAGCTTCGCAGATCGCTCGGTGGCGGTGCGACGCCTGCAGCCCGGCGATGTCGTGCTGGGTGCGCTGCCGATGTCACACATCTTCGGGGTGGCCACGATCCTGCTGACGACGCTCCGCGCAGGCGGCAGCGTGTGGCTGCAACCGCGATTTGATGCGACGCGGACGGTTCGTGGGCTGGTCGGAGCGCAACTCACGGTGCTCCACGGCGTCCCGACGTTGTACGGCCGGATTCTTACGCAACTTGAGATCGACGGACTGCACGGCCCGTTCCCGGGGTTGCGGTATGCCTACGTCGGCGGGGGGGCCGTGGACTCCGCGTTGAAGCACCGGATCGAGCGCGCGCTCGGGCGGCCGCTGCATCACGGGTATGGCATGACGGAATATGCCGGCTCGATGTTCGTGACGCACATCGACCGGCCCCGCCAGGACGCGTTACCGGGCGAAATTGCTCCCGATTGCGAGGTGCGTTTCGTCGGACTCGACGGCAATCAAGTCGAACGAGGCGAACCAGGCGAAATCTGGGTACGCGGTCCGGGCACGATGCTGGGTTACTACCGTGAGCCTGCCCTGACGCGGGAGACAATCACGCCGGACGGCTGGCTCCGGACCGGGGACCTCGGCTACCTGATGCCGGACGGGGCGCTGCGCATCGTCAGTCGAGCGCGCGACATCATCAAGCGGTCCGGTTTCACGGTTTATCCGCTCGAGGTCGAACAGCAACTCGCGGAGCATCCGGGCGTGCGGCAGGTGGGCGTCGTTGGCATACCGACCGAGTCCGGGGACGAGCAGATCGTCGCATTCGTGGAGGCGCGCTCACCGGACGAAACCTTGGAGCCCACCGCGCTGATGAATTTCGCGCGCGAGCGGCTCTCGCCGTACAAGTGCCCTCAGCACATCGTGCAGTTGGCCGAACTGCCGCTTACGGCCAATGGCAAGATCCGCAAGCAGGAGCTGCGCGATCTATGGCGATCGATGCAGTGATCTTCCCGGACGTCCTTGAAGCGCACGCGCGTCGGGCAGCGACGCTGGCTGCGTTTCGTGACTCCGCTCGGTCGATCAACTATCTGGACGCGGCACGGGAGGTCGAACGACTGGCCGCGCGACTCGCGAGCTCAGGCCTCGGGGCGGGTGATCGCATGCTCATCGTCTCGGAGAACAATGTCGCGACGCCGCTGCTGATCCTCGCCGCGCAGCGCATAGGCGCCTGGCCCGCGCCGGTCAACGCGCGCTCCGGCGCGGCCGAACTGGCCGCGATGCGCGCCTGCGCGGACCCCAGGCTCGTCGTTTACGCGACGGACGGATCGACTTCGGCGTCCGCGCTGGCACGGCTCGAATCGACGGACGAATGGGCGGACCCGCAGTGCGGTTCGTTGCTTGTCGCTCGTGGAATGGTCGCCGTAGCCGATGCATCGCCCCGTACGGACGTCGGACTGCTGTTGTTTACGTCAGGCACGACGGGCAGCGCCAAGGCGGTCATGTGGTCGCACGACGCGCTGGTCGAATTGGGTCGCGTGCTCGCCCGGTCGCGCGCGACGATGCAGGGTTCGGTCGTGCAGTGCGCAGGACCGCTGTCTCACATCATGGGCATTTCGAATTTCATGGCCGCGCTGGTCGCGGGTGCGACGCTTCAGCTGATGCCGAGGCTCGATGTAGCCGTGCTGGCCGCGGCCATCGAAGCCGGCGAGGTCACCCACCTGTCGCTGGTGCCGACGGCGTACCAGCGGTTGTGCGATCACCTGGACGCCAACGGCAATTCGCTGCGCGGAAAGGGGTTGCGCTACATCAGCGCCGGCGGTGCGCCGCTCGACCCCACCTTGAAACTCCGGGTCGAGCGCCTGCTGGGGCTGCGTCTCGTCAATGGATACGGCATGACCGAATGCGCGCCTGGCAGTCGCACGCGGCCCGATCGCGACGCCCCGGCGGATTGCATCGGCTGGCCCGAAACCGGCGTCGAAATGAGAATCGACGGCGACGACACCGGCGAACTCCTGATACGTAGCGCGACCATGATGCTGGGCTATTTTGGTGCGCCAGGCGAAGCCGCGGCGATCCTGCGGCCGGACGGCTGGCTTGCGACCGGCGATCTCGCGCGACAGTTGCCGGACGGGTCGTTCCAGCTCGTGGGTCGCAAGAAGGAAATGATCATCCGGTCGGGCTTCAACGTCTACCCGGCCGAGGTGGAGGCCGCGCTCAACTCGCTTCCCGACGTGCGGCAGTCCGCGGTGCTCGGTCGCAAGCTGGCGGACGGCAACGAGGAAGTCGTGGCGTTCGTGCAATTGCGCGACGCGGCCACGCAAGACGTCGCTTCGATCGCGAGCGACCTTGGTCAACGGCTCGCGCCCTACAAGCGTCCCGCGCGCTTCGTGCTGGTCGAGGATTTCCCGCTCGGTCCAACGGGCAAGATTGCGAAACACAAGCTGCGGGAGACGATGCCGCCGTGAATGCTTCCGCCGTCCACGACGGACGCGTCGGTGCAAGCGGACATCAGTGGCGTTCCGGTGCGATTCCGTAGTGGGACATATACCCCCCGAACGCCGCGTCGATCTGGGACTCGTCAAGGCCGAACTGCGCCGGCGTGAACTTCGCCTTGGCCGAATGGCTGTCGTCGGTGGCGAGCCAGTGCTCCATCGCTGCAAGCGCACAATCGCTGAGAGGGAGCGCGAAGCGGTCGTAGATCTTCCGCACGGTAGCCATCGGATTCGAGATCAGCTCGCGGAAATGCACGTCGTGGAAATGCGCTTCCATGCCTCCCTGCCGGCGGAACCCGATGGCGTTGTCCAGACCGGCAGCAAAGGCCCGCAGGTTGACCTGTGCGATGCGCGGTCCGTCGATGGGCGCATCGCTGTTCGCGCGGCGCATGGCCACGAGCAGGGCGGTGATTGAAGGAATGACCTTGGCCGGGTCACGGTGTGTCTGGATGATGCAGGCATCGGGGTACACGGCCAGCAGGTGGTCCAGGTAAAAGACATGGCCGGGATTCTTGAGCACCCATCGTTCGCCGCGATAGCGATGTTGCAGGTTCTGCAGAGCCATGCGGTGCAGTCGATAGCCCAGGCGCAGATCGATGGCGGCCCGTACCTTGTTGAATGAGGGCATCCGCCACAGTGCTGGCAGGTTGTCGCCCAGGCCCATCAGTTCCATCAACAGATGACATTCCTCCGGCTGCCGGGCGCCATAGGGATGCAGTGATGTGACGCTCGGCTGCTCGAGGCCCATCTCGCGCAGAATGCTCTGCGCGCGGTCGATCCGCGGATCACTCTCGTACGTTTCCGGTTCCGGCGGCGGCGAGGGGAACATCATCTCCCATGTCCGTGGGCTGCGGTTGGCCGGGTCCTGACTCATCAGCGAGTGCAGGAACGTGGAACCGGCGCGCGGCAGGCCGAGAATGAAGACGGGCCTGACGATAGCCTCGTGCTCGATCCCTGGAAAATGCTCGCGGTCGGCAATGAACCGCAAGCGGGCTTCGGCCATGGCCTGCAGACGAACGGATGCACCGCGCAGGCCTTGCTCGTGCAACTGAGCTTCGTTGTTCAACGCCGACACCATCGCCGCAAACAGCCGGCGAAAGGCGTCTTCGAAATGCGGGTCGCCGCCCCAGGCCGAAAGGCCCGTCGACTTCTCCGCGTCCGCAAGGAGTTGCTGTGCATTCAACTGCATCGGTGTGCTCAATAGCCGTAGCGGCGGAGCGTGCCCCGGTGCCGCCGCCTAATTTCGTCATTGCGCTGGGCGGCGGATATCCGCGCCGTGTCGGAAGGCAGGCATCGTTCCAGCTCCGAGAAGGGCACTTTCCGTGTCGTCACCTCGAGCGCCGCATCGGCCTGGTACCAGCGAATCAGCATGAGCCCCGTGTTCCAGACAATGGGGTCCAGCCAGTTCGGCACGCCGGGATCGCGACGGCAAAGAACCGCGCGGAACTTGCCGTCGCTGTCGATGGCGGCCTGCGAGCCGTTGATGCTGCTCTTGTGGCGGCTGTAATCGAGCGTTTCCCACCACCAGTTGCCGAGGTGGATGCCCCAGTACTTTGCCGCGGGAACGTCGGTCTCGATGATCAGTGCCTCGTCCTCGGTGATTTCGAAGACGCCTTGCGCGTACTGCGCCAGCGGACTGGCGCCGCGGCCGCCGTCGCCGCGGCGTACGACGAACGCGTTCTTCGCGGTGTGACGCAGCAGGCGGCGGCTCGCCGGCGCAGTCCAGATACTGACGCAGTGCCGCATCATCCGGCCGGCGAGGTCGAGTCGACGGATCACCTCGTCCGCGTCCGTGACAACGATGGGCAAGTGCGGCTCGTCGTCGAGCGGCTCGATGTTGAATTCGATCGGGACTTCCCGCTCCCAGTCGTACGTCGTTTGCCGGACGAGGAAAGTGTTGTTCGCGGAAGCAGGATCCAGCTTGATCCAGTTGCCCGCGTGGCGGGTCCGCGCTGGCGACGATCTCGTAGGTTCCGTCGCTTTCGACGTGAAATTCGTCGAAGTCGTAGTTGGCCTGGCAGGTGTAGTCCGGCTCGCCCCAGAATCCGGTGTGCACCTGGATGTCGGTCCACCGCGACGTGTTGCGCTTGCCCCAGATACGCCACGTGCGGGCGCCGTTCAGGAATGCAAGTCGATAGACGAAGTCCGGGCAGGGGAGGTGGCCCAGGTACACGAAGGGATCGAGGTAGGACTGGAGATAGAACAACGGGTAGTCCTGCCGCGGCGCCATCACGAGGTTGTACGAAAGCGCGATCGTCTGGTGCAGCAACGTCACCGCGGCTGCCTCGGTGGCCGGGCACTCCTTGATGATGGGTTCCGCGAGGAACATCTGACGGATCTCTTCGACGTCCGCCAGGTATTTCTTCCATGCCTGGTCCAGGTTCATGACGGCTCCTGGATCAGAATGTACCGGCACGGCCGCCGGACCACGGCAGCCAACGGGTGTAGCGCATATTCTCCTCCATGGAACTGCCGACGTGCGTCGCCGTGGCGAGATCGCGGATCTCCGGCATGTGCTCACCCACCTTCTCGGGCGTGAGCTCGCGATCGAAATAACCGTCGTTGTTGAACGTCGCGATGCGGGAAACCCGACCTCCGCCGACACCGTAGATCTCGCCGGTGTGGTCCATCTCGCGGCTCACGAAATACGCTGCGGCTTGCGCCACGAGGCTCGGCGCAAAGTGCTCTTCCATCCAGACCCTGGCGTCTTCCTGCGACTTCGCCGCCAGCCGAGTGTATCCCGCCGGAGAGACTCCGTTCACGAGGACGCCTTCCGCCTTGCCTTCGATGGCCGCATCGCAGGTCAGGCCGATCATCGCGGCCTTGGCCGACGAGTAGGGCGCGATCGTGCCGATGCCGAGCGTCGCGGACGAGCACATGTTCAGGATACGGCCGTAGTGCTGGCGTCGCATGTGCGGCCAGACTCGGCGGACGAGCAGGTACGCGCCCCAATAGTTGGTCCGCATGACGCGCTCGATATCCTCGTCCGCGAGCGCATCGATCGAGGCGATTGTGGAACCGCCGGCGTTGTTGACGAGGATATCGACACGGCCAAACCTGGCCAAGGCCTTGGCCACGATCGCATCCGCACCGGCCGATGTGCCCACCGTGGTGGCGTCCACCTCCGCAGTTCCGCCTGCCTCGCGAATATCTTCGACCACTGCCTCTGCCGGTTCGGACGTTCCGGCGTGACCCTCCGGGTCGCCGCCGTAGTCGTTGACGAGCACACTTGCGCCGCGACGTGCCAGCAGTATTGAGATTTCCCGGCCCATGCCGCGCCCGGCACCGGTGACGATCGCGACCTGTCCGTCGAATCGGATCATGCGGTTTCCCCTCGTGTGGTCATTCGTTGCGTCAGGTCTTTTCGGAGACCATCTCGCCGAACAGCAGCAACGACTCGTCGTTCTTCGGCGGAAGTCCGGCCCAGATGTCGCGTCCGGCCTGCTCCGGCGCGAGGACGCCTTCGCCTGTCTCGAACTGCTTCGCGATCTGGCCGGCAACCGGGTAATCGTGCGTCGAACAGGCGGCGGCCAGGCGCGTGGTGGGCGTGTCGACGAAACCAGGACGCACCGCGACAACCCAGGTCTTACGGCCGCGTTGTCGCAACTCGCGCTTGACCACCCGCACCCACATTTCGACTCCGGCCTTGGCAGCACAGTAGTTCGCGTTGCCGAGAAAAGGATGGCGTGCGGCCGCGGACGACATCAGCACGAGCCCCGACTCGTAACGGGTGCCGACGGCCCTCAGGAACATGTCCCCCAGGATCATCGGCGCAGCGGCATTGGCCTGAACGCCCTTCGCATACTCGCCGCGATCAACTTCCGAAACGAAACCGATCTTCCCGGGGTAGTAGGCATTGTGAAAGAAGATTGCACGGCGCCCTTTGAAATCGGCCAGCTCCCTCTCGAAACTGGCTTGCACCTCGGCATAGGTCCGGGGTTCGGTCAGATCGAAGCGGACCGTCTCGAAGTCAGGATGCTGGCGTCGCGAAAGATTGATGATGCGCGCGCCCGGGTAGGGTACCGTGCGCGCGAGCCCCAGGCCGATGCCTTCCGTGGCGCCGCTGATCCAGACGATGGTGTCGCTCACGAGGGCTCCTGGGGTCGTCGCGCTTCAGTTTCGTTCCAATTAATCGATACGGTATCGTATCATTTAGACGGACGCAACTTCGTCCGCTGAAGGAAGCCAAGAAATGTCGCGAGCCTCGTCGGCCGCTGCGCTGAAACCGGTCAGACGCCGCTCACCCGGCCGTCCCAACCAGCAGGACACGGTTGCCCTGCGGGAGCTGTACCTCGAGGCCGCGCTGAGGACCTTTCTCGCGCGTGGCTATGAGGGGGCCAGCATCGAGGAGATCGCCCGTGTCGCGAAGGCCGGAAAGGTGACGTTCTATCGTCAGTTCGGCAGCAAGCCCGAGCTGTTCCGCCTGGTGGCCCAGCACGCGATCGCCAAGGTGCGCGAGCGATTGCAGTCTTCACGGGCGCCGGAAGGTGCGCCGGACGAGGTCCTGCCCGAATTGATCGAGCGCCTCTTCACCGCGCTGACCGATCCGGAATACATCGCCGTTCTTCGCCTGGTGATCGCGGAGAATGCGCGCTTCCCGGAGCTTGGCCAGGCTCTGCTCAGCAACGATCGCTTCCTGCTGGAGCCCATCGTGAACTACCTGGAATCGGCAACAGCTGCGGGCAAACTTTCCGTGCCCGACCCCTACGCGGGGGCGATGCAACTGGCGGCCCTTGCCGCTGGAGGCAGCCGTTTCCTTGTGAAGAAGCCGCGAATGGACTCGAAAAGCCGTAAGCACTGGGTGACGGCGGTGTTGCATTTCGTCCTCGCCGCATGGAAGCCCGTCTCGCGCAAATGACGACGGACGCTTTCCCCGCGACCGACCCTGACGCCATGTCGTTCGCGGCGCGGTGCGAGGACTGGTATCGGAGCGGCTACTACCGGCGCGAATCTCTGGCGGAGGCCCTCGGGCGAGCTGTGGCGGCGCGGCCGGACACGCCGCTGCATTTCCACACCGGGCTGGGACTACGCAGCGCGACGTCCCGCGAACTGTGGACGACGAGTGGCCAACTGTGTGCCGCACTCCAGGCACACGGTCTGCGCCCGGGCGAAGTTTTCGCGCTGCAACTCCCGACCTCGTTCGAAACCGCAACCTTGTACGTGGCCGCGTTCCGCGCTGGTGCCACGGTGCTGCCGCTGGTGCACAACCTCGGCCCCGCAGACGTCGACTGGATCCTGCGGGACGCCGGCGCCGCCTGGTTTGCGACGCTGGACTCCTGGTACGGCAACGACTTCATCGGCCGACTGGATGGCATCCCCGCCGTTGCGGACATGAAGGGCGTGGTCGTCGTGGGCGATCGTGCACCGGCGCGCGCCATGACGTGGCGCACTTTGCTCAACGAGTCGACGACGTCCATGGCTTCGCCCGCGCAGGACCCCGACCGGCGCTGCGTGCTGTTGTACACATCGGGCACGACAGCCAGGCCGAAAGGCGTGCAGCACACGCACAACACGATCCGCAGCGAATGGGAAATCCCGTTCCTGCCGAACGACGGCCCGTTCCTGAATCCCTTCCCGGCCGGACACATTGCCGGATTCAATTTCATGTTGCGACCGATCATCTGCGGCGTGCCGATGGTGTACGTCGATCGGTGGGATCCCGCTGTGGCGGCGAGCCTCGTGGCCCGTTTTCGCGTCACGCAATCGGGCGGCACGCCTTACTTCATGCATTCGATGATCGAGGCGGCTCGGCTCGGTGGCCACGACCTGTCGTCGATCCGGGCGTATAGCCTCGGCGCGACGGGTGTGACGCCGGAACTCGTGCGGTACGCCGACGAGCTCGGCTGGAGAGCAGGGCGCTCCTACGGGCTGACCGAGCACTCGACCGTGACGCGGTGCGACCCGGGCATGCCCTTCGAGAAGCGCGCATACACTGACGGACAGCTGCAGCCTGGCACCGAGGTCCGTATCGTGGATCTGGAAGGGTGCGTGCTGTCAGCGGGGGAGGAGGGCGAGATTCTCACCCGCGGGCCGGAACTCTTCATGGGGTACACGGACGCGCGTCTCAACGTGGAGTGCTTCACGACCGACGGCTGGTTCCGCACAGGCGATCTGGGCCGCCTCGACAATGAAGGTTTCCTGACCGTCACGGACCGGATCAAGGACATCATCATTCGCGGCGGCGAGAACATTTCCTCGCGTGAAGTCGAGGAAGTCCTCTTGCGGCATCCGCAGGTCCGGCAGGTCGCCGTGGTCGGCATGCCGGACGAGCGCTATGGAGAGTCCGTCTGCGCGGTGATCGTCCCGGGGGAAGGCGGCACGCCCACGCTCGAATCGCTGGCCCGGCATTGCATGGACGCGGGGCTTGCCCGGTTCAAGACGCCAGTGCAGATCTTCGTCCTGCAGGAACTGCCGATGACGGCCTCGGGCAAGGTGCGCAAGCGGCAACTGCGGTCGGACTTGCTGGCGCGACGCTGATCGACCGACTCGCGACAAGATTGGCTGCCGACCACTGTAAATTGCTCAGAGGACGTCAGGCTACGTCGATCCGCAGTTCGATTGGCCCACGCAGCCCGATCCGATCCCGGAATGGTGGAGGCGAACCACGAAGCTGATGCTCGCGGTTTGATCCAGCATAGCGGCGAGCGTCTCCTGGACCTCCATCTTCGCCAGCCAATTGCCGAGGCACGTGTGGATGCCGTAGCCGAAGTGAACGCCGCTCTTGTCCCGCGCGATACACCGAAAGGACTCGGGATCGACGAACGCCTCAGGATCCCGATTGGCGGCTCCGATGACGATAAGTGCGGAGTCGCCCGCGGCGAGGCCTGTACCGTCCGCCAGTTCGATCGGGCCGGTGATCGACCGCAGCACCATCGTGACCGGCGAGCAGTAGCGAAGGACCTCGTCGCTCAGCGCTTGTCGCGCCTCGGTATCCGACCGGACGCGTTTCATCTCAGAGGGATTCTGGAGCAGCGTCCACACCCCGCTTGCCAGCGTGAGGGTGGTGGTTTCGAACCCGCCAATGAACAGGAATTCTGCGATCGCGACGGCCGTGTCGAAATCGACACGGCCATTGTTGATGAGATGGGACAGCATGTCGTCACCAGTCGAGCCCCGGTGCGCTTCGGCTTGGCGCCGCCAGTACGAACGGATCGCATCCGCAGCCACGTCGGACCGGCGCAGCTCCTCGGCCGTACAATCAGGCTCGATACAGAGATTGTATTCCGCTGAAAGCATCTGCCAGTCGAGACTCTCATCCACGGGCACGCCCAGGATCGCGCAAATCACGTTGACCGGGATCCTGTACGCCACCTCATTGAGAAAGTTGCCACCGCCACGCGCGACGAAGTCTCCGACCAACGAGTCGCAGATCTCGCGAACTTTCGGCCGATACCGCTCGATTGCTCCCTGCAGCCAATCGCGGGAGAGCACGTCTCGGATTTGGCGGTGAGCGGGCTCGTCTTGCAGCACCAGATATTCGGACATGTTGCGATGTGATGAGTGATGTCGCCAGTCCGAGGCAGTCGGGTCTCGACGTTCCTGATCTCCGCCTTCTTCGACAAAAGGACTTTCTTGGCGTCGGAGTATCTGGTCAGAACCCACGAATTGAGGGTCGTGGAAAAATGCGCGGGCTGGACTTCCCTGAGTTCTTGAAAGAGCGGCCAGGGGTCTTGTCTGTTGCTGCGATTGGAAAAAAGGTCTCGGACAATATTCTCAGCCCGACTGTCGGCGCCATTCTCGAGTATTTTCGTCGCCATTTCGTGCCATGCCCCCGCAAGACGATTTGAGCATCATAAAGCTTCCTTAGGGGTCGAATACCCCAGATGCAGCAACGAGCCGTTTCCGTATCGACAAGTGTTTTTGCGAAAACTGTCGAGGCGCGCGTCACCCTAAACGGCCAGCCAAAGAATGTTTACGTTCGAAGGTTTGTTCGGCAGGCAAACCACTTGCCTAAGTGCCGAGGCCACCGGATTGCGCGAGCCGTGCCAGGTGATGGTGCGTGTCACCGAAGAGGATCTCGAGCAGCGTCAGCCGCCGGTAGTAGTGGCCCACGGAGCATTCCTCGGTGACGCCGATGCCGCCGTGCAATTGCACGGCCTGCTCACCGACGTAGCGGGCCGAGCGGCCGACCTGCACCTTGGCGGCGGACATTGCCGCGCCGCGTTGCCGGCGTCGGGCTCCGCACCATCATCGTCGCGAAGTACGCCATGCTGCGCGCCTGCTCGACCATGACGAGCATGTCGACGGCGCGATGCTGCAGCGCCTGGAAGCTGCCGATCGCGACGCCGAACTGCTTGCGTTGCTTGAGGTAGTCGACGGTGATCTCGTGGGCACGCTCCATCGTTCCGACCGCTTCGGCGCACGATGCCGCGATTGCCTCGTCGGTCACTTGCAGCACGCGTCTCGAGGCCGTCCGCGGCGCTCAGCCGGCAATCGTCACTGACGCGTACGCCGCGAAGCTCGATGTCCGCGGCGCGCAGCCCGTCCTGCGTCGCGTAGCCGCGGCGCGCAACGCCCGGTGCCGACGCGTCGACGACGAACAGTCCGACGCCGGATCCACGGTCAACCGCGCCCTCCATGCGCGCGGAGACGACGAGGCGATCGGCGCTGTCGCCGTGCAGGACGAACGCCTTGGCGCCGTCGAGGATCCAATCGCCGCCGTCGCGCCGGGCGCTGCGTGCGCACGTGCGTCAGGTCGAATCGTGCCTCACGCTCCACGTGCGCGAGCGCATAGGTCGTGTCGCCCGCAGATCAGGCCGGGCAGCCATTCGGCACGCTGCGCCTCGGTGGCGGCATGGCGCAGGCAGCCGCCCGCGAGCACCACCGTGGCCAGGTACGGTTCGAGCACCAGGTGTCGACCGAACGCCTCCATCAGCAGCATGACGTCGACGGCACCACCGCCCAAGGCCGCCGTCGGTCTCGGCAAAGGGCAGGGCGAGCAGCCCGAGATCGGCGAACTGCCGCCACATGTCCCGGCTGTATCCGCCGATGCCGCACGCAGCGCCTTGCGTTGCTCGAAAGAGTACGACGCCGCGAGCAGCTTCGTGACGCTGTCCTGCAGCAGGCTCTGTTCTTCGGTCAGGTCGAAATCCATCGTCGTGTCTCGCTCAGAGCCCGAGCACGGTCTTCGCCAGGATGTTGCGCTGGATCTCGTTCGAGCCGCCCACGATCGAGACGTGACGGACCCAGTAGTGGTTCGGCGCGATCGCGCGGGCCCAGTCGAGATCCGTCGTCGCCCTCGCGCAGGCCGCTGACGAAGTCCGGATCGAACTCGAAGGCTTCGTAGCCAGCCACCTCCAGCAGCAGCCCGGTGGCGGCCTGCTGCAGCTCCGAGCCCTTGAGCTTGAGGATCGATGCCTTGGGATCCGGCTTGCCCCGCAGCCGTTGCGACGCGCTCTCGGCAATGACGCGCATCTGCGTGATCTCGAGCGCCTTCAACTCCACGTCGAGGGCTGCGACGCGTTCCTGGAATCGGGGATCGTCCGCGAGCGTCGCGCCGCCCACGGGCACGCGACGGGCCAGTTCGACGGCGCGGCGCAGCCGCATCTTGGAGACGCCCACGCGCGCGATGCCGCTGCGCTCGTGGCCGAGCAGAAACTTGGCGTAGTCCCAGCCCTTGTTCTCCTCGCCGAGCCGGTTCGCGACCGGCACGCGCACGTTTTCGAGGAACATCTCGTTGGTCTCGTGGTGACCGTCGAGCGTGATGATCGGCCGCACGGTGATGCCCGGGCGTGCGCATGTCCATCAGCAGGTAGGTGATGCCCTGCTGCTTCCTGGCCTGCGGGTCGGTGCGCACCAGCAGGAAGCACCAGTCCGCGTGATGCGCGGTGGACGTCCAGAGCTTCTGGCCGTTGATGACGTAATGATCGCCGTCGCGCACCGCAGTCGTGCGCAGCGCCGCGAGGTCCGAACCCGCGCCGGGCTCCGAGAAGCCCTGGCAGAACCAGTATTCGAGGCTCGAGATCTTCGGCAGGAAATGTCGCTTCTGCTCGTCGGTGCCGAAGGCGATCAGCGTCGGGCCGATCATGTTGACGTTGAACGACAGCGGTTCCGGCGCCGGCGCCTTGTGCAGCTCTTCCTTGAAGATGTACTGCTTGACGGCGCTCCAGCCGGTGCCACCCCACTCGGGCGCCCAAGCGGGCGTGGCCCAGCCCTTGTCGTGCAGGATCCTCTGCCAGCGCTTGCAGTTCTTCCTGCGAGAGCCGCTGTCCGAGCACGCACTTAGCGCGGATGTCGGCCGGCAGAGCCTCGCGGAAGTACGAGCGCACTTCGTCGCGGAATCGGAGTTCTTCGTCCGTCAGGCGCAGGTCCACGTCGACCTCGTTCGGTTGGTGAGCATCAATCGATCAGGCCACGCGTGCGCCAGTCCTCGATCTTCGTCGGCCGAGAGCCAATGCGCCAGCGCAGCACGCGTGTTTTCGGCGGTCACCGGCGCGGGGGCGTCGGCACGTCCGGCGGTGTCGCGCTGAAGCGCGGCGCGGGCGCGGGTTGCACGATCCCGTCGACCTCGATGAACGTCTTGCGTGCCGCGAGGTGCTCGTGGCGGGGTGCTTCGTCCCAGTCGAGCACCGGTGCGACGCAGGCGTCCGTCGGTGCGAACAGAGCCGCGCCCAGTGATCGCGCGGCTGTTCGCGGAACTTCGCGGCTAGCACCGACTTTGCGCGCGGCCAGGTGGCCGGATCGTTCTGCGAGCCGAGCGACGCGGGCTCGATGCCGAGCTTCGCGCAGGAATTCGCCGTAGAACCTGGGCTCGATCGGGCCGACCGAGAGCCAGTGGCCGTCCGCGCACTCGTACACGTCGTAGAAATGCGAGCCGCTGTCCGTGAGATTGCTGCCGCGCTGCGGCCGCAGCATGCCCGCCGCGTGCATGCCGAAGAACGTCGTCGCGAGCGACGCCGTGCCGTCGACGATCGCGGCATCGACGACCTGGCCGCGCCCGGATTGGCGGGCCTGCAGGATCGCGGCCAGCAGGCCCAGCGCGAGATACAGCGAGCCGCCGGCGTAGTCGCCGAGCAGGTTGAGCGGAACCGATGGGGGCTGGTCCGGCACGGCCGATCGCGTTCAGCACGCCGGTGATTGCGATGTAATTGATGTCGTGCCCGGCCGTCTGCGCGAGCGGGCCTTCCTGGCCCCAGCCCGTCATGCGGCCGTAGGCGAGGCGAGGATTGCGGGCCAGGCAGACATCGGGCCCGAGACCCATGCGTTCCGTGACGCCCGGCCGGAATCCCTCGATCAATGCATCGGCGCGCTCGATGAGCTGCAGCGCAGCCTCGACGCCCTGCGGGTCCTTCAGGTCGAGCGCGATGACCGGCCGGTTACGCAGCAGCAGGTTGTAGCGCAGCGGTCGCTTGATGCCGAGTTCGGCCGGCTGCTTGCGGTCGATGCGGATCACCGTCGCGCCGAGGTCGGCGAGCAGCATGGCGCACATCGGGCCCGGGCCCGATGCCGGCAAGCTCGACGATGCGGACGCCCGCGAGCGGGCCCGGCCCTCAGCCGCTTGCGCATCGCCTGCCATTGTTCCTCGGTCCAGTCCTGCATGGCACGCACGCTCGGCCCGCCGACGCCCTGCATCCAGCGGCCGCCATCCATCACGATCAGGTCGCCGGTGATGTAACCGGATTCGTCGGAGGCGAGGTAGGCGAACAGGTTGGCCAGTTCGATGTGTTCGCCGAAGCGGCGCAGCGGCACGGAGAGTCGCTGGTCCTCGACCTGCGAGCCCTCCGGGTAGAGCCGTTCCCAGGCGCCCGGGCGTCGGAAACAGGCCAGGCGCAATGGCGTTGAGGCGGATGCCCTTCGGGCCCCATTCGACGGCGAGGCTGCGCGTCATCGCGACGATGCCGGCCTTGGCCGCGGCCGAGGGCGCGGTGAACGCGGAGCCGGTGAAGGAGGGCGTCGTCGCGACGCTGAGCACGGTGCCCTTGCGGCCCGCCTCGATCCAGCGCCGCCCGACGTTGGTCGTGCAGTAGAACGAGCCGTGCAGCACGATGTTGAGCACGGCGTCGATGGCGCGCGGCGACAGCGTCTCCGTGCGCGCAATGAAATTGGCGGCCGCGTTGTTGACCAGGACGTCGAGCGGCGCCTTCGCCCAGATCTTCGACATCATCTGGTCGATCGCGTCGGCGTCGCGCACGTCGCAACCGTGCGTCTCGACGCTGCCGCCGGTCGCTTGCACGCAGTTCGGCGGCCGCGGCATCGAGCACCTCGGCGCGTCGCCCGCAGATGACGACGTCTGCGCCGAGCTCCAGGTAGCGACGGGCGATGCTCTTGCCCAGGCCGGTGCCGCCGCCGGTCACGAGGATGCGCTTGCCTTGCAGCAGGTCGGTACGAAACATCGTTCGCTCTCTCTTCCCTTATGGCGCCTGGCTCAGGTCTTCTGCTCGCGGCCCAGCAGCATGTTCGCGATGATGTTGCGCTGGATCTGGTTCGTGCCTTCGATGATCTGCACGACCTTGGCGTCGCGGAAATAGCGGTTGATCGGGTACTCGTTGGAAACGCCGGCCGCGCCGAACAATTGTACGGCGTCGGTGGCGACCTTCATCGCGACGTCCGAGGCGAAGCACTTGGCCATGGCCGCCATGGTGCCGAGTTCCGGCCCGGTGACGCCCGCGTCGACCATCGAGGCGGCCTTGTACGTCAGCTGGCGTGCAGCCTCGGTCTGCATCGCCATGTCGGCGAGCATCCAGCGCAGGCCCTGGAAATCGGCGATGCGCCGGCCGAAGGCCTTGCGGGACTGCACGAAGGCGGTGGCATGGTCGATCGCGCCCTGGGCCAGGCCGACTGCGCGTGCGGCGACGATCGGCCGGCTCGTGTTGAAGGCCTCCATGACCGACTTGAAGCCCTGGCCGCCCTCCGGCCCCATGCGGTTGGATTCCGGGACGAAGGCGTCGTCGAAGAACAGCGGGCACGATGGAATGCCGCGCGCGCCCATCTTGTCTTCCTTGCGGCCGACGCTGAATCCCTTGGTGCCCTTTTCCACGATGAAGAGGTTGATGCTGTCCTTGCCGTCCGGAGCCGCGCACTTGGCGCCGACGAGCACGAAATCGGCCACGTCGGAGTTGGTGCACCAGATCTTCGAGCCGTTGAGCGTGTAGCCGCCGTCGACGCGCGTCGCGCGGGTGCGGATGCCCGACACGTCGGAACCGCTCTGGGCTTCGGTCGTCGAGAAGGCGCCGCGCAGTCTCTCCGGTCGCGAGGCCCGGCAGGAACCGGGCTTTCTGCTCGGCGCTGCCCGCCGCATGCAGCGCGCCGAACGCGACCCACTGCACGACGAGCAGGTAGCCGGTGTTGTAGCAGACGCGACCGAACTCCTCGACGGCGATGCACGCCGGCGAGCAGACTGCCCGTGCCGCCGTGCTCCGGCGGCAGCGGCACGGCAAACAGGCCGAGTTCCTTCAGGAGTTCGAACATGTCCTGCGGATATTCGGCGTCGCGATCGATCGCGTCGGCACGCGGCGCAACCTGCTCGCGCGCCACGCGGCGCACGAGTTCCTGCACCGCAAGTTGCTCTTCGGTCAGCGAATACATCGGTGGGGGTCTCTCCTGCGCCTGTGGTCGCGCTCCGGCCCGGACCGGGCCCTCGGCGGCGCACAAATCGCTCGTTGCGCTAGACGCTCGGACATTAATATAATCGAACGGCGTTCAGAAATACATCATCGAACGGGGCCGCCGCGCGAGCCGCTGGCGCCGTCGCTGGCGCGCTGGATTCATGTCTGTCTGGCATGTCGCCGGGCTCGTGCGCCGGAATTCGACGACGTCGACCCGACACCGGCGGAACTCGTGTACGAGGGCCCGACGCCGTCCCGGGGGACCCGTCGGTTAACTCGCATTGCGGTGGTGCTCGTGAAGCGAGCACAACCTTGTCTGAGTCGCGTGTCAACGAAGGATCTCGAGGGACCGGACGATGCCTAGCCTGCAGGCCAGCCTGCTGAATCTGTTCACTCGCAACGTGGTGAAGCCGCGGCTCTTCCATCGGCGCCCATCGACGACATGCGGCGTCTCGCGGACAACGCGGAGAGATTCTTCCCGAAGCCCGCGGGAGTCCGCGTCGTGCCGGAGCCTCTTTCCACGTGTGACGTCGATTGGATCGTGCCCGTGGGGCTCGAAGCGAGCGACCGGGTCATTCTCTATATGCCCGGAGGCGCCTTCGTCCTGCGCACCCCGAATGGGCACCGCCTGATCGCGGCCCGTATAGGCAGGGCGGCCTCGGCCCGTGTCGCGGTCGTCTTTTATCGCCTCGCGCCAGAGTTCCCCTTTCCGTGCGCTCTGCAGGACGTACTCGCCGCATACGAGCGATTACTGTCGCAGGGCGTCGGCAACGATCGCATCGTGTTCGGAGGCGATTCGGCCGGCGGCGCACTTGTCTTCGCGGCCATCATGGCCCTGCGGGACGCCGGCAGGCCACTTCCGGCGGGCGCATTCTCGATCTCGGCGTTGACCGACCTGACGGACCGGGCCGTGGGCTCCCGTGAATCCAATGCGCTGGCTGACCCGTTGCTGCCCGGCCCCGGGCACCGTGGACTCGATACTCGCGCGCTCTATGTCGGAGGCGATCCCGCACTCCTGACGGAACCGTACGTTTCGCCCAATATTCGGAGACTTCCGCGGATTTCCGCCGCTGCTCCTGCAGGTCGGCAGTACCGAGGTCCTGCGCGACGACTCGACGCACGTCGCCGCCAAGGCACGAGCCGCCGGTGTCGACGCGGAGGTCGAGGTCTGGGACGACGTACCGCACGTCTGGCACGGCGTCCCGATCCCGGAGAGCGGGCAGGCGATCGGGCACATCGCGGACTTCGTGCGGCGCTGCTGTCCGTAGCGAAGGCCGGCCCCGAACCTTCGGGACGCGCTGGCCGAACTCGAGGAGGCCTTGAAATGACACCGACCTTCCAGCAGATCGATGCGGCGCTCACGGCCGCCGGGCAGCCTTTCGAGGTCGTCGAGCAGGAACTGCGGGGCGTGCGCGTGCACGCCTGGAAGCATGCTCCGCCCTCGCTTCGTGAGGTCCTGCTCGGCAGCCTCCAGCATTCGGACAAGATCGGGCTCGTCTACGAGGACGAGCGACTGACGTATGCGGAGCACTTTCGGCGCGTCGCGGCGCTGGCCGAGCATCTCATCGGCGACTGCGGGGTGACCAAGGGGGACCGGGTCGCGATCGCGATGCGCAATTACCCCGAGTGGAGCATCGCGTTCTGGGCGACGGCGGCCATCGGCGCTGTCGCCGTGCCTCTTAACGCCTGGTGGACGGGCGGCGAGCTCGAGTACGGTCTCGTCGACTCCGGCAGCAAGGTGTTGATCGTCGACCAGGAGCGCCTAGATCGACTGGCGGACGTCATTCCGAAGTTGGACCTTAGCGAGATCATCATTGCTCGCGGCATGCGTCCGGGCCAGGCCGCCCGGGATTTCGCAGCCCTGGTCGCGGACGGCGGACGGGCGCTGCCAGATGCCGATATCGCGCCGGACGACCTGGCCATGATCCTGTACACATCAGGCACGACCGGGCAACCCAAGGGAGCCGCGCTGACGCATCGCAACATCTGCAATCAGGTCATGAGCGGCAAGTATCTCGGAGTGCGCTCGCTACTGCGTGCGGGAGGCAAGCTCGAAGACCTCGCGCGCTTCGGCAGCGTTCAGCAGAGCACGCTGCTGCCGGTGCCGCTGTTCCACGTCACCGGGTGCGTCGGGGTGCTGGTGAACATGTTGGCGGGCGGCGGCAAGAGCGTGCTCATGTACAAATGGGATGCCGGGCGGGCGCTCGACCTCATCGAGCGCGAGCGCCTCACGATGTGCGCTTGCGTGCCGACGATGGCCTGGCAACTGACCGAGGTCCCGGGCCTCGAGCGTCGTGACCTGTCGTCGCTGCTCGCAATCAGCTACGGCGGCGCGCCCGCCGCGCCCGAGCTGATGCGTCGGTTGCGTGCCGCGTTTCCGGCTGCGCAATACAGTAGCGGGTATGGCTTGACCGAGGCGGCCACCGTCGTCAGCAACAACGCGGGTGCGGACTACGTCGAACGGCCGGACAGCGCCGGGGTCGCCTTGCCGATCTGCGAAGTGAGGGTCGTCGACCCAGAAGGACGGGATCTGGGGCACGGGGAACTCGGCGAGTTCTGGCTGCGTGGCCCGAACGTCGTGCGGGAATACTGGAACCGGCCCGACGAGACCTCGAAGTCCTTCTCGCAGGGCTGGTTTCGGACCGGCGACGTCGGTCGGATCGACGAGCAGGGATTCATCTACATCGTCGACCGCATCAAGGACATGATCATCCGCGGCGGCGAGAACGTCTACTGCAGCGAGGTCGAGGCGGCGCTCGTGGAGCATCCGAAGGTCAAGGCAGCCGCCGTCATCGGGATGCCGCATCCCGTACTCGGCGAGGAGGTTGGCGCGGTCGTGCAGGTGGACCCGTCCGACCCCGTCGATGCGGCCGAGATCGAGTCGTTCCTGCGGCCGAGGCTGGCCGCCTTCAAATTGCCGAGCCGCATCTGGTTCCGGCACGATCCCCTGCCGATGTCGCCGGCGGGCAAGATCCTGAAGCGAGAATTGCGTGAGCAACTGCTACGGTAACGTCGATCCTGCGTATGCGGCAGTGGGCGACGCGTTCGCACGCAATTTTCGCGAACGCGGCGAGATCGGTGCAGCGTGCTGTGCGTACGTCGGCGGGCGGCCCGTCGTCGATATCTGGGGTGGCATCGCCGACACCGCGAGCGGGCGGCGGTGGGCCGAGGACACGATCGCGCTCACGTTTTCCGCGACCAAGGGCGCGACGGCCATCTGCATCAATGGACTCGTGGAGCGCGGCGAACTGGACCTCGACGCGCCGATTGCCGATCGGTGGCCGGCATTCGCAGCCAATGGCAAAGGTGCGATCACGACTCGCATGGTGCTCTCGCACCGCGCAGGCCTGGCCGCAGTCGACGGCGACCTTTCCCTCGAAGAAGTCCTCGCAGGCGGGCCGGTGGTCGCAGCAATCGCCGCGCAGGCGCCCCAGTGGACGCCCGGGACTGCGCATGGCTACCACGCGCGGTCGTACGGCTGGATTCTGGGCGAGATCCTGCGCCGCATCACCGGCCGTTCGCTCGGGCGATATTTCGCGGAGGAGATCGCTGTCCCTCTGGGAATCGACTTCTGGATCGGCCTGCCGCCCGAACACCTGCCGCGCTGCGCCCGTCTCATCTTCCCGCCGCCCGCGACCATACTCCCGCAGGTCACACCCCTGACGGTGCGCGTTTCGACGGGGCCCTCCGGCCTGTTTGGCTACAACGACATGTGGAACCGCCCGGAACTGCTGTGCGCCGAGATGCCCTCGTCGACCGGCGTGGGTACGGCGCGGGCGCTTGCCAGGATGTACGCTGCATCGATCGGCACGGTGGACGGTGTGCGCCTGCTGTCCGCGGAAACGGTCCGTGCAGCATCGACTGTGCACTCTCGGGGACCCGACCTGTCGATCCCCATCGAGACCTGCTTCGGTCTCGGGTTCGCGTTGCCGCCGATGCTGGCCGCCGGTTGCGGACCCGCGAGTTTCGGGCACCCGGGGGCGGGAGGTGCAATCGGTTTCGCGGACCCGGAGGCGTCGCTCGCGTTCGGTTACGTGACCAACGATCTGCGCTTCGACCTGGCCGGGGATCCGCGGGTTTCGTCGCTGATCGACGCAGCGTACGCGGGCCTGTCCGCTGCCACCCAATCCTGAGGGCGCACCATGCCATCCGCGGCACCAGAGGGCTGATTTCGTCAGGCTCCCCGTCCGCATCGAGGACGTCACGGCGAGGTGGCTCACGGAAGCGCTGTCGGTGCGTCATCCCGGTACCGAGGTGACCGCGTCGCAACAGGATCGCGTGATCTACGGTACCGCGACGAAGATCCGCGTTTGCCTCAGTTACAACGAGGCTGGCCGAAACGCGAGCCTGCCCGAGGCGCTCTGGGTGAAACTCGGGCTCGGCGAGCACCGTCACTTGATGGCGCCGTGCTACTACGACGAGATGCGTTTCTATCGTGACCTGCAGCCCCGGCTCCGTGTCAACTCACCGGCCTGTTACTTCGCGGGCCACGACCCGGAGGCGGACCAATCCGTCGTGATTCTCGAGGATCTCACTGCCCGGGGCGCCAGGATCTGGCGTGCCACGGACACACTGACCTACGCGCAGGCGGCGGCCTTCCTGGATGCGCAGGCCGCGTACCATGCGACCTTCTGGGACAGCCCGGAATTCGAGGAGGCTGGGTCGCTCGACTGGCTCGTCACGCACGGCCGCGACCAGACGACGATGGGATACGCCGAGACCCATCTGGCTCGAGAAGCCTGGGCCTCGTGCATGCGCGAGCCCCGCGGCGTTGTCCTGCCGCGGGTCCTGCAGGACCGGGACTGGATGGAGCGCGCGTTCAGGGAGCTGATCGAGCTCGACCAGCGCAGACCGTACTGCTTCCTGCATTCCGACACGCACATCGGCAACATGTACACGGAGGCGAGCGGCCGACCCGGGTTTCTCGACTGGCAAGTGTTCCGCAAGGGCCCGTGGGCCCACGACGTCACCTATTTCATCGTGAGCGCGCTCGATCTCGTGGACCGGCGCCAGTGGGAGAAGCCGCTGCTCGCGCATTACCTCGCGCGTCTCGAGGCGCACGGCGGGAGGGCACCGGCATTCGACGACGCCTGGCTCGCGTATCGTCGCCAGATCATCTGGGGCCTCTTCTTCTGGGCCGTCAATCCGCTCGCTTTCCAGCCGGAGGCGGTCGATACGGTCTACTCGGCGCGATTCGGGATGGCAGCGATCGACGTCGGCACTCGCGAGGTAATCGGGTGAGCCCGATTACCTCCGAGAACGGACATCGCCTGCATCACGGGACCTGACTGCCGCGGTCGGCGCGCTAGGCCGCGGGCCCAGTCAACGTGCCACGGTACTGGAGCGACGGACCGTGTGATGCCGAGTCACTCGCTCGAGGTCCACGAATGCGTCCTGTGCGTGGCGCGCCAGGGGTTCGATGTCCGGCAGCGCCGAGGCGTTGGCCGTGAAGCCGAAGATGACCCTGTCGGCGTATGAAATGAAAACGATGTTGAGTCCAACGGCGTTGGCAAGCATGGACACGGGAAAGATCTCCTCCAGCCGAGCGCGATTCAGGTACAGCGTCTCGGAGGGCCCGCGCACGTTGGACACTACCGCGTTCCCCAGCAGCATCGCCGACCCGCCCGATACCGGGCGTGCGATGCCAAGCGCTTCCGTCAGAAGGAATGTCGCGACCGTGTAAGCGTACGCGACGTCCGGACCGAGCCGGAACAATTGCTCCTTGGCCACTCGCGTGCGGGCCGCGATCTGCTGCAGACGTCGATCCACGCGGGCGGAGACCTCGCCCAACGGGGCGAGCATGATCGAGAGCCTGTTTGCGGCCCGTTGCACTCCGGGATTGTGCAGGGCGACGGGGCAGATGGCGACGAGCGCACGATCCGGGGTACGTCCCATGTCCTTGAGGTGCCGGTGCATGGCTTCGTCGAGGATTGCGAGCGCGACGTCGTTCAGCGTCGAATCGCGCACATGCGCGACGGCCTTCATGCGCTCCAACGGCAACACAATGTGTGCGATCGAACGCGCGCCGCGTATGGGTCCGTTCATCGGGGTGTGAGGCGCCGTGAACGCGCGCGCCTCGCTCGAGGAGTAGCCCCGCATGCCCTCGAGGGCCCGTGCGACGGCCTGCAGCGAGCCAAGGCCCATCGACAGCGCCTGGCCGGCGACGCGGCCCGCGCCTCCCTCGATTCTGTGCAGCAGCCCGGTCGGTTTTCGTGCGGGGCGCCGAGGATGCGCCGGCGCGGCCATCGGGCGGATGCGGCGGTCCTTCGGCGAAGTCGAGAGTGACCTTCGCAGCACGGTCATCCCGAGCTCACCGTCGACCAGGGCGTGGTGGCACTTGTGGTATATGGCGAATCGGTCGCCTTCGAGTCCCTCGATCACAAAGATCTTCCAGCCGGGACGATGCCGATCCAGCAACGGCTCATGGAGTTCGGCGATCAACTCGTGGAACTGCTTGTCCGATCCCGGCGGTGGCAAACGGAGGTGCAGCACGTGGTGGCTGGGATCGATCTCGTCGACCTCGCGCCATTCCGGCAGTCCGGTTCCGTCGAGGACCGGGATGCGATTGAAGGGTGACCGCGGCTTGAAGTGGCGGTAGGCATCGATGATATCCGTGGCGACGCGCGCACCACCGACGCGCGGCCGCCGAAAGATCAGCACCGCACCGACATGGCGCGGGACTTCTGGCTTCTCGGTCAGCAGGAACATGAGATCCATCATCGGAATCGTGCTGGCCATACAGCGGCTCCCAGTGGCAGCCGGACCGTCCAGACGGCGGGCGTATCCCGCGGTGAGGCGCGAGGTTGTGACCTGCGCGCGGTCCGAAGTCGACTCAACTTTATCGCGGTCGCGGCGGCCGCAGGAACGAGCATGTACCTACCAGTCAGAGGCCCGCGGGGGCCCGCCGGCGTAGCGATCGGCGGTACCGGCGAGGTTCTCGCCTGCGGACCCGGAGCCCGGATCTTCCGAGGGCCACCTACTCCAGGGCGGTCATCGCGAGCGGGCGGGACGCTGCCTGCGCACCGTGCGGCGACCCACTGCACGGCGCTGTGGCCGAGACATGACCCGCTCCAGTTCGTCGAAACTCTGGGAGATGAGCGGTCCGAGCCTGTCGATGTGCGGGGCGATGTCCGGGCAGGTGGTATAGCTGAACCAGATCCGGTCGAGGAGGCTCGTGATCGTAATGTTTAGGCCCATGCCACGCAGGATCATCGGGAGGGGAATGCTGCCGAGAAATTCGGCGCCGCACAGATAGAGGCGGGTGCGCGGGCCCGGAACATTGGAGAGGATGACGTTATAGGCTCGATGCGGCAGGAGCCACCGGCCGGAGACCTGCTCGACCACGACCGGAATCTGCAGCAGCGCCGTGGCCAGCTTGATGGCATCCGGCGACATCTCCGCCATGCGCGCCTTGACCTCCCGCATGGAGCCGCAGATGGCCTTGAGGCGTTCGCGTACGTCGTCGACGTCGGTGCCGAGAGGAACGGGCGCGGCAGCGAGCGTATTGCCGCCGTCCGCGTTGCCCACCTTGTTCAGGGAGATCGGCACGACGCAGACCAGCGATTCCCGCGGCAGGGCGTCGATTCCCTGCAGATAACGGCGCAATGCGCCACCACAGACGGTCAGCGCGACGTCGTTGATCGTGCAGTCCAGCGCCTTGCTGAGGGCCTTGACGCGCGCAAACTCGAACACTGCCTGGCCGATCTCTCGACGCGCACTGATGGGCCCATTGAATATGGTATCGGGCGCGTGGACGGCCGCCGACGCAGCCGCTGCCGACAGTTCGGAGACCAGCGCGGTCGCCTTGCCGATGCCTCCGAATACGCGACCCGCGAGCCCTAAGGCCGCGCCGAGCGCCAGCGGAACGCCCTGGCTCGGCCTGCGCGTCCGCTCCGCGGCCGCGGACGACCGTCGCGTGGCCCTGCCACGCATCGTCCACACCGGCGGCGTCGAGACCTGCTTCGGATCTTCCGTGAATTGGTCCATGAATACGCGCATTGCGCTCGCGCCGTCCACCAGCGCGTGATGGATCTTGGTATACAGGGCGAAGCGCTGATCGCTCAAACCCTCGATGAGGTACATTTCCCAGAGCGGCCGGCTTCGGTCCAGGGGCCTCGCATGCAGTCGCGCGAGCAGCTGTTCCAGTTCGCGGTCGTCCCCGGGATGGGGCAGGGCGATGCGGAAGAAATGCTGGCCGAGGTCGACGGCGTCCAGGATCTCCCACTGCGGCCGGATGCGCGAGAAGGCCGCCCGCGACAGACGATAGTTGAAGGGAGCGCGGTCAATCGGCGACCTGCTCCAGCGATCGTGCAATCGCCGGACAAAGTCCTTGCCAGCGCCCTCCGGCAGACGGAACACGCTTCCACCGCCCATGTGTGTCGGCGTAACGGGCGTCTCCATGACGAGCAGGGACGCATCCAGGGTGTTGAGGGCCCGCGTCGTTGCCATCAGCGCCCCTCCGGTCTGGCGATCCCGAGTTGCTCGCGCCATTCGTCGATCCATCTGACACTGGTCAGGCGTTGCTCGTTGAGTGCTCTTGCGAGGCCCGCGCCCCAGTTCCATGGCAGCCTGGGACGGCATGCCGCAGCGTACGTCGAAAACCCGAGGCGGCTCGCCTCCCGGCTCTGGCGCGACAGCAGCCGCAGACAGGAGATGCCGCGGTCGGCAAGTTGAGTCCCGTGCGACAACACCACCTCGAGGGGATGCGATGGACGCGTGTTCACACGTGACTCCGTCTCGCCCTTGGCAACGTAGTGCGCCAGGGCCGCGTATGGACCGGAAATTGCGCCGGCGGCCGCAAGCAGCGGGTCCGGTGGTGTCGGTGCCGACCGCGACAGGGCGCGCCAGTCGGCCGCATTGAGAAGCTTCGAGGCCGACGAGTACATCAGTTCATCCTCGCGGCGAATGTGGCCCCGCATGCCGCGCGCGAAATTCTCGAGGTGGAGCGCCAGGGCCGACCGATTCGCGCGGCTGCCGGGGCTGCGCTCCAGCAACCGCAACTGGCGCAGGAGGGCCTGTCCCGCACGATGGGACTTATCGTGGTCCCTGCGCAATACGGCGAGCGCCGCCGCGTGCTCCGCGGATCGCCGCGCGATCCGCTCGAACAAGAAATCCTCCCGCGGATGGTGGTAGCGATTCTGGAAATCCACGACGTAGTCGACCGCTTCCGTGAGCAACTGCTGCGTCTCGGCGTCCGGTGCATCGGCCCAGGCTCGGGCACGCCGGCCGATGAGCGCCAGCACGCGCCCGAATCGCGCATGCTCGTGCCGCAACTCATGGAACAGCCTGTTCGCGCCGGCAGGCGTGCGGCTCTTCGATCGTGTTTGTGTCGCCACGTCCTCGTCTCCGGCAGGTCGTCTCCTGCCTCGATACCCCGGTTATGGATGCATTGCAATACGGAACTTGGCGCGGGGCTGAACGATTCCTGTTCGCGTGAATCGCGGGACCGGGCGCACAAGCGACCACTCGGTCGGACCGCTCGCGTTATCTCCGGCCCAGCCGACGGCGTCCGGTTCGCCTGGCTTCAGGCAGAACCGCAGCGAACCACGCTGCGGGAATGTTGCCATTCATTTTAGTGGTCACTAAAATAGTCGCCATGGGTTCCAAGGGCATACTTGGTCCGCTCGCAGATCCCGACCCGTCGGCGCCTGCTCGAGCAGCTGGTTGCGGGGCCGTCATCGGTGCAAACGATCGGCAAGCGCCTCGACGTGAGCATTTCGGCCGTTTCCCAGCACCTGAAAGTCCTGCGAGAAGTCGGGCTGGTCACCTACGTTTCAGAAGGGCGTCAGCGGATCTACCGCCTCGCGCCGGGTGCTCTCGAAGCGGTGCAGCGCGAAGCGACGCAGCTTACTTCGCCCCCGGTCACGACGGGAGAACGAGTCCGGCGTCGACCCGCTCGAGGCCCTTGCCCGTCAGCGCGCGCGCACGTGGCCGCAGCTCGATGCCTTGAACGTCCTCATCTCTTTCCGGGTCGAGCGGCTGGTACACGCCATACACAAGGAAATCCAGCGCACTGCAGCAAGTGCAGGCCTGTCGCGCGGCGAGATGCTCGCATTGGGCGCCATCGGCGCGCTCGGGCCGCCGTACGAGACCAGCCCGACTGAACTCAAGCGAGCCCTCTGGATCTCGCTTGCGGGCATTGGCAAGCGGCTCGACTTGCTCGAGTCCCGCGGCCTCATCGAGCGGCGGCCCAACCCGGACGACCGTCGCGGCCAGGTGGTGCGGGTCACACGCCGCGGTCTCGACGCGCTCCGGGCGACCCGGCTCGGCATGACCAATCCATCGTACGTAGCCCTCACGCACATGCCATACGACCGGCGAATCGAACTCGAGGAACTGCTCCGTCAGTGGCAGCGCATGACGGAGCGGCCGGCCTAGTCATACGCATTTCCGCGTATCGACCTCAGGCGAGCAGAAACTAAACTAGTTAACAAATTGGGGGAGTATTACACCGAGGGCGCGGTAGCGACGCAGCCACATGCCACGGGCTCACGCAGACCGGATCGAAGCAACGCTGTTCAACGTGCAGCACTTCTGTCTGCACGACGGCCCGGGCATCCGTACGACGGTATTTCTGAAGGGTTGCGGGCTTCGCTGCCTGTGGTGCTGCAATCCGGAATCGCAGGAGCCCTACGCTCAACTCGGCCTCGACCCGCGCCGCTGCACGGGTTGTGCCGACTGCGTGGACGCCTGCGCCGAAGGTGCGATCACCATCAATGCGCAGGGCAGGGCTCAGGTCGATCGCGAGCGATGCACGAACTGTGGAAAGTGCGTGAGTGCTTGCTTCGACGATGCCCTCACCCTCTACGGTGAGACGCGCTCCGTTGAAGACGTGTTCCACGAGATTCTGAGGGACAAGCGCTGGTACGGTTCGGACGGCGGCGTGACCGTATCGGGCGGGGAACCGCTGGCCCAGGCGCGTTTCGTGAAGTGCCTGCTCCAGTTGTGCCGCAACCAAGGCATCGGGACATGCATTGAGACCTGCGGCGCCGTCCCGGCGCAGGTCGTCTCGCGAAGTACTGCCACTGCTGGACTTCGTGCTTTTCGACCTGAAGCACCTCGACGCCCTGGAGCATCGCCGGCTCACGCGGCGCTCGAACCGCGTGATCCTCGAGAACGCCAAACTCGTTGCGCAGAGTGGCGTGCCCGTGCAGTTCCGCATGCCGCTGATTCCCGGGCGGAACGACAGCACGGACAACCTTCAGGCCACTGCCCGGTTCCTCGTCGAAAACCTGGGCGACCGGGCCTCGATCGAGCTCATGCCTTATCACAGGCTGGCGGCAGGCAAGTACGAAGCGCTCGGTTACCAGTATCAGCTCGAAGGCCTTCCGGCCGCGACGTCGGAATGCGTCAGGTCGGCGCAGCACACGCTCGAGAAGTTCGGCGCGCGCTGCGTCGTGTCGGTTTGAGATCTCGACCCAACCACTGCAGGGGACGACCATGGACATGAAAGTGAACACCGCGACCCAGGCGATGAATGCGGCTGTGCACACCGCGGTCAGTCAGGCGCTGCTCAACGCCATCGACGCGGTGCCGCTCAGCGCGCGCGCGGCTCGCCTCAAAGAGAAGTTCCTGGCCGCCAAGCCCGGACTGGCCGCCGAGCGCACGGCTCTCGGCATGCAGTCGTGGCGGGAGAGCGAAGGCGATCCGCTGGACATTCGCTGGGGCAAGATGGCGAAAGCCTGGCTCGAGGGCGTGCCGACGCCAATCTTTCCCGACCAGCGGCTGGTCGGAAGTATCACCAAGTACTTCCGCGGCTGCTACCCACACCCCGAGAACGATGGCGGCTATCTCGCGCCGCTCCTCACCGTGAAAGGCGAGAGCACGATGGGTGGTCCGGTCGAGAAGGGCATGATCACGGAAGAAGACTGGGAGGTCATGATCGCGGCGGCCGACTTCTGGCAGGGCAAGACCATGACCGAGCGCGGCACCGAAGCCGGCCGGGCCCTGCTTGGCGACTGGGACGATCTCTATCAGCGCAACGGCCACGAGAAGACCGAGTGCGGCCAGGGCTGGGCCGAAATCAGCGGCAGTGCGTGGGAGCGCCTGATGAGCGCGGGCCTGCGGGGTTACCGGGACGAACTGCGCGGGCGGATTGCGAAGTTCACCGAAGACATGGACGATGATCTCGAGAAGCTCTATTTCTGGCAGGCGGCGCTCATGAGCGTCGAGGGCGCCATCACGTTCGGGCATCGCTACGCCGCCGAAGCGAGGCGGCTGGCGGCCATCGAGATGGATCCCGCACGGCATGCGGAACTCGAGGAGATCGCCCGGATCTGCGACTGGGTACCCGAGAATCCGCCGCGTACGTTCCGCGAGGGCCTGCAGAGCGCCATGATGCTCCATACGGCGCTCGGCATCGCGAACCCGCTGGTCCCGCCGTTCACCTGGGGCCGGCTCGACCGCTACCTCTACCCGCTCTTCAAGCGCGACATCGACGAGGGACAGCTGACGGTCGAGGACGCGGTCGATTTCATGAACGACCTCTTCCTGTATGCCGCGCGGCTCGAGGTGCACACGTCGATCAGCTACCAGGACTTCCAGCAGAAGGGCGTGTACTCGAGCCTCGGCATCGCGGGGACGGACGAGGACGGCAACGACATCTCGAACGAGCTGAGCTACCTCGTCCTGCACTCCCTCGGAATCACCAAGGTCGCGGGCGTCAACGTGGTGTTCGGCTGGCACAAGGACGTGGCACCCTGGCTGATGGAAAAGGCGACCGAGGCTGCCTGGCATGCGGGCGGCGGCATGCCACAGTGGCAGAACATCGATCACGCGATCGAGCTCTTCACGGCGCACGGCATCAGCCTCAAGGACGCACGCAACTACAGTTCGCACGGCTGCTCGCAGATCAGCCCGGCCAATGCGCCGCTCGTACTGATCAACCAGCTCATCAACGTCCCGCTGTGCGTCGACATGGCGTTGCACAACGGCGTGGCATCACTCACTGGCTGCAAGCTCGGGCCCGAGACCGGCGACCCCCGCACTTTCGGGACCTACGACGAGTTCCACGCACAATTCGAGAAGCAGGCGGAGTTCCTGATCCGCCGGCAGAGCTGGCACACCAGGCTGCTCGAGCGGGCACGGGCGCTGTACTACCGGCAACCACTGGTGTCGGTCTTCATGGCCGGCTGCCTCGAGAACGGCAAGGACGTGAACGCGGGCGGAGCCGCGAGCTATAAGATGCAGTACTCGAAGGACCGCGGCCTGGTCTCCGTGGCCGATTCGCTCACGGCGATCAAGACACTCGTGTACGACCAGAAGAAGCTGACGATGGACGAGTTGATCGACGCCCTCGACCACAACTTCGAGGGGGCTCGCGGCGAGAAGATTCGCAAGCTGTGCCTGGCGGCGCCGAAGTACGGCAACGATCTCGGCTTGCCGGAGGACATCTTGCGCCGGGTCGGCAAGTTCACCGCATCGGTCATCGAGTCCGAGAAGAACGTGTTCGGCGAGAACTATGTCCCGATCCGAAACGGACAGGGCTGGCACTGGCAGTCAGGCAAGGCACTCGCAGCGCTGCCGAACGGCCGCAAGGCCCGCGAGCCGCTGGCGGACGGGTCACTCTCGGCGATGCAAGGCATGGATCGCTGCGGCCCGACGGCGCTGTTGAACTCGGCGCTCCACTCGGATTCCTACGAGCCGATGGCGTCGATTCTCACGCCGAAGCTGCCCGAGGTGCTGATGAGGACGCCTGAACTGCGCCACAAACTGACGCAGCTGACGGACACCTACCTGAGGGAAGGCGGCTCGTACGTGCAGTACAACATCCTCGATGCGAATGTGCTGCGCGCGGCGAAGCTCGAGCCCGAGAAGCACCGCGACCTCATCGTGCGGGTCGGCGGCTACAGCGCCTACTTCGTGGCACTGAGCCCCGAGATTCAGGACGAGATCATCGCGCGGACCGAGCACCAGTTGTAGGCATCGGCGTGCTGACGGCAGCCTCGCGGCTGCCGCCAGCCCAGGCACCTCTTCGCTGCACTGCGGGAGGGTACCGGAGCACGAGTGACACCGAACCGCTGGACGACGGAACTCATGCCGCCTCAGGCAGGGCGTGTCGCGCTGATCACCGGTGCGAACAGCGGCCTGGGACTCGCTGCAGCAAGGGCACTCGCTGCGGCCGGCGCCACGACGATACTCGCCTGTCGGTCGCCGGAGAATGCAGAGCGTGCGCGGCGGGAACTGGTTGCCGCCTTTCCACAGGCAGACGTCCAGGTCGGCATGCTCGACGTGGCGAGCCTCAAGAGCGTGCGAGCATTCGCGAAAGAGGTGCGGCAGCGGTTCGAGGCAATCGATCTGCTGATCAACAATGCGGGCATCTTCGCCACGCCGCACTGGCGCTCGCCGGACGGCTTCGAACTCCAGTTCGCGACCAATCACCTCGGCCACTTCGCCCTGACCGGGCTGCTGCTGCCGCAGCTGGCGGCGAGCGCCGGTAGCCGTGTCGTCGTGGTGTCCAGCGTTGCGGCGCGATCTGGTCACATCGAGTTCGACGACCTCATGGGCGAGAGGCGCTACGACTCGTGGCAGGCCTACAGCCAGAGCAAGCTCGCAAACCTGATGTTCGCGCTGGAACTGCAGCGCCGGCTGCAGAGCGCGCGTCGGCCGACGATGGCGGTGGCGGCCCACCCGGGCTTCGCAACGACCAACCTGCTGGCGACCCCGGGCGGGTTCTTTTTGAAGCGAGTCGTATCTCCACTGATGAAGCATCTCACCTTCCAGCCAGCCGAACAGGGGGTGCTGCCGATCCTGTTCGCGGCGACGTCGCCCGATGCCGAGCCGGGCGGCTACTACGGGCCGCAAGGCTTCCGCGAAATGAACGGCCCGCCTGGACCGGCGGCGATCCCGGATCGGGCGCGGGATCGGGCCGCGGCCGCGCGATTGTGGGAGGTGTCCGAACGGCTGGCAGGCATCTCGTATCCCTGACACGACGGAGCCCACATGTCCCAACTTCCTCGAAAGCTCGACGCCATCGACAGGACGTCACTAAAGTCACAGATGCCGGAGATAGCTCGTCGAGTTGGACGGCGAGTCGCTTCTGAGTCAGATCCGAAGAAGCTTGCTGATAGTCAATGAATAGCCTCCGGGACGAGAGGTCTTCAGACGGCCCAAAAAATATGCTGAGGAGGTCACTCACGTGGGAATTCTTGACGGCAAGGTAGCGATTGTGACGGGGTCGGGCCAGGGCATTGGACGAGGTATCGCGCATGCTCTGGCAAGAGAAGGCGCAGCGATTGGGGTAATGGATATCAACAATGACAACGCAGCATCCACAGCCAGCGCGATTGTTGATTTGAGGGCCAAATCGCTCGCGATCCACTGTGATGTTCGTGACCGTGAGCAGGTGAATAAAGCAGTGGCAATTATCGCCGGTGAATTTGGCACCGTGGACATTCTGGTGAATGTCGCACAGGCATGGGGGCGATTTGTACCGCTTCAGCAAAAGACCGATGAGGAAATGAAGTTGGGCTGGGAGTCAGGTCCTCTCGGGACATGGCACTGCATGGTAGCCTGCTACCCCTACCTTAAGGACAAAGACGGGTACAACGGCAAGATCATCAACTTTGGCTCCGGCGCGGGCTTCAACAGTATGCCGTTTCACGGTGAGTACTCTGCCGCCAAAGAAGCCATCCGCACACTGACTCGAACGGCGGCCAAGGAATGGGGTCGGAACAGAATCAACGCAAATGTCATTTGCCCCTGCGCCATGACCGCCGGCATGGAGGCATGGAAACTCGATAAGCCGTCTGAATTCGAACTCATGCTGTCCAACATACCCTTGGGTCGAGTAGGTGATCCTGAAAAGGATATCGGCAGAGTGGTGGTATTCCTGGCCGGTCCGGATTCGGATTACGTCACCGGGTGCACGATCGTGGCAGACGGCGGTGGCGACATGCTGCATTAGTCCAAGATGGCGAGAGGAAGATGTCTTCCGCTCGCTTCGGCGATCAAGCTACTGTGTCGGACGGGTCCAATGGTCCTCGGGCTGCTCGCCGAGCCTGACGAGTGCTATTCACCAGCGAAGTTGGTACGGCAACCGCATTCGCGCCGCTGCCCGCTCTTCCTGGTCAAAGGACTTTCACGCTGCACCGGTCCCCAACGATGGACTCCAGGGTCGCACTGATTTCGGCCACCCGCTCCTTCGCGAAGCCCTTCAAGTGCCCGAGCTCGTATTTCAATCCGACACCTTCAAATTTTTGTCGTCCGAGCTGATGATAGGGAAGCAAGTTCATTTCGGTCACTCGAAGTCGTCGGACGAACTTGCCCAATGCCTCCAGGTTTTCCTCCGAATCATTGCACGCGGGGATCATCGGCACTCTCACGATCAGGGGCTTGCCCGTCGCGACGATCCGTTCTGCGTTCTCCAGAATGCGTTCGTTGCCCACTCCGGTGAGCTCCCTGTGCCGGGCCGAGTCCAGATGCTTGATGTCGTAGAGGACCAGGTCTACGTGCGGCAGCAAACGCTCGAACACTTCCCAGCTGGCATAGCCGGAGGTTTCGAGCGCCGTATGCAGCATCAGCTCATGGCAGCGCTCCAGGATTTCCTCCGCAAACTCGGGTTGAGCCGTTGGCTCCCCTCCCGACAGCGTCACTCCACCGCCCGAATTGCGGTAGAGCAGGCTGTCCTTCCTGACGTGCTCGACCACCTCTTCCGCACTCATGAGCCTGCCTGTGATCGACAGGGCATCGGTCGGGCAGACAGGGACGCACTGGCCGCAAGCATCGCACTCCGCCCACTGAATGCTCTTGCTGCCGTCGGGGAGTGCCTCGATCGCACCGCGGGTACAGGCAGTGACGCACCTGCTGCAGGTCGTCTCGCACAACGACGCGACGAAGAACAGCTGCGGCCTCTTTTTTTGCGCCTCCGGGTTGCAGCACCACAAGCATCGCAACGGGCATCCCTTGAGAAACACCGTGGTCCGGACCCCTGGTCCGTCCTGCACACAATATCCCTGGATGTCGAAGACACGCCCGGAGACGCTCCGTCCCGAAACCGCAGGGTTTGCGATGTTTTCGATGCCATCGGCCAACGCTATGAATCATCTGCAAAAGAGCGCTCCCAATTTCAGTTCAGTGCGGCTGATGATTTCGTCCTGAGTCATTTTCGACAAGGCGACAAAGAAAGCGCTGAAGCCCGCTACCCGGACCACCAGACCGCGATATTTCTCGGGATGCAGTTGAGCGTCCCTGAGCGTCTCGCCGCTGACACAATTGAACTGGATGTGATAGCCGCCCAGGTCACAGTAAGTCTTTATCAGCGAGATCAGACTCTTCGCCCCTTTCATGCCTTCCAGAGTCGACGGGTGAAACTTCATGTTGAGATGGTTTGTGCCGTACTTCACCGCGTCGAGAACCTTGACTGCTGAATTGACGAGCGCGGTCGGACCCTTCGTGTCTGTCCCTGGATGAGCGGAAACGCTGGCATCGGTGAGCGCTACCCTGGCTTCCCTGCCCTCAGGCAGAGCCCCTGTGGCGGCACCGAAAAAGGTGTGAAACTCAACAGAGAAGGCTTCTGGCATGGCCAGTCTGTTGCGGTAGTCACCGCCTATTTTCTGATGCTCCTCCCAGCAGAAATCAAACCATTCCTTCGCTATCGAATCCACGTAATCATCGTCGTTACCATACTTGGGAGCCCGCAAGCACATCTTCTGTATCTCACGGTAGCCGTTACCTTCAAAGTTGGCCGCCAGCGCCTCCTTGAGCTGCTCCAGCGTGATCTTCTTGTCCTCGTACACCAGCTTCTTTATGGCGGCTAACGAGTTGGCGAGATCAACGACCGCTACCATCACGGTGCCGCTTGCCATGGTGTACTTCGCAGCGTCTCCCAGTTGATCCTCGCCCTTTTTTACGCATCCATCAATGAGCGCTGAAGCAAAAGGAGTGGGATAGTCCCGCATGAGTTGCCATGACATTCGGGTCGCCTTCCGCAACAACGGGAGGCAGTATCGAAGCTGTTCCCTTACCGCCTCTTCCAACTCTGCGTATGTTGCAAAGCAGTCTCCGGTCTGTGGGCCTACCTGCAATCCAGTAAGAGGGTCCTTGCCGTTGTTCAGTGCCAACTCCATCATCTTCGCCACGTTAAGGCCGACTTCCCACATGGAGTCCGTGCCATGCATTACGTTCTGTGTGCAGCCAATGGTCACACTGTCCCGAGCGTCCTGCAGGGTTACCCCTTCGCTGGCGTGGTGAAGAAGGTTGCGCTGGATCATGACATCAGAGTTATAGACAGCCGGCTGCCCGATGCCGGTCCTTATCAGCTCAACGCTTTTCAGGAGCAGTTCCTCCGGAAGCTTGTCGTGGTACACGAGGTTGAGGAGTGGTTCGGGCAGTCTGTTCCTGAGCTGTGCCTCGATACAGAAATAGTCCAACTCGTTGGTGGCATCTTTCCCGTCCCGTGTTACGCCTCCCAAGGTAATCATCTGGGCCACGCGAGCCGATGAGATCAGGAAAAGGAAGTCCTGCTGAATCTGCTCCGAAAGCGTCTGGAGTTTCAGGAAGTACAGCTGTATCAGCCCAATCGCTTCCTCGTCATCAATTCGCCCGGCTTGCTTGTCCTTGATGTAATACGGGTACATATACTGGGGGAACCTGCCCGGGGTGGTGCCAATTCCACCACACTCGATCCAGTCAGCCACTTGGACAAACCATTGGAACTGGATCGCCTCGCGGAAGGTTCGCGGCGGGTTGGCTGGCACCCACTGGCATCGCTGGCTGATCTCTTCGAGCTCCTGCTTCCTTTCGGGGTCTGTCTCTTTTTCAGCCATCTCGCGCGCCAGCGCCGCATATCTTCCTGCCAGCTCGATCACCGACTTAAGGGCCGAAATCGCAGAGTCGTAGAACTCCAGCTTGTCGAAGTCCTTCGCCAGCCCGATGTCGAGCTTGCTCCTGGCCTCCTCCATTTCGGCGATGACACCGTTGAAACCACTCTTGAGAATACGAGTCATGTCCGGGGCATTCAGAGGCATCGTGAAATGCACTGGTATCCCACCGAATACTCCGGCATGGCTGAACTCATCGAGGTCGATGCCTAGCCGTTCCTTCACGAACTTCATCGTCTTGTGATGGACGTTCTTGTCTTTCCAATATTCGATGGCCTTCTCAAACGACGGAAGATATTCCGGCTTGTTGGGATACCTGCCGAAGTGCCCGCCGAAGGTCTTTTGTGATGTCCACGATTCACAACCATATTCGGGATATGGGTAATGACCGATCTGGAACCGGGTCACCGTCCCTACGAAAGGGTTGTCATCGATGAAGATTGTTTTTTCCCGGCACATCCTTTCGAACAGCTTCGCCCTTCTGACGATCGGGCGCTCACCTTCGGTTTCCTTATAGACCCTGAGCAAGATATCAATGCGCTCGACATCAACCTGGGGCTCTATCGCCAGGATCTGTTCTTTTAACCTCAAGGCCCTGTCGCACAAGCCAGTCCGCTCGCGCATCGGAGCACGGTCTACTTGAAAGACTGCCTGTGCCATGGTCCACCTCCGAGATTTGAAATTCCCAGGCCTCGCTGCCCGAGACCGGTTACACCTATGCCAGTACGCTCGGGATTGCAGCACCACAAGCCGTACAAGCCGCGACGACCTGCCGGCTTTCTTCGGTCGATTGATTGCTTAGGAGATGGTCACTTCTGTCCTTGGTCCCGCGCAGCCCGCGATACCCGCCGCACGCAGTGCAATTGTCGAGATCGGTCGGGTCTACCCGGCCCACCCGGGCGAAGGTGAGCCGGTGCGGCGAAGCGAGCCAGGGGTGCGCCGAGCGGCTCGAGCCGGTACATCCCACGAATGAGAATCATTGCGACGCAACCTGATGTCCTTGCCTGCTGCACGCGCGACCTCGACCCGACGGCGCGAGGTTGCTTCGGCGCCGACGCCGATGCCGAGCCGTCGCCTCAGCGCCGCGATCCGTTCTCACGACGAACGGTCGGGACATGATTCGTTCGACCTCCGGATGCCTTGCCCGCCCAGGCCGCCCCTACAGGCGCTTCAGGCGCGGGCAGGTGAGCGGTCGGGTCTCGAAGATGCGGGCTAGCGGGCGAGCCCAGTCGATTGAGGCGCTCGTCGCGCTGCCGTACTCGACGGCTCCACGTCGGGGCAACTAAGGTGCGAGAATCACGTCCATGCGACGACTGGATGGTGTCAGCGCGTTCCTGCTCGCCTGTGAGAAGCCAGGCGCCTTCCAGCACACGCTGAAGATCGGCATCTTCGATACGACGGACGTGCCGGGCGGCTGGAGCTACGCGAGCTTCCGCGACGACTTCGAGCGCCAACTGCCGCTGACGCCGATGCTGCGCTGGAAGCTGCAGCGTGTGCCGTTCAACCTGCATCGTCCGTTGTGGGTGGACGATCCGGACTTCGACATCGACTACCACCTGCGCCACATCGTGTGCCCTGCGCCCGGAGATGATCGTGCGCTGTGTGCGCTCATTTCGCAGCTCTACGCCTGGCCGCTCGATTTCAGCAAGCCCCTGTGGCTCACCTGGTTCACGGAGGGGCTGCAGGGCGGACGGGTGGCGCTGATCACGCTGCTTCACCACGCCTACACGGACGGCACCGGTGCGGCCCGCGCGATGGAGAAATTCCTGAACACGCGACCGGACGCAACATCCGCGGACGCAACGCCCATTGTGGCTCCGCCTGCCGAGGCGGCAGCCTGGATACCGGAGCCAATCCCCGGCAAGGTGCGACTGGTGCTGTCCGCGCTGCGAGACGTGCCGGTGTCGCTCGCACGAGGCGTGCCGGAACTCATCCACGGGATCCGACGATTGCGACGCCTGAAGCAGCAATACGCGAAGGCCCGGCGTGAGCTGCCGCCCGATCCTTTCCGGGACAGCCGTGACTCGCCCTTCAACGTCGGCCTGAGCCACGGCCGGACTTTCGTCTTCGAGACGTATTCACTTGAGCGGATGAAGGGCATTGCGCACGGCCTCAACGTCACCGTCAATGACCTGCTGCTGGCGGCCTCGGCCACGGTCTATCGCGACTTCATGCGTGAACGCGGCTACGACCCCGACAAGGGACCGCTGGTGGCGACGATCCCCTTTCAGCGCCGTCCACCGAAGGAGCAGGACGATAACATCGGCAACCAGACCACGGCCGACTACATGTGGTTGCCAGTGCAGATCGCCGACCCGATGGAACGGCTTCGGGCCACGAAGCACTCGTGTGACGTCATGAAGGAGCACATCAAGGCGGCGGAGGGTGTGGACACGCTGAGTCTGCTCGAGATCATGCCGCCCGTGATGCTGCGACTGCCCGACTGGATCGTGATGCATCGCAAGAACCACATCGGCCTGGATGCCAACGTCCTCATGTCGAACGTCGTGGGCCCGCGCGAGCCGCTCTACTGGGGACGCATGCGCCTCGCGAACTGGATATCCATGGGGCAGGTCCAGCAGGGCATGGGAATCAACGTCACGGTGTGGACCTACGCAGGCCAATACAACCTTTGTATCATGGCCGACAAGAAGCTGTTGCCGGACGGCTGGGCCATGCTGGAGCGTTTCCGTGCAGCATTTGCCGAGTACCAGCGCCTGGCCGAGCGAAGCCGGACCGCCGCCTGACAGCGCTGCCGGCTTCACCTGCGTCGCTGCGGTTGCCTCCGTCGAGCGGAACGGCGCGACGCCTTCCTCACCGCAGTTTCCAGCTCCGCGAAGCAGTCCCCCAGCATCGGGATGATACGCTCGACGCCGGGCAAGGCGTCGGGGCACGCGGCACACCGTGATCCCGAGTTGATCGTGATAGCTCGTTCAGAAGAATGCTGAGTGCCATGCCGGGGCCCACCAGGAAGTTGGGAACGATCTGCTCCATTTCCGCGCCGTAAAGATAGAGCTTGCGCGGTGGACCCGGCACGTTCGAGATCGCGAGGTTGAACGGCGGCCGGCCGAACAGGCGCAGGCCGACGAGCTGTTCGACGGCGGCCGGCGCCATCAGCAGCGCGCCGTGCAACGCGCTCACGAATTCGGGCGTCGCGTTGCGCAACGCCTCCTTGGCGGCGCGGGTCGCGCGCGTGATGAGCGAGAGGCGCCGCAATGGATCGTCGATATCGGTCGCGAGAGGCACCGTGATGGCCGACGCCAGGTTGCCTACCCGCGTCGTCGCCGGCTCTCGCAAGCGATACGGGTACCAGCGCACGAAGTGACTCGACCGGGAGCTCGCCGGCTCCCCGCAGGTAGCGACGCAACGCCCCACCGCAGACCGCGAGGCCAACGTCGTTCACTGTGGCGCCGATCGGATCGCCGACGACGCGGATCCGCTCGAGATCGAACGCGCCCAATCTTCGAAGCGCCGCGCGGTGATGGGGCGATTCAGGATGTTCCGCAGGCCGGCCGGCGATCGCCGTTGATGGTCAGGTGAATGCCGCGGCGGGTCTGCGCTCGCTCGTCGGTCGCCGGCGCGGCGGCGGCGCAGCAGCTCGACCTGCATGATGGTTCAGCGGGTCGAGGTACGGGAAGCGATACTGGATCGAGCTCGCGAGTTCCGGGTTCCATCAGCAGCCTTCGGGTTCCCATGATCCGCAGCAGCGCGGCGACGGTCGACTCGTGCTCGGCCCGGATGCGCTGGAAGATCGCGTCGCGCAGCGCTGCATCGGTGACCAGGCCGGCATACCGCGAGGCAACGGCGAGGTCGGCCTTCGCTAGTACCATCTCCATGTTCGAGAGCACGGAGGCGAAGAAAGGCCACTCGCGGTGCATCTCCCCGGAGCAGGTCGAGCCGGTTTTCGCCGCCGGCGAGCCAGGTATCGACGGCGGAACCGAACCCGTACCAGCCGGGCAGCATCAGCCGACACTGCGCCCATGCGAATACCCACGGGATGGCGCGCAGCGTCTCGATCGAGCGAGACTGGTTGCGCGACGCTGGTCGGCTGCCGATGTTCAACTCGGCGATCTCGCTGATGACCGTGGATTCCCAGAAATAGTTCTCGAAGCCCGGCGTCTCATAGACGAGGTTCCGGTAGGACGCAAACGCAAGAGCCGAGAGCGTCTCGAGTGCCGGGAGGTACTCCTCCTGCGGTTCGCGCACGGTGTCACCGAGCAGTGTCGCCTCGAGCGTGGCAGCAGCGGATTCTCCAGATTGCGGCGCCCGACCTCGAGATTCGAGTACTTGGTGCCGATCACCTCGCCCTGTTCCGTGATGCGGATCTGGCCTTGTACGGTGCCGACCGGCTGGGCGAGGATAGCCTCGTAGCTCGGGTCTCCGCCGCGGCCGACTCAGCCGCCGCGGCCGTGAAAGAGTCGCAGGCGCACGCCGTGACGTCGGCAGGTCTTGACCAGCTCGCGCTGTGTCTTGAACAGCTCCCAGCGGGAGGTGAGATAGCCGCCGTCCTTGTTACTGTCGGTGCAGCCGAGCATGACCTCCTGGGCCGCGATTCCGCGAGGCCAGCATGCGGGCGTACACGGGAATCGACATCAGTGCGTTCATCACCGCGGCGGCTCCACGGAGATCGGCAATCGTCTCGAACAACGGGACGACGTTGAGTCCCAGGTGCGCGTCCGCCGCCCGGAAGAGACCCACTTCCTTGAGTAGCATGACGACCTCGAGCACGTCCGAGGCTTCGCTGCTCTTGGAAATCACGTAGTTGGGGATGCACTCGGCGCCGTAACGTGCGTGCATCTGCGCGGCGACCTGCAGAATCTCGAGTTCGCCGCGGGTCTCGGCGGAATATTCGACGAAGGGAGAACAAAGGAGGCGCGGTGTCACCAGTTCCTCGACGAACAGGCGCACCCGTGCGGGTTCGTCGATGGACGAGTAGCGGACCTCCGGCCGAGCCGCCGCGAACAGCTCGGCCACGACCCTCGCATGGACCTCCGAGTTCTGGCGCAGGTCCACGCCAGCAAGGTGGAAGCCGAAGACACCGACGGCTCGTCGCAGCCGACGCAGTCGTCCCCGGCCGAGAAGGGCCGAGTTATGTGCCCGCAGTGAGCGATCGATCACATCGAGGTCCGCAGCGAACTCGGCCACATTCGCATAGGGCGGGGCGTCTCCTATCGCAAGCCGCAGTGGCCCGTGCAGGTCCAATGCCAGCGCCGTCGCCGCAACCCGCGCATACATCCCGGTGAGTGCGCGACGATAAGGTTCATCGCGACGATGCGGACTGCTGTCCGGCGAGCGCCCGGCCAGCGCGCAGAGTTCCGGCGAGACGTCCGTCGAGAGCGTCGTCAGCGACAGCTGGGCGCCGAGCGCGTGCAGTTGTTCAAGGTGAAACTCGAACGCGCGGGACGACTGCATGCGAAAATCTGCCGCAGTACGTCGGCGGTCACGAACGGGTTGCCGTCGCGATCGCCCCCATCCACGACCCGATTCGCAGGAACGATGGCAACCCGGCAGCCCGTCGGCCGGGGTGGCGTCGCTCCAGTTCGTCCTCCAGCGCGCCGTACAGCAACGGTAAGGCCGTCAGGAAAGTCTGCTCGAAGTAGGAGAGGCCATTGGCCACCTCGTCGATGACGCCGAGCTTTTCGAGGCGCAGCATCCGGGTGTGCCAGAGCGCAAGCACGGCGCGCCGGACGGCTTCGTCGTTGCCGGCCAGCTCCTCTGGCGTAAGCTGCCAGCGATCACGCGCCTGCAGCAAGCGCGCGATCTTCCTTTCCAGGTCCCGCACGCTCTTGCGCTGGACCTCGGTCGGGTGCGCGGTCAGCACCGGCACCACCATGCAATCCCGAAAGAACGCGGAAAGCGATTCGGCCCCGATGCCCACTGCCTCGATTCTGTCCAGCGCCCGCACGAGACTGCCCTCGGCCGGTGGATCACCGTCGATCTCGGCCCGTCGCGCAAGGCGAACGATGTGCAGACATCGGTGACGTAGGCCAGATGCGAGAAGTAACTCAATGCCCGCACCACCACCATCGTCTCCTCGCGGCTCAGGGCATCGAGGACGCGCTCGAGTTCGCGACGTGCACCCACGTCCTCGTTGCGCCGGAACGCGATGGAACTCTGCCGGACGCGCTCCACCAGCTGAAAGGCCGCGGCGCCCGCCTGGTCACGCACGGTGTCGCCCAGCAGCCGGCCGAGAAGGCGAATGTCGTCGCGCAATGGACGGTCCGGCTCGATGTTGAGGTGCACGGCAGATCCCCTGCAGCAATGTTGAGTCAAAGTCCCTCGATCGGTCATGGTAGTGTTGCATGCAATGGACTTCGACCCCGCAAGTGCTCCGCGCATTCGTGGCGTGGCGGACGAGGCTGTTCGACAAGTCGTCGAGCGCGGCTGCCCGGTGGGCGAAGTTGCACAACGACTTTCGGTCATCATGGCCGGTCCGGGCCTCAACAGGACGCTGCCTGGCTAAAGCGAAGGCCTGCACATGGGAATCGTGTGTTCGGATGCCGTGCCGCACGTGCGGCGCCTCGCGGTCCACGCGGCCGACGTGCTTCGCGAGCTCGAGGAGGCCTACGGCCTTCATCGGGGGCGCCCCGCGGCATCCGGAGCCGCCGTCGCCCGGGTCAGGCCCGGGAGGTCGAGTTCCGGCAGCCGTCGATGACCCTGCTGCCCTGCGTCTACCTCGGGTTCGCGGCACTGGTGGCGCTGAGCGGGCTTGCGGCGCTGCTTCGTATCCCAGGCAGCGGGGGTAAGCGTGGACTGCTGCAGTTCGCGGTCTCAGCTCCGGCCATGCATGCCGCGCCACTGCTGATGTCGACACTGGCGGTCGCATCGGGCGTTGCGGTGGCCCTGGGTGCTCACGCGACGCGCTGCGGGCAAATAGGGCTCGCGGCTTCCGCGATTGCGTTGGTCTTCCTGCTGTGGCTCGAGCGACGCGCAAATGCCACGGCGTCAACGCTTGAGTTCGCACTGCGGCAGGCATTCGGTGCGGACTTCAGGAAGCGGATATCGACCGATCGCGCCGACGATGCGTGCCATCACGCCCTCCAGCATCAATCCGCGCAACGTTCTGCCCGCGAATGTCGAGCGAATCGAGAATCTCAGCTACGGCGAGGCGGGCGAGCGCCATCTTCTCGATATCTACCGTCCGCGCGATCCTGGGTCCGGCCTGCCCGTGCTGCTCGCCATACACGGCGGCGCCTGGGTCATGGGTCACAAGGCGATGCAGAGCATGGCCATCCTCGGCCGGATGGCGAGCAGTGGCTGGCTCGTCGTTGCGATCAACTACCGACTCGGGCCTCGCTCCCGGTTCCCGGATCCCCTGGTCGACGTCAAGCGGGCGATTGCCTGGATCCGCGCGGAGGCGGGCCGCTATGGCGGGGATCCGGATTTCGTCATCGCCTGCGGAGAGTCGGCCGGCGGACATCTCGCCGCGCTGGCAGCATTGACGGCCAACCGTCCGGAATATCAGCCGGGGTTCGAGCGGATCGACACCTCATTGCGTGGTGCGGTCCCGATCTATGCGCGGCTGGACTTCACCGATCGCTTCGAGGTCGCCAGCAGTCCCGACCTGCGCGCATTCCTCGGCGACAACGTGATGCCCTGCGGGTACGAGCAGGATCCCGGGTTGTGGAACGATGCATCACCGATTGCGCGCGTACATCCGGACATGCCGCCGCTGTTCGTCGTGCATGGCACGCACGACTCGGTGATCCCGGTCGAAGAAGCGGAGCATTTCGTTCGGGAGGCGCGCGTGGTGGCACGTGCGCCCGTGGCTTTTGCGCGGCTGCGCGGGGCACAGCATGCATATGACCTCGCGAATTCCCGATGGACGCACCCCACCGTCGAGGCGATCTTCGCGTTCGGCGAGTTTCTGTTCGCGGAGTATCGTGCGGCTCGTTATCAGTCGGGATACCAGAGTACGAACGGAGCCTCGGCAGGGACAGAGGCGGTGTAGTGTGCAGGCACGACGCGCGGTGCAAAGTCGGCCGACGGACGCCGGGTCGATGCGATGCCGTGGTAGCTGAATCCACTCACAGCGCCCGGCAGTTGCTCGCCACGTGCCAGCTCGTGACACTCGGCAGGCACTTGCCCGCGTCGCTCGGCGTAGACCTGTACACGTATCGCGTCCGGCGCGAGGCGGCCGAGGTAGAGCTGTACGCTGAACGCCCAGCCGTTTGGCGCGGGCTGCAAGTCGACCCGGCCCCAGTGAATCTCGCGCCAGTGACTTTCGAGGTCGCGCATCCATCGGGCCAGCGAACGCGCGATGCTGGCGTCGTCTCGTGCACGGCACCGATAGGTTTCGGCCGCCGGAACATACATCCGAGCGACGTAGTCGGCGAGCATGCGGTTGGCACTGAACCGGGATGTAAGCCTGGACATGCTCGCACGGATCAGGGTCACCCAGCCTCGTGGTATGCCGGTCGCATCGCGCTCGTAGAATAGTGGGGCAATCTCGCTCTCCAGCAGCCGATAGAGCTCCGCCGCCTCGATCGCATCCCACTCAGCCTCCGGATGCTCCGCGCCGTCGCCCAGTGCCCAGCCGAGCTCAGGTGCCCAGGCTTCGGCCCACCACCCGTCGAGCTCGGACAGGTTCAGGCCACCGTTCACCAGGACCTTCATGCCGCTGGTTCCACTCGCTTCCCACGGGCGGCGCGGTGTGTTGATCCAGACGTCGACACCCTGCACGAGTTCCTTCGCGAGCGAGAGGTCGTAGTCCTCGAGCAGGACCGCGCGGGCGCGCACGTCCGCGCGATTGACGAACGCTGCCCAGCGCTGCAGGGCGCGCTTACCCGGTTCGTCGTGTGGATGCGCCTTGCCGGCCACGATGATCTGAACCGGCCGCGAGGGATCGTTCAGGAGACGCACGAGTCGCGCAGAATCGTGCAGCAGCAGGTCCGGCCGCTTGTATTCGGTGAATCGTCGCGCGAAGCCGATCGTCAGGATGTTCGGATCGAGAGTCTGTCCGGCTGCCTCGACCTCGGGGGGATCGGCGCCACGCTGCCCCAGCTGCTGGGCAAGTCGCTGCTGCGCGTACCTAACGAGACTCTGCCGCGTGTCCCGACGGAATCTCCAGAGCACCTCATCGTCAAGCCCGGCAATCCCTTCGGCAAGCCCCGTTGCACTGCGCTGCCATCGGTCCTCGCCGCAGGCGCCAGTCCACAACCGATCCGCGGCCGGAGACTCCCAGCTCGGCACGTGCACCGCGTTGGTGATGTGCGTGACAGGTACCTCCTCCTCGGGCCAGCGTGGATAAAGCGGCGCAAAGATGCGCCGGCTCACCTCGCCATGCAGCCGGCTCACGGCGTTCAGCCTCGAACAAGTCCTCGCAGCGATGTACGCCATGTTCTGGGGCTCTTCCGTGTCCCCGGGATTCTGCCGGCCGAGGCCTATCACGCCCGCCGGGTCGAGGCCGAGATCTGCGAAGTAGTAGTTTGAGGCCTGAGCGCGGTAGTACTTTTCGAGCAGGGACTCGGAAAACGTGTCGAATGCCGCTGCGAGGGGTGTGTGCGTCGTGAATACGTTTCCCGCGCGAGTGGCCCATAGGGCCTCCCAGAACGTGACGCCATGCGACGCCATGAATCCCCGGGCACGCTCGATGGTCACGTAAGCGGCGTGCCCCTCGTTCAGGTGGCAGACGTCGACTTCAATGCCGAGCGCCTTCAGCAATCTCCAGCCGCCGATACCCAGGGCGATCTCCTGCTCCAGGCGCGTCTCTCGGTCGCCGCCGTAAAGCTGACCCGTGATGCCGCGGTCCGCCGGACTGTTAAGGGGATCGTCACTGTCGAGCAGGTACAGATCGACGCGTCCGACACAGGCGCGCCACGCCCTGAACAGAAGATCGCGACCCGGGAACGGAATGTTGACCCGCAATGGCCGACCGTCGTCCTCGAGCACCGGGCAGACCGGCATCGAGTACGGCGAATTGTTCGTGTACAACTCGCGTTGCCAGCCGTTCGAATCGAGGACCTGGCGGAAGTATCCCTGGCGAAAAAGCAGCCCGATCGCGACCAGCGGCACGCCCAGATCGCTCGCGGCCTTGAGGTGGTCGCCGGCGAGCGCACCTAGCCCACCGGAGTAAAGCGGCAGGGCGTCGGTGATGCCGTACTCCATGCTGAAGTAGGCGACCCGAAACGGACTGCCACCACCGTATTCCTGCTCGAACCATGTTGGTCGGGTCATGTACTCGTGTCGTGCCGCTACCGCGGTGCGCAGCTGATCGACGAAGCCCGGATTCCTCGCCAGGGCATCTAGGTGCCCACGCGACGTGTTCCGCAGGACGAGCACCGGATTTCGCGTCCGCTGCCAGACCGTCGGCTCGAGCGCGTCCCAGAGGGCGTCCGTTGCGTGGTTCCAGCTCCAGCGGAGATCGCATGCCAGGTCGGCCAACGCAGCGAGCGGTGGCTCCAGGAAGTCGAGCAGCGGATGTGGACCTACGACTGGCATCGAACGAACCTCCGTTGCTCCCCCCAATGGTGCCGCGACTGTTTGTTGCTCAACTATATGACTGCGTCCCGGTTGGCGCACTCACGGCAGCAACCACTCGGGCAGGATCCGCGACTCGCGCCTGCGCCGGTCGAAGGGCCCGACTTTCCGTAGATCAAGGTCGGCCGGCGGGCGAGGCGGGCGCGGCGGGCCGCGAGTGCACCGTCGTCGGGGCCTCGATGAGCTCCCGTTTACGTAGTGGCATCTAACAACGTGGACACCACGCATAGATTTCAGCTCCGGCTAGGCGGGTAATCTGTCGCCATACGCCAGCGACTCGACCGACGACTGAATATTCGTCAGGGTCACAGGCACGGCGGGGGCGGCCATCGATCAGTCCAGACACCTTCGTTTGTGTGGCAGGCCACGTCATGGTCGCGCCTCCTCGGGTGCGCCGTCCTGCCCATCTCTTCAGGAGAGGACAATGAGCAACACGATCCGGGAGCGGCTGCAGGGGCGGCGGAACCTGCGTTGCCTGGCGCTCGTGGCAACCGCCGCAGGCGCGTGCGCAATGCCATCTGCGTTGCAGGCCTTCGAGTTCGGCACGGGCAACCCTAACCTGAAGGTTCGCTTCGACAACCAGGTGCGGTATGCCGTTGGAATGCGGATGGAGGACATCGACCCGGCCTTCGGGAACAATCCCACCTACGACGAGACGGAATACCTGTTCGAAAAGAACGACGTGATGATGAATCGTTTCGACCTGCTGAGCGAGTTCGACATCATCTACAGGGAGAAATTCGGGGCCCGGGTGAGCGCCGCCGTCTGGCATGACTGGGCATACGACGGCAAGGCGAAGCGCAATCCGGACCTTGCCGCGCTGGGCATTCCCGGCAGCTACGAGGACGACCTTTATACACCTGAAACGGATCGGTTCATCGAGTCCGGCGGCGAGATACTGGACGCCTTCGTTTTCGCGAACTTCGAAATCGGCGTGCCGGTGTCGCTCAGGGTCGGCAAGCACACGGTGTACTGGGGCGAGTCGCTGTTCACTCCATTCCACGGCATCGCCTATTCGCAGGCTCCCCTCGACGGACTCAAGGCCTCGTCGAGCCCGGGCAGCGAGGCCAAGGAAGTCTTCATGCCCGTATCGCAGGTCTCGGCCTCCGTGCAACTCGGGTCGCAGGCAGCGCTGAATGCCCAGTATTTCTTCCGGTGGACGCCGAACCGCCTGCCGCAGGGCGGCACTTACTTCGGCTCGGCCGACATGCTGTTCGACGGGCCGGAGTTCATTTTCGCCGGGCCGCTGGGCAACCTGCCGCAGACGAAGTACGTGGGCCCCGACAAGAGCGGCACGAACAATTTCGGGGTCAGCCTGCGCTTTACCCCGGCTGCGCTCGATGCGACGAGTTTCGGGTTGTACTACAGGAGATTCGACGAGACGCAACCCTGGGCGCCGGTGTTTAGCGGTCAGGTCGTCAATATTCCTGGCCACGGCCTCACGTTCATTCCGACCTCGTACCACCTCTCCTACGCCGAGGACACCGAGATGTACGCGGCCAGCGTCGCGACCAGCGTCGGCCCGGTCGCTGTGTCCAGCGATCTCGTCTACCGCAAGGACACGGCACTCGTCAGCGCACCGTCGTTCGCTGGCGCGGGCGACCTCGCAGGCGTGGAGGGCGCGCGCGGCAACACCTGGCATTGGGTCGTCAACGGAATCTACCTCTTACCAAATTCGCGCCTGTGGGACAGCGGCCAGCTGTTGGTGGAGGCGCTCTACAGCAAGCTCGACGACGTGACGAAGAACGAGGAGGCCTACAAGGAAGTCGGTCGGCCGGGATGCACGGACGTGAACAATGCACCGGGCCAGGGCACCTCGAAGAACGGTTGCTCGACCGGGGAGTACGCGCAGATCCAGGCGACCGTCAAGCCGCAGTGGCTCGGCGTGCTGCCGAGCCTCGACCTGTCGGTACCGGTGACGGGGGCGTACGGGTTCCTGGGCAATGGTCCGACGCTCGGCCCGAATTTCGAGGATGCCTATTCCTGGTCGGTCGGCCTCGAGTTCGAATACGTGCAGAAGTACACGGTCGTGCTCCGGTATGCGGACGGTGATTCTCCGTACAGCAAGGCGCCCAACGGTCTCGCGGCGACATCGAGAGGAAACGCCGCGCAGAACGACCACGGATACCTCAACCTCTCGTTCAAGACGACGTTCTGACGCGCAAGTGCAGCCTCACGAGGAGAGACAGATGAAGACGCTCAAGAACCTGCTCGCTGCCGCGACGTTGCTCGCATGCGCGCTGGACGTGACGGCCGCGCCGACCGCGGAGGAGGTCGCACGGCTCGGCAAGGACCTGACCCCGATCGGTGCGGAGCGGGCCGGAAACAATGACGGCACGATCCCGGAGTGGACCGGCGGCCTGTGCACGCCACCGGCCAACTACAAGCCGCTCAATGGCAAGCATGGCCACCCGTACGTCTACCCGTTTGACGACGAGAAGCCGCTCTACAGCGTCACGGCGGCCAACCTGGCCCAGTATGCCGGCAAGCTGGACGATGGCCAGGTCTACCTGCTGAAGGCCTATCCGACCTATCGGATCGATGTCTACAAGACCTACCGGACGGCCTGCGTGCCGGACTGGGCCTACGAGAACACGATCAAGAGGGTCATGTCCCCGAAGCTCGTCGGCACCGCGCCGGGCCTCGAGGGGGCCCATGCCCAGGTACCGTTCCCGATTCCCAAGACCGGATACGAGATCATGGCGAACTGGCTCACGGCCTTCCACCCCGTGTATTTCGGCGCGCGCGACTTCGAGACCTACCTGTCGGACTCGGCCGGCAACCGGACGCTGGTGAGCCGTTCCAAGGTGATCTACCAGTGGGACTACTGGGACAACAGCACGACGACGTCCGATCGGATCCAGTCTCTCCTCAACGCGAACCAGGCGCCTCCGTCGAAGGCCGGCTCCCTGGACATGCGGGTCACGTGGGCGCGAATGGACCAGAAGGAGCCGAGGGCCTGGAGCTACGTGCCGGGTCAGCGCCGCGTGAGGCTGGCACCGGAGTTCACATACGACACCGTAGCGGCGCAGTACGGCGGCCTGATCCTGTTCGACGAGATCTCGGGCTTCGACGGCAAGATGGACCGCTTCGATTTCAAGCTCATCGGCAAGAAGGAACTGCTGATCCCATACAACGGCCAGAAGCAGCACCAGTGGCCGATCGAAAAGCTCATGATGAAGAATCACATCAACCCGGACGCCCAGCGCTTCGAACTGCACCGCGTCTGGGTGGTCGAGGCAACGCGAAAGCCGGGTGCCCGCCACATCAACAGCCGAAAGATGTTCTACCTGGACGAGGACAGCTGGATCATCTCGAGCGAGCAGACTTATGACGATGCGGGCAAGCTGTATCGCTCGAAGGTCTACCCGATCGCCCAGATGTACGATATCCCGGCGCCGATCGGGCACAATGAAGTCGGCTACGACCACGTCAAGCAGGGCTGGTTTCTGGGTGCGAGAGCGGTCCCGGGAACCGAGGGGTGGGGCGTGAAACCGCCGCTTCCCGCGAACTACTTCACGCCCGAGAACATGGCGGCCATGGGTGTGAGATGAACGTGATGAGGGTGCCAGTGGCGAGCAGTGAGGGGAGCCGCCGATGAGTCGTGGCCCGGGCGCCGTCGCGTGCGCGTGGTGGCTCGGGCTTCTGGCGGCGGCTGCGGCGGCGGCGGCGGCTGCGCCCGCCGCGACGGACTCCTTCCGGGACCCGCTCGATACGCCCGCCTCGCCCACGCGACTTGCGTCAGTCACACAAACCACTGCACTGGCCCGCGTCGGCGACCGTCGCGTGGTGGCGGTCGGCGTGCGCGGCCTGATCATCGTCTCCGACGATGGCGGTGTGACGTGGAGACAGGTGCGGGCACCGGTCGACTCCGACCTCCTGGCCGTGCGTTTCGTGGACGGGAGGCACGGCTGGGCCGGCGGCCATGACGGCGTCGTCCTCGCGACCAGCGACGGCGGCGACACTTGGGCAAGGCTCCTCGACGGCCGGCAGACGGGCCCCTTGCTCGTGGATCACTTCACGAAGCTTGCCGCCGCAGGCGACCGGCAGGGGCAGCGCCTGCTGCGCGAGGTGAAGCGCAATTTCGAGAACGGGCCAGAGATGCCCGTGCTCGACCTCTGGTTCGAGGACTCACAACGCGGCTGGGTCGTGGGAGCGTTCGGCACGATCGTCGGCACCAAGGACGGCGGCCACACGTGGCAGTCCTGGGTCGAGAACGTCGACAATCCGAAGATGCTGCACTATCACGCGATCCGCGAGATCGACGGCGACGTGTACATGCCGTCCGAGCAAGGCATCGTATTCAAACTCGATCGTGACCGGCAGCGCTTCGTTGCGCTGAAGACTGGTTACGCTGGAAGTTTTTTCGGGATCGTCGGGACACGCGACTTCGTTCTCGCCTATGGACTCCGCGGGACGATCTACCGTTCGCGCGACCGCGGCGCGACGTGGGAGCGACTGGCCACGGAACTGCCCGCGACAGTCACCGGCGCAACAGTCCTCGACGATGGACGTGTGCTCCTGGTCACGCAGGACGGCCGTGTCGTTGTAACAGCGGATCAGGGACACAGATTCCAACCGCTGCGGCCGGCGCGAATGACGCTGTTCACGGATGCGGTGCAGGTCGCGTCCGGCACGGCCATCGTATCGGGCCTGTCCGGGGTCCAGGCAGTCCCCCTGCACTGAAGTCGAAAATTCGAACCGCGGATTGCCGCAACAAGGACGAGCTCGCGTTGGCGACCGGCGAAGAAATCATCAAGATGCCCGTGGTCCGCGATCCGCGGGACTTCGACAGCGCCAGTGGCGTCTGGCTCGAGCGGGTCATCTTCAACCACCGCTGGGCCGTGCTGCTCATCTGTGTCGCGGCCACGCTTTTCCTGGGCTGGCACGCGGCCGCGCTCAAGGTGAACGCGAGCTTCGACAAGATGATTCCGCGCTCGCATCCTTACATCCTGAACTATTTCAGGAATCGCGAAGCGCTGCGCGGACTCGGCAACTCCGTACGCGTCGTCGTTGAAAACAAGAATGGCGATATCTTCGACGCTGATTACCTGAGCGTGCTGCAGAAAGCCAACGACACGATCTTCCTGATTCCCGGTGCGGACCGGTCGTGGATGCGCGGGCTCTGGACTACGAGCCTGCGCTGGAACGAGGTTACCGAGGAGGGCTATCGCGGCGGTCCAGTGATGCCGGACGAATTCGACGGCTCACCGGAGAAGATGGCGCAGCTGAAGACGAACATTGCGCGTGCGGGGATCGTCGGCAGCTACGTGGCGAACGACTTCCGTTCGTCGATGATCGTGGTGCCGTTGCTCGAGTTCAACCCGGAAACGCGCGAGCCGCTGGATTACGCGGCCTTCTCCCGTGCCCTGGAGGAGCGCGTCCGGTCGCTCGAGACACCCGAGACCCGGGTCCATATCGTCGGCTTTGCGAAGATCGTCGGGGACCTGATCGACGGCCTCTGGCAGGTCATGGCGTTCTTCGGGCTCTCGGTCACGATCGCCGCAGTGTTCGTGTACATCTTCACGCGCGACCTGCGCAGCACGCTGCTGCTCGTGTTCGTGTCCTTGCTCGGCGTGGTCTGGCTGCTGGGCCTGATGCAGCTGTTGGGCTACGTCCTGAACCCCTACTCGATTCTGGTGCCCTTCCTGGTCTTCGCCATCGGGCTGTCCCATGGCGCCCAGAAGATGAACGGCATCATGCAGGACGTGGGGCGCGGGACGCACAAGTACGTGGCGGCGCGCTACACGTTCCGGCGGCTCTTCATGGCGGGACTCACGGCCCTGCTGACGAACGTCGTAGGATTCGCGGTGCTCATGGTGATCGACGTCCCGGTCATCCGCGACCTGGCGCTCACGACCAGCATCGGCGTGTCGGTGCTGATCTTCACCAAGCTCATGCTCATTCCGGTCCTGCTCTCGTACACAGGCGTGAGCCAGACGGCCGCGAAACGATCGCTCCGCAACGAGAGCGCGGAACAGGTCCACCCGGGCCTGTTGTGGCGCTCGCTCGCGAGGTACGCATCTCCTCCGTGGGCCCACATCGCCACCGCCGGTGCCATCGTCGCCCTTTTCATAGCTGTCCTGATCAGCCAGCGGCTTCAGATTGGCGACCTCGACCCGGGTGCGCCCGAACTGCGGCCCGAATCACGCTACAACCGCGACGTTGCATTCGTCACCGCGAATTACGGGCTCTCGACGGACCAGTTCGTCGTCATGCTCGAGACGCCGCCCGGCGACTGCAAGCTGTTCCAGACGCTCGTGGAGGCCGATCGATTCGGCGCGGCGATTTCGCAGGTCGAGGGCGTACAGGCCGTGCGGTCGGTCGTGGACGGAGTGCGCCTCGCGACCTCTGGCGGCTTCGAGGGCAACCCCAAATGGCTCGCCATCTCGCGGAATCCGTCAACTCTCAATGCCGCGGTCGATCAGGTAGTCGTCGACCAGCAGGAGCTGGTGGACGTCCGCTGCGCGGTGACGCCGATCATCGCCTCGCTGGCCGACCACAAGGCGTCAACGTTGGAACGTGTCGTGGAGGTCGCGGAGGAGTACGGTGCGCAGTACGGCACACCGCAGCGCCAGTTCAAGCTCGCGGCCGGATCGGCGGGTGTCGAGGCCGTGACCAACATTGTCGTCGAGCAGGCGAATCGGCGCATGCTGGCGCTGCTCTATGCCTCCGTGGCGCTGTTATGTTTCATCACGTTCCGCAACTGGCGCGCGGTGATCGTCGCACTGGTTCCCCTGATGATCACTTCGGCGCTCTGCGAGTCGCTCATGGTCGGCCTGGGGATCGGGGTGAAGGTCGCGACGCTGCCCGTGATCGCGCTGGGCGTCGGCGTCGGCGTCGACTACGCGCTCTACCTGCTGAGCGTGCAGCTGGCCGAGCAACGGCGGGGTCGCAGCCTCACGCAGGCGTACCTTGTGTCGCTAGGCTTCACCGGCCGGATCGTCGCGCTGGTCGGACTCACCATGGCGGCCGGCGTCGTCAGCTGGGCGTGGTCGCCGATCAAGTTCCAGGCGGACATGGGCATACTCCTGACCTTCATGTTCCTGTGGAACATGGTCGGTTCGTTGTTCCTGATCCCTGCACTGTCGTATTTCTTGTTGCGCGACGTCCGGTCCACTGCAAGCATCGCGTGACCGCCGGGCACGTCGTGCGGATGAAGTTGAGCGTCACGCCGCGTCGATAGGCCCATTCGTCGAGCGCCTTGGAGGTGAACTCGGCGCCGTGATCGACCGTGATCGTACTCGGCTGAGCATGACGCTCGATCGCGCGGTCGAGCACATCGGCCACCGTGCGTCCCGACATGCTCGAGGCCACCTCTGGGATCGGACTCACGCGACACCTGAACCCAGGCGCCGAGTTCGCGCCACCGCCGTCCCGCTCTCGGCCTGTCGTAGCGCACAGGAGATAGGTTCGTCGCTGTACCTCGATCACTTCATCGGGCACCCTCCTGCTTCTACAGAGTGACCTCGGACCTTGGTCCAGTTCCAATCCTGCTGCAAAGATCGCGACTCAGGTCAGCACGACCCGGCCCTCTGCCGTCAGGTATCCGCGGATGTTGCGAAAGTTGAGTGCGCCGTCGAGCATCCTCGGGCGCGCGCGCTTCGCTTGCGTGTCGGACGTCAGAACCGATTGACAACGGGATTGCCCAGGATCATGTCCTTTACGCGCATCGCGGTTGCCGCGGCCTGTTCCGTAACCATCGCCGGACCGTACGTGCTGTCGCCCGTGAAATAGAGTCCCTCGACGTCGGGATGCTTGGCCGGGAATTTTCTGGTGGCGAGATACTCGTGGTTCAGGATCGGCGAGCGAACGATGACTTCCCTGAAATCCACCGCGGCCAGCCAGCCGGGGTAGAGCGATTCGCACACTTCCTCGATGTACGCCACCCAATCGTCCAGCGGTTTGGCCTTGAACACATCGTGATTGCGGTAGCACTCGATCTGAATCAGCTGCTTCCCCTGGGGGGCGAACGCATTGTTGTAGAAGGATGGAACGGCAATCATGAAGTCGTATTCGTAGTTCTCGTCGAGCAGCATCACGTTCGCCCAGTTCGGATACTTGACGATGTCCTTGTTGAGGCCGTAGTGGATATCGATCGTGATTCGCCTGTTGCTCTCGAATTTCGCCAACGTCGCTTCGTATCCACGCGGAATATGGCTGCCCAGCAGGCGGCGGTACTGGTTCCAGAAGGTCGAATAACGACCGTGTCCGCCTCGAGAGTCATCTCGCCGTTCTTTCCGGCGGCCCGGACGCCGCGGGCGGCGCCGTTGTCGACGATAACTTCTGTGCCGTGCTGCTGAGAAAGATATCGGCGCCGTTGTCCCTGGCGACACGCGCGAACTCCTGCGGGATCTTGCACGAGGTGTCGCCCTGGATGGCGGTCAGGAAGAATGCCCCGGAGTAGAGGCCAAAGGTCGCACTGAAGAGTGCGATCGACGTCTGATCGAGAGCGGAGGCCGTTTCCGCGCCAGTAAACGCCGCCACACGGGCCATGCAGTATATGGCGCCTTCATCGTCGGTCACGCTGCGGATCCATTCGATGGCGGGTGTTTCATCCGCCTTCTCGCCCCATTTCTGTTCGGGCGTCATGGCCTTCATCGACTCGAACAAGCGTGACAACCCGACCTTCGTGGATTCCGGAAGCGGCTGCGGAATCAGCTTCTGGTAGAACTCCACGAACGCGTCGCCGGTCGAGCAGATCGGCAGGATGACCGGCTCCTTCATCGTCTTGTAGGCCCACGTCGCGTTGTTCGGCATCACGACCCACTGGATGTTGGCTCCGACTTCATTCGCCGCCTTTGCCAATAGCCGCCACCGCCGTTGGAGAACGCGAACCAGGCCGGCAGGTGCGACGTATATTCGGTCTTGTATCCGCCTGGTTTCGTATATGCGCCCCAGTACTGCCCGCCGATCTGGTCGGTCGCCTCCAGAAGCGCGACGTTCCTGCCCGACTTCGCGAGGTAGGCGGCCGTTATTGTTCCGCTGACGCCGCCGCCGACGACGATCACATCGTACTTCTTTGCCATCGCTGTTCTCCGTATCAGGCATTGGACCGGATGAGGTGGTAGCAGCGGGATTCGGGCGCCTCGCTCTCCGAGGGCAGAGTACAACACCGTGAACAGATGGGTATTCGGGGATCTCCGGATCCTCGAAGTCGCCCGACCGATGTCCACCATCACATAAGTCGACGTTCAGTTCAGTTCAGGGCCTACCTCGGCTCCTGCAGCAGTCATATCGGGAGTCATATAAGCCGACTGTTGAACCTCACTGAAATCGACGGTTTGGGTAGCTGACGGAGGGGGTGGCCGCGGTCGCGCAGGCGCGGTCACCCTCAAGACCGGCGCGAGCGCGCACTCACCATGCGCCCACGTCCACGTCCTCGTATGTGATGGTGCCAACGGATCGGCCGCGGCGGAAATCCTCCGGCTGCTCAAGCACGGCCGTGGCCATGAAAAGACGGCGACCATCGCTGCCGCCAAGGACACAGGTCACGGCCCAACGACCTGGCGTTCGGCGGACATCCAGCACTGCGCCACCCTCCTGCACAAGTCGAAATTCCTCGGCATCGACACAGGACACCCAGATATTGCCGTCCCGGTCCGCGCAGATACCGTCCGGTCGCCGCCCCGCCAGGTCGGCGAAAACGCGGCGGGCGGAGAGCGCACCATCGCCAGCCACATTGAACACGGTCAAGCGGCAACCGTAGGTTTCCGCTACCACCAGCCGATGGCCGCCGTCGATCAGGACCATGCCATTGGCGCAGGCAAGGTCGGGCGCCGCAATTGCGCTGCGGCCGTCGACGCCAACCCAGAGCAGCGGTCCCACGGTGTTCGACTTCGGTCGGTCGTACCAGCATTCATAGCCGAAGCAGCCGATGTAGGCGTTGCCTCGTGCATCCACCACCATGTCGTTGCACGGCCCCACCGCCAGTGCATCAAGCGCGGCGACCACGCCCAGGTTGCCGCCATCGATGCGCAGCAGTCTGCGATCCAGCATGGACACCACCAACACCGACCCATCCGGCGCGAAACCGAGCCCGGAAGGTTGGCCCGGCACATAGGCCTGCTCCTCGATGCACCCGTTGGCCGATGCCACGTACACCTTGCGTGACAGGAAATCCGAGAACCAGAGCCGCCCGGCATGCCAGCGTAGCCCCTCAGCAAAGCCAAGATCGGGCACCAAGACAGCCGTCATCGAATCCTCGTTTCCCACGCTCAGCCCCACTTCATCTCGCCCGTGGCGACTTTGGCGCCGATATCGATGGCGACCTCCATACCCAGGCCCGGGAAGCGGGCCTTCATCGCGGCGTTGAGCGCGACTGAGTCTGCCGCCCTTGCCAGTTCTTCCTCGAAGGCGAGCAGCCATGCACTGGTATGGTTGATAGCGCCAACATCGGTCGCGGCCGTGGGTGTCATGTGACCAGCAACCACGATCGCAGGTCTGCGAGCAGCGATGGTGTCCAGGTTCGCGCGCCAGGCGGCGCGCTGGCCGGCGCTGTTGGTGTCGGCGTCCACGCATGGACGCCCGAGAAGATCATCACTCCACCGAACACCGCCCGCAACGAAGGTACCCACAGGTAGCGGCGGTTGGGCAGCCCTTCAGCATCGACGATCTCGACCGGTTCGCCATCGACGGTGAGCGTCGTGCCGTCAAAGGTTTCGGGCATCACGATATCGGCCTGAGTCTGCGGGCCGTTGTCCTTGAGTTGCGGACCCCAGATGGCGAGTTTCTTCTCAACGTTGCTCTGAATCGCTGCCACTGTCGCCGACGCTGCGATGACACGTGCGTCCGGAAACGCTGCCTTGATGGGGCCGAGGCTGAAGTAGTAATCAGGGTCGCTCTGGCTGATGTAGATCGCTGACAGGCGTTTACCCGTTGCCTTGATCGCCTCGGCCACGGTGCGGCCGTCCGCATAGCCGAAGCCGCCGTCGATCAGCAAGGCCTCAGCAGCACCGGCTATCAGCACGGGAGCACGGTAGAAGCCGTGCTCACCAGCGGGGAAGTGACGCCAGGCAAGCGGTGACACAAAATGGGATTGAGTCATCGATGATTCCTTCCATAAGAAGCGCCAGGTGAATCGGCTTGTCCAAGCCTAGCACCGAGCGATGGCAGTGATCTCGCAGGTCAACGCTGCCGCGTCGCTGTGGTGGACACAAACTTCTGCAAGCGACGGTCGGCAATCTGTCCTTCGAGCTGGCTGATGATCATCGCGGCCGCCGGGGAGGGCGTCCTGCGTGCCAGCGAAACCAGGCACACGTCGACTGAACCCTCATGCCGCAAGCCCTTCACTGGCAGTTCCACCAGCTTGCCTGCTGCGAGCTCGTCCGCAATCAAGGCGTGTGGCAGGATCAGCACAGCGTCGGTTGCGAGGGCCAGGTCCTTGAGCGCTGCGGAATCGTCCGCCGTGACGGAAATCGGCAGTGCAGAAGCTTTTGACAAGCCCAGCCAACGGAGGTGGTTCGACTGGCTGACATCGGGGATCGGCAGCGACAACACCGGGTGTGCTTTCAGTTCCTCGACGCTCACTTTGTCGCTGTGGGCAAGTGCGTGACCGCCGCGCACGAAGAAGCCCACGCTGAACCGCGCCAGGAAACGGATGGCGAGCTCGCTTGCTGCCTTGACGTTGGCTGCGACTGCCACGAAGAACTCGATCCTGGTCGAGTAGCAGCTGTTCGAGCAGATGGCTGCTCGTGGCGAGCTGGACGTGAACCTCCAACGATGGTTCGTTGCTGATGATCCTGGGCAGCAGTCGCCGCAGCCAGACTTGTGCAGGTATCGGCGTCATTCCAAATGACACACGCCCGAGCTGCCCCGCGCGCATCAGCGAAAGCTCGTGGGCCAGTCCGCGCTCGGCCAGCAGCAGTTCCCCGGCCCGCTCCAGGAGATCCTTGCCCGCGCTGGTCAACACGACGCCACTGCGAAGCCGGTCGAAGAGTATGAGCCCGAGTTCCTGTTCCAGCCTGGCGATGCTTTGGCTCAGGGCCGATTGCGTGATGTGCAGCCGGGCGGCCGCACGCACGAAGCTGCGTTCGGCAGCCAGTACGGTTGCATGACGCAGTTTGCGTAAATCCAGGGTCATGTATTAGCTGTTCTGATTTCAGCCCGGCGTATTTGTCATTTTACTGATCGGAATCACGGCCACACAATCGCTCTTGAACAGTATTCATATTTCTGAACGCACTGTCGAGGGGGACCTATGCTTTCCAAGCTGATCCGAGCGGGATCCAAAGCCACTGCGCTTGCCGCGCTGTGCACCGTCATGACTGCCGGGGCGGCGTCGCTCATCGAGGTGCCGACGCCTACGGTTTCTGCTGTTTCCAATCCAGGCACGCACGGATATCCCTTCCATGCGTTGCCGAGTGGCGTTCTGCCGGCCGGGTGGAGCGAGACAGAGTATTTCATCGCCGGCAATACTTTTACGACTGCCACGCCGCTGCCGTTCAAGACCCGCATCCTCGTGGTTCGCCGAACCATCCGAAGCGGTTCAACGGCAAGGTCATCGTCGAGTGGCTGAACGTGTCGGGAGGAAACGATCTTGCCGTCGCGCGGGCTCCGTCGCTGCCACTCATGCTGCGCGAGGGCTACGCTTACGTCGGTGTCACTGCGCAGAAGATCGGTGTCGACCCGCTCGGGCTCACGGGCAATTTGCGGCTCTGCCCGGCTTTCGGGGGACTCTTCTGTCAGCCCTGGGACCCGGCGCGCTACGGAACCTTGATCCATCCAGGCGATGACCCCGGGTCGTTCGACATATTCTCCGCGGTCGGGAAGGTGCTGCGGTCACCGCAGGGAGTCGATCCCATGGCGGGGCTCGTCGTCAAGCAACTCATCGCGATCGGGCAATCGCAGTCGTCGGGGCGCATGCGCACGTACTCCCTGACGATACACAACGTGACGACCGCTCCGGTTTTCGATGCGTTCCTGCTCGTCTCGGGTGCCACCGCGCCGAATGCGAACATCCCGACAATCACCGTCAACAGCGAAAGCGAGGCGGGTTCCTCGCCGATTCCCACTGACGACGGGCCGCTATTTCGGCTGTGGGAGGTGGCCGGTGCGGCACACACACCGATCAGCAGCCTGGATGAGTTCAAGACGCTGCTGGTGCGTGACTATGGGGTGTTTCCGAGCGGACCTTGCCAGTACGCGCTGGGAATCGAGCCCATCCCCTGGGGTGTCAGTCAATACGAGGTCGTGATTCGGTCCGCGGTCGACCAGGTCTCGCGTTGGGCCGCAACGGGTAAGCCGGCATTGGCGGCGCCGCGCATCGACCGGGTCGCCGGCGGACTGGGCCGCGACCAGCACGGCAACGTGACAGGAGGAATCCGGCTGCCCGAAGTCGACGTGCCTATCGTGCGTCACGTCGGTAACAACCGTCCCGCGCCGTCGTGCTCGGCCCGGTATGGCTACGACGCTTTCGACGGCGAATCCGCCTTCGTGCCCTATCCCGACGACTTGTGGGCCGAGCCAGCGAGTCCGAAGGCGATGTACGGCAATCACGGGCGGTATTTCTTGAAGTTCGCGAAAGCGACTGATACAGCGAGACGTGCCGGGTTCGTCCTGCCGGCCGATGCGTGGACTTACATAATTGAAGCGGCTAAGTCCGACGTAGCACGATAGTGCATAGCTGACCAGTGACCCTATGCGACGTGCAGCGTCCGCTGCACGTCGCTAAGGGTCCGCACACCTTTGACAGGTGTTCGCGCGCGCGGGGGGCCGGCCGCGCTGCCATTCGGCAACTTCGCACGGAACCCGGCACATATCGTCCGACGCCGGTGCCCTGATCGTCTGGTCCGGCACTTGGCTGCCTCTCACCTGGTGGCGTTGTCACCCGCCTGAAGCTGACCTGCGGCCTGCCCCTTGCTGGCTCCGTCATGCTTCATTAATATAATCGAACGCCGTTCAGAAATTCATCATCGCAGGGGTGCGCCGAATGAGCCAGTGGCATGAGTCCTGTGACCTGCTGATCGTCGGTAGCGGCGGCGCCTCGATGTGTGCCGCGCTGCTGTACAAGACGCTGGGTCGCCAGGCGCTGATCCTCGAGAAGCAGTCCAAGGTCGGCGGTTCCACCGGATTCTCCGGAGGCGTGTGGTGGGTCCCCAATAACCCGGTGATGAAGCGCGCCGGTGTCGACGACTCCTACGAGCGCGCGCTGCAGTACTTCGAATCGGCGGTCACCTACAAAGGCCCCTGCAGCAGCGACGCCCGTCGCCAGGCATTCCTGCGCAGCGGACCCGAAATGGTCGAGTTCCTGGAGCGCCAGGGAATGCGCTTCAAGTACGCGGACGGCTGGTCCGACTACTACGACGAGTTGCCTGGCGGCCAGCCACGAGGCCGATCGCTCGTAGCCGAACTCTTCGACGTCAACCAACTCGGCGAGTGGAAGTCGAGGCTCTCCACGTACCCGGGGATGGCGTTGCCGCTCGGGTCCGAAGATTTCCCGACGCTCTTCCTCGCCAAGAAGACCGGCGCCGGCAAGAAAATGGCGATGCGGCTCGTCTGGCGCCTGCTCAAGAACAAGTTGCTCGGTCGTGATGTCCGGGGCGGCGGTGCGGCGATCCAGGGACGCATGCTGCAGATGGCGCTGCGCGAAAAGCTCCCGATCGAGACCGAGACTGCAGTACGCGACTTCGTCGTCGAAAATGGCCGCGTGGTCGGCGTAGTTGCCGTGCGTGATGGCCGTGAACTCCGCATCGAGGCACGCGATGGCGTCCTCATCAACGCCGGCGGCTTTTCGCGCAATCGTGACATGCGCGAGCGTTATCAACCGAAGCCCAACGCCTGGCAGTGGACGAACGCCAACCCGGGCGACACGGGTGAGATGATCGAGGCGGCCATGAAGCTCGGCGCCGCCACGGATTGCATGAACGAGGCGTGGTGGGTGATCACTTCGCTGGCGCCGGGCGAAAAGATGCCCGAAGGTGCCGTGAACCGGGAAGGCGTGCCGATCCCGTTCATGCACCACCTGGACCTCTCACTGCCGCACCTGATCATGGTCGACCAGGACGGCAGGCGCTTCTGCGACGAATCGGGCGCCTACATGGAAATCGGGCAGCGCATGTATGCGCGGCACAAGGAGACGGGCAAGGCGGTGCCGAGCTGGGTCATCCTCGACAGCCGTCATCGCGACAACTACCTGTGGGGCACGGCGCAGCCCGGCAAGACACCGAAGTCCTGGCTCGAAAGCGGCTACATGAAGAAGGCCGACACTCTCGAAGAAATCGCGCGGTTGTGCGACATCGATGCGGCCGGACTCGCCGCGGAAGTGGAGAAATTCAACGGCTATTGCCGCACCGGCATCGATCCCGAGTTCAAACGTGGCGGCCGTGCTTTCGACCGTGCTCACGGCGACCCGACGGTCAAGCCGAACCCGAACCTGGGCCAGATCTCGCAGGGGCCGTTCTACGCGGTCGCGATGTACCCCGGCGACGTAGGCACGGCTGGCGGTATCGTGACCGACGAGCACGCTCGGGTCCTGCGAGAGGACGGCTCGATCATCGAAGGCCTGTACGCGACGGGCAATTCCACTGCATCGGTCGTCGGCCGCTGTTATCCGGGTGCCGGCTCCAGCATTGCTGCTTCTTTCGTGTTTGGATACCGCGCGGCGCTGCATGCAGCCAAGGCGGCAAGTTCGGCTGTCCCCGGTGGACGCCAGGAGGCACAGCGCATGACGACGATTCCCTCGAGCTCAATCCTGCTGGACATGTACCGGCGGATGACGCTCATCAAGCAGAACGACGAGCGTTTTCGTGCGACGATCAAGGCCGGCAAGATCGTGGCGCCCTATTACTCGCCACGTGGTCAGGAAGTCATACCTTCCGCGGTGTCGGTAAACCTGCGCGACACCGACTACATCTGCACGATCTACCGCGGCATACACGACATGCTGGCCAAGGGCGTGCCGATGAAGCTGCTCTGGGCCGAAATCGCCGGCAAGGTCACCGGCACCTGCAAGGGCAAGGGCGGGCCGATGCACATCACGCATCCGGCGACCGGCGTCATGGTGACGACCGGCATCGTCGGCAGCTCGATGCCGATCGCGAACGGTCTGGCCCTCGCTTCCCAATTGCGCAAGGAGGATCGCGTCACGATCGCCTACTTCGGCGACGGTGCCGCGAACATCGGCGCGTTTCACGAGTCGCTCAACATGGCTTCGGTCTGGAAATTGCCGGTCGTGTTCGTCTGCCAGAACAACCGTTACGGCGAGCACACGAGCTACGAGGTTGCCACCTCGGCGAAGCAGATCTCCGATCGCGCCGCCGGCTACCAGATGCCGGGCGTCACCGTCGACGGCAACGATCCGCTGGCGATGTACGCCGCGGCGAAGGAGGCCATCGACCGCGCCCGCGCGGGCGGCGGTCCGACGCTGATCGAGGCCATGACATTTCGCTTCCATGGGCATGTTTTCGGCGACATGGATGGCTATATGCAGAAAGGCGAGAAGGATGCGGCTATGGCGCTCGACCCGGTGCCGGCCTTCCGCGAGTGGCTCCTGCAGAACGGACACGCCACGGAGGCCGACCTGGCGAAGCTCGAGACTGCAATCAGCAAGGAACTCGATGCTGCCGTTGAATTTGCGCTCGCGAGCGCCACACCGGACCACGCGGAACTGCGCCGCGACGTCTTTGCCGAGGAGCTGACGGCATGAACGCACCCGCCACCGCAACGAAGCCCATGAACACGATCCAGGCCGTCAACCAGGCCCTCGACGACGCCATGGCGCTCGACCCCAACGTCATCCTGCTGGGCGAGGACATCGGCGACGAGGAGGAGGGCGGCGTCGTCGGCGTGACGCGCGGCCTGTCGGGCAAGTACGGGCGCAGCCGTGTTCGCACGACGCCGATTTCCGAGCAGGCCATCATCGGCGCAGCGATCGGCGCGGCCATCGTCGGCATGCGCCCTGTGGCCGAAATCATGCTCATGAACTTCACGACCGTGGCGATGGACATGATCGTGAACCACGCCGCGAAGCTGCGCTTCATGTCCGGCGGCCAGACGCACGTGCCGCTGACGATCCGCACGATGACGGGCGCCGGTTTCGGCACGGGCGGCCAGCACGCCGACTATCTCGAAGCGTGGTTCGCGCACACCGCGGGCATAAAGGTCGTCGCGCCGTCGTGTCCGGCAGACGCGTACGGGTTGATGCTCTCGTGCATCTTCGACGACGACCCGTGCCTGTTCATCGAGAACATGCCGACCTACTGGAACCCGGGTCCGGCGCCAACTATCGGTGAACGCATTCCGCTCGGCAGGGCGCACGTCCTGCGCGCCGGGTGACGACGTGACGGTCATCAGCTACAGCCGCACGGTGGCGGACTGCGCCGCCGTCGCCGAGACGCTGGCGAAGGATGGCATCGGCGTGGAGCTGATCGACCTGCGTACGGTCGCTCCCTACGACGCCGAGGCGGTGTTGAATTCTGTGGCACGCACCCGGCGCGCCGTCATCGTGCACGAGGCCGTCAAACCGTTCGGCGTCGGCGCCGAGATCGCGGCACGCATCAACGAGGAGCTTTTCGGGCAGCTCAAGGCCCGCGTCGAACGCGTGGGCGCAAACTTCTCGCCCGTCCCGTTCGCGAAGGCGCTCGAAGCCGAGTACGTCCCGACACACGCCCGCATCGAAGCGGCGATCCGCAACACCCTGCGCTGAATGAGAGCTGCAACGATGAGTACCGAAGTCCTCCTGCCCAAGATCGGCTTTTCCATGAACGAAGGCGTGCTGACGCGTTGGCTCGTCGACGATGGCGCCACGGTCACGCAGGGCCAGCCACTGTACGAACTGGAGAGCGACAAGTCGCTGCAGGAAGTGGAGGCGCCGGCGAGCGGCCGTCTCAAGATCGTGGCTGGCCACGGGCGAGACATATCCGGTCGGCACCGTGCTCGGCGAAATCGTCGAGTAGCGACGCGCCGAACGTGAACGACAAGCCACGCAACTTCGCCGACGACCTGCCGCCGTGGCCGGTCGTCGATTTCGCGGCCTTCGGCGAGGTCGAAGTGAAACCGTTGCCGCGAATGCGCAAGATCGCTGCCGGGTTCCTCGCCCGCAACTGGGCGATGATTCCGCACGTCACGCACCATGACGACGCGGACATCACCTCGCTCGAGGAACTGCGCAAGCAGATGAACGCGGCCACGCCGGAGGCGAAGCTCACGCTGCTGCCTTTCCTGGCGCGCTCCGCCGCCATCGTGCTCGGCGAGTTCCCGCAGTTCAACGCTTCGCTCGATGCGGCCTCGGGCAACATCGTCTACAAGAAGTATTGCCACGTAGGCATTGCAGTCGACACGCCGAACGGCCTGCTCGTCCCCGTCGTGCGCGACTGCGACAAGCGGAGCGTACAGGCGATCAGTGCCGACATCGCCGCGCTCTCCGAAAAGGCGAGAACCAAGGGCCTGCCGCTCGGCGACATGTCGGGCGGCTGCTTCACGATCAGTTCGCTGGGCAGTGTCGGCGGTACGTATTTCACGCCGATCATCAACGCTCCCGAAGTCGCCATCCTCGGCGTGTGCCGCGCGCGCTGGATGCCGCTGCGCGGCGAGGGTGGCGGCATCGACTGGCGCCTGATGCTGCCGTTGTCATTGAGTTACGACCACCGATTGATCAACGGCGCGGATGCTGCGCGCTTCACCCGGCGCTTCGCCGACGTGCTCGCAGATCCTGCCTCGCTGGCTGGCTGAGCACGACCGCACGGTGCCCTGCCGATAGGAAACGCGGCGGGTGTCGTGTGGCGCTGATCTCAGGGGAGGGAGAAGCTTGGGCAGTTCCATCAGAGTCGTGATTCCCGTGTCCGTGCCGACGACGGGGTCGACTGCATCCATCGTCGCGACCGTATTTTTCCCCGAGCGCGTCGACGATTCGCCGACCGTGGTTTTCGCATTGCCAGGCGGCGGCTATTCCCGCGGGTATTTCGACCTGCACTTCGCGGGCCATCATCGCTACAGCCAGGCGGAACATCATGTGGCCCGCGGCATCGTGTTCGTCGCGATGGATCATCTCGGTGTCGGCGAGAGCAGTACCGAAGCCAATGACGAACTGGTGATCGAGGACATCGCGGCCGCCAATGACCAGGCCGTGCGCGAGATCCTCCGACGGCTGCGTGCCGGGAGCCTGTCGGAGGATCGCCCAGCCATTGAGCCTGGCTTCGTCGTCGGCACCGGGCAGTCGATGGGCGGCGGCGTGACGATCATCATGCAGGGCCGCCACCGCACCTACGATGCGATTGCGCCCCTCGGTTACAGTGCGGTCCACACGAGCTTGCCGCAGCGCAGTCGCGAATTGCGCGAGGCGGGGAAGACGATCTTCGGCAAGTTCTCGCGACGGACGGCGCCCGCTGACCTGTCCGTGCCGCACACCGGCGGTCAGGTGCCGGATTACGTCTTTCCGTTCCACTGGGAGGACGTCCCAGAGGACATCCTCCGCGCGGACATGGCCGGCGGATACCCGCTGCGGGAGTCGCCGCCGGCCTGGGGCAGCAAGACGATTCCTCGATGCGTCGTCGCGATGATGTCGCCGGCCTACGTCGGCGAGGAAGCCGCCGTGATCGACGTGCCGGTCTTCGTGGGTTTCGGCGAACGCGACGTTTCGGAGGATCCGAGTCGCGAACCGGCCATGTTCCCACACGCAAACGACATCACGGTGTTCGTGGTACCGCGGATGGCCCACATGCACAATTTCGCCTCGACCCGTCGACTGCTCTGGGAGCGCTCGCTCGATTGGGTCGATGACGTGCGGCGCGCAGCGGCCGTTGCGCAATCGCTCACTTGATGCGGTTACGCGTCCCATGATGCCGTTGCCCATCGCAGTCGAGCAGATCACGGCCGACTGGCTGACGGAAGCATTGCGCGCGCACCACCCCGACGTGGCGGTACGTCGCCTGGCGCTCGGCGAAGCGATGCATGGCACTGCGAGCAAGATCCGTGTGCACGTCACTTACGACAAGGCCGGCGAGCGGGCGGGGCTGCCGCGGACACTCATCGTCAAGGGCGGCTTCAGCGCCCACCGCGAGCTCATGTACCGGGAGTACATGCTGGAGGCCCGCTTCTATTCGGAACTGGCGCCTCGCCTGCAGTCGGTGCGGGTGCCGCGTAGCTACTTTGCGGCGTGGGACGACAATCGACGCCAGGCCATAGTCATCCTCGAGGACCTGGACGCCCGTAGCGCGCGATTTTGCCGTGTCCAGCAGACGCTGACCTACGAGCAGGCTGCTGCGCAACTGGAGATGCTGGCGAACCTGCATGCACAGTGGTGGCTGAGTGCCGAATTCGTGCCAGGTGACGAGTTGGGCTGGGTCGAAGCACTCGACCCGCTGCCGGAAGGGCAGGCGGGCACCTATCAACGCAGTCGCCTGCAGCCCGACGTCTACGCCCAATGCATGGCACTGCCGCGTGGCCTGGCGGTCAGCCGGTTGTTCCACGACCGGGACCGGATGGAGAGCGCCATGGAGCGCCTGCGCAAGGTGGATCAGTTCGGCCCGTATTGCCTGCTGCACACCGACCCGCACCTCGGCAACCTGTACCTGGATGACGCAGGACGTCCGGGCCTGCTCGACTGGCAGAGCGTCCGCAAGGGTCCGTGGTCGCACGACTTCACGTACTTCCTGGTGTCGTCACTCGACATGCTGGAGCGGCGCGAGTGGGAGCGACCGTTGCTGCAGTTCTACCTCGACGCCCTGCGCGCGCGCGGCGTGACACCGCCGATTTTCAACGAGGCATGGGAGGCGTACCGGGCGCAGTCCGTGTATGGCCTGTACTACTGGCTCGTCAATCCGGTTGAGTTCCAGGCCGAGGTCAACAACTGCGCGGTCGCCCCGCGGTTCGCGTTCGCTGCGATCGATCACGGCACGTTCGACCTGCTCGAGTGAGCGCGGACCCACTGTGACCCAGGTCCGCTATACGTCCTGTCGCATCTGCGCCGGCCAGTGTGGCCTGCGATTCCAGATGGACGATGCCGGCGAGGTGCTTTCGGTCCAGGGAGATGCCGACAATCCGGTCACGCTGGGTTACGCCTGCGTCAAGGGCATCACGCTGCACGAGGCGCACCGCAGCCCTTCGCGCCTGCTGCATCCGCTGAAACGGCAGCCCGACGGCAGCTTCGTTCGTATCGGTCTCGCACAGGCGCTCGATGAAATTGCCGCGCAGATGCGGGAGATCCTCGCGGCTTCCGGTGCGGACTCGCTCGCCGGTTTTCGTGGCACGATGAACTACAGCAACCTCGTGGCCAATCATTTGCTGCCCGAGTGGCTGCGCTGCCTCGGGTCGTCGTCCTTCTATTCGACGATGACCGTGGACCAGTCGGCGAAGTGGGTGACTTTCGAGCGACTCGGGGGCTGGGCCGCGGGCCGTGATCCGCTCGCGAGCGCCGATGTGCTGATGTGGGTCGGGACCAATCCGCTCGTGTCCCTGTCTACATTCAACTTCGACCTGCAGCATCCCGTGCAGCGACTGCGCGACGCGCGCACACGGGGTCTGAAGCTCGTGGTGATCGATCCGCGACGCACCGAGTCCGCCCGTCACGCGGACGTGTTCCTCCAGCCATTGCCGGGCGAGGACGTCACGGTCGTCGCCGGGCTGTTGAACCGGATCTTTGCGCACGGATGGCAGGACCGCGATTTCTGCACGCGCCACGCCGCAGGTGTCGAAGCCCTGGAGAGCGCAGTGGGTTCCTTCACGCCGGAATACGTGTGCGCGCGTGCCGGCCTCGAGCGCGATGACTTCGAGGCCGCCGCTGCCCTGTTCGCCCAGCCACTGGCGGATCGGCCAAAGCGAGGTTCCGCCGCGTCTGGCACCGGGCCGAACATGGGACCCCACTCGAACCTGGCGGAGCACCTGATCGAATGCCTCAACGTCGTCTGCGGCCGTTACGCGAGGCCCGGCGATCGCGTGCCCAACCCAGGCGTGCTCGGGCCACGCGGGCCGCGCAAGGCACAGGTCATCGCGCCGCAGCGTCGCTGGGAGGACGGACCGCGCAGCCGCGTAAGGGGCCTGGGTAGCCTGTTCGGCGAAAAGATGAGCGGTGCCCTGGCCGACGAGATCCTGACGCCCGGGTCCGGCCGGGTTCGCGCACTCTTCGTCGATGGCGGCAACCCGGTCATCGCTCTGCCGGAGCAGCGTAAGACAGAACGTGCCTTTCGTGCGCTCGACCTGCTGGTCGTCATCGACCCGTTCATGACCGCGACGGCACGCCTGGCGCATTACGTGCTGCCGCCACGCATGATGCTCGAGCGGCACGACATCGGATCGCGCGACTACGAAGCCGTCACGATGCAGCGGCCCTACATGCAGTACGCGGAGCCGGTATTGCAGCCTCCGGCCGATTCGGAACTCGTGGACGACTGGGAGGTGCTCTACGGGCTGGCCCGGCGCCTCGGCGTTGGGTTGACGCTCGATGGTGTCGCGCTCGACATGGAACATCCGCCGTCGACCGAGCAACTCCTGCGCATACTGATGCGTAATGCGTCGGTGCCCTTCGAACTCATGCGCCAGGCCACGCGCGGGAAAGTCTTCGACGTGCCGCCGCAGTACGTCGAGCCGGCAGAGCCCGATTGCCACGCACGGTTCGAAGTGGCGCCACCCGATGTGGTCGCCGAGCTGGCCGCCGTGCACTCGGAATGGACCGGCGCCAATCGCGATTGCGAACGGAGCTTCCGGCTGGCCGTGCGCAGGCTGCGCGACGTGCAGAACACGATGTACCACCAGCTGGAGACCATCCGCCGGCGCCACCCGCAGAACTTCGCGTACCTGCACCCGGCGGACATGGCAGCCCTGGACCTTGCCGACGGGCAAACCGTCGAACTCGCTTCCGAACACGGCACGATCTCGCTGCCGGCCCGGACGGATGCGAGCGTCCGCCGCGGTGTCGTATCGGTACCGCACGGCTGGGGCGACCTGCTGGAGAGATCCGAGCCGACCACGCTCGAGCCCGCACCGGGCGTGAATACGAACGTGCTTACGACCAGCGAACTGCACTGCGACCCGATCAATGCCATGCCTTGCCTCACCGGCCTGCCGCTGCGCGTTCGCGCAATCCTGCGGCCGAATTTCTGACCGGAGAATTTGATGAATGCCACTTCGAACGCCATTTCGCTCGCGCCGAGACCGGCGCACGTTCCCGATTCGCTGGTCGTCGACTTCGATTACCGCGAGCCGCCCGGGCACACCGAAGACGTCCACATGGCGTGGAAACGGCTGCACGACGGCCCGGACATCGTCTGGACGCCGCACCATGGCGGCCACTGGATCGCAACGCGCGCCGCGGACATCGACGTCATGCAGACGGATCACACCCGCTTTTCGTACCGGTTCGTAACGATTCCGCCGTTGCCCGAGGCGCCGCAGCTCGCGCCGCTCGAATACGATCCCCCCGCACACACACCGCTGCGTGCCGTGCTGTCGCCTGCGTTCGGCCCAGCCGTCATGCAGCGACTGGAGGGTGATCTGCGTGGCCTGGCGGTCGAACTTCTCGAGGCGATCGTGCCGCGCGGCCAGTGCGAATTCTTCGACGAATTTGCGAAGCGCCTGCCGGTGATCACGTTCCTGCGGCTCGTCAACCTGCCGCTGGACGATCGCGAGCAGCTTCTCGAGCTCACCGAGAAGAGCGTTCGACCCAAGACTGAGTCCGAGCGGATGGAAGCCATCGTCGGGTTGCAGCAGTACACCCAGCAATGGATTGCCGAGCGACGTCGCAATCCCGGGTCGGATCTCTTCAGTCGCATGGTCAATGCGAAGATCGACGGGCAGTTGATCAGCGATTACCAGCTCGCCGGCATGCTGTTCAACGTCATCTTCGGCGGCCTCGACACGGTGGCCTCCGCACTTTCGTTCACTGCGCATTGTCTCGCCACGCACGACGACGTTCGACAGGCGCTGCTCAATGACAGCAGCCTCATCCCGAATGCCATCGAGGAGTTCCTGCGCCGGTATGGCATCCCCAACACTGCTCGCGTGATCACGCACGATTTCGATCACAACGGCGTGTCGTTCCGCCAGGGCGAGCAGGTACTGCTATCGAAGACGTTGCACGGGCTCGACGAGCGACGTTTTCCAGACCCGCTGCGCGTGGACCTGCATCGTGACGTTCGTCGCCACGCGGCATTTGGCGACGGCCCTCATCGCTGCCCAGGCTCGTTCCTGGCCCGCCTCGAGATGAGGATATTCCTCGAGGAGTGGCTGAAGCGGGTCCCGAACTTCGGCGTGGCTGCAGGTGAGACCGTGCGAACCAGCTCGGGTCCCGTCAACGGGCTGCTGTACTTGCCGTTGGTCTGGCATTGAGGGTTTCGGCGTGACACTGCAGTCACAGGTGAAGTTTCCTCGCACCTGGCTGATCACGGGATGTTCGAGTGGCTTCGGCCGTGCGGTCGCAGAGGCAGCGCTCGCACGCGGAGACCGGGTGGTCGGCACGTTGCGGCAATCGAGCCAATGCCGCGAGTTCGAGAAGCTGGCGCCGGGTCGGGCATTTGCCGAACAACTCGACGTGCGCGACGCGGCAATGATCGACGACGTCGTGCAATCGGCCGTAGCACGCTTCGGACGCGTCGATGTGTTGTTCAACAATGCAGGCTACGGGTTGCTCGGGGCGGTGGAGGAGACCAGTCCCGACGAAGCGCGCGCGATTTTCGAAACCAACTTCCTGGGCACGTTCCTGATGACACGCGCGCTGCTGCCGCAGCTGCGCCAGCAACGCGCTGGTCACATCCTGAACATGTCGTCGGGCGCCGGCATCGGCGCGGTCCCCGGGCTGGGGCTCTACTCGGCAACCAAGTTCGCGATCGAGGGCCTGTCCGAGGCACTGGCCGCAGAGGTGGCGGGGTTCGGGATCCGCGTGACGATCATCGAGCCGGGTGCGTTCAACACGGGATTCCCTTCGGGCGGTCTCGTGCGCGTCCAGCAGTCTTGCGACGCGTACTCAGCGCTCACGGGACAAATCGCGGACGGCATGCAACATTGGTATGGCGCGCACGCGGGAGATCCGCGCCGGGCCGCTGCGGCGATCCTGCGTATCGTCGACGAGCCTGACCCGCCGTTGCGACTCGTGCTGGGCGCCGACTCGCTCGGCGGGGTGCGGGCGAAGATAGAGAGCCTGCGCCGGAACGTGGACGCCTGGGAGTCGCTGAGCCTGTCTACCGCGCCCCAGGGCTGAGCCGCGCACATGCGCCGGATGGCGCTGCCCTGACGCCAAGACTGGCGTTCAGTCCTTCTGCGAAAGATGAACCATGCCGTCGCCGAAAGGCTCGTCGCGATTGCGAAGGGCGGTCTTCAGGCCGTGCGCTGCCATGTCCGCCTTGAACTGCGTGCGCCGCGGCCCGGTCGAGAGGTGAGCGCGAGCGTCCGTCTCGGCGCTGAGGCGCTGCAGCGTCTTGCTGCCCATCAGCTCGAGGCCCAGGTTGATGGCGCGCTTGTGTGCGGACAGCAATTCGGCGTCCACGCATGCGATACGACGTGCGAGCTCGGCGACCTGCGCGTCGAGCTCGGAGGCCGGAAACGCATCCAGCACCAGCCCGCAGCGCGCGGCGTCCCGGCCCGACAAGCAGTCGCCTGTGAACATCAGCCGTTTCGCCCACTGCGGGCCGAGGTGGTACAGCCACATGTTGCTGAGCGGCATGCCGTTCGCGCGCACGGCCGGAAAGCCGATGCGCGCGTCGTCAGCCGCGACCACGATGTCGCAGGCGAAGGCGAGATCGGTGCCGCCGGCGAGACAGTTGCCGTGCACCTTGGCGAGGATGGGTTTGTGCACGTCCCAGGGCACGAGCAGGGAGTCCTGTTGTCGCTCCATGTACCAGCAATCGTCGTCGATGTTCCCGGTCTGCGTGCGGAATTCGCGCTCATCGCCTCGCACGGCGTCCTCGGCACGGCCCGCATAGACCCCGGCGAGATCGAACCCGGCACAGAAGTCCTTCCCTGCGCCTTGCAGCACGACGACGCTCACGTCGCGCCGGTCGTCCGCTTCAAGCAATGCCTGGCGATACTCGCGCAGCATCACCTGGCTGATGGCGTTGCGCTTGTCGGGACGGTTGAGCGTGATCGTCGCGACGCGGTCGCGGACTTCGAACTGGATATGGTCCGTCGAGGTGAGCCATTTGGTCATGGGGTACGCTTGCCGAGTCTGGTTGGAGGCGCCGGCGTCAGCCGGCCAGGTCGAACAGTACGTGCACGGCCTGCGGCGCACGGGAATTGAAACCGATCACTCGCGGCGGCGGGAACGCCGGGTCGAGCCGCAGGTTAGGCAGCCGGTCGAGCAGCGCGTTCAATGAGCGGGCCATCTCGAGCCGCGCGAGGTGCTGGCCGATGCACACGTGTGGCCCGGTGGCAAAGGCAAGGTGCCGCGCAGGTGGGCGGGAAATGTCGAAACGGTCCGGATCCGAGAACCGCGCCGGGTCACGATTGGCCGAACCTTGCACCACGTCGATCTTGGTGCCGGCGGCGATCTCGACCCCGTCGAGCACCACGTCCTTCGTTGCCTGGCGCGTCAGTACGGTCAGCGGGCCTTCCCAACGCAACGACTCTTCGATGACGCGCGGCACCAGCGAACGGTCCGCGTGTACGGCCGCGAGTTGCTCGGGGTGCGTAAGCAGGCCGACGAGCATGGAGCCCGTGCTGCGGAAAGTCGTATCGCCAGCTGCATTCATGAGCTGCCGCAGGAAAGAAACCGCAATGTCGTCCGGAAGGCGTTCACCGTCCACCTCGGCACGCGCCAGCATGCCGATGAGATCGTCACCCGCACCCTGCTTGCGGCGTTCGGCGAGCAGGACGCTGAAGTAGTCCCCCATCTTGCGCGAGGCGTCCGCAGCATGCGGATAGTCGATCATGATGCACATGAGGCCGACGGCGAGCCGGTGAAAGATGTCGAGTTCCTCGGCCGGCAACGCTAGCTGCCCGTAGACGACCTCGAAAGGGTACTTTGCCGTGAACTCCGAGACGAGCTCCGCGGAGCCTCGGCTCGCGAAGCGGTCGATGATCCCATTGACTACGCGCGGCACGAGCTCGTTGCCCCAGTTGGCCACGGTGTTCGGCATGAATGCCTTCATGAACAGCTTGCGGTAACGGGTGTGTTCCGGCGCATCCATGCCGTTGATGGAGTTGCCGAAGGAGTCGTGGTAGAGGCGTTGCATGATCGCGCTCGAATACGTAGCTGCGTCGCCGTATACGCGCTCGACGAGTTCACACCCCATCACCATGACGCTAGGCAGGTCGTCCCACAGCGTGAACGGCTTCAGACCGAACGCCTCGCGCAGGTCGCCGCGGTGGACGCGGGCCTTCGCATGCATGGCGTGGATCGTGGGATACGGGTCGTCCACTTCGCCGAAACCCTGCGCCCGGTCGAACGTGGCGAACGGATTGAACTCAGGATCGTCGTAATCGCGGATGCGCAATGCTGCGCTCATGCCGTGCTCCTTGCAGATCGTGATCGCGCGTCGTGAGGCCTCAAGCCGAAGGCCACATGGCAGGAAACCAGTCGCCGACAACAGGGTCGCCCTCGCGGAGCGTCACTTTGCCGAGCGATTCATAGAAGACCGATTTCTTCGGTTGCCAGCGTACGTCATCGCCGAGGAACCGGATGCTGAACGTCCGGCGCGGGTACGCCGGCGCGCTGCCGAACGCGGCGTGCAGGGCTCGCGGATGAAAAAACAACACGTCGCCGGGGTTGACGTCGAACGCGCGGACTGGAAAGCGTTGTGGGTCTGCGTCGACGTCAGGCAACGGTCCGCCTTCGAAGAAAGATGCATCCGCCTCGTAGTCGGCGGCCCGCTCCGGCGGAGCGTAGGGACGATACATCGGTCCGCGGTGCGATCCGGCGGCAAACCGCAAAGCTCCCGTGTCGGCCGTCACCGGGTCCAGGCAGAACCAGGCGCTGATCATCTTGCGTCCGGTCAAGGGCCACTGCGGCTCGTCCTGATGCCAGGGGGTTGGCTGCTCTGCACCTGCAGACTTGAAAATGATGAGGTCCTCGAACAGACGAACGTGCTGGCTCCCGACCACTTCGGCTGCCGCGCGAGGCAGTGGCGAATCCCGCAGGTGGGCCAAAAATGGCGGGCTCACTTGCCAGCCATTGATCCGGACCACCGTCTTGCCCCGGCCAGGCTGACCTTCGCCGTAATAGCCACTCATGTCCTGCCCGTGCGACACGATCGTTTCAAACAAACCGCCCAGTCGAGCAAGCCAGTTGCCGTCCAGCAGGCCGCGCACGCAGACCGCGCCGTCGCGAGCGAAAGTGGCCGAGTCTCCGGGCGAGACCAGATCCGCCCCCTTCACATTGGCTGCAGTAGCAGACATGTTCCCTTCCCCCGAATGTAGATGAGTCCCCGATTCTTGCGCACGCGAGCCGCCGAAAGAATGACGTAAGAGTAAACGCTGATTTTAACTTTTTGTACTTGTGCCGAACCGCCATGGCGCGCATCCTCGCAAGTTGTGTCCCTGGGCTTCGCCGGGTAATCGCTGCCGTGTCTTCAACCACCCGCTGCGACGTCACAGCGGGTGCCCGACCATCGCACGAGGCCAATCGCTTGACCGAGGGGCACGTCTCCCAGGACCTGCGGAGCATCTGGTTCTTCGCCCAGGTTGCCGACGCCGGCAGCTTTTCGGCGGCCGCAGAACGCCTCCAGCTGAGCACGGCCGCGCTCAGCAAGAGCATCTCGCGCCTTGAACGGCACATTGGGGTGCGGCTCTTCGTCCGGACGCCCCGCAAGCTGCATCTGACCGGCGAGGGCAGGGCGTTGCTGGATGGCGTCGGCAGCGCCTTTCGCAGCATCGAGGAAACAATGGCGCAGGTGAGCGGCAGCAGCGCCGAACCCGTCGGCGTGGTGCGCCTGTCGACGGTGACTGCCTATGGAAAGAATTGCGTGCTGCCGCTGCTGCCGCGATTCCTCGCGCGCTATCCGGGAATCGAACTGGTCATGAGCCTGCACGACGGCGGTCGAGGGCTCAGCCGCCAGACATTCGATGTTCGACTGAATTGGGGCGAAGAGCGCGAGAAGGACAAAGTATCCCAGACACTCTGCCGCATGCCGCTCATCCTGGTGGCGAGCCCTGCCTATCTGCGGGCGCGTGGCACGCCGCAATGCCCGGCGGATCTCGCGGCGCACGATTGCATCAACGTCGCGCTCGCGGGTGGACAGCGGGCTCACTGGACATTCGTGTCGGGCAATGGCAATTCTCGCCGCTCCCTGGTGGTCCCCAGGGGGCGCCTGACGATCATGGATGAACTCGCCGCCGTGACCGACGCAGCCGAAGCCGGCCTCGGCCTGACCGTCACGTCGGCCGAGAACGTACTGGCGGCCATCACGGAGGGCAGGCTCGTGCGCGTAATGGAGGACTACGAAGTGCTCGGCCACGGGCAGGTGCACTCCGACGTGATCATCCAATACGCTGCGAAAAAGCAGCTGCCACAAAAAGTGCGGGTGCTCGTCGATTTTCTGCTCGAGAACCTGAAAGGCCGGGACCCGCTGGAGCTCGTGCGCGAAATGAAAGTGCAGCATGAGGTTGTCGCGCTCCCGTCCCGCTAGCGGGATCCGCGGGCATGGTTCAGGTCACGGAGGTTGGGTGATGCGGAATCCGTAGGTCGGCACGGTCATGCGATTTGCACGCCCAGGACGCGATTGCTCGTGACACGTAACAACTCTATTCACGTTGCGACCGGTAATCGGCGCGAGGTTCTGGGTTACTGTGCTACAGCGCGATTTCACATCAAGCCGGTGGAGACGCGTCCGAATACCCGACGAATTGAACTGCCGCAGCACGGCTGCGCTCTTACCTTTCGCAAGGAGTTCCCATGCCACGCATCAAGTTCTGCAGCAAGGACATCGAAGCGGCGTACAACGCGGAGACCGACGTCGGCAAGAAAGTCATGCTCGCCTTCGCCGGAATCATGGGTCACATTCCCAAGGCGAACAAGTATCTCGTTGCAACGAAGGCCGCAGCAAAGCACGCCGGCACGTTGTCACATCGATTGGTCGAACTGGTGCGTATCCGGATGGCGTATCACACGCAGTGTCGCACGTGCATGACCCTCAGGTTCCAGGAGGGTCTCGAAGACGGCCTGACGCAAGACGTGGTGTGCTCGCTCGAAAGGCCACAGGATGCGTCGAATCTGACGGCGCGTGAGCGCAAGGCTCTCGAGTATTGCGACAAGTTTGCACTCGACTGGCTGTCGATCGACGGCGCCTATTTCGAGAGCATGCGTGAGCATTTTACGGAGAGTGAAATCGTGCAGCTCGGGCTGGTATGCGCACTGCACCTTGGCACCGGTCGCTTGATGGCCTCGTTCGCAGTGACCGAGGAGTTGCCCGCGGCCATGCAGGGCCCATCCGGTGACCACCAGTACAAGCCGTGGGAAGTGGATATCGATGCGCTGGTCTGCGATCCGTTGCCGGACGACCTCATCGAGGAGATCCCGCCAGACGCGCGGCCAGAAGTGCTGAGGATGGCCGTCTGAGACCAGCCGAGCCGTCTAGCCTGCGCGCTGCCCGGAAGGTGAGGTCGCGTCGATGACGATCGATGCGAACACGGCCGGTACCTTGCCGCGATTCTCCCACGCGTGGTAGACGCCTCGGTCGACAAAGACGTCACCGGCGCCAAGCGTAACCTCGCCCGTCTCCAGGACCACCGTAATTTCGCCGGATATCACGACGACGTAGTCGAGAGTGTCGGTCCTGTGCATGCCCGGATGCTTTTTCGTTGCATCATTCGCCTCGTCGTCCGAATGTCCGCCCTGGAGAGCGCGTAGCCTCTCCGCAGGTGTGGCGTGGTCGAACGCGGACAGGGGCGGATACTCGAAGACGAAGAAACATGTGCCTCGTGGGTTCGGTGGAAACTGCATTGGCACATCCACCGCATCGGTGCTGCCTTCGTTGCTTGCGGGAGCGTCGTCGGTCTTCCATAGGAAAGAGACCGCCTGCCCAGGCACTCCAGGCACCTCGAAATGGCTGGGCGCGTCTCCGTCGAAGATCACGCTGGACCGGCCACTTGCGTCGAGGCCGGAGACTACGCGACGTATTCGTCTCGTCATGCTGCTTTACCTCAGACCTCGGATCTGCGTCCTTGGCTCGAGCCGGAGAGGCAACGTCGACAGGCCCATCACCAGGCCTGCGAAGCCGCGAATTTCCTGCTCCGGGTCGAGGCTGAAGTCCGGAATGCGCTTCAGCCACTCTTCCAGCGTGATCCCGATTTCCATGCGGGCGAGATGCATGCCGAGGCACTTGTGGATTCCAGACCCGAAACCCAGCTGTTGAGCATTGTTGCGATCGAATCGGGTTTCGAGCGGGTCTTCGAATACGCGATCGTCACGGTTGGCCTGGTTGTTGACGAGCAGTACCTTGTCACCGGCCTTCAACTGGACACCTTCCAGCTCCGTATCCACGCGAACACGTCGGGTGAGGTTAGCGGCGGCATTGATCCGCAATAACTCCTCGACGATGGCCTGGCGCTTGCCCGGATTCTGCAGGATGTACTGCCGTGCCGTCGGCGCCTCGGCAAGGTAGCGCCATATGAAGGACAGGGTATTCACGACGGTGTCGAGCCCGGCGACAAAGAGCAGGAATGAGCAGTTACGCACCTCTTCGCGCGTCCACGGCGCTCCGTGCTCGTCTTTCGCGTTCAAAAGCGCCGTCGCCAGATCGTTCCCCGGGTGGGTTGTCTTCCAGTCGTAGAACTCGTCGAGGTACGCGAGAATCTTGGCGAACACGGCTTCGCGAGCCTCTATCTCGCCCCGGAAGAAGTCGTGTTCCCACTCGAGGAATTGCGGCAGACGCTCCTTCGGCAGTCCCATCAGGTCGAGGAACACGCTCGTCGGGAGTGATCGCGCATAGTCCGCTACGAAGTCACACCGGTCGCGCTTCGAAATCGGCTCGATCAAGCTGACTGAAAAATCGCGAATGTGAGCCTCCAGCGCGCGAACGCGAGCGGGACCAAAGTGGGGCGCGAGGGCGCTGCGATATTTTTGCACGTCAGGCGGGTCCACCGTGGCCGGTGGCATTCGAATCATGTGGTCGAGATGCGGTACTTCCGCGCGTACGTTCGAGAACCGCTCCCAATCCCGATAGGCCTCGTGAACGCTGGCGAAGCTGCGCAGGACCCAGTGACCTCCCCAGTGCGGGGAATAGAACAGTTTCGGGACGCCGCGTCGCTCCAGTTCCTGCCAGTAGGCAAGCGGGTCCTCGACTTTCTGATCCAGCGCGTAGAAATCGAAATCCACGACGAGATGTGCGGGGACGTGGCTCGGTATGCTCGTCGTTGCCTGTGCATTCACAGCTCGATTCCTCGGTCAGGCATTTCGAACCCGGCGGGCGCACCTGCCCACGCTGGTCGGGGCATTGTCCGGCACCTTCGGCGATTCGGCAATTCAGCCTCGTTGAATTCACTTTTTGCGGGCCGGTAACAGTCGCACTGTGCAGATGTCGCACTAACCGTCTAGCATCCGACGAGTGCCCCGACTCCGGGGTTCGAATTGGACGGGTAGTCTACATGTTTGGTTTTCCGTATCAGCTCGACTACGTGTGCTCGCTGCACATTCTAGAAGGCGCCGGCATGGACGTCATAGGAGAGACACCCGAAGGGATTCGACTGCACGCATTTCTCAAGGGCGGCGTCGTGGAAGGAGAGAGGCTCCGGGGCATCATCCGACCGGTCGGAGGTGGTGGCTGGTCCCTGTTTCGCAGTGACGATGTGTGCGACATCGACATTCGAATCTGCCTGGAGATGCACGATGGCCCTCTCATCTATGTGCGTTATGGCGGAATCTTCGACATGGGTCCGGGTGGAGTGCAGAAGATGCTGGCCGGCGAGATGCACGGGCGACATCGCATGCACACCGCACCGAGGATGAGTGCAGGCGATCCCGCTTATGCGTGGGTGAACAGGAAGCAGTTCGTGGGGATCGGGGAACTCGACTTCGACAACGGTTTCGCGCGCTACGACATTTACGCTCTCGCGTAGGAACCTGGCCATGAACGAGTTGAGATTCGACCAGCGCGTTGCAATCGTCACCGGGGCGGGATCGGGCATCGGCCGCGAGGTTGCACTTTGCCTGGCGTGCCGTGGAGCGAAGGTCGTTGTGAACGATATCGGCGATGCGCTCGACGCCTTCGGGGCGCCGGTCAAGTGTGCGCAACTGGTGGTGGACGAGATTGTGCGCGGCGGCGGGACCGCCATCCCGAATTTGCAGGCCATCGGTAGCCACGACGCCGCCCGTGAAGTTGTGGCCGCCGCGGTACAGGCTTTCGGGCGCATCGACATCCTGGTGAACAGTGCCGGCATCTCGTTGACCGGAGGGATTACTGATCACTCGGATGCCGCGCTCGACCGCGTCATCGATGTCGACCTGCACGGCGCCTACTCGATGATTCGAGCCGCGTGGCCGGTGATGGAACGGCAGCGCCATGGCAGGATTCTCAGCATGTCCTCGAACGCCGCATTGGGCATCGGTATGAACGCGCCATATGCCATTGCGAAGTCGGGCCTGCTGGGCTTGACGCTCGACAGTGCCCGGGAAGGCGCGGAGTCAGGAATCCTGGTGAATGCTTTCATGCCACTGGCGTACACGAAGATGGCCGAGGGGATCCCCGACTCGGAGTTCCTGTCGTGGCTGCGAGAAAACTTCCCTGCCAGCAGGATTGCCGAAGCCGCCGCATATTTCCTGCACCCCGAATGCCAGGTCAGCGGCAGGATCTTCAGCACTGGCGGGGGCTACATCGCCAGCATCGCGTTTCTCAAGGGACACGGCTATTTCGATCGTGACCTGAAGGCCGAAGGTGTGCGCGACCGCATCGTGCAGATCCTGAGCGTCGAACAGGGCAAGGTACTTCTCGAGCAGAGCGACGAGATGAAGGACTACTTCCGCATGTTTCCCTGGACAGGACGGGCCGGCATGGAAAGCCTGAAGCTGAAGAACGACTGAGTGACGCGATTTGCTGGCCTGGACCCATTGTTCAGGCTCCGGAAAAACTGAATTTGGCCGAGGCAAGTTGCGTCCGGCCGAGCTCCGTCTTTTCATGCATGCACCGACGGACCGTGGCATATTCGTTGGCAACTGTCCGCGGGCGCTCACAGAGCGTCCGTAGGTTTCTGCGTCCGAGGGTTGAGCATGCCGAGGAGATCGACGATTCGTTGGTGGGCGTTGGCCGTCCATGCAGGCTTGTGCGCGTGCGCGCCACCCGCGACGGTCGACTACAGCGGCCCCATGGGTGGCTGGGCCAATGTCACCGGCGGAGTCGGCGGCGGCCAGTACTCACCTCTTACACAGATCAATCGCGACAACGTGGGGCGACTGGAGGTTGCGTGGACCTATGAGTCCGACGATCCGGAGCCGCCTGAGAGCAACGCTTCCGAGAAGGTAACGTCGGAAGCAGTCCATCCTTCCTCCGCCGTCCAGGCGACACCCATCATCGTCGACAACCACTTGGTCTTCTGCACTCCGCGCCATCGCGTAATTGCATTGGATCCGGAGTCGGGCAAGGAGTTGTGGGCTTACGATCCACGCATGGACCTTGCCGGCGTTCCTTCCCATTCCTGCCGTGGGGTCGCGAACTGGGCCGAACCGGTTCCGCGGCGCGACACCCCGTGTCAGAGTCGCATCATTTCGACCAGTGGGGATGGGCGCCTGTTTGCGCTCGATGCCGCCGACGGTCGCCTATGCGACGACTTTGGCGAACACGGCATGCTCGACCTGACGGCGAACCTCGGCCCGGTGAAGCCTCGGGAGCTGTATCACACGGCTCCTCCGCTCGTCGTCAAGAACCTCGTCGTGATAGGAGGCTCCGTCCACGACGGATTTCGCGTGGATGTCCCTGGAGGCGTCGTGCGCGCATTCGACGTCCGTTCTGGAGAGTTGGTATGGGCATGGGACCCCGTCGGACCCGGCATGACGCCGGTCACCGCGGCCGACGCACGGAATGGCAAGACGTTCACTCGCGGCACGCCGAACGTATGGTCGTTCATGTCGGCGGACCTTGATCACGGATTGATCTACCTGCCGACCGGAAACGCAGCGGTCGATTTCTACAAGGGCGGGGAACGTCCGATCGACTATTACGGCTCGTCGGTGGTCGCGTTGAGGATCGACACCGGCGAGGTTGCCTGGCGATTCCAGACCGTGAACCACGACATCTGGGACTACGACGTCGCCGCGCAACCCACGCTCTACGAGCACGCCGGAGAGACGCCGGCAATCGCCATCGCAACCAAGTCCGGGAACGTCTTCCTGTTGAATCGCCTGACCGGCGAGCCGATCTTTCCCATCGAAGATCGTCCGGTCCCGTCGAGTGATGTTCCTGGCGAGACGACTGCACCGACGCAGCCGTTTCCGACGCGGCCCGAGCCGTTGATCAAACCGCTGACCGAAAAGGACGTCATGAACTATCCGATCGCTTCGCGCGGATGTCGTGAGACCTTCGCCGCGTTGCGCAAAGGTGGTGTCTATGCGCCGCCCTCCCTGCAGGGAACGCTCCAGTCACCGGGGGTCTCGGGTGGATTCAACTGGGGCAGCAATTCGGTGAACTCGAACCAGCGGCTGTTCGTCGGCGCGCTGCTGAACATGCCGTGGACCATAACGCTGGTTCCACGCGAGGAAGCCCAGAGCGGCGCGGATCAGAGTGTGCCGGGCAGCTGGGCCGAAGCTCCTCAATACGACACGCCATACTCCGCTACTCGACAGCCGTTTCTCTCGGCCACCGTTATCCCTTGCACGAAGCCACCGTGGGGTGAGCTCGTCGCAATCGACCTCGATTCGGGTGAATTGCGCTGGCGCCGGCCGCTCGGATCGTTGTACGGGCGCGTGCCCCTCATTGGGAAATGGCTGAACGTCGGAGTTCCGGTAAGCGGAGGCGTGATGCAAACGGCTGGCGGTCTCGTCTTCGCGGGTGCCACCATTGACGAGCATCTGCGAGCGTTCGACGCCGATTCCGGCGAACTCCTTTGGAACGTGCACCTGCCCTATAGCGCGCACGGCATTCCAATGACTTACAGGCTGCGCCGCGATGCCAGGCAGTTCCTTGTCGTCGCCACCGGTGGCACGCTGGGAATTGACGAGCGAGTCGGTGGAGAGGTCGTGGTGGCCTTCGCCCTGCCGGGCGGGGACTGATGGATTCTCGAGACTTTTCGCGGGTGCCCAACCGATGACATGAAGTTGACGAGGGTATTGACCCCAGATACCTGCCATTCGACCGGCGGGCCAATACAATCCATGCGATCGAGCCCTGTGCCCGCAATTGACCCAGCTACCTTCCGGTGAACAACGATGCAGCTCAGTGACTACGAAGGAAAGTATCGCAACATCGCATTCGAACGCCGCGACGGCGTACTGCAGATGCGCGTACATACGGACGGCGGCCCGATGAAGTGGGGCGCCGACCCGGGTTGCGTTCACGAGCAGCTTGGAGCGGCGTTCTACGATCTCGCACACGATACGGAGAACAAGGTTCTCATCTTCACCGGCACAGGCAATGCCTTTTGCCAGGAGCGCAACGCGAACGAGTACAGCGAGTCGTACAGCGCGGACTACTGGTATCGCATCACGCGGGAGGGCAGGGACATGCTCATGAACCTGCTCGACATCGACATTCCGGTGATTTCCGCGATCAACGGGCCCGCTACGATTCATTCGGAGTTGCCGATCCTGGCCGATGTCGTGCTCGCTGCCGACACGGCTTGCTTCCGCGATACCCACATAGGCATCGGTGTCGTTCCCGGGGACGGTTGCCATGCCGTGTGGAATCTGCTACTCGGACGAAGCCGCGGTCACTACTACTTGATGACGTCGGAAACGCTGAGCGTGCAGAGGGCGTTCGAATTTGGCGTCGTGCACGAAATTCTTTCACCGGAGAAGTTGCTTGCGCGTGCCTGGGAGATCGCCGCCAAGCTCGCGACGAAGCCGATCAACTCGCTCCGATACACGCGCGCCCTGTTTGCGCAGCCGATCAAGGAGTCGCTGTTGCGCGAGCTTTCGTTCGGTCTCGCGCTCGAGGGATTATCGGTGGGTGCATTGACTTCATCACCGATCAAGGCGGCGTCCCGATGAATATCTCTACGTTCTCGAGCGGTGGCTTCCCTGCGCGAGCTTCCCGTCAAACTTAGTACTGCCCTAGAGGCACTGGTGGAGGCATCGAAATGGACCCTCAAACAGCTGTGATGCAGAACGAGCATCCCACCCCGACCACGTATCCCGAGTACAAGGGCCCGATCTTTGATGGCGACACGCATCTATACGAGACCGAGGATGCCTGGAGTCGCTACTTGCCAAAGAAATACGAAGCAGACTGGAAGTACCATTTCGAAATTGAGGGTGGCTTTCGCGTCCTGTACGTGGGGCCGCGAAAAGTGGAGGTCAGTGCCGGGTACTACTCTCCCGACGGCAAGGTACCTGCGCCCGGCATGCTGCATGAATGGCTCAAGGCCATGAAGGCTGGCAAGGGCGAGATCGATTACCGCGTCGACAAGACGCCGGACATGATTCACGCCGCCCCGCGCGTGAAGAAGATGGACCAGTTCGGTGTCGAAAAGTGCTTCATCTATTGCGGGGATATGGTTGCCACGATCAGCTATCTGGATCAGCTGGAGCCCGCCAAAGCGGTTCTGCACGCTTACAACCAGTGGATGCTCGACGAATGGCAGTTCAACTATGAGGATCGCATCTACTCGGCGCCATTGGTGACGCTGGAGGACGTCGACTGGGCGTGCCAGGAAGCTCAATGGGCGATCAAGAACGGAACACGCCTGTTTCTGATGCCGATGGGTCCTGTCAACAGGAAGGCGCCAGCGCATCCAGATCACGACCGGTTCTGGGCGATTCTGAACGAAGCTCAGTGTCGTGTCGTATACCACGTCTCCGAAGCGATCTATCTCAAGGACCACATGGCCGTGTGGGGCGAGCGCATGCAGTCGTCTCGCCTCAAGCAGACCGCGTTCATGTGGATGCACGGGTACAGCGAGCGACCCGTCATCGAGACTGTGTCCAGCTTCATCTTCTACAATTTCTTTGCGCGCTTCCCGAACGTGAAAATTCTTTCCGCGGAGAATGGTGCGGAGTGGGTACCGGGCACTCTCGGGAAGATGGACAAGGTGCGGGGGATCGCGAAGAACGGCCACTGGCCCGCAGGGCAACTCAAGGAACGACCGAGCGCTATCTTCAAACGCCACATCGGCGTCGTCGCGTATCCGGAGGACGACATCAAGGGGATTATCGACGGATGTGGCGGCGAGGCTGACTGGATCATCATGGGTTCGGACTATCCTCATTCCGAAGGCGTGCCGGCACCGATCGACTTCGTGAAGGAAGGTTGCGCCGGGCTCACCGCCGAACAGGTCCGCAAGGTCATGTATGACAACGGCAAGCGCTTTCTAGGTGACTGATCTCATGCGTCTCGAGGGGAAGGTAATTGTAATTACCGGTGCGGCGTTGGGCATGGGGCAAGCCATGGCCCGACTGTTTGCTCGCGAAGGTGCGAGGGTGATTGCCGGCGACTGGAACGCGACATCGCTCGACGCAACCGTCGCGGAAGTGCGTGACGCTGGCGGTGAGATCACGGGTATCGTGGGAGACATCTCCGTACGGGCAGATGCCGAATCCCTCGTGGACGGCGCCGTCGGTCACTACGGCCGAATCGACGGATTGATCAACAATGCGGGCGTCGTCGATCGGTTTCAGGCCGTCGGCGCACTCGAGGACGAAGTCTGGAACCGTGTGCTGGCCATCAACCTGAACGGTACGATGTACGCGAGTCGCCGTGCCGTGCAGTTGATGCTGGAAGGCTCCGGCGGGTCCATCGTGAATATCTCATCGTTCGCCGGAACGAGCGGAGCCTTCTCCGGCGTTGCCTACGCAGCATCCAAGCATGCAGTGCTGGGGCTCACGCGCAACACGGCATGGATGTACATGCAGAAAAACATCCGATGCAACGCGATTCTGCCGGGCGGCGTCGAGACGAGCATGGGCGCGACACTCGAGAACGACAAGCTCGACGCCTTCGCAATGAGCCGAATCAGTCCGGCGTGGGCGCTGATGCCGCCGATGATGCCCGCGAAGGAAATAGCACAGATGGCGCTCTTCCTCGTTTCCGACGAGGCCTCGCACGTAAATGGCGCGATGATTCCGGTGGACGCCGGCCTGCGGGCGATGTGATTTCGCTCAGGCTGGATCTTTCACCGGCCATGATCGGCGTCGCCGTCGTCGATCCAGCTGCCGACCGACAGTACTGAAGCCTGCCTGGCGATGACTTTTTCGAGCAGGACGCGCTCCGCTTCTGGATCGGGATCGGCGCAGGCGTCGCCGAGCACGATGACACGGTAGTCGCGGTCCCACGCGTCGCGAACAGCGGAGAGCACGACGCCGCTGGTCGCGATACCTGCCAGTACCAGGGTCTGCACGTTGCGCATGTGCAGCAGATGCAGCAAGTCGTTCGCAAAAAACGGGCTGTACCGGCACTTTGCGACGATCGGTTCATCACTCCGTGGGTCCAACTGCGCGGCGATGCCTGCGGCAGCTGCCGGCTCGCAGAACAGTCCGGCTTCTTTCACCTCGTCGAACGGTGGGCCGGAAGGCAACTCCGGGTAACCTGGCCGGTAGTGCGGCAGCACGTGAAAGATCGGCAGCAGGTGCCGACGGGCGTGTTCGAGCGCGCTGGCAGCAGCGGCGACTGCGCGACGACCTGCCTCGCCATGGTTATCGACGACGGCGGAATGAAAGTCCATCAGGAGCAGGGCGGCCCGGCGGACTGTACGATCAATTTGGGTCATGCGGCACCTTCGTCAGGGGATTCAGCGTCGCGACAGCACGCGATCGATGAAGCGCATCTGCTCCTCCGTCGCGTCCTGGTCTTCGGGCGCTCCGAAGAACCCGCCATGAGGCATTGCCTCGAACACGTGCAGATCTGCCTCCGCGCCGGCCTTGCGCAGGGCACGATGCAGACGGACCGTGTTCGACAGCAACAGATCGCGCGTGCCCGAAATCAGGAGCGTCGGCGGGAAGCCCCGGCTGAAATCGCCGAAAATGGGCGACAGGTAAGGGTCGCGCAAGTCGTGCCCGTCTGCGTACAGCAGGACCGATTCCGTGACTCGTTGTACGAGCACCGTATCCACATACTTGTTGGTCTCGAACGTGTCGCCGCTTTCCGTCAGGTCGGCTTCCGGCGTGAGCAGGACGGCTGCACCTGGCAAAGGCAGGCCGATGTCGCGCAATTTGATTATCGCGGCTGCAGCCAGGCCGGCGCCCGCCGAAATGCCCATCAGCGCGATTTTTCCTGGGACATGCCGGGTGAGGACGTCACGATAAGCCGCCACTACATCGTCGAGACCCGCAGGGAAGCGATGATCGGGCGGCATGCGGTAATCGACCGAGTAGACTCGGGTCTTGATCTGCGATGCGAATGGCTCCGCCGCCTTGGCGGCGAGTTCCCCACCGCCCATGATGAATGCGCCTCCGTGCAGGTAAAGAATCGCCTGGTCCTGCTTCTCCAGCGCAATCCCATCGGGCACGAGGTCGAACATCGAAGCCGCTCCGACGCGACGCGATTCGATTCGCCCTGCAAACGGGGGCAGCTGTGCGAATAGCGCAGCGATCGCTGCGTTCTGCTCCTCAATCAGGGCCCTCCACGCTGCCGCGTCGTCGGGCGACGGCCACCGCCGCGGTGGGGAGAACGGGGGATGTGCCAGCGACCTGCGCGCCTGCTCACTGATGGAATCGGGGACGGGGATCCGTCGCGCCGGCAAGAAAAGATTGCCAGCCTCATCTCGCGCTGCGTCGGTCATCTCTCAATCTCCTGCATCCGCACCGAATCATAGACGAGATTCTCGATTGACATGCCGGCATCAAGCTGCAATATCCGACCATTTACGAATCCGGCTGCGTCTGAGGCCAGAGTCATGAGCGTGCGAACAACATGCTCCGTCGACGCGTCGTCACCCGAACGATTGTTCAAGGGTTGCGAATACACTTTTCCCCGCGCTGCGATTGCGGCCGTCACCTGTCGCCTCTAGAGTTCGATCTGCCGCCCCAACCGAGTCACGAGGATCGTATGTCCATGCCGTCAGAGAAAGAAATCGCGACTCTCATGGATCGACTCGCCATCCGTGAGCAGATCGATCTCTACATCGACCGTCTCAATCATCGCGACTGGGAGCGCTACGGGGATCTTCTGACGGAGGATTTCACCTGGAGTTGCAGCGAACCTCGCAAGATGCGAGTCGAATCGAAGAAAGCGATGCTCGAAATGGTGTCCACCGTGCAGCAATACCAGCACGGCTTTGTCTTCCAGATGGGGCATGGGATCGTGATCGACGAGATCAAGAACAACCAGGCGAAGTCCCGGCACACCCTGCACATCTTTTCTGACCATTTCACGATGGTCGGCCTGTATTACGATCGGCTGGTCAAGGAAAGCGATGGCATCTGGCGATTCAAGCGGCGCGACTACCAGATCACGTATTACGACGACACGCCGGTCCCCGGCAAGACCTTCAGGCAGCTACCGGATCCGAAGTACCTGCAGTATCCTGAACCCTGAAGCCTCCGGCAGATCGCGGTGCCTTCCGTGCAACGCGGCGTCCGGTAAGTGGGGGGAGTGGTGAGCAATGAGTGAAGCCGGACGTCTCAGCGGTCGCGTCGCGATCGTCACGGGAGGCGGTCAAGGCGTAGGCCAGGGCATCGCGCGTGCGCTCGCCCGCGAAGGTGCAAACGTTGTCGTCGTCGGGCGCACGGCGGAGACGCTCAATACGACTGTGGCGAGCATCGAGGCATATGGTGTCGCATCGCTCAGCATTTGCGGCTCTATAAGCGATCGCGAAACGGCCGAACGCAGCGTGGCCGAAACGCTTCGAACCTTCGGCCGCCTGGACATCCTGGTCAACAACGCGCATTCGTTCACCCCGACGACTGCCCTCGAGGAGATGCCGCTCGAGAACATGAAAATCAATATCGAGTCGGGTCTTTACGGTACGTTTCATTTCATGCAGTGCTCGTTCCCGCACATGCAGCCGCAGGGCGGTTCCATCATCAATCTCGGCTCATACGTCGGACTCGCCAGCACGCCTGGGTATGGAGCGTATGCGGCCACGAAGGAAGCGATTCGGGCGCTTTCCAGGACCGCGGCGCGCGAATGGGGCAAGTACCGGATCCGGGTCAACGTCATCAATCCCGCGGCGCTGTCGCCGACGGCGAAGACCTATCTCGCAGACCATCCGGAGCACCTGAAAGAGGTCAACGCGCGGATTTCATTGGGCTACATGGGCGATCCCGAGCAGGACATCGGCCGCGTCGCGGCCTTTCTGGCCGGTGACGATGCAGGTTATCTGACTGGTCAGACGATCAACGCCGATGGCGGCCAGTGGATGTTTTAGGCAGCCCTTGAAGACCTACGAAATCGTTTCCCGCAACGGGACAAACTCGATCCAGCTGACCAGCCGGGACGAACCTCGGCCGGGCCCGGGCCAGGTGCTCGTCAGGCTCCGGGCAGTGTCCCTGAACTATCGTGACCTGATTGCCCTTTCCGGGATGCTGGGGCCTGTGTCCAGGCCGAACCTCGTTCCGGTCTCTGACGGCGCAGGTGAGGTGGTCCAGGTCGGCCCCGGCACCACATGCTGGACGCCGGGCGATCGAGTGGTGCCGATCTTCCGCCAGCGATGGCTGTCCGGCCCCTATGTGCCTGCGGATTCGTCGTCGGACCTCGGCGGCGGCATCGATGGAGTGTTGTCGGAGTACATCGTGCTCGGACAGGAGGGACTCGTCAAACTGCCAGCCCACCTCTCGTTCGAAGAGGGCGCCGCTCTTCCCTGCGCGGCGGTGACGGCCTGGAACGCCGTGGTCACACGCGGCCAGACGAGGGCGGGCGAAACCGTGGTCGTGCAAGGCAGCGGGGGCGTGGCCCTGTTCGCCCTGCAGTTCGCGAAAATGAGCGGCGCGCGCGTGATCGTGACGACGTCGAGCCCGGGGAAGATCGAGCGTCTCAAGGCACTGGGTGCGGATGAGATCATCGACTGCAAAGCTACTCCCAACTGGGCGGCTGAAGTGCTGACGTTGACGGCGGGGCGTGGGGCAGACGCCGTCATCGACAATGGGGGGCCGGGTACCTGGTCCAGTTCCATCACTTGTGCCGCCGTGGGTGGCCGGGTGCTGCTGGTCGGCCTGCTCACGGGACTCGACGAGTCGCAGTCCGGACCTGTCTTCCTGCCCATATTCATGCGGGAGACCACCGTAACGTCGGTTCACGTCGGCAGCCGCGAGATGTTCGAGGACATGAACCGGGCGATCACGCAGCATCGACTGCATCCGGTCATCGACCGAGTGTTCCCGTTCGACCAGGTGCAGCAGGCCTATGACCATCTCAAGACCGGCACGCACTTCGGCAAGGTCGTGATCACGGTGGACTCTTAGTCCCATGTCGGGCGGCACCGTTCCGCCCGTTGCGGTCACGACCCTATTTGCGCCGATGTCGGTCGAGGAGGCTTGGGCGCGCTATTACCGCGGAATTGAGGACGTACGGCAGACGATATTCAGTCACCCGTTCGCGAAGAATCCGGCGACTCGCAACGAGGCGTATTACTTCTTCCACCAGCTGCAGACCGCCGCGTTTAACTTGACGATTGCGCCCCGCCAGGATTACCCGACGCTGTTGGCACACACGGTGTTCGATCCGATGGTCTACACGCAGCAAGGGCCGAATCCGGACTTCCTTTACCGGTTTGCGTTCCTCGACGGCCAGCGCACGTTCCGCATCCACGGCAAGCGTGGCACGACTCGCATGTTGCTGATCCAGGTCATGAGCGACTTCTACAATCATGCGGAGAACATGAAGTACGTTGCGTCGTTCGATCTCTACGATTTTGCGGCGGACGCCGATGGCAGGTTCGAGATCGTCGTCAGCGCGACCAGGCAACCCGGCAACTGGATTCCACTGGATGCGAGTTCCCGCAACAACAACCTCCTGGTCCGCGAAGCCTCGTGGGATTGGGAGAACGAGCGCGACACGGAGTTGCACATCGAATTGGCCGACGGCCGACCGATCGGGCCGGCGATCTTCGACGAGCAGGAGTTCATTCGCCGTCTCGACGGCGCAGTCACGTACATGAAGTACGTCGTAGCCAACTATTCATTCACGGTCACCCAGACCGTCGTCGACAACGTCGGCTATCACCGGTTCTACGCGCCTGATTTCGGCAAGACGCACGCAGCGGCGGGTGCCAGTCCGGACGCCACATACAATCTTTGCGCCTACGACCTGCAGCCCGACGAGGCGTTGATCGTTGAAACCGACATCCCCGATGCGAAGTATTGGGGGCTGCAGCTGCAGGACAGCTGGGTCCAGTCGGTTGAGTTCGTCTACCACCAGTCGAGCCTGAACGGCGCACAGGCGAGATTCGATTCGGACGGCAAGTTTCGGGCGGTCGTGTCCAAGCAGGATCCTGGCGTACCGAACTGGATCGATACCGTGGACAGCGTTCAAGGCACGGTTCTGATCCGCTGGTATCTTGCGCGCACACGTGCCATGCCCACCGCCCGCAAGGTCCGCATCGACGAAGTGCGCCAGCATTTGCCGCCTGGCACGCCCTCGGTCACTGCCACGGAACGCGCCACTGTCCTGGACCGCCGCCGCCGCGCCGCTCTGCGACGTTACGGGTACTGACAGGATCGTTGAGGTCCGCCTGCCGGTCGGGTACGTCTACGGGTACGTCCAGGCGTCAGGCTACGTCCAGCAGCAATTCGACGGGGCCGCGCAAGCTGAGGCGCTCCCGGAAGCGTGGCGGCGCACCGACGAAGGAAATCTCGCGCGAGCGGTTCAGCATCGCGTCGAAGATCTCGTCGATTTCCATTCGGGCGAGCCACATGCCGAGACAGACATGGACACCATAGCCGAACGATGCGCCGCGAGGACGTTCCTCTACGCGAAAGGCGTCCGGATCCTGGAACACCGACGGATCGCGGTTTGCGGAGGCGATGCACGCGATCACGCGCTCGCCGGGCGCAACGATCGATCCGTCGCTCAGCGCAAGGGGACGTGTTGCCGTTCGCAGGGACAACATGATCGGCGGGCAGTACCTGAGAATCTCGTCCGTCAGGAACTTGCGGTTCGCCGGGTGCGTGCGCAGCCGGTGCACTTCAGCCGGATGCTGGATGAGAGTCCACATACCGTTGGCGATCGCCTGCGTGGTGGTCTCGAAGCCACCGATGAACAGTGATTCGGCCATCGCAACGCCGGTGTGGTGGTCCAGCGCCTTGCCGGTGACGAGTTGCGAGAACATGTCGTCGCCTGGCGATCGCCTGCGTTCCTCGGCCTTGGCAGTGAAGAATTCCCTGATGGTCACCGCGGCCGAGTCTGCGCAGCGCATCTCGTCCATCGTGCAGTCTGGCTCGTGACATAGATTCAGCTCGGCTGACAGTTGCTGCCAGTCGAGTTCGGCATCCAGCGGCACGCCGAGGATCAAGCTGATCGCCCTGACGGGCAGCTGATACGCCACCTCGTTCAGGAAATTGCCCCCGCCCTTGGCGACAAAGGCATCTGCCAGCTCCGATGCAATCTGTCGGATCTGCGGGCGGTAGCGCTCGATGAACTCCTGCTGCCACTCCGGTGCGAGGACCTTGCGGATCTCACGATGCGATGGGTCGTCGCGCAGCACGAGGTATTCCGCCATGTTCCGCGCAGAGGGATGGTCACGCCAGTCGGCCGCAAGTCGCGTCTCGATGTTGCGGATTTCTGTATGCTGGGACGTGAGCACCTTCCTGACGTCAGCGAGGCGGCTCACGACCCAGGCGTGCAGAAGGGACGACCGATGCACCGGACATGCCCGCTGCAGTGTCTTGTAGAGTGGCCACGGGTCGTTGCGATGCTCGCGCGTGCTGAACAGCCCCTTCAGCGCGTTCTCCGCCTCCGCGACCGCTGCATCTCGACGCAAGTCCATGGCCGTATCGTTCCTTGCCGCTGCCGGTCTGTTGCTCGCGTGCGCAGCCAGTATCGTGTAGTCGTGAGGTCCCGCAATCAACTAGACGCGAATTCAATTTTTTCGAAATACAATCAATCGATGTGGGGCGCAAACTTGGCAAGCTCAACCACGGAATTTTGAAACCCGGTTGAGTCGCAGTTTGCCGTGGCGGCCTGCCAATCGTCGGGCGGTCCCCTACAATACGGCGCGACCAGGAGTACACCAAATGACGCGCGCAGACGATCTGAAGGGAAGAAACGATGCAGAACACAGGCGTTTCGCCTTCGGGTCCGGGCTCGTCCAGCGAGCTGCGATCCTCGTTTGCGCCGCCGGCCTGGCGTCGCACCTTGCGGCTGCGCCCGTCGACAATCAGCTCCTGACGAGCGAGCCCAGCGGCGCGAACTGGGCGGCGTTCGGCCGTGTGTTCGACGAGCAGCGATTCAGCCCGCTCACGCAGGTCAACGCGAAAACCGTTCACCGGCTGGGCCTCGCGTGGTCGCTCGACCTGGACGTGAACAGTTCAGCGACGCAGCCACTCGAGGTCGACGGCGTCATCTACTTCGCGGCGGGCCTTGCAGTCGTGCACGCAGTCGACGCTCGAACCGGAAAATTGCTGTGGCGCTTCGATCCCGACGTGCCGGGGCACGCGGGCGACAAACTGCGCGGCGGCTGGGGCAGCCGGGGTATCGCGTACTGGTTGGGCAAGGTATACGTCGGCACGCAGGACGGCAGGCTCATCGCGATCGACGCGCGCACCGGCAAGCAGGCGTGGAGCGTGCTGACCGTCGATCCCAAGGACGCCCGCTACATCACCGGCCCGCCTCGCGTCTTCAACGGCAAGGTGATCATCGGTCACGGTGGCGGCGATTACGGGCCGGTACGCGGCTACGTCACGGCATACGACACGACGACAGGCGCGCAGGTCTGGCGCTTCTACACCGTACCCGGAGACCCCGCGCGGGGCTTCGAGAACAAAGCCATGGAAATGGCAGCGACGACGTGGAGCGGACAGTGGTGGAGATTCGGCGGCGGCGGAACCGTCTGGAACGCGATGACCTATGACCCCGAATACAATCGCATCTATCTCGGTACGGGCAATGGCTTTCCCTGGAATCAGAGGATTCGCAGTCCCGGAGGCGGGGACAATCTGTTCCTGTGTTCGGTTGTCGCGCTGGACGCAGATACCGGCGAGTACGTATGGCACTACCAGACGACGCCGGGAGAGGCCTGGGACTACAACTCGTCGATGGACATGGTGCTCGCATCGCTCGAAATCGACGGCAAGCCCCGCAACGTATTGCTGCACGCACCGAAGAACGGCTTTTTTTATGTGCTCGATCGCGAGAATGGAGAGCTGATATCCGCCGAGAAGATCGGCAAAGTCACGTGGGCCGAGCGCGTGGACCTGAAATCCGGCCGGCCGGTCGAAGTGCCTGGCGCACGTTACGAGCACGCCGGAGTTCTACTCTGGCCGAGCCCGAGTGGCGTACACAACTGGCCTCCGATGTCTTTCAATCCGCAGACCGGCCTCGTGTACGTACCCACGACCGAGCTGCCGGGTTACTACTCCGACGAGGGTATCGACGTCGGGCACTGGCAACCCTCTGGACGCATGATCGCCCAACTCGGTGTAAAGAACATCAATGTCGATCCGCCGCTGAATGCGGGCACCAGCGCGCTCGTTGCCTGGAATCCGGTCCAGCAGAAGGCTGCGTGGAAGGTCGTGACGCCGGGTGTGTGGAATGGCGGCACGATCACGACCGCAGGCAACCTGGTTTTCCAGGGGCACGTGGACGGAAATTTCTCGGCGTATGCGGCAGACACCGGCGAGCGACTGTGGTCTTTCGCTGCCGGTAACGGGATTCTGGCGCCGCCGATTACGTTCGCCATCGCAGGCAGACAATATGTGTCCGTGCTGACCGGTGTCACCGGTGGTGGCGCGCTGTTCGGCTCGCTGGTCGGCCAGTTCGGCTGGCAGGCTCGCTTGCATCCAAAACGATTACTGACGTTCGTACTGGACGGGAAGGCGTCGCTACCTCCAACGTCGCCACCGACACCTGTGGTCCCAATCGATGACGTTGACTTCAAGGTGGCTGCTGGCCTCTCCAACCGAGGCCTTGCGGTGTATGGAGAGAACTGTCTTGGTTGTCACGGGCCAGGCGCGGTTTCCGGCGGATCCGCGCCCGATCTGCGCGCATCGGCCATTCCACTCGACAGCAACGCGTTCATTCAAGTAGTTCGCAACGGCATCCTCGTATCGCGGGGAATGCCCAGGTTCGCAGAGCTGAGTGACGACGATCTGCAGGCGATGCGGCACTACCTGCGCCAACGGGCGCGGGAGTCTATCGCAGCTTCCTCGCCTCGCTGATCCAGGCTCCAGGATCAGGCAGGCGCGACGAGTTTCGATCGGCCCGACGCACGGGGCGGGTCACGGATCATCCACGACGGGATCAAAAGCGACCATGGTCAAGAAGCAGTATGACGTAGTGATCGTCGGAGCAGCCCTCGGCGGATTGATCTCGGCGGCGCTGCTGGCCAAGCGTGGCTACCACGTGGCGGTCGTCGACGCACTCGACCAGCCGGGTGGACGCTGCGGCGGCACGGAATTCAATGACTACTGGATCGACTGGGGCCATCGCGATGGTCACGGCTATGGCGATCTGGCGTGGGTGTTTCACTACGGCGCACGAGCCGCCGAAGAAGTCGGGATCTCGATCGAATTCAAACCCTGGGGCAACGGCTTGTGGCGCAGCCATAGCCTGCCGGCAGGAATCATGTCGGAAATGTCCGCTGCCCAGGCACTCGGGGAGATTTCCAGGGATCCGATTGCCGGCTACCGCAAGATGGCCGAGTTTCTCGGCATGGAAAGCAGCGACGAGATCGCTGCGGTCGTCGCAGCAGCAATGGCAAGAATCGCCTCGATCCCTGACGAGAAAGCGTGGCAGCTGATCGAAGTCACGATGGGCGACTGGCTGGAGCGCAACGTATCCAATGTCCAGGCGCGCAACATGATCCTGCAGATGCTCGAGAACACGTGTGCCTCGCCGGGCGAGCATGCGTCCCTCGGCCGCTTCGTGTTTCAGTCCCGCGGTGACGTTGGCTACGCAACCGCCAGGATCGGCGTTCCGGACGATCCAGAGGTGGGAGGCATGCAGGGGATCATAACGCCCTGGGTGCGGGCGATCGAAGCAATGGGTGGTGAAATGTGGCTCGGGTGGAAGCCGATGGAAATCGTCGTCGAAAACCGCCAGGTCAAAGGAGTCGTGGCCGCGAATCGCAGCAGCATCGTCGAAGTGTTCGCAGCGCCGGTGGTGATCACCGATTACGAGTGCTGGGAGTTGCCGAACCTGCTCGACGAAAGTCTGCTGCCTCGCGACTACATGAAGATGGCCAATGGCGTGAGAAGATACACGGCCCAGGTCGTCTCCTGGTGGGCCGGTCTCAAGCGCCTGCCGCGTAGGCGGGCCGACGGCAAGGTCGAAGATCATCTCTCCTGGCAGCGCATCCTGTACGGCGAAGGTGCGGTCAAGAGCTATTACGGCGGTTACCATTTCCCGTCGTCGGTGTCGCCGAAATCGGCGCCGCCTGGCAAGCACCTGATGGTGCTCACGCTACCCACGCATGGCGAGTATCGGTGGGATTCCTTTGGTGCAGCGAAGCGGGCGCTCGACGTCAGCCTCGACTACCTGCGCCAGTATTACGTCGATCTCGACGACTGCGCCGAGTGGGCCCGCTATCAATACATGCCGGACCAGGTCATGGCATGGAACCTGAAGCCCATCAAGCGTCCTCCCATCAAGGTGGCGACGCTGGACGGCCTGTACGTGGCTTCGGCAACAACTGAAGGAAAAACACCGTGGATCGATCGCGAAGCCGAGGCGGCCATCGACGCGGTCAACCTCATGGAGCAGGAGTTTGGTGCGTACTTGAAACGCCGGCGCGCAAGCTTGCAGTAGTTCGATGCATCATGACAGAAACCGCTCGATGAGCTCCGCGACCTGCTCAGGACGATCGTGATGCGGGTTGTGGCCCGCGCCCTCGAGGTGCACGTGCTCGACCTGCTTCAGCAACGCGATGCGGCGTGCAAAAAGCCCGGGCACTTGCGACAGCAGCGCGAACAGATCCGACTCGGCGCCCGTGATCATCAGCACCGGCGCCGTGATCTGCGGCCAGGTGGATTCGATGACGCCTTCGAGTCCGAAGAACGGAGAGGGCGCTCGCTGATAAGGATCCGTGTCGAACTCGAATTCGCCGCCAGGCAGCCGACGATTGAACTCGCGCGCGAGAAAGTCCGCCCGACCGGCCGTCAGACGCGGATTCTCTCGTCGCAGCCGGGAAGCCATTTCCTCGTAACTGGCGTACGGGCGATTGCTCACGCCCTTGCGTAGTGTGGCCAGCCAGTGAGAGAGCCGTGCTGCGGGTGTTCCCTTCGACAGCGCCGGTACCGGCGCAAAGCCCTCCAGATTGACAAGGCGCCGGACGCGTTCGGGGCGAGTTCCTGCATACAGGCACGCGGTATTTGCTCCCAGGCTGTGACCGACCACGCACACCGGCTCGTCGGGGCTGTAGTGCTCGAGCAAAGCGTCCAGATCCGCCACGAGTTGCAGGAACGGATAGGTCTCCCCCGTGCGATGCGAGCCGCCGTGTCCACGCCAGTCCGGTGCAATCACGTGCCAGGGCTGCTGCAGCGCATCTACGACGAACTGGAACGTAACGGACGAATCGATCCAGCCGTGCAGCATGAAGACGACAGGGGCGCCGTCGCTGCCCCAGTGACGCACGCGGAATGTCCGATTTCCGATTCCAACGTCTTCTATTCGAGCTTGGTTCATGAACAACCCTGGATTCTGATGCGAGTCGCTCCGTCCGAGACTATTCTTGACGTCCACTCTGGCGTGATACAGCCCTCCTTGGAGTAACCGATGCAGCCCGAAGCTCCCCGCCCGGACGGCGTGCAGACGGTCGACGCAGTAGCACTCGGTTTCGACGTGAATCGTCTTGCCTCTTTGCCACAGACCATAGAGCGGGACATCGCTGAGAACAAGTACGACGGAGCACGAATCATTCTTGCACGGAAAGGACAGGTCGTTCTCGACAGCGCGATTGGCTTCAGGGACCGCAGCGCGCATGTTCCACTCGAGGCCGGCGCTGTCTTCTCGATCATGTCGCTCATGAAGGCGTGGACGGCAGTTGTCATATTGAACAGGGTCGAGCGCGGAGCCATCCAGCTCACGACGCAGGTTGCTGATGTGATTCCGGAGTTCGCCGCGAACGGCAAGCAGCGCATCACGCTCGCCCACTTGTTGACGCACACGAGCGGGATGCCTCTCGGGTTGCCGACGCCTCCAGAGCAGATGGGAGATCTGGAAGCGAACGTCAAGGCCATCTGCGCAATGGCGCCGCAATCCACTCCCGGCACCGTCGTTTCATACAGCGCATCCATTGGTTTTACCATCATCGGCGAAATCATTCGCAGGCTCGATGGCGGCCGTCGCTCCTTTCGCCGGATCATTGCCGAAGATCTACTCGAGCCGCTGGGAATGAAAGACTCCGAGGCGGGCTCCCGGGCGGACCTGGAGCCTCGGCGCGTTCCGATCGTAATTCGCGATCCAAGTCCGAACGTGTTCGGTGCAGCGCTCCTGGTACGCATGAACACGCTGCTGAACGAGACTTCGGAGATCCCGAGCGGCGGCGCCCTGTCGACCGCGCCCGACCTGTTTCGATTTGCCGAGATGCTCAGGCAAGGTGGAAGCATCGACGGCACGCGCATTCTGTCACCCGCCATGGTGCAACTTGCGACTTCCATCCACACCGGACTGCGTTCGAACAATCTGATGGTCATGGCACGGGAAGAGCATGGCATCGATGAAAGCCCGGCCAATCTTGGACTCGGGTTCTCCATTCGAGGTACGGGAATCTACGTCACGCCCTTCGGAAGTCTCGCCTCGCGTGCCACGTTTGGTGCGTTGGGTATCGGGTCGACTGTGCTGTGGGTGGACCCGCAACGAGAGCTCACCTTCATCGGTCTCACGGCTGGCCTCGCTGGCCAGCTCAACAACTATCATCGGTGGCAGCGACTCTCGGATATCGCGATCTCCGCCTGCACAGAGCCGGCGTGAGCGCTGTGCCAGATAGATACTTCGTGCTCCCGCACGGTGCACGATCTGGGCAGTATCTCGTGCCTCGCAGATGACGGGCAATTCACTCGCTGCTAATTCAATATTTGCGAAAAATGCATAATTGCGCTGAATCAATTGATCGGAAGAGGTTCAGGATGCGAATGCGACCCCAGGGTCGGGGGCTTGATCTGCGACCCAGGGCCTGAATACGAAAGGTCAATACAATACGGCGCGCTCGGGAGCGATCGAATGACACATGCAGACGACCGGGTTGTCAGCGACGCGGTACGCGACTCGTTTCGACGGGATGGCGTCGCGGTCGTAAGCAATGCGATCGATCCATCCTGGCTCGAGGTGCTTGCCGAAGCCGCCGATGAGATTCGGGCGGCCGTCAAGGTCGTCAAAACCGCACCGGACCATTCGATGCCGCCAGGCTTCACGGCGCTGCGCCAGACTGGCGATTACATCGCGTGCGAGAACGGCTGGACGTTCAACGAAAAGCTCAAGCGCTTCGCCTTCGAGTCCGGTGTGGCCCGGATCGCTGCCGAAGCGATGGCGAGTCGCGAGGCTCGATTGTTCGAGACGCTGATGATTTACAAGGAGCAAGGCTGCGACCTGCCGACGGACTGGCACCAGGACTTGCCTCAGCACGGTGTTTCCGGCCGCCAGGCGTGCAGCGTGTGGCTCAGCCTGGATCCCGTGGTCGAAGCAACGGGCGCATTGCGCATCGCCGCGGGTTCGCATAACGGGCCCTGGTACACGCCGCCATTCATGCCGGCCGGGCGAGAACACGACCGTGTCGAGCTGGAGGGTGGCCCGATCCCGGACCCGAATGCCGACCCTGCGCGTTTTCCTTCGATCGTGTCGTACGACACACGGCCGGGTGACGTGGTTCTGTTGCATCCGGCGACTTTGCACAGCACTCGGGGGAATCCTGCGGGAGCACGGCGGCGCTCATTCAGTATCCGGTTTATCGGTGACGACATTCGGCGCAAGGCGAGTCGTTGCGAGTGGCACTCCTGGCTCAAGGAGCTGCCGCTGAAGGATGGCGACCGCATGGAAGCGGCCTGCTTCCCGCGGTTGTGGCCGCGCTGAGGCGCGTTCTGTCGCGCACTGCGCTGATCTGGCCGCCAATCAGGGCGGCAGGCAGGCCGCAGGGTGACGAAACAGCAGGTGAGGCGAGATTCGCATGAGGGCAGCCGTATTCAAAGGCGTGGGGCAACCACTGAGCATCGAGTCCGTTCACGAATCCCACTCCCGGGCCCCGCGAAGTCGTGGTCAGGATCGCAAGGTGTGGTATCTGCGGCACCGATCTGCACATGACCTCGGGTCATGGGATGCAGTATCCGGTCGGCACGATTCCGGGCCACGAGTTTGCCGGTGAGGTCGTCGCGCTCGGTTCGAGCGTCGAAGGGATCACGATCGGTGACATCGTCGCTGCACAACCGCTGACGGGTTGCGGCGCATGCGCGGCCTGCCTCGCAGGCGAGCCGAAGCATTGCCCGCAAATGCTCGGCATCGGCAGTGCGTTCGCGGAGTACACGCGTGCCGGGTACCTCGAATGTGTCCGCTTGCCTTCGAGCCTTTCGCTGAGCGATGGCGCATTGATCGAGCCGCTCGCGGTCGGGCTGCATGCGGTCAATTCGTCCGGCACCAGGATCGGCGACCGCGTGCTCGTGGTTGGGGCTGGGCCCATCGGTCTTGCCGCCGCGTACTGGGCGCGCCGCGCCGGCGCGGCTCGCGTTTGCCTGATGGCGCGATCGACTCGCCACGAGCAGATCGCGCATGCCATGGGAGCGACTGCGTTCCTGGCCGCCTCCGAGGACATCCCGGCAGCGGTGGCGGCAAAGCTCGGCGGCGCACCGCAGGTCGCCTTCGAATGTGTCGGCGAGCCCGGAATGATCAGCCTGTCGGGCAACTGCGTCGCGTGCAAAGGAACGGTCGTCGTCCTGGGGTTCTGCTCCGTGCCCGACGTGCTTGGTCCGTCCGATTTCCTGTTCCGGGAAATCCGGCTGGTCTACTCCAACACGTACAGCACGCGTGAGTTTGAAATCGTGGCGGACACGCTGGATGCTGGATCAGCTGGAAGCCCGCAGCATGATCACGGATACCGTGCCGCTGGATGCCCTGCCTGAGGTTTTCGAATCCCTGCGCAAGTCTTCGGGCCGATGCAAGGTGATGATCGATCCGCAGCAGGTCGGGAGGGTGCACTGATGCCGTTGCGCTGGGAGGAGCATCTCGATCGGCTCAAGGTCGCCGACGAACTGATGAAGCTGACCTGGGCGCCGCAGGACGAACGACTGCGGGCCGAACTGTATCGCCAGCTGCTGATGAACCTGTCGCTGGGATACTTCCTGTACTTCCAGGCTGACGCCGACCATCCGGACTGGACGCCGTTTCTCAATTCCGTGTTCCTGCTGCAGCCGAATCCCGACGACACGTACTTTTACGCGCCAGTGCGCGGCGACGGCGTGTATCGGATCACGGGTGAGCGGGGCAGCGTCAAGCTGCTCACGTTCACGGTCGGATGCAACATGATGGGCATGACCGACCAGCCGGGCCGGCTGCTCGATGAGTACGACGCCGACGAGCTCGAAATCGGGCCGGATGGCCGTTTCGAAATCCTCTTCAGCGCCGAGCGGCCGGGCGATCCGAAGGGGAACTGGCGGCGACTTCACGCCGAGGCGGAATTCATCCTTGTTCGCCAGCGATCTTATGACTGGGGTAACGAGCGCGACGCGCGGTTTGCGATCGAGCGGGTCGATGGCGATCCGCTCAAACCGCGCATGCCTGCTGCGCAGATCGACGGACGGGTGCAGGGGCTCGTTGCGTTTGCCGAACGGCTGACCAAGCAGTGGCTGACGCACCAGAATCGCATGCGTGAACGCGACCTGGTGAACAAACTCGAGTTCTTCAATTTTGCCGGCGGGGTCCGTGCCCAGCAGTACTGGGACGGGATTTTCGAGATCGAGGCGGACGAAGCGCTGATCCTCGAAACAGACGTGCCGGAGCGGCACGTGTATTGGAACGTGCAACTGAACGATCCGCTTTGGAACACGATCGAATACGTGTATCGCCAAAGCGGCCTCAACGGGCATCAGGCCCGGCTCGACAGCGATGGCAGGTTCAGGGCGGTCCTGTCGCTCGAGGATCCCGGCGTGCCCAATTGGCTCGACACCGGCGGCTACAACGTGGGAACGCTGGTGGGCCGGTGGTATGGCTGCAGTACGACACCCATGCCGACGCTCAAGAAGGTGAAGCTGCGCGAAGTTCGCAAGCATCTGCCGGGCGATACGCCGCTCGTATCGCGGGAACAGCGCGAGGCTGCGTTACGCGTGAGGCGCGTCGGTGGACAGTTGCGTCGGCGCTGGTAACGGCAATCCAACCGGGGGAAAGATGAGCAGGATCTCGTTCGAAAACAGGGTCGCGATCGTGACCGGTGCCGGCAATGGCCTGGGGCGAGCCTATGCCAGGGAACTGGCGCGGAGAGGTGCAAAGGTCGTCGTGAATGATCTCGGCGGGCCGGTCGGGGGTGGCGGTGGATCTCACGCGGTGGCAGACGCCGTCGTGGAAGAACTCCGCGCAGGCGGCGCGTCTGCTGTCGCGAGCTACGATTCGGTTTGCACGGTGCAGGGCGGAGCGCGGATCGTGCAGACTGCCCTCGATGCCTACGGCCGTGTCGACATCCTGATCGGCAACGCCGGCAATCTCCGCTGCGCGGCCTTCGATGAAATCAGCGAGGACGACTGGGACTCGCTGCACTCGACCCACCTCAAGGGCCAGTTCAACGTCGCGCAGCCGGCGTATCGAGTGATGAAGTCAGAGGGCTACGGTCGCATCCTGTTCGTGGCATCGGCCGTGGCCATGTTCGGTGGAGGCTACCAGGCGGCCTACGGGGCGGCGAAAGGCGGGGTTGTCGGCATGATGCACTCGCTGGCGAATGAGGCCGGCGAGCACGGTGTCGTCGTCAACGCGCTGATGCCCACGGCATCGAGTCGCATGGAAGAGGCGATGGATGCGCGTTGCATGCCCCAGTTCGCAGTCGTCCCACCCAGTTGGTTCGCGAGCGCCATGGCTCCGGAATTCAACGTGCCGCTCGTGACTTACCTGGTCAGCGACGAAAACCGCACGACCCACGCGATTTACACCTCGGCGGGCGGGCGGTATGCGCGCGTGTTCGTCAGTGTCACAGACGGTTGGCAGGGGCCCCGTGACAAGCCAGCCGCCGCCGAGGACGTGCTGGCGCATATCGGCGAGATCGAGGATCGGTCGAAGACCGCGGAATTCTGTTCGGTTGGGGACGAGTTTGTTGCGCTGGCACACGGGCTTCAGCGCGGCTCCTGAATAGCGCACGCGCGACAGCCGCGAACGGCAGCGGAGGCAACATGCAGTATCGTCGTGTCGGCCGCAGTGGTCTCAAGGTCAGCGCGCTGGCCTTCGGGGCCGGCAACTGGGGCTATCAAGCGATGAATGAAAAGCAAGTCCGCGAATGTGTCGCGGTCGCGCTCGATGCCGGTATCAATTATTTCGACAACGCGCAGAGCTATACCAACGGCCAGGCCGAAAAGATCATGGGGCGGGTGTTCAAGTCGCTGAACCTGCCGCGCGTCAAATACGTCATTTCGACGAAATTCATGTACGGACTTGCGGAGCGCTACTGGGAGCCCTCCGACAGCCCCAACGACAGGCACACGTTGAACCGGAAGTTCCTGCTCGACGGCATCGACGGCTCTCTGCAGCGCTTGCAGCTCGATTACGTCGACATCGTCTATTGCCACCGCGCCGATCCCGACACTCCCATCGAGGAAACCGTGTGGGCAATGCATGACATCATCCAGCGTGGCAAGGCGTTGTACTGGGGAACGTCCGAGTGGACGGCGTACGAGATTCGCACGGCGTGGGACATTGCCGAGCGCCATCACCTGCACAAGCCGGTCATCGAGCAACCGGAGTTCAACCTGCTGCGGCGACGGCGCGTGGAGCAGGAACTTGCCCGCTTGCTTGCGGACATCGGTATCGGCATTGCGGCATACAGTCCACTATCGGGTGGCACGCTGACGGGCAAGTACCGCAAAGGGACGCCACCCGGAAGTCGCGGCGCCGACGAATCGTTGGGCTTCCTGCGCGAACTCTTCCTCAACGAGCAGCGAAATCAGATTGTCGAGAGACTGGAGACGTTCTCCCGAGACCTGGGCTGTTCGTTGGCGCAACTGTCCCTGGCTTGGTGCCTGACCAACCCAAATGTATGCACGGCGGTCATGGGGGCTACGAGTCCGTCGCAACTCGCTGACAACCTGAATTCGCTTAAGGTCCTGCCTGCGCTGACGCCGGTCATAGCGGACGCGATGGTTGAGGTCGTAGGGGACTACAGCGGAGACGCCTATCAGGTGCCGAAAAAAGCCGTGCCACCCGCGCATTGACCCTGATCGGCAGTGCGAACTGTCGGGCCCCTCGATCGGGGTGCTGGGACAGAAAGTCAACGATCGCATTAACTGTTCTACGCTTTGTTATTCGGAGAATTGCGTCAAGAATCAGGAGTTCACCGCGCCCACGGCTTGAGCCGTTGCTGCAGCGCAAGGTCGAGCAACCCGAGGGGATATGTCATGAGTCGCGACAACGTCGTCATTTCAATGGATGGGCACACGGAAGCCTTCCTGGACCTCAAGCCATGGCTTGCACGCTCGCTGCATCCTGCTTTCGACGCCGCAATGGAGGTGGGACGCCGTACGTTCGCCGGCGCCAACCGTTTCTGGGCAGACCTCGTTCACGCCGGGACCGAGTTCGCGTGGGAGTCCGCGAACGACCTCGTCGAAATCGACCAGGCCAAGTATCACCAGGTGATGACCTGCGAGCAACGCATGGGGAACATCGACGCCGACGGTGTCGCTGCGGAAATCCTCATCGACGGCTTCGGGCCCAACACCGCGGACGCTGCCATGCAGCACGAAATCACGCTCGCATTCGTCCGCTGGTTCAAGGACTACACCGCCCCGGCGCCGCACCGGTTCACGGCAGCACTCGTGGTCAGCCTGGCTGCGGGGGTCGACACGGTGGTCAAGGAAATCGCGGCGGCCCACGACAATGGCATACGCTGCATTCACTTGCCCCCGACGCCACAAGTGGCGGCGCCCCACCTGCCGCACTTCAATCATTCGATGTACGAGTCCATCTGGCGTGCACTCGATGAGCGTGGCATGGCGGCGATATGGCATGCGTCCGTCGGACGCGAAAAGCCGACGTGGCGCTGGGATGGGACGGAGCGAGGCTGGGAAGCACTCCTGATGCTCGACATCGAGATGCTGCATCACTCGGCGCTCAAGTACCTGCTGCTTGCCGGCGTGCCGGAACGCCACCCGGGAATGAAGTTCGGCTATATCGAGAGCGGGTCGGCGTGGGTGCCCCCGATACTCCAGCAGCTCGACCGTTATTTCGCCGCCCCCACGGCGATCAAAGAGCACAAGCTCCAAATGAAGCCGAGCGAACAGTGGGCACGCCAGGGATTCTGTGCCGGTCCGCTCGATTCGCAGGAGGTCGCCATTCGCCACCAGGTGGGCGTGAACAATCTCCTGTTCGGCTCCGACTACATTCACACTGAAGGCACCTTCCCGAATACGCGGCCACACCTGGCGAAGATCCTGGCCGGCGTGCCGCGTGAGGAGGCCTGGTCGATCGTCGCCGGCAATGCGGCACGCATGTTTGGATTCGACCTCGACAAGCTCGCGAAGACTCCGGCTGCCGCCAAGAGCTGGCGTGAGGCCGCACCACGGGCTGCCTGAGTACACAACATCGACAACCAATGGCGCCATAGCATGAGTGCAGTAACCAACATCATCGGGCGTGTGGCCGACGAAAGTGCCGTCCGGGACGACTTCGTGCCGAAGGAGGGCTATCTGTCGCGCGATTTCGCGCGGCTCGAAGCCGAGCGCATGTGGCCGCGGACATGGCAGGTCGCGTGCCGCCTGGAAGAAATCCCGCGCGTCGGAGACTTCGTTACTTACGACATTCTCGACGAATCGATCGTCGTGGTGCGCAGCGGACCCGAGGCAATCAAGGCCTTTTACAACGTCTGCCAGCACCGCGGACGAAGGCTCACGGAAGGTTGCGGGCACGTGAAGACCTTCATGTGCCGGTTCCACGGATGGACGTGGAAGCTCGACGGCTCGCTTGCCAAGGTGCTGGATCACGAGGACTGGGCAGAATGCTCCCAGATGGCCAAGGAAGATCTCCGGCTCAATGAGCTCAAGGTCGAAACCTGGGGTGGCTTCGTTTTCGTGAGCATGGACCCTGAGGCGGAGCCCCTCATCAAGTACCTGGAACCGATGCCTTCGTATATCGACTGCTTCGAACTCGACAAGATGCGCTATCGCTGGTTCAAGTCGGTGCGCCTGCCGTGCAACTGGAAGGTGGCGCTCGAAGCATTCAACGAGGGATATCACGTCGCAGCGACTCACACCCAGTTGCTGGACATGCAGGGAGACGACGTTACCCGCAGTTCTGCGATGGGCAAGCATTCGATGTTCGGCTATCCGACGTCGACGCGCCCGCTCGGTGCGCCGAGTTCGCGCACCGGAAAGCCCATGCCTGCAGACATTCGCCCCGGTCTCCTCAGGTTCTTCAAGGAGATGGATGACACGCTGAAGGCCATCTTTACCGAACGCGACTACGAGGCGCTGCGGGCGCGCCTGATGCAGGAGATTCCTGCCGACGCCGACCCGATGGAGGTTTTCGTCAAGTCGCTGGAGATCCAGAAAGAGGCAGCCATCGCCAGCGGCGCCGGGTGGCCGGACCTCACGCTCGAGCAGCTCGCCCGGGCGGGCACCGACTGGCATGTCTTTCCGAATCTCATCTTCCTGATGTGGCCGGATGGCGCCCTTGCGTACCGTGCGCGACCGGATGCAGACGATCCGAATTTCTGCATCTTCGACATCTGGTCGCTGGTTCGCTACGCACCGGGCAAGGAACCGCCACTCCAGCGCGAATATTTTTACGGACCCGACGACTGGAAGACCGAAGTCGTGCAGCGCTTCGGTCTCGTCCTGTCGCAGGACTTCCAGAACATGGGCGAGGTGCAGAAAGGCATGAAGTCGCGGGGCTTTCGCGGCTCTCGCACAAACCCGCTGCAGGAAACGACCGTGTCGAACTTCCATCGAGTGTTGTACCGGTACATAGCGCAGGCGCCTTGAGACTGGTGCACGGCCGGATTCGTAAGAATTTTCATGGGACGATGCTGATGTCCGGTAGTGCTTCTCCAGGGCCGACACGTACGCTCGTCGACGGCCTTGCCTTTGCGGAGTGCCTGCGGTGGCACGAAGGCAGGCTCTTCTTTTCCGACATGCATGCACATCGGGTGCTCGCAGCAGACATGGCGGGCAATGTCGAGGTCGTCTGTGAGGTGGAAGGACGCCCCGGCGGACTCGGCTGGCAACCCGATGGCCGGCTGCTGGTTGTTTCGATGACCGAGCGCAAGCTCTATCGCCTCGATCCCGAGGGCCTGGGCGTGGTCGCGGATTTGAGCCCGCACATTCCATGGTTTCTCAACGACATGGCCGTCGGGCCGCACGGACACGCGTACATCGGCAACATCGGATTCGATTACTACGGTGGCGAGGCATTCAGGCCGGCGCGACTGTGGCTGGTCACCGCGGCGGGGGACATGCGACCGGTGGCCGACGGCATGTTGTCGCCGAACGGGCCTGTCGTCATCCCAGATGGACATGTGCTCATCGTTGCCGAGTCCTCGGCTGCGCGCTTGACGGCATTCGACATCCATTCCGATGGATCGCTGACGAACCGTCGTGTCTGGGCAGAACTCCCGGACGGGGTGCCCGACGGCATTGGCATCGATGCGGACGGTAACGTCTGGTGCGCGATGTACGGCGGCAAAGCCGTGTGGCGATGTGCAGAAGGGCGGGGAGTCACCAAGCGTGTTCCCATGGAACGCGATACGTTCGCCTGCGCGATTGGCGGCCCGGACATGCGGACACTTTTCGTGGCAACTGCATCGAGCCACGACCCCGACGAGTGCCGTCGCAGGCGCGCCGGACGGATCGAGATCGCGCATCTCGATCGACTCGAATAGCATTCGCAGCCCGGTTGGAATCGATCTATCCGGGGCGGTCCGTGAAATCCCTGATCAGTTGATCCACCGTGCCGAAGGACGCTTCCGCCGACCAGGGTGTATGGGTAAATGCGTTCGCGATGTGCATCGCCAATGCATTGACCGCAGCCTTCGACGCTGAATACGCGCCGGCCCAAGTGTCGGGTTGCAGGCTGCCAATGGAAGTGATCTTGACGATCACGCCACCGCCTTTGCGCAGCATCTACGGAATAGCGTGCCGGATCGTACGCACGAAGCCATTACGGCCATTTTTTTATCCAGTCGTGCCATGATCGGCTCCCCCCTGTTCCCGGCTCCGGGCATTGCGCCTCCATCGATGCATTTTCACCCGCACGATTGTTCAATGGGTGCGAATACTTTTTTCCCGGCGCTGCGATTGCCGTTATCGCGTGGCGCCTCTAAGGTGCCGATTTGCGGTGCTGCCAAGCTGTAACCAGGGCGTGGCGGGTCTCGCCCGAGCCGGGGTCTACGACAACGGAACATCGCGGTCGCCAGTGACGGCAGCGAACTCACGACTCACGTCGCTCCTCGTGACGATCGAAGCAGAGTGGGGGAATTTCCTGTGACACCACCCTTCCCAGGCCTGGATGATCGCGGCGCGGATCGCGCCGATCCGCCCCTGGGCAGTCAGCCGTTATCCCCATTCGGGCTGGCCGTGGACCTGGATCTGTCGCGACCCATGAGCACCCCGACGCTGGCGCACCTCAAGGTCCTCTTCGCGCAACATCACTTGCTCCTGTTTCGGGGGCAGCACCTGGAAATGGATCAGCAGGTCCGAGTGGCGAAGCGCTTCGGGCCGGTCGTGTCTGTCAATGGATTGACCGTTGGCGAATACATATCCAATTGTCGGCCTGATGGTGCCTTGGGCAAGGCTGAAATCTGTTTCCATTCCGACCTGTCGTTCAGCCGCTATCCGTACCAGGCAGTGCTCATGCACGCGGTCGATGTCGTCGATGACGCCTCATCGACGCGCTTTGCAAGCGGAGCACGAGCGTATGGACTGCTTTCACCTGAGATGCGCGATCGGCTCAGCGGACTGCAGTGTCTACTGGTCTGGCCCTTGGACCCGGCGCGGCGCAATCGAAACACACTCGTGCCGGCATATTATCCCCGGGCGATCCAGCCGCTGGTATGGACGCATCCGGTCACGGGACGACAGTGCCTGTATCTCGATGCCAACGCGACGGACTGTGTGCTGGGGTTGTCCGAACAGGAGAGCGAGGATCTGCTCCAAGAGCTATGGAGCATCGAACTCGGCAAAGAAAACATTTATGACCACTCCTGGCGCAAAGGTGACGTCATCCTGTGGGACAACATGGCATTGCTGCATGCGCGTGGCGACGTCAGCGCGGTCGGAAACAGAACGCTGCAGCGAGTGACGATCGCGGAGAAAGGCTACGTCGATATTTTCCCCCAGGTAGACGTCAAGACATCGCTGGGTAAACAGGAGCCCCTGATCGAGCGGGCCCGCATTGGTCAGGCGTTCTAGCTTCCCGCGGTAACGCGTTCGTGCAACCCGTACTCCAGATATGAACAGTGAGCATCGAGCCGAGCGACCACCGCATGTGCCAGCGGAACTGGTCTTCGAATTCGACGTCTATCATCCGCAAGGTGCCGAGGAGGACTACCAACGCGCATGGGCGCGGCTCCATGAAGTTGGCGCGCCGGATATTCTCTGGACGCCGCTGAATGGCGGGCACTGGCTGCCGATTCGTGGGGACGACATTCAGCACTTTTTCCGCGACTGGGACCACCTGTCGACAGCGCAGTACATTGTTCCCCGGCAGAGCAGCCCTTTTCGCGTTCTGCCGATCAATGTGGATCCGCCGGAACACGCACCCTATCGCGCACTGTTCCAGGAGCCGCTGGCGCCGAAGGAGGTGGACCGCCTCGAGGGGTTCATGCGCCACGTCGTCCAGGAGCGCATCGACCGGGTTTACGGCAACGGAAGATGCGAATTCATTACCCAGTTCGCCAATCACGTTCCAGTCAGCGTCTTTCTCCAGATGACCGGCCTGCCGCCGGAAGACCGCGAGATGATCCTGGGCTGGGCTGAAGAGCAGATCTATTCGCTCGACGAACAGGAAAGGGCCGCTTCCATGCTGAGGATCAGCGAGTACATGGCAGCAATGGTGAAGCAGCGACGATTGCGGCCGCCGGGCGAGGACCGTCTGAGCCGACTCGTTCACGCGAGGATCAATGGTCGCCTGTTGAATGAGGACGAACTCAAGGGCATTTGCTCTTTGCTCCTGATCGGAGGCCTGGATACCGTTGCATCAATGATCGGCTTCGCGATGCATTTTCTGGCGCGCAGCCCATCTCACCGGCTTCAGCTGACAGAGAGCCCGGCGCTGATTCCAAGAGCCATTGACGAATTCCTGCGGCGCTTCGGCCTGACCATCCCGGGCAGAATCGTGAGAAAGGACTTCACGCACCAGGGCGTGCAGTTCAAGGAGGGCGACATGATGGTACTGCCCACGATGATGCACGGCCTGGACGAGCGAAAATTCGCTAATCCACTCGAAGTCGATTTCCATCGAGCGGAGAAACCGATTTACTCGACGTTCGGCAGTGGAGTTCATCGCTGCCCCGGTTCCTACCTCGCGCGGACGGAACTGCGGCTGATACTGCAGGAGTGGCTACAACGGATTCCGGACTTCAGCATGAGTCCCGGTGAAAGGGTACGCATCCGGACTGGGATTCACGGCAGCATTACCTATCTGCCCCTCGCCTGGTCCGCCTGATCCGATCAGTCCTGCTGCGGGTCACCGCCTGGATACCGAGTGATCTGTAAAGGTCTCGAGTACGAAACATCGGATCGGTCCCTCGAACTCGTGCAATTCGAGAGGGCTGTGCGAAAGTCGATGGGTACCGGGTCACTGCCCAACTCCGCGACCCATTCGTTGATGCAGATGCGGGCAGCGATAGCCCACTTGCCGGAGCGTCGTTCGAAGCGATCGATGTACCTGCCTCCACCCAGGGTCACGGGCCCTACCTTGTTGACACCTTCGAAGAGGTAGTACGTTTCGGTGTGTGCGATATCGCCTGCGAGTTCACAGTTGTGATTGAATACACTGTGATGATGCGAAACCTGATGCTCACGGTGGTAGGCGAAGGCCCAATCCACGAAGTCGGCGGCCAGACCGACAAATAGACCATGATCGTCAACCGCATCCGGATGGTAGGCCGATAACACGAGCTCTCGATCGAACCGGTCCACGCCGCGACAGTAGCGGTGAATGCAATCGACAATGTCCTGCCTGCTCTTCAGTTCCAGGACAGTGGCGACTATATCGCTTGCAAATTGCACGTTGCTCACCTGCTACTGGCTAATGGACGGCGCCATTGATCCTGGCCGCATCCGCCACGTAGTGCCGGGACCCGAAAATCAGGATCACGCCGGCTGCCGCCAGCGCCATCACAACAAACAGCAGTGCGGTTTGGACGCCGAGTTTGTCCGAGAGCATGCCCGTGACCAGCGGGCCCATCCCTCCCAGCAGCTGCCACAGCAGATTTGCGACGCCTACTGCACTGGCTCGCAGGCCCGGGTAGACGACCGACTGGCTGATTGCGAACAGTGGGCCCATCCCGGCGGAAGTGAAGAGGGCACCACAAAGCAGTCCAATGAGCTGTGCCGTTCCGGACAGCTGGCTCAGTGCAAAGGCTATGATCACACTGCCGATCAGCGCATAGAGGCCCGGGGCGACCATCAGCAAGTCGCTGCGACGCCGCTTCAAGCGATCAGCCACATTGCCCCCTAGCATGATGCCGATTCCGGTCGCCAACAGGACGAGCGCCGACCGAGCCGCTGCCTCGTCCGTGGGCAGTCCCGCGACGCGGCTGAAGTAGGTTGGCAGCCACGCCATCAACGATATTGCGAAGAAAATCACGCCGATGCCGGCGAGATAGACCGCAATCAAGGAGCGGGTAGCGACCAGGTTCAGGATGAGTTCGCCGATCCGGAGTTTGCGCTGCTGACCGCTGCTCCCGTCCACGACCTGCAGTGCAATCGGTGGCGAGTCGCGCACGGTCAGCATGAAGAGGATCGCAATCAGGCAACCGGGCACCGCCGCGACGAAGAAGGCCATGCGCCATCCCCACCGGGCCGCGACATAGCCACCCAGGGCCACACCCAGCACTCCGCCCAGGCTGCCGGAGGCAGTGAAAAGTCCGAATGCCGTGGCGCGCAACCGATCCGGAAACAGGGACGAAATGATGCTCGCCCCGCCTGATCCGAAGCCGCCTTCGCCTGCGCCGATGAACAGGCGCGCCGTCAGCAGTTGGGCGAAACTGTTGGCGACACCGCAGGCAACCGTTGCCAGGGTCCAGATCATCGCCATGATTCCCATGGCTTTCTTGCGGCTCCAGCGGTCAACGAGCAGGGCGGCGGGGAGCGCAAAGACGGCCATCGACCAGTTCACGGCGGACACCAGCAGGCCCAGTTGGCTATCGCTCAGCGACCACTCGGCGCGGAGCTGGGGAAACAATGCGGCGATGACGGCGCGATCGATCAGGCTGCAGAGCGTGAGCAACAGCAGCAAGGTAAACGCATACCAGGCGTAACGCCTGGAGACCGGATAGTCAGTCACCGAAGGTGTTACAGACATCGGCGATTCATCGAGCATGAGCGACGGGACTGGTGTGGCATGGCGGACTATTTCCGGATGTCTGTGAAATTCGTGATCAGTTGATCCACGGCGCCGAAGGCCGCGTCCGCAGACCACGGTGTATGAGCAAATACACCGCCGTCCACCTGCAAGATCTGCCCATTCACGAATTCGGCCTCGTCAGAGGCCAGGAAAATAAGCGCGTGAGCAATATCCTCGGGTAGCCCCAGGCGTGGAGTCGGTGTGTATTTCGCAAAGGCTCGCCAGATGGCGGCAGATTCAGTGGCCTGCTGGTTCTCAGGCGTGCGGATGGCTCCGGGCGCGATGGCATTGCAGCGGATGCCGCGCCGGCCGTAGGCGCTTGCGATGTGCATCGTCAATGCGTTCACCGCAGCTTTCGACGCTGAATACGCGCCAGCCCAGGTATCGGGCTGAAGGCTGCCTATGGAAGAGATGTTGACGATCGCGCCGCTCCCCTTGCGTAGCATCTGCGGAATGGCGTGCCGGATGGTGCGCACGAAGCCCTTCAGATTGACGTCGAGCGTGCGGTCCCATACCGCCATGCTGACCTGTGCCGCATCCGTCCTGGCATCTTCCACGTAGATTCTGGTATCGGCGGCGATGTTGGCGAGCACATCGGCACCGCCATAGGTCTTCTCTGCAAGCTCGAACAGCGACGCGACGTCGTCATCGCTGGAAATGTCTACTCGTGTCGCAACCGCGCTGCCGCCCGCTGCACGGATATCGGACGCCGCGCGCTCGGCACCCTCTGCGAGGACATCTCCGAGCACAACCCTGGCGCCCGCGGCGGCGATCATTCGCGCCGTTCGTGCGCCGATCCCGGTCGCACAGCCGACCACGACTGCTGTTTTTCCATCGAGTCGCGCCATGAACGTCTCCCCCTGTTCCCGGTTCCAGGCATTGCGGCATTGACGGTGCATTCTTACCCGAACGATTGCTGAAAGGCTGCGAATACTCTTTTTCCATGCGCTGCGATTGCCGGCATCACGTGGCGCCTCTAAGGTGCTGAATTACGACGCCGCCGAACCGCAACTGGGTGTGGCGGGTCTCACCCAAGCCGGGGGCTTCGCTCCTTGAACAGTGAGCATCGTGCCGAGCGGCCGCCGCATGTGCCAGCGAAACTGGTCTTCGAGTTTGACGTATACCATCCGCAAGGCGCCGAAGAGGACTATCAGCGCGCATGGACTCGGCTCAATGAAGAAGGCGCGCCCGACATTCTCTGGACACCGCTGAACGGCGGGCACTGGCTGCCGATTCGTGGGGAAGACATTCAGCATTTTTTTCGCGACTGGGAACACCTGTCGACAGCGCTCGAGGAAGAGGCATGGTCTGCCTCTATGCTGAAGATCAGTGAGTACATGGCACGGCAGGTGAGGCAGCGACGATTGCGGCCGCCGGGTGGGGATCGCCTGAGCCGCCTGGTTCACGCAAGAATCAATGGTCGCCTGCTGAATGAGGACGAATTGAAGGGCATCTGCTCCTTGCTCCTGATCGGGGGCTTGGACACCGTCGCCTCAATGATCGGCTTCGTGATGCATTTCCTGGCGCGCAGCCCGTCTCACCGGCGGCAGCTAACGGACAGCCCGGCGCTGATTCCAAGAGCCATTGACGAATTCCTGCGCCGCTTCGGCCTGACTATCCCGGGCAGAATCGTGAGAAGGGATTTCAGCGGTAGGCCGGTCGGCTGCCCACATCGATGATGTCCAGATCGGGATCCGCGGCCATCTCCCGGAAGTCCCAGTAGGCGCGTGGCACGCCATAGGCATCGGCCGCTGCTTCGGCCGTTTCCCGGTGCGCTGTGCAGACGGCCGCAAGCTCGACCCCCGGTAGCATCCGCCATGCCGCTCCGTGGACCTTCAGGCTCCAATTGGCGCCGATGATCCCAATCTTGCGTGTCATCGAAGTCCCCTGTCGTCGGCCGCACCACGCGTCAGGCGGGCTACCGGGCGAGTCAGCCGTTGCGCAAGCGGGTCGAGGAAATCTTTGGCTGGTGCAAGGATGGTCGGTCGATGCGCACTAATGGGGCCCGGCCTGGCGCTTGATCTGCTCTACGACCTGCGCGAACTCGTCTCCCACACTGTGCAGTTCGCAGACCGGCACACTGCTCTGGATTTCAGCGAAGTGCGCGGCGACATCCTCGAGGGATGCCGGGCGATCGCGCGGACCCATCCAGCCGTCGCCCACCGCCACGAATGCACGTGCGTAGCGCGCACCGAGCGCCGAGTAGATCCCGTGCGTGGCCTGGCAATGTTCGCTACACAGGTACACGGCGAGCGGCGTGACAAATTCCGGCTCCAGTGCCCGTCCCATGTGCGCTGCAAGGGGGGCAATCGAGGCTGTCTTGGCCGGGTTCACGGCGCGGGCAAGCCGGCTTTTCGCCGTCGGCAACAGCACGTTCGCATGGATGCCGTGGCTTGCACCGGCATTGCTGACGCCGAACGCGAGCCCCAGCAGTCCCGCTTTCGCTGACGCGTAGGCGACCTGGTCAGGGTGTGCGCCATACGCGGCGGTAGAGGAGGCCGTGAATAGAATGCGACCATAGTGTTGCCGCTTCATGTGGCGAAACGCTGGCTGACTGACGTGAAAGGCGCCCTTGAGGTGCACGTTCACCAGGGCGTCCAGGTCCTCGTCGGAAATGTCGCCGAACTCGCTCGCACGCAGGAAGCCGGCGTTGTTGAGCAGAATGTCCACGCGGCCAAAGGCATCCATTGCGGTGGCGATGATGGCCTCGCCGCCAGCGCGTGTCGCGACCGAGTCGAACGAGGCGGTTGCGCGACCACCCGCAGCGACAATCTCGTCTACCACGCCTTGGGCTGCAGCCACGCTCTGATCTGCGCCCTCCGGGGTGACGCCGAGATCGTTGACCACGACGGCCGCACCGCGGGAGGCGAGTTCGAGCGCGTAGGTGCGGCCGAGGCCGCCGCCCGCTCCGGTAACGACCGCTACGCGACCGGAAAAGTCGATTCTTTCCATCAATGTGCGTCCCTGCCCGTGCCCGGGCGCATGCAGCGAGGGGAGACTGTCGGCGCAGAGTCTAGCGGCCGGTCGAGAGGCCCATAACCCGCAGGATGGGAAATTGAACTTTCCCGAATCGCGAACAATGCGATTGCCGCGGTCTGGCATCATCGGTGGCCACCACGTGCACTCACCAGGTGACGGAGAACACAAGTCGATGGTTGCTGAAAACGTGAAGCGCGATGCAAGCGAGGCGGCCCAGGCAGTGATCGACAGGCATGTGCTCGAAGGCAAGGAAACGGGCATCCAGGTCGTCGCCTATCTCGAGGGCGAAAAGATCGTCGATGTGTGGGCGGGAGTCATGGAAGCCGGCACCGATCGTAAGGTCGACGGCGACACGCTTTTCAACGTCTTTTCCGTGTCCAAGGCCATCTGCGACGTAGCGCTGTGGATCCAGGTCGAAAGAGGCTTGGTCGACCTTGATCAGCCGGTTGCTCGCTACTGGCCGGAGTTCGCGCAGAACGGCAAGCGCGACGTCACCGTGCGCCAGGTGCTCTACCACCGCTCCGGGGTGCCGCACATGCCCGAAGGTACGACACCCGAGACCCTCGCCGACTGGGATTGGGTCACCAACGGGATCGCGGCGCTGGCGCCGTTGTTTCCTCCGGGGTCGCGCAGCGCTTACCAATGCATCTCGCAGGGGTTCATGCTCGGGGAGATCATTCGCAGGACCGACCGCCGACAGCGCAGCTATCGCCAGTTCCTGATCGATGAGATCGCGGACCCGTTGCGCGCGCCCGATCTGCACCATGGCATCCCGGATGAAGTCGAGCCGCGCGTCGCGATCTTGCACGAGCCTGAGGCTACGCACCTGTGGTCCGACGACTCGATGCACCTGAAGTCGATCCCGAAGGCCGTATATCTAGGCAAGAAGGTTTGGGGACGTCCCGACATGCGTCGCGCGGTCGTGCCATCCACGGGCGGTATCTTCAGTGCCCGCAGTGAAGCCCGGTTCTGGGCAATGCTGGCCCAGGGTGGCGAGCTGGACGGCACGCGCATTCTTTCGGCAAGCACGGTGCGCGGCTTTCTGTCGCCGGTGCCTCGGCTCGACGACCAGCCCGATCCTGTCATTCTAATGCCGCACGTCCCGCTGGGGGCGGGCGGAATCTGGCTGAGCCTGCCATTCCAACCGGCCTTTCCGGGTCGCGGTCCCCGGGTGCTGATCAAGCCTGGGTATGGTCACTCGATCGGCTGGGCCGACGTCGACAAGCGGTTCGCCGTGGCGATCTGCCACAACCAGCTCTTCAACCCGCACACGCCCGAGCAGTGCCGCATGACACCGATCGGCGATGCGATCCGGACGGCCGTGGGTATTCGCAACGATTGACGCAAGACGACAACGCACAACGCAAGGCACGATTATGAACACCTCCCTGCAGCTCCAGGACTTCGACGACCCGAGATTCGACCCTTTCGCCGAGATCGAGCGGACCATGGGGCTTGAGGACGTCGAGAGCCCTCATCAGCGTCTCGCGGAGTTCCGCCGGCTCGGTCCCGTACACCGAACCAGCTACCGCGAGGCCTTCGGCTTCCCGCCGGACATGACGATGTCCGATCTGCCGCGGTTCATGGTGGTGGATTACGAACTCATTCAGCAGATCCTGTACGACGCCGAAACGTGGTCGAACGAGATCTACATGCGGAACCTGGGCCGAGCCTTCGGCCGCAGCATCACGACGATGGATCCACCGGATCATACGAAGTACCGCAAGCTCTTCCAGCGCGCTTTCACGCCTGCGGCGCTCGCAAAATGGGGTCGTGACGTCGTCACCCCGGTTGTCCACCGGCTGATCGACGGGTTCGCGGAGCGAGGCTCGGCGGAGCTGGTGCGCGAATTCACCGTCGAGTACCCATTCCGTTTCATCTACGGTCAGCTCGAGCTGCCCGACGAGCACGTGGACGTCTTTCACAGGCTGGCCGTGGGCCTCATGTGCGTGGTGTCGGACATGGAACACGGGCTGGAAGCCAATCGCAAGATGGGTGCCTACTTCGAGCAGCTCGTGCAACAGAGACGCGCACACCCGGGCACCGATCTCATCAGCGTGCTCGCGACGTCGGATGTAGAAGGCGAGCGCCTGCCCGACGAGATCCTCGTCGGATTCCTGCGGCAGCTGCTGAACGCCGCCGGCGACACGACCTACCGGGCAACGAGCACGCTGCTCGTCGCCTTGTTGACGCAACCGGAGTTGCTCGACGCCGTGCGCAAGAACCGCGACCTCGTCGCGCTCGCGATCGATGAAGCATTGCGCTGGGATCCACCCACCATGGCCATCAACCGTTCCCCCCGGCGGGACGTGGAACTCGGAGGAGTGACCATTCCCGCAGGTGCTGCAGTCGACATCGTGATCGGCTCGGCGAATCGGGACGAGGTCGTCTTCCCCGACCCGGAGCGGTTCGACCTGCAGCGCGATCCACGCACGAAACTCATGACGTTCGGTCGCGGGCCGCACGTGTGCATCGGTCAGCACCTCGCCCGGCTCGAGATCACCGTGGCCATCAATGCACTGCTCGACCGGTTGCCGAACCTGAGGTTGGATCCGGAGTGCCCCGCGCCCGAGGTAGTCGGGCTGGTCAAGCGCTCGCCGGTGTCGCTGCACGTCGTCTTCGATCGCTGAGTACTGGGCATGAGGCACATGTCGCCGCGAGAAGGAATTCGGGTGTGAGCGACGCCGACGCGATTTTTGATGTCATTGTCGTGGGTGCCGGCTCTTCTGGCTGCGTGCTGGCCAACCGGCTTTCCGCCGACCCTCGGGCAAACGTGTTGCTGATCGAAGCAGGTCCCGGACGATTCGAGTTTCCTGTACCGCATGCCAAAGGGGTTCGGGAAGATCCTCGGCACGCCTTCGATGATCTGGCACTACGAGGCCGAAGGCGACGAGGGCAACGCTCATCGACGCGCGATCTGGCACCGGGGCAAGACGCTCGGCGGCTCGAGCAGCATCAACGGCATGGTCTACATGCGCGGGCACCCGCGCGACTACGACGACTGGCAGGCAAACGGCTGTGCCGGGTGGGGTTGGCAGGAAATGTCGCGCTGCTTCCGAGCCATCGAGCATCACTCGCTGGGCGATGACTCGATCCGGGGCGTCGGCGGACCTTTGTCCATTACGCCGCATCCGGGCCAGGATCCAGTCTGCGATGCCGTGATCGAGGCTGGGGCGAGGCTCGGGCTGGAGAAGCGCAACGACATCAACCGCCCCGAGCACGAGGGCATCGCGTACGTCACCCGCACGATCGCGGATGGCGTGCGCATCAGTTCGGCACGCGCGTTCCTCGAACCCGTCCGGGCGCGTCCGAACCTGCGGGTCGTCACCGGCGTGCGGATCGATCGAGTGCGCTTCGAAGGGGCAAGGGCCGTGGCCGTGCAAGGCGTGCGCGATGGATTGCCCGTGGAATTCCGGGCTGACCGCGAGATCATCCTGTCCGCAGGAGCGCTCGGATCGCCGCAGATATTGCAGCGCTCAGGCGTCGGCCCGGCCTCGTTGCTGCGCGAGTTGCAGATTCCGGTCGTGTCGGACCTGCCGGGCGTCGGCGCGAACATGCGCGAGCACTACCTGCTGATGTTGAACTACCGTCTGCGCGGCGTGCCCGGGCTGAATCGTGAGTTCAGCGGCCTGCGGCTCGGACTGGAACCTTCTGAAGTGGCGGCTGCTGCGGGAAGGCGTGATGGCGAATGGCTCGCACGACGTTTGCGCGTTCATCCGCAGCCGCCCCGGTCTCGATCGCCCGGATGCCGAAATCCTCATGGCGCCGTGGTCGCTCGGCGCCAGCGGTTTTGACGCGCATCCGGGCATGCACCTGTTCGCATACGTCCTCAGGCCGGAGAGCGGCGGCGTCCTGCGCATCCAGTCGCCCGATCCGGAGGCGGTGCCCTTCATTCAGCCGCGGTACCTCGCCACTGCCGCCGATCGCGAGACAGCGATCGGCAGCTTCCGCTTCATACGCCGCATGACGCAGACCGAGCCGCTGCGCGCGCTCGTCGCGGAGGAAACCTGCCCCGGCCCTGCGGTGGAGTCGGACGAGCAGATCCTCGATGCCTATCGCCAGCGCGGACAGATCGGGCATCACGCAGCGGGGACCTGCCGGATGGGCGCGGCCGACGACCCGATGGCGGTCCTGGATCCGCGCCTGCGCGTGCGGGGAGTGTCGGGCCTTCGCGTCATGGACATATCCGTCATGCCGACTCTGGTCTCCGGAAACACGAACGGTCCGGCGATGGCCATGGCCTGGCGTGCAGCCGAATTGATTTTGGAGGATAACGCATGAACGCAGAACCCCTCGCCAGCGCGCCGCCCCACGTGCCCGCAGAGCTCGTGGTCGACTTCGACATCTTCAATCCCACGTCCGGAAGCGAGGACATCTACGAGCGGTGGCGTAGCCTGCAGTCGGGCACGGATGCCCCGCTCAGATGGACGCCACGTAACGGCGGGCACTGGATCGCACTGCGTGCCGAAGACATCGCAATCATGTTCGCGGATCCGACGCGATTCTCGTCGAAATGCGTTGGCATCCCGGCAGGCAAACTGCCGATGCGCATCCTGCCCATCGAATCCGACCCGCCCGAGCATGCAGGCTACCGTGCCATTCTGAATCCCGCGCTCTCGCCGAAGCGCGTCGCCGAACTCGCGCAGGTTGCGCGCGAGGTTGCGATCGAGCG
>CAWJMS010000034.1:337500-736452 GCA_963843985.1 uncultured Gammaproteobacteria bacterium | reverse complement strand
CGCCACCTTTACGATCGGCGGTGTCGTGTCCGAGCTCAGCGGGTCGGGCCTCGTTCTGCAGAATAACGGAAGTGACGATCTTTCAATCAGCACCAATGGCCCCTTCACTTTTACCAAGGCAATTGCCAGCGGCGCTGCTTATGCCGTCACGATCAAGACGCAGCCCAGCGCCCCGGCGCAGACGTGCTCAGTCGGCAGCGGAACGGGCACGATCGGCGCTGGGAATGTCATCGACATTCGGATTGCATGCGCTTTGCACTTCGCCTATGCCGCAAACGCAGGAGATAACACGATCTCCGGGTACTCCATAGACTCGATCACCGGCGCGCTTACTGCCGTCGGCACGCCTGTTGCTACGGGTACGTCGCCGTACGCGATAACAGGGAGTCCGGACAGGCAGCACGTCTATGTTGTCAACCAGGTCAGTAACGACGTATCAGCGTATGCAGTGAATGCTACGAGCGGCGCGTTGACCCCGATTCCGGGTTCGCCGTTTGCGGCGGGCACGGACCCTCAAGCTCTGGCGTTCGATCCCTCCGGTGCCTACCTGTACGTTGCAAACAAGGGCTCGAGCAACATATCGGCATACGCGGTCAATGCCAGCACTGGAGCGTTGACGCCGCTGTCAACGGCAACGTATGCCACGGGCACTGGCCCATCGGCCGTTTCAATTGACCGCTCGGGGAAGTTTGTCTTTGTGGCGAACAACGGCGGTTCGAACAACATCTCCGTGTTTGCAATCACGGCTGGAACAGGGGCGTTGACGCCGGTGGCCGGATCGCCCTTTGGCGCAGGTGACAACCCTCATAGTCTGGTACTCACACCTTCGGACCGTTTGATTATTCTTGAATCTTTACACGGCCAACTTCAACGGCACCAACTCGACGATCTCCGGATTCAGCGTTAACCCGTCAACGGGCGCGTTGACCGCGGTGACCGGCTCCCCGTTTGCCCTGGCCGTTAGCAATTACATTGGCATCTACAGCGGATATGGTGACTCTCTGTTTGTAACGACGGGCGACAGTGTTGTTGGGTACTACATCAATCAGACCGGCTGCCAATCGCCGAGTGCCGGTTACTCGGCCGCCACCGGTATCAATGCCTACTCAGTGACGGTCGACCAATTACATTCACGTCTCTACGTGACCAATTACGGTGCCGCAAGTGTTTCCGGGTACCAAATTGATGATGCTTGCGGCACGCTGACAGCGATACCCGGCTCACCGTTCGCCGGCCGGAAATAACCCGGCCTTCATGGCGATCCTGTGAGATTGCGCGGATGATTTCGTAGGCAGGAATTCCGAGATTTGTTCGGAGTGTCGAGCAGTTCGCCTTTTCTGAGACACTCGCCATCGAGCTTCCGAAGACATTGAACTCCTTGGCGACAGTCCGCTTCGGGTCGGGAACCGACCGTCGGCCCAGCACCTGGACGGGCAGGAAAACGTTCCGGCCGGAACGCCGGGAGCCGGACAGGAGCGGACGTCGCGAGGCGGTCAGATCTTCCGGAAAGCGACGTCGACCGTTGCCTACCGACGACTGACAGGGTCGCGACGGGCCTCTTCTTGCTCGATGGCGTTCCTCAAGTTGGCCAACGCATCTAAGCGCACAGGAACGTGATCTTGCGTTTTTGGTTCAGAGAAATTGCCAGCGATCGCACATTGGTGTTCTCGCGGGACAGCTTTAATATTTGGGTCTTCGTATCGCTGTAGCGAGCGTAGCTCGATTTCGCTATTGTGAGATCGGGATTGTCGGTGAGTCTTTCCATAGCGGCCAACTCATCCAGTGACTCATGCACCTGCCGATCTTCTCCGGCCATCAAGTATTCCATTCTTTCCATTCCCTGCGTGCTTTCCTCCGCAATGTGCGGTGGCAGCAGGGTCTGGATTCGCAATGCCGCGATCCGAGCATCGTCGGCGAGTCGGACCACCCTCCGATTGTACGGAGAAAGGGTGTTCTGCATCACGATGCGGGCGAGGGCCGCGTCCATTTCGTCGAGAGCGGCGGCGGCGGGTCCAAAGGCCAAGCGTGATGCCTTGAGGTTGGAGTTTATGACAGCGAGTTTCAACAGATCGTTGTCGATACGCTGGAATTCGGAAAAGGCCGTTGAAAAGTCGTCGAGAAGCTTCTTTTCATGTCCCGTGCCACCACGCTCAAACAATTCCGCCAACTCCCTGCGTCCTTGCTCCACCTTGACAATTGCCTCTCGCGCTTGGCTGGCGAAGGTCTCAGATTCCTCGTCGCCGAGCGCCATCACGGCACTCTTCTCGGCTACTGACGCCGAGGCCAACGCCAGACTCATCCGGTCCACGATCCGCCTAGCCTGCAATGAGAGTTGCTCGCCGGGGCTCCCCTCGTATTTAAAATGCAATACCAACAGCGCGACCGCGAGAAGCCATCCCGTTCCAACGGCGAACCAGATAAAACCAGTCGGGCGGCGCTCAGTCGTCACGGTGCCCTCCGCGATGTTTCACGCGAACTCTAGTCGTTTCCGTATTAGCTTGGCGTTAGGTAATCCCCTCGCACCCGAGCAGGACCAGCCGTGAGTTCGAAGGTCTGCTCCGGGGCGGAAGCGACCCGTCGGCCATGTTTGACAAGTGCGGTTTGACGTTTCCGCGGAAACGTCATGGACCGGCAGAAGCCGACATTCCACACGAGAGCCCTTCGGCTCAGCTGTTGCGGGCGTCAGAACGACTTTCGGGCGCAGCGGCGCGCCTCCGGCTAAGGCACCTGCAGACGAACCCCGGGCGCGTGGCCGGGGTCGTTGCGTGAGCAGCGGACGCCAATCCGCATTGCGTCGTCGGCTCAGACTGACACCGAAACGAAGCAGCAGGAACGAAATAGCCGTTCGCAGGTACACGCCGCCCGGAGTGGTTCCCAATTATCCTGGTACCGCCCGTCTTCATCGGTCGCGGCGGTTGCTATGTTCGCTCGTCGTGGGTCGTGGCCGCTCAATCGATCGTGATGATGACCTTCCCTCGTGCGCGGCCGGTTTCCAGATAGCGGATCGCATCCGGCACCTGCGGCAAGGAATATCGCCGGTCGATAACCGGGGTCACCTGGCCTGCCGCCATGAGATTCGCCAGCACCCCGAGATCTTTCGCGTTCAGATCCGCGAGCATCATCCCCATGTCCTGGCTCACAAACCACGAATAGACCATGGCCTGGAGCGGCTTGGCCATCGGTCCGATCCAGCTTCCGGCGTCCGGTCCGCCGCCGCCGATCAGTACGTACCGGCCCTCGGGCTTCAGGACGCGACGGTTTTCCGACAGCTCGCGATTGCCGACGTTGTCGAGGATCAGGTCGTAGCGTTGCTCGCCCTGCGTGTAATCGTCCTTTGTGTAGTCGATGACCGCGTCGGCGCCAAGCGAGCGAACCATGTCGACGTTGCGCGTACTGGACACGCCGGTCACGTGTGCGCCCATCGATTTCGCGACCTGCACGGCGAACGTGCCCACGCCGCCCGACGCGCCGTTGATCAGGACGTTCTGGCCCGGTTTGAGCTGTCCCTGGTCGCGCAATCCCTGCAGGGCGGTTATCGCCGCGATGGGCACGGCCGCCGCTTGCTCAAAACTCGAGCCGGGCGGTTTCAGCGTAACCGCCCGCTCGGCGCGGACGGTCACGTATTCGCCGAAGGCACCGGAGCGGCCGCCGAAGACTTCGTCGCCGGGCTTGAAGCGCGTGACGCCCCGGCCGATCGACTCCACGGTGCCCGCGAAATCGACGCCCATGCGGATGTCTTTGGGCTTGCCCAACCCCGCGCTCAGCCGCATCACGTAGGGCGTGCCGCGCATGTAGTGCCAGTCGAGCGGATTGACGGCCGCCGCGTGCACCTTGACGAGGATCTCGCCGTCTTGCGGCGACGGCTTCTCGACGTCCTTCAGCGTCAGCACGTCCGCAGTACCGTAATCGCAGTGGACGATGGCCTTCATGGGATGGGCCGGAGTGGTGCCGTAGCCGGGCTTGTCGCAGATGTTGCTCGATGTCCAGTACCCCACCAGCAGCAACGCAATGAGGGCGGCGACGATCGTGACGACGCCCCATCCGATCACGCGCTTGATTTTCATCTGTCTGTGGTCTCCCTGCGACCGACGATCCGCGTCGCGGAATGCGCCGATGGCCCGGTCGTCCGGTCAACGCGCGGACTCGAGTGGACGCGGATGCCGGGCCATGCCTGGGCATGAACGTCCGGACGGAATAGTAGCTGTGGTCGTCACCGAATTGCATCCACAGTTGCGGGCGCTGACGTCTTTCGCTGGTCCGTAGCACCGCCTTGCCGTAACGTGCCGGCGTAAGGAACACGGAGAATACAACCATGGCGATTGACCCGAAGGCGGTCGCAAGATTGGCGCAGGAATACACCGCGTCGTGGAATTCCAGGTCGGCCGGGAGAGTTGCTGCGCACTTCGCCGAGGACGGCGAGATCGTCATCAACCGCGGCGAGCCGTGGCGGGGGCGATCGCGGATCGCCGACATGGCAACCGGTTTTTTCACCGACGTACCCGATATTTCACTGACATGCGACGACATCCGCTGCGCCGGGTCGCATGCAGTCTATGCCTGGACCTTTACCGGTCACGATGCGACGACGGGAAACCCAGTGCTGGTGCACGGCTGGGAGGAGTGGGAACTTGGCGACGACCTGCGGGTGAAGGCCTCGCGCGGCTGGTATGACGCCGACGACTACGCCCGACAAGTTGCTGCCGCCTGACGCTTGACCGTTCGGCGCGTCAGCGCTCGACGTCAAAGCGCCATCGGTATCCGAAGCTCAAAGCGACTCGGTTTCAGCCTTATGCCGCGGCGCTGAGCGCGCCGAGGGTACGCGGAGCGTCGCCAAACCAGCGCAGCCTGGCCGCGAGCGCAGCCACTTCGCCGACGATGACGAGCGCCGGCGAGCGGATGCCGCCCGTGCGGGCGACGTGATCGAGCTCGCCGAGGGTCGACAGCGTCACGCGCTGGTCGGCACGCGAGCCGTTCTCGACGATGGCGACCGGCGTTCCAGCCGAGCGCCCGTGCGCGACGAGCTGCATGCGGATCGTCTCGAGCCCCGCGACGCCCATGTAGAGCGCCAGGGTCTGCCGCTCCTTTGCGAGCGCGGCCCAGTCGAGGCTGTCGAGCGAGTCGCCGGTGTGCGCGGTCACGAATCGCACCGACTGCGCGTAGTCGCGATGCGTCAGCGGAATGCCCGCGTAGGCGCCGCAGGCCACCGCGGCCGTGATCCCGGGCACGACCTGGAACGGAATGCCGTGGTCCGCGAGGAATTCGAGTTCCTCGCCGCCGCGGCCGAAGATGAACGGGTCGCCGCCCTTGAGCCGCACGACGTTGCGACCGGCGCGGGCGTGCTCGAGCATCAGCTCGTGGATGCGGCCCTGGCCGACCGAGTGGCCGCCGGCCATCTTGCCGACCGAAATCCGGTCTGCGTCGCGACGCGCAAGCGCGAGCACGTCTTCCGAGACGAGCCGGTCGTGCAGGATCACGTCCGCCTGCTGCAGCGCGCGCAGCGCGTTCAGCGTCAGCAGGCCCGGATCGCCCGGACCGGCGCCGACCAGCGTGACCGAACCGCGTTGGGGCGCCTCCGCCGAGTCCAGCAGCATCTGCAGTTCGGCTTCGGCGCCTTGCATCTGCCGCGCGCGCACTTTCTGCGCAACGCTGCCGCGCACGACGTTCTCGTAGAAGCGGCGGCGTGCGCCCACGTCACGCACGGCGGCCTTGATGCGCGAACGCCAGCGTTCGAGCAGGCCCGCGAGCGCGCCGAAGGATTCGTCGATCGTGCTTTCGATGCGCTCGCGCACCAGCCGCGCCAGCACCGGCGCGACGCCGCCCGTCGACACGGCGATCACGAGCGGCGAGCGATCGACGATGGCCGGCACGATGAAGCTGGAGAGTTCCGCGACGTCGACGACGTTGACGAGCACGTTGCGTTCGCGGCCCGCCGCGGCGACGGCGGCATTGACGGCGGGATCGTTGGTGGCGGCGACCGCGAGGATCGCGCCGTCGAGCTGCGAAGGTTCGAAGAATTCCGCCGACGTGAGAGACGAGCCCGAGGAAGAGCCCTCACCCCGACTGCGTCGGCCCTCTCCCACGCTGTCGCGGGAGAGGGCGTCAGTCGGCCGAGCGCCCGACGTCTTGTCCGTCAGCCAGGGCGTCAAGTCGGGTGAGACGATGGAGACGTCGGCGCCGGCCTCGAGCAGCAGCCGCACCTTGCGCTCGGCGACCTCGCCGCCGCCGACGACCAGCACGCGCCGCCCGTGCAGGTCGGCGAAGAGCGGGAAGTAACGCATGCGGCTCAGCCGTCGAGCCCGTGGATGCCGCACTCGCGCTTCAGGCCGAAGAACCGCGTGGCCTCGACGTCGCCCGCCTCCGCCAGCGTGCGCGTCGTGTGCCAGTCGCCGATCGACACGTAACCCTCGTGCCACAGCGGGTGGTACGGCAGCTCGTGCTCGCGCAGGTAGTCGAAGATCATGCGATCGTTCCAGTCGAAGATCGGGTGCACCTTCCAGCGGCCGTCGCGCCATTCGAGCGGACGGATCCGCTGGCGGCTCGCGGACTGATCGCGGCGCAGGCCGGCGAACCAGGTCTTCACGCCCAGCTCGCCCATCGCGCGCTGCATCGGCTCGGTCTTGCGCAGTTCGTTGTAGCGCTGGATGCCGTCGAGCCCCTGCTCCCAGAGCCGGCCGTGCCGCGCCTCGAGCCAGGCCGGCGACACGGCCGACTGGTAGACCTTGAGGTTGAGCCCGAGCTTCAGCACGAGGTCGTCGATGAATCGATACGTCTCCGGGAACAGGTAACCCGTGTCGATCAGGACCACCGGCACCGACGGAAGCCGGCTCGTCACGAGGTGCAGCGACACGGCGGCCTGCGCGCCGAAGCTCGAGGACAGCGCATGACCGCCCGGCAGGTGCTCGACGGCCCACTGCACTCGCTCCTCGGCGCTCATCCGCTCGAGGCTTGCATTGACCTCATCCAGGACGGCGGGCTCGTGTGCCGCGCGCTCCGGATTCCATGCCAGCGCTCTCATGATCTTCACCCTCCGCCTACGCCGTCGCGCCCACGAGGCCGGCCCGCCAGGCGTAGTCGCCGAAGCGCTCGCCGGGCTGACGGCCCCGGGCGAACTCCGCGAACGCCCGATCCAGGTCCGCGACGATCGTGGGCTCGTCGACGTTCTCGAGTCGCAATGCGTTGAGCCGCTGCCCGCGGGCGTCGCCGCCGAAATACAGGTTGTAGCGGCCGGGCGCCTTGCCGATCAGCGCGACCTCCGCGAGGTACGGTCGCGCGCAGCCGTTCGGGCAGCCGGTGATGCGCAGCGACCAGCGGCTCGCCCGCCAGGCCGTTCGCCGTCAGGCGCTCGTCCACCAGTTGCGTGAGGCGCGGCAGGTACCGCTCGGCCTCGGCCATGGCCAGCGCGCAGGTCGGCAGCGCGACGCAGGCCAGCGCATCGCGGGCCACCGGCGTGGCGCGCACGTGGCGATCGAGCCCGTAGCGCACGACCAGCGCGTCGATGAACGCCTTCGCCGCCGGATCGACGTTCGCGATCACGAGGTTCTGGTTCGGCGTGAGCCGGAAGTCGCCGCGGTGGACCTTCGCGATCTCCCGCAGCCCGGTGAGGTTCGGGCCGCGCGGGCCGTCGGCGATGCGGCCGGCCTCGATGCGCAGCGTGAGGTGCCAGCGGCCGTCGTAGCCCTCCACCCAGCCGAAGCGATCGCCGTTCGAGGTGAACTCGAACGGGCGCGCCGGCTCGAGCGCGAAACCCTGGCGCTTCGTGATCTCCGCCACGAACCAGTCGAGGCCGCGCTCGTCGATCGTGTACTTCAGGCGCGCGTGCTTGCGCGTGGCGCGGTCGCCGAAGTCGCGCTGTGTCGTGACCACGGCTTCGGCCACCGCGAGCAGCTGCTCCGGCTTCAGGAAGCCGACCACGTCCGCGAGCCGCGGATACGTGAGCGCGTCGCCGTGCGTCGTGCCGAGCCCGCCGCCGACCGTGAGGTTGAACCCCTGCAGCTCGCCGTTCTCGACGATCGCGATGAAGCCGAGGTCGTTCGCGAAAATGTCCACGTCGTTGAACGGCGGCACCGCGATCGCCGTCTTGAACTTGCGCGGCAGGTAGGTCGGGCCGTAGATCGGCTCGACGTCCGGCGTGCCCTCGACCTTCTCGCCGTCGAGCCAGATCTCGTGGTAGGCGCGCGTGTGCGGCAGGAAGTGCTCCGACAGCTTGCGCGCCCACTCGTAGGCGATCGCGTGCGCCCGCGACTCGACCGGGTTGGCGCAGGCGAGCACGTTGCGATTGACGTCGCCGCAAGCCGCGATCGTGTCGATCAACGTGGCGTTGATCGCCTGCAGCGTGGTCTTCAGCTCGGTCTTGATGACGCCGTGGAACTGGAACGCCTGGCGCGTCGTGATCCGCAGCGTGCCGTTGGCGTATCGCCGGGCGATCTCGTCGAGCGCCAGCCACTGCTTCGGGCGTGCAGACGCCGCCCGGCAGCCGCGTGCGGATCATGAAGCTGTAGGCCGGCTCGAGCTTCTGCTTGCGGCGCTCCTCGCGGATGTCGCGGTCGTCCTGCTGGTAGCTGCCGTGGAACTTGATGAGCGTCTGGTCGTCCTCGCGGATCGCGCCCGTCAGCGGATCGGCCAGGCTCTCGACCAGCGTGCCGCGCAGGAAGCGGCTCGCAGTCTTGATGCGCTCGACGGGAGACTGCTCGCTCATGGTCAGTACACGTCCCGCAGGTAGCGGCGCTCGTCGCCGAGCCGGCGCACGTAGGCTTCGGCATTCTCGCGGTCGACGCCGCCGTGCTGGGCCACGACTTCCACCAGCGCGGCATGGACGTCCGGCGCCATCTGCTCGGCGTCGCCGCAGACGTAGAGGTACGCGCCGCCCTCGAGCCACGCGTAGAGGTCCTTGCCGACGCGACGGATGCGGTCCTGCACGTATTCGCGGGCGATGCTGCGATCGCGCGAGAACGCGAGGTCGAGGCGGTTCAGCACGCCCTTCTTCACCGCATCCTGCCACTCGGCCTGGTACAGGAATTCGCTCTGGAAGTGGCGCGCGCCGAAGAACAGCCAGTTGCGGCCCGTGGCGCCCTGCGCCTCGCGATGCTGCAGGAAGCCGCGGAACGGCGCGACGCCGGTGCCGGGGCCGATCATGATCACGTCGCGCGAGGCGTCGGCCGGCAGGCGGAAGCGCTCGTTCTGTTCGACGAACACCCTGGCGCGGGCGTCGGCGCCGGCGAGCCCGGCGAGGAACGACGACGCGGCGCCGAGGCGGCGCTGGCGGCCGAATTCGTAGTCGATCGACCGCGACGGTCAGGTGCGCCTCTTCGCCGACCGCTTCCTGGCTCGAGGCGATCGAATACAGCCGCGGCGCGAGCGGGCGCAGCGCCGACACGAGCTTCGCCGGCTCCCACTGCGCGGGATGGCGCTGCAGCACGTCGACCAGCTGCAGGTCCTTGAGCGTGCGGCGCAGCGAGTCCTGCTGGCCCGGTTCGAGCACCGCAGCCAGCTCCGGCGTCCTTCGCCAGCTCCGCGTGCTGCAGCAGGAACGGCTTGGTCAGGCGGGTGATCTCGCGGGCGGTGCTGAGCCACTCGCGCAGCGAGCGCGTTTCGCCGTCGGACTCGACCTTCTCGTCGCCCGAGGCATGCACCGCGCCGAGCACGCCGTCGACGATCTCGCGGGGGTTCTCGTGCCAGACGCCGAGCGCGTCGCCCGGCTCGTACCGCAGGCCCGATCCGGCCAGCGAGAACTCGACGTGACGCACGTCCTTGGTGGCCGCGCGGCCGGTGATGCGCTGGTTGTCGATGATCTCGGCCGCAAACGGCTGCTCGCGCGAGTAGAGCGGCGCGGCGGGCACCGTGCGCAGACGCGTGACCGTCGCGACCTGCGGCGCGCCGAGCGATTCGCGAGCCTCCGCGACGACCTTCTCGAGCCAGGGGTTGGCGATGCGCTCGAAATCGACGTCGGCATCCGCGCGCTCGACGATGCGCCGCGCGCCGAGCGCCGCGAGCCGCTCGTCGACCTGCCGGCCGGTTTCGCAGTAGCGCGGATAGCTCGAGTCGCCGAGCGCCAGCACCGAGTACGACAGCTGCTCGAGCTTCGGGGCGCGCTTGGAACCGATGAATTCGATGAAGCTGCGGGCGTCGTCCGGCGGATCGCCGTCGCCGTGCGTGCTCATCACCACGACGAGCATGCGTTCCTTCGCGAGGTCCTTGATCGGGTACTGGCCGGCGGCCGAGACGCGCACCGCGAGACCCGCCGCTTCCGCGGCACGCGCGAGGCGCTCGGCGATCCGCTTGCCGTTGCCGGTCTGGGAGCCGTACACGATCGCCAGGCGCGCGGCGGCCTCCTGGCGCGGCGCGCGGGGCGGCGGCAGGCTGGGCGACGGCGCGGCCGCCGTTGGCGCGTTCGTGCGCCACGCCGGCCGCAAAGCCCGAAAGCCACTGCAGCGTGGCCGGTTCGAGGCCGTCCACGACGCGCAGCAGCAGTTCCGCCCGCTCCGGGTCCAGGGGACCCAGCGGCAGGGCTGAAATGGGGGTGGCGCTCATGAAGACCCTCGCTCGCAGATAGTGCTGCGAGGGCCATGCTATGGACCGGGTCCACCGAGCGGAAAGGCCGGGTGGTTATCCCCTCATAACGCTCAGGCGGGGAAGAACTCGATCGGCTTGGTCGTGGTCATGGTCGCCACGTCCCGGGCCGGGAATTTGAACAATTTCACCCGGGCCACCAGCTTGCGCTCGAGGTCCGGATCGTTGAGTTCGCTCGAGACCACCCGGCAGGCCGTGACGTCGCCCGCGGGCGTAATCGTGACCTCGAGGACGACCTTGCCCTGCAGGGAGGGGTTGTCGCGCAGCGCCCGGCTGTACAGCGCGTAGATCGCCGACTTGTTCTTGTCGAAGACCAGCTCGATTTCCTCGCGGGAGCGGGAGGCCTGCTTGCCGGTCCCGGTCCGGGTTGCCTCGTAGACGGGGCCGGGCACGGGAGAGTTGACCCGGGAGGTCGCATTGCCTTTCAGGCCCGTCGATCCGCCGCCGAACCCGCTCGAGACGGCCGACGTGGCAACACCGCCGCTACCCGAGCCGACCTTGGCCGTCAGGATGCTCCGCGAAACATCGGCCTTGTTGCCGACGCCCGGGTTGATCGGCACGTCGCTGACGTCCTTCACGTCCATGTCGCGCAGCGCCTCGAGGTCCTTCGTCAGCGCCTGCATGCTCGCCTGGGCCTTCTTGCGCGGATCGGGCTTGGGCACCACGCGCGCCGGCCGGGGCTCCTCGACCCGCGCCTCCACCTTCGGCTTCTCGATGGGTTTCGGCGGTTCGACCTTGGGCGGCGGCTTCTTCTGCTCGAGGATGAATTCGACGATGCGCTCCGGCACCGGCTGCTCGACGACGGCCGGCTTGGGCGGCATGCGGCAGCAGCGGGATGATGATGCCGAACGCGATGAACAGCCCGATGACCGCCGCCATGATGCGCCGGTACAGCCGCTCTTCCGCCTCGGACGGCGTCCACGGCAGGTCGTAATTGCGGTAACCGAGGTCGAGGGTGCTGCTCATCGTCCCGCCCCTCAGCCCCCGGCCTTGCCCGCAAGATTCAACTCGCGCTCGAAGACGGCGAGCGAGACCTTGGTGTACTCCGCGTCGGAACTCGTCGCGATGATCTTGCGCAGCACCGAGTACGGCAGGCTCTTTTCCGCCATCACCGTGACTTCGCGCTTGGCCTCCGAGCCCGGCAGCACGCCCGCGACCTCCTGGCCGAGCGCGGCCCTGAGCGGCGTGACGACCGGATCGGGCGCCGCGCCGAGGTCGGCGACGGAAATCACCGGTTCGCCGTTCACGTAGAGCATGTCGCGCGTGACCATCACGACGGTGGTTTCGCGCGGCTTCGCGTCGGAGTTCGACTGCGGAATCGAGATGTTCTTGGAGTTCGGCAGGATTTCCATGTCCGCGGTGTGCACCAGCAGGTACACGACGAGGATGGTCATCATGTCGATCATCGGGATCAGCGCGAGCGGCCCGTGGCCGCCACCGCTCGCCGTGGCGCCCGTGGCGCCGCAATCCGGTGCGGATCACTGGGCAGCCTCCTCGGGAATCGGCGCGTCGCCGAGCGAGATCTGCGGAAACAGCGACGTGGTGGTGACCTTGGCGCCATCGACGTCCTGGCGGACGCGCACGGCGTCCATCACCTGCACGATCGTGTCGTAGTCGACGTCGTCGCTCACGAGCAGCGTCGCGTTCGTCTTGTCCGGGAACTTCGCCTTGACGTTCATCAGGTACTCGGAGAGCCGCGGGATGTCCTGGAACCCCGTGGTCGTCAGCGGAAACGTCTCGAGCACGCCCACGTTGCGGTCCGCCACCTCGAGGCCGTTGCGGTGCAGGATGACCTCGAGTTCCAGCGTCGGCTCGGCCGGCGGGGCCACCGCGTTCGGGCCGGGCAGGTTCACCTCGACCACGCTGGTCTTCGAGAACACGGCGGTGAAGATCAGGAAAAACGTGAGGATCACCATCACGTCCAGCATCGGCACGATGTTGATGTCGTTGCGGCCGCGGTAGCGCGCGTGATTGCGCGCCTGGCGGCGAGCAAGCCTGGAGCCGCCCTTCTTCATCCGCGCGCGGCTCCCCGGGCGACGTCAGGAATGCGATAGCTCCCGGTCTCGGTGGTCAGGCGGCTTTCGTCCACGGAGTTGAGGAACTTGACCGTCGCCACTTCGAGGCTGTCCACCAGTGACGTGGTCTTGGTCTCGAGGTACATGTGGCACAGCAGCAGCGTGATCGCGAGCGCCAGGCCGAGCGCCGTGTTGTTCATGGCGACCGAGATGCTGGCCGACAGCATGCTGGCCTTCTCGGCGGGGTTGACGCTGGCCACCGCGGCGAAGGCGCGGATCAGGCCGATGACGGTGCCGAGCAGGCCCATCAGCATGCCGATGTTGGCGAGCGTCGCGAGGTAGTGCGTGCGCTTCTCGAGCTTCGGGATGACCTCGATCAGGCTCTCTTCCATGGCCTTTTCGATGTCGTCGCGGCGGCGGGCCGTGGCGACCCGGGACATGCCGTAGCGCATGATCGTGCCGAGCGCCGAATCCGTGCCCTCGGCCACTTCCAGCGCCTGGCGGAAGTTGCCCGACTGCAACAACGGCGCCAGTTCCGCCCACAGCCGGCGATTGCCGCGGCGTGACCCGGGTCAGGAAGATGAAGCGTTCGAGCGCAATCGCCAGGCCGATCGCGAACACCGCAGCGATGGGGTACAGGAATGCCCCGCCCTGCTTGAAGAAGTTGATGACGAGGTCGAGTGAACTCATGGTTGCGTGGCTCCAGGGGCAACGACGGGAGCACTTTGCCCCGTCAGGTCGCGGTAATACGTGATTTCGCGCCGAAATTCATCACGATCCAGCGGAGTGAGGACTTCTTCGACGAGGCTGTTCAAGGGGCGATCGGGTCCGCTGGGCGCCTCTGCGGGCTTCCAGGGGACGATATTCATGACCTTGGGCAATTCGCGGTTGCCGGTGATGGCCGTCGGATCCAGTTGCAGCCGGTCGACCGTCCGCTTGGACGGCTTGCTGGCGGGAGCCGGAGCCGCGGCCGCCGGCTTCGCGGCGCGCCGGGGCAGCCGGGGCCGGGTCCGCAGCCCGAGCGGGGCCGTGGGACAGCAGTGTGGCGATCACCGCGATGGCGAGTTTGCGCGTCATGGCTGGGACTCCACTTTACGCTCGGTCTGGCCGAGGCGGGCCTTCAGTTCCTTGACCCATCCTGAGACCTCGGTGTCGGCGCCGCTGGTGAGCGTCTGGTAGCTCTCATAGTGAGGCAAAGCGGCGGCCGGGTCACCCATGTACAGGTCCAGCAGGATGGCGAGGTTACGCTCGGCATCCGCGAACGTCGGGTCCGTCGTGATGGCCCTCTCGTACGCGCCCCGGGCGACCGCGAAATGGCCGAGCCGGCGATTGGCCACGCCGAGCCGGTTGAGCGCGGGCGCGTTGGCCGGCGCCGCGGCCAGCGCGGTCTCGAACATCTGGCGGGCCTCGTCGTTGCGACCCGCATCGAGCGACATCCGTGCGGCCGCAAGCTGTGCCACCACGGCGGGAGTCGCAGTCGGCGGCGCATCCGGGCCTTCGACGACTTCGCGCCGCGCGTAGCGTCCCGGCTTGATCGCGGCGAGCTCGGCGTAGCTCTTCTCGACCCACGCGTCCCAGTAGCCCCCGGACGCACGCTTCACGTTCTTCTCGTGGATGCCGATCGCCTTTTCCTCGAACGGGAAGGCCTGCTCCTCGAGCAGCACGTTGTACTGCTCGAGTTCGTCGGCGGACAGGCGGCGCGGCCTGTCGGATTCCATCAGCGACTTGCCCAGGTGACGATAGAGGTCCGCCGTCGCGTAGGTGGCCTGCGTCGAAACCTGCGCGACGCCGTAATCCTCGGCCACCGTATAGGCGTCGAGCGCCGCTTCCATCGCCTTGCGCTTGGCGCGCAGCGACTTGTCGAGCGGGATCGCGAGACGGATGGCGCGGGCCGCCGCATCGAGCGGCGCCGCAAGTTCGAGTGTCGCGCTCGCTGCAAGGAATCGGCTGCGGTCGGTGCGCGCGGCGCCGGCACTGGCATCGGCGGCAACAATCTCTTCCAGCCAGCGCTTGCGTGCCGCCCGGTCGCCCGATTTCGTCGCGAGGTCCGCCAGCTCGTGGCGCGCTTCGAGCGCGACGTCGAACGGCGCGGGAAACCGCTTCACGTACTCCGTGTAGGCGCGCGTCGCGGAGACCGTGTCGCCGCCGGTCGCGATACAGCTCGGCCGCCTGCCACTGCGCGGCGCGGCGCACCTCGGCGTCCTCTTCCTCGCGCGCGGCGACGCGCTCGAATTCCGCGGCCGCTTCGCGCGACCGGCCGCCCTCGAGGTACGCCACGGCCAGCTTGCGGGTCACGTCCGGCTGCAGTTCGCTTTGCGGATAGGTCTTGCGGAACCCTTCGAGCACCGTCGCGGCCTGGTTCCACTGCTTGTTGGTGAGCAGCAGCGCCGCCGCGTCGTACTGCGCCTTGGCGCCGGCGGGCGAACCCGGCGCGACCGAGGCCACGCGCAGGAATTCGCCGACGGCGCCGGCAGTGTCGCCCGACGCCTGCTTGGCCTCGGCCTGCCGATACACGGACGCCGCCCGACGCTCGGTGATCTCGGCCCGCAGCGGGTCTTTCGCCGGCAGGCGCGCCAGCACCTCGCCGTAGGCCTTCTCCGCGTCCGCAAAGCGGCCCGAATCGAAATACGTGTGCGCGAGCACCGTCCACGCGACGAGCTGCTGGCCCGTGTCGGCGCGCGGGCCGAGCGCCAGCACCTGTTGCGCCACGGCTTCGGCGCGCTCGCGATCGCCGGCGTCGAACAACACCTTGGTGGTGCGGGTCAGCACCGCGGGCGTCTCCGGATGGCTGGGGAACGTGCTCGCGAAGCGCAGCGACGAATCGACAGCCTTCAGGCGCAGCGCCGGGCGCTCGGCCTCCGGCAGCTGCGGCTCGGCCTTGTCGTAGGACACGAGCGCGGCGTAACCGGCACGGCCAGCCTCGGTTGCGTTCGCGTACGTGTAGGCCGCCTGCTCGTATTCCTGCGCCGCCTCGACGTAGCGCTTCCCTTCGAACAGCAGGTCGGCCAGGAACAGCCGCGTCGCAGCGGCCTCGGGCGCCGAATTGAATCCTTCGAGGTATTCGCGGTACCACCGCACGGCGGTATCGCGATCCGTGGACGAGCCGGATTTCTGGGCCAGAGCGTGATGGTAGTGCGCGAGGTCGAGCAGATTCTTCTGCACGGCGGCGTCCACGCTGGGCTCGACCTTGCCGCCATGCGATTGCCAGTACGCCGACTTCGGCCCGTACTGCTCCACCATCTCGGCCTTGGATTCCATGACGCGCGACGAGAAGCCGCCCTTGGCAAAGGCGTCTGCGGAAAGGCCGAGCAACACCGGCGCTTCCGGATCGGACGGACGGCGTCGTGCATAGGCTCGATAGGTCTCCGCGCCGTCCTGGTATCGCTCCTTTTCCACGTAGAGATCGCCCAGCGCGCGATACAGCTGCGACTCGTACGGTGTCGGGCCGTGGGCGGCCAGCGCCGCCTCGAGCGCTGCGACGCCGTCCGACGCGGCGAACATCACGCTCAGCGCGCGCAGCGTGTCGTCGTTCAGCTCGCGCTCCGGCCGCGACAGGTCCGACGCCGGGCGCACCTTGCCGTCTTTCAACAGCAGGCGGTCGAGCAGTTTCAGGAACGACTCGCTGCTCTCGACGTCGCGCGACAGCTTGAGCAGCGACCACCCGCGCTTGTACAAGGCCTGCTCGTAGAATTCGGATGCCGTGCCAAGCGTGAGCACTGCCGCGTACGCCCCCTCCGCTTCGGCATACTTCTGGGCCGCAAAGTAGCTCTCGCCCCGGCGGAACTGGGCCTCGTCGTAGTGGGCCTTGTCCGGGAACCGTGTCACCAGCTGGTCGAGTGTCTGGGTCGCCTTGGCCGAATCGCCCACCGTCTCGTAGGCGCGAGCCAGCTGGTAGAGCACCGCGTCGGTCTCCGGGTACTGCGGATAGTCGCGCAGCAGTCGCTGGTAAGCCGCGATCGCATCGTTCGCCGCGGCGGTCGCGGCCGCGCTGGCCGTGCCCTCTTCGCCCCGCAGCGCCTCGGCCGACGCGAGCTTGAGATCGCCGACGCGACGCAACGCCTGGGCGCGCAGCGCCGGGTCGGTGCCTTCGATCTTCAGGAAATCCTCGTAGCTCTGCGTGGCCTGCGTCGGGTCGGTCGTCACGGGCTGATTGCGATCGATGGTAACCGGAACCTTGGCGAGATCCTGCAACGTCGGCGGGGGCGTCGGCGTCGCCTTGCGGGCCGCCTCCGCCGGCAGCGGCGAGACCGCGAGCAGCAGCAGCACGGCAGGCAGCAGGCGCCGCGTCACTTGGTGCCCCCTGCGGCCGCGTCGTCATACAGCGACGCGAGCGCGAACTGCGCCTGCGTCGCGTAGCTCGCCAGGCGCTGCTGCTGCGCCTGCAGCTCGCCGATCGCGGTCTCCGCGAGCACCTGCTCCTGCGCATTGGCCGTCGCCTCGAGACGCGGCGTCAGTTCGTCGATGCGAGTCGCGAGCCCGGCCACCCGCGCGGCGAACGCCGCGGTGTTACGGGGCGCGGCCTCGCCGGCCTCCCGCACGAGATCCATCCGCAGCTTGGCCTCGGCCAGCGCATCCCCCGTGTCGCGCAAGCCGGCCTCGACCGAGCGCAGGCGCACCTTGTACTGCGAATCGAACCGCCACAGCAGCGTGCCGCGCAGCACGCGGGCGCGCTCGGCGAGCGCGTCGCGCTGCGGACCCGCCGGCAGCGACTCGATCGTCTTCTCGACCTGCTCGAGCGCCTGCCACTGGCGCGCTTCGTCGCCGGTCGCGAGCGCGCCGACGTCGTGACTCGCCGTGATCTGGCTGGCTCGCGCGGTGAGTTCCGCCTGGCGCGCCTCGAGGGCTGGAAGATCGGCTTTCGCGAGCAGCGCCTGCTTGCGCGGCTCGCGATCGATGGCGGCCTGCTCGCGCGCGGCGATCATGCTGTCGAACGCCTCGAGCGACGTGCGCCACTGCTCGAGATTGTGCTGCATGATGCGCAGGTCGCGATAGTTCTTCAGGCCTTCCTGGAACTCGTGCGACGCCATCAGCTGGTACAGGTAGCGCGTGTGCGGCGCATCCGGCACCTTCTGCAACTGCCAGAACCAGCCCACGTCGCTGGTGCGCGGCACGGCCTCGAGGATCGAATCGAGGAACCCGCCCTTGCGGATCGCGGCGATCGACTCGTCGATGCGCCTGCTCTCGTCGGCAAAGGCCTGCACTGCGAACCGGTATTGCTCGGCAGCCTGCCCGTTCGCCGCCAGCTTCGTGTAGGCATACGGCACGGCGAGATAGGATTCCTGCACGGCCGCGTCGAGCACCTTGCGCTTGCGCAACTCGAGCCACGGGGCCAGCGCGAGATCCGGGTGCTTGGCGTCGGATTCGGCCCAGCCGAGTCCCAGCAACGCCTTGTTGGTGAACGGCCCGTCGAGCCGGACCCGGTTCAGCGCAGCCACGGCGGCATCGGGCTCCTTCTGCTGCAGCAACGCGAAACCGAGCGCGAGGTTGGCGCGGTCGCGCAACGAGTGCTGCTCTTCGGACGTCGCGGCCATCGTGCCGACGCGCTCGAGGTATTCGCGCCCCTGGGCGACGGCGCCGGTGCGCACCAGCGCGACGCCGAGGTTGAAGCGCGCGTAGTCGGCCCAGACCGACGTGTCCGTCCAGGCGCCCAGCTGCTCCGTCGCCGCGCCGTAGCGACCGAGCGCCATCAGCACGTTGGCGGCGAGCAGCCGGCGTTCGGGCTCCATCTGGCCGGGCAGCGTGCCGCGTATGCGCTGCAGCGAGCCCCAGGCGTCGTCATAGTGCCCGCGCTGGTAACCGATGCGAGCGAGGTAGAAGAACGCGCGATCGCTGACCGACTGCGGCACCGGTCCGGCGAGCAGGCGATTGAAGATGGCCTCGGCTTCCTTGTACATGCCGAGCGAGAGATACAGGCCGCCCGACAGCAGTTCCGCTTCGGCCTCGTGATGCGGAATGCGGTTGAAGTCGCGCGACACCTCGAGCCGCACCAGCGAGCCGAAGTATTCGTCCTGGAAGAAATAGAACAGCACGTCGCCGTAGTCGAGGTCCTTCAGCTGCGCGGGCGGCGGCAGGTCGCGCGCCGGTTGCTGCGCCAGGGCCGCGCCCGCCGCGACGACGAGGGGCACTGCCGCGAGCAGCGCGAAGCAGCGATGGAAGCGGGCGAAGGTCATCCGGTTACGGGCGCCGCTGCAGCCACGGCCGCGGCCGCCTCACTCCCACTGCCGCACGACGAATTCGGGCTCGAGGGACGCCACGCGATCGCTGATGCGCAGCTCGACGTACTTGGCCCCGACTTCCTTGTCGAACTGCAGCGTGGCGCCGCGGCGATAGTTGCGATCGTGCGGGCCCTTGCCGGTGAAGAAGGCGACGATTTCGTGCGGGCCGGACTTGAGGTTGCCGACGTAGAGCTTCTGCACGCCGCCGCGGTGCAACGCCTGCACCTCGCGATCGGTGTAGAGATAATGAGCGACCTCCTTGTTGTCGACCTTGACCGTCACCGCATCGAGCGCGAAGAACGTGCCGACGTCGACGGAGAGGAACACCGCCACCTGCGTGCTTGCCGGGAACAGCAGTTCCTCCTCGAGCTTGAAGAGGTCGCGGTTCAGGTCGACCAGCTGCTTCTTCAGCACCTGCACGTCCTGGTCCACGCCGCGCGCGGATTGCGTCGATGCGGTCGGGGCGACCGCAGCCGCAGCCGGGGCCGCCGGCGCGTCCGCGGCTCCCGCGACGAGCGCCGTGCCGAGACCGGCGGCCCAGGCCACGCAGGCCAGCCACCGGCTCCCTGTCACCTGCTTGTAGGAAATCATCGGCTTTGCAGCTCCTTGATCTGCCGCGTCAGCTCGGACACCGGTGCGGCATCCCCAGCCCAGGCCCCGCGCACCTTGCCATCGCGATCGATCAGCAGGGTAAGCGGCAGTTTGTCGACATCATAAAGACGGCCCACCGACTGCCGGGTGTCGACGAGAGTAGGAAAGGCCAGGTGCAGCGAGCCGGCGACGGACGCGGCCCGGCCGGCGTCGCCATCGAGGTTGACACCGAGCAGGACCGGCGCATCGACGCCGGGTGCGGTAGCGAGGGTATTCAACTGCGACAGCGTCTCGCGGCAGGGGCCACACCAACTGGCCCAGAACGAGAGTACCACGGTGTCGCCAAGATACTCCGAGAGCCGCAGATTGTGCCCGTCGACCGCCTTCAGCACGAAATCCGGCGCGGCCGTGCCGTTGGCCGGCGCCGCGCGCGAAATCAGCGGATAGGCGAGCGCTCCCGCCAGTGCGGCCGCCAGCATGGCCAGTGTCTGCACCCTTGCCCGGCGACGGGCGCTTTCGAATCGATCGTTACGTTTCACGTCGGCAACCCCGCTGTCATGGGAAGTCCCGAAGACCGGTGGCTTTGCGTCCCCGCCTTTCGGCGGGTTTGCCCTGAACCAGAGCCGGAATCCTTGTCTCTACCGCACCACACTGTCAACGCGCCGCCCGATTCGCATGGCCCACCCGGCATTGCGTCACAGAACGCGTCCTATCGGGCCCCGGCCGCCTCCGGCGGTTCGAGTCCCGGCGAATAAAAGATTCGACCTTCGTTATCCACGATCACGGCCTCGACGTCCTTGACGCGGCGCACGAACTCCATGCCTCGCTCGACGCCGAGGATGAAGATCGGCTTCGTCAGCCCGTCGGTATGGGTGGCCGTCGCCCCGATGACCGTGACGCTGCGCACAAGTCCGGGCGACTTGCCGGTGCCCGGCACCAGGATGTGGTGGTAACGGACGCCGTCCTCCTCGAAGAACCGCTCGTAGTCGCCCGAGGTGGAGATGGCCTCGTCCTCGAGCGGGATCCGCGTGACCACCGCATTGTCCTTGCGCGGGTCGCGGATGCCGACCACCCAGGGCTTGCCGAGGCGGTCGCCGAGCAGCCGCGTGTCGCCGCCGGCATTGACCATGGCGTGCTCGATGCCCATGCGCCGCAGGATCTCGACCCCCCGGTCCACGGCCCAGCCTTTCGCGATGCCCCCGAGGTCGATGCGCATGCCCCGGTGCAGGAAACGAATCGTGTTCGCCTTGCGATCGACTCGCAACTGACGGTAGTCCACCGAGGGCAGCGCCGCGTCGATCTGCGCCTGCGTCGGGTGGACGTGCTCGCGGTAATCGTACAGGTACCCGACGCTCGCGTAGGTGATGTCGAACGCGCCGTCGCTGAGGCGCGAGTACTCGAGCGACTTCTCCACCACGTCGATGATGTCGGGATCGACCTTGACCGGTCGCTCGAATGCATGGGCATTGACCTGCGACAGCTGGCTCTCGGGCTTGTACGTGCTCATCAACTCGTCGGTGCGGTGCATGTCCACCATGACCGCATCCATCGCACGGGCCGCGAGATCGGGATCGGTCGCCCACAGCTGCACCGCGATCCGCGTGCCCATGATCGCTTCTTCGCGCTCGTACCATTCGGCGCGAGCGGTCGTCGCGAGCAGCAGGCAGGCGAGCGCGAATGGGGCGAGTCGGGGCATGGTCTGCGGTCCGGGGAGCATCGGCGACGAATGACGCAAGACTAGCCTTGCGTCGCGCGCAACTCAATGTGGCGTCAGCGGCGCAAAGGCGTCTGTGCGTCGTCGAACAGCCGGCGCAGGAATGCGCGCACCGCGGGCTCCGACTCCTCCGCCGTCATCAGGCGTTCGCTCACCAGCACCGCGGCGATGTCGCGCAGCGTGCGACGCCCGTCGACGAGCGAACCGACGAACGCGTGCACCCGCATCGACAGCACGTGGCTGGCCACGTCGGGCAGCAGCGGCACGGGCAGGTCGCTGCGCACGAGCCAGTCCGGCGCCACGGCTCGCGTCGCTGGAGCCGGCCGCTCGCTCTCGTCGCGACGCGCACCGAAAGTGAACAACTGCTCCTGCCGTGCGTGCCGGCTTGCCGGAGAAGCGAGGTAGGGTACGGTCTGCTCGGCGGCCTCGATCGAGTCGAATCCTGCGTCGCGCACGATGTCCAGCACCTCTTCGGTCGAGTAGCATCGCGCCGGGTCGGCATGCTGGAAGAACAGCGATCCGGTGTTCACCCAGCGCCCACCAGGGCGCAACCAGTGATGGACGCGCGCGGCGAATGCGGCGAGATCGTCATCGAGGATGTCGACCAGCCACGGCGTCACCACCGTGTCGAATGCGCCCCGCGCAAACGGCGGCCGTGCCGCGTCCGCCAGCACGACGTGCAGGCCCGGCGAGGCCGCGGCCGGCGCGCGCAGGCGGCGCAGCACCGCGTGGCTGGCGAGGTCGCGCGGCGCCACGGGAAACTCGTACATTTCGACGGTCTCGCCCGCGAATACGCGTCGTGCCACGGCCAGCATCAACGGATTGAGATCCGCCGCTACCGTGACCGCGGGATGGCGATGCATGTGCAGGTCGTAGGCGAGGCGACCTGCGCCGGCGCCGACGACCAGCATGCGACCGGGAGGCGCGTCGCCGAGCGCCGTCGCGACGATGCGCGCGGCCGCTTCGTTCTCCGCGTCGCCCCAGTTCCAGTCGCGATGCAGATTGGCGTAGTAACCCGCCAGCCCCTGCCCCGCCGGCAAGGCGCCCGACAAGGCCCGATAGGTTTCGAGCGTGGCGGACGGCTGGCCGGCCAGCAGCGGCGCGAGCAGCGACTTGAGCCGCTTCGCGTGGTCCTGGCAGGCGGCCGACAGCAGTTTCAGTCGATTGCGAGTCGCCGTGCGGCTCACGTCGTCCGTGAGCGCCGCGCGATAACGCTCTGCCTGCGCGTCGAGCCCGGCCGTGAGCGCATGCAGCTGGCCGCGCCACTCGCCAAGCGCCGCGTCCGGTTCCGGGCAGAGCCAGGGTATGCCGTCGATGACGGGATAGCGCGTGTCACAGGCCGCGCAAGCGGGCGGCGGACCGGGATCGAGGCGGCCCTCGCAACGAGGGCAGCACAACAGGTCGGTGACCCTAATGGCGCTCGCGTGTTCCAAGGATCGGCATGCTAGCCGATCTTGCCGCTGACGATGGGATTGAACGCGATCAGGCTGTCCTGCAAGGCCGCCGAGCCGAGGCCGGTGTTCGGGAACTTCTGCCCGAATTGTCCCTGCTCGCCATGCAGCGCCATGTAATTGAGCACGACGGTTTCGGCCAGCAGGTTGACGGCGTTGGCCGCGGGACTCGAGGCGGTCTCCACCGAGCCGTCGGGCCGGAAATAGCCGATCTGCTGGTGGCGCGCGCTGCCGCCGGTGCCCGTGCTGACGAGCTGCGGGCGGCCCGCCGGGTTGTACACCAGGAAGAACGCCGCGCCGGTGGACTGGTTGTCGCTGGTCCACATGAACTTGCCGCGGCCGTCGATCGTGTTGTCGACCTGGCCGCTCGCGGAAATCGAGCCGTCCGAGAACACGTAGAGCATCAGCGGCATGCCGCGGCGGGCCGCGTACTCGAGGCAGGCGCCCATGCAGCGGCCGGCGCGCAGGTCGCGCAGCTCGCCGGTGGCGCGCCCCTGGCCGTGGTAGTCGTAGCCGCCGAGCGAGATCGTGCCGGCGCCGGCGTAGCCGGAGAGCACCATCTTCATCACGGCCGCGGTCTTGCGGAACTCGGAATCGCCGGAGTACTCCGCCTGGCTGAAGATGCCGCCGGCGCCGACGATGTCCGCATCGAGGTCCGGGTTGAGGCTGGTCGGGTCGCCGAAGCGATCGACGACGTCGGCCGCCTTCACGTAGCCGCAGGTCACCAGTTCGCGCACGACCTCGTCGCGCGTCAGCGTGGTCTTCTTGGCGTCCATCCACGGCTGCTTCGGGTCGACGACCAGCATCTTGCGATGGGAGATGCGCTCGATCGCTTCCATCACCGCGACGGTGTCGTCGACGCTCAGCAGGCTGGCGAGCTGGCCCGTGTCCACGAGGCCGGTGACGTCGCTCGCCCGGTCGATCTTGGTCGGCCGCACCGAGAGGTCGATCATGCCGGCCGGCGCCATCGAATTGCCGCCCGAGTCCGACGACTGCGTGCCGATCAGCGTGGCGAGCGAACCGCCCGCCCCCGCCTTGTAGATGCCGTACATCGGATTGTGCGGGTTGTTGCCCGTGTCGTTCTCCGAGCGGGCCGCGATCACGGCGCCGTTGATCGACGCGGCCGTCGCGGGCGCGATGCGATCGAGGATGCCGCGCAGGAACGCGCTGTCCGAGTGGAACGACAGGCCGAGTCTCGAATCCGTGAAGCTGGTGCCCGCCGCACTGACCATGCTCGGCAGCATGTCGCCCGGCAGGCCCTGCGTGCGCGTAGCCGGCCGTGCTCAGGAAGTCGAGCTGGCCGCCCGGCCCGCCGATCAGCACGTTCGAGCCGACCATGTTCGCGCCGCCCGCGAGGTCGATGCAGATGAACGGGATCTTGCCGGCGCCCTGGACGTCGATGCCGCAGCTGGACTTCAGTGCCTGCAGGTCGGGCGCGAGCGCGGCCATCGCGGCGCGCGGGTCGGCGAACAGGCTGAAGATCGTCGGCGCGACGACCGTGCCGAGGCCCGCGCGCAGGCCCTGCGCGACGAAATCGCGGCGCGACACGGGCCGCTTGTGGGCGCCAGCGTGCCGGATGGGCTCGTCGGGGCGCAACGTGCGGGGCGGGACGCGGCGAATGATCATGGTTCCTTCCTCGAGATGTGCCGATCGGCGCGTCAATGGACCAGGGTGACGGCGCTGCCGAGCAGCGCGGCGCAGGTCGCCTTGACGACGATCGCCGTGCGGTTTGCCGGGCACGAACCGCCGCAGGCGGTGAGCTCCGTGATCAGGCCGTCCAGGTCGCTGCGCACGCCGGCCGCGTCGGGCTCGGTCGGGACGTTGGTGCGCATCATGTGCCCGACCAGCGAATCGAGCACGATCGCCCGGCCCGCCGGACTGAACGCCACCGCCGGCGCGGCGTTGAAGTTGAAGCCAGGGAAGTACGCGGCGCGCGCACTCGTGTCGTCCACCAGCGCGTCGCAGTACTGGATCGACAACTGGGCGACCGCCACCGGGTGTGCCGAGACGAACGTGTCGATGCTCTCGATCGTCGGCAGCGACTGCTTGACGCTGGCGAACGTCGACTTCACCGCAGGAGTCTGCGAGCTGACACCGGTGAGGTTCGACATCGTCGCGTTGATCTCGTCGAACACCCGCATGCCGACGTCGGCCGTGCGACGCACGTCCGGCGGCGCGGCGGGCGCCAGCGGCACCGGGTCGAGGCGGACGTTGCGGTGCGCGCCGAGCACGTCGAACGTCAGGAAGAACTCGTCGTTCTGCGGGCCCTTCTGCAGCGCGATGACCGTGCCGATGACCGACAGCGGCTGGCCGAAAGGCCCGTACTGCGAGTCGGTAATGCTCGTGTCGAGCGTCCGGTACGCCTGGCCGACGTCCGGTTCGGCGCCGTTGATGCCGATGCGCATGCCCGCAATCGGGATGTTGCCCGGCTTGGCGGTCTTGTCGAGACTGATGAAGGTCGGCTTGTCGAACAGGTAGCCGTAGCTGTCGAACTGGCTGACGGTGAGCATCAGGTAGGCCTGCGGCATGTCGACCAGGTGGCTGATCGAGAACAGCAGGTAGTACTTCTCGCCGACGCCGGCCTGGAAGTTGGTCTGCACCTGCTGCGGCGTGAGCGCGCGGTTGTACACCGCCACCAGCCGCAGCACGCCCTGGAACTGGCGATCGCCCGAGACTTCGTTGCCGATCACGAAGGCAAACGTGTCGTCCCAGTCGGTCAGCGTGCCGCCCGGCGCCGGATCGGCATCGCCGGTGAACACGCCGTTGACGTAGATGCGTCGCCCGTTGACCGGATCGAACGTCACGACGACGTGCTGCAGCGTCGCCTGCAGGTCCTCGTCGTCCGCGTTGGTCGTCAGCTTCGGATCGCCGTTCTGGTTGGTCCGGGTCGACCGGTTGTAGAAGTCGTAGCTGTAGAGCGTCTGCGCGAGCGTGAAGTTGCGCGTCGACGTGCCGCCGGAGTACGAGACGATGCGCGCGTTCTCCTGCGCCACGTTGCCGGGCGCCACCCACGCCTCGATCGAATACTCGCCGGTGGACTGGATCAGGTCGTGCAGCTTCTTGCTGGCGGCCGTCGAGCCCTGCGCCTTGCCCGAGCGGACGTTGATGCCCCAGCCACCCATCCAGGTGACGTCCCCGGAGAGGTTGAGGTTGAGCGCCGGCTCGACGCCGCTCGTGTCGTACGCGACGCTGCCCGTGCCCGTCTTGAACTCCCACAGGCCGACGATGTTCGAGGTGTAGCGGTTGCCGCTGCTCGAGACGATGCCGTCGTACAGCGTGAGCGCCTTCGAGAGCACCAGCGAGGCCTCGACCTGCGTCAGCGGCACCTGGCCCGCAAACGACTGGATGGCCGCCTCCATCTCGTTCGCGTTCGCGGCGCAATCGCTCCAGCAGTTGTGGAACTCGTTGCGCAGGCGCACGACGAGCCGCGACAGCGCCGGCTGGTCGAGGTTGATCTTGACCTTGACCGCGGCGTACGCCTCGTTGACGTCGTTCGACGCGAAGTACGGAGACTGCGCGGTCGCGGACGACGACGTGTGGCAGCGCGAACAGTACTCGGTCAGCAGCGGATACACGGTCGTCGAGAACAGCGCCGGCGAGTTCGGGAAGCTCTTGCTCGCACCCGCGTCCTTGAGCACCGGCGGCGTGAGCACCACGCCCTGCGTGCCGCCGTTCGCGGTGGCGCCGGCCCAGGCCGTGATCCACGTGGTGAGGATGTCGGCGCAGGCTTCGGGGCTCGCGAGCCAGCAGTTGTGGCCGCCCGCGACCTTCTGCACCATCCGCGAGTCGCGCGGGGAGGACAGGTTCACGATGCCGTTCACGGCCGAGTACGCGAGGTTGACGTCGTCCAGCCGGACGAACTGCGGCGACTGCTTGCCCGCCACGTGGCACTGCCCGCAGCGATTGGTCGCCTTGAGGTTGTCCCAGACGTTGATCTTGAACGCCTGCACGTCCGCCGTGGAGGGCGGCGGGCCGCTGTAGGTCGGCGGCGGGCCGCCCGACGTGACGGGATTTTCCACGGTCTTGGCGCCGCCGCCGCAGCCGGCGAGCGAGCAGCGCCAGTGCGCCAAGCGCCGCGAGGCGCGTGAGCCGGCCGGGGAATCGAGCGATCTGAGTGGCGTCGTCCATGGCGGCTCCCTCAATCACCCATGCAGTACGTGGCGGCTTCGGCGAACACGCGCTTCAGCTGGTAGCCGCTCGCCTTGAACGTGCCGACCATCGCCTGGACCTTGGCGCGGTCCGCCGCGTCGCTCGGCGCGCGGAAGCAGACGTTGCGGAAGACCTTCTGCACCTGGCAGCCGGCGAACGCGTCGGTGTGCGCGAGCTCGCGACCGAGCGACTTCGCGCCCTGCCCCTTGCCCGGCAGCGTGTCGTCCCAGCCGAGCAGCGAGTTGCGCCCCTTGCGCCAGTAGTTGTCCCAGTTGTCGTCGGGCGTCGAGTAGCCCGCGCGGGAACGTGTCCTTGTTGTGGAAGTACTTCGGCCGCACGATGCCCGCCGTGTACACGAGCTTGCCCGCGGTCTCGTCGTAGTCGTAGTACGCGAAGGCCTGCGCCATCGGGTCCATGCCGCTGTGGCAGCCGATGCAGTTGTTCAGGAACACGCGGCTGTCGCCGCCGGGGCTGCGACTGACGTCCTGGCGGATGCGATCCGGCGGCCGCGTCGTGTCCATCACCTGCTCCATGTCGCGGCACAGGTGGTTGATCATCGTGTAGCGGAACATCGCCCGGTTGGTGCCCGCGATGAAGAACGCCTGCGGCGGCCGCGCGCGTGGTCATCACGCCGGCCGTCGCTTCGGCGGGCAGCCCGTTCGCAGCCGACTGCGTCGTCTGCATCAGGCCGTCCTTCAGGTCGATGCCCTGCGCCTCGAGTGCCGCGTAGTGATCGTTGCTGGCCGGCGAGTATGCCGGCACGCCGAGCCCGCCCTTGCCGACGTACAGGATGTCGTCGTACAGCACGCGGTCGAACGGGACGTCGTCGCGCACCATGCCGATCACGGTCGCGACGTAGTCGTTGAGCGGCGCGAACACCGTCTGGTCGCGATTGGTCCACGGCATCGCGAAGTTCTTCAGCGTGACGTCGTAGAACGCGCGGTTCTGCATGGCCGTCATTGCGGCGGCCGTCGGGTTGCCGGAGGCGATGTCGCTCGCCATCGAGGTCAGCACGGCTTCGCTCGGCGGCACGCCGGTGAGCCGGTCGTGCATGCGCTTCGCCTGCGACGCGCGAGTCCGCGTGCGACACGGCGGGCTGCAGGGCGAGCGTCGCGACGAGCGTGACGATCGCGATCGACCGGAGTCTCGCGAGACCGTCCCTAGCGAACGTGATGAGGCGCATCCTGACCCTCTCCGAGCCGACCCCCTGCCGGCCTCTGGGGCGCAATGTGCGGTGCGCGGGCCGTTGCGCCAAGCCGTGACTTCGTTTGTGAGAGTCCAATCACACAACGTTCGTTAGTGAGAGTCGAATCACACAACGGCAGCCCGCGCGTAGTACGCGCACCGCTTTGTGAGAAATAGTGCGTCTCGCGGCGCGCTGGGCGCCGCACCACAGAGGATCGTGGCATGCGCACGAGGACCCCATACCGCGCGTGCAAGGCGCGGCTCTCACATCTGCTGGCGAGCCTTGCGCTGGCGTTGCCACTGGCCGGCTGCCTGAGCAGCGACGGCAGCAGCGACTCGACCAGTGGCCAGAGGCCGGACCCGGTCATGGCCGATTTTCCGATCGCCTACGTCGAGCGCCCGGTGAGCGAAGCGGACGCCATGGCCCCCGACGTGCGCGACCTGCTCGACCTGCAGCCGGGCGGCGACCTGTACATGCGCGACCGCGCCTCGCCGTCCGCACCGGAGCGAAACGTCACCGGCGCCGTCACCGAAGGCAAGGGCGACGTGCGCGACGTCGAGCCGTCGTACGACGGCAAGAAAGCTGGTCTTCGCGTTGCGCAAGGCGCTGATCCCGGGCGCCGACCCCGAGGACCAGCCGAAATGGGATATCTGGGAATACGACCTCACGACGCAGCAGCTGCGCCGGGTGATTCCCTCGGACATCGTCGCCGACGAGGGCCATGATGTCGCCCCGCACTACCTGCCCGACGGTCGCATCGTCTTCACCTCGACGCGCCAGCGGCAGTCGAAGGCGATCCTGCTCGACGAGGGCAAGCCGCAGTTCGACGCCCAGGACGAGAACCGCGACGGGCCCGCGTTCGTGCTGCACGTCATGAACGCCGACGGCAGCAACATCCACCAGATCTCGTTCAACCAGAGCCACGACCTCGATCCATCCGTCCTCGACGACGGCCGCATCGTCTTCACGCGCTGGGACCACGCGCCCGGGCCACGACGAAATGAGCCTCTACACGATCCGGCCGGACGGCACCGATCTCGAATTGCTCTACGGCGCGCACAGCCATGCCGACCGGCACCGACGACTCGACGATCCAGTTCCTCGAGCCGCGGCCGATGCCGAACGGCCACCTGCTGGTGCGCGTGCAGCCGTTCGAAGCGGCCGACGAAGGTGGCGACCTGCTCGAGATCGACGCCGGCAACTTCGTCGACATCATGCAACCGACCGAGCCGAACACCGGTGTGCTCGCCGGCCCGGCGCAGAAACCGGCGACCGTCAACGTCGTCCGGACGGTGGAAGGACCGTCGCCGGGCGGACGCTTCAATTCGGCGTTTCCGCTGTTCGACGGCAGCGGGCGCATCCTCGTCAGCTGGTCGCAGTGCCGTCTGCTCGATGGCTCGCGGATCGTGCCCTGCACCGACAAGCGGCTGGCGTCCGCCACCGCCGTCTCGGCTCCTCCGCTGTATGGCCTGTGGATCTACGACCCGGAGCAGCGCACGCAGATGCCCGTGGCCGACCCCAGGGAAGGCGTCATCTTTACGGACATCGTCGCGCTGCAGCCGCGCGTGCTGCCTCCGGTGCTCCTCGATCGAGCGGCCGGCGTCGATTTCGACGCGGAGTTCGAAACCGAGGGCGTCGGCATCCTCGACATCCGCAGCGTGTACGACGTCGACGGCGTCGACATGGCCCCGGGCGGCATCGCCACGGTCGCCGACCCGAAGCTGACGACCGCGGCGCAGCGCCCCGCGCGGTTCCTGCGCATCGAAAAGCCCGTGAGCCTGCCCGACCGCGACACCCTCGACTTCCGCGACAGCGCGTTCGGCGTCACATCGGAGTTCGGGATGCGCGAGGTGCTCGGCTACGCGCCGATCGAGCCGGACGGCTCCGTGCGGGTCAAGGTCCCTGCCAACGTCGCACTTCGCGATCACGGTCCTCGACGCGAACGGCCGGCGCATCGGGCCCCGCCACGAGAACTGGCTGCAGGTGCGCGCCGGCCAGGAACTCAAGTGCAACGGCTGCCACGACCCGGAGAGCGGCCTCTCGCACGGCCGCGCGAATCTCTTCAAGTCGGCCTACGCCGGCGCCCCGATGACGGGATCACCGTTCCCGAACACCAATCCGGCGTTCTTTGCGGACGCCGGCGAGACGATGGCCCAGGTCCGCGCGCGCATCAGCTGCCAGACGGACTGCGCGGCGCTGAAGCCCAGCACCAACGTCGTGTTCACCGACGTCTGGACCGATCCGGCGACCGCGGGCCGTGCGGCCGACGCCTCGTTCCAGTACCGCTACAACGACCTCGACACGCCTGCGCCGACCGCGAACGACTGCGTCGTCGCGTGGCGCTCGGGCTGCCGCATCGCGATCCATTACGAGAAGCACGTCCACCCGTTGTGGGCGAAGCCGCGCATCCTGCGCGCCGCGGACGGCACCGTCCTCTCGGACGACACCTGCACCTCGTGTCACGCCCCGCGGACGGCCGCCGGGGTGGTGCAGGTGCCGGCCGGCCAGCTCGACCTGACCGACGGGGCGTCGCCGGACGAGCCCGACCAGTTCAATGCCTATCGCGAACTGCTCGCGACGGACAACGAGCAGGAACTCGTCAATGGGGCGCTGCAGGACAGGTTGGTGCAGGTCGGCGTCGATCCCGTGACGGGGGCGGCGCAGTTCGCGGGCGTCCCCGTCCCTCCCTCGCTTCGGGCCGGCAGCGCGAACGGTTCCGAGGTATTCTTCGGCAGGTTCGCCCCAGGCGGCACCCATGCCGGGCGTCTGACGCCCGCCGAACTGCGGCTCGTCTCGGAATGGGTGGATTCTGGTGCACAATATTTCAATGACCCATTTGCGGCGCCACTAAATTGACGGCATGCGACGATACCTGACCGCACTGTGCCTGACGCTGGGACTCGTCGCTGCCGTTCCGATGCCGGCACGCTCGGCCGCGCCCGTCGAGGTCGTGATCAAGGATCCCTACATCGACCTGCACACGGGTCCGGGTCGAGGCTTCCCGGTCACGACGTCGGTCGAGCGCGGCGTGACGATCCAGCTGGTGCGGCAGCGCACCGACTGGATCGAGGTCCGCACGGCCCGCGGCCAGCGGGGCTGGGTGCACCGCTCGCAGCTGGCTGAAACGCTGACGCCCCAGGGCCAGGAGGTCCACCTTGCCGGGCCGGGGCCCGACGCGCGCACGGCGCACAAGTGGGAGCTGGGCGTCGCCACCGGCGACTTCAGCGGCGCGAACGTCATCGCGGCGAGCGGCGCGTACGCGCTCACGGACTCGCTGCTGGTGCGGGCCGACGTCTCGCAGTTGATCGGGAAGTTCTCGAACGGCTGGCTCGGCACCGTCGGAATTGCCCACGTGTTCATGCCCCAGTGGCGCATCGCGCCGGTGGTCGGTATCGGTGGTGGCGTGCTGCACGTGTCGCCGAAAGCGACGCTGATCGACACGCGGGACCGCACCGACACCGCCGCCTACGGCAGCGTCGGGTTCCGCGGCTACCTCACCGACCGCTTCATGCTGCAGGCGGAATACCGAAGTTTCGTCGTGTTCACCGACCGCGACGACAACGAGGAGAACGACGAATGGACCATCGGCTTCAGCTACTACTTCTGAGCGTCGCCGCAGCGATCGGCACCCTGGTCGCGCCGTCCACACGCGCTCAGGACCAGGCTGCGCCGGTCGGCGGGGCGACCGACACCCCGCAGGTGGTGGAGCCGCAGGTGGAGCGACGCGAAGTGAAGCCGCTGAAAGTGCCGACCGAGAATTTCGAGATCGGCATGCTCATCGGCACCATCGGCATCGAGGACTTCGGGTCCAGCATCGTCGGCGGGTCGCGCATCGCGTACCACTTTACCGAGGACCTCTTCGCGGAGCTTTCGGTCGGCCGGGCGAAGGCCGGCAAGACCAGTTACGAGGACCTGAGCGGCGCCGCGCAGCTGTTGACGGACGAGGAGCGCAAGTTCACCTACTACGACGTGGCGGCCGGCTGGAACCTCCTGCCGGGCGAGGTGTTTTTCGGCCGCAAGCGGGCAATGCCGGCGGCGGTGTACGCGACGCTCGGCGTCGGCGACACCCGCTTCGCGGGCGACGATCATTTCACCGTAGCCCTGGGAGCGGGCCTGCGGCTGGTGGTCAACGAGTGGCTGGCGCTGCACATCGACGCACGCGACCATATGTTCAAGAGCGACCTGCTCGGTAAGGAAAAGTTGACGCAGAACCTGGAATTTACCCTCGGTGCGACGGCATTCTTCTGACAGGAGGAACCTTCGCATGAAACACTCGAATCGAACGGCTGCCTGGCTGGTTGCCGCCGTGCTCGCCGCCGCCGGCCACGCCGCAGGAGCCGCGACCCCGGATTTCGCGCTGCCCGCGCGCGATGGCTCGACCGTCAAGCTGAGCGAGCTCAAGGGCCAGGTCGTGATGATCAACTTCTGGGCGACGTGGTGCGGACCGTGCCGCCAGGAAATGCCGCTGCTCGCGCAGATCCAGTCGAAGTACGAGCCGCTCGGCTTCACGCTGCTCGGCGTGAACGTGGAGCCCGACAGCGCCGGCGCCGTGGACTGGCTGAAAGGCATGAACGTCGACTTCCCGATCCTGTTCGATCGCAAGAACGCGGTCGCCGAGAGCTTCGGCGTCGAGGGCATGCCGAGCTCGGTCTTCATCGATCGCGCCGGCAACGTGCGCTACGTGCACCGCGGCTACAAGCCCGGCGACGAGTCGAAGTACGCGGACATGATCCGCTCGCTCGTCAAGGAGTGACCGTGCGCGGCATCGCACGACCCGCCACGCGTGCTGCTGCTGCTCGCGCTCGCGGGCTGCTCGGGCTTCGAGCCGTGGGTGAAACCCTACGAGCGGCAGAACTTCGCCGACATCATCATGGCCACGGATCGCGACCCGGTGCAGAGCTCGTACATGGCCCACGTGCACGATGCGCGTGAAGGCGCGCGCGGCGCGACCGGCAGCCACGGCGGCGGCTGCGGCTGCAACTGAAACCCGGCGGCATGCGCAGGCTCGTCAAGTTCGCCGTCCTGGCCTTCGCCCTCGCCCGGGCGCTGCCGGCGGGCAGCGCCGTGCTGCCGGACGACCGTGCCGACCTGCTGTACCACCGCTACGACGGCGGCGGCGTCACGATCGACGGCCCGTCGCTGCTGGTGCGCAAGAAGTTCGCCGAGAAGTATTCGGTGTCGGCCAATTACTACGTCGACATGGTGTCGAGCGCCTCGATCGACGTGATGACGACGGCCAGCCCGTACAAGGAGCAGCGCACGCAGACCAGCCTCGGTTTCGACATGCTGAACGGCAAGACGCAGTACAGCGTCAGCTACATCTACAGCAGCGAGAACGACTACACGGCCAACACCGCGAGCTTCGACCTGAGCCAGGACCTGTTCGGCGACCTGACGACGGTCTCGTTCGGCTACAGCCAGGGGTGGGACGACGTGCGCAAGCGCGGCGACGACGCCTTCTCCGAGACCGCCAACCACCGCAACTACCGGTTCGGGCTGACCCAGATCCTCACGCCGCGCTGGATCGCGGGACTGAATTACGAAGTGATCACCGACGAGGGTTACCTCAACAACCCGTATCGCTCCGTGCGCTACGCCGATCCGACGTCGGCGCAGGGCTACTCGTACCAGCCGGAGGTCTACCCGCGCACGCGCACCAGCAACGCGATCGCCATCAACGCGCGTTATTTCCTGCCGTACCGCGCGGCCGCGCACGGGGAGTACCGCTACTACACCGACACCTGGGGCATCGACGCCAACACGATCGAAGTCGGATACACGCAGCCGTGGCGCAAGCAGTGGATCTTCGAGGCGGGATTGCGGTGGTACGGCCAGTCGGCCGCAGACTTCTACTCCGACCTCTTCCCGCGCGCGAATGCGCAGAACTTCCTCGCGCGCGACAAGGAGCTCAGCACGTTCACGAGCATCGCGCTCAGCCTCGGCGCCACCTACGAGCTGCCGCCGTTCGGCTGGAAGCTGATCGAGCGGTCGACGCTGAATTTCTACTACGACCGCATCCACTTCGCCTACGACGACTTCCGCGACGTGAGCAAGGGCGGCACGCCCGGCGACGAGCCTCTGTACGAATACGACGCGGACGTGTTCCGGCTGTTCGTCTCGGGCTGGTTCTAGGCCGTCGTCGCCCGGTCGAGGATCGCCTGCGCGAACCGGTCGGCCGCGCCGGGCGCGTGCGCCAGGAACACCGACGGTTCGGTCATTTCCAGCTCGAGCACCACCGGCCGCCCGTCGCGATCGCGAATCAGGTCCACCCGCGCGTACAGCGGCATCGCGAACGGCAGCGCTGCCAGCGCGTCGGCGGCGAGGCGCCGCTCCGCATCGTCGGGCATGCGCGGCGCGATCTGCTCCGGCGCGAACAGGCCCTCGACCAGGGCGTCGCCCGCCCGCAACAGCGGTCCCTTGCGGATCGCGTGACTGAAGGAGCCGGCGAAATGCAGCAGCGCCGTCTCGCCGAAGTCGTCGACGCGATCGAGGTACGGCTGCAGCATCGTGCTGCGCCTCTCCGTCGCGACGAGCCGCCGCAGGTGCGCGAGCGCGGCGGCCGCATCGCCGCGCCGGTAGCGTGCCGCGTCGCGCGACCCCGCGCCGATCGACGGCTTGACGACGAAGTCCGAGAACACGGTCGCCTGCCCGACGGTGAGCGACCCGGCTCCGCCCGCGAGGAACGCGTCGAATTCCGCGTCGACGTCTGCGCCCGGTTCGATGAAACGCGTCGGCACCGGCGGCACGCCGTGGCGCTCGAGGTGCTCGAGGTAGTGCTTGTCCGTGTTCCAGCGCACGACCTCGGGCGAATTCAGCAGGTTCGTGGCGCAGCGACTGCGGTCCGCCCACGCCAGGAATTCGTCGATGCGATCGACGTAGTCCCAGGTCGAGCGCAGCACCGCGACGTCGAAACGGCTCCAGTCGACCGACGGATCGTCCCAGTACGGCGTGTGGACCCGCGCGCCGCGCGCCTGCAATGCGCCGACGAGCGGCGGCATGTCTTCGTCGAGCGGCAGCGCTTCGCGAGCGGTGACCAGGGCAATCGCGGCCGTCATTCGAGGCCTTTCTCCACCTGGTCGCAAAGCGCGCGCAGCACGGCCAGCCGCGCCCGGCGCTTGTCCTCCGCCGGCACCACGGTCCACGGCGCGTGCGGCGTATCGGTGCGCGCGACCATCTCGCGTGCCGCCTGCTGGTAGGCGTCCCACAGCCTGCGATTGATCCAGTCCTCGGGATCGACCTTGAAGCGCTTCAACGGATTGCGGTCGCGTTCGTGAAACCGCGCGAGCTGCTCCTGCCTGCCGATCGACAGCCAGAACTTCGCGACGACGATCCGGTGGTCCGCCAGCTGCCGTTCGAATTCGTTGATTTCGTCGTAGGCCCGCTGCCAGTCCGCGGGTGCCGCCAGGCCGCGCACGCGCTCGACCAGCACGCGCCCGTACCAGGAGCGATCGAAGATCGTGTAGTTGCCGCGCGGCGGCAGGTGGAACCAGAAGCGCCACAGGTAGGGCCGCGCCAGTTCCTCGGGCGAGGGCGCCGAAATGGGGACGACGCGGTACTGCCGGGCATCGAGCGCCGCCGTGATGCGCCGGATCGCGCCACCCTTGCCCGCCGCGTCCATGCCCTCGAAGGCCATGACGACGGAGTGGCGCGCGAAGCGCTTGCGACGCGACAATCGCGCCAGCCGGCCCTGCAGCGCCTCGAGTTCGCGGTCGTAGTCCTCCTCCGCCACACGCAGCGCGGCAGCCTGCGTCGGCAGTTTCACGCGCGCGATGCGGCGGCCGCCCTCGCGCGACTTGCGGGAGGCGCGCCGCGCGGCGGCGCCGACCTGGCCGGTGATGCCGGCCAGCAGCGTGCGGCCCACTTCGAGCGCGCGGTGCTGGCGGTCGGTGCCGTCCACCAGGTGCCACGGCGCGCACGGCTGCTCGGTCGCCTTCAGGCAGGATTCGAACGCCTGCTCGACGCGCCGGTAGTGCTCCGCCATGCCAGGCGGTCCTCGGCCGTGACGCGCCAGCGCGTCGTTGGGTCCCGGGTCAGCTTGCGCAGCCGCTTCTTCTGCGTCTCCGGCGCAATGTGCAGGTGCACTTTCACCACCGCGACGCCGTCGGCCACCAGCATGCGCTCGAGGCTGCGGATGCGCTCGACGGCGCGCCCGGCGGACTTCGCGGCACGGTGCCGGTGCAGTGCGGACTCGCTCAGGTACTCGTCGTACCACCCGGCATGCAGGATCACGATCCGGCCTCGCGCCGGCATTACGCGCCAATGGCGCCACAGCCTCGGGCGCTCGCGCTCGACTTCGTTCGGCTCGCGGAAGCCGTAGACCGCGACGAACTTGGGATCGAGCCAGCCGAGCAGTTCGTTGACGACCTCGCTGCGCCCGGCGCCCGGAATGCCGGTGACGATCATTGCCACACTGCGGGCGGCGCTCTTGCGCATCTCGAACTGTGCATCGAGCAGCGCGTCCTGCAGCTTCGGCAGTTCGTGCTCGTATTCGAGGCGGGTCAGCCGCCGGCCGGAGAGCACCTCATGCAGCACGGCGCGGCACCTGCTGCGTGATGCAATGAATGTTGCCTCCGCCGAGCAGGATCTCCCGGCCCGGCACGCCGACGATCTCGCGCGTCGGGAACAGCGACTTCAGCTTGCGCAGCGCGGCAGCGTCGCGCTTCGCGTCGAGCAGCGGCGCGACGATGCGCCGGCTGCCGAGGTAGAAATTCACGTACGAGCCCGCCATGCGCATGCCGGCCGCGCGCGGCTGCGCTGCCTTCCGCCACGTCGACGCCCGCGGCTTCCTCGCGGGTCATGTGCAGCGGCCCGGGCTGCACCAGCTTGTGCACCTTGAAACGGCGGCCGCGCGCGTCGCGCGCCTGCATCAGTCGCGCGTAGGCGTCGCGCGAAATCGCGTACTGCGGATCGCGCCTGTCGTCGGTCCAGGTGAGCACGACCTCGGCCGGCTTCACGTAGGCGCAGAGGTTGTCGACGTGGCCGTCGGTCTCGTCGCAGTGCACGCCTCGGCCGAGCCAGACGACCGTCTCGACGTTGAGGTACCGCTTGAGCAGGTCTTCGACCTGGCCGCGCGACAGTTGCGGGTTGCGATTGCGGTTGAGCAGGCATTCCTCGGTCGTGATCACCGTGCCCTGCCCGTCCGCGTGGATCGAACCGCCTTCGAGTATCAGCGGCGCGCGATAGCGATCGCACCGCTCGACCTCGAGGACTTTCTGCGCCACGGCTTCGTCCTGATCCCACGGAAAATAGAGGCCGCCGTCGAATCCGCCCCACGCGTTGAAACCCCAGTCGACGCCGCGCAGCGCGCCTGCGGGTTCACGACGAACGTCGGGCCGACGTCGCGCATCCACGCGTCGTTGCTCGAGATCTCGACCACGCGGATCGCGGCCGGCAAGCGCCGGCGCGCGTGGGCGTACTGCGCCGCCGAGACGCCGACCGAGACCGGCTCGCTGCCCGAGATGGCGGTCGCGACGGCCGCGAACGCTTCCTGCGCCGGCTTGGCGCCGAGTCGCCAGTTGTCGGGGCGCTCGGGCCACAGCATCCAGCAACCGGAATGCCTTTCGAACTCGCCGGGCATGCGATAGCCGTCGCGCCGTGGCTCGGACTGCAGGGTGCGGGACATGAAAGGGCCTGGCCTCGTCGGGGTGGACCGCGATGGTACCGGCCCCGCCTATCGCGGGGCCAGCCCCATCAGCCGCCCGGCGACCTCGACAGCTTCCAGCCGTTCACGATGAGGTACAGCGACGGGATGATGACCAGCGTCAGCACCGTCGCCGAGATCATGCCGCCCACCATCGGCGCGGCAATCCGGCGCATGACCTCCGATCCCGTGCCCGAGCCCCACATGATCGGCAACAGCCCGACGATGATGGTGATCACGGTCATCAGTTTCGGTCTCAGTCGCAGCAGCGCGCCTTCGACGATCGCCTCGCGCAGTTCCTCGCGGGTGGGCTGCCGGCTCGCGGCCGCCGCCGTGCGACGGCGCTCGGCCCAGGCCTGCTCGAGGTACATCACCATCACCACGCCGGTCTCCGCGGCGACGCCCGCGAGCGCGATGAAGCCGACCGCGGCGGCGATCGACAGGTCGTACCCGAGCAGGTACAGCAGCCAGACGCCGCCGACCAGCGCGAACGGCAGCGCGCCGAGGATCAGCAGCACGTCGCGGGCATTGCGGAAATTGAGATACAGCAGCAGCACGATGATGCCGAGCGTGAGCGGCAGCACGACCTTGAGGCGCGCCACCGCGCGTTCGAGGTATTCGTACTGGCCGGACCAGCCCAGGCTGTAGCCGGGCGGCAGTTTCAACTCCGCCGCGATCCGCTGCTTCGCGTCGCCGACGAAGCCGCCGAGGTCGCGGCCCTGCATGTCGATGAACACCCAGCCGGACGGCCGCGCATTCTCGCTGCGGATCATCGCCGGCCCGTCCGCGATCTCGACCTTCGCGACGTCCTGCAGCGTGACGTCTGGGCGCCGGTCGGCGTGACGAGCGGCAGCTCGCGCAAGGCCTGCAGCGAATTGCGGTAGTCCTGCGGGTAGCGCAGGTTGATCGGGTAACGCTCGAGGCCCTCGACGGTGTAACTGACCGTCATGCCGCCGACCGCGCTGCCGATGATGTCCTGCACGTCCTTGATGTTGAGCCCATAGCGGGCCGCAGCGACGCGATCGATGTCGACGTCGACGTAACGGCCGGTGGCCGTGCGCTCGGCGTACACCGAGGTCGCGCCCGGCACCTCGCGCACGATCTGCTCGATCCGGCGGCCGAGGTCCTGGATGACCGCCGAGGTCGGGCCCCATGATCTTGATGCCCACCGGCGTGCGGATGCCCGTGGCGAGCATGTCGATGCGGGTCTTGATCGGGTAGACCCACGCGTTCGAGACGCCCGGGAAGTTGACCCGCGCATCGAGCTCGGCCTTCAGCTTCTCCGGCGTCATGCCGGGCCGCCACTCGGCGCGCGGCTTCAACTTGATGGTCGTCTCGAACATCTCGATCGGCGCCGGATCCGTCGCGCTCTCGGCGCGCCCCGCCTTGCCGAACACGCGCTCCACTTCGGGCACCGTCTTGATCAGCTTGTCGGTCTGCTGCAGCAGCGCGCGCGCCGCGTCCGTCGACAGGCCCGGCAACGTCGTCGGCATGTAGAGGAAGTCGCCTTCGTCGAGTTCGGGCATGAACTCGGTGCCGAGCTGCGACGCCGGCCAGAGCGTCGCGAACACCAGCACGGTGGCTGCGATCGTCACGCCCCAGGGCGCGCGCAGCGCCAGCTCGAGGAACGGGCGGTACACCGCCATCGTCGCGCGGTTCACCGGGTTCGCGGCCTCGGGCTTGATCTCGCCGCGCACCAGCAGGTAGATCAGCACCGGCACCAGCGTGATCGACAGCACCGAGGCCCACACCATCGCGTAGGTCTTGGTGTAGGCGAGCGGCGCGAACATCCGCCCCTCCTGCGCCTCGAGCGTGAACACCGGCAGGAACGACAGCGCCACGATCATCAGCGAAAAGAACAGCGACGGGCCGACTTCCCTGCAGCCTTCGAAGATCGCGTCCATGCGGCCCGGCTCGTCCGTGACGTGCTCGAGCTTCTTGTGGACGTTCTCGATCATCACGATCGCCGCGTCGACGAGCGTGCCGATGGCGATGGCGATGCCGCCGAGCGACATGATGTTGGCGTTGATCCCCTGCAGGTGCATCACGATGAACGCCGACAGCACCGCGATCGGCGTGACGATCACGACGATCAGGCCCGAACGCACGTGGTACAGGAACACGAAGCACACCAGCGCCACGACGATGAACTCGTCCAGCAGCTTGTGCTTGAGGTTGTCGACGGAGCGCTGGATCAGCGCGGATCGGTCGTAGGTCTCGACGATCTCGACGCCGGCCGGCAGTCCCGAGCGCAGCTCGTTGAGCTTTTCCTTCACGCGAACGATGGTGTCGCGGGCATTGTCGCCGTTGCGCATCACGACCACGCCGCCGACGGCCTCGCCCTCGCCGTCGAGTTCGCCGATGCCGCGGCGCATCTCGGGGCCGATGCGCACGTCGGCGACGTCGCGCAGCAGCACCGGCGTGCCGCCCTTGGTGGCCATCACCGGGATGCGTTCGAGATCCGCCACGCTCGTGACGTAACCGGTCGCGCGAACCATGTACTCGGCTTCGGCCATCTCGATGACCGACCCGCCCACCTCCTGGTTGCCGTTGCGGATCGCCTGCTCGATCATCATCAGCTGCAGGCCGTAGCCGCGCAGCCGGACCGGGTCGACGACGACCTGGTACTGCTTGACCATGCCGCCGATCGTCGCGGCCTCCGCGACGCCGTCGAGCGCCTGCAGCTCGAACTTCAGGAACCAGTCCTGGATCGAACGCAACTGCGCGAGGTCGTGCTTGCCGGTGCGATCGACGAGCGCGTACTGGTAGATCCAGCCGACACCGGTCGCATCGGGCCCCAGCGACGGCCGCACGCCCGATGGCAATCTCGCCTCCGCCTGGCTCAGGTACTCGAGCACCCGCGAGCGCGCCCAGTACGGATCGGTCCCGTCGGCGAAAAGCACGTTGACGAACGAGTCGCCGTAGAACGAGTAGCCGCGGACCGTCGTCGCGCCCGGCACCGACAGCAGCGCCGTGGTGAGCGGATACGTGACCTGGTCCTCGACCACTCGCGGCGCCTGCCCCGGATAGGGCGTGCGCACGATGACCTGCACGTCGGAGAGATCCGGCAGCGCGTCGACCGGCGTGCGCAGGAACGAGTACACGCCGACCGCCGTCAGCATCGCGGCCAGCAGCAGCACCAGGCCGCGATTGCGCAGCGAGGCGCGGATGATCGCATTGATCATGAATGCGCTCCCGCTCAGTCCTGCAGGCGGTCGAGGCCGCTGCGCAGGTTGGCCTCGGAATCGAGCAGGAACTGCCCGGAGACGACCACCCGCTCGCCGGCCTTCAGGCCGTCGGCGATGGCCACCCGGTCGCCGCTCTCGACTCCCGCCGTGACCTTGCGCGCGACGAAGCGGCCTTCGCCGAGCGCCACGACGACTCGCTCCTCCTTGCCGCTGCGGATCAGCGCGCTGCGCGGGATATTGACGACCTACGGCGCCGCCTTCCCCGCCGAGGCTGACCGACGCGAGCATGTTCGGGTCGGATCGCGGCCGGCGGATGGTCGAGCGTGACGCGCGCGCGGACGGTGCGCGTCTCCATGTTCAACTCCGGATACACGTAGTCGAGTCGCCCGCTCACCGTTTCGCCGGGCAGCGACGGGAAGCGGATCTCGACCGGGGTGCCCGCCTTGAGCACGCCGGACTGCGACTCCGGCACCTCGGCGATGATCCAGAGGCTGCCGAGTTCGGTGATCGTCATCACCGGCATTTCGGGCGTCACCATCGAGCCTTCCTGCACCTCGAGCGCCGTGACGACGCCGGAAATCGGCGCGTAGAACGGCACGCGCCCGCTTGCCGCCTGCGGCCCGCGCCGATCCCGAGCGCGCGCAGCCGGTCGCGCGAGGCATCGATCATTTCCCGGTTGCCGATCTTCTGCGCGTCGCGGTACTCCTGCTGGGCGGAGTCGAGCATCGGCGAATACAGCGTGAACAGCAGCTGGCCGGCGCGCACCTGCTCACCCAGCGCCCGGACCGCGAGGCCCTGGACCCAGCCCTCCGCGCGCGGCCGCACCTGCTGTGCCTTGCGTTCGTCGAATCCGACGTACCCGACCGCGTCGATCCGCCGCGACAGCGAACTCGCGACGGCCGCCTCCGTCCGCACCCCCAGGTTGTTCACCACGGCCGGCGAGATCCGCACCTCGGCGCCGGTGTCCTCGGCGTAGACGGGCACGTAGTCCATGCCCATCGGGTCCTTCATCGGCTTGTCGGAGCGGATCGTCGGATCCATCGGATTGCGGTAGTAGAGCGGCTCGCGCTGCGGCCGCGGCGCACCCGGCGCAGTCGCGGGCGCCTCGGGCGTCTCTTTCGCGCAACCTGCCAGCAGCGCGATCAACAGGATCAGGGCGAGGCCTCATGGCACTTCTCCGGCAAGGTAGTCGATGTCGAACTGGGCCTGGGCGCGGTCGGCCGCGAGGCGCAAGTGCTTCATGCGGGTCTCGAGCGCGACGCGACGAGCCGCGACGACGTCGTCGATCATCGCGCGGTTCGATCGCCACGCGAGCAGCGCCGCCTCGCACCGACTGGTCCGCGAGCGGCAGCAGGTCGGACTCGTAGAACTTCTCGAGTTCGGCCGGTCTTGCGCGCGGTCGACCCAGGCCTCGTCGAGCATGGCGTGCATCTCGCGCCGGTGGTCGTCGTGCATCTCCTGCAGGCCGCGCTCCTCGGCGAGCGCCGCGCTCACCTCGCGGTCCTGCCGGTTCGCGCGGAAGACCGGCAGGTCCACGCGTCACCATCGCGCTCACCATGTCGGAGCGGCTCATGCCGGACGGCGTCCTCGCCGCTGCGCAGTCCGTAGCTCAGGTCGAGCATCCAGCCCGGCCGCTTGCTCTTCTCGGCGAGTTCGACCGAGGTCTTGGCGGCTTCGATGCGCCGGTCGAAGTCGGCCTGCGCCGGGATGCTGCATCAGCCGGTCCTCGAGCGCGCCGAGCGGCGGCAAGTCCGACGCGCGCCGGCAGCGAAAAGGGCCCGCGCCGACCGCGCTTCGTCGTCGCCGACCCAGCGTGCGAGCTGCGCCTTGCGCATCGCCTCGTCGCGATCGAGGTCGAGCTGCTGCTCGCGCAGCATCGCCGACATCGAGCCCGGCCTGCAGCAGGTCGAGCTGCTTGCCTTCGCCCGACGCGTAGCGCGCGCGTGCCGAGGCGCGCATCTGCTCCACCCACGACTGCTGCGACGAGAGCAGTTCGCGCGCGCCGGAGACGTACGCCAGCTCCGCCCAGACACGGCGCACCTCACGCTGCACGGTGCGCTTGCGGCCGAGTGCCAGCGCGTCGGCTGCCGCGGCCGTCTGCTCCATCTTCTGCCGCGTCAGCTTGCGGACGCCGGCCGCCGGGAACTCCTGGCTCACGCCGACCTCGACCATCGTCATGTCTTCGGCGGTGAAGCTGAAGGAGTCGACCGGCACGTTGACCGCGCCGACCCGCAGCTTGGGGTCCATCAGCTGGCTTTCGGCGACCGCACGATCGCGCATCGCCTCCGCTTCGGCAGCGAGCTGGCGCAAGGCCGGCGTCCCGCTCGATGGCAATGCGTTCGGCGTCCGCGAGCGTGAGCCCGTCGGCGCGCACGGCCGACGAGCAGGCGACGAGCAACAGCGCGATCAGCGGGTATTCAAGGAACCGGCCTCTTGCGGGCGCCGGACGAAACTGAGACATGACGCGACTCCCAATGGCAAACACGCGGCCGCCGGGCGGGCGGCGACGAAGGGCCCCGGGAGAGGTCTACTCGAGGAAGCGACAGTAACTGACGGAGAGTGGTGTGGGTGGGGCGCCGGGGTCGAAGCAAGCGACCGGCACGATCCGGGCGACCGGTTGTCCGTCGAGCGTCGCGATGGGCGCCGTGACCGGCAGCGCGAAGAACAAGCCCGTGGCCGCCCGGGCATCCACCTGCGGCGCGTGCGGATACGCGCAACTGCCGTGATGATCGGCTGCTGCCGCCGGGGCCGGCGACGACGGGCAATACTGGCACGCGTGATGTGTCGTCGCGGCCGGCGACGACATGCCGTCGGCCATCGCGCAGGGCACGGCGGCCGCCTGCATCCATGCCAGCACGAAGAGCGCGAGCACGGCCCGGGTCAGGTCGCGTTGCCGGGCTCGAATCCACTGCAGGAGGGTCTTGGTTCTCATTCCGATGCCTGTTGCGCGCGAACGTACCCCGAACGAACACGACAGGCAAGGAAGGATGACCGCAATGCGGCGCAGATTTCGGGAAACACTTAACGTTCCGGGGCACAATCGCCGCCCATGAAGCGATTGCTCGTAATCGTCCTGATGATGGGCAGCCTGCAGGCGTGTCAACGCCAGGGCAGCAGCGAGGCATGGCTCGGCCCCATGACGGTGGTCGACGTGCCAGCCGCACCGGGCAGCCGTTTTCCCAACCTCGCCGGCGGCGCCGACCTTCCCGTGGTGTTGAGCTGGCTGCAACCGGATCCGGATGGCGGGTACTCGCTGCGTTGCTCGGAGTGGTCGAGCCGTGGCCTCGGTTCGACCCGGGCCTGGAAACCGCCTCGCAAGGTCGCGAGCGGCACGGACTGGTTCATCAACTGGGCCGACTTCCCGTCGGTCGTGCCGGCCTCTTCCGGCGTCTGGGCCGCGCACTGGCTGCAGCAGAAGCCGGGCGACGTCTTCGCGTACGACGTGCGTCTCGCCGTCAGCAGCGATGGCGGCGCGACGCTGGTCCACACCCATTTCGCCGCACGACGACGGCACGTTGACCGAACACGGCTTCGTTTCGTTGCTGGGCGACGGCGGCGATCGGATCCGCGCAATCTGGCTCGACGGTCGCTACACACCCGGTGAGCACGACCACGCTTCGACAACCGCAACGCAGACCGGCGCGATGACGCTGCGGACCGCCGTCCTCGACGCGTCCGGACGGCGCCTCGCAACGGATGTCGAACTCGACGCGCGCGTCTGCGATTGCTGCCAGACCGACGCGGCGCGAACCGGCGATGCGGCGCTGCTCGTCTACCGGGATCGCAGCGACGACGAAACGCGTGACGTTCGCGCAATGCGCATCGAAGCGAGCGGCGCCACGACCTCCGTCATCGTCCATGCGGACGGCTGGCGCATCGCGGCCTGCCCGGTCAACGGCCCGGCGGTCGCGGCGCAGGGCAACCGGGTTGCGGTCGCGTGGTTCACCGCACCGGATCGTCCTCGCGTTCGGCTCGCGTTCTCCACGCGACGGCGGCCGCACGTTTTCAAAGCCGGTCGAAGTGGCCAGCGGCCCTGTCGCGGGTCGCGTGGACGTGGTCTTGATGCCGGACGGCAGGGCGATCGTGAGCTGGCTGTCGGAAGGCGCATCCGGCGCGAAGCTCGAGGCGCAGCCGTTCAGCGAAGCCGGCGCGGCTGGACCGGCAATCACCGTGGCCCGCGGCAGGTTGTCGCGTGCCTCCGGCTTCCCGCAGATGTTGCGAGCCGGCCCGGACCTGCTGTTCGCCTGGACTGAAACGACCGATCCCGCGCAGGTGCGAACCGCGTTTGCCCGCCTGCTTTGAACGGGGTCGCGCGGGACCCGACCCGGCCCCTGTGCTAGCATTTGCGCCCCGTTTTCCCACGACCAGAATCATTGGAGCCAGGTTGATGACCACCGCGCTCAAGCTGAACGTGCCCGCGCAGGGCCAGAAGATCACCATCGTCAACGGCAAGCTGACCGTCCCCGACCAGCCCATCATCCCGTTCATCGAGGGCGACGGCACCGGCGCGGACATCTGGCGCGCCTCGGTGCGCGTGCTCGACGCGGCCGTGGCCAAGGCCTACGGCGGCAAGCGCAAGATCCACTGGATGGAGGTCTACGCGGGCCAGAAGTCCAACGACCTCTTCAACACCTGGCTGCCCGACGAAACCGTCGCAGGCCTGCCGCGACTACCTGGTCTCCATCAAGGGCCCGCTCACCACGCCGATCGGCGGCGGCATCCGCTCGCTGAACGTGGCGCTGCGCCAGATGCTCGACCTGTACGTCTGCCTGCGCCCGGTGCGCTGGTTCAAGGGCGTGCCCTCCCCGGTCAAGGCGCCGGAGAAGGTCGACATGGTGATCTTCCGCGAGAACACCGAGGACATCTACGCCGGCATCGAGTTCGAGGCGGGCAGCGACGACAACGCGAAGTTCAAGGAACTCTTCAAGCAGGCCTTCCCGAAGCTGTACGGCAAGATCCGCTTCCCGGAGACGTCGGGCATCGGCATCAAGGCCGTGTCGCAGGAAGGCACCGAGCGCCTGATGCGCTCCGCCATCGAGTACGCGATCGCCAACAAGCGCAAGAGCGTGACGATCGTGCACAAGGGCAACATCATGAAGTTCACGGAAGGCGCGTTCCGCAACTGGAGCTACGCGCTCGCCGAGCGCGAGTTCGCCGGCCAGACCTACACCTGGGACCAGTGGGAGCGCACCAAGGCCGACAAGGGCGAAAAGGCGGCCAACGCCGAGCAGGACGCCGCGAAGAAGGCCGGCAAGGTCATCATCAAGGACGCGATCGCCGACATCACGCTGCAGCAGGTGCTGACGCGCCCCGAGGAATTCGACGTCATCGCGACGATGAACCTGAACGGCGACTACCTCTCCGACGCGCTCGCCGCGCAGGTGGGCGGCATCGGCATCGCGCCGGGCGGCAACGTCAACTACATGACCGGCCACGCGGTGTTCGAGGCCACGCACGGCACGGCGCCGAAGTACGCGAACCTCGACAAGGTCAACCCGGGCTCGGTGATCCTCTCGGGCGAGATGATGCTGCGCTACCTGGGCTGGACCGAGGCCGCGGACGCGATCATCTCCGCCATGGACAAGTCCATCGCCCAGAAGACGGTGACGTACGATTTCGCGCGCCTGATGGAAGGCGCCACCGAGGTCAAGTGCAGCGAGTTCGGCGACGCGCTGATCCGCAACCTGTAGGACGTTGAACCTCTCCGTCACGCCGCCGCCTTCCCGCGACGCGCTCGTCCAGGACTGCGCTCAGACCCTGGTCGACGCGTTCGCGGACTACAACGCGGAGTTCCGCGCGATCACGCAGCGCGCGCGGCAGCGGTTCGAGGACAAGGACTGGCGCGGCAGCCAGAAGGACGCCGTCGAGCGCATCGAGCTGTACTCGAAGTATGTCGACAGCAGCGTCAAGCTGATGCGCAGCCGGCTCGGCGACGAGGCGACGGAGCGCTCGGTGTGGTCGAGCATCAAGCGGCGCTTCGACGAGATCATCGACCCGCTGCCCGACAGCGAGTTCACGAAGACCTTCTTCAGCTCGATCACGCGCACGACGTTCGGCACGGTCGGCGTCGACCCGGCGGTCGAGTTCATCGCGCTCGATCTCGACCCGCTCGGCAGCGTCACGACGCACGTCGAGACCAAGGTGTACGTCAACCGCGGCTCGGTCGACCTGCTGGTCGAGGAACTGCTCGCCGACTTCCGCTTCCGCACGCCGTACCGCAACTTCGAGCGCAGCGTGACCCGGGTCGCCGACGAGCTGAAGGCCTCGCTCGAATCGGCCGGCGAGCGCCGCACCGTCGAGAAGCTCGAGGTCATCAAGGAGGTCTTCTACCAGATGACGCGCGCCTACCTCGTCGGGCGCATCAGCGGACGCGGCTGGGTGCTGCCGTTCGTCGTGGCGCTGCGCAACACCGACAGCGGCGTCGTCGTCGACGCCATCATGCTCGACGAGAGCACGGTGAGCGTGCTGTTCAGCTTCACCCGATCGTATTTCCACGTCGACCTGGCGCACGTCGGCGAGGTCGTGAAATTCCTCAAGTCGATCCTGCCGCTCAAGCGCGTCAGCGAGCTGTTCACGGTGCTCGGGCGCGCCAAGCAGGGCAAGACCGAGCGCTACCGCGAACTGTTCGGCCACCTGCAGCACTCGGACGACCAGTTCATGCTGGCGCCGGGCGAGCGGGGGCTGGTGATGGTGTGCTTCACGCTGCCCTCCTTCGACGTCGTCTTCAAGCTGATCCGCGACAAGTTCCCGTACCAGAAGAACATCCTGCGCGAGGACGTGCTCGCGAAGTACGAACTCGTGTTCAAGCACGACCGCGCCGGCCGCCTGGTGGACGCGCAGGAGTTCAAGCGCCTCAAGTTCCCGAAGTCCCGTTTCGCGCCGGACCTGCTCGCAGGAGCTGCTCACCGAGACGTCGAACACGGTGCACGTCGAGGGCGACGATCTCGTCATCGACCACCTGTACATCGAGCGTCGCATGACGCCGCTCAACCTCTACGTGCGCACGGCGACGCGCGAGCAGGCCGAGAAGGCGGTGCTCGACTACGGCCAGGCCATCCGCGACCTCGCCGCGACCAACATCTTCCCGGGCGACCTGCTGCTGAAGAACTTCGGCGTCACGCGTCACGGCCGCGTGATCTTCTACGACTACGACGAACTGTGCCTGGTGACCGACTGCAGGTTTCGCGAGGTGCCGCAGTCGGAGCACGACGAGGACGACATGCGCGCCGAGATCGTGGTTCTACGTCGGCGAGAGCGACGTGTTTCCCGAGACCTTCCTCAACTTCCTCGGCTTCGATCCGCACCTGAAGAGCGTGTTCCTCGAGGCGCACGCGGAAATCCTGACGGCCGACTGGTGGCGCAGCGACGCAGCACCGGTTGAAGGAAGGCGACCTGCTCGAGGTCCTGCCGTATCACAAGCATCGCGTCAGGGTCTTCAGCAGCCTGTAGGAGGTGGCGTCAGTGCACACCGACACCCGACATTTCTGGGCGCTGCTGGCCCTGCTGCTGCTGCTGGCGTTCACGTTCCAGGGTTCGCGCGGCATCTGGGAGCCGGACGAGGGTCGCTACACGTCGGCGGGCATCAACATGCTGCGCAGCGGCGACTGGATGGTGCCGACGATCGATGCCGAGCATCCGCATCTCACCAAGCCGCCGATGACCTACTGGGCGCTCGCCGCGAGCTTCGGGGCGCTCGGCGCAAACGAATGGGCCGCCCGCCTGCCCGCCGCGCTGGCATTCGTCGGCACGGGCCTGCTGCTGTTCGGGCTCGGGCGCCGGCTCGTGCCGTCGAAGCCCTGGCTGCCGCCCGTCGTCTGGTCGCTGTCGTTTGCGCCGTTCTTCGCAGCCAACATCGTCAGCACGGACTGCCTGTTGCTGCTGTTCGAGACGGCGGCGATGTGGGCCTTCGTGGAAGCCTGGGCGCGGGCGCCCGAGTCGGGCCGCAAGTGGATCCGCCTGATGTGGTTCTTCTGGGGCCTTGCGTTCATGACCAAGGGCCCGCCCGGCATGCTGCCGCTCGCCGCAATGGTCGCCCTCTTCGCGCTGCACGATCGCGGCCGGCTCCGCGGCCTCGCCGATCCCGTCGGGCTGCTGGTGTTCGTCGTCACGGCGGCGACGTGGTTCGTGCTGGTGATCCAGCAGGACCCGGGGCGCCTGCAGTACTTCCTCGGTTACGAAGTCTATGACCGAGTCTTCACGGCCACGCACAAGCGCAACGCCGAGTGGTACGGCGGCCTGATCGTATACCTGCCGGTGCTGGTCGTCGGCGCGCTGCCCTGGTCGGTGCTGGCGATCGTCGGCGCCGGCGGGCCCGGCCAGGCCTGGACGAAACTTCGGGCTCGCGTGCGCGAGCGCAACCGCGAGTGGCTGCTGCTGCTCTACTGGTTCGCGTTGCCGCTCGCCATCTTCATGCTGGCCCGCTCGCGCCTGCCGCTCTACATCATGCCGCTGTTCGTGCCGCTGGCGCTGATGTGCGCGCGGGCGCTCGAACGCTGGCACTGGCTCGAGGGCCGGCGGCTTGCGATCGCGGCGGGCATCACGGCGATCGCATTGCTCTCGGGTAAGGGCGTATTGGCGCACTGGCACTCCGATCGCGACGCGCGGTCGATGTCCAAGGCCGTCCGCCATGCGGTCGATCCCCGGCAGTTCGACGGCATCACGTTCGTCGAGATGCGCCCGTTCTACGGCCTCAATCTCTACCTCGGGCGCCCGGTGAAGGCGGTCCCGTTCGTGGCGGACAGCGGTTCCATCTCGGCGTACGCCAAGGGCGAGGACCTCTGCTCCGAACTCAGGCGCGACCGGCGTGCGCTGTACGCGATGAAGGAGAACAGGGTGCTGCGATTCCGCGACGAGGCCGGGAAATGCGGATACGCGGCGCCCGCGGAGGTCGGCCAGTTCAATGCGGACGGCAACCAGATCGCGTTGTTCGTCATGCCCGGGACCAAGCCCGCGCCGCGGGGCTGAGCCCTCGCCCGGCTATTGTGTTGCGCGCCGCGCGGTCATAGCCTGCGCGACAGGTCCCGCGCCGCCGGACCGGACCGGGAGGACAGCGCATGGTCGCAGCACGATGGATGGTGGCCGCCCTGATCGCCTGCGCATCCACGGCGCTGGCCCAGGACGCGAACATCACCGCGCCCGTGCCCGAACTCGAGCGCATGCTCGACGAGGATCCATTCACGATCACCGCGGCCGAGATCAGCCGGCCGAAGGCCAAGGGCGACATCACGCTCAAGGCCGAGGTGTCCTTCGCCGGACGCGAGCCGCTGCGCGTCAAGCTGCGCAAGGCCGAGCCGGGCGCCGACACGTTCAACAACGTGCCGCGCTACGACCTCGCGGCCTACGAACTGCAGAAGTTCTTCCTCGACCCGCCCGAGTACGTCGTGCCGCCGACCGCACTGCGGATGGTGCCGCTCGAGGAATTCCTCAAGTACTCTCCCGACGTCAAACCGACGTTCTCGGGCGCCGCTGAAGTGGTGGCCGTGGTCCAGTACTGGCTGCACGACATCAAGGTGATTGCCGACGTGCTCGACCCGGCGACGTTCGAGACCGACGCGGTCTACGCGCGCCACATCGGGCAACTGAACATCCTGACGTACCTGATCCAGCATCGCGACTCGAACGTCGGCAACTTCCTGATCGGCAAGGATGCGCCCGGCGCCCGGGTGTTTTCGATCGACCACGGCGTCGCGTTCGCGTTCGACCGACAGCGATCGCGGCGAACTGTGGAAGGACCTGCGCGTGAAGAAGCTGCCTGCCGATGCGGTGGCCCGCCTGCGCAAGATCACGCGCGAAGACCTCGAGGCGCGGCTCGGCGTGCTCATCCAGTGGCAGCTGCAGCACGGCCACTTCGTGACAGTCCCGAACGGCGCCAACGTATCGGCGTACCGCGGCGTCCGGCGCAGTGGCGACACACTGCAGATGGGCCTGAACCGGTCCGAAATCGGCGATGTCTTCCGGCAGATCCGGCGGCTGCTCGACAAGGTCGACTCGGGCGACATCACGACGTTCTGACGGAGGGCTCCCATGCGCACGCCAAGCCCGAGATCCCTGCTTCGCCTGCCCTCCTGGCTCGCGCTCGCCGGCGCGCTGGCCGTCTCGTTGCCGTGCCCGGCCGCCGATCCGCCCGCGCAAGCGGCGTGGCCGGACGCGGGGCGCGTCGTCGCGTTCGCCGACGTACACGGCGCCTACGACGAGCTCGTCGGCCTGCTGCAGGCGGCAGCCGTCGTCGACAAGTCCCTGCACTGGTCCGCAGGACACGCGCACGTCGTCAGCCTGGGCGATATGCTCGATCGCGGCGCGGATTCGCGCAAGGTGATGGACCTGCTGATGCGCCTGCAGGGCGAGGCCGCGACGTGCCGGCGGTCACCTGCACGTGGTGCTCGGCAACCACGAGGCCATGAACCTGCTCGGCGACCTGCGCTACGTGTCGCCAGGCGAGTACGCAGCGTTCGCCGGCGACGAGACGAAGGCGATGCGCGAGGAGCGTCGCAAGGACTGGATCGCGGCAAACGGACCGGACGCCGGTCCGGCGTTCGACCAGAAGTTTCCGCCCGGCTACTTCGCGCATCGCGCCGCGTTCGCGCCGACCGGCCGGTACGGCCAATGGCTGCTCGCGCTGCCGGCGGTGATTTCACTCAACGACGCCCTGTTCATGCACGCGGGCCCGTCGAACGTGCTGCGCGGCATGCCGCTCGCCGAGATCAACACCCGCTATCGCAGCGCGCTCGTCGAATACCTCGGCGCGCTCGACGCGCTGACGGCGGCCGGCCTGCTGAAAGAAGGCGACGCCTACGCGCAACGGCCCGACATCGCGGCCGAGCGGCTCGCGGCGATGACCACGGCGGACGAGGCCACGCGGTCGCGCCTGTCGGCTGCGCTGCAGCGCTTCAAGGCGGCGGACGACAGCCCGATGCTGAACGTCGACGGTCCCAACTGGTATCGCGGCGCGGCGCTTTGCAACGAATGCGCCGAGGCGGACGTGCTGCAACCGATCCTCGACGGGCTGGGATTGCGCCGGCTCGTGGTCGGCCACACCGTCGCCCGCGACGGCCGGGCCGCCACGCGATTCGGCGGCAAGGTCATCAAGCTCGACGCAGGCATGAATCGCGCGGTGTATCACGGCCACCCTGCTGCGCTGGTCCTCGACGGCGGCAAGGCCGAAGTGCTCTATGCGGAGGCCCCGGGCGCGCCGGTCGCGCTTCCCGCAGAAGCCTTGCGTGTGGCGCCCGCCTCGCTCGACGACGCGACGGTCGCGGACACGCTCGCGACCGGCACCGTCACCGTCGCCGGTCCACGCGCACCCGGCACGCTCGACACCGTGGTCGAGAAGAACGGCGTGCGCGTCCCGGCCGTGTTCGTGCAGGCCGGCGACGACGCATCGAACCACGAACTGGCGGCGTATCGACTCGACCGGCTGCTGCAACTCGGCATCGTGCCCGCCACGGCGGCTCGCGAGGTCCAGGGGCAACGGGGCTACCTGCAGGCCCGTCCCGAAAAGTGGGTGACGCAGGCCGACGTGCAGAAGCAGTCGCTGCGCGCAAGCGGCTGGTGCCCGCTCGACCCGCAGTTCGAACTCGTCTACGCGTTCGATGCGCTGGCCGGAAACGAAGGCCGTACGGCCGACCGGGTGCTGTTCGATGCGCAGGAATGGGCGGTGTTCGCTACCGGCCACGACCGCGCCTTCGGCACCGGCAAGGCATTCCCGGCCTACCTGAAGGCACGGGCGCCGGCTCCCGGCGCGGAATTTCGCCGCCGGCTCATGGCCCTGGACGATGCCGCGCTGGCCAAGGCCCTCGGAGACCTCGTCGACCCGCGCGAGCGCAAGGCGCTGCTCGAGCGCCGCGACGCGCTGCTCGCGCTGCCGCCGGCGGCCGCGGCCGGGCACTGAGCGCGCTCAGCCGGACCGGCTTTCCACCCGGCACCGGATCACGAAGCAGCTCGACGCCTCCATGCCGTCGACGTCGCTCGCGATCACGCGCACCGTCAGTTCCTCGACCGAATCGCCGGGCAGGCTGCCGACGAACGCGCGCCTCTGCGGGTCGAATCGCAGCCAGCGCGGCAACGGCCGGCCGTCGGCGAGCGCGGCCGTGAGATGCAGCACGTCGCCCGGATCGGCGTCCCGGAACGCATCGAGCGACACCGGGTGATGGAAACGGCCGCCCGGCTGGCAGACCAGGTCGGGAATCGGATCGCCGGCTTCCGGCGCGACGTTGATGACGTTCTCGATCGCCTTGGCGCTGAACCCGCGGCCGATCGCGACCGCGAGCCCGATCCACGCGGCGGCGAGCAACAGGTTCAGCAGCGCGAACTGCGGCGCCTGCCAGTGCAGCAGGTTCAGCCCGACATAGACCGCGCCCGCCTGGATCAGGTCGCCGAAGCGCCAGAAGAACGTGTCGATCGCCGTCTTGCCCTCGTACTTCGCGTCGCGATCGAGCGGCAGGAACAAGGCGTGCCGCGTCGTGTTCATCAGCGAGTAGTCGATGCTGTTCTCGCCGATCTTGATCAGCCGGATCAGCGTGAAGATCGGCACGAAGCCGCCGAGCAGCGACGACAACGCCAGCAGCCCGTAGCCGATCGCCACGACGATCGGGTGGATCAGCAGCGCGCCGCGCACGCCCACCGTCCGGTAGATGCGCGACACCAGGAACAGCTGGATCGCGAGGCCGACCACGGTGACCCAGAACTGGAAATCGCCGTAGAACGCCGCGATCAGCGCGCCCTTGTCGAGCGCGCCGCCGCTTGCCGCGGCGCGCAGGTCGGCGTCGCGCTGGACGAAGTCGGCGAGGATGAATTCGCCGGTCGTGTTGATCCAGTTGAGCAGCACCACCAGCAGCGCGATCAACAGCAGGTAGCGGTCGCGCAGCACGAGGCCGATGCCGCCGAGCAGCCGCGACACCGCGTTGCCGTGCTCGATCGCCAGTGCGCGGGAGCCTTCCGGCACCGCGCGCCGCTCCGGTCCCGGGAGCATCAACGTGGCCGCAAGCGCGCAGGTGGCGACGACCATCAGGCCGACCGGCGTGAGCGCCGCCACCGCGAGCTGCGCCGTCTTGGCGCCGACGAGCGCGCCGACGTTGGCGCCGATCATGATGACGGGAAACAGCCGCTGCCCGCTCTTCAGGTTGAACGTGTCGGCCGCGAACGCCCACATCTGCGCGACGACCATCACGCCGAAAATGCTGACCCACACGAAGAACACGAACGCGATGGACGCGCCGGAATACGCGGCGAGCGCGAACAGCAGCATGTTGGCCGCGAAGAATCCCGTCACGGCCCGCAGCAGCTTCGCGCCGTCGAGCCGCCTGCGCACCATGCCGTAGATCGGCACCAGCAGCATCAGCACGAGCGCGATCACGGCGACCGCGTAGGCGCGGACCTCCGCCGAAAACTTCGTCAGCATGAAGGCTTCGCGCAGCGCCTTCACGATCTGGTACGAGAACAGCAGCAGGAAGCCGTGGCTCGCGAACAGGAACGCGCTGCGGCCCTCGCCGGGTCGCAGTCGCGTGAACAGCGTCAGCAGGCGCTCGAAGGGGTTGAGTCCGGCGTGGTCGGTCAGCACGTTGAATCGCGCGTCACTTGACGATGATCATGGGGTCCAGGCTGGCCTGTGAGGTGCCGTTTCTTGTTTCCGTCACGTAGTCGTAGACCCCTTTGGCCCCGACACGCCCGCTGAATTCTCTCACCCAGCCCGTGCTGTTGTCGCCCTGGGCGGGCGGCGGGTCGTCGTCGAACGGCCAGGGTCGGGCGGGCAAGGGCATGCCCGCCACCGGGACGATGCGGAACGTCAGCCGGAATTCAAGCGTATGGGACGCGCTCTTCCACTTGACCTTGTCGTGCGGCTCCAGCGCCGCATTGCCGCCGTCCGGCTTGCAGATGACGCTGCCGGAAACCTGGTCGATGTCGATGTCCCTGTCACACATGTCGCGGTACTCCCTTGTCGTAGTTGGCGAGCACTCCTCGTCTCACGTCGTGCCGACGAGTTCCTTGAAGCGGCGATCCTGGCGCAGGCCGCGAAACTCCGGCGCGGTGCGCAGCACGGCTCTCGGGTACCCGAGCCCGACGAGATCGGACAGCGCCTGCAGCGCAGTCGCGTGGTCCCCCTTGTCGGCCGCCGCCAGGGCACGATAGTACTGCACGTACAGCTTGTCGGGGCCCGCCGCCTGAGCCTGTGCCAGGTACGCGTCGGAACGCGTGCCGTCGCCGACCCGGCCGTAGTAGTAGCCCAGCTGGGCGCGCAGCGCCGGGTCCTTTGGCGTGGCGGCCAGCTCGGCCTCGGCGAGGCCGATCGCCTGTCGATACTTTTCGATCGCCTCCGCACGGCGACCCTCGATCTGCCAGAGCGCGTCGCCAAGGTTGCCCCACACGACCTGGTCGTGGCTGCCGAGCGTCAGCGCGCTTTCGAAGTCACGCACGGCCGCGGGAAACTGGCCGAGCGAGAAATGCGTCGCCGCGCGATTCGAATAGGCGTTCTTGGACGGTTCCAGTTGCAGCGACCGGTCGTAGGCCGCGAGCGCCGCCTTGAAGTCGCCGCCCATCTGCAGCGCCCCGCCGAGATTGCTCCAGCCACCGGCGCTCGACGGGGCGAGCTCGGTGACCTTGCGATACTCCGCGGTCGCCTCGGCGATCCTGCCGAGCGCGAACAGGTGATTGCCGAGCGCGCCGTGCGTGGCGGCCAGCGCGGGCTCTTCCGTCACCGCCTGCCGGAAGCGGACCTCCGCCTCGTCACCTTGCCCGCTGCCGTCCAGTGCGTTGCCGAGCCCGACATAGAGTTCGGCGTCGTGCGGGTTGCGTTCCAGCAGCTTGCGATATACGGCCGCCGCCTGCTCGAACTTGCCGCCGACGACGTACAGCGCCGCGAGCGCCTTCTCGGTGTCGAACAGCGACGCATCGAGACCGAGCGCCGTTCGGCAGGATCGTTCCGCACGCTCGAGATCGGCCGGATCGCGCGTGAGGTCGTAGCGCCGCGCGCCGCTGCGGCACAATCCCGCATGCGCGCCCGCGAACGACGGATCGATCGCGATTGCATCGCCGAAGAACTGGTCGGCCTGGCGCAGCCGGCTCAGGTCGCCGGGCTGGCGCAGCACCGCAAGCCCCTCCAGGTACGGATCGATCGCGCGGACGTCGAGTGCGTGCTTCGTCGCGGGCTTTGGTGCCGCCGCGCCGGACAGCACGACCCGCAGCGCGTCGCTCACGGCACGTGCGATGTCGTCCTGCAGCGCCAGCGCATCGCGCCAATGGCGGTCATAGTGGCCGGCCCACACGTGGTACCCCGTGCGCGCGTCGATGAGTTGCACCGTCACGCGCAGGCTGTCGCCGTCGCGCCGCACGCTGCCTTCGATCAAGTGCCGCACGCCCAGCTGCTGGCCGATGCGCCGGACGTCGACGCTCTTGTCCTTGAACTCGAAGGCCGAGGTGCGCGCCGCCACCCGCAGGCCGGGAATCTGCGCGAGACGCATGGACAGTTCCTCGCTGAGGCCGTCGCCGAGGTAGCCGTTGCCGCCGCCCGGGCTCATGTCCACCAGCGGCAGCACGGCGATGGACGGCACGCCCGGGTCGCGCGCGGTTGCAGCCGCCGGCACGTCGGTCTGGATGGAACGCCACCACGCAAGTCCCGTGACGCCGGCCATGGCCGTGACGCCCGCTACGATCACCGGCGCGACGGCACGGCGCGCACGGGGCAGTTTCATGCCGACGCCGGTATCCCCGGTGTCGACGACGATGCCGCCCGGCGTGATCTCGTAGGTCCAGGCCAGCACGATCACGATGGGCAGCCCCAGGATCGCGAGGATCGTCAACGCCGTCGTCCACCAACCCGGGAAGTGCAGCGGCGCGAACGTCACCTCGGCCACCTGCAGCACGATCCACATGGCGACCAGATACGACGCGCCGACCTTGAAGACCTGGCGCCGTTGCAATTCGGCGACGAGGCGCTGCACGCGGCCAAAAAAAGTCGGGGGCGGCTGCGGTGGAACCGAGCTCGCAACCGGCGCGCCCGAGTCGGAGGCCGCCGCTCGCGGCACCGGCTCGACGTGCGCGATCAGCGCGTAGCCTTCGTCGCCCACGGGCACGAGATGATGGGGATGGGCCGGCGCGTCGCCGAGCGTTGCCTGCAGGTCGGCAATGGCCGCGGCCAGCCTTGCGTCGGCATCGGGATCCCCGGGCCAGGCGCGCTCGGCCAGGACCCGGCGGTCGACTTCCTCGCCGCGGTGCTCGGCGAGGCAGAGCAGCAAACGAACCTGCGGTTCCGCCAGCACGAATGTGCCCGCCCGGCCCACGATTCGCTGCTGCAGCGGCTCGACGAGCCAGTCCCCCAGGCGAAAACCACCCTGCAGGTCTCCGGCTTCCATCGCCTTGCGACCCCCTGACCGCCCCGGAACCGAGGATAACAGAGCGTCCGGCGGTTGGATCAGGCGGCCGGCTGCGTCGCCGTGGCGAGGGCCTGGCGCAAATCCTCGATCAGGTCGTCCGCGTCCTCGATGCCGATCGACAGGCGGACCGTGCCCGGCCCGATGTCCGACCACGCCCGCTGCTCGGCGCTGAACGCACGTGGCTGCAGCAGCGCCGGCGGCAGCACCAGCGACTCCGTCGAACCGAGGCTGGCGGCGATCGAGAACAGCTCGAGCGCCTCGGCGAACCGGCTGCCCTCCTCCAGGCCGCCCCGGAGGTCGAAGGTGACGAGCGCGCCGAAGTCGTGCATCTGCCGCGCCGCCCGGGCATGTCCGGCGTCGGCCGGCAGACCCGGGTACCGCACCCGCGACACGGCCGGATGCGCGGCGAGGAATTCGGCGACACGCTGCGCGTTGCGGCACTGCGCATCCCAGCGGACGAAATAGGTCTTCATGCCGCGCAGCACCAGGTACGCCGCATGCGGGTCCAGCGTCGGCCCGATGTGGCTCATGTCCTCGCGCATCGTGTCGATCAGCTCCCGGCGCGCGATGATCGCCCCGCCCATCACGTCGCCGTGCCCGGAAGCGAACTTGGTCAGGCTGTGCGCAAAGATGTCGACGTCGTATTGACCGTGGTTGTGGAACCCGGCCAGCGTGTTGTCGAGCAGCGTGAGCGCGCCGTGCGACCGGGCCAGCGCGGTGATGCGCTCGATGTCCGCCAGCTTCAGCACCGGATTGGTCGGGGACTCGAACGCCACCAGCCGCGTCGGGCGCGCCGCCAGCTCGCGCTCCAGGCCGTCCAGGTCGTCGACCGACAGCATCGTGCTGGTCACGCCGAACCGGCCGAGCACGCTCGCGACGAGCGCGCGGGTCGGCTGGTACAACTGCGCGAAGTACACGACGTGATCGCCGGCCTTCAGCAGCGTCAGCAACGGGATCGAGACCGCGGCGACGCCGGATCCGGTCAGCAGGCAGCCGTCGCGGCCCTGCAGTTCCGCGAGCAGCTCTTCGAGCTGTCGCAGTGTCGGGTTCGAGACCCGCGAGTAATAGAATCCTTCGCGCTGACCGGCCGAAGAACCTGCGCGTCTCGCTGACGTCGTCGAAACTGAACTTGACCGACTGGTAGATCGGCGCCACCAGCGGCCGGTTGTCCGTCGGCACCTTCACTTCACGCGGATGCGTGACGCGCGTGCGCTTTTTCATCGCGACTCGCCCGTCGGGCGGATCACGAAATCGTCGGCGTCGAGGTGCGCCGGGAAGTCGCTCCGGAAGGCCCGCCAGCGACTCGCGGTCGAGCACGACGGTCTCGACGAAATCGCCGCCGCGGTCCCCCGCCATCGTCTTGCCGAGGAAATCGATGGCGACGCTCTCGCCCGCGTAGGTCGCGCCGTTGCCGTCCTGGCCGATGCGATTCACGCCGACGACGTAGCTCAGGTTCTCGATGGCCCGGGCGCGCAGCAGCGTCTTCCAGGCGACGCTGCGACGCGCCGGCCAGTTGGCGACGTAGAGCAGCAGGTCGTAGTCGTCGCGATTGCGGCTCCAGACCGGGAAGCGCAGGTCGTAGCAGACGAGCGGGCAGATCCGCCAGCCCTTGTGGTCGCACGACCAGCCGCCCGTCGCCGGCGGCGTAGTGCTGCTGCTCGCGCGCCATCCGGAACAGGTGGCGCTTGTCGTAGTGCTGCAGGCGGCCGTCGGGCGTGGCCCACAGCAGCCGGTTGTGGTGACGTTCGCCGTCCCGCACGATGAGGCTGCCGGTGATCGCGCAACCGAGCGCGACGGCCTCCTCGCGCATCCACTCGACCGTCGGGCCGTCCATGGTCTCCGCGAGCGCCTCGGCCTCCATCGTGAAGCCGGTCGTGAACATCTCCGGCAGCACGATGAGGTCCGTGTGCCCGACCAGCCCGCGGAAGTGCCGCGCGAACAGCGCGCGATTGGCCGCCGGATCCTGCCAGGCGAGGTCCGCCTGGATCATCGTGACGCGCAGGTGCGGATTCATAGCGTTCTCAGCCTCTCGGCCGCGGCATCGAGCGTGGCTTCGTGCTTGGCGAAACAGAATCGCACCACGCGCTCCGCCGTCGGTTGCGCAGAGAATACGGAAATCGGGATCACCGCGACACCGGCCGTCGGTCGTCATCCAGCGGGCAAACTCGACGTCGGGCCGGTCGCTCAGCGCCGGAGTAGTCGGCCAGCTGGAAATACGTGCCGGCCGACGGGCGGAAGCGGAACCGGGTCTGCGCCAGCGCCGCCGCAAAATGGTCGCGCTTGCGCTGGTAGAAGGCCGGCAGCTCGCGCGCGTGCTCCGGGCATTCGCGCAGGAAGTCGGCCAGCCCCGCCTGCAGCGGCGTCGCGACCGCGAACTGCACGAACTGGTGCACCTTGCGGAACTCGGCGCGTGAGCGCGGGCCGGCGCGACGCAGTAACCGATCTTCCAGCCGGTCGCGTGAAAGGTCTTGCCGAACGAGGAGACCACGAAGCTGCGCGCCGCAAGCTCGGGGCGGCCGAGCAGGCTGAGATGCGGTCGGCCGTCGAACACCATGTGCTCGTAGACCTCGTCGGACAGCACGAATGCGTCCGTGCCGCTCAACAATTCGGCCAGCGCGTCGAGGTCCGACGGACCGAACACCGCGCCGCTCGGGTTGTGCGGCGTGTTGACGATCAACAGCCGCGTCCGCGGCAGTGATCGCGTCGCGCACTCGATCCCAGTCGACCGCAAAATCCGGGCGGCCGAGCGGCACGTGCACCGTCACGCCGCCGGCCAGTTCCACGGCGGGCTCGTACGAGTCGTACGCCGGGTCGAGCACGATCACTTCGTCGCCCGGCCGCACCACGGCCTGGATGGCGGCGAAGAGCGCCTCGGTGCCGCCCGACGTCACCGTGACCTCCGTCTCCGCATCGACCGTCGCGCCGTAGTACTCGCGCACCTTCCCGACGATCTGCTGGCGCAGCGCCGGCCACCCGGCCATCGGCGCGTACTGGTTGTGTCCGCCGCGCATGTGCTCGGCGACGAGATCGACGAGTCGCGCCGGCGGGTCGAAATCGGGAAACCCCTGCGACAGGTTGATTGCACCGTGCTCGGCCGCGAGGCGCGACATCACCGTGAAGATCGTGGTGCCGACGCGCGGCAGCTTCGAAGTGAGCGTCAGGGTCACGTGCAGCGCGTCGCCAGACGCGACAGTCGCGCGCGGCAGGCGCGGCCAGCAGGTCCCGGGCCGGAGCGAATTCCGGGAGACACGCCGCAAGTACGTCCATGTAGGCTCGCACTGCGGCGTCCATGCCTCGTGGCGTGTCTCCCGGAATTCGCTCCGGCCCGGGACCTGCTGGCCGCGCCGAGACCGCGTTGCGCCAGCGGCCCGCGGATCTACCGGCGTTCGCGCGCGCGCGTCGCCGCTCACTTCGATAGCGCCGCCGCGGCCATCGCGGCCCCGATGATGCCGGCGTCGTTGCCGAAGTGCGCCGGCAGGATCTCCGCGCGGCTGTGCAGCAGCTCGCCGAACTCGTCCCAGTTCTCCGTCACGCCGCCGCCGATGATGAACAGGTCCGGCCAGAAGAGCGCGTGATACGACTCGAGCACGAGGTTCACGGCCTCCGTCCAGTCGTGCCAGTCGAGATTGCGATCCATGCGCACGCGCGCCGACGCGCGATGCTCCGCCTCCTGGCCCCGCACCTCGAGATGCCCGAGTTCGGTATTCGGCAGCAGCCGGCCGTCGATGAAGATCGCCGAGCCGATGCCGGTGCCGAGCGTCAGGACCAGCACCGTGCCGTCCCGGCCCTGCCCGGCGCCGAACGTCATCTCGGCGATGCCCGCCGCGTCCGCGTCGTTGAGGAAGGCCACCGGCCGCTGGATGCGCGCCTGCAGCTGCGCACGCGCATTGGTGCCGATCCAGCGCTTGTCGATGTTGGCCGCCGTCCACGCGACGCCCTTCTTGGTCACGGCCGGGAACGCGAGACCCACCGGTCCGGCCGACGGCAGTTCGTCCGCCATCGAGGCGAGCATCGCGATGACGTCGTCCGGCGCCGCGCTCGCCGGCGTCGGCCAGCGCAGCACGTCCCCGATGATCTCGCCGCTCGCCGGGTGCACCAGGCCTGCCTTGACGAACGAGCCGCCGACGTCGAACGCGAGCAGCAGCGAATCCGTCACGTCCGTCACGCCTTCTTCAGGCTTTCGATCATCTGCTGGTTGGCGGCGAGCGCCATCTGCGCGTCGCGTTCGCGGATCTTCTGCTGGCGCGTCATCATCACGCCGGCGATCACCACGCCGATCGAGACGATGGTCACGAGGATGGTCGCCAGCGCGTTGATGTCCGGGCTGACGCCGAGGCGCACCTTGGAGAAGATCACCATCGGCAGCGTGCTCGAGCCGGGCCCCGCGACGAAGCTCGTGATCACCAGGTCGTCGAGCGAGAGCGTGAAGGCGAGCAGCCAGCCCGACATCAGCGCCGGCGCGATGATCGGCAGCGTGATCAGGAAGAACACCTTGTACGGCCGCGCGCCGAGATCCATCGCGGCCTCCTCGAGCGAATCGTCCATCTGCGCGAGGCGCGACTGCACGATGACCGTGACGAACGCCATGGTGAACGTGATGTGCGCGATGACGATCGTCGTCATGCCGCGGCCCGCCGGCCAGCCGATCAGCTGCTCCATGGTCACGAACAGCAGCAGCAGCGACAGGCCCGTGATCACCTCGGGCATGACGAGCGGCGCCGTCGTGAGTCCCGACAGCAGCGTGCGGCCCTTGAAGGGCCCGAAGCGCGCGAGCACCAGGCCCGCCAGCGTCCCGAGCGCCACCGCCAGCGTCGCCGACAGCGTGGCCACCTTCAGGCTGAGCCATGCGGCGCCCAGGATCTGCTGGTTGTGCAGCAGCTCGCCGTACCACTTGGTCGAGAACCCGCCCCAGACCGTGACCAGCTTCGACGCGTTGAACGAATAGAAGACCAGCGACGCGATCGGGATGTACAGGAACGCGAAGCCGAGGAACAGCGAGATCATCCGGAACCAAGGGCGGTCCTGGTTCATTTGCGCCCCTCCGCCGGCTGCTCCGCGTTCTGCACGCGGTCGACCCACATGATCGGGATCACCAGGAACAGCAGCAGCGCGATGGCCACCGCGCTCGCCACCGGCCAGTCGCGGTTGTTGAAGAACTCGGTCCACAGCACCTTGCCGATCATCAGCATGCCCGGGTCGCCGAGCAGCGACGGGATGACGAACTCGCCGACCGCCGGGATGAACACCAGCAGGCAGCCGGCGACGATGCCGGGCATCGACAGCGGCAGCGTGATCTTCAGGAATGCCTGCCAGGGCTTGCAGCCGAGGTCGGCCGCCGCCTCGAGCAGCGTCAGGTCCATCTTCTCGAGGTTCGAGTACAGCGGCAGGATCATGAACGGCAGGTACGAGTAGACGATGCCGACGTAGACGGCGAAGTCCGTCTGCAGCATCTGGATCGGCTCGTCGATGATGCCGAGCGAGATCAGCAAGTTGTTGATCAGGCCGTTGTTCTTGAGGATGCCGATCCAGGCGTACACCCGCAGCAGGAACGACGTGAAGAACGGCAGCATCACCAGCAGCAGCAGGATGTTGCGCGCCGAGGGGCTGCTGCGCGCCATCGAGTAGGCGATCGGGTAGCCGATCAGCAGGCACAGCAGCGTCGAGACGAAGGCGACCTTGATCGAGTTGAGGTAGGCCTGCCAGTAAAGGTTGTCCTCGACCAGGAACATGAAGTTGCCGAAGTTGAGCTGGACCTGCAGCGCCTTCTCCGACGCCCAGTGCAGCAGCGGCGCGTACGGCGGCATCGCGATCTGCGCCGTCGAGAAGCTGATCTTCAGCACGATCACGAACGGGATCAGGAAGAACAGCAGCAGCCACAGGTACGGGACGGACGTGACGAGCGTGCGGCCGGTCGGCACCAGCGGTTCATCAGCCAGCGCTTCATTTGGTCACCACCACCGGGCTTTCGGCGTGCCACTGCAGGTACACCCGCTCGTCCCAGGTGATGCGGTCATCGGCGTGGCGGTAGATGTTCGGCTGCGTGACGCGCACGATCTTCCCGGACTCGAGCCTCACCAGGTAGATCGAGACGTCGCCCATGTAGGCGATGTCGCGCACGATGCCCGCGGCCCAGTTGTCGGGGCCTGCGGGCTTCTCGCGGGAGATCAGCATCTTCTCCGGGCGGATCGCGGCCCAGACCGTGGCGCCCGGCGCCGAACTGACGCCGTGGTCCACGTAGATCGGGGCCTCGAGGTCCTCGCACTCGATGCGCACGTACGAAGGCTCGTCCTCGCTCAGCTTGCCCTCGAACATGTTCACCGAGCCGATGAACTCCGAGACGAAGCGCGAGCTCGGGTACTCGTAGATCTCGCTCGGCGTGCCGACCTGCACGATCTCGCCGTGGTTCATCAGGCCGATGCGCGTGGAGAGCGTCATCGCCTCCTCCTGGTCGTGAGTCACGACGACGAAGGTGACGCCGAGCGTTTCCTGGATGTTGATCAGCTCGAACTGCGTGTGCTCGCGCAGCTTCTTGTCGAGCGCGGCGAGCGGCTCGTCGAGCAGCAGCAGCTTCGGCTTCTTCACCAGCGAGCGCGCGAGCGCCACGCGCTGCCGCTGCCCGCCCGAGAGCTGGTGCGGCTTGCGCTTGGCGAACTGGCCGAGCTTCACCAGCTGCAGCATGTCGTTCACGCGGCTCGCGATCTCGGCCTTCGCGAGGCCCTCCTGCTTGAGGCCGAACGCGACGTTCTGCTCCACCGTCATGTGCGGAAAGATCGCGTACGACTGGAACATCATGTTGACCGGGCGCTCGTACGGCGGGATCGCCGTCATGTCCACGCCGTCGATGAAGATCCGGCCGGACGTCGGTCGCTCGAACCCGGCCAGCATCCGCAGCAGCGTCGTCTTGCCGCAGCCCGAGGCGCCGAGCAGGCAGAAGATCTCCTTCTTGTAGATGTCGAGCGTGACGTCGTCGACGGCGACGAAGTCGCCGAACTTCTTGGTCACCCGCTCGATGCGGACGTAGGGCTTGGCGTCCGGGTCGGTCCAGGGCTCGAACTTCTGCTGGGTCGCGCGCGGTGATGTGGCCATGGGTTCCCTGTCAGTCGAATCTGCGGGTCGAATCCGGCGGAACGGGGCTCAGCGGCCCGTCGTGAAACGAGTCCACGAACGGTTCAGCAGCCGGGTGAATTCCGCCGACTTGCTCAGGTTCGGCTGCAGGCGCGCCTTCACCTCGGGCGTCGGGTAGATGCTCGGGTCGTTGCGCAGTTCCTCGTTCACCAGCGGCGTCGCCTTGACGTTCGCGCTCGCGTAGTTGAGGAAGTCCGAGTTCTTCGCGGCGACCTCGGGTCGCATCAGGTAGTCGATGAACAGGTGCGCATTGCCGGGGTGCTGGGCGTCGGCCGGGATCGCCAGCGTGTCGAACCACATCAGCGCGCCTTCCTTCGGGATCGAGTACTTGATCTGCACGGGCTTCCCGGCCTCGGCCGCGCGGTCGCGCGCCTGCAGCATGTCGCCGCTGTAGCCGACGGCGACGCAGATATCGCCGTTCGCGAGCGCGTCGATGTACTGCGAGCTGGTGATCGTGCGGATGTACGGGCGGATCTTCATCAGCAGGTCCTCCGCCGACTTGAGGTCCGCCTCGGACTGGGCATTCGGGTCCTTGCCGAGGTACAACAGCGCGGTGGACACCATGTCGGTCGGGTCCTCGAGCACCGACACGCCGCAGCCCTTGAATTTGGAGATGACCGCCGGATCGAAGATGAGGCTCCAGCTGTCGACCGGCGCGTTCGGCAGGATCTTCCTGACCTTGGTCTCGTCGTAGCCGATGCCGGTCGTGCCCCACATGTAGATCACGCCGTACTCGTTGCCCGGGTCGTGCCGGGCCTCGCGCTGCATCAGTTCCGGGTCGAGGTTGGCCAGGTTCGGCAGCTTCGACTTGTCGAGCTTGCGGAAGACCCCGGCCTTGATCTGCCGCTCGAGGAAGTACGCGCTCGGCACGACCACGTCGTAGCCCGAATTGCCGGTGAGCAGCTTGGTCTCGAGGACCTCGTTGGAATCGAAGACGTCGTAGCGGACCTTGATGCCCGGTCTCCTTCTGGAAGTCCTCGAGCACCTTCGGCTCGATGTAGTCCGACCAGTTGTAGACGTTGAGGACCTTTTCCTCGGCGGGCGCGGCCGCTGCAGGCTTGGCGGCCTCGCCGGTCGCGGCAGGCGCCGGAGCGGGCGATTGCTTGCCGCAGGCGACGATCAGGCAGGGCGACGACGGCGAGTGCGGCCGTGCGGATATTGGTGCGCATGTGGACTCCCGGATTTGCCGCGCCGCCGGCCCCCAGAGCGCAGCGGCCATGTCCTTTGTTATAGCTCAGCGGCCCCGCATTGGGTAGGTCGCCGCAAAAAAAGCGGGGCGGCCGGAGAGGATTGCTCCGACCGCCCCGCGCGTGCTCGTCCTCGCGTCGTTTACTTGCCGGTCGTGAACCGGGTCCAGGTGCGGTTCAGCGAACGCGTGTACTCCGCCGACCGTGCCAGGTTGGGGAACAGCTTGTCCATGACTTCCTTCGGCGGGTACACGCCCGGGTCGTTGTGCACCGCCGGGTCGAGCAGCGCCACCGCGGCGGCGTTGCCGTTGGCGTAGTGGACGAAGTTCGAGTTCGCCGCCGCCACCTCGGGCTTCATCATGTAGTTGATGAAGGCGTGGGCGTTGTCCGGGTGCGGCGCATCGGCCGGAATCGCGTACATGTCGAACCAGATGATGGTGCCTTCCTTCGGCACGCTGAGCGCGATGTCGATGCCCTGCCCCGCGTCCTTGGCGCGCGCCTTGGACTGCAGGATGTCGCCGCTCCAGCCGAGCGACACGCAGATGTCGCCGTTCGCGAGCGAGTCGATGTACTGCGAGCTGTGGATCATGCGGATGTACGGGCGGACCTTCATCAGCACGTCCTCGGCGGCCTTCAGGTCGTCGAGGCTTCTCGCTGTTCGGGATCCTTGCCGAGGTAGGCCAGCGTCACGCCGACGATCTCGTCCGGCGCGTCGAGCACCGAGATGCCGCAGTCCTTGAACTTGGCGGCTTCCTTCGGATCGAGGATCAGCTTCCAGCTGTCGAGCGGCGCCTTCGGGTCGATCGCCTTGATCTTCTTGACGTTGTAGCCGATCGCGTCCGTGCCCCACATGTGGTTGACGGCGTGCTCGTTGCCCGGATCGTGCAGCGCGACGCGCTGCAGGATGTTCGGGTCGAGGTACTTCCAGTTCGGCAGCTTCGACTTGTCGAGCTTCTGGAACACGCCCGCCTTGATCTGCAGCTCGAGGAACGACGCCGACGGCACGACCACGTCGTAGCCGGTGTTGCCGGCGAGCAGCTTGGTCTGCAGCACCTCGTTGCTGTCGAACACGTCGTAGTTGACCTTGATGCCGGTGTCCTTGGTGAAGGCTTCCAGCATCTTCGGGTCGATGTAGTCCGACCAGTTGTAGACGTTGACCACCTTCTCCTCTTTGGAGGCCGGCGGAGCGGCGGGCTCGGCCGCCGTGGAGCCCGTATCGGCCGGCTTGGCGGCCGGCGCCGGTTCTTCGGATTTCTTGCCGCAGCCCACGAGCATGCGTGGCGGCGAGCAGGCCCATGAGCCCGGCGCGAATACTGATAGTCATCGTTGCTTTACCCCTTTGCGATAGCACGCGGCGCGGCCTGCGCGGCGCGCCCGAAAATGGACTCCGGTTGTATAGCGCAATCGGAAAGAAGTGGCCAGAGACCCGCGCCTTACAGGCGGCCCTCGGCCTGGCAGCGGGCCAGCGTCAGGTCGAGGCAACGCCACGCCTTCTCGGCCAGCTCGTCGAGCTGCTCGCGGTTGATCACCAGCGGCGGCGAAACGATCATCGTGTCGCGCACGGCGCGCATGATCAGGCCGTTCTGGAAGCAGAAATCGCGGCAGATGGTCCCGACCTCGCCGCGGTTGTCGAAGAACCGCCGGCTGCCCTTGTCCCGCACCAGTTCCAGCGCGCCGATCAGGCCGATCGAGCGGGCCTCGCCGACCAGCGGGTGCTCGGCCAGCTGGCGCCACTTGCGCGGCGAGGTACGGGCCCGACTCGTCGCGCGTGCGCTCGCACGAGTCCTTCCTGCTGGATCAGCGTGAGGTTGACGCTCGCCACGGCGCAGGCCACGGGATGTCCCGAGTACGTGAAGCCGTGCGCGAACTCGCCGCCCTTGTCGATCAGCACGTCGGCGACCCGGTCGCCGACCATCACGCCGCCGATCGGCAGGTAGCCCGGACGACAGGCCCTTGGCGATCGTCATCAGGTCCGGCCGGATGCCGAAGCGCTCGGACCCGAACCAGTGGCCGGTGCGGCCGAAGCCGCAGATGACCTCGTCGGCCACCAGCAGGATCGCCGTAGCGGTCGCAGATCCTCTGGATCTCGGGCCAGTAGCTGTCCGGCGGGATGATCACGCCGCCCGCGCCCTGGATCGGCTCGCCGATGAAGGCCGCCACGCGGTTGCGGGCCGAGCTCCAGGATCTTCGCTTCCAGCGTCGCGGGCGACCTTCAGGCCGAACTCCGCCGGCGACAGGTCGCCGCCTTCGGCGTACCAGTACGGCTGCGCGATGTGGACGATGTCCGGGATCGGCAGGCCGCCCTGCTCGTGCATGAATCGCCATGCCGCCGAGGCTCGCGCCGGCCATGGTGCTGCCGTGGTAGGCGTTCTGGCGGCTGATGATGACCTTGCGATCGGGCTGGCCGAGCAGGTCCCAGTAGCGCCGCACCAGGCGCACGACCGTGTCGTTGCCCTCGGAACCCGACCCGGTGAAGAACACGTGGTTGAACTGCGGCGGGGTGAGGTCCACGAGCTGCTTCGCCAGCTCGATCGCGGGCGGATGGGCGGTCTGGAAGAAGCTGTTGTAGTACGGCAGCTCGAGCATCTGGCGGAACGCGGCTTCGGCCAGTTCACGCCGGCCGTAGCCGAGGTTCACGCACCACAGGCCCGCCATGCCGTCGAGGATGCGCTGGCCGTCCGAGTCGTACAGGTAGACGCCTTCCGCCTTCACGATCACGCGTGTGCCCTTGGCGGCCAGCTGCTTGAAATCGGTGAACGGGTGCAGGTAGTGCTGGCGGTCGAGCTGCTGCCAGGCGGCAGTGCTGCGGTCGGGGTGGTGCGGCGTGGAGGTCATGTTGTCGGCCGGTCGTGCGTGGGTCGGAAAAGGATCCTCTCAGACGTTCAGCAACAGGTGCTCGCGCTCCCACGAGCTGATCACCTGCAGGAACGTGTCCTGCTCGCTCTCCTTCACGGCCGTATAGGCGAGCACGAAACGGTCGCCGAGGATGTCGATCAGCGGGCGGCAATCGCGCAGCATGCGCACCGCCTCCTCGAGGCCGCGCGGCAGGCCGAACGGCAGGTCGTACGCGCTGCCGGAGACCGGCTCCGACGGCTTCAGCCCTTCCATCATGCCGAGGTAACCGCAGGCCAGCGACGCGGCGAGCGCGATGTACGGGTTGGCATCGGCGCCGGCGAGACGGTTCTCGACGCGGCGGTTCTCGGCGTTCGAGATCGGCACGCGCAATCCGGCGGTGCGGTTGTCGTAGCCCCACTGCGTGTTGATGGGCGCGAGGTGCCTCAGGATGATGCGGCGGAACGCGTTGACGTTCGGCGCGAACAGGCACATGGCCGACGGCAGGTACTTCTGCAGCCCGGCGATGTGCGAGAAGAACAGCTGGCTCGGGTTGCCGTCCTTGTCGCTGAAGATGTTCTTGCCCGTCTTGATGTCCACCACGCTCTGGTGGATGTGCATTGCGCTGCCGGGCTCGCGCGCCATCGGCTTCGACATGAACGTCGCGTACATCTTGTGGCGGAACGCCGCTTCGCGCGCCGTGCGCTTGAACATGAACACCTGGTCGGCGAGCGACATCGCGTCGCCGTGGATCAGGTTGATCTCCATCTGCGCCGCGCCGTCCTCGTGGATCAGCGTGTCGATCTCGATCTCCTGCGCCTCGCAGAACGCGTAGATGTCGTCGAACAGCGGATCGAACTCGTTGACCGCGGCGATGCTGTACGACTGGCGGCCGATTTCCGGGCGACCCGAACGACCGACGGGCGGCTTGAGCGGATAGTCGGAGTCGATGTTGGGCTCGACGAGATAGAACTCGAGTTCGGGCGCGACGATCGGCTTCCAGCCCTTCTGGGCGTACAGGTCGAGGATGTGCCGCAGCACGTAGCGCGGCGCCATCGTGACCGGGCGGCCGTCGTGGTAGTAGGCGTCGTGGATCACCTGCGCCGTCGGCTCGGGGGCCCAGGGCACGACGCGGGTGGTGGCAGGGTCCGCCTTCAGCACGATGTCGATCTCGGACGGGCTGATCGCGCGATCGTCCTCCGGGTACTCGCCGGTGACCGTCTGCAGGAAGATGCTCTCGGGCATCCGCATGCCTTCGTCCTCGGCGAACTTCATCGCGGGCATCACCTTGCCGCGCGCGATGCCGGCCATGTCGGGGACGACGGCCTCCACCTCGGAAATGCCGTGTTCCTTGAAGAACTGCTGGATCGGGGTGCTCATGACTCGTTACTTCCGTGCGTGGACGCGCGTCCGTGCCGCGTCGCCGAAGGCGGCGAACATCGCGCGTGAAAATGGGTTCTTCATCACCTGCCACTCGGGGTGCCACTGCACCGCGAGCGCGAAGCCGGGGGCCGAGCGCACCCGGAATGCCTTCGATCAGGCCGTCCCGGGCGCGCGCCTCGACCTCGAGGTCGCGGCCCAGTTGCCGCACGCCCTGGGCGTGCAGCGAATTGACCATCACGCGAGGCGTTGCCTGCGAGCCCGCTCAGGTAGCCGCCCGGCACCAGGTCCACCTCGTGCGCCGGCGCGTACTGCTGCTCGAGCGGCTGCGCCTTGTCCTCGCGGTGATCCGCCATGCCCGGCACGTCCTGCACCTTCTGCCACAGCGTGCCGCCGAACGCGACGTTCATCTCCTGGAAGCCGCGGCAGACGGCGAACAGCGGCAGGCCCGCTTCGATCGCGCGCGGGATCAGCGGCAGCGTCGTCGCATCCCGATGCGGGTCGTGCAACGTGTCCGGATCGCTCGCCGGCCCGGCGTATCGCGACGGCTCGACGTTCGACGGGCTGCCCGTCAGCAGGATGCCGTCGAGCCGCTCGAGCGTCTCGTCGAGGTTCGCCAGCGCCGAGCGCCGGAATCAGCACGGGCATCGCGTCGGCGGCTTCCGCCACCGCGGCGATGTACTTCTCCCCCACGCAATGGAAGGGGTGCGGGCCGAGGATCCGGCGATCCGCGGGAATGCCGATCAGAGGTTTGCGGCGAGGCACGTTTAAGATCCTAGACGGCTTCGTGGAGGCCGCCCTGGGGGACCGACAGGGATTAAACCACAGCGCCCCCCGGGGCGTCGCCACGCAGTGCAACAATATCAGGCAAAAATCAGCCTAAACATAGGCTTGCCTTGACAATCGCGCCCGCCCATGAGCTTGCCGCACGACCCGCGGAACGGCTATGCTGCCCGCTCCCCGACGGTCGCGCCGTCGCTAAATCTTAAACATACGGGGTCGTCATGCCGCAGATCGCGGACTATCGAGCAGGCGCGCGCCTGGCTCACCCGGAATCCGCAGGTGCGCTACGTCGACCTGCTGCTCGCGGACCAGATGGGCATCCCGCGCGGCAAGCGCGTCACGGTGGCCGAGCTCGAAGCCGTGCACCGCACGGGCCTGCTGCTGCCGGCGTCGATGTTCGCGCTCGACGTGCTCGGCGGCACCGTGCAGTCCACCGGGCTCGGCTTCGACGAGGGCGACGCGGACCGCGTCTGCCTGCCGGTCCCGGATACGCTCGTCACGGTGCCCTGGCTCGGCGAGCAGGTCGCGCAGATGCAGGTCAGCATGTACGAGCACGATCACGCGCCGTTCCACGGCGATCCGCGCCACGTGCTCGGCTCGGTGCTGCGCCGATTCGAGCCGCTCGGCCTGAAGCCGGTGATGGCCGTCGAGCTCGAGTTCTATCTCGTCGATCGCGAGCCGCACGCCGGAAGGCCATGCGCAGCCGCCGCGCGCAGCCGCTGACGGGCCGGCGCGAGACCAAGACCCAGATCAACTCGATGCAGGAACTCGCCGAGTACTCGGCCGTGATCGACGCGATCCAGGCCGCGGCCGCGGCGCAGGACCTGCCGACCGGCACCGTGCTCGCCGAATACGGTCCCGGGCAGTTCGAGGTCAACCTGCACCACGTCGACGACGCGCTGCTCGCCTGCGACCACGCGATCCGGCTCAAGCGGCTCGTGAAGGGCGTGGCGCTGCAGCACGGCATGGAAGCGACCTTCATGGCGAAGCCGTACCGCGAACACGCCGGCAGCGGCGCGCACCTGCACATCAGCCTCGTCGACGCGCAGGGGCGCAACATCTTCGCCGCCGACGACGCCACCGGCAGTCCGGCGCTGCGTCACGCGATCGGCGGGCTCGCCGCGACCATCAACGACACGATGGCCGTCTGCGCGCCGACGGCCAATTCGTACCGCCGCTTCCAGCCCGAGGCCTACGTGCCGCTGAACCCGAGCTGGTCGGTCAACAACCGCGGCGTCGCCTTCCGCGTGCCGCACGGCCCGCCGGCGAGCCGCCGGGTCGAGCATCGCGTGGCCGGCGCCGACGCAAATCCGTACCTGCTGACGGCCGTCGTGCTGGCCGGCATGCATCTCGGGATCACGAGTCAACTCGACCCGGGCCCGGTGCTCGCGGGCAATGCCTACCGGGACACCACCCCGACGATCCCGACCACCTGGCCCGAAGCGCTGGCGGCCTTCGAGCACAGCGCTTTCATCCGGGACTATCTCGGACTGCGCTTCGCCAGCCTCTACGCGGCGACCCGCCGCGGCGAGATGCAGGAGTTCAACTCCCACGTCTCGTCGCTCGACTATGCGTGGTACCTGACGACGAGCTGAGCCGGGGACACCGTGGACCACATTCGCTCGTATTACGCGGCGTCGGCGCATCCGTCTCCCGCGCGGCCGCCGCTCGCGGGCGACCTGACAGCCGACGTCTGCGTCGTCGGTGCCGGCATCGCCGGTTGCTCGACTGCGCTGCACCTGGCCGAACGCGGCTACAAGGTCGTGGTGCTGGAGGGACGGCGCGTCGGCTGGGGCGCCTCGGGACGCAGTGGCGGCCAGGCGATCTTCGGTTACGCGTCGGGGCAGGACAAGCTCGCCGCGCAGGTCGGCGAGGACGCGGCGCGCCGGATGTTCGACATCTCGGTCGAGGCGCTCGACCTGCTGAAGGACCGCGTGGAGCGTCACGCGATCGACTGCGACCTGCACTGGGGCCAGATGCACGTCGCCATCAAGCCGCGGCACGAATCCGAACTGCAGCGCTGGCAGGAGGAACTGGTCGCGAAGTACGGCTACACCTCGCTGCAATGGCTCGAGCAGCCGCAGGTGCGGCGCCTGCTCGAGACGGACCGCTATCGCGGCGGCCTGCTCGACACGCGCAGCGGCCACCTGCACCCGCTGAACTACACGCTGGGCCTCGCCGCCGCCGCCGAAGCCGCCGGCGCGCGAATCTGCGAGGACAGCCTCGTCACGGGAATCGAGCACGGCGCCACGGCGACGGTGCGCACGGCACGCGGGAACGTGACGGCGAAGCACGTGGTGCTGTGCTGCAACGCGTACATCGACGAGACGATCTCGCAAAGCCTTGCGCGCGCGGATCATGCCCGTCGGCACCTACATCGTCGCGACCGAGCCGCTCGGCGAGCCGCGCATGCGCGCGCTGATGCGCGAGAACTATGCGGTGACCGACATCAACTGGGTGCTCGACTATTTCCGTCGCTCGGCGGACCACCGGCTGCTGTTCGGCGGCCGCGTCAGCTACTCCGGACTCAACCCCGCCACGACGCACCGCGCCACGCGCACGCGGATGCTCAAGGTGTTCCCGCAGCTCGAGGACGTGAAGATCGAGTACGCCTGGGGCGGTTACGTCGACATCACGATGAGCCGCGCACCCGACTTCGGCCGCATCGCGCCTAACGTCTACTACCTGCAGGGTTTCTCCGGCCACGGCATCGCGCTCACCGGCATGGCGGGCCAGCTCGTCGCGGAAACGGTCGCGGGCCAGGCCGAACGCTTCGACCTGTTCGCGAGGCTGCGGCACCGCGACTTTCCCGGCGGCCCGGCGCTGCGCACGCCGGCGCTGGTGCTCGCGATGCTGTGGTTCCGGCTGAAGGACCTGCTGTAAGGGCCGTCACCCCTGCCGCGCTCTCGCGCAACATGTCGGGAGTCACTCGACTCATGGGCGCCCCTACAGGGCCGGGAAACATCATGGGACTCCTCCTGCATGGCGATCAGCGATGCGGACAGCCACTTCATAGGCCGTACCACTAGGACTTCCGCGTCCAGCGCACGTCTTCGCCCTCGCGCCGATCGACGAAGCCGACGACCTTGCCCTGCGCATCGCGCACGAAGATGCGCCGGGTGCGCGGTTGACCCGCGACGAAGAACACGTCCGGCACCTCGGCCAGATACTGCGCCGGCGGCCGGCCGCTGCGCTCCGCCGTGAAGCCGTCCTGCGTGCACTTGAGCGTCGCGGTGATATCGGCAGTCAAAGAGTACGAGCCGTTGTATTCGCAGAGCTGCTGCTGCGTGAGCCTGATCGAGGGCGGATCCTTCAGCACGGCGGCCACCTGCTCGGCCAGCAACTGCCAGCGCTGCCCCGTCTTCAGCCATGTGTCGCTTATTCGGAAGCGGCTATGCAGTATCTGCCCGTGATAGTCGAGATGCTCCTGCGTCTCGTACGCGACCACGGCGATATCGCCGTGCGTCTCGGCTCGGAACGTGTCGACCGCTATCGTCCCAATCAGCCCGGGCGGGAGCGGCGAGAACTCCTTGAGCAGGTCCTCCTTGTTCTGCACGGCGCCGTTCTCGTCGACACGAAGCACGCGCTCGTGCAAGTAGCGCCGCCACACTTCCACGTTGCCGGGCGCGACTGCGTCGAGCATCTCCTGCACGATCCCGCGCAACTCCGATTCCGCAGCGGACGGCGCGGCCGCCTGCACGACACCGAACATGCCGAACACCAGTGTGATAAACACCAGCAACCGGGAATGAGCCATACGCGGAGCCTCCTGAAGTTTGCGCGATGATAGCGGCCGCCATTACCGTTCTCCCGGCAATGACCGTTCATGGCCGGGCCCATGCTTCCGGCCGGAACGTCATTCAGTGAGCCATCTGGTCGCAGCTCGCTGGCAGGTCATCGACCGAGCGCAGTGCTATAACGCCGAGCCGAGATCACGACGCGGCAGGCTCTGGCGATTCGATCTACTCACATCGAGTTCGAACATCCGGCCGCCAAGTTGACACTGGATCGATGCGTCCCGTACGAATGCGTATGCGTCTTCACCAGCCTCGGCCAGGAGCAGTCGCAGAACGTCGCCCGAGCAGATCGCAGGCTGGCTGAAGCGGACCTACCCAGAGAATGAGGCGTGGCGCGTGTCTCACGAGACCATCTATCGCAGCCTTTATGTGCAGGCCCGCGGCGTGCTGAAGAAAGAGCTGATGGAGCATCTGCGGTCCCGACGGCCGATCCGGCGCTCGCGGCACGCCACGGCGAAGGCAGATCAGCGTGGCCGCATCCCCGACGCTGTCTCGATCAGCGAGCGACCGGCGCGGTCGAGGATCGGGCCGTGCCCGGCCACTGGGAGGGCGACCTGCTCTGCGGATCGAAGAACAGCTACATCGTCACGCTGGTCGAACGCCACTCCCGTTATGTGATGCTCGCCAAGATCCCGAACAGGGAAACGCAAACCGTGGTCGACGCGCTGATCCGGCAGGCAAGGAAGCTGCCCGACGAGCTCTACAAATCCCTGACCTGGGATCGCGGCAAGGAACTCGCCGACCACAAGCGGTTCAGCATGGAAACCGACATCGACGTCTACTTCTGCGATCCGCAAAGCCCCTGGCAGCGCGGCTCAAACGAAAACACCAACCGCCTGCTGCGCCAGTACTTCCCCAAGGGGACCGACTCGCGGCGCACTCCCAGGCCCAGTTGAACAACGTGGCGCGACAGCTCAACGAGCGGCCCCGAAAGACGCTAGGACTTCCAGACGCCAGCAGAGAGATTTCAGGCCTGTGTTGCGTCGACCGGTTGAGGCGACTGCCGATTCCGGCCTGTCGCGGCAGTCTAGTTCTTGACCTGCCGCTGGCGCCCGACAGGCCGGCCATGCCAGCCCAGACGATGCGCTATTTCTCGCTTGCCAGCATCTTCACGAGGTCGGTCAGATAGTCGCGGCCCGTCATGACGGACTTGATTTCGATCCGCTCGTCGAGGCCGTGGATGCCATTGAGATCGGGATCGAGCCAGAGCCCCGGCACGCCGTAGACCGGTATTTTCAGGACCCCGAAATAGATGGCATCAGTCGCGCCGGTCGACATGGTCGGCAAGACGGGAACGCCAGGGAAATATTTCGCCGCCAGCTTCTCGACCGGTCCGACTATTTTCGGATCTAGCGGTGGTGGAAGGGCGACTGGATGGTCGCCGTTCTGCGGCGTGACCTTTACGCCTGGATCGCCGATCGCCTTTTCGAGAGCCGCCTGTACCTCACCTGAGGGGACGCCCGGAAAGATGCGGCAATTGACGTTGGCCGTTACGCTCTGCGGCAGAGCATTCGTCGCGTGACCGCCCTTCTCAAGCGTGGCGACGCAGGTAGTGCGCAGAGTTGAATGATAGGTTCGGTCCGTATTGACGATCGCTTCGGCGGCCTTGTCGTCCGAATTCTTCGCCAACGCGACCATGGCCGCGCCCATCTCGCCACCGCGCACTTCGCCGGCGCGAGCGAAGAAACTTCGGGTCGTATCCGACATCATCAACGGGAATTCGAGATCCCTGATTTTAAGCAGCGCTGCCGCCATCTGGTACAGCGCGTTCTCCCGCACTGGGATGGAGGAGTGGCCGCCGGGACTGGTCGTCTCGAGTAGGAAATCCTGATAATTCTTCTCGCCGACCTGCAGATTTTGGCTGACGAGCCTGCCTTTGCCGTCGGTCAAGCCTCCGCCGCCCTCATTGAGCATGAAGGCTGCGTCCACCAGGTCTTGGCGGTTCTTGGCGAGCCACTCGGCACCGTTGAAGACGCCGGCCGTTTCTTCGCCGCAGGTCAGGGCCATGCGGATCGTCCGCTTCGGCGTGTAGCCCTCCCTCTTGAAGCGGATAAGAGCGTCGGTCCAGATCGCCGCGAGTGATTTGTCGTCGACGACACCGCGGCCGTAGTAGTTGCCGTTCTCCTCGATAAAGGCGAAGGGATCGCGAACCCAGTCCTCGCGCTTCGCCTCGACCACGTCGATGTGCGCCAACAAGACCATTGGCTTCAACGTTGCCAATGAGCCTGCAAGAGTCGCCACGAGGCCACCATCCTTAGGCGCTTCCGGCGTCGAGAACAAAAAAAGATCCTTGTCCGTGAAGCCGGCTGTCTTCAGGCGCGCAGCCATTCGTTCGGCGGCCAAGGTACAGCTGCCGTTTGAGTGCGCGGTATTGGTCTCCACCAATTCCTTATATAGAGAGCGGAATTCCACCTGATCTGGCCTGAGCTGCGGCGTATCCGCCGCCGTCGCCACGGTCGCGCTCGTCGCCAGGACGAGCGTTGCAGTGATCCATCTCATGTCGAATTCTCCAATTTTTTGCTGTCCGTGCCCAACCTGTCGGTCGCCTGACGCCGCCATTAGATCACTTGCAGCCGCGTCTCGCCGATTTGCGACCTTGGCGAATGTCGCCTTTTTAAGGCGTACACAGATCAATTCCAAGCTCGTCGTTATTGCGAATCAACCGAGGCGCTGCTTAGGCCGTGCGTCATCGCACGCGGCGTACACAACGCCCGATGTCTTGCGCCGCTCGATGCTCCTTACAACGCCAAACGCAACATGGCTATCGGACGGTAGCGGCCGGAATGCCGCACCGCAAAAAATAAATCTAGAATTAGACTACCGCGACAGGCCGGAATCGTCGAAAGCAGTCGTCCGGTAACAGAAGGTAGTCGAGTGAAACGACCAGATCAGGTTTGCGAGAGTTGCTGGCGCGTGAGTCGGGCATCGCCGGTTCCGGTGACCGAGATCGCCTGCCACCACAACAAGGTGCTCGCGACGTGGCACGCAGATACGGATGAGTGGACGTACCAGCATCGCGTCGCACGTAAGCGGCCCACCCACAAGCAGAGCGAGCAGTTGGCGAAGATGTTCGACCAGGCAGGCTCCGCGACCCGACGGCGGGAAGAGACGTAACTGGGATTTCCCCGTCTACCCGGACACCGAACGTAGGTCTTCGGGTCGTGAGCAGCCGGTCGCTGAAGATTGACAATCTTGGCATTGACGTTCCGGCCGGAACGCCTGGGCCCGGCCAGAGGCGGACGGTGGGATCGCGAGCTTGCCTTTGCCCCTATCTGCCTTTAATGAAGTCCCTCATCAAGGTGAAATAGCCATCCGGTTGTCGCGTAGAGACGCGTTCTCCATTTGGAAGTGTCTCGAACTCGTACATGCCGTGGTCCGCATTGGGGAAGACGACGGTCGTGATCGGACGACCAGACCTTCGCAGCACAGCCAAGCGACGGATGGTCTCTCCAGGGGGTGCATCGCGATCCTGACCTCCCAATATCCATAGCTGCGGCACTTCGAGGTTGGCCAACACTGGCACGGGGTCGTACTGTGCTGGCACCCCTTCGAGCAAACTTGGACCTTCCTTGCGCGATGTCTCGGTTGAGGTGGCAAGCAGATAGGCCGTGACATTGCCACGAACTGATTTGAACCAAGGCTCTTGGCCGTACGTGCGCTTCACAGTCTCAAGCTGCTCATAACCATCGGTGAAGTTGCTCGCGACAATCGTCGCCGTCGCATCAGCAACCTCCATAGCCTTGGCCTTGATCTCTGGACCGAAACCGGCACGCTCCATGTCGAAAACGATCGCCTCACGGTCTTCATCCAACGGCGAGACAGCCAGTCCGAAACTCACGATGACAAAGTCCACGGGCTCTATGCGCGCGGCCAGTGGCGCCACCCAGCCCCCCTGGCTACCGCCCTGGTATCCCACTCGTCCCGCGCGTACGCCCGCAAGACGCCGTGCCTCGCGCATAGCGAGAACCGCATCGGTGGCCAACAACAGGTAGTTCTGCGAGTAGCGGCCGCCCGAAGCACCTGTGCCGCGCTTGTCATAGGCAAACACGCCGATGCTTGCGCTGGCGAACTGACGCTGCAATGCATAGGTCTCAAGCGCCGACGAGTGCTCGGCTCCGTGAATCAAGACGACGATCGGAACACGCGCCTCGCCAGGTGGTAGCGTCAGTCGCCCGGCCAGCACGACCCCACTACCCTGAAAGCTCGTGTCGACCTGGATCAAGGGCGTACGCTGGCCCGCGACGTCGTCGAAACGAATCTCGCCACGCGTGCAGTCGGAAATGGTGACATGGTGCCCGTCGGACCGGTCCGTCCAGCCGAGTGTGCTACTCCAGCGACCATTCCCCTGCGGAGTCAGTGCACCGGTGCGCCCATCCAAGCGGCTCCAGCGAAGTTGGCCAGGTGCGCCGGGGCCGATATCTAATGACGTGCCATCCGCCATGAGATAGCTACCGGCTTCGCAGGGGGTCGGAGCGCGCTGGCGCGAAGGCGACACTTGAGCGTGTCCCACGCTGCCGAGCGCCACGAGGATCGCAGCGCCCGCGCACCCCAGGTAATTGATGGATCTCATTATCTGCACCGTAAGCGTAGGCACGTCTGAGTTGATTGGCTCGCGGTCCGGCGATCGGGATAACAAACCTTGAGATGCATTGAACGCGATCAAGGTTGCAGTTGCTGAGGTAGCGATGTTCCTGTGGCTGGGTCGCTCATGGACTGCCTGCCTTGACCGTGACGCGAAGCGCCCGCTTCGGTTTGATACCTGCAGGCGACTGCGAGCCGCTTGCGCCCGGAAAGACGTTCCGGCCGGAACGTTCCCATCAGATTGGGTAGAGACTGCGAGAGGCGAATTACATTACAAGGTAGTCACATTTCCGCGGGAACGTCTGTGACTGCCTGGAACCGACTGTTGTTTGCCGACGAGGGCGCCGACGCGAGCAAAGACGCGCGACGCCCCTCTCTGCCGCCAACTCACATTCCGCGCTCAATGGCGGTACGGCTCGAATTCAGCGATCAGTCGCCTGTGTAGCTCGCGCCGCTGGTGCAGGTCTCGTGCACCACCACCCTGGAGAGCGGCGGCAGGCGCGGCTTCAACTCGCGCCAGATCCAGCGGGCCAGGTTCTCGCTGGTCGGGTTGTCGAGGCCGGCCACGTCGTTGAGGTAATGGTGGTCGAGCCGCTGGAACAACGGTTCGAAGGCGGCCTTCAAGTCCGCGAAATCCATGACCCAGCCGAGCACGGGGTCGATCGGCCCGGTCACGTGCAGTTCCACCCGGAATGAGTGGCCGTGCACGCGCGCGCACTTGTGCCCGGCCGGCACGTTCGGGAGCCGGTGCGCACACTCGAGCGAGAAGGTCTTGAAGATGTCCATGGCGGGGATCCGTGAGGAGCTTGCAGCAGCCGTCACGCGCCGGCAAGCGCGGGCCGGCGGTGGCGCAGCTCGAAGCAGACGTGAATGCGCGGATTGCGCTTGAAATCCTCGGGCAGCGTCTCGCGCGAGACGTCGCGGATCTCGAAATCGGCCAGGCTGTGATCGTCGAGCCGGAAGCGCTGGAAATTGTTCGAGAAAAGCAGCACGCCGCCGGGCTCGAGCAGACGGCCCGCGGCCAGCAGCAAGTCCACGTGATCGCGCTGCACGTCGAATTCGCGCTCCATCCGCTTCGAACGGGACAGCGTCGGCGGATCGACGAAGATCAGCCCGTACCGCTGGCGGGGCGCCGCGCCCTGCTCGTCGAGCCATTGCAAGCAGTCTTCCTGCACGAAGTCGTGCGCCGGCCCGGCGAGCCCGTTCAAGGCGAGGTTGCGCTTCGCCCAGTCGAGATAGGTGCGCGACATGTCCACGGTCGTCGACGCGACCGCGCCGCCACCGACGGCGTGAACCGTGGCCGTGCCGGTGTAGGCGAACAGGTTCAGAAAACGGCGCCCCTTCGCCAGTTCCCCGACTCGCGCGCGCGTGATGCGGTGATCGAGGAACAGGCCGGTGTCGAGGTAATCGGTGAAATTGACCAGGAAGCGATAACGCCCTTCGCGCACCTCGTGGAATTGCGCTTCCTCGCCGACCTTCTCGTACTGCGCGCCTTCCTTCTGCCGCCGTCGCACGCGCAGGTGCACGCGCTCCTCGCGGGACTCCGAGCACCTCCGCCAGCACCGACAGGGCCTCGTCGCGGCGCGAACGGGCCGCCTCGTGCGACACCGTCTGCGGCGCCTGGTATTCCTGCACGCAGACCCAGCGTGCATCGTTGCCGTAGATGTCCACGGCGAACGCGTACTCGGGCATGTCCGCGTCGTAGACTCGAAAGCACGCCACGTCTGCGCGCTTTGCCCACTTCGAGAGGTGCGCGTAGTTCTTCTTCAGACGGTTCGCGAACATCGCGGCGCCCGGGCGTTCGCGGGCCGACTCGAGTCGCGCGCGACGCGCGTCCTCCGCATCGGGCTCGACGGCGTCCGCGTTCAGGTGGAATCGCAGCAGCCGGCATTCCAGCGCACCGTTGAACAACGTGTGCGAGCGATACGCCCGCAGCCGCATTTCCCGGCCGAGCGGCGGATTGCCGGTGAACACCGCCGCTTCCCAGTCCGGGAAGCACGCCAGCAGCCTGGCGCCCAGGGTCGCGTACAGCGGCGCCAGCGTCTGCTCGTCGCCGAGTCGGATGCCGTAGGGCGGGTTGACCAGCACGAGGCCCGGCTCGAGCGACGATTTCTCGAGATTGGCGATGTCGCGGCGCTCGAACGCCAGGTGATTGCCGAGCCCGGCGCTGTTCGCATTGGCGATCGCCGCGCGCACGGCACTCTGGTCACGATCGTAGCCGCGGAAGCGACGCGTGCCGAGACGCTCGAGATCGCAGGCGGACTTCGCCGCATCGCGGATGCGGCCCCACGCGAATGCATCATGGCCGCGCCAGCGCTCGAACCCGAAACGGCGGCGCAGCAGCCCGGGCGCCACGCGCGCGGCGATCAGCGCGGCCTCGATCACGAGCGTGCCGGAGCCGCACATCGGATCGACGAAAGATCCGCCACGCTCGGCGATTTCCGGCCAACCGGCGCGCAGCAGCAGCGCCGCGGCCAGATTTTCCTTGAGCGGCGCTTCGACGCCCGACTGGCGGTACCCGCGGCGATGCAGCGGCTCGCCCGAGAGGTCGATGCCGATCATCGCGCGTTCGCGTGCAAAGCGGACGTTGACGCGCAGGTCCGGGCGCTCCAGGTCCACCGACGGCCGCGTCCCGGTGCGCTCGCGGAAGCGATCGACGATCGCGTCCTTCACCTTCAGCGCCGCGAACTGCGTGTGTCGCAGCCAGGGCGGGCTCTCGCCGACGGTATCGACGGCCAGCGTGCCCTCCGGCTCGAGATGGTCTTCCCAGGGCATCTGCACCAGCGCGGCGTAGAACGCCTCCGGTGTATCGGCGGCCACCTCGCCGAGCGTCAGGATCACGCGGCTCGCGGTGCGCGAATGCAGGCAGGCGAGGTAGCCGTGCTCGAGCGGCCCCTCGAATCCGACGCCGGCGGGATGCTCGCGTCCCGGCTCGACGCCGAGCGCGCGCAGCTCGGCGGCCAGCAGGTCCGCGACATTGCGCGGGCAGGCGGCGAAGAACTGGAAGACGGGCGGAGGTATCGGCTCGTTCAATGCGTCATTCCCGGCCGTCGAGCATGACCAGCTGGCGCCGGTGGACGCGTTCCAGGACCCTGTCGATGATGCGATAACTGTCGGCGTCGAATGCGTCCAGCGACTGGGCGCGGACCAGCGCCTCGATCTCGCCCGCGTCGCGCGCCGTGCCGAGATGCTGCCAGCGATCGATCACGTGCAGCACCGGTGGCGCGCCGCCCGCGCCCGCTTCGCGGATGCCCACCGCGCCGGGAAACGGCCACGGCTTCAATTTCAGCGAGGCGAGCGCGAGCTGCAACCGCGCGTCATGCAGTGCCAGCGGTTCCTTGCCGACGCAGGCGCCGCGGCAACGGCCGAGCTGATGCGCGAAGCACGACCCCTCGCCCGCTTCGCGGCCGAGCACCTTCAGGCACAGCGACGCCTCGCGCGCCTTGCCCTCGATCGCCCGCCACGCATCGCGTTCCGAGCGGAACGGGCCGTATGTGGTCGCTTCGCGATCGAACGCTTCCGCGTCGATCGGCTGGACCTCCGGCCGCAAGGCGCCATCCCTTGCCTTCAGGCGGACGACGCTCAGCTCGTCGTTCCGGCGCAGGCGCCGATTCGCCGTCGGCGACAGCTGCTTCACCAGCTTCGATTCCAGCAGCAGCGCGCCGAGCTCGCCGCCGGTCTCGATCCATTCGACGTCGCGCACCTGTCGCGTGAGCTTCGACTCCTTGCCCGAGCGATGCTCGGCGGCGAAGTGGTCGAACACCCGGCTGCGCAGGTTGCGGCTCTTGCCGACGTACAGCAGCGCGCCGCCCTCGCCGCGGAACAGGTAGACGCCCGGCGCCTCCGGCAGGTCGTCGGCCAGCTCCGCCGCGAGTTGCGGCGGCAGGCGCGACTCGTTGACGACGTGCTCGACGACTTCGTCGACCCGATCGGGGCCGCGCTCGCGCTCCATCGCGGCGATCAGGTCCGGCAACACCTGGGCGTCACCGAGCGCGCGATGACGTTGGGCGCAGTCGAGCCCGAAGCGCTCCATCAGCGTGTCGAGGTTGTGGCGTGCATGCTCGGAGTAGAGGGCCCGCGACAGCCGCACGGTGCAGAGCACCGGGGCCGAGAACTTCTCGCCCGTGCGGCGGAACTCCGAGCGCAGGAAGCCGTAATCGAATCGAGCGTTGTGGGCCACGAAGAGCCGGCCCTCGAGGCGACGGCGGACCTCGCCGCGCACGTCCTCGAACGACGGTGCATCGGCGACCATCCCGTCGTCGATGCCGGTGAACGCCGCGATCGAAGGCGGGATGTGGACGCCGGGCCGCACCAGGGTGCTCCACTCGTCGGTGACCACGCCGCCGTCGAGCAGCACGATGCCCACCTCGATGACGCGATGTTGCGCGGCCATGCCGCCGGTCGTCTCGAGATCGACGCAGGCCACCGGGCCCTGCAGCGAGCGGGCCTTGAGCGCGAGGCCGGAAGCGTTCGGCATGTCGATCCGCGATCAGCCCGGCGCGCAACCGTCGTACGTGAGGAGCGGGCCGTAGAGGTCGGGCCGCCGGTCCCGGAAGACTCCCCACGCATGACGCATGGCGCGCACCCGGTCGAGGTCGAACGTCGCCGTCAGCACGGCCGGAGTCGCGCGATCCGCCTCCGCCACTTTCGCCCCGGTGGGATCGGCGATGAACGACGAGCCGTAGAACGTCATCTCGTACTTCTGCCCGCGTTCGACGCCGATGCGGTTGGAGGCGATGAGCGGCATCACGTTCGCCGCCGCGTGTCCCTGCATGCAGCGCTGCCAGTGATCGCGCGAGTCGATGCTGGCGTCGTGCGGCTCGGAACCGATCGCCGTCGGATACAGCAACGCCTCCGCGCCCATCAGCGCCATGCAGCGCGCGGCTTCGGGGAACCACTGGTCCCAGCAGATGCCGACGCCGAGCGTGCCGTAACGCGTCTTCCACACGCGGAAGCCGGTGTCGCCCGGCGAGAAATAGTACTTCTCGTGATAACCCGGTCCCTCGGGAATGTGCGACTTCCGGTACACGCCGAGCACCGAGCCGTCCGCATCGATCATCGCGAGCGAATTGAAGTACGCGTTGTTGTGCCGCTCGAAGACGCTGAGCGGCAGCACGACGGACAGCTCGCGCGCCAGCGCCTGGAAGCGCGCCACGACGGGACTGCCGTCGATGGGTCGTGCCAGGTCGAAGTGTTCCGCGAGATGGTCCTTGCAGAAATACGGAGTCTCGAAAAGTTCCTGCAGCAGGACGACCTGACCACCCTTGGCGGCGGCAGCGCGTACGGCGCGCTCGGCCGAATCGAGGTTCTCGGCCGCATCAGGCGTGCACGCGAACTGGGTGGCGGCAAAGGTGACTTTCATTTCGAATCCACGGCTGGCGGAAGAGCTGGATTGTATCGAAACTACCTCCGCGCAATTGGATTCCCTTGGGCAGGCCTCGGGGGTGGGCCGGATTCCAACGTTTCGTTTCCCATGGCATCGCGGCCCAGGTCCGAGACCTCGATGGAGCATCCGATCTCGTCACAGCCGATCTGGCCAGGGCGACGGCATCTCCGAGGCACGCATTGAAGTTGAACAGGTGTCGTCAACGAAGCCGCGCTACTCCCAGTCCCGCTCGAGGCGCTTCGCCGAAAGCAGGAACAGCGCCGCCGCGACGAAGTAGCAGACCGTGCCGACGAGGATGGCGTAACGCAGAGAATCCGCACCGTAGCGCGCCGACAGCGCGTCGGACAGCGCGCCGAGCGCCACCGATCCGAGCCCGATGCCGATGAGGTTGTTCACGAACAGGAAGATCGCCGACGCCGTGGCCCGCATGCCTGGTGGCACGATGTGCTGGATAGCCGACAGCACCGGCCCGAGCCAGACGAGTCCGAGCGCAGTGGGCACCAGGAACAGCACAAAGGACACCACGAGTGAACTCGACGTCACCGCGCCTACGTAGAAAGGCACGGTGGCGACGAAGGCGATCGCCGGGATCAGCGCGTACGCCCTCCTGCGCGCGGCGCCGAAGCGGTCCGCGAGCCAGCCGCCGAGCCAGATGCCCGCGACGCCGCCGAACAGCAGGATCGCCCCGAAATACAGCGAGGCGTCGACCAGCGCCATGCCGTGGCTGCGCACGAAGAACGACGGCAGCCAGAAGAACAGGCCATAGCCCATCATCGAGGAAGCAGCCGCGCCAAACGAGAGTCCCCAGAACGCGCGTTTGGCAAGCAGCACGCGCATGACGTCGCGCAAACCGGCCGGGCGGTGCGCGCCGCGCGCGACGTCGAAACGCCCGCGCTGTGGCTCGCGCACCACGAGCTTGAATACCGGTGCGATGACGATGCCCGCGACGCCCACGACGAGGAAGGCGGTACGCCAGTCCACCCAATGCGCGATGTAGCCGCCGAATACGATGCCGAGCGCGCTGCCCACCGGTATGCCGAAGGAGTACACGCCGAGTGCGCGCGCACGCTGGTGCGGCGGGAAATAGTCGGCCACGAGCGAGTAGGCCGGCGCCACGCCGCCCGCCTCGCCGACGCCGACCCCGAGCCGAGCGAGGAAGAGCTGCCAGAAGTTCAGCGCGAATCCGCACGCCGCCGTCATCGCGCTCCATAGCACCAGCGCCACGGTCATGATCGTCGTGCGATTGCCGCGGTCGGCGAGCATCGCGATTGGAATGCCGAGCGCGGTGTAAAAGAGCGCGAACGCGAGTCCTCCCATGAGCCCGAGTTGCGTGTCGGTGAGGCCGAGGTCGGCCTTGATGGGCACGGCGAGGATGCCGACGATCTGCCGGTCGATGAAGTTGAACGCGTACACGAGCACGAGCATCGCGAGCACCACCAGGCGGTAGCGCGGCGAGTCCTGGACGCTGGACGTTGGCTGGGCGGGTTTCACGGGTTGAGGTCGGATACGGACAGTCGGCCATTTCATGGGCGTGGTGGGGGCGCAAACGGCGGCGCATGGCCGGTCAGCTGCCAGTCGATCAGCGACACGGGCATCATGCCCGCCGCGTTGAACTCGTCGAAGAACCGGTGCAGCGTGAACGCGTCGCCGAGCTGGTGCGAACGCTGCTGGATCACCTGCTCGATCAGGTACTTGCCGGTCACGTAGCTCGAGCCGTAGCCGGGCTGGCGCAGGTACAGCTGCTGCTCGAAGCCGAGCAGGTCGAGGTCGGGCCGCATCCACCCGCGCGGCGTCCATTCCACCTGGAACGCCTTGGCCTGCTGCAGGTCGAAGAGGTTCGCCTGCGCGTAGAGCGAAGCGAGCCCGCGGGCGCAGCGCTGCGCGAGCATGATCCAGACGATCTCGCGGGCGCGGGGATTGTCGTCGTAGTACCCCGCGTGCAGCACGATCTCCTCCATCGCCGTCGCCATGCCCTCGGACCGGTTGTCCCAGACGTTGTAGAGCAGCGCCTCGCGGCGGATCGGGCTCGCGTTCGGCCTGTGCTCCATCCAGGCGTGGTCGAACCAGTGGTAGAAGTGTGCAAACAGCGTGATCGGCTCGTAGTGGCTGGCGATCGCGAAGAAGTTCCGCGTCTCGGGCGGCGCATACGGATTGATGTGCGCGCGCATCGCCGGCTCGAGATAGTCCTCGACGCCGAGGATGTCCTGCTTGCGCAGGAACGCCATGTACTTCGTGACCGCGTCATTGGCGCGCTTCGCGTATTCGTCGGCGCTGGCGGCCGCCGCGAGCGGCGGCAGGCTGCGATTGCGCTGCTCCTCGTAGCGCAAGCGACGCGTGCGCACGGGCCAGTTCACGCTTGAGCAGCATCACTTCGTCGTCCCAGGTCATCGGCACGAGGTAGACGTTGCGCAGCCCCCAGTTGTACGCGTCCTTGCCGATACCGGACGGCCCCGTCTTCGACGGCGCCTCGGCCTGCAGCCAGGTCACGAAATCGGCGGTAGCGCGCGACGCGATCGCGATCGCCTGTTTCAGTTCCGGACCCGAATCGGACGTCTTTCCGGCGAGATCGGCAAGATCCGCCACCTGCTGCTGCATCGTGCCCGTGCCGGTGACCCAGAGGTCGTGGGCATTGCCTGTGAGGTTGCCCCGCGCCTGCGACAGCAGCGGCGGAATCGTGCGCAACTGGGCGGCCAGCCGCGCCGCGTCCGGTTTCGAGAGCGGGAACGTGTATTGCCACAACTCGATGAGCGCATGGTGCACCGGCCCCTCGTGCGCCGGCGTGTCGCTCTGCTCGGTCCGCACGGACTGGTAGAACGCCGGGTCCCGCGCCCAGGGACGGAGCACCCGGATGTCGAAATCGAGGCCGTTCATCTGCGCTCGGACCAGCTCGTAATCGATCTTCTGCTCGAGCGGCCAGGACGAGTCGTCGATCGACGCGAGACGCGCCTGGTACTGAGCGAGGCCGGCCTGCCTCCGCGCGATGGCGGAAGCTGTGTAGTCGGGAGCCCCCTCGAGCAGCGTCGGCTGCTCGAGCCTCTGCCAGTCCCGGAACAGCGCCAGCAGGTCGTCGTAGGAGCCTCTCGTTGCACCCGCCCCCGTTGCCGTCATCGAGGCGCTCACCAGCGCACCGGCGAGTGCAACCGAGGCCAGCAGCCGCATAGCATGGTTCGCATGACGCATCGATCTCCCCTGTTCGAATCGAGTCGGTCCGCGCGCGAGCGGCCGGATTCCCTGCGGCCGGTCAGCGGCCAAGCAGGCTCGCCACGTGGCGTGCAATCATCAGCTCTTCGTCGGTCGCCACGACGTACGCCGCCACGGCCGAACTCTCCGCGCTGATGCGCTGCCGACCCGCGCGATTGGCCGTTTCGTCGAGCTGCACGCCGAGCCAGCGCGCCCCCGACGCGATCCGCGCGCGAATCTCGGGCTGGTTCTCGCCGATGCCGGCCGTAAACACGATCGCGTCCACGCCGCCGAGCGCGGCCGCCAGCGAGCCGAGTTCGCGCGTCGCGCGGTAGACGAAGACGTCGATGGCCAGCTTCGCCGCGGGGTCGTCGCTCGCGAGCAGGTCGCGCATGTCGCTCGATATGCCGGACATGCCGAGCAACCCGGACTCGTTGTAAAGCAGGCGTTCCACGTCGCGCACCGACAGCTTCATCTCGTCGAGCAGGAACAACAGCACGCCCGGATCGATCGAACCGCTGCGCGTGCCCATCGGCAGGCCTTCGACCGCGGTGAAACCCATCGTCGTCGCGACGCTGCGGCCGTTCGCGAGCGCGCACATGCTCGACGCCATTGCCGAGGTGGAACACCACCGTGCGGCCGGCTGCGGCGCGGGCGTCGAATTGCGGCAGCACCGAAGCCACGTACTCGTACGACAGTCCGTGGAACCCGTAGCGTCGCACGCCCGCCTCCGCGAACCGCGGCGGCAGCGCGAAGCGCTGCGCGATCTCCGGGATCGTGCGGTGAAACGCGGTGTCGAAGCACGCGATCTCCGGCACACCCGGCAGCTGGTCGAGCATCAGGCGGATCGCCGCGAGGTTGTGCGGCTGGTGCAGCGGCGCGAGCGGCACGTAGCGCTCCAGCCGCGTGACCACGTCGCGATCGACGAGGGTCGGCGCCATGAATTCGAGGCCGCCGTGCACCACGCGATGGCCGACGCCGGCGAGTTCCGCCCCGCGCAGCTCCGCCCGCAGGCATTCGAGCAGCACCGCGAGCGCCTGCTGGTGCGTCATCGGTTGCGCCTCGAAGCGCCGGTCGGCCACGACGGTGTCGCCGCGCTTCGCGACGAATTGCGGAGCGACCGTCAGCGCCGACAGTTGCCCGCGCAGGTCGCGCCGCAGCGTGAGGCCGTCCCACTCGAACACGCAGAACTTGATGCTCGAGGAGCCCGCGTTCAGCACCAGGATCGCGCGAGCGGCCGCGCTCATGGCTTCGGCGGCACCGGCGCGCCGCGCCGCGCGTGCACCAGCAGCTTGACGACGGCCGCAGATCCGATGCGCATGCGGACGTTGTCGGCGCGGCTCGTGAGCACCACCGGCACCCGCGCGCCGAGCACGATGCCGGCGCTGTCGGCGCCGGCGAAGTACTGCAACTGCTTCGCCAGCATGTTGCCGGCCTCGATGTTCGGCACGAGCAGGATGTCCGCCCGGCCGGCGACCGGGGAGCGGATGCTCTTGGCGCGCGCGGCCCGCTCGCTGATGGCGTTGTCGAACGCGAGCGGTCCGTCGAGGATCGCGCCGGTGATCTGGCCGCGATCGGCCATCTTGCAGAGTGCGGCGGCGTCGAGCGTCGAGCGGATGTCCGGGTTGACCGTCTCGACCGCCGAGAGGATCGCCACCTTCGGTTGTTCCACGCCGAGCGCGCGGGCCAGGTCGATCGCGTTGCGCAGGATGTCGGCCTTCTCGCCGAGCGTCGGCTCGATGTTGATCGCCGCATCCGTCACGAACAGCATCCGGTCGTACGCCGGCACGTCCATCACGAAGACGTGGCTCACGCGGCGTTCGGTGCGCAGCCCGCCCTGCGACGAGATGATTTCCGCCATGATCTCGTCGGTGTGCAGGCTGCCTTTCATCAGCGTGTCGACTTCGCCGGTGCGCGCCAGCGCGGCACCGGCCGCGGCCGACGCGTGGCTGTGCTCCGTCGGCACGATGCGATACGGGGACAGGTCGACACCGTGCGCCGCGGCGATGGCCCGGATGCGCGCGGGCGGGCCGACCAGCACGGGCACGATCAGCTTCAGGCGCGCGGACTCGATCGCGCCGAGCAGCGACTCCTTGTCGCAAGGATGCACCACCGCGCAGGTTACGGGCTCGAGCGGCTGGCAGCGCTTCAGCAGGCGCGCGAACACGTCGTTGCGCCGGAGCACGATCTCGGGCGTGGCGATTTCCGAATACGACAGCTTGCGCCGCGGCGCCTCGACGACGACCGTGCCGCGCAGGACGCGGCGGCCGGCGGCGGTGACCTCGCAGTCGAAATCGACGCAACCCGATGCCGCATGCTTGCGCAGCACCGTCACCGTCGCGGTGATCTCGTCGCCGACGTGGATGCGTCCGTCGAACTCCAGCGACTGCGACACGATGCGGGTGCCGGGGCCGGGCAGGCGGCGCTCGAGCATCCCGGAGATGATGGCGACGGCCGCCACGGCGTCGACGCTCAGTTCGTCGTCCGCAGAAAAATCGCCTTCTTCGAGCTGGAACGGCTCGAGGTCGCCGGAGACGAGCACCAGCGCCTCGATCTCCGTCTGCGAGATGGGCCGCTTCGCCGTGGCCCGGGCGCCCGGCTCGAGTTCGTCGAACGTGACGTTGCTGTACGCGCTCATTTCGACAGGTCGATCCAGGTGGTCTTCAGCTCCGTGTACTTGTCGAACGCGTGCAGCGACTTGTCGCGGCCGGTGCCGGACTGCTTGTAGCCGCCGAACGGCACCGTGATGTCGTCGGCGTCGTAGCAGTTGACGTAGACCATGCCGGCCCGCAGCGCGCGGGCGATGCGGTGCGCCTTGGTGACGTCGCGGGTCCAGACGGCGGCCGCGAGTCCGTAGTCGACGCCGTTGCCGACGCGCACGGCCTCCTCGGCGTCCTTGACCGAGATCGTCGCCAGCACCGGGCCGAAGATTTCCTCGCGCGCGATCTTCATGTCGGGTCGGACGTCCGAGAACACCGTCGGTTGCACGTAGCAGCCGCCCGTATCCTTGCGCGTCCGCTCGCCGCCGGCCAGCAGCGTGGCGCCCTCGGCGCGGCCCGATTCGATGTAGCCGAGCACGGTCCTGGTCTGGACCTCGTCGACGATCGCCCCGAGGCGGGTGGCCGGATCGAGCGGATCGCCGGGTTGCATGCGGCGCGTGGCGGCGACCACCTTGTCGAGCACCGCGTCGCGGACGCTCTCCTCGACGACCAGCCGCGACGCGGCGGTGCACATCTCGCCCTGGTTGAAGAAGATCGCGGAGGCGGCCGTGGCCGCGGCGCGCATCGAGGTCCGGACAGTCGGCGAGGATGATGTTGGGCGACTTCCCGCCGCACTCGAGCCACACGCGCTTCATGTTCGACTGGCCCGAGTACTGCAGCATCAGCTTGCCGGTGCGGGTCGAACCGGTGAAGGCGATGCAGTCGACGTCCATGTGCAGCGCGAGCGCCTGGCCGGCCGTGTGGCCGAAGCCGGGCAGCACGTTGAACACGCCGTCGGGAATGCCGGCCTCGGACGCGAGCGCGGCGATGCGGATGGCCGTCAGCGGCGACTTCTCGGACGGCTTCAGGATGAACGAATTGCCGGCCGCGAGCGCCGGCCCGATCTTCCAGGCCGCCATGATCAACGGGAAATTCCAGGGCACGATGGCCGCCACCACGCCGATCGGTTCGCGCGTGATCAACGCCAGCGCATCGGGGCCGGTCGGCGCGACCTCGTCGTACACCTTGTCGACGGCCTCCGCATACCAGGCGATGCAGCGCGCGGTCGACGGGATGTCGACCGCGAGGCTGTCGGAGATGGGTTTCCCCATGTCGATCGTCTCGAGCAGCGCGAGTTCTTCCCCGTGCTGCAGGATCAGTTCGGCGAATCGCAGCAGCACGCGCTTGCGCTCGCGGGGCGCCTGCCGGGACCACACGCCGCTCTCGAACGCACGCCGCGCGGCGGCGACGGCGCGGTCGACGTCGGCCTTGTCGGTCGAGGCGACCTTCGCGATGACCTTGCCGTCGATCGGGCTGACGCAGTCGAACTGCTCGCCGGAAACCGCAGGCACGTACTTGCCATCGATGAACGCGAGTCCGTTGATGGAGAGGGAGCGGGCGCGATCGCGCCAGCTCAAGTCGGTGCCGATGACGGTCATGCGTGGACTTCCCGGACGGTGATCTAGAACGTCGGCGGAGTGGCCGCCGAGATGATTTCACAAGGCTCGGTGCCGAGGTTGCGGAACCGGTGCGGAATGGCGCTGGTGAAGTAGTACGCGTCCCCGGGACCGAGCACCCGGCTCTCGCCGCCGATCGTCAGCTCGATGCGTCCGCGCACGACGACGCCGCCCTCCTCCCCGGCGTGACGCAGCATGTCGGTGCCGGTATCGGCGCCCGGCGCGTAGTGCTCGTGCATCAACGCCATCGCGCGGTTCGGGCGGCGCGCGGCGACCAGCCGCAACGACACGCTGCGATCGCCGAGGTCCACGAGTTCGTCGCCCTTGAAGAACACCTGGGGGCTGGCGGACAGGTCGAGCGTGAAGAATTCCGCGAGCGACATCGGGATGCCGTCGAGCACCTTCTTCAGCGAGCTGACGGACGGGCTGACGCGGTTCTGCTCGATCAGCGAGATCAGCCCGTTGGTGACGCCGGCGCGCTTGGCGAGCTCGCGCTGCGAGAGCCCGTACATGGTCCGCACGGTGCGCAGGTGGGCGCCTACATCTTGGGTCGTTGCGGCCACGGGGTGTTCAATATCCTGCACAGGAGGTCCGTAAGTGCCGGAAATTTCAAGCTGATTTGAGCCGGGTGTCAATTTTTCTTATCATCGCCATCCCTCCTCACCCCACCCGCCGGTGACCCGCCCATGTCCGCCAAGTCCAAGTTCGACCGCGCCGACCTCGAAGCGTTCTGGATGCCGTTCACCGCCAACCGGCAGTTCAAGGCCAAGCCGCGGCTGCTCGCGCGCGCCGAGGGCATGCATTACTGGACGCCGGACGGCCGCCAGATCCTGGACGGCGTCGCTGGCCTGTGGTGCGTCAACGCCGGTCACGGCCGCAAGGAAATCGCCGAGGCGGTCAGCAAGCAGATCGCGGAGATGGAATACGCGCCGCCGTTCCAGATGGGACACCCCGGCGCGTTCGAACTCGCCAACGAGGTGGTGGACTGGCTGCCGAAGGGCATCGACCACGTGTTCTTCACCAACTCGGGCTCCGAATCGGTGGACACGGCGCTCAAGATCGCGCTCGCCTACCATCGCGCCCGCGGCGAAGGCACGCGCACGCGCTTCATCGGGCGCGAGCGCGGTTACCACGGCGTCGGCTTCGGCGGCATCTCGGTCGGCGGCATGGTCAACAACCGCAAGTTCTTCGGCGCGATGCTGCCGGGCGTCGATCACCTGCCGCACACGCACGATCTCGAGCACAACGCGTACACCCGCGGCCAGCCCGAGTGGGGCGCGCACCTCGCCGACGAACTCGAACGCATCGTCGCGCTGCACGACGCGAGCAACATCGCCGCGGTGATCGTCGAGCCGGTGGCCGGCTCGACCGGCGTGCTGATGCCGCCGAAGGGTTACCTGCAGCGGCTGCGCGAGATCTGCACCAGGCACGGCATCCTGCTGATCTTCGACGAGGTCATCACGGGCTTCGGCCGTCTCGGCTCGCCGTTCGGCGCGCAGCACTTCGACGTGCTGCCCGACCTGATCACCATGGCCAAGGGCCTCACCAACGGCGCGGTGCCGATGGGCGCGGTCGCCGCCCGCAAGGAAATCTACGACGCCTTCATGCAGGGGCCGGACAACGCCATCGAGCTGTTCCACGGCTACACGTACTCGGCGCACCCGGTCGCCTGCGCGGCGGGCATCGCCACGCAGCAGATCTACAAGCGCGAGGGCCTGCTGACGCGCGCGGAGGAAATGGACTCGTACTGGGGCGACGCGGTGCACTCGCTGAAGGGCCTGCCGCACGTGATCGACCTGCGCAACCTCGGCCTGATCGGCGCGATCGAACTCGAACGCGATCCCGGGCAAGCCCGGCGCGCGCGGTTTCGACGTGTTCGTGCGGGCATTCGAGGCCGGCATCCTGATCCGCGTCACCGGCGACATCATCGCGCTGTCGCCGCCGCTCATCATCGAGCGCAAGCACGTCGACGAACTGTTCGGCAAGCTGGCGGAAGTGCTGAAAGCCGGCGCCTGAATTGAAAAAGCCGGCGGGATGGCTCCCGCCGGCTTCGTTTCCCGACTCGGGAATCGATGGCGCGATCAGTTCGCCGGGCCGCAATCCGTCCGGCGGATCGTCACGCGACGGTTCTGTGCACGGCCCTCTTCGGTCGCATTGTCGGCGACCGGCTCGGCCGAGCCGGCTCCTGTCGCCGTGATGCGTCCCGGCGCCACACCCTTGGCGCCGAGGTAATCCGCGACAGCCTGGGCACGACGCTCCGACAGCTTGACGTTGTACGCCGCGTCGCCCGTGTTGTCCGTGTAGCCCGTGGCGGCGCCCCCGACGAACTCCAGCTCCTGCAGCCGGGCTGCAACTTTGTCGAGCGCAGCCTTGTCCTCCGCCGTCAGTTCGGCCGAGTCGAACGCGAAGTGCGTCTGGATCGACACATCGCACGAGCAGCCGTTCGGACCCACGCGGTCACCCGCCGGGGTGTTCGGGCAACGGTCGGCGCTGTCGGGCACGCCGTCGCCGTCCGCGTCCGCGGGTGCCGCAGGCGCTGCCGCCACGGGCGCGGCCTCGGCGACTTCCGGGGTCTCTTCTTCGCCGCTCGACCATGGGAAGGTCGTCGAGATCGAGAAGATCGCGCGCGCGTCGCTGTTGCCGATGTCGTGGTAGGCATTGTTGGCCGGCGTGTAGTCGCTGCCGTCGACCCACTTCAGGCCGAGGTTGAAGTGACCCATCGCGTAGGTCACGCCGACCGACCAGTCGAGGTAGCTCTGGATGCCAGCCTTGTCCTTGCTCCAATAATCGCCGTCGCTGTAACCCGCGTGCAGGTTGAGGCCGAAGTTGGCTGGCAGCGGGATGGCCGCGTTGCCCTCGTAGTAGAACGCGTTGTCGCGCGATCCGCCGAAGTTGTCCGAGTACCAGACCTTGCCCTTCACCCACTTCCAGCCGAGCGACGCGTAGATTTCCGCAAAATCGCGCAGGTCGTTCGACTGCGGATAGGTGTAGTCGATGATGCCGACGTCCCAGGGGAAGGTCTCGCCGCCGGCGAATCCGCCATACAGGTCGACTTCGATGTTTTCGTCGCCGCCAAAATCGACGTTGCTGGCCCAGGCACCGAGGTACCAGCCGCTTTGGCCGGTGATGTCGACGCTGCCCTGCAGGGCCGGGTTCTGCCGGGTCTGCGTGAGGCCGCGGAAATCGTAGTCGCTGACGGCGGTGATCGTGGCCGAGACGTCGGCCTGTGCGGCGGCAGCGGACAGCGCGAGGACGACGGCGGCCAGGCCATGGCTCAACTTCATGATGCTCCCCTTTCGTTGTTCCAATACAACAGAGCTGGACGGATGTATGCAGGAATTGTATCAGAAGCGAGACGGATCGCAGCATCGTGCCCAATCGCGGGGCAACAAAAAACGCCCGGCTCCCTCGCGGGGACCGGGCGCCGGTGCGTCCAGATCGAAATCGAAATCAGATCGATCACTCGCTCTTCCAGGGGAACGTGGTCGAGACCGAGAAGATCGCCCGGGCGTCGGTGCTGCCGACGTCCTTGTCCTTGCAGATCGGATCGCCTTCAACACCGTGGCAGTAGTCGTCCAGGTCCTGGAGGTCGCTGCCATCGACGTACTTCAGGCCGAGTGTGAAGTGGCCGAGCGCGTACGTCACGCCGACTGACCAGTCCGTGTAGCCGCCGCCGGCCGCGTTGTCCCAGTAGTCGCCGTCGCTGTACCCGACGTGGGCCGAGGCAGCGAAGTTGGCCGGCAGCGGGATCGCGGCATTGGCTTCGTAGTACTCGGCCGAGTCGGACGAGTTGCCGAAATCGTTCGAGTACCACACCTTGCCGCTGAGCCATTTCCAGCCGAGGCTCGCGTAGATTTCAGGGAAATCGATGTTGTCGCGCGCCCGGGTACGTGTAATAGATCGCACCGACGTCGTAGGTGATCGTTTCGCCGCCGCGGAAGCCCGCGTAGATGTCGACTTCGATGTTCTCGTCGCAGCAATCGCCGAAATCGACGTTGCTGCCCCACGCGCCGACATAGAAGCCGCTCGAGTGGGCGTAATCGATGCTGCCCTGCAGGGCCGGGTCGTGCGCGGTCTGGGTGATGCCGCGGAAGTCGTAGTCGCTCACCGCCGTAACGGTCCCAGTCAGCTCAGCATGAGCTGCCGCTGCAGTCATCGTCAGGAAGAGCGCCGCCAGGCCATGACTCAATTTCATGATCAACCCCTATGTTGCAGAAAAGTAACGGAAAGTCCGGCTTGAATGACAGAAAGTCGCTGTTGAGACACGTATCACCCAAGCGCGATTCCGCGTGGTTCGCCGGGTGGAGTGCAGTGCAGGAAACGTGCCAGCGTCGCGGGCGGCCAATGAGGCCTTTTTTGGGCGACGCCATGCACTGCGGCGGCGCAGCAAGGCCACGCCTTGCACCGCGATGGATCAGAGGGGTCTGGGGCAGGCCCGGGATCAGGCGCCGGCGGCAGGCTCGTAGATGGCGTAGAACTTGCGCGCCGGCTCGAGCACTTCCCACAGGCCGTGAAATCCGGCGGGCATCACGAAGCAATCGCCGGGACCGAATGTCCAGTTGCGTCCGGAGTCGTCGCTGATGCGCACCCGTCCTTCGGTGAGCAGGCACAGCTCGTTCTCGGTATAGGAGACGCGCCACGCGCCCGGACTGCTGCGCCAGATGCCGGCGAAGAACCGTCCGGTCGCGTCGGTGAACAGGTTGCGGACGTGCTGCGACGGGATCCGGCTGCCGGGCGCGAGGCGCGCCGGATCGAGTTCGAGCGGTTCCTCGTGGCCCGAGAATTCGTCGATCTTCAGGACTTCAGGACCCAGTTCGCTCATGGCGGCACTCCGTCCGGCTCAGGCAGGCAGGTTACCACGCGGCCCGCTCGCGTCCGCCGGCGCGGCGGCTCGCGACAACAGCTCGCGCACCTCGTCGTCTTCCGTCTGCTCGAAGCGTTCATACCATTGACCGACGGCGCTGAACCAGCGCGGCACGTTCGCGCAGGCCACCTCGTCGGCAAGCGCCGCGATGCGCGCGAGCGCCTCGCTGGACGCCACGGGCACCGCGGCGACCACGCGTGCGGCACCGGAATTCTTCATCGCCTGCACCGCCGCCGCCATCGTCGCGCCCGTCGCGAGCCCGTCGTCCACGACGAGGCAAGTCCGGCCGCGCACGTCGAGCGGTTCGCGATCGCCGCGATACGCGTGCTCGCGGCGCGCGAGCTCGAGCAGCTCGCGGGCCTTGACTCGCTCCAGCGTGTCGCTGCGTGCGGGCAGCAATCGCAGCACCTCGTCGTTCAGCACGATGGCGCCGCCGCTCGCCACGGCCCCCATCGCGAGCTCGGGCTGCGCCGGCAGGCCCAGCTTGCGGACGACGAGGACGTCGAGCGGCAGGCCGAGGGCCCGTGCGACCTCGAACCCGACGGGCACGCCGCCGCGCGGCAGCGCGAGCACGATGGCGGACGGATCGCCGCGATACCGCGTCAGCTCGTCGGCCAGAGCCCGGCCTGCGTCTCGTCGGTCGAGAAACCTGCGCACCATCCTGGTTGCTCCGCTGCTGACAGGTTCATGTTCCGCGCCCGGGCCCCGCGAACCATTCGCGAATTTACCTAGTGCTATGCTCGTCGTCGATGCCCGTGGATCCGCCCGGCCTCGACGCCAAAGTCGCGTTCCTGCGCAGCCTCTGCGGACGCGGCGACGAGGTCATCGAGACGCACTTCGCCTGGATCTTCCTCGCCGGCGAGCGAGCCTGGAAGCTCCGCAAACCCGTGCGTCGCGACACGATGGACTACCGCTCGCTCGACGCACGCCGCATCGACTCGCTCGAGGAAGTCCGCCTCAATCGACGGCTCGCGCCCGGCATCTACCTCGACGCGATGCCGCTGGTGCAGGGACCCGCCGGTACGTTGCGCATCGGCGGCGAGGGCGATGTCGTCGACTGGCTGGTCTGCATGCGCCGGCTCGACCGCGGCCGGATGCTGGATGCGCGGCTGTCCCAATCGACCGTCGACGACGACGCGCTGCACTCGGTGGCGCGCCTGCTCGCCGCGTTCTATGCGTCCGCCACGCCCGCCGTAACCGACGGCGCCGTGCATCTCGAGCGGTTGCGACGGCAGGCCGACGCCAACCATGTCGCGCTCGAGGCAGCGGCAATCCCTGGCGCCGGTGAACTGCACGAACGTCAACGAGCGTTCATCGAGCAGCGCGCTGCCCTGCTCGCGCCGCGCGCACCTGCCGGTTGCGTGATCGAAGCTCACGGCGACCTGCGGCCGGAACACGTCTTCCTCGACGATCCGCCGGCGATCATCGACTGCCTGGAATTCGATCGCGACCTGCGGCTCCTCGATCGGGCGGAAGAACTCAGCTTCCTGGAACTGGAGTGCGCGCGGCTCGGCCGCGCAACGGTCGGCCGAACGATCGCTCGCGGCTGCCTCGAGCAGCTCGGCGACGTTTGTCCGGATGCCCTGCTCGCTTTCTACCGCAGCCACCGCGCAGCGACTCGCGCCAAGCTCTACGCCTGGCGCGCGAGCGAGCCGGACGGAGGCCGGCCGCAGGACTGGGTTGCGCGGTCGGGAAGCTACGTGGCTGGAGCACTCGAGGACGCATCCGTCGCGCTCGCCTGAGCAATCTCAGCGCTTCTTCGCGACCTCGAGTTCCCTGAGCGCGACGACGGAGCCGCCCGTGACGATGCGGCGGATCGCCTCCGCAAACAGAGATGAGACCGGCAGCACGACCGGCGCCCGGTCGCCGGGCCCCGGAGCGAGGCGCACCGGCAGGATCGAGTCGCTGACGATCAACTGATCCGGGCCGTCGCTTCCGAGCAGCCGCCGGGCTTCGGGCTCGAATACGCCGTGCGTCGCGAATGCATCGACCCGCGTCGCGCCAGCGTCGCGGCACGCTTTCACGGCGCGCAGGATCGTCGACCCGGCGCTGATCAGGTCGTCGACGATGACGACCTGGCAACCGGCTACCGGTCCCACCAGCAGGTCGCCGCTGACCTCGCCGCCGCTGCGACGCTTTTCGTGCACCGCGAAACCGACTTCGCGCCGAGCGTGCGCGGCGAGGATGTCGACCAGGCGTTGCGCGCGCTTCGCACCGCCGAAATCCGGAGACACGATCGTCACCGGCCCGGGCCCGAGTTGGCCGGCGAGATGGCGTGCGAGCAGCGGCGCCGCCTCGAGCTGGTCGACCGGGCAACGGAAGGCGTTCTCGAACGCAGCGAGATTGTGCGCATCGAGCGCGAGCACGTGGTCGGTGCCGACGGCCTCGAACAGCTGCGCCACGTAACGCAGCGTCACCGGATCGCGCTCCTTGGTGCGCCGGTCCTTGCGCCCGTAGCACAGGAACGGCACGCAGGCCGTGACGCTCGCGGCCCCGGAGTCCTTCAGGCCGGCGACCAGGAACAGCAGCCGGCACAAGCGGTCGTTCGCGCTGCCCGACGCATCGCCGCTCAGCGACTGCACGACGAATACGTCGCGGCCGCGCACGCTGACCAGCGGCCGCGTCTTGTGCTCGCCGCCTTCGTATTCGCGCTCTTCCATCGGGGCGAGTGCGCAACCGAGCGATTCGGCGACGCGCTCGCCGAACGGCCGGCTTGCGGCCGGCGCGAACAGCAGCGGGGCTGGGATCAACTCAGCGTCTCGCGGCGCTTGGGGTCTCCGCGCAACGTGGACATGCGCTGCTGCAGCTGGCGTTTCGCTGCGTCGAACGCGTCGCGCAGCACGACGTAGACGTCGTCGTGTCCGTCGCGGTCCGGGCGCTCCATGTCGACGACCACGTCCTCGCCCGGGACCTCGAGATGCACCTTGACGGCGAAGACCTTGCCCTGGTGATGATGCCGGTGCGGCGAGTCGACGACCACGCGGCAGTACTGAATGCGATCGCTGAACACACCGAGGTGGCCGGCGAGTTCCTGGACCCGGGCCTCGACGGCCGCGGAGCTTTCCATGTGCCTGAAAGTGATTTTGACGGGGATGGTCACGATTCGAGTTTCCTCTGCTGTCGGGTCTGACAGGACGGCTTCATTGTCGAACGGTGCCCCACGGCGACCATCAGTATTGATCGCAGGGGATCGGACGGGCCACCACAAGGGTACACTGGATGGAGCCGCCGTCGAGCGCCGAATCCGAGGAATGTGCCGATGAATGCCCCCGATCCGGGCGGGGTATCGATCGAATCCTTGCGCGATCCGGCCGCGTATCCGCACGAGGTCGACGCGCCGGTGCGGCTGGTCGAGACGCATGTCTCCTGGGTACTGCTCACCGGGCGGTATGCGTACAAGATCAAGAAGCCGGTGCGGCTCCACTTCCTCGATTATTCCACGCTGGAGCGACGGCGCATCTTCTGCGAGGAAGAACTGCGCCTCAATCGTCGTCTCGCGCCGGAGCTCTACCTGGAGACCGTGCCGATCGTGCGCACTCCCGACGGGCTGCGCGTCGGCGAGGCGGCCGGCACGGTCGTCGAGCATGCCGTGCGCATGGTGCAGTTCGACACCCGTGAAGAACTCGACGCGCTCCTCGAGCGCGGCGACGTGGAGCCCGCGGAACTGGCCCGGCTCGGCGCAGAACTCGGCCGGCTGCACGACACTGCGCCGATCGTGCCGGCCGACCAGCCGCATGGCTCGCCGGCCCGGGTCAAGCAAGCCGTTGCCGGCAATTTCGAGGAACTGTGCCGCCTGACCGCGCGCGATACGACCCGGCGGCAAGCAGAGCGCGTGCGTGCGTGGAGCAACGGCGCCTTTGACGCGCTCGAGCCGCTGCTGAACGAACGGGCTCGCGCGGGCCGGATCCGCGAGTGTCACGGCGACCTGCATTGCGCCAACGTCGTCCGCTGGCGCGGCCGGCTGACGCCATTCGACGCGATCGAATTCGATCCCGCGCTGCGCTGCATCGACGTCGTGAACGACCTGGCCTTTCTCACGATGGACCTCGCTGCGCGCGCACGCGCGGACTTGCGCATGGCCGTGCTCAATGCGTGGGCCGACCGTCTCGGCGACTATGCCGCGTTGCCCCTGTTGCCGTACTACGAGACGTACCGGGCCGTCGTGCGGGCCAAGGTGGCCGCATTGCGGGCCGGGCAGGTCCGACACGATGCGCAATCGAGCGCGGCCGCGGAATCGACCGTGGCACGCTATCTCGGCTGGGCATCGTCGCGCATCGAACGGCGCACGCCCGGACTGGTCCTGACCTGCGGCCTGTCCGGGTCCGGCAAGACGTGGCTCGCACGGCGGCTCGCCGCCGAATACCGTGCACTGCACGTGCGGTCGGACGTGGAACGCAAGCGTCTCGCGGGGCTGGCGGCGCTCGCCGACTCGCGGTCACCGCCGGATGCGGGCCTCTACACCCGCGAATTCAACTCGAGAACCTACGCCCGTCTCGCGCAATGCGCGGCGGCCTGCCTGCAAGGCGGCGAAAACGTCGTCGTCGACGCGGCCAGCCTCCGTCGCGAGGAGCGCCGCGAACTGTTGCAAGTCGCCGCCGGGCAAGGTGCGCGCGCGGCGATCGTGCATTGCACCGCACCGATCGCGACGTTGCGCGCCCGGGTCGAGGCGCGACGACGCACCGGCGCGGACGCGTCCGAGGCGGATGTCTCGCTGCTCGAGCGCCAGCCCGCGTACTGGGAGCCGTTGACGGACGACGAGCGCCGCATCGCGCTGGTCGTCGACGCCGCGGAACCGCGCAGCGCCGACGATGCGATCGAGCGCCTGAAGGCGACTTTCGCGGACGACTGAGCGCGCTCAGCCGGCGGTCGGCTTTTCCACCCACACGTTGCACGGCAGGCGGTCGAGCACCGCTTCGGCCGTGTTGCCGATGAACCAGCGCTCGAGCCGCCGTCGCGACACCGCGCCCATCACCACCAGGTCGACGTCGAGCGCGAGCGCCTCGGACACGATGTCCTGCGCCGGCACGCCGACACGCAGGTGCGCGTGGGCGCGCACCGCCGGATGCGCGGACAGCAGGTCGCGCAGCGACGCGTTGGCCGCCTCGAGCGTGGCGTCGTCGGGCACCATGCCCGCCGACGCGACGTAGGCGTCGCCGACCACCGCGATGGGGTGCGGCAGCGCGAACACGTGCAGCGCGTGCATCTCGCCTCCGAGGCGCTCGTTCAGCAACGATGCGCTAGCGAGCAACTGGTGATCGAGCGCGGCCGGCTTGTCGTGCATGTGTTGCGGATCGACGCAGACGAGGATGCGCGGCTTCGACAGGCGCGACGGGTCCTTCACCAGCAGCAGCGGCACCGGGCAGTCGCGGATCAGGTGCCAGTCCGACCCGGTGAACAGCGTGCGCTCGACGCGCCCGTGGTGGACGCTCTGCTTCATCACGAGTCCCGGCTTCAATGCCTTCACCCGCTCGACTGCAAGCTCGTGGAACGGCGTGCCCCAGATCGACTCGAACGTCGCCGTCACGCCGAGCGAGCCCGCCCGCTCGACGCATCGTTCCAAGGTCGCGCGATGCGCCGCCTGCACCGACTCGCGGAACTGCACGAGACCCGGCGCCGGCGGCTCGTAGAACGAGACGTGCAGGTCACGATAGTCCGTCATCAGCAGGTGCAGGCTCGCGCCGAATGCGCGTGCAATCGGCAATGCGGCCTCGAAGGCGACCTGCTGCTCGAGCGCGGGCTCCATCAGCACGAGGATGCTGCGCAATGCTTGCATGGCCGTCTCCCATCCGCCGGGGCGAAGCGTAAGATCCAGCGTGAAAAGCATAGCCCTCGAGCGCCGCAGGAAATCCGGCGAGGGCTCGCGGGATGTACTTAAGCCGGCCGCGAAAGCGCGCAAGATCGAGCCCGCCGCTGGCTCACGCGGATCTTCGGACGTCGAGAGCATGGGACCAAGACGTAGGCTCCGTCGCGGGTGTCTGGCGGGCGGATTCGCAGCCATGGCGTTCGCCGCGTCGGTGTGCGCCGACGGAGCGCGCCTTCGACCGGCCCGGCATCGCATTCTCGCCCTCCACGCTGCCGGCCAGAGGACTCGCATGGGAACAGGGCCTCCCGGATTTCCAACAGGACCGGTCGGACGGCGTCACGCAACGTGCTTATGCGGCCAGCACGCGACTGCGCTACGGCATCACCGACCGCTGGGAAGCCCAGCTGGCGGCGCCGTTGTTCGAGGAAATCGACACGCATGGCTCGGGCCAGGCTTTCACCGCAGCCGGCGCCGGCGATCTATCCGTCGCCTTGAAACTGTTGCTGACATCGGGTGATGGTCCATTCAGCATGGCGCTGCTCGGCACCATCTCGTTCCCGACGGCGCGCCACAATCTCGGCAATCGTTCGGAGCAGTATTCATTCGGGGCCACGGCGGGCTGGTCGCTGAGCGACTCGCAATCGGTCGCGCTGTACGCGAACGTCGACGTGCTCGACGGCGATGCAACCTGGACGCTCTCGCCGAACTGGAGCTTCGCCCTCTCGGACGACGTCGGCGGGCTATCTCGAGGTCGGTTATCAGTTCAGTGCCGCGCGCGGCCAGTCCGACAATGCGGTGGCGGGCGGCGGGTTGACGTGGATAGTTCGGCCGAACGTGCAAGTCGACGCGTACGGGCTGGGCGGCCTCACCCACGCAAGCACGGACCTCGCCGTGGGTTGCGGCGTGTCCGTGTTCGTGAGATAGCGCTTTGTCCGGTTTCCAGCGAAAACTCCCAACGGCGCATACGTGCAGGCCCCGAACCCGCCGTTGGCGGACGGCGTGACGTTCGCGCGACAGAGTCCTGGCAGCGGGCCGTCGGTCGAGAACTGAAGCGTGCGACGTCGCAGGGTCTGAGCGCGTTGCTGGAGCAGCGCTTCGAAACCCTGCCGCCGGGCAGGGTTTCGCCTTTGGGGGACTGGGAACGCAAGCATGTGCGACACGTCACACCGCCTGAGCGTCTCCATGTGTGTAGAGTACGGCTGGATTTGCCGGGAGACGAGACGGGATGACTGCAACGGATCTGTCGAAACGGCTGATATACGCGCTTCCGGGCGTCAGGCAACTCGAGCAGTCCACGCTTGGGCAGAAGGCGCGCTACTGGTACGCGCTGCATTTCGAGGAACGCCAGTCCTTCACCTACACGCAGTTCTTCCGGCTGCCGACGCAGTACGCGGCGCTGACGGGGCCGGTGCTCGATTTCGTCGGCGGTGTGCAAACCACCCGCACGTTGCGAATCGTGGTGGTCGCGTGCTCGATGGGCGCGGAGGCGTATTCGATTGCATCGTTGCTGAGGCTGCGGCACCCGCGACTCGACTTCGAGATCGAGGCATTCGACATCGACCCGGGCGTGATCGAGTTCGCGAAGGGCGCCACGCTACGATCCCGACTGGGTTCTGCGCAAGGGGCACGTGACGCCGGACCTCGTCGCCGCGACGTTCGAAGCGGTGGACGGGAAGTTCGTCGTGAGGCCCGACGTCGCGGGACGCGTGCGCTTCGCCACCGGCGACATCCTGGATGCCGGATCGCTGAAGAGCGTGCCGGCCGCCGACGTGGTCTACGCGCAGAACATGATGTGCAACATGCGCCGGCCGATGGCGCGGCGCGCATTCGAGAACGTCTGCACGCTGATGGCTCCACGGTCGGCGCTGGTCGTCGACGGGGTGGACCTGGACATGCGCGCCGACCTGACCCGTGCGCTGGGGCTCGAACCCCTCGACTACGAAGTCGAACGCATTCACGCCGAGGCCCGCGCAGTGCGGGGACCGCGTTATCCGTGGTTCGCCACCGGCCTCGAACCTTTCGAGTCCGACCGCGACGACCGTGTGCGGCGCTATGCCACGATCTTCCTGCGGAGGCCGGACGGCAAGGCGTGAGTCGCTTCGCCAGTCGCATATATGAGGCGCGGAGAGATGGTGGTGAGGGGGACTCCCCTAAAGTCGACCTAAGTAGCTGATTCCGCGCAAGCCACTTGCATGTGACTCGCGCGACATACCCCCAAACCTACCCCCGCGTTGGCCTTGCTGCCCCCGGTTTTGGCGGGCCTTCCTCGGACTTCAACTCAGCCGCCAGCGCAGCGGCCAGCGTCGGGAATTCCTGCTCGCGGCCTTCGATGCGGTAGCGACCGGATCGGAGCATCAACAGCTCCGGGCGCTCTACGCATCGCCAGGCATCGGCGGCGCGGGCGAAGGTCAATCCGTGCTCGGTCACGATCATCGGCCCTTTGTGCCACGCTCGCCCGCTGTCCGCACTTCCAGAAATCATGTAGGGCTCAAGCTCGTCACGCCAGACCGCATATCCTTTGCCGTTCAAATGTACCGCGTCGCGGGAGTAGGCAGGCCGGCAACCGGCCGACCTACTGGCCAATCCTACATTCAGGTCAATGAATTCGATCTCTTGTTTGGCGGAGAATGATTTCAGCTTGGCGTTCAGATCTTTTATCTTGCGAAGCATATCGCCACAGCGATCAGGCTTGAATTGACCGCACTCCACCATCAGACTGCTCTGCACGTGACGTTGAATCCCACGGTCCCGTAATTCCCTAACTATCTCCTTGTAGCTTTCAAATATCGCATCGACGTCCCTGCCAGCTCTCGGGATCTCGTCGATTCCAAGCATGATGAAAGCTTTTTTTGGCTCAACCGAGAGAATAGACGGCATTCGTCGCAGCACATCATCAGTCGTATCACCGCCTATCCCGCGATTTGCGATGGGTAACGCTGGAAACATGTCGTCCCAGTTTGCGAAGTGGGTTAAGGAATCTCCAATCATTACGATGTCGGCGTGCCGCGTGAAAAGCTAGAACTGCTTACCGTGTTCGCGGTCCAAGCCGTATTTCTTTCTGGCGATGGTGGGGCCGAAATCGCGACACTTTTCCGCCCGTCTCATCTGATCGAACGGATAGAGTCTGAACTGGATCGTTAGCGCGCCCGGCATAGCTCAACAAGCCGAAGAAGAACTACCGACAATTTCGCGCAGTAGACAGCCGTACCATCAGATGGCCGCGGTCTTTTATCTTCGTTTGCCTAACCACAGCGGGCAACACTAGCCGCGGCCACAGATAGGCCCTGACCGACTCGTTCCCATTTACTAGCAACGAGTGCCCGCATCGAGACGAAGACACCATACGACACACTGGTTCGCCAAAATCAGCATTCAACGAAGGGTAAATCGAACTCAGACAGCAGGCAAACAGGTTTATGAGAGGTTCGGAAATAAGTACGAGTTTAGTGGTGGTCCGCAGGTCATCTCGCGCACCAGAAGAACAGTGCTAACCTATTGACTCGAGAAACGTCAAGACGTTGTCGAGATTCGTCCTGCAAACGCTCGAACATTACAAGCTTGACCACATTATTGCTGAACAGCCTGTCCGGCCTTTCGAAAGACTTTCTCCTCAAACCCTTCAACGTCGATCTTCATTACAAACGAATTGTTATTCTTTTTTTTGGAGAACACGTTATCCAAGTGAGTACGTCGATTGCTCTCGTTTTTGCACTCGGCTCCGTCACAAAACGACTAGTCGAGCTGAAGTCACTTTCGACAAGGAAATTAAGCTCACCTGAGAGCATCACCGACTCCGATATTGTGGAGTTCGCGCTGGTTTGGGATTACAGAAAGCAAACGTTTCTGAGAGAGCCTTAAAGGATGATGGGGCCGGTTCGAAGCATACAAAGCTTTTAAAACTTGTCAAATAAGCTAGCGGAGAAGATTCCGACGTTTGCGCCCACATCAACGAACGTATCCGCCAAGCCCGAATGCCTTCGAATAAATGCTAAGTCCGCGCCTTCCGGGTAACGGGTGTAAAAAATCTCAGTTTGCCGACTCGACGGATAGACCTGAACAATTGCGCCGTTATGGAGCCGCGTTTCGAAGCGATGTCCTAGTCTTTTTCGAACTTGCCAAACCACCGCCGTGGACAGGTAGAGCGGCCAGTCAGATGGGCGGTTTGATTTAAGAATGTCGATGAGAATTCGGAGCGCCGCCACAGTTACTCCTGTCGCGAGGTACTTAGTAGCGTTTCATTCTACGGCTTGGGTGCCTATACCTCGAGAGGTTGGCCGGCCGCTCGACTGGCGGCCTAAGCAAGAATTATCCCGACCCGGTCTCCAACCGCATAAGCCGCTGCGCTTGCGGCTAGATCGCGCCACCCAATTGATTCAATGATAAGCCTTTCATTGTTAGGGCATTGTCCGCAATAGGCGGGACAGCGTTCGCGACATCTCGCGAGTCGCACCCTTGCATGCGTTGCTCGCCACCCGGGCGGGAGGTTCAGGAAGGACTCGCGCTCGGCTCATGCGGTGACGCTCTGAATGGACTACTGTCGGGACGTGATTGATCTAGGAAGCATCGCGGGACTGTATGACCACGGGCACCAGCTCGCGGCGTACTGTCCGCGTTGCTCGCGCTGGTCGGTTCTGGACTTGGCGCAGATGGTGGCGACGGGGCGCGGATCGCTGCGGCTTCCGCTGCGGGTAACGTGCCGCGACTGTGGCGAACGCGGACAGCTACAGGTGCGCCCGCCCGTTTCGACACGCGGCCAGGGCGGCTGGATCACGCCGCCCAGTTGACTCAATGCAAGCCCTTCAATGTCACGGCATTTCGCGCAGCAGCCGCGCCAGCGTTCGCAGCATCTCGCGAGTCCCGCCCTTGTCGGCGTTGCGCGCCACCCGCGCTTTACCTGCCGCCGTTCTCGGGCCGGTCGATCGCTCCCACGGTCGCCATTGCCGAATCGCTGCCGATTGCTTCGCCCGCCGTTCCGGTGTCCAGCCGTTTGCCATGCGTTTGCTCCAATAGTTTGCTCTGCTCGGATTGAATTTCCCGCGCGCGCGGGCTCGCCGTTGTTCACTTGCTGCGGGCCGTGGGCACGTTCGCCTGTCGGCAATGACCATCGGCGGATTCTTGATGCTCGCCAGCGTTTCGATGGTCGCTCGGCATTGGCTCTGCGCCTTGAATGCCAAGCGGAACAGCCGCTCCGCGGCGTTGAAGTTGTCCATGTTGCGATACGCGAGTCGCATTAGGTCATTCGATACCGCATCCAGGGTGTGCCCTTGCGCGGTCAGTATTGCCTCGGGACGCCCAAGCTCCCCACGAAAACCGCTGCACACTGCTGGCCCAGTTCATCCACCAAGTCAAACAGTTCAGTCTGTCCGAAGTACCCTTTCACAGCTTCGCGAATCGTTGCCGCGTTACTGAGGGTTGGACGTATGACCGCGCGGGCCTTTACCCGAGTTTTCGATTCGCCGTTCTCCTTCGTCAGCGTCGAAGGCTCCGACGAGGCATCCGCGTTGCTCGATTCGCTCATGTTCAGCTTCCTGCCCATATTGGTGCCTGCCACTCGACCAGCTCGGGCCATCGCTCGCGCCCCGGTCGCTGGTCCGGGTCATCGGCAGGCGGGCTGTAGCCGATGCAGCGCCGCGGCTGTCCCGGGACCGTCGGTTCCCAATCCCGCGCCCCGCGCATCTCGCCTCGCGATGCCGCCATGCAACGTCCGCCGCGTGTGAGGTTCCCGCACCACACGCACGGTCGAAGGTCGTCCAGGTCCAATCCCTCGCCCCGCCAATCTGCTTTGATCGCGTGGACCGTCTCGGACGCTTTCGGCTCGCGTTCCTCGCGCGCGCGCGCGTACTGGTGCAAATATGTCGCGCCCGCCAGCTGCTCGGCCTCCGCCCGCGTCAGTCCGCCGTCGTACTCGATGATCGCGGCACGTTCCTCGAACGCCTCGCGGGCTGCGTCTGTGCCGGCCTCGACACGCGCTCCAGAGCCCCTATGGGTTGCGACAGTTGCGACACTTGCGACAGTTGAACCCTTTCGACACTCGCTGTCGCAGTTGTCGCGGTTGTCGCAACGTTCAGGACTGAAAATGACGCGATCCAATCACGCAATGACATGGCTCACGCCTCGATTCCCGGAGTGGGCGGTTGCGTTAACCGCCTGGCGTACAACTCGGCCGCATGAGCCCAAGAGCCGTGCTGCGATGGTTGAGCGGTTCCCTTTTGGTCGTGGGCGCGCTCGGTTTGGCCGGGCGGTTTGCTTGATGACGCGTGGCCGGTGACTCTGACCGCACCACTGAGCCTTTTGGTCCTTGCGCTTTATTGGCGTCCTTGCCCTGTTCCTGAAGGACTAGTGCTAGGGGCATGGACACGGTTAGTCCCTCAACAGCGCGGGGTTGATTTGGATGGTTCGCCCGTCATCGCCAAACCTCGCCCGGTCCGTCTCCGTCAGCTCCGCCAGCGCCACCAACAGGTCGGCCTTGCGGCGCACGGGATTCGGGCCAAGCCGTAGCACGTCGCGCAGATGGCACGCTCTCTGTGCCGCGTCTTTCGGACACTCCGCGATAGCCATGCCTCTAGCTTGGCGGCGTTACTGAGAGCCTTTGGCAGCGCCAGCGCGCCCAGGAAGCGGCGAGCCTCGAACAGATGCCAGGTGACGATGCGCGCCGCCGACTCAAGGTGACGCGCCCCGATGCGGTCTTCCGGTCCTTTCTCGAACAGGTGAAACAGGGCGCGACTCTGGCGCAGTTCTCCGCTGCCTTGCTCGCCACGTCGCGCACGTCCGCAAGCTCCCCGCCGCTGCGAAGTTCCTGCTCTACCCCGTCGTGGAACTGCCGCCAGCCATCGAAGGCGCATCCGGCGTCCATCTCCAGCGCGGGCGGCGACAACTCGCCCCGATCATTGAAGGTCGGGCGCAACGCTCGAGTAGCTCGCGCAGTTGCCGCTGGAACCTCGTCAGTCCGGGCCAGCCAGTCGGCGCATTGCGATACGGGCGGGTGCCTTGCGTACTGTCGGGCCATGCGATCAGGAACCGTGCCGCGAAGCCCGTTCCCCTCGCTAGCCCCCGCGATTCATCAAAGAACGCCTGCACCTGTCTCCGGCTGCACCGCGAGCCCCATCGTCAGCGCGTCGCGCCGATCGATACGAACTGCTCCGACGTTCGCCGGCCGACACGGATACGGTCCCCCGCTCCACAGCTTGTTGAACAGCGACAGGCTTTGCATGATCGTGTCGCGGCGCATGGCATGACCGCCGAAGATGATTCCGGCTTCGCTCGAAAGGATGCCGCCGGACGGCCAGCCGTCGGGCCTCGCAGGTTCCACGCGAGAGATTCCGCCGTCTCGCGTTCCAGTAGCAGTCGCGGGATGCGGACGGCTTCGGCTTCTCGACTCTCCAACCGTTCTAAATCGACGCAGGTCGCTCGTCCGGTCGGTTACTCCGGCCTTACGCGCCTGCTTGATGTTCCAGCAGGACCGCTTCCTTGCATCGTCTCCCGAGCCGCCAGCGTCGGCGCGGCTCGACTTGCGGCATCAGGGCTTCACCCGCTCCGCTTCCTCGCGCCTCCCACTCCCGAAGCTCGCTCGCGAAGCGCCGATCACACTCGCTCTTGCGCTCGCCGCTCTCCGCGACGGCCAGCAGGTACAGACTTACCGGGCCTTCAAGGTCCGGCACCCCGCCTGACGTTCGCCAGCCCTTGCGCCGCTGTCGAGACTGCGCCGAGCAGTGCGGAACACAGCGGCCAGGGCAGACCGGACACTGCACAAATGCCGCCACCTCTCGCACTCGCATCGCCAATCGCACCGGCGCAGCGCGTCAACGGGGTCATGGCTCCGCTGACGGAGTCCGCCACCAACGGCAGCGGATCGGGCCACGCCTCGTCGTCCGGCTGTCCTTGCGCTGGCGATGCACGCTTGCACGGCATCGGCTCCGCGATGCTTCGCCAAGTCGTTGAAGTCCGTCGCGCCCTCAGGCCGATCCGCGCCGAAGTCCGGCACTGCAAGCAATCCGCCGACGGCGCGGGCTGCATCCGTCGCTTTCGTCAGCCCCGGATTGCCGTCCGTCCGCGCATCGTCATCCGCGCAAAGAATTAGCCGCGCCCTCGGCAGCTTGTCGCGCACGGCTCGCGCGACGGCTTCGAGATTGCCGCAGTTGAACGCGACCGCCACTGGATACCCGGTCGCTTCGTTGATCGTCGCCGCCGTCGCGAAGCCTTCGGCAATGCAGACCGTCTCGCCCGCCTTGCCGAATGCGTAGCAACCGCCCGACACGCGCCCGCCCGGAAGAAACCGCTTGTCGCCGTCGGCGTTGATGTATTGCAGAGAATGAAGTTCGCTCCCGTTTCGCACGGGAACCAGCAAGCGCCCGTCCGCATCCACGCGCAGCCCATGCGCCCGCACCCCCTTGCGCGCCAGGTACGGATGCGAGTCCGGGGCGGGCTGCGCCGCCTCCCATTCGCTCGCGGCCCGCCGCGCGCGCCTTCGCCGCGTTCCTCCTGCTCGGCCTGCTCGCGCTTGCGCCTCGCCGCTTCGATTCGCTGGCGTTGCTGGTCGCGCTCCGCGTCCGTCAGGCTGCGGCCAACGTCGGCGCACCATGTTTCCGATAGCCCGCTGCGCCAGTCCCCGAAACTGCCAGCCGGGATGCCGTCCACATGCAGCACATACCAGCCCGCCAGGTCGCCGCGTTTTCCGTTGCTGGCGAATCGGTGCAACTCGCCGTCGGCTTCGACTGCATCGGGCGGCGTGAGTCCCGCTCCTCGGATTGCATCGCGGAACTGTTCTACCGCATCGCGAAAGTAAGGTGCGGCGCTCATGCGTCGCCCCCGATCCGATCCGGCATCGTCAACGGATAGGCCGATTCGACCAATCCCACGGGCCTATTCAGCCATTCGCGTGTGACGGTCGCGGGGTCGCGTGGCGGGTTCGCGAATGGCCCGCCCGATGGTGTGGGGCGCACAGGCCACAAGCGGCAGCGCGGCACGCTGCATTGCGCTACCTGCTCGCGCCAGGTGCCGGGCGCTGCATCGTCATGGATGCACTCGCGACACTTGGCGTTGATTGCTTCGCGGAGCCTGTACGCCGGTCGTTTGCTGCTATGATTTCGAGCGTGTGCATTGGATTGGGCCGCTGGCAGGCGGCCCTCTTCTTTGGTGTCCATGGCTGCCCCCTCACGCGCTCTTGCGGCTCGTTCGATCTGCGACAAGAGCCATCGCATCTACCGCGCGAATGTCGATCTCAGCCTGATCGGCCGCGCTCGCCGCCAATCACGGGCTCGCAAATCGTCATCCGGCCGCCCCGTCGCTCTACGATCGCGGAGTCGCGACGCCGGGCGGCCTGAACCGTCGGCGGATCTCCTGAGAATCGCGTGCTGCGTCGCTAGTGCCCTTCAGGGCCAGCACTGCGGGAAGTCGCAGGATTCGAATGGCCATGTTTGCACCGCTTCGGGTGTTGCTGAACACGGCTGCTTTGTAGCTTGCTGTTTCGCTAGAACATGACATGAGCCGTGTTCTATCGATGCGCGTCCCGCAAGCTACTGACGGCCGTGCGCTTTTCATTTGCGCTGTCTCGTAACCGCAGGCGCGTCTTGACAGACTTTCGAGCCTGATCTCGCCAGTAATCCGCGTCAAGCTGAACTCGGCAAGAGCAGCCGAATCGTATCGATGCGTCCCGCCGGTCTCTGCTGCGCATTCTTCTATTTGCTCGCGCGTGATTCGTCAAGCCGGCCAGCCTCGTTCCGGCCTTGACGAGGTGCGCCCGACGCTCACGCCCTTCCATTGCGCAGTTTCGCTCCAGAATCTGCCGTTCTAGCGTCTGTGATGCGCGACTTCGAGCGCCGCAAGCTCGCGCCCTATTGCAGCCTTTTCCAGTGGGCGTCGCGAATCTCATGCCATGCCTTCCCGCGGCACGCGCATAGTCACCGGACAAAGAGCCAGCGAGTGTCGCCGAAGCAGAGCCAACGCGGTACGTGACTGCCGAATCGCGGCATCAAGCGCCGACGCTTCACGGAGCCGCCAACGTTCAGACTCGCTGCCGTAGCGTCCGTTTGTGAAGCCCTGTTGGACCAAGCCCGCGTCGGGAATGCGCTCGGCCAGACGGCGTCCGAATTTCCTCGTCCGTTCCATCGCAGACGGCGCATGCAGCCACGCGTTCATCGTTCGCTGGCGACTTGCCTGCGCTTCTTTGCCATGTCGCGCCCCTTCGTGCGCCCTTCGAGAGAATCGCCGCGCCAGGCCGGTGAAGGTATCCGGCTTTTCGCCCTCGGGGATCAGCCTCGGGCTAGGCGCAGCGGTATTGCGGTCAGGCGTTTCTTCGCGGCCTTGATGTTCACCACTTTGGCACCGCTGGCGAGTCCGTCCAAGTAGTCGGCCCATTCCTGCATCATCGTGCGCCGCTCGGGCAGGTATTCCGCGAAGTTGTAGCGGGCGCGCACTGGCGTTGCGGTCCCCGTGCGCCAGCTGGCGCTCGATCCACTCGGACCGGTAGCCCCGCTCATGCAGCAGCGTGGACGCCATGTGCCGGAAGCCGTGGCCGGTCATTTCGTCCTTCGCGTAGCCCATCGCCGCGCAGTGCCGCGTTGATCGTGTTTTCGCTCATGCGCGGCGCGCTTGCTCCGGACGCTCGGGAACAGGTAGCCGTCCGGGCCGGTGATGGCGTGCAGCTCGCGCAGGATCGCGACCGCCTGCGTTGACAGCGGGACAATGTGCTGCTCCCGCATCTTCATGCGCTCGGCGGGGATGCGCCATTGCGGCTCGGGGTGCTGCGGCTTCTTGCCCTTCGGCGGGTCCGTCAGGTCAAAGGCAAACTCGGACCACTGCGCCGCCGCGCAGCTCGCCAGGGCGCACGAATACCAGCGGCAGCAGTTGCAGCGCCAGGCGCACAACGTTGCCGCCGTCATAGCCCCGAATGGCGCGCAGCAGTTCGCCCACCTTCTTCGGCTCGGTGATGCTGGCGAAGCTCCTTGTGCTTCACGGCGCCAGCGCGCCTTTCAGCGCCGCCGACGGGTCATGCGTCGGCCCGATGCGTGGCGACCGCATAGCGGAAGATCGCCCCCAAGCTCTCCTTGACCCGGTGCGCCGTTTCCACCCGCCCCTTCGCTTCGATCCGCTGCAATACGTCCAGCACTTGCGGGCCGGTCAGGGTGCGGATCGGCTCCGCCCCGATGCGCGGGAAAACGTGAGCCTCCAAGCGGCCCATGACCCGCTCCGCGTGACCCGCTGCCCATCGCTCCGCTCTGCTTGGCGTGCCACTCGCGGGCGACTACCTCGAAGCTCCTTCCTCCCGATCCACGCGGGCCGCCTTCTCCGCCTTGCGGGCCGCGCTCGGGTCGATCGCCGTCTCGCAGCTGGCGCTTGATGGCGTCCAGTTCGGTCGCGGGCTTCCTTCGCCCCTACGTGGCCCGGCGACCCGGGCGGTACCCGCCAACGGACAGGATTTCTCCTTGCCCCCGTAGCGGTACTTGACGCGCCACCAGCGCGAGCCGTCCGGGTTGATGAGTAGATACAGCCCCCCGCCGTCGAACAGCTTGCAGGGCTTCTCCGTGGGCTTGGCGGCCCTGATCTCTGCATCCGTCAAGCATGGCGGGGGTAGCCTTTTCCGGATATTGCCGTATACCCCCTAACGATACCCCCACTTACCCCCGGCTCGCAATGGACACTTTCGGCTTTAGCTGGCGCTCAAGCGGGTACGGAAGCGACGGGCAGACGAGGCGAAAACACCTAGTGAATACGCGGGTTTTCGGACAGTTCACAGGCCGTAGCTGGCCGGTGCCGGAACAGGCTGGATTGGGGGCGAAAAAGGGGGTTTGGTGGTGAGGGGGAGAATCGAACTCCCGACCTAGGGGTTATGAATCCCTCGCTCTAACCGTCTGAGCTACCTCACCACGAGGTTGGGCAGTCTGGCTGCCGGGGGCGCCCTGGGCGGTCCGGGCCGCACGGGACCGCGAATTTTCCAGCGACCTCACCCGGGAGTCAAGGTATGCGCAACGGGCAGTCGCACTTGCGCGAGCCGGAACCTGTGCGAGACTTGACGAAAACCGCCGGAACAACGAGGGGAACGACGATGAGGCAGATCCTGGCAGCCGCCTTTGTATCGACCGTGATCGCCCTCGCCGCGGGGACCGCCTCCGCCCAGCAGGCTGCGCCGCAGCGCCCGCCGGACAAGCCGCCGATTTCACAGGCGTGGATCGACATCGCGACATTCGCGTCGCCGGGAATGCCCGGGGGCATGGCGGGCATGATGGGCGGCATGATGGGAGGCGGCGGGGGCGCCGGCGGCGGGGGCGACACGCCGCTCTCCGCCATGTTCGGCGGCAAGAAAGACGGCAACCAGTTCGGCCGCACGCGCTTCGGCGGCAGCGGCAGCTTCCTGGACGTGACGCTCCGCACGAGTCGCAACCCGAATCTTGCGGAAGCGGTGCAGGCCGTGCCAGAGGCCAGCAAGCTCGCGCCGTCGCTGCAACTGAAGGTGCTGCCGCAGGCCAAGCCGGCTCCCCAGACCTCCAGCGACGACAGCGTCGAGGAACCCACCGAACAGCCGAAAGGGAAGATCAAACTCTACTGGGGTTGCGGCGCCACGATCCGGCCCGGGCAGCCGAAGGTCGTCGACTTCTCGACCGGCACGGTGGGGCAGCTGGCTGAGATCTTCAAGGGTCGGCACGCCACGCAACGCGGCACGCACTCGGCTGCGGGCCGACCGGTGTGGCCGAACCTTACGGACAAGCGCCTCGTGCCCGACGGCGCGTCGTTGGTCGGTGCGCATGCGTTCACGGGCGAAGGGGTCCCGGACAGCTTCAAGTTCAATATCCCGCCGGCGCAGGACATCATGCCGCCGATCGCGCTGAAGCAGGCCGCCGCCGAGGGTGTGACGCACCTGACCTGGCAGCCGTTGCCGACGGCGCGCGCGTATTTCATCGCCGCAATGGGCGGCAAGGGCGATGAAGGCGGCGGCGGCGAGATGACGATCTGGACGTCGAGCGAGCTGCCGGACTCCGGGTTCGGGCTCGTCGACTACCAGACCAACAAGTCCGTCGACCAGTGGCTCAAGGACAAGGTGCTGTTGCAGCCGGCGACTTCCAGTTGCGACATCCCGAAAGGCATCTTCGGCGAGGGCGCCGGCGGCATGTTGCGCATGATCGCCTACGGCACCGAGATCAACCTGGCCTTCCCTCCGCGTCCGACGGATCCGAAGCTGGCCTGGGAACCCGACTGGTCCTTGAAGGTGCGCGTGAAGTCCGTCGCGATGTCGATGCTCGGCATGCCCGCGATGGACGAAGGCGCGGCGGGCGCGGAGGACGGCAGCGCGGCGGGCGGCGAAGGCTCATCGACTGAAGGTGCGCCCACGGACGCGGAGCAGAAGCCGAAGAAGAAGAAGTTCAGCCTGAAGGACGCGCTCGACGCCGCCAAGCAAGCCATCCCCTGACTGCCCTCTCCCGCTTGCGGGAGAGGGCACGAGCAACGAAGCGCCAGCTCGTTGTGAGGGGTGAGGGATCGGGCCCTCACCCGCGCTATGCGCGACCTCTCCCGCAAGCGGGAGAGGTGAAGAACTCTCACCCGCGCTGCGCGCGACCTCTCCCGCAAGCGGGAGAGGTGGGGAACTCTAGACGTTGAAGCGGAAGTGCATGACGTCGCCTTCGCGGCAGACGTATTCCTTGCCTTCGAGGCGCATCTTGCCGGCTTCCTTCGCGCCCTGCTCGCCCTTGAGCGCGATGAAGTCCTCGTAGGCGATCACTTCGGCGCGGATGAAGCCTTTCTCGAAGTCGGTGTGGATCTCGCCCGCCGCCTGCGGCGCCAGCGCGCCGATGTGCGTCGTCCAGGCGCGCACTTCCTTGGGGCCCGCGGTGAAGAACGTCAGCAGCCCGAGCAGGTGGTAGGCCGCCCGGATCACGCGATCGAGACCCGGCTCGTGCAGGCCGAGCTCCTCGAGGAACGCGAGTCGATCGCCTTCGTCGAGCTGCGCGATCTCGGCCTCGATGGCCGCGCACACCGGCACGACGTCGGCGCCCTCCTCCGCCGCGCGCTTCTCGACGGCCGCGAGATACGGGTTGTCCTTGAAGCCGTTCTCCGCCACGTTCGCCACGTACATCAGCGGCTTCAGCGTGATCAGGTGCAGCTCCTTGAGCAGCGTCCGCTCCGTCGCGTCGAGCGGCATCGTGCGCGCCGGCTTGCCGGCGTCGAGGTGATCGCGCATGCGCTTCAGCACGTCGCGCAGGCGCGCCGCATCCTTGTCGCCGGTCTTGGCGTCCTTCTCGGCGCGGCGATGCCCGCGCTCGACGGTGTCGAGGTCCGCCAGCGCCAGCTCGGTGTTGATCACGTCGATGTCGCTGATCGGATCGATGCGTCCGGCGACGTGCACGATGTCGTCGTTGACGAAGCAGCGCACCACGTGCGCGATCGCGTCCGTCTCACGGATGTGCGCCAGGAACTTGTTGCCGAGGCCCTCGCCCTTCGAGGCGCCGGCGACGAGCCCGGCGATGTCGACGAACTCCACCGTGGTCGGCAGGATCTTCTCGGGTTTCACGATGTCGGCGAGCGCCTTCGAGGCGCACGTCCGGCACCGGCACCACGCCGACGTTCGGGTCGATGGTGCAGAACGGATAGTTCGCGGCCGCGGCGTTCTGGGCCTGCGTGACGGCGTTGAAGAGCGTGGACTTGCCGACGTTGGGCAGTCCGACGATGCCGCATTTGATGCCCACTAGTTCTCCGAGGTATGCAGTTGCTTCATCGCGCGCTCGGCGCCGTCGCGCAGGAATGCGGAGAGCGCGGCGACGGCCGCCTCGATGCTCGCCATGATCGCCTGCTCGTCGGCCGCGGACGCGCGCTGCAGCACGTAGTCGATGACCTGCGACTTGTCGCCCGGGTGGCCGATGCCGAGCCGCATGCGCCAGAAGTCCGGTCCGCAGTGCGTGATGGTGTCGCGCAGACCGTTGTGTCCGCCGTGGCCGCCGCCGAGCTTCAGCCGCGCCGTGCCCGGCAGCAGGTCGAGTTCGTCGTGGACGACCAGCAGCTCGCTCACCGGCGCCTTCACGTAGTCGACCAGCGCGCGGATCGAAAGCCCGCTGCGATTCATGTACGTCTGCGGCTTCAGCAGCACCAGCTCGACGCCTTCGTGCGACGATCTTCGCGATCTCGCCCTGGTAACGCGCGTGCGGCCGGAACGGCGCGCTGTGCGCGCGCGCGAGCGCGTCGACGAACCAGAAGCCCGCGTTGTGACGCGTGAGCCGGTGCTCCGGACCGGGGTTGCCCAGTCCCGCGATGATCTGCAGCGGTGTGCCGGCCATGAGGTGAGACCCTGCGATGGAAAACGCCGTGAAATCGAAAAGACCGGGCCGCCCCGGAGGGCGGCCCGTCTTTCGCGACCGACTCGACGGTTACTTCTTGGCGTCCTTGGCCTTGGCTTCCGCTGCAGGCTTCGCCGCGGCGCCGGCCGCCGGAGCCGCAGGCGCACCTGCCGCGGCAGCCGGAGCCGCTGCAACCGCGCCGCCGCCGCCTCCGCCGTCGGCGTCTCGACCTCTTCGGCGCGCGCGTGGTGCACCGACACGATCGGCGTATCGCGGCCGTGGGTCAGCTCGGGGATCTCGACGCCTTCCGGCAGCTTGAGGTCCGAGTAGTGCAGCATCTGGTTCATCGCGAGACCCGACAGGTCGACGTCGACGAACTCCGGCAGGTCCTTCGGCAGGCAGCTGACTTCGACGTCGTTCTTCAGGTGCGACACGACGCCGCCCGCCTTGACGCCCGGCGAGGCCGCCTCGCCCTTGTAGTGCAGCGGAATCGTGATGCGGATCTTCTCGTTGTCGAGGACCCGCTGCAGGTCGACGTGCAGCACGGCGTTCTTCGCCGGGTGACGCTGCACGTCCTTCAGGATCGCCGCCTGGCTCACCTCGCCCACCTTCAGGTTGATGATGGTCGAATAGAACCGCTCGTTGTCGAGCATGACCAGGAGCTTGGTGTGATCGAGCGCCAGCGCGCGCGGTTCACGGTGGCCACCGTAGAGGATGGCCGGCACCTTGTTCGCGCGACGCAGGCGGCGGCTCGCACCTTTGCCCTCGGCGTCACGGAACTCGGCGGCGAGTTCGAATGCAGTTTTCATGATGATCTCCAGTTGTCGTCAATTCGCTGCCCGGATCGCGACCAAAACCGGGCAACACCCAAAAAACAAACCCTCACCCGCGCTGCGCGCCCCTCACCCGCGCCTGACGGGCGACCTCTCCCGTGACCGGGAGAGGTGAAGAGCTCAGTCGAGGTAGAGCGAGCTGACGCTCTCCTCGTCCCGGATGCGGCGCATCGTCTCCGCGAGCAGCCCCGCGACGGACAGCTGGCGGATCTTGCGGCACGCCTGCGCGTTCTCGCGCAGCGGAATCGTGTCCGTCACCACCAGCTCGTCGAGCGCCGAAGCCTCGATGCGGTCGACCGCCGGGCCCGACAGCACCGGGTGCGTGATGTACGCCGCGACGCGCTTCGCGCCGTGATCCTTCAATGCCTTCGCCGCCTGGCACAGCGTGCCCGCGGTATCCACCATGTCGTCGACGAGGACGCAGCTCATGCCCTCGACCTCGCCGATGATGTTCATCACCTCGGACACGTTCGCCCGCGGCCGGCGCTTGTCGATGATCGCGAGGTCCGCGTCGTCGAGGCGCTTCGCGATCGCCCGTGCGCGCACCACGCCGCCGACGTCCGGCGAGACGACCACCAGGTCGTCGTACTTCTGCTTCCACACCTCGCCGAGCAGCACCGGCGACGAGTACACGTTGTCCACGGGGATGTCGAAGAACCCCTGGATCTGGTCGGCGTGCAGGTCGACCGTCAGCACCCGATGCACGCCGACGCCGGCGAGCATGTTGGCCACCACCTTCGCCGTGATCGCGACGCGCGTGGCGCGCGGGCGGCGATCCTGGCGGGCGTAGCCGAAATACGGCATCACCGCGGTGATGCGGCCGGCCGACGCGCGACGGCACGCGTCGACCATCACCAGCAGCTCCATCAGGTGGTCGTTGGCCGGCGGGCACGTGGACTGCACGACGAACACGTCGCGCCCGCGCACGTTCTCCATCAGCTCGACCGTCACCTCGCCGTCGCTGAAGCGCCCGACGTGCGCCCGCCCGAGCGGCACCTGCAGGTGGCGCGCGATGTCCTGCGCCAGCGCCGGGTTCGCATTGCCGGTGAACACCGCGATCGTCGGGCCGTCCATCTCGCGACACTCTCCAGTTTCGGCGGAAGCGGAGATGTCCCCGATTCCTCGTCATCGTCGCCCGCCGCGGCAGGCTGGCTGGGGTGGAAGGATTCGAACCTCCGAATGGCGGGATCAAAACCCGCTGCCTTACCGCTTGGCGACACCCCAACGCATTCGTCAGCGGCCGCCGTCCGCGTCCGGCTCCGCTGCTCGAGCGACCGGCGCTCCGCGAGCGGCGAGCGATTCAGGCCGCGCACCACCCAACCCTGCCAGCGCGCCGGCAGGCGCTCGAGCGCGGCGCGCGCCGCCTGCTCGTCCGGCATCGCTGCGAAGACGCAGGAGCCCGTGCCGGTGAGGCGCGCCGGCGCGAACCGCCCGAGCCAGTCGAGCGCTTCGGCCACCGCCGGATAACGGCGCCTGACGACCGGCTCGCAGTCGTTCCGTCCGCCCGTCGTCAGGAAACCGCGAATTGTGATTACCGGCGAATCCCTTGTCAATTCAGGGGCTTTGAAGACCTCCGCCGTGCCGACCGCCGCGTCCGGCCGGACCAGCAGGTAGACGGGCTCCGGGAAGTCGACCGGCGTGAGTAGCTCGCCGACGCCCTCGGCCCAGGCCGCCTGCCCGTGACACGAACACCGGCACGTCAGCACCGAGTTCGCAGCCCGATCGCCGCAAGCGCGTCGAGCTGTCGAGCCCAAGATCCCCACAACTCGTTCAGTGCAACCAGCACCGTGGCCGCATCCGAGCTGCCGCCCCCCACTCCGCCCTGCATCGGCAGGCGCTTCTCGGACCTCGATCGCCACCCCGGCGTCGGCACCGTGCCGGCCGTCGGCGAGCAGCCGCGCCGCGCGCACGGTCAGGTCCGACGTCCGGCCGGGACGCCGGGCAGCGTCGCCGACCCGCTCGATCACGCCGGCGGGCCGCCGCCAGAACCGGATCTCGTCGCAGAGGTCGATGAACTGAAAGGCCGTCTGCAGCAGGTGATAGCCGTCGGCGCGGCGCCCGACGATGTGCAGGAACAGGTTCAGCTTGCCGGGTGCAGGCCAGGGCTCCGGCCGGCCGAGCGGACGCGTCGAGCGTCGCTCACGGCGCCCCGCCTCGGCCAGCCGCAGCGGGCACCTGCCAGTCGTCCACGATGACCTTGAGCCGCACGTCGCCGCTGGCCGCCGTCAAGCGCGTCAGGAACGGACCAGCCCTGGACCGCGGTGAACGGGTCGTAGCCGATCGTCCAGCCGGCCTGCTCGATCGACGCGCAGCCGGCGCCGGCCCGTCCGCGACTGACCTGGGCCGCGCTGCCCGGCGCCGGCGAGCCCGAGCATCCAGTAGCGCAGCGCGGACGAGCGGCAGGTCCGCGCCGAGGCGCGACCGGATCTGGTGCCTGCGGCCGCCGCGCCGTCGAGCGCGCGACCCTCCGCGTCGGTGACGGAGCACCGCTTCGCCGTCGGTCGACGATCCGCAGCGCGCCGGCGCCGAGCGGACCGCGCACCTGCAGGCTCGTCGTCGTCGCGTGCTGCTCCCAGTCGAAGGTGCCGCTGCCGCCCTCGCTGGCGAGCGCAATCGCCATGCGGCCTCGCGCGGTCCAGTCGACGACGCGGGCCGGGATCCACCGTCGCGCCGGCGATGAGGCGCGACGCGCGGCGTGGCGGCGCAGCCGCCAGCATCGCCGACAGCACCAGCCGGCGCGACCGACCGCATCAGGGACCTGCCCGCTTGAGCCGCTCCTGCAACAGCGCGTTGTCGGGATGCTTCGCGAGCGCCTGCTGCCAGGTCTTGCGGGCCGCCGCCTGGTCGCCCATGGCCCACTGCACCTCGCCGAGGTGCAGGTCGATCTCCGGGTCGTTGCCGAGCTCGCTGCGAACGCTGCAGGTAGCCGAGCGCCTCCGGCTGCCGTGCCCTGCCGGTGCAGCACCCAGCCCATGCTGTCGAGCACCGCCGCGCTGTCCGGCGTCTGCGCGAGCGCCGCGGTCAGCAGCTGCTGCGCCTCGTCGAGTTGCCGGTCGTGGTCGGCGAGCATGTAGCCGAGCGCGTTCTGCACCACCGCGTCGCCCGGCCGCTCGGCGAGCATGCTGCGCAGGTCGCGGATCGCGGCGTCGACCTTGCCGGTGCGCTCGTACAGGAACACGCGCGCCATGCGCAGGTCGAGCACGTCCGGATACTGCGCGGATGCCGGCGTTCAGGATCTTCGAGCGCGCGCTTGTCGTCCTTGAACGAGGACGCGAGCGCGGCGCGCGCGGCGACCACGTCGGGCCCGAGCTGCGGTTGCGTGCGGCCGAATTCCTCGAGGTGCGCGAGCCCGGCGTCGACGCCGGACTTGCTCGGCCTTGATGCGCGCCACGCGCTGCTGCGCCGCCATCGCGTAGTCGCCGCCGACGACGCGCGAGTAATAGCGCAGCGCGCGGTCGGCGTCCTCGCGCCGCTCGGCGACGACGCCGAGGTAATAGAGCGCCTCGTAGGACTGCGCGCCGGTCGACAGCAGGTCCTCGAAGCGCTTCTCCGCGGCGTCGAGATCGCGCCGGTGTCGAGGTCCATCGCACCGAGGCTGCGCACCGCGCCGGGCACGACCGTCTTGCCGTTCGCATACGGCGTGAGCATCGCGCGCGCCTCCTCGTCGCGGCCGGTGCTCGCGAGCAGCAGCGCGTACTCGAGGTGCGTGGCGACGTCGGAATCCGGCGCCGTCACGACGTCGCGCGCGATCGCGAGCCCCTCCTCTTCCTGGCCCGAGGCGATCGTCGCGCGCGCCAGCAGCATCTTCGCCGGCACCCAGTACGGCGCGAGCTGCGTCGGCCTCGCTGCGCGGACTGCGATCGCCAGCGCGAAATTCTCGGAGCGCAGCGCCGCGTTGCCGAGCGCGACGTGACCCTCGGCGACCTTCGGATGGCTGCGCCGACAAGCCGTCGGAACAACTCGGTGACGTCGAGCGGGCGTGCCCTCGTCCGCAATCACCGGCAGCAGCGCGAGGAATCCGGCGGCCGGGCTGATGTACGCCGTATCGAGCAGTTGGGCGAACTCGCGCTTCCGCCTTGTCGAGCCGGTGCAGCCGCAGCGCCGCCACGCCGGCGTAGCGGTGCGCCTGCTCGCTGGTCGGGTTGAGCGCGAGCCAGCGCTCGGCCGACAGCGCCGCTTCGTTCAGCTGGAAATTGTCGAACGCGACGCGGCGTCGCCTGCTCGGCCGATCGCTTCGTCGTCCGAGATCTCGGCGGCACGACGATAGGCCGCGGCCGCCTCCGGCAGGTCGCCGCGCTCGAGCGCGGCGTCGGCGTCGGCGAGCAGCGCCTCGGGGTCGGCCGGGGCGCGCGCCGCCGCCCGGCCGGACGCCGGCCGCAGGGCCGCAGGCGGCCAGGAACAGCAGCGCCATAAGGGCGGCCGCAGGGACGAACGCGGTAAATGCGGATTGGCATGGCGCGTCGCACTATAGCGGAAGCACGATGCGCTTGTGTTGCCTGCCGGGCATCACCCAGAATTTCGCGACTTCAGTCGTCCGGAATCCGGATGTCTCTCGTCGTCGTCGGCATCAATCACCGCACCGCCCCCGTCGAAGTGCGCGAGCGCGTGGTCTTCGAGCCGGCCCGCGTGCCGGACGCCCTGCGCGAGCTCACGGCGCTGCCGGACGTCCAGGAGTCGGTGATCGTCTCGACCTGCAACCGCACCGAGCTGTACTGCGTCACCGGCGCGGGCGACGTCGGACCTCGGCGACTGGCTCGAGCGCTACCACCAGCTCGGCACGAGCATCCACCAGTGCCTGTACCACCACGACGACAGCAGCGCCGTCGCGCACGCGTTCTCGGTGGCGTCCGGGCTCGACTCGATGGTGCTCGGCGAGCCGCAGATCCTCGGGCCAGCTGAAGGACGCCTACCGCGTCGCGCAGGAAGCCGGCACGCACCGGCCCGGTGCTGAACCGGCTGTTCCAGGCCGCGTTCTCGGTCGCCAAGCGCGTGCGCACCGAGACCGAGATCGGCGCGAACGCCGTGTCGGTCGCCTCGGCCGCGGTCGCGCATGGCGAAGACCGTGTTCGCGAGTTTCGACAACCGCACGGCGCTGCTGGTCGGCGCCGGCGAGACGATCGCGCTCGCCGCGCGTCACCTGCACGCCGACGGGCTGCGCCGCATGATCGTCGCGAACCGCAGCGTCGACCGCGCCCGCGAACTGGCCGCCGAGTTCCAGGGCTTCGCGATCGGCGCTCGACGAGATCCCGAGCGCACCTGCGCGAGGCCGACATCGTCATCGCCTCGACCGCGAGCCCGAACGCCGATCATCACGCGCGACATGGCCGCAGGCCGCGCTGCGCGCGCGCAAGCGCCGGCCGATGTTCATGGTGGACATCGCGGTGCCGCGCGACATCGAGGCCGAGGTCGCGGAACTCGAGGACGTCTACCTGTTCACGATCGACGACCTGCAGTCGGTCGTGAACGAGAACATGGAGGGCCGGCGCCAGGCGGCGCGCGAGGCCGCCGAACTGATCGACGTCGGAGGTCGAGCGCTTCGAGCATTCGCTGCGCACGCGCGAAGCGGCGCCGACGATCCGCCGCCTGCGCGAGGAGGCCGATCGCGTGCGCCGCCACACGCTCGAACAGGCGCAGCAGCATGCTCGCGCACGGCACAGACGCCGGACGAAGTGCTCGAGTTCCTCTCGAACACGCTGACCAACCGCCTGCTGCACGCGCCGAGCCAGCGGCTGCGCGACGCCGCCGAGAGCGGCGACGGCGACGATCATCGACACGATCGCCGACGATCTACCACCTCGACCCGCACGATTGATGAAGGACTCCATCCGCCGCCGGCTCGAGAAGACGGTCGAGCGCTTCGAGGAAGTCGGCGCCCTGCTGGCCGACCCCGGCGTCATCGCGCAGGCAGAACCAGTTCCGCGAACTGTCGATGGAGTACTCGCGGCTCGAGCCCGTGGCGGCGCGCTTCCGACGAATTCCGCCGCCTCGAGGGCGAGCGCGACGCACGCCGCCGAGATGGCCGCCGGCGGCGACGCCGAGATGCGCGAGACTGGCCGAGGAGGAACTGCGCGACGCTCGACGCGCGCGTCGAGACCGAGGCCGCCGAGCTGACGAAGCTGCTGATCCCGAAGGACCCGCGCGACGACAGCAACATCTTCCTCGAGATCCGCGCCGGCACCGGCGGCGACGAGGCGGCGATCTTCGCCGGCGACCTGTTCCGCATGTACTCGCGCTACGCCGAGCGGCAGGGCTGGGAGGTCGAGGTGCTGAGCGAGAGCGCCGGCGAGCACGGCGGCTACAGGAGATCATCAGCCGCGTGGTCGGCCGGGGCGCGTACTCGCAGCTCAAGTTCGAGTCCGGCACGCACCGCGTGCAGCGCGTGCCGGCCACCGAGGCGCAGGGCCGCATCCACACCTCGGCCTGCACCGTCGCGATCCTGCCGGAGCTCGAGGAGATCGACGACGTGCCGATCAACCCGGCGGAACTGCGCATCGACACGTACCGCGCCTCCGGCGCCGGCGGCCAGCACGTCAACAAGACCGACTCGGCGATCCGCATCACGCACCTGCCGACCGGCATCGTCGTCGAGTGCCAGGACGAGCGCTCGCAGCACAAGAACCGCTCGCGCGCGATGTCGCTGCTGCGCGCGCGGCTGCTCGAGGCCGAGCAGCAGAAGCAGAGCGGCGCAGCAGGCGCAGGAGCGCAAGCTGCAGGTCGGCTCCGGCGACCGCTCCGAGCGCATCCGCACCTACAACTATCCGCAGGGTCGCGTCACCGACCACCGCAGTCAACCTGACGCTCTACCAGCTGCCTGCGATCATGGACGGCGCGCTCGACGACGTGATCGGCCCGCTGCAGCAGGAGTGGCAGGCCGAGCAGCTCGCGAGCCTCGAGTAAGTCCGCGCGGGCGATGGCGACCGAGATCCGCTCAGCTGATCGACGAAGGCGATCGCCCGCCTCGCGCGCGTCAGCGACCAGCCGCGCCAGCGAAGCGGAGATCCTGCTCGGCGCCGCGCTCGGCGCGAGCCGCGCGTACCTGCTGCGCGCACCCGGAGGAGCGCATCCTCGACTGCGACGCCACCGACCGCTACGAGGCGTACGTCACCCGCCGCGCGCACGGCGAACCGGTCGCCTACATCCTCGGCGAGAAGGAATTCTGGTCCCTGTCGCTCGAGGTCGGCCCGGACGTGCTGATCCCGCGTCCGGAGACCGAAGGCTCGTCGAGCGCGCGCTGGCACGGCTGCCGGACGGTTCGGCCGCTCGCGTGCTGGACCTCGCGACCGGCAGCGGCGCCATCGCGCTCGCGATCGCCCGCGAGCGGCCGCACGCGCGACGTGATCGGCACGGATGTATCCGAGGCCGCGATCGGCGTGGCGCGCCGCAACGCGAGCCGGCTCGGTCTGGACCGGGTCGAGTTTCGGGTCGGTCCCTGGTTCGCAGCCGGTTGCCGGCCAGCGCTTCGACGTGATCGTCAGCAACCCGCCCTACATCGCCGACGCCGACCCGCGCGTCGAGCGGGGCGTCCGCCGGTTCGAACCGCACGGCGCGCTCTTCGCCGGGCCGACCGGCCTCGAAGCCCTGCAGGTCCTGGCGGCCGCGGCACCCGCACACCTGCGTCCCGGCGGCTGGCTGATCGTCGAGCACGGCGACACCCAGGGTGAGGCCGTCCGCGACCTGCTCCAGCACGCCGGCTTCGTCGAGGTCACGACGGTCCGCGACCTGGCCGGGCTCGACCGATGCACCGAAGGCCGCCAGCCCGGTTGACCGCGGCCGGGGCGTGACATCGAGCGGCCACACGTTCACTATTCCCGCCCGTTTTTCACACTTGCCAGGCCGCCCACCATGATCCGATTCGAAACCTCGCTCGGCGATTTCACGATCGAACTGTTCGAGAAGGAAGCGCCGATCTCCGCGAAGAACTTCCTCGACTACGTCGACGCCGGCCATTTCGACGGCACGGTCTTTCACCGCGTCATCCCGGGCTTCGTCATCCAGGGCGGCGGCATGACCGCCGACATGAAGCAGAAGCCGACCGGCAAGCCGATCAAGAACGAGGCCGACAACGGCCTGAAGAACCGTCGCGGCACGCTGTCGATGGCGCGCACCAACGACCCGCACAGCGCCACGTCGCAGTTCTTCGTGAACCTCGTCGACAACGCGTTCCTCGATCCGGGCCGCGGCGGCGCCGGCTACGCGGTGTTCGGCACACGTGACCGAGGGCATGGACGTGGTCGACGCGATCGCCAAGGTCAAGACCGGCAAGCAAGGGCATGCACGACGACGTGCCGGTCGAACCGGTGGTCGTGAAGAGCGCGAAGCGCATCACCGACAAGGGCTGAGTTCCACCGCAACATGGCGACCCGACGGCGCGGTCTCGCGCTCAGGCTGCTGCGCGGATTGCTCCTCGCCGTCGCGGCGTGGGCAGCCTTGATCGTCGGATCGGTCGTGGCGCTGCGCTGGATCGACCCGCCGTTCACCGCGTTCATGGTCGAGAGCCGCATCGGCGCGCTCGTTCTCGCGGCGAGCCCGGTTACCACTTCCGGCACGAATGGCGCGACTGGGACCGGATCTCGAAGAACGCAGCGCTCGCGGTCGTCGCGTCCGAAGACCAGCTGTTCCCGAACCACAACGGCTTCGACTTCAAGCAGATCGACAAGGCGCTCGAGGCCCGTGAGCGCGGCCGGCGCGTGCGCGGCGCCAGCACGATCTCGCAGCAGGTCGCGAAGAACCTGTTCCTGTGGCCCGGCCAGAGCTGGGTGCGCAAGGGACTCGAAGCCGGAATCACGGTGCTGATCGAGGCATGCTGGGACAAGCGGCGCATCCTCGAGGTCTACCTGAACGTCGCGGAGTTCGGCCGCGGCACCTACGGCGTGCAGGCGGCGAGCCGCCGATTCTTCCGCAAGGACGCGGACCGGCTGACCGCCGCCGAAGCCGCGCTGCTCGCGGCGGTGCTGCCGGCGCCGAAGCGCTTCAAGGTCGACGCGCCTTCGCGCTACGTGCGCATCCGCCAGGCGTGGATCGTGCGAGCAGATGGCCTCGCTCGGTGGAACGTCCTATCTGGCGCAGCTACGCTGAGCGTCGCAAGCTGGGAGCCGGTAGCGGCGGCATAGACGACACACCATGAACGTGCAGAATCCGTCACGCGTGAAGATCGCGATCATCGGCGCCGGCCATTCCGGCCTGTGCATGGGCATGAAGCTCAAGGACGCCGGCCTCTCCGACTTCCTGATCCTCGAGAAGGCCGCGACCCTGGGCGGCACCTGGCGCGACAACACGTACCCGGGCGCGTCCTGCGATGCGCCCTCATTCCTGTACAGCTTCTCGTTTGCACAGAAGACCGACTGGAGCCGGCGCTTTGCCTGGCAGTCGGAGCTGCTCGCATACAGCGCCGAATGCGCGGTCCGCTACGGCCTGCTGCCGCATTGCCGCTTCAACGTGGAGGTGCGACGCGTCGAGCATGATGATCGCACCGGCACCTGGGCCTTGACCTGCGCCGACGGCTCGATCGTCGAAGCGGACTTCGTGATCGCCGGCGTGGGCCAGCTCAATCGGCCGTCGACACCGGATTTCCCCGGCCGCGAGTCGTTCCTCGGCCCGCAGTTCCATTCGGCGCAATGGGACCACGCCGTGGACCTGACCGGCAAGCGCGTCGCCGTGATCGGCAGCGCCGCCAGCGCCGTGCAGTTCGTGCCGCAGATCGCGCCGCAGGTGGCGAAGCTGACGGTCTTCCAGCGTTCTCCAAACTGGCTGATGCCGCGCAAGGACCGCCTCTACGCGCCGCGCACGCAGCGTCTGCTCACGCGCTATCCGCGTCTCGCCAAGGCGTATCACGACTTCCAGTGGTTCTTCTTCGGCGAAATGCAGTTGACGCCGCTGATGAAGCAGGTGCGCTGGGTGCAGGCGCTCGCACGCTGGAAGTCGCTGGCCCACCTGCGTCGACAGGTGAAGGACCCGGCTCTGCGCGCCAAGCTGGTGCCCGACTACCCGATCGGCGCCAAGCGCGTGCTGTTCAACGACGACTATTACCCGGCGCTGGCCCGGGACAACGTCGAACTCATCACCGACGGCATCGAGTCGATCATGCCCGACGCGATCCGCACGCGGGCCGGCAGCACGATTGCAGCGGACGTGATCATCTATGCCACGGGATTCAAGAGCACGGAGTTCCTCGCGCCGATGACGATCACGGGCGCGGGCGGCCGCGACCTGCGCGACGACTGGAGCAAGGGTGCACGGGCCTATCTCGGCGTCACGGTGAGCGGCTACCCGAATTTCTTCATGCTGTACGGCCCGAACACCAACCTCGGGCACAACAGCATCCTGGTGATGATCGAGGCGCAGGCCGGGTACATCATCGACCTGCTCGGCAAGTTGGGGGCGCGGGCGCTGAAGCGCGCCGACGTCAAGCGGCCGGTCATGGACGAATACAACCGCGCGCTGCAACAGGATCTCGCCAAGTCCGTGTGGGCTGCGACCGGCGCCAGCTGGTACAAGCTCGCCGACGGCACCATCACCAACAACTGGCCGCACAGCACGATTCGCTACCAGAAGCTGCTGCGCGAAGCGCGGCTCGAGGACTACGACACGTGACGATGCGCTTCCGCAGTCTTGCCGCCCGCGCAGGCGGCATGTCTATCGCCTGCGCCCTTGCGACGTCCGCCCTCGGTGTGTCCGCGGCCTGCGCGAAGGACTTCGACGCGGGCCCGATCAGCGTCGAGCGACTGTCGAGCATCACTCGCACGCTCGCTTCGGACGAGTTCGAGGGGCGCGCGCCCGGCACGCCGGGCGAGGCGAAGACCGTGGCGTATCTCGTCGAACAGTTCAAGGCGCTGGGCCTGAAACCGGCCGGCGACCAAGGCGGCTGGACCCAGGTCGTGCCGCTGGTCCGCACGCAGGTACCCGCCGACGCGAACATCAGCGTCACGGTCGGCGGCGAGACGATGCGCCTCGTGCAGGACAAGGATGTCGCAGCACTGGCGCTGCGCCCGGTCGATCGCGTCCGCATCGACGGCGCGCCGCTCGTGTTCGTCGGTTATGGCGTCGCCGCGCCGGAACGCCATTGGGACGACTACAAGGGCACGGACCTGCGCGGCAAGATCGCCGTATTCCTGATCAACGATCCCGACTTCGAAGCGCAGCCCGGCGACGCGGTGCAGGGACGGTTCGACGGCAAGGCCGCGACGTATTACGCGCGCTGGACCTACAAGTACGAGGAAGCCGTGCGCCGCGGGGCCATCGGCGCGCTGATCGTCCACGAGACGGCGGGGGCCGGTTACGGCTGGAACACGGCCGTCGCTCCACACGGCGAAGGCTACGACATCGTGCGACCCGATCCGGCGCGCGAAAAGCTGCTGCTGCAGTCGTGGCTCGAGCGCGACACGGCGGTGGCGCTGTTCCGCAAGGCCGGTCTCGACTTCGACGCGTTGAAGGCGAGCGCTCGGACCCCGAACTTCCGGCCGGTCGAGCTGGCGGGAGCGCGCTTCTCGGCCGACTTTCCGCTGCAACACGCGAGCCTCCAAAGCCACAACGTGCTGGCGATGCTGCCCGGCCAGCGGCGTCCGGCCGAGAGCATCATGGTCGCCGCGCATTGGGACGCGTACGGAATCGGCGAGCCGGACGCGAACGGCGATCGCATCCGTCACGGCGCCGCCGACGACGGGATCGGCATCGCCGGCGTGCTCGAAGTCGCACGTGCCATGACGACGGAACCGACGCCCGCGCGCTCGGTGATCTTCGCCGCGTGGACCGCCGAGGAACGCGGCCTGCTGGGCTCGGAGTATCTACGCCGTGCACCCGTTGCACCCGCTTGCCACCACGGTCGCCAACCTGACGATCGACGTGCTGCAGACGGCCGGACCGGCGCGCGACGTGGTGCAGGTCGGCGCCGGCCAGAACCAGCTCGATGCCTACCTTGCGAAGGCCGCGGCGACGCAAGGGCGCAGCGTCACGCCGGACGCGAAGCCGGAGCGCGGCCTGGCATTCCGCGCGGATCACTTCCCGCTTGCCAGACGCGGCGTGCCGGCGCTGCTGATGATGGGCATGGGCGGCGGGGCCGATCTGGTCGCAGGCGGGCGTGCGGCTGGAGATCGCTGGGTCGCCGAGTACACGAAGAATTGCTACCACCAGGCCTGCGACCGCTGGAGCCCCGACTGGGACCTGCGCGGCGCGGCGCAGGACGTCGAGTTGTTCCACCAGATCGCGCGCCGGCTCGCGAACTCCGGCGACTGGCCGCAGTGGAATGCGGGCTCGGAATTCGGTGCCGTACGGGCCCAGTCGCAGGCCGCTCGAAAATAATCCGTCGCCGAGAGCTCATCCGTCCAGCAGGCGGGCGAGCAGTTCCTTGACGAATTTCGCGCCGACGCTCGCCGTACGGCCGTCGGGATCGCGATCCGGATTCAGTTCGACGATATCGGCGCCGACGATCGGGCAGGTGACCTTGCGCAGGGTCGCGAGCACTTCGCGCACTGTCAGTCCGCCCGGCTCGTGATGCGAGACACCCGGCGCGAACGCCGGATCGAGCGCGTCCAGGTCGATCGAGACGTATACCGGATCCGGTCCGTGCAGACCCGGCCAGCCTGCTACCGCTTCGGGCGGCAGGCATTCCACGCCGAAGCGGCGCGCGGCGTCGGCCTGCACCGCGTTCATCGTCCGGATGCCGACCTGCACGAGACGATGCGCGAGGCCCTCCTCCATTACGCGGTGGAATGGACTCGCGTGTGAATCGCGGTTGCCTTCGTAGTCGGGATACAGGTCCGGGTGTGCGTCGAAATGCAGCACCGTGAGCGGAGACGACGTCCCGCGGCCTGCCGCGTAGCACCGGCGCCGTGATCGAGTGGTCACCGCCGAGCACGAGCAGCCGTCCGGACCGCCACGCTTCGGCCGCCGCCCGTTCGATGCGCAACATGTCCGTCGCATCGCCCTGGCAATCGACATCGCCCCAGTCGCACCAGCGCTCGTCGAGATCGAGGTCGAGGCCGGACTCGCTGGTCATGTTGGTCGCGCCCTCGAGCAGCGCGCGACGGATCGCGGCCGGCGCCTTGCGTGGTCCGCGGAGGAACGAGCTGTTGTGATCGAGCGGCACGCCGAGCACCGCCACCTGGGCGCCCGACCGCCTCGCCTTCAGAATGTCGGTCATTGCGTTCTTGTCTCAATGTGCGCGACGGTCAATCAGGCCGCGTCGCCCGCGGTCGTAGCCTACCAGTGGCGCGGTGAATCTCCTTCATTGCGTCGCGTTCGCCTCGTGCACGATCACGTCAAGGTCGATGGCGTCGAATCTTCTGCACGGGTGCACGGCGGCAGGGTTCACGGCATCTGCGTTGTATTTGCGCAACGCCGCGACACTTCCGGAACTTTCCAGGCGCCGGCTCCTTCCAACGATCAGGCACTCCATCCTGGGGGGCCATCGGAACGCACCCGTGTTGGGTGCGAAAGTCCAAGGAGCATTCATGCGCTTCAAGATCATTTCTTCACTCGTCGCTACTGCCGCCCTGCTGCCCGTACTGGCTCACGCCGACGGCCTCAGCTACTCGTACCTCGAGGGTGCGTACATCAACTCCGACGTCGACAACTTCAACGAGGACGTCGACGGGCTCGCACTCAGAGGTTCGTTCGAGATCACCGAACAGGTCTTCCTGTTCGGCAGCTTCTCGGACCAGAGCACCTCGATCTTCGGCAGTGACGTCGACCTGACGGCATTCAGGATCGGCGCGGGCTACGCGTGGCCGATCGCGAAGAACGTCGATGTGTACGGCAGGATCGGTTATGCGCGCGTCGAAGCGGACCTGCCCGGCCCGAACTTGAGCGACGACGGCTACACGCTCGGCGTGGGCATGCGCGGTCGCGTGATCGAGCCGCTGGAGCTCGAAGGCGCCGTGAACTACACGGACCTGAACGACTCAGGCGACGACACCTCGCTCGGCCTCGCTGCGCGTTACTTCTTCACGCCGCAGTTTGCCGTCGGCGTCGAGGGCGAGTTCGGCAACGACGTCGACACCTACGGTGTGAACGTGCGCTGGAACTTCGGCAAGTAAGGTCCCGCGTTGGTCATGGAGCCCCGGGGCGATGCCCCGGGGCTCTTTGCCATGCCTCGATCGGGCGGCTCGGCTCGCTTGAGACGATCGGCGCGACGTTCCCGCTGGAACCTTCCGCACCCGGCAATTCAGGTTACCGGGCGTTTCCGCGGCAACGTCACACTCTCAAGCCGCGTCCGCTGCGACGTCGTACCCGATCAGCGGCGCGAGCCAGCGCTCGGCTTCCGCGAGGGTCATGCCCTTGCGACGCGCGTAGTCGGCCACCTGGTCCGGATCGATGCGCCCGACCTGGAAATAGCGGGCCTCGGGATGCGAAAAATACCAGCCGCTGACCGCAGCCGTCGGATACATCGCGAAGGATTCGGTCAATCGGATTCCTGCCGTGCGCTCGACGTCGAGCAGCTGCCAGAGCGTGGCCTTCTCGGTGTGATCCGGGCACGCCGGATAACCGGGCGCCGGACGAATGCCGCGATACTCCTCGCGCACCAGCTGGTCGTTGGCGAACCGCTCCTCCGGTGCGTAGCCCCAGAACTCGCGCCGCACGCGCTCGTGCATGCGCTCGGCCAACGCCTCGGCCAGGCGATCGGCCAGCGCCTTCAGCATGATGCTGCTGTAGTCGTCGTGGCGGGCCTCGAACTCGCGGACCTTGTCGTCGAGACCGATGCCGGCGGTCACCGCGAACGCGCCGATCCAGTCCTTGACGCCGGACGCGCGCGGCGCGACGAAATCGGCGAGCGCGTAATGCGGCTGGCCCTCGGGCTTCGGTTTCTGCTGGCGCAGATGATGCAGCCGGTACGCGACCGACGAGCGCGTGTCGTCCGTGTAAACCTCGATGTCTTCGTCGACCGAGTTGGCCGGGAAGAAGCCGATCACCGCGTTGGCCTGCACCCAGCGCTCGGCGATCATCTGCTTCAGCATGCGCCTTGCGTCCGCATACAGGTTGCTCGCGGCCTCGCCGACGATCGGATCGGTCAGCACGTCCGGGAACTTGCCGGCGAACTCCCAGGCGTTGAAGAACGGCATCCAGTCGATGTAGCGCACCAGCTCGTCGAGCGGAATGTTCTCGAGCGTGCGCACTCCGGTCATCTTCGGCACCGGCGGCCGGTAGGCCGGCCAGTCGCAGCGAAAGCGGTTGGCGCGCGCCTGCGCCAGCGTGAACGCCGGCGCCTTGGCCTTGCGACCCTTGTGCTGCTCGCGGCGCTGCGCGTGGTCGGCCTTGAGTTTCGCCGTGACCTCGGCACGACCTTCGGGGGTGACGAGCGACTGGCAGACACCGACGGCCCGCGACGCATCCTTCACGTAGGCGACGGCTTCGCCATACTCCGGATCGATCTTCACCGCCGTGTGCGCCGGCGAGGTGGTCGCACCGCCGATCAGCAGCGGCACGGTGAAGCCCTGCCGCTTCATCTCCTTCGCGACGTGCACCATCTCGTCCAGCGAAGGCGTGATCAGTCCCGAGAGGCCGATCATGTTCGCGCCTTCACGGCGGGCGGTCTCGAGGATGCGCTCGGCCGGCACCATCACGCCGAGGTCGATGACCTCGAAGTTGTTGCACTGGAGCACGACGCCGACGATGTTCTTGCCGATGTCGTGCACGTCGCCCTTGACCGTCGCCATCACGATCTTGCCGTTCGACCGGCTCGCGCCGTCCTGGCCCTTCTCGAGGAAAGGCACCAGGTACGCCACGGCCTTCTTCATCACGCGCGCGGACTTGACCACCTGCGGCAGGAACATCTTGCCGGCGCCGAACAGGTCGCCGACGACGTTCATCCCGGCCATCAGCGGCCCTTCGATCACGTGCAGCGGATTGCCGAGCTCGAGCCTCGCGGCGTCGGCGTCCTCGACGATGAATTCGTCGATGCCCTTTACCAGCGCGTGCTCGAGGCGCTTGATCACCGGCCAGGCGCGCCAGGCGTGGTCCTCGACCCGCTTCTGCCCCGCCTCGCCCTTGAAGCGCGCGGCGATCTCGAGCAGCCGCTCGGTGGCGTCCGGCCGGCGCGCGAGGATCACGTCCTCGACGCGCTCGCGCAGCTCCGGCTCGATCTCCTCGTAGATGGCCAGCTGGCCGGCGTTGACGATCCCCATGGCCATGCCATTGCGAATGGCGTGGTACAGGAACACCGAATGCATCGCCTCGCGCACGACGTCGTTGCCGCGGAACGAGAACGAGACGTTGCTGACGCCGCCGCTCACCAGCGCGTACGGGCAGGCGGCCCGGATCTTCGCGGTGGCCTCGATGAAATCGAGCGAGTAGCGATCGTGCTGCTCGATGCCGGTCGCGACCGCGAAGATGTTCGGGTCGAAGATGATGTCTTCGGCCGGATAACCCACCGTTTCCGTCAGCAGGCGATACGAGCGCTTGCAGATCTCGACCTTGCGCTCGACCGTGTCGGCCTGCCCCTGTTCGTCGAACGACATCACGACGACCGCGGCGCCGTACGCTCGCAGCAGGCGGGCCTGCTGGAGGAACGGCCGCTCGCCTTCCTTCAGGCTGATCGAATTGACGATGCCCTTGCCCTGCAGGCACTTGAGCCCCGCTTCGATCACCGACCACTTGGACGAGTCGATCATGACTGGAACGCGGGCCACGTCCGGTTCGGCCGCCACGAGGTTCAGGAAGCGCACCATCGCGCTCTCCGAGTCGAGCATGCCCTCGTCCATGTTGACGTCGATGACCTGGGCGCCGCTCGCGACCTGCTGCCGCGCGATCTCGAGCGCGCCTGCGTAATCGTCGGCTTCGATCAGCCGGCGGAACTTGGCCGACCCCGTGACGTTGGTGCGTTCGCCCACGTTGACGAACAGGCTGTCCGGGCCGAGATTCAGCGGCTCGAGGCCGCTCAGCCGGCAACGCGTCTCGAGCGCCGGCGGGCGGCGCGGCGGCAGCGTGGCAACCGACTCCGCGATGTGCGCGATGTGCTCGGGCGTGGTGCCGCAGCAGCCCCCGACGATGTTGACGAAGCCGCTGGTCGCGAATTCCTTCACGAGGTCGGCCGTCTCGCAGGCGGTCTCGTCGTACTCGCCGAAGGCGTTCGGCAGTCCGGCGTTCGGGTACGCGCAGACGTAGGCATCGGCGATCCGGGAGAGTTCCTCGACGTACGGCCGCAACTGCTTCGCACCGAGCGCGCAGTTGAGACCGATCACCGTCGGTCGCGCATGGCGCACCGAGTTCCAGAAGGCCTCGACCGTCTGCCCCGAGAGCGTGCGGCCGGACGCATCGGTGATGGTGCCGGAGATCATGATCGGCAACTCCACGCCCATCTCGTCCAGCACCCGTCGCACCGCGAAAAGCGCGGCCTTGGCATTGAGCGTGTCGAAGATCGTCTCGACCAGGATCAGGTCGACGCCGCCTTCGACCAGCGCGCGCGTGGCCTCGGCGTAGGTCGCCACCAGTTGGTCGAACGTGATGTTGCGGAAACCCGGATCGTTGACCTGCGGGGACAGCGAGGCCGTGCGATTCGTCGGGCCGAGCGCGCCGGCGACGAATCGCGGCCGGCCGGTGCGCGCTGCGGTCTCGTCCGCAGCACGCCGCGCGATCTGCGCCGCCGCCAGGTTCAGTTCGCGCACCAGCGCTTCGGTGCCGTAGTCGGCCTGCGAAGTGGCGTTGGAGTTGAACGTATTGGTCTCGACGATGTCCGCGCCCGCCTCCAGGTAGCGGCGATGGATCTCGCCGATCAGCTCGGGCCGCGTCAGCACCAGCAGGTCGTTGTTGCCCTTGAGGTCCCTCGGCCAGTCGTGGAAGCGCTCGCCGCGATAGTCCTGCTCGCCGAGCCGGTAGGACTGGATGACGGTGCCCATCGCGCCGTCGAGGACGAGGATGCGCTCGTCGAGCAGCCGGCGGAACTCCCGGATGCGTTCGTGTCGCAGCACGGGTCAGGCTCCCGCCGCCGCGCGGGCCGTCGGCGCGCGGACGCCGAGGGCGTGGCAGATCGAATAGGTGAGTTCCGCGCGGTTGAGCGTGTAGAAATGGAATTCATGCACGCCGTGCTCCTGCAGGCGGCGCACCTGCTCGATCGCGAAATTGGCCGCGATCATCCGCCGTGTCTCCGGATCGTCGTCGAGACCGTCGAAGCGCTGCACCAGCCAGTCCGGCACGCTCGTGCCACAGCGGCTCGCGAACTTCAGCATGTGCGGAAACCGCGTGATCGGCAGGATGCCCGGCACGATCTCGGCGCGGATGCCGGCCGCGGCGCACTGGTCGCGGAAACGCAGGAAGATGTCCGTATCGAAGAAGAACTGCGTGATCGCACGGTTGGCGCCCGCGTCGATCTTGGCGCGCAGGTTGTCGAGGTCGAACTGCGCGCTCGGCGCCTCCGGGTGCATCTCGGGATAGGCCGCCACCGAGACGTCGAAGTCGCCGACCGACGTCAGGCCCTTGACGAGGTCGACCGCATACGCAAACCCGTCCGGATGCGGCCGGTAACCCGGCTGGCCGCCGGGCGCGTCGCCACGCAATGCGACGATGTGACGCACGCCGGCGTCCCAGTATCCGCGCGCGATGTCGAGGATCTCGCCGCGCGGCGCGCCGACGCAGGTCAGGTGCGGCGCCGGGGTCAGCGGTGTCTCGTTCAGGATGCGGGCGACGGTCTTGTGCGTGCGTTCGCGCGTCGAGCCGTCCGCGCCGTAGGTCACCGAGACGAAGCGCGGCGCGAGCGGTGCGAGCCGCTCCAGCGACGCCCAGAGCGTCTTTTCCATCTCCGGGTCGTTGGGCGGGAAAAACTCGAACGAGACTTCCACCGGTCGCATCGCCGACTCCTCCCCGATTCCTGCCGTGTGATTCACGCCGCGGCCGCCGTGCGGTCGGTCGTCGCCACTGCCAGCAGCAGGTTGGCGCCGGCAACGTCCACCGGCCGCAGCCGATTGCACGCCAGGCCGCTCTCCGCAATCCACTCGCGCATCAATGCGAGCGGATGGCTGGCCGTGGCGCGGCGCTCGAGCGCGTCGTAGTCCTCCACCAGCACCAGCCTGCCCGGCGCCTTCAACACTCTCGCCGCTTCGCGCAACGCGTCGGCGGGCCGCGCCTCGCCGGACAGCACGCAATCGAGCACGACGACATCGAAACTCGCCGACGCCTGCGGCAAGGCCTTCAGGTCGCCCCGCTGCATCACGCAGTGGGTCAACCCGCGCGAATGCAGCGCCGCGCGGGCGCGCTGCACCTCGAGGCGCGACGGATTCATGCCGACGATGCGTCGAGCGCGCGATCCGAATGCGGTGATGGCCTCAGCCGGCGCCACACCGAAATACAGCAGCGCTTCGTGACGGCTCCCGCCCAACTCGGCCGCGATCTCGAGCACGAAATCCTCGTGCGCCCGCTCGGCGCCGCGCGGCACATCGGCGCGAACGACCGGTCGCCTGGCGCGCTCGTCGAGCAACAGCGACACCCGCTGCATGTCCGACGCCACCACCGGGTCCGCCGGATCGAGTCGCGCGACGAGATCGCGCGCGAACCTTCCGCCGGGCGTGTCGGCCGGGACGCGGTAGTAGATCCAGTGCTGCTCCCGGAAGCGCTCGAGCAGGCCGCTGTCGTCGAGCAACTTGAGGTGCCTCGACACCCGCGGCTGGCTCTGGCCGAGGATCTGAGTCAGCTCCGTCACGGAGAACTCCCCGCGAGCAAGGACGGCCAACACCCGCAGCCGCGTGGGTTCGGCCACCGCCCGCAGGCTTCGGACCAGGCTGTCGAATGCTTCGGTCATGACATGCGAACATAAAGATGTTTTTATGTCTTGTCCACAACGATTGATCAGATTGAGCCACACGGTCGGAAATGGCGGTCCCCGGGACCCACTTTGACCCGGAAACCCGTCTAGGATTGGGCGTCCGTCACGAGGCCGTGGGGAAGACATGCCTGATGCCACGCTAGCGTCCTGGGTACAGGACGTCGGGACCAACCTGGTCGTGTCGCTGCTGGTGTTCGTCGGCGGCTACCTGATCGGTCGCTGGCGCATCCGCCGGCAACTGCAGGGCCGCAACCTCGAGCAGTACGACTTCTACCCGTTCGTCGCGGACGCGGACGGCTTCCCGCATTTCAGCCTCGAGCAGTTCGAGCGTGGCGTGACGCACCTGCTGAAACACGCGGACGCCAATGCGGCCGGTCAGATGATCGTGATCGGCGAGCAGAACGGCGCGCGCTACCAGCTCGGCCCGGAGCCGCTCAAGCAGTACGAGGCACTCTATGCGCGCTACCGCGGCCAGCAGGTGATGGCCGACAGCAGCGAGTACCTCGAGAACTACCGGCGCATCGTCAGGTTGTTCGGCGCGACGTTCAAGGAGATGGGGATCGAGATCCTGCTGCACGATCTCGTCAATCCGTCACGCTCCATCACGACCATCGCCGGCGGCGAGGTCACTGGCCGGGCCGAAGGCATGGGCACGACCCAGCTCGTCATCGACCTCAAGCGCCGCCGGCACCTCAACCAGGACAAGCTCAATTACGGGCTCGAGATCGGCGCACGGCGCTTCAAGTGCACCACCGTGCCGATCCTGCGCGAGCCATACGGCATCGTCGGCGCGATCTGCATGAACATCGACATCAACTACATCCGCGACCACGTGCTCGCGTCGCGCGAGGCGACGGAGGAATTCTTCCGCCACTACTGCCAGGTGGACATGCCGCTCGACGAGAACATCCTGAGTCGGCCGGAGTACGAGCGCGCGCTCGCCGGCAAGCGACATTGGCGCGACACGCTGAGCGGCATGGTCCCGGCCCCCTGAGATCGGTCGGCCAGCCCTCGAGAACGTCGTAGGCCGGGCCGACTGAACCCTTCTTCGACCTTCCCGTCGGGCACCGGTTCAACGATACTCGTGGTCCAAACAGACCATCTGAATCGCCGGAGCCATGGGCAGGACGACCAAGACGATCGTGCTGAAGCCGCACAGGAATTTGCGTTGACGTGCGTGTCCACAGGGCGGGTTCCACGATGACACGCGCGAGGAACGATCGCTGTTTGCCTCGCCTTGATTGTGGTGATCGGCTCCGACGAGGCGTACGCCGCAAGTGAGTCCGCCATGCCGCCGGCCGGAAAGATTTCGGTCGTCGTGTTGCCGCCGCAGGCAGCCGTCTACAAGGCCGGATTCCTCAGCGGCACACCCTCCGCTGAATGGACGGCCACGGCGAGCACGAATCTCGCAACGGCGATGCGGGACGCCATCGACCAGTCGATGCACTTCCGCGCCATCGAGCTGCCGAACGTCACGCCGGAGGAACGCGCGGCAATCGATGATGTCACCGGGATCGCGGAACTGCTGAGCGCCTACGGCGGTGGGCGCTCGACATCGTGGCTTGCCGGGAGTCCGTCCGCTGCCACCGACCGGACACTCGGGCCGTCGCTCGCGTTCCTGCGCGATCGCACGGGAGCCGACTATGCGATCGGCACGATGGCCTGCCAGGTTGAACAGAAGAAGGTCGTGGCTACGGTGGGCGCGGCAATGACGGCAGCGTCGGCGTTTGCAATCTTGCCGTGGCCGCTGCTGCCACCGGTTACCACGAGTTACATTGCGTCATTCGTCGTGGACCTGCGAAACGGCGAACTGGTGTGGTTGAACCGATACTCGGGCTACGAGGTGGCCGGTCTCGACTACTGGGACCTCCGGGAAGCGGATTCGACTCAAGAGGTGGTACGGAAGGTCCTGGAGCCTTACCCGGACTCGTCGCTGTTGCGGCACATGTCGAAGTCGACGACGCCGGCATGGAACGGCCTTTCGCGCGGATCGATGTCAGCACTGACTGGGGAGTTTTCCTTCAATCCGCCTGCAGACTGGAAGGTGAAGCAATCCATAGACGAGGTCACCGCAAGTCACAACGGCGCCCTGCTCAACCAGCTGCACGTCGCGCTGCGCTCGCACGTCGACGCATTCCCAAAGACAAAACAGAAGTCATCACGCAAGTCGACACCGGAGCAACTGTCGGCGCAATACGTTGCGGAACTTCAGGCGCAGAACATGGAGGATCTGCACGTCAGCGAAACCTCGACCGGGGCCCAGCTGGCAGGCCTGCCCGCATTCCGCATACGGTACTCGTATCGGCTACCCCTCGGGGCGAGCAAGGTTCGGATGGAGCAGGTGGTCATCGGCACGGCGGTTCCGCATGGCTTGCTGCTCGCGGAACTGACTGCTCCGCAGCTGCATTACTTTGCCCAGGCGCTGCCCGCGTTCGAGGCTTCGGCAGGCACGGTCGCGTTGGCTCCGTACCATAACTAGCGCCTCGGCAAGCACATCAACACGACACCATGGGCACGACAAACCGGATGCTGTTGCGCGGCCTTGCGCTGCTGGCACTCCTCGGGGCATTCGCAGCCGGTGCCGCGGAGACAGAATCGACCGCAGCGCCGACTGCCGGAAGGCAGGCGGTCGTGATGTTGCCGGTACAGGCGCGGCTCTTGAAGCCCGGGTTCGCCCTGAGGTATTCCGAGCACTGGTCCGCAACGGCGCGCACGAACCTCGAGGCGGCGGTGGACGAGATCGTCCGGCAGTCCGAAAAATTCCGCGCCGTGGAGATGCCGCCGATCACGCCGGACGAGCGTGCCGTGATTGACGAGTTCATGGCGGTGGCCGAACTCGCCGCGGCCCACCGCGGCGTCGAGAAACCGGTCTGGAAGGCCGACGACCCGGCCTCCGCAGACGACCGCACGCTGGGCCCGGCACTGCAATTCCTGCGGGATCGTACCGGAGCCGACCTTGCGATCGGAGTGGTCGGCACCCAGGTGGAGTACACGAAGACACAACTGGCCGTGCAATCGGCCGTCTCGGCCGCCCTGGTCTTCGTCTTCTGGCCCGCCCTGGCTCCGGGGGCAGGTCCCGTTCCGGCGGCCCTCGGAAACCACGCGGTCATCTATCTCGTCGACCTGCGCACTGGTGAGCTGACCTGGTTCAACGTGCAGGAAGGCTACGCAATCGTCGGCATGCACAGCTGGAACCTGCTCGACGCAGAGTCGACACGCAAGGTGGTGCAGAAACTGGTGGACGCCTTTCCCGATGCCCCGCCGAGCGGCCATGCCACGGCAAGCACACCGCCGGCCCAGGTGAGCTTCGAGCCCAGGCATCGCGCGTCGCCCATCGAAGGCGAGTTCTCGCTCAAGCTGCCCACGGCGTGGAACGTGACCAGCGCGAAAGTTGCCGTCGCAGCCAGCCGCAATGACATCCCGTTGAACCAGTTGTCGGTCGAATTGCTCGTCCACGTGCGCGCGTTTCCGATTACCCGGCAGAAGTCGACGCCGACATCGAGCCCGGCGCGTCTCGCCGAACAATGCGTGGACGAACTACGAGCGCAACAACTGACGGACCTGACGATCCTCGAGACGTCCACGGAAGCGACGCTCGCAGGCAAGCCGGCGTTTCGAATCCATTTCACTTACATGGCGCCCGAGTCGATGGGACATTTCCGCCTGGAACAGGTTGTGCTGGGCACCGCGCTGCCGCGGGGCCTGTTGATCGCGCAGTACGCGGCGCCGCACCTCCGTTACTTTGCGAAGTCGCAGCCGGCGTTCGAGGAAGCCGTGACGACCCTTACGCGCGAGCTGCATCAGACCCTGCGTTGAAAGGTCTCGGACCGCCGGACCCTGGATCCTCGACAGGACTCCGCCGGTCAATGCACACCCTTGTGCGGCGGCACGACCGCGCTGCCCGTCGCGAATAGTCGCAGGCAATCCACCGCGTCGAGCCGGTACGCGCGGCTGCAGAACTCGCAGCGCACCTCGACCTGGCCGAACTCGGCGATCACGGAATCGACTTCCGCGCGACCGAGCGAGCGCAGCATGTTCTCCACGCGTTCGCGCGAGCAGCGGCAACGGAAGTACACCGGCGCGCCTTCGAACATCCGCACGTCGTCCTCGGCGAACAGGCGCCTCAGCAGGTCGCGGTCGGGCAGCTCGCCGAGTTCTGCACCGGTGACCGTGCTGGCGACGAGCTGCACCCGATGCCACGCGTCTTCGACGTCGTCGTCGGCAATCGCGCCGGCGCCCGATTCGAGCACCGTCGACGGCTTCACCTGCATCGGCAGTCGCTGCAGCAACAGACCGCTGACGCCGTCCGCATCCGCGCGCAGCCACAGCCGGGTCGGCAGCTGCTCGGAACTCTCGAAGTACTCGCGCAGGCAATCGCTGATCGAGGCGCCGGCCAGCGGCACGATGCCCTGGTAGCGGTTCGACGCATTGTCGCTCTCGACGGTCACCGTCAGCGTGCCGTTGCCGGAGAGCACGCGCAGGTCGCGGGTGTCCGGCGAGTCGCGGAACCGCGCGACCGCGCGCATCGCGAGCCCGTCGGTGCATTCGACCGACATCAGGTGCATCGGGCCTTCGCCGCGCAACTGCAGCGACAGCAGGCCGGAGAATTTCAGCGTGGACGACAGCAGCGCCGCGGCCGCAACGGCCTCGCCCAGCGTGTCGCGCACCTGCGGCGGATAGTCGTGGTGCTCCATCATGGCCTTCCAGGCCGGGCCGAGGTGCACGAGCTGCCCGCGGAACGGGTACCGCTCGAAAACAAAGCGACGGAGCGTGTCGACCGAAGACATTCGCTCAGGCGACCCGCACGGGGATCTTGAACGCGCGGATCCTCTCCGACCATTCGGCGGGCGCCGTGTCGTGCACCGACGTGCCGCTCGCATCCACCGCCACCGTCACCGGCATGTCCTTGACGTCGAACTCGTAGATCGCCTCCATGCCGAGGTCCGCGAAGGCGACGACGCGCGCGGCGCGGATCGCCTTCGAAACGAGGTACGCGGCACCGCCGACGGCCATCAGGTACGCCGCCTGGTGCTTGCGGATCGACTCGATCGCGACCGGCCCGCGCTCGGACTTGCCGATCATGACGAGCAGCCCGGTCTTCTCGAGCATCATGTCGGTGAACTTGTCCATGCGGGTCGCCGTGGTCGGGCCCGCGGGACCGACGACCTCGTCGCGCACCGGGTCGACGGGGCCGACGTAGTAGATGGCGCGGTTCGTGAAATCGACGCCGGGCGGCAGGCCCTGCCCGCTCGCGTACAGGTCGGCGATGCGCTTGTGCGCAGCGTCGCGGCCCGTGAGCATCTTGCCGTTCAGCAGCAGCGTGTCGCCCGGCTTCCAGCTCCTGACCTCGTCTCGCGTCAACGCGTCGAGGTTCACCCGCTTCGACCCGCTGCCCGCGGTCCACGTCACCTTGGGCCACGCATCGAGCGGCGGCGGTTCGAGCACGGCGGGGCCGCTGCCGTCGAGCACGAAGTGCGCGTGCCGCGTGGCCGCGCAGTTCGGGATCATCGCCACGGGTTTCGACGCCGCGTGCGTCGCGTACATGCGGATCTTCACGTCGAGCACGGTCGTCAGTCCGCCGAGCCCCTGCGCGCCGATGCCGAGCGCGTTCACCTTCTCGTACAGCTCGATGCGCAGCTCGTCGGCCTGGTCGCGCGGGCCGCGCTCCAGCAGCTCGTGCATGTCGATCGGATCCATCAGCGCTTCTTTCGCCATCAGCATGGCCTTTTCGGCCGTGCCGCCGATGCCGATGCCGAGCATGCCGGGCGGGCACCAGCCGGCGCCCATCGTCGGCACCGTCTTCAGCACCCAGTCGACGACAGAATCGCTGGGATTCAGCATCACGAACTTCGACTTGTTCTCCGAGCCGCCGCCCTTCGCGGCCACGGTGACCTCGACCACATCGCCGGGCACCAGCTCGACGTGGAACACCGCGGGCGAGTTGTCCTGGGTGTTCTTGCGGGCGAACAGCGGATCGTCGACGACCGATGCGCGCAAACGATTGTCGGGATGGTTGTACGCGCGGCGCACGCCCTCGTTGATCATGTCGGCGAGGCTGCGCTTCGCATCCCAGCGCACGTCCATGCCCACCTTGAGGAACAGGTTGACGATGCCCGTGTCCTGGCAGATCGGCCGCTTGCCCTCGGCGCACATCCGCGAGTTGGTGAGGATCTGCGCGATCGCGTCCTTCGCGGCGGCGCTCTGCTCGCGCTCGTAGGCGCGGCCGAGGTGCTCGATGTAGTCGAGCGGGTGGTAGTACGAGATGAACTGCAGCGCGTCGGCGACGCTCTGGATCAAGTCGTCTTCGCGGATCACGGTCATCGTTGCAGCCCTCAGCCGGACAGCTTGCGCTTCAGCAGCTCGTTCAGCTGGGCCGGGTTGGCCTTGCCGCCCGTCGCCTTCATCACCTGGCCGACGAAGAAGCCGAACAGCTTGTCCTTGCCGGAGCGGTACTCGGCCAGCTGGCCCGGGTTCGTCGCCATCACCTCGTCGATCGCCTTCTCGATCGCGGACGTGTCCGTGATCTGCTTGAGGCCCTTCGCCTCGATGACCGCGTCGGCCGTCGGCCCCTTCCGCCCACATGGCCTCGAACACTTCCTTGGCGATCTTGCCGGAGATGGTGTTGTCGACGATGCGCGCGAGCAGGCCCGCGAGACGGCCGGCATCGATGCGGCTGCGGCCGATCTCCAGGTTCTCCTTGTTGAGCGCGCCGGAGAGCTCGCCCATCACCCAGTTGGCGGCGAGCTTCGGCTGCCCGCCGAGCTTGCGCACCACGGTCTCGTAGAACTCGGCCATTTCGCGGCTGCCGGTGAGCACGCCCGCGTCGTACGCCGACAGTTCGTGCTCGCGGATGAAACGCGCAGCCTTTTCGTCCGGCAGTTCGGGCAGGCTCCTGCGGACGGTCTCGATCGCTTCGTCGTCGATCGCGAGCGGCAGCAGGTCCGGGTCCGGGAAGTAGCGGTAGTCGTTCGCCTCTTCCTTGGAGCGCATCGAGCGCGTCTCGCCCTTGTCCGGGTCGTAGAGCCGCGTCTCCTGCTTCGACCTTGCCGCCGCCCTCGATCAGCGCGATCTGGCGCTCGACCTCGTAGTTGATCGCGCGCTCGACGAAGCGGAACGAGTTGACGTTCTTGATCTCGGCACGCGTGCCGAACTCGGCACGGCCCCTGGGCCGCACGGACACGTTGGCGTCGCAACGGAACGAGCCTTCCTGCATGTTGCCGTCGCAGATCTCGAGGTACTGCACCAGCGTGTGGATCTTCTTCAGGTACGCGATGGCTTCCCTCGCCGAACGCATGTCGGGCTCCGACACGATCTCGAGCAGCGGCGTGCCGGCGCGATTCAGGTCGATGCCCGACAAGCCGTGGAAATCTTCGTGCAGCGACTTGCCCGCGTCCTCCTCGAGGTGCGCGCGAGTGATGCCGATGGTCTTGCGCGTGCCGTCTTCGAGCACGATGTCGAGCGAGCCGTCGTTCGACCACCGGGCGCTCGTACTGGCTGATCTGGTAGCCCTTCGGCAGGTCCGGGTAGAAGTAGTTCTTGCGCGCGAAAATCGATCGCCGCGAGATCTTCGAGCCGGTCGCGAGCCCGAACTTGACGGCCATGCGCACCGCTTCGCCGTTCAGCACCGGCAGCACGCCCGGATACCCGAGGTCGACGAGGTTGGCCTGCGTGTTGGGCTCGGCGCCGTACGCGGTGGCGGAACCCGAAAAGATCTTGCTCTTCGTGGCGAGCTGGGCGTGGATCTCCAGCCCGATGACGGTTTCCCATTCCATAGTGTTGAGAGGCTATAGGAGTGATGAGAGGCTATAGGCTATAGGCTATAGGCTGTGGGCTATAGGCGAATGGCGATAGGCGATAGGCGATAGGCAGGATCAGGAACGGCGCAGCGCGCTATGCATCCGACCTATAGCGCTGCCATGCCTATGGCCTGATAGCCGATCACTCGTAGCCTGGCGGCACGCCGCGTGCCACTCGGTCAGCCGCTGGTACTGGTGCGAGACGGACAGCAACCGCGACTCGCCGAAATGCGGGCCGACGAGCTGCAACCCGACGGGCAACTCGCTGTCGCCCTCGCGGACGAAGCCGCAGGGAATCGAGATCGCCGGCAGGCCCGCGAGGTTGGCGGCGATCGAGTAGATGTCGTTGAGGTACATCGCGATCGGGTCGCTGGTCTTGGCGCCGATCTTGAACGCCGCCGTCGGCGCGGTCGGCCCGAGCACCACGTCCACCTCGCCGAACGCGTGCGCGAAATCCGCGGCGATCAGTGCCCGGACCTGCTGCGCCTTGACGTAATACGCGTCGTAGTAGCCGGCCGAGAGCACGTAGGTGCCAGTCATGATGCGACGCTTCACCTCGGCGCCGAAACCCTCGCCGCGCGATCGCTTGTAGAGATCGAGCAGGTCGCGCGGGTCGTCGCAACGGTGGCCGAAGCGCACGCCGTCGAAGCGCGAGAGGTTCGACGAGCATTCCGCCGGCGCCACCACGTAGTACGTCGGCACCGAGAGCGGCAGGCTCGGCAGGCTCACGTCCTTGACGATCGCCCCTTCCTGCTTCAGCACGTCGATCGCGGCGCGGACGCACTTTTCGACGGCCGGATCGAGGCCCTTTTCGAAGAATTCGCACAGCAGGCCGACGCGCAGCCCCTTGAGCGGCGTTGTCAGCTCGCCGACATAATCCGGCACCGGCGTGTCGACGCAGGTCGAATCCCTCGGGTCGTGACCGGCCATGATCTGCAGCAATAGCGCCGCATCCTCGGCCGAATGGGTCAGTGTGCCGGCCTGGTCGAGGCTCGATGCGAACGCGATCATCCCGTACCGCGAGACCCGGCCGTAGGTCGGCTTGATGCCGGTCAGGTTGGTCAGCGAGGCCGGCTGGCGGATCGAGCCGCCGGTGTCGGTGCCGCTCGCGGCGGGCGCGAGGCAAGCCGCCACGGCCGCGGCCGAGCCGCCCGACGAGCCGCCGGGAACCCGCTTGTGGTCCCAGGGGTTCTTGACCGGGCCGTAGTAGCTCGTCTCGTTGGACGAACCCATCGCGAACTCGTCCATGTTGGTCTTGCCGAGCAGCACCGTGCCCGCCGCCCGCCAGCGCTCGACGACCGTGGCGTCATAGGGCGCGACGAAATTCGCCAGCATCTTCGACCCGCAGGTGGTCAGGATGCCGTCGGTGCAGAAGATGTCCTTGTGCACGATCGGCACGCCGGTGAGCGGGCCGCCCACGCCCCGGACGAGCATCTCGTCGGCCGCGCGGGCGTCGGCCAGCGCGCGATCGGCGGTGATCGTGACGAAAGCGTTCAGTTCCGGCGCCAGCCGCTCGATGCGGCCGAGGAAGTGCAGCGTCAGGTCCAGGCTGGAAAACCGGCGGGCCTGCAGGCCGGCCGCGAGTTCGGCGACGGTCAGGGTGTGCAGCGACATCAGCGGGAACCGGCTATTCGATGACTTTGGGCACGAGGTAAAGGCCAGCGGCGACGCCCGGGGCGTTTTGCTGGTATTTCTCGCGTCGGTCGATTTCCGGTGACCGCATCGGGACGCAGGCGCTGGACCTGGCCGGCGAGGGGGTGGGCCATCGGCTCGACGCCCGCGGTCTCGGCCGCCGCCAGTTGCTCGACGAAGTCGATGATCTTCGACAGGCTGTCGACGTAGACGGGCATTTGCGCCTCGGTGATCTCGAGGCGGGCGAGGTGCGCAATCCCCTCGACCTGGGAGCGAGTCAGACTCATGCAGGAAGCTCGATTGGGCAGGAAAAACCCGTCACAAATCATACACGTCGCCTTGCCGAAAGTCCTTACAATGGTTAAATTGCCGGTCCTCAGCGCGACCCTGCGCATCATCACTCCTGCACGCATTTTTTAAATGTTCAAGAAATTCCGGGGTTACTTCTCCAACGACCTCTCGATCGACCTTGGCACCGCCAACACGCTGATCTACGTGCGCGGCAAGGGCATCGTCCTCAATGAGCCGTCCGTCGTCGCCATCCGCGAGGAGCCGTCCCGCGGCGGCAAGAAGATCGAGGCGGTCGGCACCGAAGCCAAGAACATGCTCGGCCGCACGCCGGGCAACATCACGGCCATTCGTCCGATGAAGGACGGAGTGATCGCCGACTTCACCGTCACCGAGAAGATGCTGCAGTACTTCATCGACAAGGTGCACGGCAACCGCATGGTGCGGCCGAGCCCCCGCGTGCTGGTCTGCGTGCCTTACGGTTCGACGCAGGTCGAACGTCGCGCGATCCAGGAGTCGGCCGAAGGCGCCGGCGCCCGCTGGGTGCGCCTGATCGAGGAACCGATGGCCGCGGCGGTCGGCGCCGGCATGCCGGTGCACGAGGCGCGCGGCTCGATGGTGCTCGACATCGGCGGCGGCACCTCCGAAGTGGCGGTGATCTCGTTGAACGGCATCGTCTACGCCGCGTCGGTCCGCATCGGCGGCGACCGCTTCGACGAAGCCATCATCAACTACGTGCGTCGCAACTACGGCATCCTGATCGGCGAAGCGACGGCCGAGCGCATCAAGATCGAGATCGGCTCGGCCTACCCGGGTCAGCAGGTCAAGGAAATCTCGGTCAAGGGCCGCAACCTCTCCGAGGGCGTGCCGCGCAGCTTCACGCTGAACTCCAACGAAATCCTCGAGGCGCTGCAGGAACCGCTGCAGGGCATCGTCGGCGCCGTGAAGGCGGCGCTCGAGCAGACTCCGCCGGAGCTGGGCTCCGACGTCGCCGAGCGAGGCATCGTCCTCACCGGCGGCGGCGCGCTGCTGCGCGACATCGACAAGCTGCTGATGGAGGAGACGGGCCTGCCCGTGGTGGTCGCGGAGGACCCGCTCACCTGCGTCGCGCGCGGCGGCGGCAAGATGCTGGAGCTGATCGACGAGCACGGTCCGGGCCTCTTCGGCCTGGATTGAGCACGGGCACTGCCCTCCACATCCGGCCGTGGTCGAACTGACGCACGACTCACGCCCCATCATCGGCCGCGGTCCGCCGCTCGGCGCGACGTTCATCACGCTCGCGATCGCGTCGATCGCGCTGATGGTCGCCGACCAGCGCTACGACCAGATCGGCAGGATCCGCGCGTGGCTGACGGCGGCGGCCTACCCGGTGCAGGTCGGCGTCGACCTGCCCTTCCGCTTCTGGGACTGGTTGAGCGGATCGGTCGCCGACCGCGGCCGGTTGCGCCAGGAAAATCTGGAGCTCACGGCCCGCCTGCGCCTCGCGAACCTGCAGTTGCAGCGTTTCGCCGTGCTCGAGGACGAAAACCGCAGGCTGCGCGACATGCGGGAGAAGACGCAGGGCGTGGCCGAGCGCGTGCTCGTCTCGTCGATCCTCAATGTCGACCTCGACCCGTTCCGCCAGCGCGTGCTGCTCGACAAGGGCGCCGTGGACGGTGTCTTCAAGGGGCAGGCCGTGCTCGACGGCGACGGCATCTTCGGCCAGGTCACGAAGGTCAACGCCGGCACGTCCGAAGTCATCCTGATCAGCGACGCCGAGCACGCGATTCCCGTGCAGTCGAACCGCAGCGGCGTGCGCACCATCGCGGTGGGCCTCGGTGATTCGAGCAAGCTGTCGCTGCCGTTCGTCACCGTCGAAAGCGACCTGAAGGAAGGCGACCTGTTGATCTCGACCGGCATGGGCGGGGTCTTCCCGCCCGGTTACCCGGTGGCGCAGGTCACGAAAGTGAAGCGCGCCGCCTCCGCGACGTTCGCGCTGGTCGAAGCGCGGCCCACCGCCAAGCTCGATCGCGACCGCGAAGTGCTGCTGGTCTGGTTCAAACCGCCGGTATTCGCATCCGGCAAGCCCGCCATCCCGGCCGCCGCGCCCTCGCCGGCTGCGAAACCTGCCGACAAGAAGCCGGCCGCGACGAATGCGCCTGCTCCCGCGACCCCTGGCCTGCGCCTGCGCCGCAGACCGGGACGGCGAACCGATGAGGCAGAGCATGTTCACGCGCCGGTTGCTGTACTGGATCAGCGTCGCCGCGGGCCTGGTGCTCGCCATCGTGCCGCTGCCCGACTGGCTCGACCCGGTGCGACCCGACCTCGCGCTGCTCGCGGTGATCTACTGGATCCTCACCAGCCCGCGCATCGCGGGCCTCGGGTACGCGTGGCTGTCCGGCCTGTTCCTCGACGTGCTGCGCGGCCTGGTGCTTGGGCAGCACGCGCTCGGCTTCCTGGTCGTCGCGTTCCTCACGCACCGCCTCCAGCTGCGGATGCGCATGTTCCCGATCCTGCACCAGGCTGCCACGGTGATGCTGCTGCTGGCGCTGTACCACTTCATCATCTTCTGGACCGACGGGTTGATCGGGCACGGCTATACCGGCTGGAACCGCTGGCTGCCCGTGTTCTCCGGCGCGCTGCTCTGGCCGCTGATCGTCGCGGCCGGCGACTCCCTCACCCGCCGGTCCAGCTGACGCGGGGTCGCGGTCAGGGCCATGCCACGCTCCGTACGTCTGAAGGACCACTGGGCCGAGCAGCGACTGTTCGGCCGGCGCGTGATCGCGTCGACGATCGTGATCTTGCTGTGCCTCGGCGCGCTGACCACGCGACTCGTCTACCTGCAGGTGTTCCGGCACGACTACTTCAGCGACCTGTCGCAGGGCAACCGCATCCGCATCGACCCGATCCCGCCGCCGCGCGGGCTGATCTACGATCGCAACGGCACGGCGCTCGCGTTGAACCGCCCGGCCTACCAGCTCGAACTGATCCGCGAGCAGACGCCCGACGTCGACGCGGCGCTGCACAAGCTGGTGACGATCGGTCTGCTCGCAACCGAGGACGTCGAACGCACCAGGCGCATGATCATGTCGCGGCGCAGCTTCGACGAGGTGCCGATCAAGCTGCAGCTCAGCGAGGAAGAACTGGCTCGCTTCGCCGTCAACCGGCAGGACCTGCAGGGCATCGAAGTGCGGCCGCGCCTCACGCGGTACTACCCGAATCTCGGCGAAGCCGTGCACGCCCTCGGGTACGTCTCCGCGATCAGCGAGCAGGACGAGGCGCGCATCGACGTCGCGAACTACGCCGGCACGACGCTGATCGGCAAGAACGGCATCGAGCGCAGCTACGAGGACGATCTGCACGGCACCACGGGCTACCAGCAGCTGCTGGTCAACGCGCAGGGGCGGCGCGTCGAGCGCGTCGGCGTCCGGCAGCAGGACCTCGAGCGCAAGGAGCCGACCGCGGGCAAGGATCTCTACCTGACGATCGACGCGCGCGTACAGAAGGCCGCGGAGGAGGCGCTGGTCGGGCACCGAGCGGCCGTGGTGGCGATCGATCCCTCGAACGGCGACGTGATCGCGTTCGTGAGCACGCCGACCTTCGACCCGAACGGCTTCGCGCGCGGCCTGACCGTGCCGGAATACCGCGCGCTGGCGGAGGACATCGACACTCCGCTCTACGACCGCGCGCTGCGAGGCGTGTACCCGCCGGGCTCGACGATCAAGCCGCTCATGGCGCTCGCGGCGCTGCAGTACGGCGTCATGGCCCCCGAGACCACGCACTACTGTCGGGGCTACTGGCAGTTCCCGGGGTCCAGCCACCGGTACCGCGACTGGAAGAAGGGCGGCCACGGCACCGTCAACATGCACACCGCCATCGTCCAGTCCTGCGACACCTATTTCTACGGCGTTGCGAACCAGCTCGGCATCGACCGCCTGCACGACTTCCTGACCGAGCTCGGGCTCGGCCAGAAGACGGGCATCGACATCCTCGGCGAACGCACCGGGCTCGTGCCCTCGCCGCAGTGGAAGAAGAAGACGTTCAAGAACAAGAGCCTGCAGGTCTGGTTCCCGGGCGAGACGGTGATCGCGGGCATCGGCCAGGGCTACATGCTCGTCACGCCCCTGCAGCTCGCGAGCGCCGCGGCCACGATCGCGAGCCGCGGCCAGCGCTTCGAGCCGCGACTCGTCAAGGGCATGCGCGATCCGCTGACCGGCAAGGTCGCCGATCTGCCCCCACGCCCGTTGCCGCCGGTCAAGCTCAGGGACCCCAAGGCCTGGGACGTGATCATCGGCGGCATGGTCGGTGTAACCAACGAACCCGGCGGCACCGCGCACGCGACGCAAGCCGGCGCGCCGTACAAGATTGCGGGCAAGACCGGCACCGCGCAGGTCTTCAGCATCGGGCAGAACGAGAAGTACAAGGAGTCCGAAGTCGAGGAACGGCTGCGCGACCACGGACTATTCATGGCCTTCGCACCCGCCGAGGCGCCGAAAATTGCGGTCGCCGTCCTGCTCGAGAACGGCAAGCACGGCTCGGCGGCCGGGCTCATCGCGCGCAAGGTGCTCGACGCGTACCTGCTGCCGCCGGAAGTCGTGCCGGCCGCCACGCCGCGTCACACCCCCCGCTGGAGGCGCCGAGGAATGAAGACCGAGATTGCCGGCCCGGGCTATGCGAGCCGCACGCAGCGCACGTTCACGTTGACCGGCCGCGTGCTCGAGGCGCTGCACATCGACAACCCGTTGCTGCTGATGCTGGTCGCGGTCTGCACGGCGGGGCTGGTGGTGCTGTTCAGCGCCGCCGGCGAGAACCTGGGCATCTTCTTCGGGCAGGCCGCGCGTGTCGGCCTCGGGCTCGGCGTGATGACGGCGATCGCGCAGATCCCGCCGCGCGTGATGCGCGTCGCGGCGCCGTTCCTCTATGGGGTCGGGATCCTGCTGCTCGTCGCCGTGGCCCTCGTCGGCGACACGGCCATGGGCGCGCAGCGCTGGCTCGACCTCGGCGTCGTCCGCTTCCAGCCGTCCGAGATCATGAAGATCGCGGTGCCGCTCGCCTGCGCGTGGTACCTGCACGATCGTCCGCTGCCGCCCGACTTCCGGACCATCGCCGTCGTGGGGCTCGGCGTGATCGTCCCGGCCCTGCTGATCGCCAAGCAGCCGGACCTCGGCACCGCCTTGCTGGTGACGGCGGGCGGCGCGTTGGTGATCCTGCTGGCCGGCTTGCAGGCACGCTACATCGTCGGGCTCGGCACGCTCGCCGTTGCGGCCGTGCCGGTCGCCTGGCATTTCCTGCACGACTACCAGCGCCAGCGCGTGCTGACGTTCCTCAATCCGGAGACGGACCCGCTCGGCGCCGGCTATCACACGATCCAGTCGCAGATCGCGATCGGCTCCGGGGGGCTGTTCGGCAAGGGCTACATGAACGGCAGCCAGGCGCAGCTCGAGTTCCTGCCGGAGCGCTCCACCGACTTCATCTTCGCGGTGATCGGCGAGGAATGGGGCCTCGTCGGCTGCCTGGTGCTGATGTCGCTCTACATGATGGTGATCGCGCGCGGGCTCTACATCGCCTCGCAGGCGCAGGACACCTTCTCCCGGCTGATCGCCGGCAGCCTCACGCTGACTTTCGCGGTGTACGTATTCGTCAACAGCGGCATGGTCGCGGGCCTGCTGCCGGTGGTCGGCGTGCCGCTGCCGCTCGTCAGTTACGGCGGCACGTCGCTGGTGACCCTCATGGCCGGCTTCGGTATCCTCATGTCCGTACACTCCCGCCGCAAGCTGGTCTCCACGTGACACGGACGCGCCCCCGCACGAACCGCGCGCACGGCCCATGGTCCGTCGCGTGCCTCGCGCCCGCCCTCGCGGCGTTCGCGCCCGGATACGCGCACGCGTTGGACGCCGGGCGCGAGGACGTCGCCGCATTCGTCGCCGACATGTCGAGCAAGCACGGCTTCGACGCCGACTCGCTGCGCGACCTGCTCGGAAAGGCGGAATCGCGCCAGTCCGTGCTCGACGCGATGACGCGCCCGGCGGAGAAGGCCTTGTCCTGGCAGGAGTATCGCGAGCGTTTCATCACCGAGCGCCGCGTCAATCGAGGCGTCGAGACCTATCGCGATCACGAGGCTGCGCTCGAGAAGGCCGCCGCGAGCGGCGTCCCCGCCGAATACATACTCGGCATCGTCGGCGTGGAGACGTTCTACGGCGAGGTCACGGGCCGAAACCGTGTACTCGACGCGCTTGCGACGCTCGCCTTCGACTATGCGGCCCGGGCAGCGTTCTTCCGCGGCGAACTCGAGCAGTTCCTGCTGATGACGCGCGAGGAAGCGCTCGATCCGCTCACGCCGCTCGGCTCGTACGCCGGGGCCATGGGGATTCCGCAGTTCATGCCGTCGAGCTTTCGCAGCTACGCCGTCGACGGCGACGACGACGGCCACCGCGATCTGTGGAACGACTGGTCGGACGTGGTATCGAGCGTCGCCAACTACCTCAAGGAGCACGGCTGGAAGCCCGGTGAGCCCGTGATGGCCGCCGCCGACGTGTCCGGTGCGGACCTCGCCGGATTGGACACCTCGAAGCCGTCGCTTGCCGAGACCGTCGGTTCGCTGCGCCGGCGCGGCGTGCACTTCGAGGCCGACCTGCCGCCAGACTCGCCGGCGATGCTGATTGCGCTGAGCCGCCCGTTCGGCAGCGAGTATCGTGTCGGCTTCACCAATTTCTACGCCATCACCCGCTACAACCGCAGCCTGCTGTACGCCAGCGCGGTGAACGACCTCGCCGAATCGATCAAAGTCGCTCGCGCCCGCTCACGGCCGCCGGACGACGACGTTTCGTTCGCCGAATGACCGAGCGCGCCGTCCCTTGTCCACTCCTGACGCGAAGTAAACCTTTCATGACGAGACCTCAATGCCTCTGGTTCCCGGCCTTGCTGGCCCTGCTCGGCCTCGCAACCGCGGGTTGCTCGAAGAAAGAAGCGCCGGCCCCGCAGGCGGCTGCCCCGGTCGCCGCCGGGCCCGCTGCTCCCGCCACGGCGATTCCTCCGCCGCCGCAGATCACGGCCCGCAGCTTCATCGTCGTCGACCAGGGCAGCGGACGCGTGCTGGCCGCGCTCGACCCGGATTCCCGGCAGGAGCCCGCGAGCCTCACCAAGCTGATGACGGCCTACGCCGTCTTCAAGGCGCTCAAGGAAGGCCGCATCAAGCTCACCGACAACGTCACCATCAGCGAACACGCCTGGAAGATGGAAGGCTCCAAGATGTTCGTCGAGGTCGGCAAGCAGGTGACGGTCGAGAACCTGATCCAGGGCATGATCGTGCAGTCGGGCAACGACGCGACGGTCGCGCTCGCCGAGCACGTCGCGGGCACCGAGCCCACGTTCGTGCAGATGATGAACGCCTACGCCAAGCAGCTCGGCATGACGGGCACGCACTACACGAATGCCGCCGGCATGCCCGATCCGGAGCACTACATGACTGCGCGCGACGCCGCGATGCTCGCCGGCGCGGTGATCCGCGAGTTCCCGCTGTACTACAAGTGGTACTCGCAGCGGGAATTCACCTGGAACGGGATCACGCAGCAGAACCGCAACGGCCTGCTGGGGCGCGACCCGACGGTGGACGGCGTGAAGACCGGTCATACCGAGACGGCGGGCTACTGCCTGATCGCGTCGGCGAAGCGCGACGGCATGCGGCTCGTCTCGGTGGTGCTCGGCACGGACTCGATGAAGGCCCGCGAGGACGCGAGTTCCGCGCTGCTGAACTACGGCTTCAACTTCTACGAGTCGAAGCTCGTGTACGCGGCAGGCACGCCGCTCACGAAGGTGCAGGTCTGGAAGGGCGAGGCGCCCGAGGTCGGGCTGGTGCTGAAGAACGACCTCTACGTCACCACCCAGCGCGGCCACGCCAGCGCGGTGAAGGCGGAGTTCGAGGTGCCGGAATCGCTGATCGCGCCACTCGCCGCGGACCGGCCGATCGGCAAGGCGAGGATCACCGTCGACGGCGCCGTCGTCGCCGCGCACGAACTCTATCCGGCGCAAGCCGTGCCGGCCGGCGGTCTGTTCCGTCGCGCCTGGGACACGATGCGCCTCTGGTTCCACTGACGTGGCCGCGCCCTTCCCGATCGCGTGGCTGAACGGCCAGTTCGTCTCGCTGGCGGACGCGCGAGTCTCGCCGCTCGACCGCGGCTTCCTGTTCGCGGACGGGGTGTACGAAGTGGTGCCGGTGCATCGCGGTCGGCCGTTCCGCCTGCGCCAGCACCTGGCGCGGCTCGACCACAGCCTCGACGCGATCCGGATCGCTCGCCCCCTGCCTCACGAGCAGTGGGACATCGTGCTGAGTGAACTGGCGGCGCGCGCAGGCGCGGCGGAGCAGTTGCTCTACGTGCAGGTGACGCGCGGCGTGGAATTCGGCCGCAACCACGTGTTCCCGCTCGAAGGCACGCCACCGACGCTGTTCGCATTTGCCGGTCCGTATCCGCCGCCGTCGGCCGAGACCCTGGAAAAGGGCCTTGCGGCCGTGACGCTTGCAGGACATCCGCTGGGATCGCTGCGACATCAAGTCGATTGCGCTGCTCGGCAACGTGCTGCTGCGCCAGCAGGCGCAGGACCAGGGCGCGTCCGAAGCGCTGCTGGTGCGCAACGGCCAGCTGATGGAGGGCTCGTCGAGCACGGTCTTCGTCGTGACGCGCGGCCTGATCGCGACGCCGCCCAACAGCCACCACATCCTGCCCGGCACGTCGCGCGACGCGATCGTCGAACTCGCGCAGGACTGGCGGCCCATCGACAGCCGGCCGATCGCGGCGGCCGAACTCGAAACCTGCGACGAAGTATGGATCGCGTCGGCGGGGCGCGGCGTGCTGCCGGTCACGCGCATCGACGGCCGGCCCGTCGGCGACGGCAAGCCCGGCCCCGCGTGGTCTGCGATGTACGCGCGTCTGCAGCGACACCTCGACGAGATCGCAGGCACGCCGGCGCTCGCGCCATGACCGACACGCCGCCGCCCGACACGCTGTTCGAGTTCCCGTGTGATTTCCCGATCAAGATCATGGGACAGGCGAGCGACGACTTCCGCAGTCTCGTGCTCGGCATCGTGACCCGGCATTTCGGCGAACTGACACCCGACCGGATCGAGGAGCGCGCCAGCAGCAGTGGCCGCTATCTGTCGTTCACCTGCACGGTGCGCGCCGAGAGCAAGGCGCAGCTCGACGCGGTCTACCGCGAACTGACGTCCTGCCGCCAGGTGCTGGTCGCGCTCTGATCGAGGCGCAGCGCCTCGAGCAGGCGCGGCGCCAGCGCGCGTGCGACTGCCTCCACGTCGTCGGGTCCGCCGAGGTCTTTCAGCTGCGTCATCTCGAGCCCCGCGTGCCCGCAGGGGTTGATCCGCCGGAACGGCTCGAGGTCCATCGCGACGTTGAGCGCAAGGCCGTGGTACGACCGGCCCTTGCGGATGCGCAGGCCGATGCTCGCGAGCTTGCGGTCGCCGACGTACACGCCGGGCGCGGCGCGATCGCCGCGCGCCACGATGCCCCAGTCCGCGACGGTGGCGATGATCGCTCGCTCGATGCCTTCGACCAGCGAGCGCACGCCGAGTCCGTGACGCTGCAACAGCAGCAGCGGGTAGACGACGAGCTGGCCCGGACCGTGGTACGTCACCTCGCCGCCGCGGTCGATGCCGACGACCGGGATGTCGCCCGGCGCCAGCAGGTGCTCGCGTTTCGCGTTCATGCCCATCGTGAACACGGGCGGGTGCTCGAGGAACCACATCTCCTCGGGCGTCGCGTCGTCCGCCGCGTCGGTGCGGCGCTGCATGTCGCGCCAGGTCGGCTCGTACTCGACCTGTCCGAGCCAGCGCAGCGCGATCGGCGACTCGACGACGCGCGTGCTCATGCCGGGTTCACAGGCGGGTGGCAATGCCGCCCTCGCCGAGTCCTGCGTTGTTGCGCGCGAGCGCCTGCTCGGCGCGATAACTCGAGCGCACCAGCGGGCCGGCGACGCATTCGAGGAACCCGAGCGTGAGCGCGTGCTCGCGGTAGGCGTCGAATTCGTCGGGGCGCACGTAGCGCTCGACGGCGAGGTGATTCACCGTGGGCCGCAGGTACTGGCCGAGCGTCAGCAGGTCGACGCCGATCGCCCGCAGGTCGGCGAGGGTCTCGCGAACCTCGGCGTCGGTTTCGCCGAGCCCGAGCATCAGGCTGGTCTTCACGAGCACGCCGGGGCGGTGTCGCTTGGCGTGCGCGAGCACCGCGAGCGTCTGCTCGTACGAGGCGCGCGGGATCACGGACGGGATGCGTGAGGCGACGCACGGTCTCGACGTTCTGCGCGAACACCTCGAGGCCGCTGTCGACGACGGTCTCGACGTCCGCCAGCACGCCCTGGAAATCGGGCGTCAGCGCCTCGACTGCCGTCTGCGGATTGAGCGCCTTGATTTCGCGCACGCACGCTGCGAAGTGTGCGGCGCCACCGTCGGGCAGATCGTCGCGGTTCACCGACGTGAGCACGATGTAGCGCAGCTTCATCAGCTGCACGGTGCGCGCGGCGTTCGCGGGCTCCTCGGCGTCGAGCCAGCCGCGCGGATTGCCGGTGTCGACCGCGCAGAAGCGGCAGGCGCGAGTGCAGACCTCGCCCATCAACATGATCGTCGCGGTGCCGGCGTTCCAGCACTCGCCGATGTTCGGGCACTTGGCTTCCTCGCAGACCGTCGCGAGGCGATGCTCGCGGACCGTCTGCTTGACGGTCTCGAAGCCGCGACCGGCCGGCATCGGCGCGCGCAGCCACGACGGCTTGCGTCCTGCGGGCGTCACGGCGCGCTGGTCGCGGCGGCCTTGATGCCGTCGCGGATGGCGGTGAAGCCCTGCGGCGTCTGGTATTTCTCGCCGCTGCGGCGCCGGGCTTCGGTGCCGGGTGCGGCGGCGGTCGTGACGACGGGGATGCCCTTGAAGTCGCTCATGTCGGTCCGGGTCGTGGCGTGGGCGTGAATTGTACGGCGTCCTGCGGCGTCGTCGCCGAGCGCGGCGTCAAGCTCGCACCGCCAGCTTATTTGCAAATCAAGACTGTCTACGGAGAGCGGAATGGGGGCTGTCGGGAGGGGGTCCGCGGGGACGCCGCAAGTACGTCCCTGTAGGCTCCGGGCGCGGGGTCCATCCCGCGCACGGCCCCGCGAACCCCCTCCCGACAGCCCTCGGTGGGCTCTCCGTAGACAAGTTGGATGCGCGCGGGAACAGTGCTGCGGATTGGTGCCTGACGCGGCCTTTGGCGTTCGACGCATGCCGCACGATCCGTCGGTCGCGCCCTCGCCGCCGGGCTTCGCCGCGGGCTGGTTGCGCCCACAGCAACCGGTCGCCGCGATCCATCGTTCAGGCTGCGGGCGACGGCTGCCGAGGCGCGCAATCGTTCAGCTCGCACCGCGGCCCGCTACGAAGAGCCCCCAAGGGCGGTCCGGATCGGATTCGCCGGGCCGTGCGCGGGATGGACCCCGCGCCCGGAGCCTACAGGGATGTACTTGCGGCGTCCCGGCGAATTCGGATCCGGGCCGCCCCATCTCCGCTCTTCGACGCACAGCGCGGAGCAAGCGAACACGAGCGCGCAGCTAACCGCCGAGCAGCCGCCGATCGAGCGCGGCGAGCCGCTCCGGAGTCCCGATGTCGAGCCACTCGCCGTCGTAGAGTTCGGCGCTCACCCGCCCCGCACGGGCCGCGGCGCGCAGCAGCGGCGCGAGCTTGAAGACACCGTCCCGACAGCCTTCGAACAGGCCAGGGTGATAGACGCCGATGCCGGAGAACGTGAAGCGTTCGCCCTCCTCGCCCTCGCGCATGCGGCCTTCGCGCAACACGAAATCGCCCTTCGCGTTGTGCGGCGGATTCGGCACCAGCACCAGGTGCGCCAGGTCGCCGACATGCAGGCGATCGCGCAGTTGCGCGTACGGGTAGTCGGTCCACACGTCGCCGTTCAGCACCAGGAACGGCCCGTCGCCGAGCTGCGGCAGCGCGCGGAAGATGCCGCCGCCGGTCTCGAGCGGCTCCGGGCCTTCTTCGCTGTAGCGGATGTCGATGCCGAAACGCGAGCCGTCGCCGAGCGCCGCGCGGATCTGCTCGCCGAGCCACGACAGGTTGATCACGACCGTGCGCAAAGCCGGCCCGCGCCAGCGCCTGCAGGTGATGTTCGATCAGCGCCTGCCCGCCGACGTCGAGCAGCGGCTTCGGCCGCGCGAGCGTCAGCGGTCGCATGCGCTCGCCGCGGCCGGCCGCAAGGATCATCGCTCTCATCCCTGAGCCACCGGCGCCGCGCCGCCTTCGAGGCTAGCGATCACAGCCGGCAGCACGCGCCGCTCGATGAACTCGCCGAGCGCCGCAAAATCCGCGTGCCGCGCGCACGAACCGGCCGCGTATTGCAGCGTACGCGGGATGTCGGCGAGGTAGCCCTGCTTGCCGTCGCGATGCCACAGCCGCGCGAAGATGCCGCCGATCTTCAGGTGACGCTGCACGCCCACCAGGTCGAACCAGCGCAGGAACTCCGCGTCGTCGCGGCCGACGGCGAGGCCGGCCACCGCCGCGCGACGGCGGTACTCCAGCGCCCAGCCGGCCACGCGCGGCTGCGGCCAGGCGACGTAGCTGTCGCGCAGCAGCGAGACGAGGTCGTAGGTGATCGGGCCGCGCACCGCGTCCTGGAAATCGAGGATGCCGGGATTGTCGCCGGGGCAGACCATCAGGTTGCGCGAGTGGTAGTCGCGGTGCACGAACACCTGCGTCTGGCACAGCGCGTTCGCGACCAGCGCGTCCATGGCCGCCGAGAGCATCTGCGATTCCGCATCGGTCATCGCGAGCCCGAGGTGGCGCGCGAGCAGCCAGTCCGGGAAGAGGCTCATTTCGAAGCGCAGCAGCTTTTCGTCGTAAGGCGGCAGCTTCCGCGAATGACCGTCGCCGCGCGACTGGATGCGCGCCAGGGCGTCGAACGCGTCGGAGTAGAGCGGGTCCGCCTGCCCGTGCTTCGCAAGTTCCGGCAGGTACATCCGCGTGCCGAGGTCGGTCAGCAGCAGGAACCCGTGTCGGGCGTCGCGCTCCAGCACCCGGGGCGCGTTGACGCCGATATCGCCGAACATGCCGGCGACCCGCAGATAGGGCTCGACGTTCTCCTTGTCCGGCGGCGCGTCCATCACGACGCGCGTGTTGCCGCCGGCCAGGGTGACGCGAAAATATCGGCGGAAGCTGGCATCGGCCGACGCGGGCGCGAACCCGTACCCGGACAGACCGAGGTCGCGTTGCAGCCAGTGGTGCAGCAGGTCGAGGCGCGGGTCGGCGGCGCCGGATCGATGGTCGTTCAAGGGGGCCCCGGAAAGTCGGATGCGGACGATGGGCCGCAATTATAATTCTGGAAATGACGAGGAAGCCGAATGTTCGTATCGACGCACGGCCGCGACGCGTCCTGTCCTCGCTGGTTGCGGGCGTACTGGCTTCCCAGGCGGTCCATGCGGACGAACCGGCCAGCCCGGCGAACGCGGCCTCGACCAGTGCCCGTCGGCCCCGCCCGCAGACCCGCGACTCGACGAACTGCGCCGGGCCGACCCGAACGACACGCGCATCGACGTCACCAGCAATTCGGGCGAACTCGGCCGCGAGGGCGACGCCACGCTGCACGGCAACGTCAACATCCGCATGGGGCAGAAGCTGCTGAAAGCGGACGAAGCCGACATCGACGCAAACAAGCGCAGCATCAACCTGCGCGGCGACGTGGAATACCTCGACCCGCAACTGCACGTGAAGGGCTCGGGCGGCTCGTTCGAAGGCCAGGGCGTCGGGCAGTTCGAGGGCGCCGAGTTCGAGCTGCTCGACCGGTCGGTGCGCGGCGCCGCGCAGGACGCCAGCCTGCTCGAGAACGGCACGATCGACCTGAAAGGCGTCAAGTACACGGCGTGCCCGCCCGGCAACGAGGACTGGGGGCTTGCCGCCGGCGAGATCTCGATCGACCAGAAGACGCAACTCGGCACGGGCCGCGACGTGCGCATCGACTTCATGGGCGTGCCGATCCTCTACACGCCGTGGATTTCGTTTCCGGTCGGCGACCAGCGCAAGTCCGGGCTGCTGTTTCCGACCATCGGCTCGAGCAGCAAGAGCGGCACGCTGGTGGCGGTGCCCTGGTACTGGAACATCGCGCCGAACTACGACGCGACCTTCACCGCGCGCTGGTTCTCGACGCGCGGCTTTCGCATCGACCCCGAATTCCGCTACCTGACCGAGCGCAGCCGCGGCGTCCTCGAGGCCGAATATCTCCTTCACGACGACCAGACCGGCGAGTCGCGCAGCTTCGTCGAGCTGCGCCACGTCACGCGCTTCGATTCCGGGACGCGCCTGGTGGTCGACGCGGCCAACGTGAGCGACACCAATTACTTCGAGGACTTCGGCTCCGGCTTCGAAGGCACGAGCGTGACGTTCCTCGACCGCCTGGCGGAACTGCGCCACGACACCGACCATTGGTGGTTGCGTGCGCGGGCGCAGGACTACCAGGTGATCGACCGCGAACTCGCCGCCGAGGACCGGCCGTACTCGATCCTGCCGCAGTTCACGGCGCTCGGTCGCTGGAGCGACCTGCCGGGCGGCCTGTCGGCGCGCTTTCTCGCCGACGCGACCAATTTCCAGCGCGACCTCGGCCCCGACGGCGTGCGCGCCGAGGCGAATCCGTCGGTCGAGTGGCGCGTGGACGGCCACGGCGCGTTCCTCGCGGCGAACGCCGGCTACGACTACCTGCAGTACGCGCTCAGCAACAACGACGCGGGCGGCCCGACACGCCGAGCCGCAGTGCGCCGATCGCGAGCCTCGACGGCGGCTTCGTGCTCGAGCGCGCGGCGGGATCGAAGGGCCAGAAGGTCCAGACGCTCGAGCCGCGCCTGCTCTACCTCTACATGCCCTACCGCAACCAGGACGACCTGCCGGTGTTCGACACCGGACTCCCGGACCTCAACCTGGTGCAGCTGTTCCGCACCAACCGCTACGTCGGCAGCGACCGGCTCGGCGACGCCAACCAGGTCAGCGTCGGCGTCACGACGCGCCTGCTCGACGCGGACCGCGGCCGGCAGTTCCTGAGCGCGACGCTGGGCCAGGCGTACTACTTCGAGACGCCGCGCGTGCGGCTGCCGGACGAGCCGGTGCGCGCTCGCTCCACGTCGGACGTCATCGCCGAACTCGAGCTCGCCGCGTTCAAGAACTGGAACGCGCGGTTCGGGTACCAGTGGAATCCCGACCAGACGCGCACCGAGAAGTCCGAGGTCTTCGTGCAGTACCAGCCGGCCTCGGACCGCGTCGTCAACGTCGGCTACCGCTTCCGCCGCGACCTGCTCGAGCAGTTCGACGTCTCGACGGCCTGGCCGATCGCTCCGCAGTGGCGCGCGTTCGCGCGCTGGGTCTACTCGATCAGCGAGCAGCAAGTCGCTCGACCAGTTCGTCGGCCTCGAGTACTCGTCGTGCTGCTGGGCGCTGCGGGTCGTGGCGCCGCAGTTCGTCAGCAGCCGCACGGGCGCGTCCGACACCTCGATCGGCCTGCAGCTGGAACTCAAGGGGCTGTCGAGTGTCGGAGTGGACAACGAAGCTTTCCTGCGCGATGCGATTCGTGGATACTCCGCGCTCCCGTCCGATTCCCGGTCCTGAGATGCCCTTGATTCTGAAGCGTTTTTTGGCCTTCGCCGTGCTGCTTCGCGCGTGGCCGCCGCCGGCCTGGCCCGCAGTCCAAGCAACTGCAGTTCCAGCCGGGCGTGCTGCTCGACGGCGTCGCGGCCGTCGTCAACGACGGCATCGTGCTGCGCAGCGCCGTCGACGCGCCAGATCCAGGTCATCTCGGAGCGCCTCCAGCAGGGCGGCCAGCAGCTGCCGCCGCGCAACGTCCTGCGCCAGCAGGTGCTCGAGCGCCTGGTGCTGCAGGAAATCCAGATGCAGCGCGCCGACCGCCTCGGCATCAAGGTCTCGGACGAAATGGTCAACCAGGCGCTCACCGAAGTCGCCCAGCGCAACAAGATCAAGTTCAGCGACCTGCCGGCCGTGCTCGAGCAGCAGGGCGTCGACTACCGCAGCTACCGCGACGACATCCGCCAGGAAATGACGCTGCAGATGCTGCGCCAGCGCGACGTGCTGTCGCGCATCTACGTCTCGCCGCGCGAACTCGACCAGTGCATCGCCAAGCGCAAGGCCTCGCCGGGCGCCGACAACGAGTACAACCTCTCGCACATCCTGGTCGCCGTGCCGAGCTCGCGCCACCGAGCAGCAGATCGAGGAGCGCACCGCGCAAGGCGCAGGGCGTCTACGAGCGCGCGAAGAAGGGCGAGGACTTCGTCGCAGCTCGCGATCGCGTACTCCGACTGCCGGCACCGCGCTCGAAGGCGGCGCGCTCGGCTGGCGCAAGGCGGGCCAGCTGCCCTCCTTCGTGGCCGACGTCGATCCCGACCATGAAGGCGGGCGACGTCACCGAGCCGATCCGCACGCCGAGCGGCCTCCACATCTTCAAGCTGCTCGACGTGCGCGGCGCGACGCAGCCGGCGCTCGTCTCGCAGGTGCACGCGCGGCACATCCTGATGAAGACCAACGAGGTCGAGGACGACGAGACCGTGCGGCAGAAGCTGGTGAAGATCCGCGAGCGCATCGAGAAGGGCGAGAACTTCGAGGCCATCGCGTCGGTCACGTCCGACGACCCGGGCTCGGCGGCCAACGGCGGCGACCTCGGCTGGGTCGGGCCGGGCACGTTCGTGCCGGAATTCGAGCAGCAGCTCGACGAGCTCGACGAGAACGAGATCAGCCAGCCGTTCAAGACGCAGTTCGGCTGGCACATCGTGCAGCTGCTCGGCCGCCGCACCTACGACGCCTCCGAGGACGTGACGCGCAACAAGTGCGTGATGCAGCTGCGCGAGGCGCGCGCCGACGAGGAAACGGAGATCTGGCTGCGCCGCCTGCGCGACGAGGCCTTCGTCGAATACAGGATGTGAGCGCCCGCGCTCCAGCCGTCGCGCCAGGGTACCGACGCTCGCCGTCACGACGGGCGAGCCGGCCGGCATCGGACCGGACCTCTGCCTCGCGCTGCTGGCGCGCAAGCGCCCCGCCTGCCGGATCGTCCTGGTCGGCGACCGGCCCTGCTACCAGCGTTCGCTGCCGCGAGGCCGGCGCATGCCGACCCTGCCTGCCTTCGACCCGACCGACGCGAACGTGCGCCGGCGCGTCGAGGTGCTGCACGTGCCGCTTGCGCGCGCCGTGCGAGCCCGGAAAGCTCGACATGGCGCAACGCGCCCTACGTGCTCGAGACTGCTCGACATGGCCATCGGCGGCTGCGCCGCCGGGCGCGTTCCACGCCATCGTCACGGCGCCCGTGCACAAGGGCATCATCAACGACGCGGGCGTGCCGTTCAGCGGTCACACCGAATACCTCGCCGCCGCGACGCGGCACGCCGCTGCCGGTGATGCTGCTGGTCGGCGCCGGCCTGCGCGTCGCGCTCGCGACGACGCACCTGCCGCTCGCCGAGGTCAGCGCCGCCATCACGGCCCGAGCGGCTCGAGGCGCTGCTCGCGCATCATCGACCACGACCTGCGTGTGCGGTTCGGCGTGCGCCGGCCCCGCATCCTCGTGCTCGGCCTCAATCCGCACGCCGGCGAATCCGGGCACCTCGGCCGCGAGGAGATCGAGGTGATCGCGCCGACGCTCGAGCGCCTGCGCGCGGCGGGCTGCGGCTCGACGGCCCGGTGCCGGCCGACACGGCCTTCCTGCCGCACCGGCTCGCGGGCGTCGACGCCGTGCTCGCGATGTACCACGACCAGGGACTGCCGGTGCTGAAGCACGCGAGCTTCGGCCACGCCGTCAACGTCACGCTCGGCCTGCCGATCGTGCGCACCTCGGTCGATCACGGCACGGCGCTCGACCTCGCCGGCACCAGGCGGGGCGACCCGGGCAGCCTGCTCGCCGCCGTCGACCTCGCCGTCGAACTCGCTTCGCGCCCGAGCGGTCCCGACGTTGAAGCCCCGCGCCAAGAAGCGCTACGGCCAGCACTTCCTGCACGATCCCGGGCACGATCGATCGGATCGTGCGCGCCATCGCGCCGGCACGCGGTCAGCGCATCGTCGAAGTCGGCCCCGGTCGCGGCGCCATCACCGCCCCGCTGCTGGCGGCAGCCGGCGCGCTCGACGTGATCGAGATCGATCCGGATGTCGTCCCGCCACTGCGCCAGCGCTGCGCGGCAAGGCGAGCTGCGCGTGCACCTCGCCGACGCGCTCGAGTTCGACTTCACGCGCGTTGCGCGGCGACGGCCCGCGGCTGCGGCTGGTCGGCAACCTGCCCTACAACGTCTCGACGCCGCTGCTGTTCCACTTCGTCGCGCACCTCGACGCCATCGAGGACATGCATTTCATGCTGCAGCGGGAAGTCGTGACGCGCATGGCGGCGAGGCCGGGCGGCAAGGACTACGGCCGGCTCACGGTGATGCTCGCGCCGCTGGTCGAGGTCGAGCCGCTGTTCGACATCGGCACCGGCGCGTTTTCGCCGCCGCCGCAGGTCGTTTCGACGTTCTTCGCGCTGAAGCCGCTGCGCCAGCCGCCCTTCGCACTGCGCGACCGGGCGGCCTACGCCCGGGTCGTCGCGGCCGCCTTCTCGCAGCGTCGCAAGACCCTGCGCAACTCGCTCGGCGGCCTGCTCGCCGGCCGAGGCGATCGCGGCCGCCGGCGTCGACCCCGGCGCCCGGGCCGAGACGCTCCGGCCCGAGCAATTCGCGGCGCTCGCGGAGCGCATTGCGGCCCCCGACTAGCCACGATTGGTGTGCGACGGGCAGAACCCTATAATCTAGCGGTCCGTCACATCCACGCGAGCAGGAGTGGGCCATGCGCGAATACAAGAAGATTCTGCTGTGCCTGGACCTGACGGACGACAGCGAGAAGATCACGGAGCGCGCGCTCGACATCGCCGCGCGCAATGCCGCCACGATCGTGCTGCTGCACGTCGTCGAGTACGTCCCGGTCGAGCCGATGGGCGAGGCGCTGCTGCCGGCCGTGCAGATCGAAGGCGAGCTGGTCGAGCGCGCGAAAAAGCGCATCGAGGAACTGGCCGCGCGAATGGGCCTCGGCAGCGCCGAGCGGCTGGTGCTGACGGGCAACATCAAGACCGAGGTCGTGCGCGTCGCCCGCGAGCGCGGCGTCGACCTGATCGTGATCGGCAGCCGCGAGCGTCACGGCATGTCGATCCTGTTCAACTTCACCGAGGACACGGTGCTGCACGCGGCGCCCTGCGACGTGCTCGCCGTGCGCCTCGCGAAGTCGGGCTGAGGGGCTCGAAGCCATGCCCGCCACGCAGCCGCACACGCATCCGCGTCGACGTGATCACCAACTACGTCGAGGACCAGTCGAGCCCGCCGGAAGGCCGATTCGTCTTTTCGTACACGATCACGATTCGCAACGAAGGCTCCGTCCCGGCGCGCCTGCTGACGCGGCACTGGGTGATCACCGACGCGAACGGCAAGGTGCAGGAAGTCGCCGGCGACGGCGTCGTCGGCGAGCAGCCCCACCTGCTGCCCGGCCAGGGCTTCCGCTACTCGAGCGGCGCGATCCTCGAGACGCCGGTCGGCGCGATGCAGGGCAGTTACCGCATGGTGGCCGACGACGGCCAGCAGTTCGACGCGCCGATCGCGCCGTTCACGCTCGCGATGCCCGGGCTGCTGCACTGAGCAACGGATGGCCGTCTACGCCGTCGGCGACGTACAGGGCTGCGCCGCCGAACTCGACGACCTGCTCGCGCTCCTCGCGCTTCGACCCGGCCCGCGACCGGCTCTGGTTCGTCGGCGACCTCGTCAATCGCGGGCCCGCCTCGCTCGACGTGCTGCGCCGGGTCGCCGGCCTCGGCGATTCGGCCACGGTCGTGCTCGGCAATCACGACCTGCACCTGCTGGCGCTCGCCCGGGGCCACGCCGAGTGGCGCGACGGCGACGACGGGTTGCGGCCCGTCCTGCGAGGCGCCGGATCGCGAACGCCTGCTCGACTGGCTGCAGTCGCGGCCGCTGCTGCACCACGACGCGGCGCTTGGACGTCACGTTGCTGCACGCGGGCTTGCCACCGCAGTGGGACATCGCCCAGGCGCGGGCCTGCGCCGCGGAGCTCGAGGCGGCGCTGCGCAGTGATCGCAGCGGCGAGCTGTTCGCGCGCATGTACGGCAACCAGCCCGACCTGTGGCGCGACGATCTCGACGGCTCGGATCGCCTGCGCTTCATCACCAACGCCTTCACCCGGCTGCGCGTCTGCGACCGGGACGGACGGCTGCTGCTGAAATACAAGGGCGGCCTGGAAAAGATCCCGCCGGGCTCGACGCCGTGGTTCCGCGCGCCGGGCCGCCGCTCCGCCGGACGCCGCATCGTCTGCGGACACTGGTCGGCGCTCGGCTATCGCGACGAAGACGGCGTGCTCGCGCTCGACACCGGGTGCGTCTGGGGCGGCGCGCTGACCGCGCAACGCATCGATCGCCCGGCGCCGCCCGTTGCGGTGGCGAATCGCTCCGGCGGTCTGCCGATCGACTCGGACTGAACCTCAGCGCGGATCGGCCAGCGCGGCCTTGACGCCCGCGTCGCCCTGCGGCGCCGACAGGACCTGCAGCTTGACGTTCACCGCGTTGATCGGCACCTGGTGCGGGACGCAGTTGAGGTTGCTGCCTTCGATCTCGCGCACGCCCATCGGCTTCAGCACGTTGCGTATCAGCTGCTCCATCAGCTCGCAATCGCCGTCCTGGACGTCGCTGAGTGGAGTGCCCTCGAACGTCACGTTGCGCCAGGTGGCAGGGAATTTCGCGAGCGACCTCGTCGACGGTCGCGACCGGCTTGCCACCGGCCCGCGCCACGAGTTCCCGCTTGGAGCGGTCCTTCTCGAGCTGCGCCAGCACTTCGGGCGTGGCCTCCTGCGGCAGCGCGGCGCGCACCCGGACGCGCGGCATGATTTCGGGGCCCGACATGTTGATGCAGCCGGACGACGTCACCCTGTAGCCGGGCCGGGCGCCGAGCTGCTTCATCACGTACCGCACCTTGCCCTCGATCCCGCCGCACGAGTAGTGCGACGTGAAACCCATGTAGGTGAACGCGATATCGTGGTCGACCCAGACGGCGTTGACCGTTCCGGTGTCCGCCGCGGAGGGCGCCACGGCTGCCGCCGCGCGGGCGACGCCGCACGCGAAAACCAGGGTTCCGAGCAGGACTGCATGACTCGACCGTCGCATGACTTGGACCTCCATCCCCTGACTTATACTCACTCTCGGGCACGGCCACAAAACGGCCGATCGCAAGGCTCGAACGGCACGCGACGATGGACACCCTCGACCTGCACTCGACAGGCCGACGCTGGCGCGCCGATCTCTCACGCTGTTTCGACCTCGCGATCGCGCTCGAGTTCGATGGACCGCAGCCTCGTTTTGTCGCCGGATCACCGAACTCGTCGCGTAATCCGGCTATTTGCGCTGCCAGCGATCCGGCGGCTCGAGCACCTGGCGCGGACCGTCGCCGTCGAGCCATGCGCGCGCCTCCCGATCGCCTTTCAGGTAGGCGTCCCAGAACGCCGTGCTGATCGCGAGGATCGCGCGGTGATGATTCGGGTTGCGCGCGCCCTCGTCGCCCGGCAACGGCCGGTCGGTGAACGCAGAGTGCCGGGCGCCATCCAGCACCAGCTCGTACTTGCTGCCGGGCGGCAGCGCCGGATAGACGGCGAGGCGCTCGGGCGACGCTGTCGCCGATCGGCGCCTGGTCGAGCGTGCCGGTCATCAGCAGCCACGGGATCTTCACGCCGGCGAATGCGTCGGCCGGGCTGCCGCGCTTTGGACTGCTCGGGCTGAACAGAATCGCGGCATCGATGCGAGGGTCGGTGAAGCGTTGCCCGGCCAGCGCATACGTCTCGCCACTGACCGCCTGCGTCGTCACGGCGCCGAACGAATGGCCGGACATGCCGACATGCGCGAGGTCGAGCCGGCCGCGCAGCACGTGCGCCGACTCTCGTTCCAGCGCCCGAGCTGGTCGAGGACGGCCTTCACGTCCTCGACCCGCAACTTGAAGTTCCGGAGGTTGGCGGCCCGGCGCAGGTCGCGCATGCGCTCGTCGGCCGGCTTGTCCTGCCACACGGAAACGTCGCTGCCGGGATGCTGCAGGAAGACGGCGACGTAGCCGCGCGCGGCCCAGTGCCGGCCGAGGAACGAACTGCCCTCGCGGGAGCCGCCGAGTCCGTGGCTGAAGAGCACCACCGGCGCCGCGACGCGCGAAGCCGGCAGGTAGACGCGCAAAGGAATGTCCCGCTCGCGGTCGGTGTCGTGGACCGTGAGATCGACCGGCGCCGGTCCCTCCGCATTTGGCACGCGCAATGGGTCGTATGGGCGGCCCGCCCAGGCTGAATGGCCGATGCACGCCAGCACCACCACCCACAGCATCGCTCGCAACCGCTGCATCTCGACCGCTCCGTTTGCGCCCGTTTGCGCTCCTGCTGTTGCAACGCGCCATCGCGCCGCCGGTGCACACCGATCAAGGTCGGGTACCGGACGAGTGGCCGATGACTTATCCTGCGAGCACGGATCGGGAGGTCCCAGCCCAGCGATGAAGCACTCCCTCATTTCGCTGCCGTCGCCCTGGCGGCAGCCGCCTCCTCCGATACCAGTGCGCCGTTGACATATTCCGGGATCGGCGTGCTCACCTCATCCCCGAGCAGTTCGCCCTGCTGATGCAGACAATCGGTATCGCGTGCTTCCAGACGACCCTCGGCCTGTGCGGGGTCGCCTGGAGCGCGCGCGGCCTCACCGCCGTGCAGTTGCCGGAGGCGGACGAGACTGGAACGCGCTCGCGACTGCAGTCACGCAGCCACGGCGCACCGGAAGCACCGCCGCCGCCGGCCGTCCAGCAGGCGATCGACGCGATCGTCGCGCTGTTGCGCGGCGACAAGCCGGACCTCGGCTTCATTGCGCTCGACCTCGAGGACACGCCTGCGTTCGAGCGCCGCGCGTACGCGGCGGCCCGCGCGGTGCCGCCCGGCCAGACGACGACGTACGGCGCGATCGCCGCGTCGCTGGGCGAACCGGGCGCCGCACGAGCCGTCGGGCAGGCGATGGGCTCGCAATCCGTTTCCGATCGTCGTGCCCTGTCATCGCGTGCTCGCCACGAGCGGCGGCCTCGGAGGGTTCTCGGCCGGTGGCGGCGTCGCGACCAAGCTGCGCATGCTCGCCATCGAGGGCGCGGATGCGGCGCGACAAGGCAGCCTCTTCGATCCGTATTGAACGCGTGCCCGCTCGGCCTCACGCGCGCGACATTCGTTGCAGCTCGATGAAGCTGTAGGCGTAGGCGTGCCGGTCGTCCGCGGGGTGCGCTTCGCAGCCAACCTCGCGCCATTCCCGCGGATCCAGCTGCGGGGAAGAACGTATCGGCCGGCACCGTCGCGTCGATGCGCGTGAGATGGATCCGACTCGTGATCGGCAGAGCCAGCCGGTAGATCTCGCCGCCGCCGATGACGCAGACCTCCTCGACGCTCCCCGCCGCCGCCAGCGCCGCATCGAGCGACGGCACCACTGTGGCGCCCGCCGCCGCGTAAGCGGCCTGCCGCGTGATGACGACGTTGAGCCGCCCGGGCAGCGGCCGGCCGATCGAGTCCCAGGTCCTGCGGCCCATCACGATGGGCTTGCCCATCGTCAGCGCCTTGAAGCGCTTCAGGTCGTTCGGCAGGTGCCACGGCAGCCCGCCGTCGCGGCCGATCGCGCCGCGCGCGTCGGTGGCCACCAGGATCGAGACGAGCGGCACGCGACCGCCTCAGCGCCTGCGCCGGGCGCCCTTCTTCTTGTCGAGCGGCGTCACGTCCAGCATCGTGCCGCGGCACTGCGGCGCGCCGCAGCGGCAGCCGTAGAGCTTCAGCTCCTCGGGATCGTCCGTGCTCTCCCACGTCAGCTGGTAGTCGTAGCCGAGTTCGTCGCCCGGCTGGATCGTGCGGATCGCGTCGATGAACACGCGGTCGTTCTCGATGATCGTCTCGCAGTTCGGGTTGCAGGTATGGTTGATGAACCGCGCCGCATTGCCACCGACGCCCGCGTCGATGCAGACGTCGTCGTTCACGACGAACAGGAACGTGTGGCCGTCGTCGTCCTTCAGGTCGTAACGCTCGTCGGCGACCTCGTGCGAGATGCGCTCGCCGACGTATTCGACGACGCGCGTGCCCTTGCGGATGCGCCGGGTCGCATACACGCCGCGACCGTGGATGCGCGAGCGACGCACCTCGAACATCGGCTCCGCGGCCTTTTTCGCAATCGTGGCGCGGCGCATGTGCGCGTGGTGCGGCGCCTTTTTCCTGGCAGGGGCGGACTTCTTCTGCTTGGCTTGCTTCATACGGCGATGGGGGCCTTGATGGCAGGGTGTGACTGGTAGCCGGCGACCTCGAAATCCTCGAATCGGTAGTCGAAGATCGTGTCGGGCCGGCGCTTGATCTCGAGCCGGGGCAGCGGCAGCGGCTCGCGCGCGAGCTGCAGCTGCGCCTGCTCGAAGTGATTGACGTACAGGTGGCAGTCGCCGCCCGTCCAGATGAAATCGCCCACGTCGAGGTCGCACTGCTGCGCCATCATGTGCGTCAGCAGCGCATAGCTCGCGATGTTGAACGGCACGCCGAGGAAGATGTCGGCGCTGCGCTGGTACAGCTGGCACGACAGCCGCCCGTCGGCGACGTAGAACTGGAACAGCGCGTGGCACGGCGTCAGCGCCATCTTCTCGAGCTCGCCGACGTTCCAGGCGTTGACGATGATCCGGCGCGAGTCCGGATCGCGGCGGATCAGCTCGACCGCGCGCGCGATCTGGTCGATGCTGCGGCCGTCGGCCGCCTGCCAGGACCGCCACTGCACGCCGTAGACGGGCCCGAGCTCGCCTGCCGCGTCGGCCCACTCGTCCCAGATCGTCACGCCGTGCTCGCGCAGGTAGCGCACGTTCGATCTCGCCGCGCAGGAACCACAGCAGCTCGTGCACGATCGACTTCAGGTGCAGCTTCTTGGTGGTGACGAGCGGAAAGCCTTCGCTCAGGTCGAAGCGCATCTGCCAGCCGAACACGGAGCGCGTGCCGGTGCCGGTGCGGTCGCCCTTGCGGGCGCCGCTGGTCGAGCACGGTTCTGCAGCAGGTCGAGGTACTGGCGCATCGCTCAGGCCTGGTAGTTGCCCGACGGCTGGTTGCGCCGGTACGCGAAGACGAGCATCGCGATACCCGCGAGGATCATCGGCGTCGAGAGAATCTGGCCCATCGTGACCCAGCCGAACAGCAGGTAGCCGCGGTTCTCGTCCGGCACGCGGACGAACTCCACCAGGAAGCGGAACACGCCGTAGCAGATGCAGGAACAGGCCCGTCGGCGCCCAGCGCGGCCGCGGCGTGGCCGTGAACCACCAGATGATCACGAACAGCACGAGGCCTTCGAGCGTCGGCTTCGTACAGCTGCGACGGGTGCAGCGCCTTGCCGTCGACGATGAACGCCCACGGCACGTCGGTCGGCTTGCCCCACAGCTCGCCGTTGATGAAGTTGCCGATGCGGCCGGCGCCGAAACCGATGGCGGGCAGCGGTGCGGTGAAGTCCCACACGTCGCCGATGTGCTTGACCCGGCTGCGGGCGAACCACATCAAGCGCGACGGCGACGCCGATCAGGCCGCCATGGAAGGACATGCCGCCGTCCCAGAGGCGGAAGATCGCGAGCGGGTTCGTGTAGATCAGCTCCGTGCCGTAGAACAGCACCCAGCCCAGGCGTCCGCCGAGCGATCACGCCGACCGCGCAGAAAAAGATCAGGTCGTCGACCTGCACGGGGCTCCAGGTCGAGCCGGGCTGCGCCGCGCGGCGCCGCGCCAGCCACCACCCGGCCAGGAACCCGATCAGGTACATGATGCCGTACCAGTGCACCTGCAGGGGTCCGAACGAATGGCCGAACAGGTGGACCGGCCCGATCTCGAAGGCGATCTTGGCGGGGTGGGGGTAAACGAACATGGGGGCGAAATTATAGTCTGGCCGATTGCCGCACGTGCGGGCGTCTGCGTATCGCCGCACGCTTTGTCGACAGATGCGCGGCGGCCCGGTCCGCGCTACATTCCGCGCCATTCGTGCAAAGGGAGAGTCGCATGCAACGCTGGCTACACCGGATTCGCATGGCCGCCGGGGTATTGGTCGTGGTGCTCGTCATTGCCGCGGCAGTGCTGTACGTCTGGTCGGAACGCATCATCGGGCGGCGCTACAGCGTACCGACGACCGCGATTCCGATTCCCACCGACGCCGCGTCGGTCGCCGAAGGACGGCGCCTCGCGACCGTGTACGGATGCATGAACGGCTGTCATGGCAAGCAAGGCCAGGGCGTGGTGTTCTTCGACCAGCCGGTGATCGCCCGTCTCGTCGCGCCGAACCTGACGACGGTCGTGCGCCGCTATTCGGACGCCGAGCTGGTGGGAATCCTGCGCAATGGCCTGCGCCCTGACGGAACCAGCGTCTTCGTGATGCCGTCGGAGTGCTTCGCCTACTGACGGACGAGGATACCGGTCGCATCGTGGCGTTCCTGCACACGCTGGCGCCGCTAGACGGCCCCACCGCCGGCCGGATGCTCGGCCCCCTCGGCCGGCTCGGTCTCGTCGCCGGCAAGTTCAAGATGGCCGCCCAGATGATCGCAGAGCAGGCCCCCGCCGCCGGCTTCGCACACCGCCGTCGGCGAGCACGGCCGCTACCTGGCACGCACCGTCTGCGCCGGTTGCCACGGCGCGACCTTGCAGGGCGACTCGAACCCGGACTTCACCTCGCCGGACCTGCGGATCGTGGCCGCGTATTCCGCCGAAGACTTCGCGCGCCTGCTGCGCACCGGCATCGCGATGGGCGACCGCAAACTCGGGGTCATGCGCGAAGAAGCGCAGGACAACCTGTCGCACCTGACGGACGCCGAAGTCGCCGCACTCTACGAGTACCTGCACGCACTGGCCGGCGGCTGAGCGCCGGGGCCGCGGACCGCGGGCCATCGCGAGCTCGCCGTCCCGTCCCTCAATCGTGCACGATGCGGCAGAACAGCGCCTTCAGGTAGCGCGTCTCCGGGATGGCCGGATGGATCGGGTGGTCGGGCGCGTGGCCGCCCACTTCGATCACCTGCGCGAAGCGTCCCGAGATGGCGCGCGGCCTGCTGCACGGTGTCGATCAGGTCGTCCTGCGCCAGGTGGTGCGAGCACGAGCACGAGACGAGGATGCCGTCGCGCGGCAGCAGCTGCATCGCCAGCTGGTTCAGCTTGCGGTAGGCGGCCTGCCCTTTCGGCGCGTCCTTGCGGCGCTTGATGAAGGCCGGCGGGATCGATCACGACCACGTCGAACTTCTCGCCCGCCTCGCGCAGCGCGGCCAGCGCGTCGAACGCATCGTCGCGAATCGTGCGCACGCCGGTGAGCCCGTTCGCCTCCGCCGAGCGCTGCAGGATCTCGAGCGCCGACGCCGACGAGTCCACGCAGACCACTTCGCTGGCGCCCGCCTTCGCCGCTGCGAGCCCCCAGGCCCCGAGGTAACTGAACACGTCGAGCACCCGCAGGCCGCGCACGTACTTCAGCAGCGCGCGACGGTTCGCCGCCTGGTCGTAGAACCAGCCGGTCTTCTGCCCGCTGCCGATCGGCACCTCGAAGCGCACGTCGTTCTCGACCACGATCGTCCGGTCCACGGCCTCGCCCGCCGCCGTCTCGACGTAGGACTCGAGCCCTTCGAGTTCGCGCGCGCCGGAATCGTTCTTCCAGATCACCGTGCGCGGCTTGATCACCTTCTCGAGCGCCGCGAGGATCTCGGCCTTGCGCGCCTCCATGCCCGCCGTGCCGATCTGGCCGACGATCACGTCGCCGTAGCGGTCGAGCACCAGCCCGGGCAGGCCGTCGGATTCGCCGTACACGAGCCGGTAGAACGGCTCGGCGTACAGTCGCTCGCGCAGCGCGAGCGCGATCTGCAGGCGGCGCACGAAGAGCGACTTGCCGGGCACGAAATCCGGATCGCGGCCCAGGATCCGCGCGCAGATCAACGCGTGCGGATTGACGTAGGCGTAGCCCAGGAAGCGGTCCTTGTCGCCGATCACCCGGCACAGGGCCCCCGTCTCGAACGCGGTGAGCGGTGTGCGGGCCGTGTCGACCTCGTTGCTGAACACCCACAAGTGGCCGGCGGACAGGCGGCGGTCCTCGCGATGGCGCAGCCGCAGTTCCGGGAGGGCGTCCGGTGCTTCCGGCGCCGCGATTGCAGTCGTCATGGGTGAATCCGCCGGTGCACGGCAGCCTTCCGCTATAGTTCCGCCATTCTATCCGACCCCCTCTTTCGCCATGCATCAAAACCGCACCGGCGCCCGGCGCAACCATCTCGCCAGCGAGACGAGCCCGTACCTGCTGCAGCACGCGGACAACCCGGTCGACTGGTATCCGTGGTCTGCCGAGGCGCTGGCGAAGGCGCGCGCGGAGAACAAGCCGATCCTGCTGTCGATCGGCTATTCGGCCTGTCACTGGTGCCACGTGATGGCGCACGAATCGTTCGAGGACCCGGTGACCGCCGAGGTGATGAACCGGCTGTTCGTGAACGTCAAGGTCGATCGCGAGGAGCGTCCCGATCTCGATCGCATCTACCAGACGGCGCACCAGGTGCTGCACCAGGCGGGCGGCGGCTGGCCGCTGACGGTGTTCCTCGCGCCGCAGACGCAGCGGCCGTTCTTCACCGGCACCTACTTTCCGAATGAGCCGCGCCAGGGCATGCCGCCCTTCAAGCTGGTGCTGGAGCGAGTGGCGGAGTTCTACAAGACGCGCGCAGCCGATCTGCAGGATCACGGCGACAAGCTGGTGACGGTGCTCGGCGACCTGCTCCCGCCGCCGGACCGCGGTTCCGCGCCGCTGTCGCGCGCGGTGCTGGCGACGGCGCGCGAAGCCTTGCAGCGCGAGTTCGACGGGCGCTACGGCGGCTTCGGCCAGGCGCCGAAATTCCCGCACCCGATGAACATGGAATTCCTGCTGCGCACGTGGCGCGCGACGGCCGAGACCGACGAGCCCGACCTGCAGGCGCTCTTCATGACGACGCTCACGCTGACGCGGATGGCCGAAGGCGGGCTCTACGACCAGCTGGGCGGCGGGTTCTGCCGGTATTCGGTGGACCCGTACTGGATGATCCCGCACTTCGAAAAGATGCTGTACGACAACGGGCAGCTGCTCACCGTCGCGGCCCAGTGCGCGGTCGCGACGGGCGAGGACACATTCCGGCGCGTGACCGCCGAGACCTCGGACTGGATGCTGCGCGAGATGGAGCAGCCGGCTGGCGGCTTCTACTCGACGCTCGATGCCGATTCGGAAGGGCACGAGGGCAAGTTCTACGTCTGGGATCGCGACGAGGTGCAGAACCTGCTCGAGCCGGACGAGTTCGCCGTGTTCGCGGCGCGTTTCGGCCTGGACCGCACGCCGAATTTCGAGGGGCGATGGCACCTGCACGGCTTCAAGTCGATGGCCGAGGTCGCGACGGAACTCGGCCTGGCCGAGGACGCGGCGGCAGGTCTTGCTCGACAAGGCGCGCGCCAAGCTGCTCGATTTCCGCAACGGGCGCGTCTGGCCGGCGCGCGACGAAAAGGTCATCACCAGCTGGAACGGGCTCGCGATTGCGGGCCTGGCATCGGCGTCGCGAGCGCTCGACGTGCCGCAGTACGCGGAGGCAGCTGTGCGGGCAGTCGACTTCCTGCGCGCGCACGCGCTGGTACCAGTCGCGGTTGCTGGCCGTGCACAAGGATGGACGCTCGCGCTTCCCGGCGTATCTCGACGACTACGCCTTCCTGGCCTGGGGCCTCACGGAGCTGTTGCAGGCGCGATGGAACGCCGCGGCGCTGGCGTGGGCCGTCGAACTGGCCGAAGTGATGCTGCGGCACTTCGAGGACAAGGAGTCGGGCGGGTTCTATTTCACCGCCGACGACCACGAAGCGCTGATGCTGCGGCCGAAGACGTTCAGCGACGACGCGACGCCTTCCGGCAATGGCGTCGCGGCGCGGCTGCTGGTGAGGCTCGGCTTCCTGCTGGCGGAGCCGCGGTATCTCGACGCCGCCGAACGCACCTTGCGGGCCGCCTCGGCTGTCGTCGAGCGGTATCCGCACGGTCACACCAGCCTGCTGATGGCGCTCGACGAGTTCACCGCGCCGCCGGCCATCGTCGTGTTGCGTGGCCCGGCGGACGACGTGGACTCGTGGCGACGCGAACTCGACAAGTACTACGATCCGCGCCGGGTCGTGATCGCGATTCCGTCGGATGCGACCGACCTGCCGCCAGGGCTCGCGGACAAGAAGCCGCAGGCCACGACGGTCGCCTACATCTGCCGCGGCATGACCTGCTCGGCGCCGGTCGCGACGCTCGGCGGCCTGATCCGCGAATTGAAAGCTGGCGGGTAAGGCGCTCACCCCAACCCTCTCCCGCCTGCGGGAGAGGTCGCTTCGGTGGCGCCTTCCAAGCAAAGCGATTGGATCTATTGCCCCTGTTGAAACGGTCGAACATCCGTGGGCAGATTTCAATTGCAAGAAGATTCAGCACATTTTCGAGCGAACCAGGCTAATTCCAGCCATTGCTACTAACGACCTGACCAAAGCGCGATGTGCTCGTATCCGCCTGGGACTGAGGTGATGAATTGTGTCGGATTACTTTACATAAACAATCAAGTAGGCATTTCGTCTTTTTCCAAGTGCCTGAAAAACATCGCTTTCCAAGACATGGCATGCTTAATGCGTGCCTTAACTACGTTTGCAAGTTGCGTCGCTACGAAGATCCTTGCTGGAGGAGAAGCACATGCAACCACCCCTCTTTTTGAAATCTGATGCCCCAAAGCCGACAGCTCGCCTTCTGTCAAGGCTACGCTGGTCAATTAGCTCAGCCGCCGCTGTGCTGTTTGCTGCGGCAACTTTTTCAGTGCCCGCGAGCGCAACCTATATTCAGACCAATCTGGTTTCCGATGATGGAAGCGTGTCCGGCACCGCAACTGACCCTAACTTGATCAACCCGTGGGGCATGGCTGCCAGTTCCACTGGTCCATTCTGGGTCTCGGACAACGGCACAGGTCTTTCCACCCTTTACAACGGGGCCGGGACCGCACAGGCCTTGGTCGTCACCATTCCCCTCCATCAGGAGGGAGCAGTCCATCCACGCCCACAGGTGTTGTGTTCAACGGAGGGAGTGATTTCCAAGCAGCAAGGTTCATTTTCGCTACCGAGGATGGCACGATTTCTGGTTGGGCGTCAGGGACCAATGCCTCCTGCCGAGGTCGATAATCGGCTTCGGGCGCCAGCTACAAGGGGCTGGCCCTAGGCACAATTGGCTCGAACACTTTCCTCTACGCGGCCAATTTTAGCCAAGGCAAGATTGATGTCTTCGACAGCAGCTTCAGTCCAGTCAACCTGTCCGGCTCGTTCACCGATCCCACTCTGCCGTCGGGTTACGCCCCTTTCAATATCCAGAACCTGGGGGGCAATCTGTACGTGACCTATGCCAAGCAGGATAACGCAGGGAAGGATGATGTCGCAGGGGCCGGAAATGGTCTCGTGGATGTGTTCGACACAAACGGAAATCTTCTCCAGCGACTGATCACCGGCGGATCTCTCAACTCCCCTTGGGGATTGGCATTGGCGCCCGCCAATTTCGGGGACTATAGCAGCGCTTTGTTGGTGGGCAATTCCGGTGATGGAATCATCAACGCCTTCGATCCTTCGACTGGAGATCCTTCTGGGTTCACTGGTTAATGACCTGACTAATCTGCCCATCGAGATCGACGGACTCTGGGCCCTGGACTTCGGCAACGGGGGAAATGGTGGTCAGCTCAATGAGCTCTTCTTTACTGCGGGCCCGAACGATGGGGCACACGGACTGTTTGGAAAGATCGTCTCCGCGACATCGTCAACAGTGCCTGAGCCTGCCACACTTGCCCTATTCGGTCTTGGGCTTGCCGGCCTCGGCTTCGCGCGCCGTAAAGCGCCGCGAGGCCGGGTGAGGGCTCTTCACCTCTCCCGCCTGCGGGAGAGGTCGGCCGTGAGGCCGGGTGAGGGTCTGCAACTCTATGCGATGACGAGCTTCGCGCGAATCGTCGCCAGCAAGTCGCCGTCGCGTGCGACGTCGAAAGCCGGCGCCTGCTTCCAGTCGTAGCCCCAGGGGTTCGCGGTGCGCAACGCCGCGGGCTCGTCGACGTAGCGCGGAAACACGTGCGCGTGCAGCGCCGGCTCGACGTTGCCGAACATCGCGTAATTGATGCGCAGCGCGCCGGTCGCCTCGAACACCGCGCGCCCGAGCCGCCCCATGTCCGCGAGGAATGCCGCCTGGTCGGCCGGCGACAGCGCATCGAGATGCGGCACCACCGGGTCCGGGAGCAGCAGGCAGTAACCGCGCAACACCTGCGGGTCGCCCATCACCGCCCAGCCCGTCGGCAGCCGGCCGATGACCGTCGGATCCGTGCCTGCACGACACGCCGCCACGCGACGATGAATCGCGGTTTCGTTCATTTGCGGAACATGAAATACACGGCGCCGAGGATGCAGCACCCGGCCCACAGGTAGTCGAGCTTCAGCGGCTGGCGCATGTACAGCACCACGAACGGCACGAACACGGACAGCGTGATGATTTCCTGCAGGATCTTCAGCTGCGGCAGCGTCAATGCCGTGTACCCGATGCGGTTCGCCGGCACCTGCAGCATGTACTCGAAGAACGCGATGCCCCAGCTCACCAGCGCTGCGACGTACCAGGGCGAACCGCTCAGGTTCTTCAGGTGCGCGTACCAGGCGAGCGTCATGAAGACATTCGAGGCGATCAGCAGCAGCACCGTCAGCGGAATCGCCTGCATGATTCACCTCTCCCCGGCGAACCGCCCCGGCAGCCGCACGCCGAGCGCGCGCAACTGGTCGCGGGTCACACGCGCGTCCGCGTGCTGGATCGCCTGCCAGCCGCAGGCGCGCGCGCCCGCGACGTTCTGCGGCAAGTCGTCGATGAACACCGTGCACTGCCGGCTCGAGATCGAACATCGCCTCGGTCTTGCGATAAATCTCGGCGCTCGGCTTGATCGCACCGACGCGGAACGAGGCCACCGCGCCGTGCACCAGGCTGTCGACGCCGTAGTTCGCGTCGAGATGCGCCCAGTGCAGGTCGCCGACGTTCGACAGCAGGTAGACGCGGTAGTCGTCCATCAACCCGGTCGCGAGCGCGATCATCTCGTCCCAGCGCTCGAACATCTGCAGCCAGTGAGCCGTGAGTTCCGCCGGGTCCAGCGGGCGCGGCGCCATCGCCGCGATTCGAGACAAGCAGCACTTCGCCGGTGACCTCGCCGCGCTCGTGGCCCTCGAGGTCCACCGTGGACAACCAGGCGGGCAGGTTCGACATGTCGATGCCCGCCTGCGCCGAGGTAGCGGACGAACGGCTGATACTGCAGCCGGACGAGCACGCCGCCGACGTCGAAGACGATGTTCTTGATCATGGCGCTCCGTTCAAGACAGGACCCTCACCCGCGCTGCGCGCGACCTCTCCCGCAAGCGGGAGAGGTGCCGAGCCCTCACCCGCACTGCGTCCGACCTCTCCCGCAAGCGGGAGAGGTGCCGACTTGTGGGGCGCGTGCGGCTGCCAGCCTAGCGTGAGCAGCAGCACGATGAAACCCGCCACGTAGCCGACGGCCACGTGCCAGCCGCCCTTCAGCCAGCCGCCGACCGAGCGCGCTTCGGGAAACAGGTTGGTGATCGCCACGCCGGCCGACGAGCCGAACCAGATCATCGAGCCGCCGAACCCCACGGTGTACGCGAGCATGCCCCAGTCGTAACCGCCCTGCTCCAGCGCCAGCTTGGTGAGCGGAATGTTGTCGAACACCGCCGAGACGAAACCCAGTCCGAATGCCGTCTGCCAGGACGCGGGCGGCAGGCGCTCGACCGGCATCAGCGAGGCGGCGAGCACCAGGCACAGCAGGAACACCGTGCCGCGCAACGCCGACGGCAGCACCGACCAGTCCGGTCGTCGCCAGAGCGCGCCGATCAGCAGCGCGCCCCACACCGCGGCGCCGATGAACGGGAAGCTCGACGACCACTGCGGATACATCACGTTGGTCAGCACGTTCACGCCGATTGCCGCCAGCAGAATCCACGCCACCACCACGACGCGGACCCAGTCCACGGCCGCCGACTCCGAGGCGCGCTTCTGGATCGGCGAGAATGCCTGCTGCTGGCGCGCAGCGCACACCCCGCACACGACGAGCGCCACCGCGGCGGCCACGTACGCATGCAGCACGCTGAGCGGGCTGACGCCGTCGATCCACATCATCGTGGTCGTCGTGTCGCCCACGACGCTGCCCGACCCGCCGGCGTTCGAAGCCGCGACGATCGCCGCGACGTAACCGATGTGCAGCCGACGATGGAACACGCTCGCCGCCACCGTGCCGCCGATCAGCGCGGCCGCGATGTTGTCGAGAAAGCTCGACAGCACGAAGACCAGCACCAGCAGCACGAAACCGCCTTTCCAGTCGTCGGGCAGCAGCGCAGGCAGGTGCCCGGGCACGTGGCTTTGCTCGAAGTGCCGCGACAGCAGCGCGAAACCCATCAGCAGCGCGAACAGGTTGGTGAGGACCACCCACTCCGCCCGCAGATGCGCCGCGAGGCCGGGCAGGCCCGGATGGCCGTGGAAACCCGTGACGAACAACTTGTAGACGACGACGGCGGCAAGTCCGCCGGCCGCCACCTGCAAGGTGCGGTCGTGGAACAGCGCCACGCCGGCCAGCGTGACGCCGAACAGCAGGAATTCGAACGGGACGCCGGAGATCTCGATGCCGGTCACGTCCCCGGCCGTCCTCAGAGCTCGCCGGGTGCGAGCTTCTTCAGCTCGACCGGCTCGGTGGCCGGGCGCCGCAACCGCAGCACGAAGTCGAACTTGTCGACCGCCGTGCAGTGAGCGAAATCGGGCTCCGGCGCCCAGTCGCAGGCCGGGTCGAAGAACTTCTGCGCGGCCGGCGCTGAGCGCAAGGCATCGCGCACCGCATCGACCGTCGGCGCCGCGCCGCCGTGCAACATCCGCTCGAGGCTCGCGGCGTAGAGGTCGTCCTCGGCGCAGCGCTCGCGCGCCTCGTGTCCCATGCGCACCAGCGTGACCTGCGACGGATCGCGATCGAGGATGTAGCGGCACAGGGCCGACAGGTTGTTGAATCCGCCGGTCAACACCTCGTCAGCCTCGGTCGCGTTGACCAGGCCCTGGGTTCCGGCGTGCGTGGTGTGCACGACGACCTTGCCGCGCACGTCCAGCGCGAGCAGGTCGGTCGGCGAATTGCCGGCGTCGAACCCGGGCAGCCTGCGCGCATGCCGCTCACCGACCAGCACCGCGCCCGCGTACCGGTTGCGCATCGCGAGCGCGTCCTCGACATCGCCCACCGGGAACACGCGCGCCGCGCCGCCGAAGAAGGCGTGCGGCGCCACGGAAAAGGCCCGGAACACGTCGATGATCACCGCGATGCCGCGCGCCGCCCGCGCGCCCGCGACGTGATCGAGGACCTCAATCCTCATGCCTGCTCCGGGCATGACGGTTGAAGGCGACGATCCTGGCGCGGGGAATGAAATTGAAGTCCGTCGAGGTCGCCGAGGTGTAGGCACCCATCATGCGACCCACCAGCAGGTCGCCGACCTGCAGCTCGGGCAGCGGGATGTCCTCGCGCACGACGTCGATGCTGTCGCAGGTCGGGCCCGCCAGCACGCTCGGGTGGGCCGGCCCGTCGCGGTCGAGGCACTCGAGCGGGTACAGCGCGTGATCGTAGAGCTGGCCGCTGTAGCAGCCGTACAGTCCGTCGTCGAGGTAATACCACCAGCGGCCTTCGCGCTGCGCGCGGCCCACGACCGACACGACGCTCGTGCCCGCGGGCCCGGCGATGTAGCGCCCCGGCTCGGCGATCACGCGCACCTTGCGCGGCAGCTTCTTCAGCGCCTGGCGGATCGGCCGGCAGAACTGGCCGATCGGCGGCGCGGAGCCGTGATACGCGATCGGAAACCCGCCGCCGATGTCGAGCGTATCGAGGTCGGCCAGACCGTCGTCGTGCGCGCGCTCGACGATCTCGCGGCAGGCGCCGATCGCCTCGACGTACTTGGCCGGGTCGGCCACCTGCGAACCGACGTGGAACGACAGGCCGCGCACCCGGACGCCGAGGCCCTGCGCCAGGTCGAGCAGCGCCGGCACGGCGCTCGGCTCGCAGCCGAACTTGCGCGACAGGTCCACCACCGCCGACGGATTGCGGAACGACACGCGGATCAGCAGCTCGGCGCGGCGCCGGTGCGGCACGAACTTCTTCAGCTCGTCCGGGTTGTCGACGACGAACGTGTGGATGCCGAAGCGCAGCGCGGCGCGGATGTCCTTGTCGGTCTTGATCGGGTGCGTGTGGATGCACCGGTCGGGGGAGACGCCCTCCCCCTTGACCAGCTTGATCTCGCCGGTCGTCGCCACGTCGAAGGACGCGCCGAGGTCGCGCAGCTCGGCCACCACCGCCGGATGCGGCAGCGGCTTCAGCGCGTAGTACAGCGCCACGCCGGGCAGCGCATCGTGCAACGCGCGGTACTGGCGGCGGATCGAGTCGCAGTCGATCAGCAGCAGCGGCGTGCCGTGACGGGCGACCTGGGTGCGGATGTCCTGCGGCTTCGGCATCGCCCGGTCGCGCCCGTTACCGGCCCAGGTCGTCGCCGAGCTCGGCGCGCAACGCGGCGATGTCGGGATCGCCCGACACGACGTTCTCCGCGGACGCGGCGCGGTGCAGCCGGTCGCGCACCGCGTCCCACTGCTCGCCCGCCGGCACCTCCTCGACCAGGATCTCGCGGGCGCCCGACTTGTCGAGCGTGCGCAGGTTCACGTACAGCTCGCGTCCATAGACGTCCGCGCGCCGCCCCGCGTTGATCCACGTCATGTAGCGATTGGCGACCCGCGGCGGCCGGCACGCCATCACGGCGACCTTCTCGTGGTTCTCCGTCAGCTGCCGCACGACTTCCTCGAGCGTCTTGCTGGTGACGATGCTGAGCGAGGTCGTCGGCGCGTAGTGCTTGGTGTCGCTGCCGGGCACTCGCGGCGCGTAGGCATCCGGCCCGCCCTGCGTTTCCGGCACGACGCCGCGCAACTGGCTGAGCGTGATGCTGCCCGGGCGCAGGATGCGCGGCACGGTATCGATGCAGGACACGATGGTGGATTCGAGGCCGATCTTGCAGTCGCCGCCGTCGAGGACGATGCGCAGGTCGTCGCCGAACTCGTCGCGCACGTGCTCGGCCCGAGTCGGGCTGATGCGGCCGTAGCGATTGGCCGAGGGCGCGGCGATGCCGCTGCCGAAGGCGCGCAGCAGCTGCTGCGCGACCGGATGGCCCGGGACGCGGATCGCGATCGTGTCCTGGCCGCCGGTGATGGCGAGATCCACGGCCGGGGCCCGGCGCAGCACCAGCGTGAGCGGGCCCGGCCAGAACCTCTCCGCCAGCGCCATGGCGGCGGGCGGCACCGCGAGCGCCCAGCGCTCGAGCGCCCGCGGGTGCTCGACGTGGACGATCAGCGGATGCGTGGCCGGCCGCCCCTTCAGCTCGAAGATCTTGCGGACCGCGTCGGGATTCTGCGCGTCGGCGCCGAGCCCGTAGACCGTTTCGGTCGGGAACGCGACGACCTCGCCTTCGCGCAGCGCTTCGACCGCCTGGTCGACTTCATCCTGGGGGAGCCGGGCCGTGACCATCCGCGAATGATAGCTGCAAACAAAAAGAGCCGCTGTCGCAACGATGCGACGTGTGTATCAGTCCACGGCGCGCCGCTGCCAGCCGGTCGCGGTCCGACGCAACTCGTAGGTCGGCCAGTATTGCCGGTCGAGCTTCAGCGTCGTGACGTCCACGGTGCCGTTCCAGGCGACGGTCTTCAGGCGCACCGACGAGCGGTCCGGCCGGCCCGTGACGGTCGCGATGAAGGCGTCGAGATCGGGCGTCGCCTTGCCGTCCACCTCGACGATGCGCCGTCCCGCGAACAGCTGGTAGCGCGTCGCCGGCGAGCCGTAGGCGAAGTACGCGACGAATACGCCCTCCGGCGGGATGCCGCGCTGCGCGGACATCGCGCGATGCGGCGCGTGCAGCACCGCGCCGGCCCACATCAGGATGCGATCGATGTCGCGACCGGCGAGCGACGCCGTCGGGACCGGGACGACCATCTCCTTGCCGTCGCGCAGCAGCGTCACGACGACTTGCGGCTTCTGCGTCGCCAGTTCCACTTCGCGAAAGCGATTGAGTGTCCGGCCGTCGACTGCCAGCAGCAGATCGCCCTCCTTCAGGACGGCAGCCGCGGCCGTGCCCGCGACGACGCGCGACACGGCCAGCACCTGGCGATGCGCCGGGTTGTGCGCCTCGAGCTTCGCCACCCACGCATCGGGCAGGCCGAGCTTGCGCGCCGCGGAAATCGGCAACGCGTCGAATTCCGCCTCGAGCGAGTACAGCGGCTTGCCGGTGCGCGCGGCCGCGGCGGCCTCGAGCACGAACTCCGCGGGCATGCCGCGCGAGACCTGCACCGAGTCGCGCGCGCCTTCGGTTGCGAAGCTCGACCACATCGCGCGGACGCGGCCGTCGGCCGCCGAGCACCACGCCGTCGAAGTCATTCGGCGGGTTCACGAGGTTGACCACTTCGAGGTTCGCGTCGCGGAACTGCAGCGTGCGCGACAGCGGGAAGTTCACGTCGTCGACCGTCGAGACCGTGGTGGCGAGCGAGCGGACGCGGGAATCTCCGCCGAGGCCGACGACGGTGACCGCATCACCCGGCACGAGCTCGCGCGTGTCGAACTTCGGCGCGTGGATCGGCGTGCCGTCGAGCAGGCTCGGGTCGAACGACACCACCGCGAGGTTGTGCAACGGGTGGATGTATTCGACGCGGCCCGGCACCTCGATGGAACCGGCGAACGTCAGGCGCACGTCGCCCGGCGCGACCGGAACGGTGTTGCGGTCGACGACGATCAGGCCGCGCTCCGCATCCACCAGCAGCCCGGTGCCGTGATAATTGCGCTCGGTGATGCCCGCCACCGAGAACGGCATGTCGAACGTCACCAGCACCAGCGACGGCGCCAGTGCATCGGCCCGGGCGTTGCCAGTGGTCGCGAACGTCGTCTTCGCCGGCACGGCCGGCGGCGCCGCAGGTGCAGGCGGCAGGTCGGTGCACGGCCAGGACCCGGTCGAGTCGTCGCGCCGGCAATGGCGCGCGGGGAACCACGAGCGGTCCATCCGGATCACCCGGGTCTCGGATCCCTGCGGATCGTCGATCGTCGTGTAGCGCAGCGCGGCGCGGCCGCCGTCCGGCAGCCTGGCGACGATCTGCTCGAACGCCGCGAGGTCGGCGACGGGCTGGCCGTCGACACTCGAGATGACGGCGCCGCGCGGCACGCCGGCCGAACTCAGCGCGTAGCCCGGATTCGCCACGAACACGCCACGCACCGGCGCGTTGAAGTGCCGCGCCATCTGGTACGACAGCGTGTGCACCACGGCGTCGCCGAATTCGAGGTACTCCGCGGGCGTGATCGAGTGCAGGTCCTGCACCTGCAGCCGCTGCGTCAACTCCTCGCCGCCGCGCTCGACCTCGACCACGATGTCCTGGCCCACCGAGGCGTCGAGGATTTCGTCGAGCGGCTTGAACGTCGTGACCAGCGCGCCGTTGACGCGCGTCAGCACGTCGCCGGGCTGCAGCTTGCCTTCGGTCAGCGATCCCGGCTGCACCTCGCGCACCACCAGCATGCCCGTCTGCGCGGGTTGCGTGCGCCGCGCCGCGCTCTCGGTTTCCGGGCGCAGGCCGAGGCGCGTCAGCTCGTCGTAAGGCGTGTACGCGAATACCGTCTGCAGCGTGCCGCGAGTCACCGGCTGGCCGGCCTGGATCAGCTTCAGCGCGCGCTGCACCCGATCGAGCGGCAGGTAGAAGCTCGAGGCGGCGCCGGTGCTGCCGCCCGCGTTCAGCGCGACCACCCGGCCGCGGATGTCGATGACGGGCGAGCCCGACGAGCCGCCCGAGGTGCCGGACGCGGCCTGGATGTAGAACGTGTTGAAGTCGTTGAACTTGCCGACGCCGTAATCGGGCGCCTCGCGGTCGAGCCGCGCGAGCGTGCCAGCGAGGATCGAGAGCTGCTCGCCGGCATCGTTGCCGACCACGCGGATCTCGGTGCCGACGCGCGCGCCTTCCGGATAGAGCGGCAACGCGGCCGGATGCGTGAAGCGCAGCTTCGCCGGGTCGTAGCGGTAGAGGCCGAAGTCGTGCACCGGGTCGCGATAGACGGCGTGCAACTCGACTTCCTCGCGGCTCTGGAAGACCGCGGTCGCGACGACCGGGCCCGGCGTGACGACGTGACGGTTGGTCAGGATCAAGCCGCGTTCGGCGTCGACGACGAAGCCGGTCGCCTGGCTCGACTGGTTCCACTCGGTGTCGAACGCACGCGTCTGGTCGATCTCGATCGTCACGACCGACATCGCGATGCGCTCGAGCGTCTGGTCCCAGGCCGGATTGTCCTCCGGCATCGTGCCGATCGCGGGCACCGTCACCAAGGTCGGGGCCGGAGCCGCGGTCGCGAGGCCGCACCAGGCGGCCAGCACGATGCCGAGTGCGAGCAGCCTCGCGCGATTCACAGGTCGCGACCGAAAGCGGCGCGGAACTCGCCGCGGAACTGGTCCAGCGTGACGCGGTGGTTCTGCGTCCCGGCGCACGCGATCTTGAGCGCCCCCATCAGCGATGCGATCCTTCCGGTCGTCTCCCAGTCCATCCTGTTCATCAGGCCGAAGACCAGGCCGGCACGATACGCGTCGCCGCAACCGGTGGGATCCGTCACCGCCGACGGACGCGCCGCCGGGATTTCGATCTCGCGCCCGTCGGCGTAGATCACGCTGCCCTGTGCGCCCTTCGTGACGATCAGCGCCTTCACCTTGCGCGCGATCCCGGCCAGCGCGAGCCCGGTGCGTTCGCTCAACATCTGGCCTTCATAGTCGTTGACTGCCACCCACGTCGCCTTGGACACGAACGAGAGCAGGTCCGTTCCATCGAACATCGGCAGGCCCTGCCCGGGGTCGAAGATCCACGGGATGCCGGCCGCCGCGAACTGCTCCGCGTGCTCGAGCATGCCGTCGCGGCCGTCCGGCGCGACCATGCCGAGCGTGATGCCCAGCCCGTCGGGCACGCGGTTCAGGTGCGAGCGACCCATCGCGCCCGGGTGGAACGCGGTGATCTGGTTGTCGTCGAGGTCGGTGGTGATGAATGCCTGCGCGGTGAACTCGTCTTCCAGCACGCGCACCTTGTCCATCCTCACGCCGGTCATTTCCATCCAGCTGCGGTAGGGCCCGAAGTCGTGGCCGACCGTCGCCATCGGCGCGCCCTGCCCGCCCAGCAGGCCCAGGTTGTAGGCGATGTTGCCGGCGCAGCCGCCGAAGTTGCGCTTCATGCTCGGCACGAGGAACGAAACGTTCAGCATGTGGATCCGGTCCGGCAGGATGTGGTCCCGGAATCGGCCCGGGAACACCATGACCGTGTCGTACGCGATCGATCCACAGATGAGTGCGGTCATGCAGCCTTCCAGGTGAGGTCGAGTTGCTTGGCCGCGCGCACGTCGTCGAGACGGCGCACCGGCAGCGTCCACGGTGCGCCCTTCAGTTTCTCGGGGTCGGTGCGCGCTTCCTCGCGGATCGCGACCATGGCGGCGACGAACCCATCGAGGTCTTCCTTCGCTTCGGTCTCGGTCGGCTCGATCAGCAGGCACTCGGGGACCAGCAGCGGGAAGTACGTCGTGGGGGCGTGGAAGCCATGATCGAGCAGGCGCTTCGCAAAGTCCATCGCGTTGGTGCCGTAATCGCGCGCCTCCTGGCGCAGCGTCACGATGAACTCGTGGCCGGCGCGACGGTCGGGATAGGCCAGTTCGAACCCGGCGGCCTTGAGCTTGACCATCAGGTAGTTGGCGTTGAGCGCGGCGAATTCCGACACGCGCTGCATGCCTTCGCGGCCGAGCATGCGCATGTACACGTAGGCGCGCAGCAGCACGCCGGTGTTGCCCATGAAGTTCGACAGCCGGCCGATGGTCTGCGGCAGGTCGCGCTCGTCGAGCCAGCGATACGCGTCGCCCTCGCGTCCGACCACGGGCACCGGCATGAACGGCAATAGCCGCTCACCGACGCCGACCGCACCCGAGCCCGGGCCGCCGCCGCCGTGCGGCGTCGAGAAGGTCTTGTGCAGGTTCATGTGAATGACGTCGAACCCCATGTCGCCCGGCCGGACCTTGCCGAGGATCGCGTTCAGGTTCGCGCCGTCGTAATACAGCAGGCCGCCGGCCGCGTGGACGATCTCGGCCACCTCGCCGATGCGGCGCTCGAACACGCCGAGCGTCGACGGGTTGGTGAGCATGATGCCCGCCGTCTGCGGGCCGACGACGGCCTTCAGCGCCTCGAGGTCGATGTCGCCGTTCGGCAGCGACGGAATCTCGCGCACCGTGCAGCCGCACATCGTCGCCGTGGCCGGATTGGTGCCGTGCGCCGCGTCGGGCACGATGATCTCGTTGCGCGCGAAATCGTTGCGCGACTTGTGGTAGGCGCGGATCATCGCGACGCCGGCGAACTCGCCCTGCGCGCCCGCCATCGGCGTCAGCGACACGCCGCGCATGCCGGTCACCTCCTTCAGCATCTCCTGCAGCTCGAACAGGATCTGCATCACGCCCTGCCCCGTCGAGACCGGCGCGAGCGGGTGACGGCCGAGCAGCTCGGGCAGCATCGCGTACTGATTGCAGGCCTTGGGGTTGTACTTCATCGTGCACGACCCGAGCGGGTAGAAGTGCGTGTCGATGGAGAAGTTGAGCTGCGACAGGCGCGTGAAGTGACGCACCGCCTGCAGCTCGGACACCTCCGGCAGCAAAGGCGCCGTGGCCCGGCGCAGCTCGCTCGGCACCAGCGCCTCGACCGGCGCCTGCGGGTACTGCGCGTCGGCGCTGCGGCCGGCGGCGGATTGTTCGAAGATCAGCTTTTCGTGCATGGCGTTTCCTTCAGGCCGCAGCCGCGCTCTTCATCACGTCGCCGAGGGTGCGGGCGTAGGTCTCGATGTCGGCGCGGGTCCGCGTCTCCGTGGCGCACACCAGCAGCGCGTGCCCCAGCGACGGGTACTGCGCCGAGATGTCGTAGCCGCCGACGATGCCGCGGGCCGCGAGCGCCTCGAGCACCGGGGCGACCGGGCGGTCGAGCAGCAGCACCGCTTCGTGGAAGCGCGGCCGGTCGAAAGCGAGCCGCACGCCGGGCACGCGCGTCAGCGCATCGACCAGCTGCTGCGTGCGCTGCATCGAGGTGGCCGCCACCTGCGCCAGGCCGTGCGGGCCGAGCAGCGCCATGTAGATGGTCGCGGCCGTGACCAGCAAGCCCTGGTTGGTGCAGATGTTCGACGTCGCCTTGCTGCGGCGGATGTGCTGTTCGCGCGCCTGCAGCGTGAGCGTGAAGCCCGGCTTGCCGTCGAGATCCACGGTGCGGCCGATGATGCGGCCCGGCATCTGGCGCACGTGCTCGGCCTTGGTCGCCATGAAGCCGAAATACGGGCCGCCCGACGACAGCGGCACGCCGAGCGGCTGGCCGTCGCCGCAGGCGATGTCCGCGCCCTTGCTGCCCCACTGGCCCGGCGGCTTCAGCACGGCAAGCGCGGTGGGGTTCACCACGCCGATCACGAGCGTGTTGTTCGCGTGGGCCCAGTCCGTCGTTGCGTCGACGTCCTCGAGCGTGCCGAAGAAGTTCGGCTGCTGGATGACGACGGCGGTGATGTCCTCGCCGCGGTACTTCTCGAGCGCCGAGACCAGCGTCTGGCCGCCCTTCGGATCGTACGGCAGGAGTTCGAAGGCGAGGCTCTGGTTGCCGGCGATCGCCTTCAGCACGCTGCGATAGGTCGGATTCAGCGCGACCGGCAGCAGGATGCGCTGCGATTTCGACTTGCGATTCGCGCGCACCGCCATCAGGCAGGCTTCGGCGAGTCCCGACGCGCCGTCGTAGAGCGACGCATTCGAGATGTCCATGCCGGTGAGGCTGGCCATCATCGTCTGGTACTCGTACAGCAGCTGCAGCGTGCCCTGGCTCGCCTCGGCCTGGTACGGCGTGTAGGCGCTGTAGAACTCGCCGCGCGAGACGATCGCCCAGACGGCCGACGGGATGTGGTGGTCGTAGGCGCCGGCGCCGATGAAATTCAGGCGCCGCGCGTCGCGCGCGGCGAGATCCATCATCAGGCGACCCACTTCCATTTCGGAGAGCGCCGGCGGCACGCCGTCGAGGCCGCGCACCCGGAACTTCGCCGGGATTTCCTCGAACAGCGCCTCGGTGTCACGCGCGCCGATCGCCGCGAGCATGTCGCGGATGTCGGCCTCGGTGTGCGGAATGAAGGGCATGGTGCGACCCTCGGAGGTCAGTGGGTTTCGGCTGCCAGCGCGGCCTCGTAGGACTTCGCGTCCATCATCGCGGAGAACTGCGCCTTGTCCTCCGGCCGGATGCGCATGATCCAGCCGGCACCGTAGGGATCGGTGTTGATCAATTCCGGCTGGCCGCCGAGATCGGCGTTGCCGGCGACGATCTCGCCGCTGACGGGGCTGAACACGTCGGAGGCGGCCTTGACCGATTCGACGACGGCGCAGGCCTCGCCGGCGCGCACGCGGCGGCCCGCTTCGGGCGCTTCGACGAACACCAGGTCGCCGAGCGCCTGCTGCGCGTGATCGGAAATGCCGATGGTGATCGTGCCGTCGGCTTCGAGACGCGCCCATTCGTGCGACTTGAGGTAGCGCAGGTCAGCAGGTACTTGGCTCATCGACGTGCTCCATGGAGGCAGAAGGGTGAAATCAGAGGGCGATCGCGGCCTTGCCGTGGCGGACGAATGGCGGGCGCACGACCTGGGCGTGGATCAACCGGCCGCGAATCTCGACCTCGCAGCCGTCGCCGGTCTGCTGCGGGACGCGGGCGAGCCCGATCGAGCGCTGCAGCGTCGGCGAGAACGTGCCGCTGGTGACTTCGCCGTCGCCCACGCCCGTCGACGATGACTTTCTGGTGCGAACGCAGCACGGCGCGGTCCTCGACCAGCAGGCCGACGAGCTTCTGCGGCACGCCGGCCGCTTTCTGCGCAGTCAACGCGCCGCGGCCGATGAAATCGCGCTCCTGCGGCTCCCAGGCCACCGTCCAGCCGAGGCCGGAGACGAGCGGCGAAGTGTTCTCGTCCATGTCGTTGCCATAGAGGTTCATGCCGGCTTCGAGTCGCAGCGTGTCGCGCGCACCGAGTCCGCACTGGGCGATGCCGGCGTCCTTGAAGCGCTGCCAGAACTTCGCTGCATCGTGCGTCGGCAGCATGATCTCGAAGCCGTCCTCGCCGGTGTAACCGGTGCGGGCGACGAACCAGTGATCGGCCGACAGGCCGAAGAAGGTTCCGAGTTCGAGCGCGCGGGACGCGATCGCCGGATCGAGCACACTCGCCGCCTTGTGCCGCGCGTGCGGGCCCTGCACGGCGATCATCGCGAGGTCGAACCGCGGCTCGACCGACACTTCGAAGCCAGGCGCGTGGCTGCGGATCCACTCGAGATCCTTGTCGCGGGTTCCGGCGTTGACGACCATCCGGAACCACTCGTCGTCCATGAAGTAGACGATCAGGTCGTCGACGACGCCGCCGTGGTCGCGGAGCATGCAGGAATAGAGCGCCTTGCCGGGCTGCGTCAGCCGGGCCACGTCGTTGGCCAGCAGCCGGCGCAGGAACTCGCGCACCCGGGCGCCGCGCAGATCGACGACGCACATGTGCGAGACGTCGAACATGCCCGCGTCGCGGCGCACCGCGTGGTGCTCCTCGATCTGCGACCCGTAGTTGACCGGCATGTCCCAGCCGCCGAAATCCACCATGCGTGCGCCGGCGGCGACGTGCGAGTCGTAGAGCGGAGTGCGCAGTCCCATTATTTCGTCTTCCCGATGGCCGAAAATAAAAAAGGCGGCAGGCCCTGCGACCTGCCGCCCCTCTGTCCTTTGCACCTGAGAGATCGGGCGCCCACGCGCCGCTCCCCTTCGGTGGACCCCTCGCGGAGCCGCTCTCCAGAGCCCATCAGGTCCTGCCGTTCTTTTGCCTGAGCGTTTCCGGGCGGGTTGCGCCTTCGGCGGGCCGCATTGCAGCCTCTCTCCGGACATACCTTGCGATGGGTGCCCAAATGGTACCCCACCCACTCGCCCCGGGCCAGCCGGAACCGCCCCGGCCGCTCGACGGCGGGCCGGCGCACCCTCGTGGCGCACCCTTGTAATGAGAGGCGGGGCGTCAGAACATCGCGCGACCGAATCTGGCCGCTGGAGTTGCCCGTGATCCGTCGTTTCCTGCCCCTGGCCGCATCGGCCGCCTTGAGCCTTCTTTCACCGCTGCCGGCCTGCGCGGCCGACGACCCGACCGCCACCCTGCACCAGCTGTTCGACACCGAGTGGGAGCGCGGCCTGCGCGAGGACCCCGCGTCCGCCACCTACCTCGGCGACCACCGCTACGACGCGTTCTGGCCCGACGAATCGCCGGCCGCGCTCGAGCGCTCGCACCTGGCCGACCAGGCGGTGCTCGATACGCTCACCCGCATCCCGGCCGACCGGCTGACCGAGGCCGACCGGCTCAACCGGGAACTGTTCCGACGCCTGTACCAGGGCAGCGTCGACTCGTATGCGTACGGCACGCGGTTCACGCCGATCTCGCAGAAAGGCGGCATCGCCACGGCGCACGAACTGTCCGAGCTGATCGACTACACGTCGGTGCAGGCGTACGAGGACTGGATCAAGCGCATCGAGGGTATCGGCACGGCGGTCGACCAGACGATCGCGCTGATGAAGGAAGGCGTGGCGCGCAAGCAGGTGCAGCCGCGCGTGATCATGGAGCGCGTGCCGAAGCAGATCGACCAGCAGATCGTCGCCGACCCGGCCGCGAGCCCGTTCTACGGGCCGTTCAAGGACATGCCCGATTCGATCCCGGCCAGCGAGCAGGAGCGCCTGCGGGCGGCCGCGCGCAAGGCGATTGCCGGCACCGCCGTGCCCGCGTACCGGCGGCTCAAGGAATACGTCGAGAAGGACTACCTGCCGCACTGCCGCGACACGGTCGGCATCTGGGACTCGCCGGGCGGCGACGACTGGTACCAGAAACGGATCGCCTGGTACACGACCACCAACCTGACCGCCGACGAGATCCACGAGATCGGGCTCAAGGAGGTGGCGCGGATCCGCGGCGAGATGCAGAAGATCATCGCGCAGGTCGGTTTCAAGGGCGACTTCCAGGCGTTCCTGCAGTACCTGCGCACGGACCCGAAATTCCGCTACACCGACCCGCAGCAGCTGCTGCAGGCCTACATGGCGATGGCGAAGCGCATCGACCCGCTGCTGCCGCAGTACTTCGGCAAGCTGCCGCGGATGCCCTACGGCGTGCGTCCGATCCCGGCGCAGAGCGCGCCGGACACGACGACGGCCTACTACCAGGGCCCGGGCATGGACGGCAAGCGCGCCGGCTATTACTACGTGAACCTCTACAAGCCGGAAGAACGGCCGAAGTACGAGATCCCGGTGCTGACGATCCACGAGGCCGTGCCGGGCCACCACCTGCAGATCGCGCTGGCGCAGGAGATGGGCGAGCTGCCGAAGTTCCGCCGCGACTTCGAAGCCACCGCGTTCGTCGAGGGCTGGGGCCTCTACAGCGAGAGCCTCGGCGAGGAAATGGGGCTCTACGACGACCCCTACGACAAGTTCGGCCAGCTCACCTACGAGATGTGGCGGGCGGTGCGGCTCGTCGTCGACACCGGCATGCACCACAAGCACTGGACGCGGCAGCAGGCCATCGACTTCTTCAAGGCCAACGCCGCCAAGACCGAGCTCGATATCGTCAACGAGGTCGACCGCTACATCGCGTGGCCCGGCCAGGCGCTCGCGTACAAGATCGGCCAGCTGCGCATCAAGCAGCTGCGCGACGAAGCCACCGCAGACACTCGGCCCGAAGTTCGACCTGCGCGCGTTCCACGACGTGGTGCTCGGCAGCGGCGCCGTGCCGCTCGACGTGATGGAGGCGAACGTGCGCCGCTGGATGGCGGAGGTGCAGAAACCGTGACGGCACCGACCCGTCGCCACAGCACGGCCGTGCGCATCGGGCGCGTCACCGTCGGCGGCGCGCACCCGGTCGTCGTGCAGTCGATGACCAACACCGACACCGCGGACGTCGAAGGCACGGCGCTGCAGGTCCGCGCGCTCGCGATCGCCGGATCGGAACTGGTGCGCGTGACGGTCAACACCGACGAAGCCGCGGCGGCCGTGCCGAAGATCGTCGAGTGGCTGGACCGCTCGGGCGTCAGCGTGCCGATCGTCGGCGATTTCCACTTCAACGGGCACAAGCTGCTGCGCGAGCATCCGGCCTGCGCCGAGGCGCTCGCCAAGTACCGCATCAACCCGGGCAACGTGGGCCGCGGCAGCAAGCGCGACCCGCAGTTCACCGAGATGATCGAGACGGCCTGTCGCTACGACAAGCCGGTGCGCATCGGCGTCAACTGGGGCAGCCTCGACCAGGACCTGCTGACCCGGATGATGGACGAGAACTCGAAGCGGGCGCAGCCGCTCGACGCCAACGACGTGATGCGCGAGGCGCTGGTCGTCTCGGCGCTCGAGAGCGCCGCACGCGCCGAGGAGATCGGACTGGCCCACGAGCGCATCGTCATCTCCTGCAAGGTGAGCGGCGTGCAGGACCTGATCGGCGTCTACCGCAACCTGGCGGGCCGTTGCGACTACGCGCTGCACCTCGGGCTGACCGAAGCGGGCATGGGCTCGAAGGGCATCGTCGCCTCGACGGCGGGCATCGGCGTGCTGCTGCAGGAAGGCATCGGCGACACCATCCGCGTGTCGCTCACGCCCGACCCGGCGACCAACGACCGCGTGCAGGAAGTGATCGTCGCGCAGGAAATCCTGCAGACCATGGGACTGCGCTCGTTCACGCCGATGGTGGTCGCCTGCCCCGGCTGCGGGCGCACGACCTCGACGTATTTCCAGGAACTCGCGCAGAAGATCCAGTCGCACCTGCGGCAGCGGATGCCGGAGTGGCGCAAGCGTCACCCCGGCGTCGAGCAGATGACGGTCGCGGTGATGGGATGCGTCGTGAACGGCCCGGGCGAGAGCAAGCACGCGAACATCGGCATCAGCCTGCCGGGCACCGGCGAGCGTCCCGTCGCGCCGGTCTACATCGACGGCGCCAAGGGACCGACGCTCAAGGGCGACCGCATCGCCGAGGAATTCCAGCAACTGGTCGAGGAGTACGTCGCGCGCACGTATTCCGGGTGATCGTTGCATTCACCTCTCCCGCCGCTTGCGGGAGAGGTCGGGCGCAGCCCGGGTGAGGGCTCATTACCTCTCCCGCCTGCGGGAGAGGTCGACCGCAGGTCGGGTGAGGGCACTTTCCGGGCCCTCACCCCTCGCGTCGATGCTGCCGCATCGCCGCTCGCGCCCTCTCCCGCCTACGCGGGCGAGGGATCGGCACCTCTCCCGCAGGCGGGAGAGGGAGCAGCAAGGGGGAGCACGCCGATGACCAACGAACCGGACCACCGGCCGCCGATTCGACCGGCACGGACGAATCCGCCCTGCCTTTCGTCGCGCCATGCCGTCTGCTCGCGCTATCGGCTCCTTTCGACTGGTTGCGCCAGGGCTGGAAGGACATGTGGACCGCCCCGCGCCAGAGCCTCACCTACGGCACGATCGTCGTGCTGCTCAGCTGGGGCCTCGCCTACGTCGCCGTGCAATGGGGCGGCTACTTCGAACTGCTGGTGCTGATCCTCGGGTTCATCCTGATCGCGCCGGTGCTGGCGGTGGGCACGTACGCGATCAGCGAGCAGATCGAGCGCGGCGAAAAGCCGTCGCTGCGGCGCTGCCTGTCCGAGGAGCGCAAGGCCTTCGGCAACCTGATGGTGTTCGCGCTGATGCTGCTCGTCGTGTTCCTGGTGTGGTGGCGCGCCGGCTCGGCCGTCCACATCTTCTTCCCGCTCGACGAGGAGAGCCGGGACTGGCGCGACTACGCCGAGTTCTTCGGCATCGGCAGCGCGGTCGGCGCGATCTTCGCCTCGCTGGTGTTCTCGGCCGCGGCGTTCTCGCTGCCGATGCTGGTCGATCGCCGCGTCGACTCGGTGACCGCCGTAGTGACGAGCGTCAACGCCGTGCTGCGCAACAAGCCGACGATGCTGGTGTGGGGCGCCGTGATCGCGATGGCGGTCGCGCCCGGCTTCGCATTGCTGTTCCTCGGTCGCGATCGGGGCAATGGCCTGGCGCTGGTGATGCTGTTGCTCGGCATCACGCTGCCGCTCATCGGTCACGCCACGTGGCACGGGTACAAGGAAACCATCGACGCGTCGGGCTTTCCGAAGGACGCGCCGGCGGATTGAGGCCTGTTTCGCCGCAGCGAAGACCCAACCGTTGCAGGAAGCGGGCTCCCGACCGTGGCGTCCGGCGGGTGCAGTGTCTACTGCGCCGGGATGGTCACCAGCGGCAGCTTCTCGGCGTTGCCGGTATCGGCCAGCGTGAAGAAGAACATCACCGCGGTGAGCGCCCGCTTCGCCAGCCGGTCGCTGTCGTCGACCCAGAACCAATGACCCCGGTACTGGCACCGCGACGTAGGCGTCTGTCTGGCTTTTTCGGCCCGCTGCGAATCCGGCCGACGTCCCGCTGCTCCGGCGCATCGTGCTCGAAGGCACGGCGCGGTGAGCCCCGCCTGCAGATGCTCCTCGGGCACTTCGACGTAGCTGGCGAAGGCCTGCAGAATCTGCAGCATCGAGCGGCTGTTCACGGCCAGTTCGTTCGCCGCGCCGCGCATCGGCGAGTACGTCAGCACGAACTTCTGCTGATCCGCGGGCAACTTGAGCAGCCGGCGGATCTCGGCCGACTTCTCGAGGATGTCGGCGGGCAGATCGTCGCGGCGGAACAGCAGCACGGCCGTCGAGCCCTTCGCCTTGTCTTCCTCGACGCGCATGCCGAATCCGCCGGCCATCTGCACTTCGCGCAGCAATTTCAATGCGCGCACGAATTCAGGGTCCGCCGGTCGCACCGACGCCGCCAGCCGCCCAGCGGTTTCGCACGCCGTTCAGCGACTCGACCGACAGGCCGAGGACGAAATCCGCCGCGATAGCCGGCCTGCAGCATGAAGAAGATGTTGCGCGGATCGATCGGCGTGACGAGGCCGTGCAGGAACTTGTCGCCGGTCATCGGTACGTAGGTGATCGTCGGTCGATCGGTGTAGATGGCCTGTCCGCCGATCGACCCGTAGTTGCCCTGCACCGCATGCTTCGACGACAGCGACGCCATTCACCGTCACCCCGGTCTGCAGCGAGTACCCGGCGACGATCGACGAGACATCGACGAACACCGGCAGGTCCGTGTAGCGGATCTTGACGATATTGAGCAGCGTCTGCTCCTTCCAGGAGTCGGCAATGGCCGTGCTGTAGTCGAATCGGTCCACCGTCACGGATTTCGGGCCCAGGTGCGTGCAGCCGACCGATGCGAGCGTACCCGCGATCGAGATGGCCAAAGCACATAGTCGGCGACGGGTCGTCATTGCTTCTTTCCTTTCGCGATATCACCTGACCCCGTCAGCGTCACAGAGCCTCAGGTGCCGAACGCCGCAGCGTGCCCTTCAGCAGTCGCTGGCGGGGGCGATATGCAACGCTACGCGCCCCTTCCAGCCCGGCGCAACCGCAATTTCGGCTTCCCACCGGGGTGCGTCGGGCGCGTTCACGTGCAGCATAGAGTGAAATCGGCCAGAGCAAGGTATCGCATCGCCGTGTCCCCATTTACGGCAATGCCGAGGTAACATCGGGCAGGACCGGGAAACCCAGACTATGATGAAATCGAAATCGAGAAAGTACGCTTCGGTAACGCATGCGGTTGCAGCCTTGTGTGCCGTTGCGGCCCTGATTCCATCCCGTGCTCTTGCGGAGCCCGCTCCCGATGCGTGGCAATGGCGCGCGACGGTCTATGTGTGGCTCCCGAGCATGGGCGGCGAAACCTCGTTTCCGCCGGACGGCGGCGGACCGTCGATCGAAATCACCGCCGATCAGATTCTGAGCAACCTCAATTTCGCCTTCATGGGCGCCTTCGAAGGTCGCAAGGGGCCGTGGGGCCTGGCCACCGACGTCAACTACCTCGACCTCGGCGCATCGAAGAAAGCGACTCGGGACTTTGGCATCGGCCACGTCGAGTTACCGGCATCGGTCGACGCGAACCTCCGTCTCGACGTCACAGGCTGGGTGTGGACACTGGTGGGAAGTTATGAGGTCGTCCAGCAGCAGAACTTCTCGTTGGAACTGCTGGCCGGCGCGAGGATGCTGGATCTCGAGGAGGGCCTGCACTGGAGCTTGAACGGCGACATCTCTACTTTGCCGTTGCCGGGACGCTCGGGTGACAGCCACGTCAAGAACACGCTATGGGATGGGATCGTCGGCCTGAAAGGCCGCGCGACCTTCGGTGCCGAACGCAACTGGTACGTTCCGTATTACGTCGACGTCGGCACCGGCGATTCCGATCTCACGTGGCTGGGCATGGTCGGGCTGGGTTACAGCTTCGATTCCGTCGACGTCACAGGCGTCTGGCGCTATCTCGATTACGACTTCGGCAGCCACACGCCGGTCCAGTCGATCAATTTCAACGGGCCGGCAATCGGCGTCACGTTCCGATTCTAAAACGAGACGCTTGATTCGACGACGCAGCCCGGCCCGGTGCCGGGCTGTTCGCTTTCGAGCGGCAACAGCGGGCGGCTGTCTACTGAGCCGGCTTCTGGCCCGTCGCCCCGAGAGTCTTTTTAGCGGCTTCGCGCCGCTCCTTCTCTTCCACGATCAGGCGATAGGCCACGTAGTACTTGTAGATGTTGCTGACGTACGTCACCGTCTCGCGCCCGATGCGCTCTGAAGCGATCTGCTCGACGTTGCCGAACCACACGTTGGGATCGAGGCCGCGCTTCGCCGCCTCCTTGCGAAGCTGGCGGATGCGCCCGGGCCCGGCGTTATACGAAGCGAAGGCAAAGAGCGCCTTGTCCAGGTCGGTCATCGGCTCGTCCTTGTAGTACGTGTCCATCATCCAGCGCATGTATTTCACGCCCGCGTGGATGTTGGGCTCAATCTTCGAGATGTCGCCCACCTTCAGTTCCTTCCCGGTGGCCGGCATCACCTGCATCACGCCGACCGCGCCGACATGACTCTTGACCGACTGGTCGAGCCCGGACTCCTGGAATCCCTGTGCGGCCATCAGCAGGTAGTCCACGTCGTACTGATCGCTGTACTTCTTGAAGAACGCCACCAGGTCGAGGAGTTTCTTGCGCTCAGCCTCGGAGGCCGCATCCTTGACGTATTGCGCGCTCTGCAGGTAGCGCTTTTCCATGATGTTGCCGAACGCGGATCCCAGTCCGTATTTGGCGATGATGGCATTCAGCCTGGCGGCGAGCTGAGGGCTGTCCTTGCGGATCGCGATCGCCAGACTACCGCCCGTCCGCACGGCCACCGTGTCGTGCACCGCCAAGTTCGGGAATACCTGCTTCCAGAAGTCCGCGAGGTAGTTGTCGACGACGATGATCTTGATCAGGCCGGCATTGGTCATCTCGAGCAGGTCCTCGTCCTCCAGATTCTCCGGCGCCGCCCGGATTGTCACCTGTGGCCGGCCCGCAGCCGCAGCTTCTCGTTGAGCGCGAGCAGGCTCTGGTAATAGCTGCTGGTTTTGCGGACGAACACCTCCTGGCCAGACAGGTCGTCGACCGTCGTGATCGTCGGCGCACCGGGGCCCGTCACCACGACCTCGTTCACGTTCTTGCGCGTGGGGTTCGTGAAGTCCACGAGCTTCTGGCGTTCGGGCGTGACGGTCAGTTGGCCGATTACCATGTCGACCTTGCCGTCTACGAGCGCCGGTAGCAGGTGGTCGCGCGGCAAAGGCACGAACCAGAACAGGACCTTCAGGTTGCCGGTCTTGCGCTTCTCGTTGAGCTTGTCTTCCATGAGCTTGCCGTACTCATAGGCCCCACCGCGTTGCACCCCCTGGTCGACGAAGTAGAGCGTGTGGTTGTACGGGACACCGATACGGACGATCCGGCGCTTCACCATCTCGTCGAAATCGCCTTTGAATGGCGTACCAAGCTTGGCGCGCACGCTCTCCGGCAAGGCCGATTCATACGGCAGCGGCGGCAGCGGCGCTTCGCTTGCCGCATCGGGGGCTTCCGGCTTGGCGAGCGAAGTCGAAGCAGCCGCCGGTGTCTCGGGGGCCTTGGACGAGTCTTCTTTTTGGGAGCAGCCCGAGACCGTGAGCCCTGCGAGCAGGAGCATGAATGCGGCCGATGCCGGCCCCGACGAAAAGGCGGATAGCAACGCGCATGAGAAATCCCCTCTGCTTTACGTGGCTTCTTGTCGCGCTAAGACCGGTGCAAATCTACCGTGTCGTGTCCCGAGTCACATAACGCTTTTCGTGGCAGAAACCGCCGCAGTGCAGCAATCCGGCGGTGCGACGTCGAAAATCAATCCCGCTCGATCTCGTCCGCGACGATGGCCAGCACCCGGGGCGCGAATCCCAGGCCGACATGCGTCTCGCTGACTTCGATGTGGCGGACGTTCGGCGACCACTTGTCGATGCAGGCCTGCCAGGCGACGATGCCGTCGCGCTTGGAGTAGATCGCGGCAACGGGTACGCGCAACGGGGTCGCGTAACGGTCCTTGACGGCCCGTTCGACCTCCGCGAGGTCGTGACCCTGGGACCGATACCACTCGGCCGTGGCGGTGTAACGGGGGCCTCCGATCACCGGGCTGCCGAGCGTCACGATCTTGCGTATCCCTTCCGGATGCTCGCGCGCGTACTCGCGCGCGATGTAGCCGCCGAGACTCCACCCGACGAGCACGACCGGTTCGCCGTGAGCCGCGATCGACTCTTCGACGACGCGTCTAAGCTTGGTCCGAAAATGCCTGGCGTCGCCGGTGTTCAGGCCCAGGCCCCAGTCGCGGGGACGATGCCCGCGACGGCGCAGGAACGCTTCCATGACACGCATCGACCGCGGCCCGGCACCGAATCCGGGCAGCAGGATGGCCGTACGTGGCTGTGCGGCGCGGCCGGATTTCATGGCCAGCCAGGACGGCGCCCAGCGCAGCACGTCCAGCGGCAGCCGCAGTTCCTGCAGCGCGTCGCGCCTGCCCGGCGGAGTGATCGGTTCGTAGTCGATGGTCATCTGTGGAGCCGCACGTCTCGAGCATTGCGTCGATCGTATTCCGAAGCAACGCTACAGCGTTGCAGTCGACAGCGGTAGTGGCGGCCGAGTCGGCGCGGATCGTCCCGGAATGGACGACCAGGGGCGGTGGTTCCCAGGGAACCAGCGAGCCGAAAGCGCCTGATGCAGCCTGTCCAGCAGCGTCGAGCTTCTGCCGAAATTGCGCACGATATATAGTGCGCTATATAGCGCCGCACTGGGAGAAGTGCAGAATGCGCCGCCGACGAACGATACTCACGATGATCGCCGTCCTGGCCTGCGGCGCCGCGATCGGCGCGGAACCTGCGCCTCGGCCCGTGACGGTGTTCGCCGCCGCGTCGCTGACCAGCGCACTCGGCAAGCTCGGCGACGACTACACGAAGTCCACCGGAGTGCCCGTCCGATTCTCGTTCGCCGCGAGTTCCACGCTCGCCAGGCAGATCGAGGCCGGCGCCGGGGCCGACGTGTTCTTCTCGGCCGACCAGGAGTGGATGGATTACCTCGAGCAGCGGGGCCGCATCCAGAAGTCCTCGCGCCACAACCTGCTCGGCAACCGGCTCGCGCTGATCGCCCCGGCCGACAGCAAGATCGAGCTGACGATTGCGCCTGGATTCCCGCTGGCCCGGGCACTCGGCGATGGCCGCCTCGCCACCGGCGACCCGGACAGCGTGCCGGTCGGTCGTTATGCGCGGCAGGCGCTGACGAGCCTCGGCGTGTGGAACGACGTCGCGGACCGGCTGGTCCGTGCCGAGGACGTCCGCCACGCGCTGGTGTTCGTCGCCCAAGGCGAAGTGCCGCTCGGCATCGTCTACGAAACCGACGCCCGGGCGAAAAGCGCGTGCGGCTCGTCGGACTCTTCCCGCCCGAGTCGCACCTGCCGATCACCTATCCGGTGGCGCTCACCACGCGACGCAAGCCCGGAGGCGGCACGGTTCGTCGAATTCGTCCGCAGGCGAAACCGGGCGGTCCGTGTTCGAGGGATACGGATTCACGTTTCTGCGCTGAAATCGCCAGACTTGATGCCTGGAATGGCCGCGCCTAGTTCTGCGGCACGCGGATGTCGAACTTGATCGCCGCGAGCTGCTCGGGCGCGAGCCCGAGCCCGCGCAGAAACGGCAGCCAGCGCGGGTCCTCGTGCAACGGCGCCAGTGCAGGCATGACGGCCGCCGCACCGAGGTCGATGTCGTGCATCCGGGCGGACTTGTCGAGCATTGCGAACGCGCCGTCGATGTCGCCGCGGGAGACCAGTACGCCAGCGAGGACGAACGGCTTGGTATCCGGATACTTCTTCATCAATTCGGCGAAGGCGGCATCTGAATCGGCCTTGCGCCCTAGCGCTGCATAGGCGGTCGTCAGCCCGCCCAAACGGAACACCTCGACGGGCTCCTTCTGAAACTCCACCAGCGCAGCCTCCGCATCGCCCTTTTGCAGCAGCACGTTGCCGAGCGCCGTGCGCTCCCATCCGGCGTCCGGCGCCAGGCTCAGCAGCTTGCGATAAGCGGCAATGGACTCGTCGAGTTGCCCAGCGTAGCGATAGGCGAGACCCAGCCCGTCGTAACCATCGATATTCACCGGATCCCGCGTGATCGAGTACTTGCCGAGCGCGATCGCGAGGTCCATGCGGCCCAGGCGCCGGGCGATGACCGACGCGACGCCCATGATGTCCACGTTGGTCGGATCAAGGGCCAGGGCCTGCTCCACGTGCCGCGCCGCGGCGGCATAGTCCCGCCCGATCAGCCCTTCGAACAAGGCCTGTTGCGCGTACGCCGGCGCGTAGGACGGGTCGTGTGCGATCGCGTTCTTGATCGCCTCGTCGCCGAGCGGCCGCCCCTGCTCGATCGTCAGCACGCCGAGGTCCATCTGCCCGAAGTACATGAAGGACAAGCCGGCCCACGCGGGCGCATAGGTCGGGTCGATCGCCAGGACCTGCTTGTAGAGCGCAATCGCCTGCTCGTACCCTTCAGCGCTGTACTGGCGGCCCAGTTCGCGCGCCTGCAGGAACAGGCCGTAGGCCTTTGGATCCGTGACTCGCGCTTTCGGCGCGGATCCGAGCAACGTGACCTTGAGCTGCTCGACCACGGCCGCGGCAATCTCGTCCTGCACCGTGAACACGTCGGTCAGCTCCCGGTCGTAGGTCTGCGACCAGAGATGCGAGCTGTCGGAGGCCCGGATCAGCTGCGCGGTGATGCGCAGCTTGTCGCCAGACTTGCGCACGCTGCCTTCGAGCACGTTCGCGACATTGAGCTTCTTCGCGATCTCGGCGATGTCCACCTCCTTGCCTTTGAACGCGAACGACGAAGTGCGCGCAATCACCCGCAGCTGCGGGATCTGCGCGAGCAGGTTCAGCAACTCTTCGGAGATCCCGTCCGCAAAGTATTCCTGGTCCTTGCCCGCGCTCATGTCCACGAACGGCAGCACGGCGACCGAGCGATCGTCGCCCGCGGCCGCAGCCCCCGGTGTGGTCCGCGCCACCACTGTCACGCGGTGGTCGCCGGCTGAGCGGAATTCGTGGTACCCGTACAGCCCGATCGCGACCACCAGCAGCGCGATGACCACGTAGTCGAGGCGACGGGCGGTGTGATGCGTGATGGACGCGGAGCGATCGATCTCGCTTTCCCGTTTCAGACCCTCGGGCGTCAGCTCGTAGATCCACGAGAACATCACCACGAACGGAAAGGCGATCACGCCGATCCAGAGGACCACGGGGCCGACCCACTCCGGCAGGTGCAGCATCGGCGCGACCGTCGTCGTGACCTGCGTGACGATCCAGCCGAGCGCCAGGTAGGCGATGCTCACCCGGAAGACGTTCCGGCGTTTGAGTTCAGCGATCAGCGACAACGGCGCCCCCCTCATGGCGTATGGACGGCGCGAGCGTAGCAACTTGCAGGGCGGATACCAAACGCGGCGCCCTCACCCGCGCTGCGCGCGACCTCTCCCGCAAGCGGGAGAGGTGAAGAGCCCTCGCCCGCCACAGCGGGAGAGGGCGCGAGCGGCGACGCGGCAGCGTCGCTGCGAGGGGTGAGGGTTTTTTGAAGAGCCCTCACCCGCGCTGGCGCGACCTCTCCCGTAAACGGGAGAGGTGAGCACCCTCACCCGCGCTGCGCGCGACCTCTCCCGCAAGCGGGAGAGGTGACGAGCCGCTCGCAGCAGTCGACCGCTACCCCAGCAACTCGCGGTCGAGGGCCGGGTCGACCTCGTGCATCAGGTCGACGGGCAGCCGCGAGAAACGCAACGCGGCGGCCATGCCGCGCGTGTCCTGCTCGTGGTCGATCAGCCACTGGGCGTGCTCGCAGAGCAGCACGAGCTGGATCGACCGGGCGAGCGTCATGGCGAGACGTCGCGCACCGGCCTGCAGGATCTCCTGGTCCTGTCCTGCCTCGAGCCACAGCGCCGCACGCTCCATGGCCGCCACGGCCTGGCGGGCTGCCGCCGTCAGCCGCGGCTGCGAGACGTTGCGCAGGCACGCCGACGCGCGTCCCATCAAGCGCCGCCAACCCCGAATGCAGGTCGCTGCGCAGCAGCGCGTCGAGCGACAGCACGTTGGTCGTGCCTTCCCAGATCGGCAGCACGTGCGCGTCGCGCAGCAGCTGCGGCAGGCCCGTGTCCTCGCAATACCCGGCGCCGCCGAAGCTCTCGACGACCTCGCTCACGACCGACACCGCCTGCTTGCCCGTGACCAGCTTGGTGAGCGGGGTCAGCAGCCGCAGCAGCGCGCCCTGCTCCGCATCGATCTCGCCGCGCTCCTTGCGCCCGTTCAGCTCGACCAGCAGGAACGTCATCAGGAAGGCGCCCCAGGTTTCCGCTTCGAGACCCGCGAGCGTGTCGGCGTGCAACGGCAGGTTCGCGAGCGGCTGGCCGAAGGCCTCGCGCTGCGCCGCGTAGGACCGCGCCAGCGCGAGCCCGCGCCGCATGAACGCGACGGCGCACACGCTGTTCCACATGCGCGTCACCGCCAGCATCGGCTCGATCGCCCGCGTGCCGTTCGCCGGCTGCCCGACCAGCTCCGCGTGCGCGCCCTCGAGCATCAACTCCGCGGTCGGCACCTTGCGCGTGCCGAGCTTGTCCTTCAGCCGGTCCACGCGGATGCCGTTCAGCTGGCCGTTCGCATCGCGCACTTCGAGATAGAACATCGCGAGGCCCTTGCCGCCGCCCGGGTTGCCGTCGGGTCGTGCCAGCGTCAGCGCCATCTGCGACGTCACCGCCGAGGTGAACCACTTGCGACCGTAGAGCCGCCAGCGGCCGTCCTCGAGCACCGCCCGCGTCTGCGAGCGGCCGACGTCCGAGCCGCCGGTCGTCTCGGTCATCCACTGCCCGCTGGTCCAGAACTTCGCGGGGTCGCGCGCCGTCAGGCGCGGCAACGCCCGGTCCATCAGCGCCTGGTTGCCCGACTCGATCAGGCAACGCGCCGCCCCGTCCGTCATGGCAAGCGGGCAGGTGTAGACGTCCGACGACGGGTGGAAGAGATACACCTTCAGGAATTGCGCGATGCGGGCGTGACGCCCGTACGCGGGCTCGTAGGCCGTGGCGACCAGGCCGTGCTTCACCGTCAGCCGCTCGGCTTCGCGCCACAGCGGCGACACGTCGACCACGTCTTGCCGGTTGCCCCACGCGTCCCACTGCCGCAGCACCGGCTCGTTCTCGCGATCGGCGAGCTGCAGCGCATAGAGTTCGCCGCCGGCGATGCGACCGAGTTCGTCCAGCTCAGCCGCGATCTCGCGCGCGGCCTCCGCCGGTATCGTCCGGCGCAGCCACGAGGCCAGCAGCGGATCGTCGCGGAACTGGTTGCCGAGCTGCGGCGGCGCCTGCGTGAAGAGCGCCTGCGTCGAAATGGGAACGGTCATGTTGAGATCACCCTGTGCGCGTCACGATGGCCGGCAGGTCGCCTTCGAGCCCGAGCGCGCGCTGCACGAGGACTCTGCGCAGAAATGGCTGGCTGGTCACCAGCTGCATGCCGAGGCGCCGGGCGGCAGCCACGGCCATGCCCTTCTCGCCGAACAAGTTCTTCAGGCCGTCGCAGGCGCCGAGCACCAGCGCGTTCTCGCTGCGGCGCCAGCGTTCGTAGCGGCGCAGCACCCTGAGGCCGGCGTGTTCCTCACCGGCGCTCACGGCATCGCCGAGCACCTGCACCAGGCTCGCGCAGTCGAGGAACCCGAGGTTCACGCCCTGGCCGGCGAGCGGATGGATGGTGTGCGCCGCGTCGCCGACCAGCGCGAGGCCCGGGCGCACGTATTCACGCGCGTGCCACAGCCCGAGCGGGAATCCGGCCCGTCCGCTGTCGAGGGTCGCCGTGCCGAGCACGCGATCGCTGGCGACGGTGACTCGCATCGAGAACTCGTCCGGCTCGAGCGCCTGCAGCTCCGCAGCCTCGGCGTGCGTCGTGGACCAGACCAGCGACACGCGGCCGTCGCGCAGCGGCAGCAAGGCGAGCGGCCCGGTCGGCAGGAAGCGCTGGTACGCCGTCTCGCGATGCGGCTTCACGGTGCGCAGGTGCGCGACGATCGCGGTCTGGTCGTACGCCCACCCGGCGCGACCGATGCCGGCCTGCTCGCGCGTCGGCGAGGCGCCGCCGTCCGCGCCGACCACGAGCCCGCAGCTGAGCGTGCGCCCGTCGGCAAGACTCACCTTCTGTACCTCGGCGGAATACTCGACCGACGCAAGACCGGTGCGCAGGCGCGTGATGCCGCGGGTCAGCGGCGATTCGCTGAGCGCCCACAGCACGCGCAGGTTCTCGGCGATGTGGCCAAGGTTCGGTTCGCCGGTCTCGGCGGCCGAGAAATGCACGGCATCCGGCCGCTCGATGCTGCTCGCCGCGTCCCACACCCGCATGTCGGAATACGGGCAGGCATTGGGCTCGATGGCGTCCCATGCGCCGGCCGCGGCGAGGATGCGCTGCGAAGCGCGCGAGAGCGCCGACACGCGCAGGTCCACCTCGCCCGCCTTCGGTGGGTGAATCTCCGACGGCTCGACCAGCGCCACGCGCCAGCCGGCGAGCTTCTCGTCACGAGCGATCAGCGCGGCGAGGCACAGCCCCACCATGCCGCCGCCGACGATGATGGCGTCGAAATCCTGCCGGCCGCGGGGCGCGTTCATCGTTCCGTTCCGGCGAGCCGCACGCCGCGCGCAAGGCGCGGCACGCGCCCGGCGGCGCCGATGCTGAGGCGCGCCATCGCCGCCTTGGCGGGCGGGAACGCGTCGAACGCGAGCAGGCCGACACTGCGCAGGCCGCGCGCCAGCCCGAGCGGCGTGGTGAAGAGCCGCACCAATCCGTCGGTGAACGCGACGATGCGCCCCTGGTCTTCCTTGCGCCAGGCGGCGTAGGCGTCGAGCACCTCGGAGTCCGCCACGTCGGTCGCGCCCGACGCGAGCGCGTCGGCGATGACTTCGGCGAGGCAGACCGCATCCCGCAACCCGAGATTGAAGCCCTGGCCCGAGATCGGGTGCAGTCCTTGCGCCGCGTTGCCGACCACCGCGAGGCGCTCGGCCACGTGGCGCTCGGACCTCGAGAGCGCGAGCGGATAGCTGTAGCGCTGGCCGATGCGCAGCAAGCGCCCGAGGCGCAGGCCGAACGCTTTCTGGAACGCGGCGAGGAAATCGTCGTCGGACAACGCAAGCACGCGCTCGGCGTCGTCGGGCCGCGCGCGTCCAGACGATGCCCACCCGCCCGTCCTGCAAGGGCAGCACGGCGATCGGGCCGTCCGGCGTGAAACGCTCGTAGGCCGTGTGGTCGTGGAAGCGCTGCGTCGTCGCGGTCGAGATGATGGCCGTCTGGTGATAGTCGATACGATCGGACGCAATGCCAGCCTGTTCGCGCACCGACGAGCGCGCGCCGTCCGCGGCGACCACGAGCCGCGCGCGCAACGAGCGCGTGGCCCCCTCGTGTTCGTAGCGGACCACGCGCGCGTCGCCGTCGAGTGCGGCGTCCAGCACCTTCGCGGGCGCAATCACCTGGACCTGCGGCGTGCGCGCAAGCCCCGCCCAGAGCGCGGCGCCGATCACCCGGTTCGGCAGCACGTAGCCCAGCGCCTCGCGGCCCTGCTCGGACGCGTCGATGCGCGCGGTGCCGAAGCGGCCCTGCTCCGAGACGTGGATGCGACGGATCGGGGCGGCCTCCCGCTCCATGGGCTCCCAGACCCCGAGCGTCCGGAACACCTGGACGGTGCCGTTGGCGAGCGCAGTGGTGCGCTCGTCGAAACTCGGATGCTGCTCGCCCAGGCCGGGCGTCACCGCCTCGATCACGGCGACCCGCAGTCCGAGCGGCGCGAGCGCGAGGGCCAGCGACGCGCCGACCAGGCCGCCCCCGACGATGGCCAGGTCGAATTCCGCGGCGCGATCGACTGGCGTTCACGGCAGCCCGGTCACGCGCGCATGACGCGCTCGATCTCGGCGGTGGTGCGCGGCAACCCGGCCGTCAGCAGGTCGCAACCGTTCGCGGTCACCACGACGTCGTCCTCGATGCGCACGCCGATGTTCCACCAGCGCTTGGGCACGCCCCGGGTGCCGCGCCGGGATATAGATGCCCGGCTCGACCGTCAGCACCATGCCGGGCTCGAGCACCCGCCACTCGTCGCCGACCTTGTAGTCGCCGACGTCGTGCACGTCCATGCCGAGCCAGTGGCCGGTGCGGTGCATGAAGAACTTCTTGTAGGCCTCGTCCTTGATCAGCGCCGGCAGCCGGCCCTTCAGCAGCCCGAGCTTCACCAGGCCCTGGGTGATGGCGCGCACGGCCGCGTCGTGCGGCTCGTTCCAGTGGTTGCCCGGCCGGATGCTGGCGATCGCCGCCTCCTGCGCCTCGAGCACCACGTCGTAGACCGCCTTCTGCTCCGGCGAGAACCGGCCGTTCACCGGGAACGTGCGCGTGATGTCCGACGCGTAGCAGTCCGTATTCGCAGCCGGCGTCGATCAGCAGCAGGTCGCCGTCGCGCAGCTCGTCGCTGTTCTCGTGGTAGTGCAGGATGCAGGCGTTCGGCGCCGCCGCCGACGATCGGGTGATAGGAGATGTCGGCGTGGTGGCGGTGGAACTCGTGCAGCAGCTCGGCCATCACCTCGTATTCCTGGACGCCGGGCCGGCGTGCCTGCATGGCGCGCACGTGCGCCGCGACGGCGATCTGCGCCGAGCGGCGCATCACGCCGATCTCGGCGCGGCTCTTGTAGAGGCGCATGTCGTGCAGCAGGTGGTCGAGCGCGACGAATTCCTGCGGCGTGTGCATGCCCATCTTGGCCTGCCCGCGCAGCGTGTTCACCCAGCCGATGACGCGCTGGTCGAAGTCGTGGTTGACGCCCATCGTGTGATAGACGCGCTCGCACTGCTCCATCAGCCCGGGCAGGATGTCGTCGATGTCGCCGATCGGGAACGCATCGTCGGCGCCGTAGTCGCGCACCGCGCCGTCGGGGCCGGCGCGCTTGCCGTCCCAGGTCTCGCGCGTCGGGTCGCGGTCGCGGCACGAACAGGATGTATTCCGCCTGCGCGCGCCCGGGAATCAGCACCGCCACCGCCTCGGGCTCGCCGAACCCGGTCAGGTAGTGGAAGTCGCTGTCCGGGCGGTAGTGGTAGTGGACGTCGCTGTTGCGTTGCCGCTCCGGCGCCGCGGGCAGGATGGCGATGCCGCCCTTGCCCATCATCTTCAGCAGCTGGCGCCGGCGGCGCGCGAATTCGTCTTTGCGTAGGATCATGGCCCTGGTTCGAGTCAATGCCGGGTGGCGGTCTGGGGCTGGCTCGCGCGGCTGGCGGCCAGCTCGTCGTAAACGAGCTGCACGCCGACCCGGACGTATTCGACCAGTTCGGCGTACGCCTCCTCTTCCGCCTCCGCGTCGGCTTCACCCGAGGCGTCGACCCGCGTGAGTTCGGCGAGGTCGGTGAGGAATTCCTGGACGTCGTCGGCCAGCGCGCGCGTTCGCGAGCGTGCCGGCCGCGCCGACGCCGTAGAGAAAACCCTGGCACCACTCGGCCAGCGCGGCGACGCGCGCTTCGACCGGCGCGTCGTCGTCGGGCAGCAACGGCGAGAACTCGAGCTCGAAGCCGTCGAGGTCGGCGGCGCTGCGCTCGTACAGGTCGGCCAGCGTGCCCGCAACGGTCTGGAGCGAATGCTCGTCCTCGGAGTCGGCGAGGATTTCCTCGAGCCACTCGGACGGAAGGAAGACGCGGCGGACGCACAGTGCGCCGCAGAGGCAACCATGCGCCTCGGCCGCATGCATGGCCGACCCCCCGGTCGCGAGCGCCCGTTCTACGTCGTCAAACGCAACTGGGGCTGTCATCGCGCCTATCGTACCACTGCGGCGCTTGCTGAATTGATTCCCACTGGGGCCGGCTCTATAGTGACCCGCATGACCGAACCCGCCGCCCGATCCGCCGTCGAAGCCGAGTTGCGCCGCATCGAAAAGCGCATCGACGAGCTCGTCGCGACGGTCAACCAGCTCAAGGAAGAGAATCGCGCGTTGCGCCAGCGCCAGGAGACCCTGATCTCCGAGCGGGCCAACCTGCTGCAGAAGAACGAGCAGGTGCGCGCGCGGGTCGAGGCGATGATCGGACGGCTCAAGTCGATGGAGCAGGGTTGATGAGCGACGAACGGATTTCCCGGGTGAGCGTGCGGCTGCTGGACCGCGAGTACCAGGTGGCCTGCCCGGCCGAGGAGCGCTCGGACCTGCTCGACTCCGCCGAGTACCTCGATGCGAAGATGAAGGAGGTGCGCGATTCCGGCAAGGTCGTCGGCCTCGACCGCATCGCCGTCATCTCGGCGCTCAACATCGCCAACGAGCTGATGAAGCTCAAGCGCAACGGCTCGTCGCTCGAGGGCGACGTCGGCGCGAAACTGAAGTCCCTGCGCGAGCGCGTCGAAGCCGCGCTCGAGCGAGGCCAGCAACTGGAATTGTGAGGGAGCGCCCGGCGCTCCCCGACGTCTTGGCGCCGCCTGCGGTGTTCGACACGGTCCGGGTTACCTCTCGACCGTAATGTAAATACCCTGGGGAGCCTGGTCTGTCGGCAGCATTGTGCAAGTCCGCCTCGAGCGGGAAGCCTTAAGTGCCGCGGCCTTCCCCAAATATTGCTCTATGTCGAGAGCAATGGTCTGTGACGGCACAGGCGGGTGGCGCCTCTCCTTACTGATGCCCCGGGCCCGGGGCCCGGGGCAGTCCGTCGCATGGTGCGACCCACACCTGACATCCAGGCGACGCGACGGCGCATGCGCGCGCTCCGCGCGTCGATCCCGCGCGCCGAACGGCTCGCCGCCGAGCGGGCAATCCTCCGTCACCTGAACGTGCTGCGTGTCTTCCGCCCCGGTGCCCGCGTCGCCGTCTACCTGTCGATGCCGGGCGAAGTGAGCCTCGCGGCCGGGCTCGCCGCCGCGGCGCGCGCCGGCGTGCGGCTCTACGCGCCCCGCATCACCAGCCGGCGCCGGCTCGCCATGCTGTTCCTGCCGCTGCACCCCGAGGCCGCGCACGACCGCCAACTTCTTCGGCATCGCGGAACCGCGCGGCGGCGCGGACCGCGCCGCTCGCGCCGCTCGAGTTCGACACGATCGTCGTGCCGCTGCTCGGCTTCGATCGCCGCGGCGTGCGCCTCGGCATGGGCGCCGGGTACTACGACCGGGCGTTGCGCCGGCGCATCGATTCGGTCGCGCTCGTGGCGGCGGCCGCGGCTGATCGGCGTCGCGTATGCCTGCCAGGAGTTGCCGTCGATCGAGGCCGCGCCCTGGGACGTGCCGCTCGACTCGGTGGTCACGGAGAAAGAAATCGTGCGCTGCCGCCCCTCCCCTCACCCGACATGACGAGCGCGACATGAACTACTGGCTGTTCAAATCCGAACCGCAGACCTTCGGCGTGGACCACCTCGCGAAGGCGAAGAACCGCACCACCGCGTGGGAGGGCGTGCGCAACTACCAGGCGCGCAACCTGCTGCGCGACGACGTGCGCAAGGGCGACCTCGGGTTCTTCTACCACTCGAGTTGCGAGGTTCCGGGCATCGTCGGAGTGGTGAAAATCTTGCGCGCGGGCTACGCGGATTCGAGCGCGACGGACCCGAAGAGCGAATATTTCGATCCGAAGTCGGACCCGTCGTCGCCCCGCTGGTTTTGCGTCGACGTGCAGCTCGAGAAGAAGATCGAGCCGATCATCACGCTCGACGAACTGCGCGCGCACGAAAAAGCGAAATTGAAAAACATGCTTGTTTTGAAGCGCGGGAATCGCCTGTCGGTGACGCCGGTGACGCGCGACGAGTGGCAGTTCATTCTCTCGCTGCGCGCTTGAGCGAGGTCGCGACGACTCCGGAGGGCGCCGCCGCCGCCGACCGCGACGATGACGATTTCGTGAACTCGCTCTTGCAATTGTTTTTTAGATTCTGTAAATACTCGCCCCGGGACTAACCCGACATGGAGATTGATCATGGCAGCTAAGGCAAAGAAGGCGACCAAGAAGAAGGCCACCAAGAAAAAGGCGGCGAAGAAGAAGTAAGGTCGCTTAAACGAATGGGCGGCGGTTCGGACTGAAAAGAACGATCGCCGCCACTTCGGATAAACGACGACTGTGCCCGCGAAAGCGGGCACAGTTGTTTTCGGGAGTCGCGAATCGCCATGAGCCAGGACCTCCGCAAGCAACAGGCCGCCGCCGCCGCGCTCGAGCACGTCCGGGAAGGCACGATCATCGGCGTCGGCACCGGTTCGACGGTCAACTTCTTCATCGACGGCCTCGCCGCCGGCCCGATCCGGATCGCCGGGGCGGTCTCGAGCTCCGACGCGAGCACCCGGCGCCTGGAGGCGCACGGCATCCCGGTGCTCGACCTCAATGCCACCGGCGACCTCGAGCTGTACGTCGACGGCGCCGACGAGGCGACCCGCTCGCTGCACCTGATCAAGGGCGGCGGCGCCGCGCTCACCCGCGAAAAGATCGTCGCCGCGGCCTCGCGCCGCTTCGTCTGCATCGTGGACGACCTGAAGCTGGTCGACCGGCTGGGCCGCTTCCCGCTGCCGGTCGAGGTGATCCCGATGGCGCGCGCCTACGTGGCCCGGCAGATCGCGCGCCTCGGCGGCGAGCCGGTCTGGCGCGAGACAGACGGTCACCGACAACGGCAACCACATCCTCGACGTCCGCGGCCTCGACATCGTCGACCCGGTCGCGCTCGAATCCGAGTTGAACCAGGTCCCGGGCATCGTGACGGTCGGCCTGTTCGCGATCCGGCCGGCGGACCTGCTGCTGGTCGGGACGGCATCCGGGGTTGTAACGTTGACGCGTGGCAGCTGATCCCGCCCTCGTCCGCGAACTGAAGGCTCTGCTCGGCGACGGGTTGCTCGTCGCCGCCGAGCAGTGCGTCGCCTTCGAGTGCGACGCGCTGACCGCGCACCGCCACCGTCCCGGTCTCGTCGCCCTGCCGCGCACCGCCGACGAAGTCATCGCGGTGCTCGCCGCCTGCAACCGGCATCGCACTCCGGTCGTGGCGCGCGGCGCCGGCACCGGACTCTCCGGCGGCGCGCTGCCGGTCGAGAACGGCGTGCTGCTGGTGCTGTCGCGCCTCGATCGCATCCTCGAGGTCGACCCCGCGCGCCGCCTCGCCCGCGTGCAGCCCGGCGTCACCAACCTCGCGATCTCCGAAGCGGCTGCCCCTTTCGGTCTCTACTACGCCCCCGACCCGTCGTCGCAGGTCGCCTGCACCATCGGCGGCAACATCGCCGAGAACTCCGGCGGCGTGCACTGCCTGAAGTACGGGCTCACCGTGCACAACCTGCTCGAGATCCAGGTCGCGACCATCGACGGCGAGCGGCTCACGATCGGATCGGAGTCCGGAGAGGCGCCCGGTCTCGGCTTGCTGCCGCTGCTCACCGGTTCCGAGGGCATGCTCGGCGTCGATCCTCGAGGCGACGGTGCTGCTGCGGCCCGCGCCCGAGCGCGTGGAACTGATCCTGGCCGCCTTCGACAGCGTGACGAAGTGCGCCGAGGCGGTGAGCACCCTCATTGCCTCGGGCATCGTGCCGGCCGGGCTCGAGATGATGGACTCGCCCGCCATTTGCGCGGCGGAAGCGTTTGCGAAGTGCGGGTACCCGCTGGACGCCGCCGCGCTGCTGCTCTGCGAGGTGGACGGACTGACGGGCGACGTGAGCCTGCAACTGGCGCGCTCGCAGTCGCGTCCTCGCGCAATCGGGCGCCACGAGCGTGCGGGTCGCGGCGGACGCCGCCGAGCGCCTGCGCATGTGGTCCGGCCGCAAGGCGGCCTTCCCCGCCGTCGGACGCCTGGCGCCGGACTACTACTGCATGGACGGCACGATCCCGCGCCGCCATCTGCCGGACGTGCTCGAGCGGATCGACGCGATGTCGAAGGAGTACGGCCTGCCGGTCGCCAACGTCTTCCACGCCGGCGACGGCAACCTGCACCCGCTGATCATGTTCGACGCCGGCGCGGCGGACGAGCTGCAACGGGCGGAGAAGTTCGGCGCGGCGATCCTCGAACTGTGCGTCGCCGTCGGCGGCACGGTCACCGGCGAGCACGGCGTCGGCGTCGAGAAGCTCGGTCCGATGTGCACGCAGTTCGGCGCGGACGAACTCGAAGTCTTCCACGCGGTGAAGCGCGTCTTCGACCCGCACGCGTTGCTCAACCCCGGCAAGGCCGTCCCGACGCTCGCCCGTTGCGCCGACTACGGCGCGCTGCGCGTGCACGGCGGCAAGCTGCCCCATGCCCACCTGCCGAGGTTCTGACGCGTGGCGGACCTCACAGAGCGCCTGGCGGAACAACTGCGCGCCGCGAGCGCCGACCGCACCGCGCTGCGCATCGTCGGCGGCGACACGAAGCGCTTCTATGGCCGCTCGGTGCACGGCACGCCGTTGTCCGTCGCCGGACACGCGGGCATCGTCCACTACGACCCGGCCGAGCTCGTCATCACCGCGCGCGGCGGCACGACCCTCGCGGAGATCGAAGAGGCGCTCGCCGCCCGCGGCCAGCACCTGCCGTTCGAGCCGCCGGCGTTCGGCGCCGCCGCCACGATCGGCGGCACCATCGCGGCCGGTCTCGCGGGTCCGTCGCGCTCGGCGGCGGGTCCGGTCCGCGACTACATCCTCGGCGCGCGCGTCCTGACCGGCGACGGGCGGGCGCTGCGTTTCGGCGGCGAGGTGATGAAGAACGTGGCGGGCTACGACCTCTCGCGGTTGATGGCCGGGTCGCTCGGCATCCTCGGCGTGCTGCTCGAGGTGTCGATCAAGGTGCTGCCGCGCGCGCCCTCGAGCCGCACGCTGACCCTCGCGGTCGACCAGGCCGAGGCATTGCGTCGCATGACGCAGCTGGCGCGGACCGGCCTGCCGGTGACGGCGAGCGCGTGGCTCAACGGTCATTGGTACTTGCGCCTCGACGGGTCGCGGCAGGCGCTCGATGCCTCGGCGGCGCAGCTCGGAGGCGAACAGGTCTACCTCGATGCCGGGTTCTGGCGCGGGCTGCGCGAACAGACGGCGCCGTTCTTCGGCAATGCGGCTCACCTCTGGCGCGTGACCGTGCCGGCTCATCGCCCGCCTCTCGAGGTGGACGCGCCCGCCTGCCTCGAGTGGAACGGCGTGCAGCGCTGGTATGCGGACGTGGACGGCGATCGCCTGCGGCGCACCGCAGCCGCGGCCGGTGGTCACGTGACGCACTTCCGCGGCGCGCCGCCGGACGCCGAGGTGTTCGCTCCCCTCCCTGCCGCGCTGCTGCGGGTGCACCAGTCGCTGAAGGCCGTCTTCGACCCGGCGGGTGTGCTGAATCCCGGCCGCATGTACGCGGACCTGTAGGTCGCACGCGCATGCACTCGCAACCCTCGCCGGATCTTGCCGACACGCCGCTGGGGCGCGAGGCCCAGGCACTGATCAAGAGCTGCGTGCATTGCGGCTTCTGCCTGCCCGCCTGCCCGACCTATCGCGTGCTCGGCAACGAGCTCGACAGCCCGCGCGGCCGCATCTACCTGATCAAGCAGATGGTCGAGGGCGCGCCGGCAACTTCGGCAACGCGCGAGCACCTCGATCGCTGCCTCACCTGTCGCGCGTGCGAGTCGGCCTGCCCGTCCGGCGTGCAGTACGGTCGCCTCGTCGACCTCGGACGCGAGTTGATCGAGACCAAGGCGCCGCGGCCGGTGACGGAGCGGTCGCTGCGCCACGCTTTGGCCGTGGCGTTGTCGCAACCGGCGCTGGTCACCCCGCTGCTGCGGATCGGCCAGGCGCTGCGCGGCGTGCTGCCCGCGTCACTGCGCGCCAGGGTGCCGCCCCGCGTGGCCACGGGATTGCGACCCGACGCTCGCCACGCGCGACGCGTGGTGATGCTCGAAGGCTGCGTGCAGCCGGGACTCGCGCCGCAGATCAATGCGGCCGCGGCCCGGGTGCTCGATTGGATCGGCATCACGACGATCCGGGCGAAGGGCGAGTCGTGCTGCGGCGCGCTCGGCCACCATCTCGGGTTCACCGAGCGGGCGCGGGCCCAGGCTCGGGTCAACGTGGACCTGTGCATCCGGCTGCTCGATGAGGGCGCCGAGGCCATCGTCAGCACGGCGAGTGGCTGCGGCGTGTTCGTGAAGGACTACGGCCACCTGCTGCAGGACGACCCGGCGTATGCGGCGAAGGCGGCACGCGTTTGCGCGGCAACGCGCGACCTGTGCGAGGTGATCTCCGCCGCGGACCTGCGGCAGACGGGGCTCGATGGCGCGGTCAATCGCGGCACGGTGGCCTGGCAGGCGCCCTGCACGCTCCAGCACGGGCAGCGATCCACGACCGCCGGGAAAGTCGAGGCGTTGCTGGAGGGAGCGGGCTACACGCTCACGCCGGTGGCGAGTCCCCACCTGTGCTGCGGGTCGGCGGGAACCTATTCGATCCTGCAGGCGGAGTTGTCACAGGAGTTGCGGGGCCGGAAGCTCGATTCCCTGATGGGCGGCAAGCCGGCGACGATCGCGACGGCGAACATCGGATGCCTCGAGCACCTGCGAGCCGCGAGCCCGGTGCCGGTGAAGCACTGGGTGGAACTCGTCGACGAGGCGCTGCGCCGCTGACCGGGGACCCGATCAGCGGCCGGGCGGCGATGCCTTGTCCATTTCGGCCGCGAACCACTTCTCGCGTGTCGCCCGGAACTCGGGCAGCGCCTCGCAGCGATCAACATGGGCCTTGAGCGCCGGATACGGGTGATCGCCGGTCAGCACGCCGAGCGCGTCGTCGAGCAACGTGCACATGCAGGTGACGGAGATGTCGGCCTGCGTGAGCCGGTCGTCGACGAGCCACGATCCCGCTGCCCGCTGCCGGCAGGCCTTCTCGAGTTCACCCAGCGCGCCGTGCATCTGCTCGCGGCAGCGTGCCACCCAGGGTTCGTGATACTTCTCGGGCGGGCGAACCATCCGCTCGTAGAGCTGGTCCCGCGCCTTTTCGCTCGCGCCGATCGCGAACGAGATGACGCGCAGCGCCTCGCGGCGCGGGGCGCCCGAGGCCGGCATCAGGGCACGCTGCGGCCCAACCCGATCGTCGAGCGCATCCAGGATCGCGCCGGACTCCACCAGCACCGTGCCATCGTCCAGCACCAGCACCGGCACGCGGCCGAGCGGGCTGTACTGCCGGATGCGGTCGAAGTCGACGCCCACCGACCAGTTGCCGTGCTCGAACGGCAGCCCGAGGCGCTTCATCGAGATGGCCACCCGGCGCACGTACGGCGAATCGAACATGCCGATGAGCAGCATCGGTCTACCTCCGTCCAACGTGGCGATGCGCGGCAACATCGCACGCTGCCGCGACGTCGTCTACGGTCCGTGTCGGGGGCCGAGCAGTTACACTCTGGCGCAGGCCAATGGGACGCCCTGCATGACGAGAGGACCGCGGGTCGTGGTGGTCGGGGGCGGATTCGCCGGACTCTGGGCCGTGCGGGCGCTGCGCCGTGCGCCCGTCGACATCCTGCTGATCGACCGCTGCAACCATCACACCTTCCAGCCATTGCTGTATCAGGTCGCCACCGCGGGCGTCGCGGCGCCCTCCATCGCCGCGCCGCTGCGGCACATCCTGCGGGACCAGCAGAACGTGACCGTGCTGCTTGGCACGGTCGATGCGATCGACGTGGCCGCGCGGCAGGTCCTGGTGGGTGACCAAGGCCATCCGTACGACACGCTGCTGCTCGCGACCGGGGTGTCGCACGCGTACTTCGGTCACGACGACTGGGCGCAATGGGCGCCGGGGCTCAAGACGCTGAACGACGCGTTCGTGATCCGCGCGCGCATCCTGCGGGCGTTCGAGACGGCCGAGGCCTGCGAGGACCCCGACGAGATCCGGCGTCGACTCACGTTCGTGATCGTGGGCGGCGGGCCCACCGGCGTCGAGCTGGCCGGCACGCTGGCCGAGATCGCACGCCACACGCTGAAGCGCGAGTTCCGGCGCATCGATCCGACCTCGGCTCGCGTCGTGCTGGTCGAGGCCGGGCCACGCATCCTGCCCGCGTTCCCGGAGTCCCTGTCGGCGAGCGCTACCCGCCAGCTCGAACGACTCGGTGTCACCGTGATGACCGGCCGCGCGGTGACGCAGGTGGATCAGGACGGCGTGGTGGTCGGCGGCGAGCCGCTGGCGGCGCGCACCGTCCTGTGGGCCGCGGGCGTCAAGGCGTCGTCGCTGAGTCAGTCGCTAGCCGTGCCGCTCGATCGCAGCGGCCGCGTGCAGGTGTCCAACGACCTCAGCATCCCCGGCCACCCGGAGATCTTCGTCGCCGGGGACCTCGCGGCCGTACCCGCAGCGCTCGGCCCGGTGCCGGGCATCGGCCCCGCCGCGAAACAGATGGGTGTGCACGTCGCCCGCGCGATCCAGTCACGGCTGGCCGGTCGCGAACCTCCGGCGTTCAAGTATCGCCACTACGGCTTGCTCGCGACCATCGGGCGCATGGCAGCCGTGGTCGACATGGGCCGCATCCGCCTGTCCGGGGTGGTGGCGTGGTGGTTCTGGCTGCTGGCGCACATCTATTTCCTGATCGGCTTCCGCAACCGGCTGGTCGTGCTGATCGACTGGGCCGGCGCCTACTGGACCTACCATCGCAGCGCGCGAATCATCGTCGACGATCGGGACGCGTGACGCTCACGCGTCCTCCGCGACCGGCAGGCCTGCATCCGTCCGACCCGCGGCGCGACACGAAACAGGACAGCGCCGCGACCGAGCACACGACGAGCCCGACGAACAGCGGCCGCGCCGTGCCGTCGTGCGCATAGCCGATCGCCTGGACCGTCAGCGCCCCGACGACCATCTGCAGCCGCCGTCAGCAGGCCTGACGCCGCGCCGGCACGATCCGGCTGGGCCGCCACGGCTTCCGCCTGCACCGGAGCGATGCCGACCGCGGCGAAGAAGTAGAGCCCGATCGTCGGCAGGAACAGCGTCGCTGCGCTCATGCCGAACGCGTGCACCACGACGGCGCCGGTCACGGCCACCAGCGAGCACCCGAGGCTCGAGGCGAGGATCAATCGGCGCGGCGAGAACCTGTGGCCCCAGCGCGCGGTGAACTGGTTGCCGGCGATGTAGAACACGCACGCGACCCCGAACCAGAGGCCGTACTGGGTCGCGGAACCGCCGAGCACCTCGACGAGCAGGTACGGGATCGCGGCCTGCGTCGCGAAGACGGCCGCCATGACCCAGGCGAAATGAAACGCCGGCGCGCGGTATTCGCGATCCGCCAGCAGCCCGGCGTACGCGACGAAGACGTCACGCAGTCGCGGCTTGCCGACGTGAGCCGGGCGGGTCTCCGGCAGGTTGAGCGCCAGCAACGACAGCGCCACCACTCCGAACGCCAGGCACACGCCGAATACGGCGCGCCAGCCCACGTGGTCGATCAGCGCCCCGCCGATGGCCGGCGCGAGCATGGGCACGAAGATCATCACGGTGGTCAGCTGCGCGAGCGCGCGGGCCGAGTGCTGCCGGCCGTACACGTCGTGGATCACGGTCCGGGTCAACGACAGCGCCGCCGCGCTGCCGGCGGACTGCACGATGCGGCCGAACAGCAGCCAATCGGCGGTCGGGGCCACGAATGCGAGCAGGCTGCCGACGCAGAAGAGCGCCGTCCCGATCAGCACGACCGGCCGCCGGCCGTACCGGTCCGAGAGCGGCCCGTAGATGAGAGTCGCCGCGGCGATCGCCGCGAACGCGAGACTGATCAGCGCCTGCGCCGTGGACATCGGCACCTGGAGGTCGCGGTGCACGTAGGGCACGGCCGGCGTGATGATCTGCGTCGCGAGCGGGCCGAGCGCGTAAGCGACGATGAGCGCGATCAGGGCGACGGACTTGAGGCGTTGCATCAGGGCTCCCTCGTGGGTCGCGCGTCCGATTCGGCGCGACCAATGGCAGCCACCCTACCGGGACGACGTCTCGCGACGATGTCCGTGCAACGGCGTTTCGTAGCAGTTTGTATCGATCGTGTGTCTATCGGGCCGGCCATGCCGGCGCCGGCGCGAGACAACTCGCCAGCACCTGGCTCAGATGCGCCGGATCGATCGGCTTGCGCAGCACCGCGCGCAGTCCCGGCTCGCCCACCTCGGCGTCGGCCAGGCCCTCGCCGTGGCCGGTGTAGATGATGACCGGCAGGTCGGCCCTCACCCGCTTCAGTTGCCGCGCCAGCTCGAGTCCCGTCAGTCTCGGCATCACCTGGTCGGTGATCACCACGTCGAAGCGCCTCGGCTCGGCACGGACGAGTTCGAGCGCCGCCTCGGGCCGGTGCACGCACAGCGACCGCAACCCCCAGGTCTCGAGCAGCTCGCGCATGAACTCCCCGACCGACTCTTCATCGTCGACCACCAGCACCGAACCGCGCAGCGACGGGCGCGGCGCCAGGACCGGCTCGCACGTCTCGGGCTCCGCGGAGAGGGCCGGGGCGCCCGTCAACGCCGGCAGCACCACGCGGAAGCGCGAACCCAGGCCGGGGCGGCTCTCCACGACGACGTGGCCGCCGTGTTCGTGCACGATGCCGTGCACCATTGCGAGACCCATCCCGCTGCCCTTGCCCGTCGCCTTGGTGGTGAAGAACGGCTCGAAGATCCGCTCGATGACCTCCGCCGCCATGCCATGGCCGTCGTCCTCGACGTCCAGTTCCACGAACGGGCCTTCGATCGCCTGACGGCAACCGGCGCACACCAGGCCGGACGCGGCCCGCGCGTGCACGCCGATCGACAGTCGGCCCACGCCGCCGGTCGCGTCGCGCGCATTCAGGCAGAGATTCAACAGCACCTGCTCGACCTGCGCCGGATCGACGCGCACCGGCGCGGCGGACTCGTCGAACTCGAAGCCCAGCTCCAGCGTCTCGGGCAGGCCCGCGCGCAGCGTCGGCAGCGCGCCCTGCACCACCGAGGCGAGCGAGACGGCGCGCGGCGTGCCCCGCTGCCCGCGGCTGAACATCAGCATCTGCTGGATGAGATCGCGCGCGCGTTCGCAGGAGCGCTGCGCCTGGGCGAGGTATCCCACCACACGCCGGTCGCCTTGGGATTCCTCGCGCTGGCTCGCGAGCAGGATGTACCCCATGATCGAGGTGAGCAGGTTGTTGAAATCGTGCGCGATGCCGCCCGCCAGCTGGCCGATCGCCTCCATCTTCTGCGCCTGCCGCAACTGCGCCTCGAGCCGGGCGCGCTCTTCTTCCACCAGGCTGCGTTCGGTCAGGTCGCGGATCACCGCGAGCACGTGCGGCTCGCCGTGGTACTGGATCGGGATGGTCCGCACCTCGATCGGGAACCGCTCGCCGCTGCGACGCACGGTCTCGATCTCGCCGCGGTAGCGCTCGCCGGCCAGCGTGCGCTCGACGACCTGCGCCTGCTGCTGCCGATACCCGTCCGGCAGATCGCGGGCCCGCGCCCCGCTCAGCACCTCGTCGCGCGTGTAGCCGTAGATCTGCTCATACGCCGGGTTCACGTCGACGCGCTCGGCCCGCGAGTTCCACAGCACGAGCGCGTCGGCGGACGCATTGAACACCGCCCGGTACTGCTCCTCGCTCGCCCGCAGGGCCTCCTCGGCCTTCTTGCGCTCGGTGATTTCGCGCGTGAAGGCGAGGATGCGCAACTGGCCGCCGATGTTCGCGCGCTTGAGGCGCACCTCGTCCCAGTGCAGCGTGCCGTCCTTGCTGCGGCGTCGCCATTCGAAACTCGCGCTGCCCTCGCGCTTCGCCTGGTCCACCCAGCGCCAGGCCTCCACTTCCGTGTAGGGCGGCTCCCCGGCGCTCAACTGGCCTACCGACAGCTGGATGAATTCGTCGCGCGTGTAACCGAAGTTCTCGCAGGCGCGCGGATTGACGTCCACGATCGCGCCGGTGTCCCAGTCGTGGACGAAGATCGCGTCTTCCGAGGCCTCGAAGATCTGCCGGTAGTTGGCCTCCGAGGCGCGCAGCGCCGCAGCCGCGGCCGCGCGCTCGAGTTCGGCGTTGACCCGCACCGCGAAGATCCGCAGCGTCGCCTCGACCAGCGCCGGGTCCTGGAACGGCTTGCGCGCGACGACCGCGATCAGGCCGAGCGGCCGGCCGGCGGCATCGGCCAGCGGGTGCCCGGCGTAACTCTCGAGGCCCATCTTCTGGAAATCGGCGTCGAGCGGAAAGAGCTGCCGCAGCTTCGAGGGATACAACCGGAATTCGTGGCCGACGACGGTCTCGCAGGGCGTGCCGGCCATCGGATAGTTGAAGTTCTCGCGGACCTGCCCGTCGATGTGGAACGCCAGCATGCGCAGATCGCAGGGCTTCTCGGACGGCGACCGTCGCAATGAACGCGCCGTCCACGCCGAGGATGGCGGTGAGGTACCGCGCCAGCTGCCGGTACAGCGTCTCCTCTTCCGACTGCGACACCGCGAGCGCCGCGGCCGAGAACGCGTCCTCCCGGCGCTTGCGATCGGTGATGTCCGTCGCCATGCCGCAGACCGCATACGCGACGCCGTCGGCATCGAACAGCGGAAACTTGGACGACAGGAACGTCTGGATCCCGTCGCCGAAGTTGGCCGTCTCCTCGAACGTGATGCTGCGCTTCTCGTGCAGCACCCGCAGGTCGTTGTGCCGGAAGCGCGCCGCGAGCTCGGGCGGAAACAGCTCGTCGTCGGTGCGCCCGAGGATCTCGTCGGCCGCGCGGCCGGTGACGCGCTCGAACTCGCGGTTGACGAACAGGTACTGGCCGCGACTGTCCTTTGCAAAGACGGTCGCACCGGAATTGTCGAGCACCTGCTGCAGCCGATCGTCGCTGTCGATCAGCGCGCGCTCCGCGCGTGGCCGTGACGGGGACTCGCTGGCCATGCCGCCGCTCCTCAAGGGCACCGTACGGCGGAAGTATAGAAGCCGCCTTGCGCGACGCCAGCACTGTTACGTGGCTGATACAAACATGTAGCCGACGCCTCGAACCGTGCGGATGACCTGTGGATTGTCCGGGTCGGCTTCGACCTTGCGCCGCAGCCGCGCCACGCGGATGTCGATGGAGCGGTCGAACGGGTCCCACTCGCGGTTCTTGGTCAGCGTCAGGATGCGGTCGCGCGACAGGGCCTTGCCGGGGTTCTCGGCGAAGATCTTCAGCAGGTCGAATTCCATCGACGTGATCGGGATCTCCACGCCGTCGCCGCCGTACAGCTGGTGCGAGCCGAGATCGAGCCGGCAGGCCCCGAACGGCACGGTTGCGCTTCTTTGCCTCGTCGCCTGTGGCGGCGGGGCGCGATTGCATGCGCCGCAGCACGCTCTTGATCCGCGCCAGCAGTTCGCGGGGATCGAAGGGCTTCGCGACATAGTCGTCGGCGCCGACCTCGAGCCCGACGATGCGATCGACGACGCCTCCGGCGCCGGTCACCATGATGATGCCGACGTCGTAGCGCTCGCGGAGAAAGCGCGCGAGGCTGAGGCCGTCTTCGCGGGGCAGCTTCAAGTCGAGCAGCACGACGTCGGGCGCGGCCTGCTCGATCTCGCGGCGCATGGCGGCCCCGTCTTCCGCCAGCACGACCCGATAGCCCTCGGACGAGAGATAGTCCGACAGCATTTCACGGATCGACGCATCGTCGTCGACGACGAGCACGCAACCGGCGTTGGCCATCGCGCCGTGACCTCCCGTTCCTGCGCTGCCGGCCGAGTATAGCGGCCGCCGCTGTGACACTTCGATACAAAACTCAACGTCCCGGACATTCGGCCGATACGAGCGGCGCGGAGGATGGCGCCCAACGCGGGGGAACGGTCCCCCGGCCAGCCAACCACCCAACGAGGACGCCGACACCATGAACGCCGCAACGATGGATCTCGAATTCAGCGAAACCCCGATGGCCGCCGAGGCCGCCCGCTATGCGCGAGCCATCAAGGCATCGAAGCGCGTGCGCTGGGAAATCGACGCGGACGTGATCCGCGACCGGGACTTCGACTACACCCACACCTTCCTGCCCGCCGGGCTCTCGCTGGTCGAGCAGCTGCCGTTCCTCACCGTCGTCGAGCGGCAGTTGATGAGCCAGGTGCAGGGCCGCACCTATGCCTACATCTTCGGGCTCGTCGAGCGCTACATCGGCGTCAAGGTGCTGGAGCTGTCGGGCCGTCACTGGCTCGGCGACCAGACGGCGCTCGAGGCGCTGGTGCGCTTCAGCGACGAGGAGCTGAAGCACCAGGAGCTGTTCCGCCGCATCGAGCGGATGATGGATGCGCGCATGCTGCCCGGCTACGTGCGCGTGGCCGAGCCGAACGCGGTGGCGGACGTGGTGCTGCGCCGGAGCACGTGGTCGGTGCTGGCGCTGACGTGCCTCATCGAGCTGTACACCCAGATGCACTACCAGCAGAGCATCGAGCCGCAGCCGTACCTCTCGCCGCTGTGGAAGGACGTCTTCAAGTACCACTGGATGGAGGAGGCCCAGCACGCGGTGCTCGACGAGCTGGAGTGGGTCGCCGAAGACCGGCGGCTGACGGCCGGCCAGAAGGAGTTCGCCGTGGACGACCTGATCGCGCTGGTCGACGCGGTGGACGGCATCCTGAAGGCCCAGGCCGCGGCGGACGCGGAGTACTTCCTGAAGATCCTCGGCCATCGATTCAACCGCGAGCAGGAAGCCGAAATCCGCGCGCTGGTGCTGCGGGCGTATCGCTGGCAGTACATCGGCTCGGGCGTGCAGCACCCGCACTTCCAGCGGCTGCTCACCGGCATGGTGACGAAAGCGCAGATGGCCCGCATCCAGGCGGCGCTCGCGCCGATCGTCCGGTCCTGAACCCTGACCTGGAGGAGATACACATGAAAACCGTGAACATCCGCAGCCGATTCGAAATCGCCATCTTCGGCGCGCTGGCGGTGCTGATTGCGAGCCTGACGTTGCTGCTGCTCAACGTGGGCTTCCAGGCGCCGATCCTGGTCTGACGCGCTGCGGCAGGCGCCCCTGGTCTGGTAAAAGGCCGGGGGCGCCTTCCCTCCTTCGTTCCATCAGGAGATGCCGATGACTATTCCCGTGTGGGTCCTGCTGGGGTTCGCCGTCTGGACCCTGCTGATCCTGGTGATGACCGTGGGCATCTATCGCTGGTCACAGATCCTGTCCGGGCGCGCGCAGGTGGCCGGGTGGCGCCCGGATGGCGCGCAGGGCGCCGACTGGTACCAGCGGGGCACGAGGGCGCACGCGAACTGCGTCGAAAACCTGCCCGTGTATGGGGCGATCGTCGTCGTCATCGTCGCCACCGGGCTGAGGGATCCGTGGCTGGATACCTTGTCGGTCACGTTGATGGCGGCACGCGTCGTGCAGACGCTGGTGCACGTGTCGTTCACCCAGACCAATGCCGTGGTCGGTGTGCGGTTTACCTTCTTCTTCGTGCAGGTGCTGTGCATGCTCGGGATGGCGGGCGTGATCGTCGCCCGCGTCTGAACGTGGCCGTGCAAAGGACGATCGCGGTCCTGCGGCCGGGTCAGGTGACGTGGTCCGCGAGCACGAGCGCCCAGGTCAGCGCCGCGAGCAGCAACGCGAACAACACCGCGCTCGAGCCGAGGTCTTTGGCGAAGCCCGACAGGTGGTGATGCTCGTTGCTGATCCGGTCCACGACGACTTCGACGGCCGTGTTGAGGAGCTCGACGATCATCACGAGCAGCACGCTGCCTACGAGCAACGTGCGCTCGACTCCGGTGCGCCCCCACCACAGCGCGAGCGGCACCAGCACGCACGCCGCCCAGATTTCCTGGCGGAAAGCGGCCTCGCTGTAGTAGCAGTGCTTGAGGCCGCGCAGCGAGTTGAGCGTGGCGAGCCGCAGCCGCGAAGCACCCTTGGGCCGCAGGCCCTCACGCAATACCGTCACGATTTACGCTGGCCAGACAGTGAAGCTGGCGCTCGCGAGCAGCGACCCGATGACGGCGCCGGCCGCGACGTCGGTCGGATAGTGCAGGCCGAGGGCCACCCGCGAGGCGGCGACGAGCAGCGCGAACGGCACCAGTACCAGCGCGAGCTCCGGCACGTGCGTGACGGCGATCTGCGTGAACGCCACGGCGTGCAGGGTGTGGCCCGACGGGAAGCTGTAACGGTCGAGCGGCGCCGTGCCGAGCGCGATGTTCGCGTGGGCGATGTACGGCCGCTCGCGCACGAGCCACCGCTTCAATACCTTGTAGACCACGAGGCCCGCGATGCCGGTCACCGCCATCTGGTCGGCGATCATTGCGTACGACTCCCCGCTGAGCGCAAGCACCAGCATCAGCACGTACCAGATGGGCCCGTCACCGAGGCGGCTCACCGTGGTGAAGATGCGGCGCACCGATTCGTGACGGCAACCGCGGCTGGCGCGGACGCAGATCGACTGCTCCAGCAAGTCGATGCGTCGCCAGAGGCCGGTCGAACCGATCGGATCCACGTTCGCTGCTCCTGCCTGCCGTGCCGGGGACGCCGGCACCCGGCGCGAAGGCTAGCGGCGGGGCGCGACGGTTTCGTGGCAGCCACATGACCGGCTCGTGACACGGGCGAAACCGTGACGGAACGTCGCGGGGGACGTGACGCAGGGTGCCAAACGGCCGGCGGCTGGCTGCGCTATTCGTCGCTGCAAGTCATCGCAGGTGACGAAACTGCCGGCGGGCCACGAACGGATCGACCCGGGCGAGCAGGAAGTGCGACCAGCGCTGCAGCAGGCGCTGCAGGAAGGTGCGGTGCTCCGCCCAGTCGGGCGGGACCCGCTTCGCCAGGCCGCAGTCATGGTCGATGCGCGTCCGCAGCTGCGCGGCGAGCAAGGGGCTCGGCAGCCGCACCAGCAATTCGAAGTTGAGCTGCAGGCTGCGCGTGTCGAGGTTCGCCGAGCCCACGTAGACGGTGTCGTCCACGACGAACGCCTTCGCGTGCATCACCTGTGGCGTGTACTCCCACAACGCCACACCGTTGCGGAGCATGCCGCGATACATGTGCTCGCTGGCCAGGCGTGATACCGGGACGTCGCTGCTTTCGGAAAGCAGGACCCGAACGTGTCCTCGCTGTGCGGCCCGACGCAGCAGGCGTCGCAAGCCGCGTGACGGCAGGAAATACGCGGCCGCGATGTCCACCCGCGTCGCCGCTTTCAGGTCCGCGCGCAGGGTTCGCCTCAGCAGCGCTTTGCGACCGCCGGGCCCGCCGACGATCACCGCGGCATCCTGAAGGCGGATCTGCTGCTTGTGCAGGAAGCGCGCCAGCGGCCGCAGTTGCGCCCGCTTCAGGTTCGCCGACTCGAACAGCTTCGAGAATCCCTGTGCGAGGTCCCTGGCCAACGGGCCTTCGATCCGCAGCCCCAGGTCGCGCCAGCCGGCGTGGATGCCGTCGCCCTCGAATGCCGGAGTGACGTTGAAGCCGCCGATCAGCGCCACGCGTTCGTCGCAGACGATCAACTTGCGGTGGTCGCGGAAGGACAACCGCAGCAGCGGCCGTGGATTGAACCGTCGCACGTCGGCGCCGGCTGAACGCAGACCCTCGTCCCACGTGGCGGGCAGCGCGGATGAGCCGAATGCGTCGATCAGGACGCGAACACGCACGCGCCGGACCAGGGCGCGCTGCAACGCGTCGTGGAGGCGCTCAGCCGGATTACCGGGTGCGATCGTGTAGAACTCCACGTCGACGGTGCCGCGCGCGTCGTCGATCATCGCCACCATGGTGTCGTAGGTGGCCGTTCCGGTGTGCAGCCAACGGAAGTGGTGACCGAGGTCCGAGGCCTCCTCCGGCAAGGCGTGGCTTGCGGCCTGTGGTACGTTCATCGCCTCGGGCGGCATGGATGTCTTGTACCGGGCGCCGTGCCGCTGGGCAATCGGCCCGGACGATTCGGCCTGGAACAGAAACCCCGCCGAAGCGGGGTCCTGTGTCGATGGGTCGCGCCAGGCGGCTCGTCGTACCTACTGAATGGTCGCCACCTTCATCGCTGCGATCTGCACGAGCGCGTTGAGGCCTCCGTTATCGCCATTGCTCTCACTGCACTCGACGAGGATCGTGATCGGGCTCCTCGAGCTGTAGGAGCTTTGCAGCGGCGCGAACATCGTCGAACCAAATGCGCCACTCGGCGGACCGGCCTCCGTCGTCAACAGCGGGAATTGGAGGTCCGAGGTATCGGCCAGGATGATCCCATTGGCCCGCATGACGCAGCGGGCATTTGCGTCACCCGAATTCTGGCCGTTGACCATCTGGACCGACGCCTGAATGAAGTACGTTCCAGCCGGAACCGTCTTCGAGGCCACGGTGGTGGTCGCGCCCTTGATGTTGTCCGCATAACCCTCCGCGACGAACACGAGCGGGATCGCGGCCAATTGATTCGAAAGCGCCGTATCGGCAGCCTGGCGCGCAGCGACCTCCGCCGCCAATGCTGCTCGCAGAGCGACGACGTCAGCTTCGAGCACTGTGACCCGCGCATTCGTCGCGGGCAGCCCGCCCGCTTGCGACGAGTTGCCGTTTGGCGGCGCAGCGGGAGCCTTCTTCTTGGCGTGCACCGTCGGCGCAACCAAGGCCGCAGTTAACATAATGGCCATGGCAAGCTTTGCATGCTTCATCGTCATGTCCCCTCGGTGATGTTGGGCTCGCACGCAGCAATCCCTCATGGCATCGCATGGCGCTGCGCGCGGTACAGAGCAGTGAGATGAACCATGCACTTCGCGTGCCGTGCGGCGCAATGCGTGATTTCATAGGCATCGTGCGCGCTGTGATCGCTGTCATGCAAGGAATTTGTAAGGTTTCCCGACGGACTGCGGCGAACCCTGGCGCCAGACTATGACGCCGTTCGGGATGCTTCCCGCTCCCGGTAGGCTTGCACAGTCAACCTGAGGACACCTTCCAGGTATGGCCGATGCCGCGCATGAACCACGTCAGCGTGCTCCTACGTCACTTGCCGAGATCGGGCGATAGATTGCGCGGGTCGAGCCGCGATGAAATCAGGCCACACCCAAGAAGGGAGAATTGCAGCGATGGACACCAGTTCCGGCTTCAAGGGCAGCTTTGGCGAGGCCCCGGACATCGAGTGGCGTGCCGCCTCCGTCGACGCGGCGCTCTTTGCCTTGCTCGATCAACTGAAGCGCGAAAAGCGCGCCATGGCGACTCGTGAACGCCCGCAATTCGGCATCGTCGCGCTGCGGCGCCGCGCCAAGAGTCCGAGGTTGGCGTGAACAAGTCGTCGGCCCAGAAGAAGGTCGCGAGAGTCATGCACGAATTCAAAGCGGGACGGCTGAAAAGCGGCTCGCGCCGCGGCCCGAAGGTCAAGTCGCGGAAGCAAGCGGTTGCCATTGCGCTGTCCGAGGCCGGGACTTCCAGGCGCAAGAAATAGCCCCGGGCAATCGACGCGGCTGGACCGCGCCCGTTCGCTTCGTCGGCTCCCGGTCCGCCGCATCTGCGGACCATGAGGCCGGGTTATTGCGCGGTTCGGGAGCCTTCCCGCTTCAGGTAGGCTTCCACCGTCAACTCACTCTCGATCTTGCTGCGAACGAGTTCGACCGTCGCGCCATGCAGCCGTTGCTTGACGGTCGCGTGCGACGGCTGGTGCACCTTCTGCAGGGCTTCGATGGACGACCGAACCGTCTCATCCAACGCCTGAGGAGGCACGACCATGTCGAGGTATCCAGCCGATGCGGCGTCCTCGGGACCGAACATCTCTCCGGTCGTCGCGGCCCGGCTCAGCCAGGCGGGGTGCATCCGTGCTCGACCCAGCTCGAGCGCAAAGCTCGGCACCGGGATGCCAATCGCGACCTCGTTGAACCCGATCTTGTAGCTGCCGGACGTGCCGATGCGCAGGTCGGAGCTGAGCAAGAGGAACGCGCCCATGGGATAGGCGTGTCCGCTGCAGATACTGAGCACGGGCCTTGGGAAGGTGAGCAGCTTCAGCGCCAGTTCCGCTCCGGCCCGGACCATCGCGACGCTTCCCGCCACGTCCTTCGCGGCGAACACCTTCAAATCGAAGCCGGCCGAGAAGATGCCATCCCGCGCCGAGCTGAAGACCACCATCGCTTGATCACGCGCGGCGCGATCGAACGCGTCGTGCAGCGACTGCAGCATTGGCAGCGACATGACGTTTACCTTGCCGTCGTCCATCGCGATGCGCGCCACGCCGTCGCCGACGCTGTACGTCACAGGGGTGCTCATGCGGTCGCTGACTCCTTGCGCAAGGGTCTGCGCGAACAATAAGCCCTCGGGCGTTACTTGCCTCCCATGACAGCTTTGAGTTTTTCCTCGTCAAGGTACTTGGTCAAATCGTTCATGCCGGTGGCGACAGCCGGGTCACTGAAGAGCCCTTGTGCAGCGATCTGACCGAGCAGAGTGAAGGCCGAGGTAATGGCGACCGTTCCTTCATATTTCACAGCGTCATGAGTCTGTGACTTGCAGGAATCCGTCAACAGGCGCATGTAGAGGCCGGCCACATCCTGATTGATCTTGTCGCGCACGTCGGCGGGCATGCTGACGAAAGGTGCGGCCTCCTTGTTCAGCGCCATTGCGGCAAACATCCACTTCATCAACATGGCTCGATCGGCGTCCGTCGTCGACGAAACCAGGCACTTGCCAAGGTCGTCGCCATAGACGCCGGCGTGAGACGCCATGCCCCCGAACGCCAGGGGAACTGCCGCGCATATCGTTGATTAGTGCTCTTCATCGGTCACCGAGTTCGGGGCCATTTCTTTGACCGGGCACATGCTGCGGCAAGCTGGATCTCGGGGCAAGCGGCCGAAGGTTTGGTGCACGCGACAAGCGCGAAGCTCCAAGAGCCCGCTTGAACGGCGCAACGGCTGGTTCGGGTCGGGCGCAACGGCACGCCCATTCAGGGCGCCCGACCTCGTACGGTCGGTCCTAATTCGTCGTGCGCCAGTCATCCCACCGACGACCGCGCCCCATTCTTCGATCGTGGGCGACATGCCGTGGCGCCGCATTGAGGTCGTTCTGGACCCGGCGAGGCTGCACGGCGCGCCGGTCCACGTCTGCCAACAATTCCCGCCGACGTACGGGCGGCAGATCGATCATGAGTGGCCAGAGTGCCATGGCGACACCGGTAGTCGGTTGGAGTGGGCGGAGTCTAGGCGGCCGTGCGTGGGCCCTTCAAAAGGGAAAACCCAGCCCTCGCTGTGGAAAATATTCCGACAGTTGGCACGCCCGGCGCCCAGGCAGGCTCGTTCATGAATTGCGCTACGATGTTGCGCGGCGCACAGACGGAGGCCTGCATGACAGCGTCACATACCCCTTACCGATGGCTCGCCCTGCTTGGCTCGGCGGCGTTGCTGCTCGGATCCGCTGCAGGTCACGCGCAGGACGCGGCGGTGGTCAATGCGAAGACGGTGACCGTCAAAGTCGACAACGCGCAGGTGCGGGTGCTCGAGGCGGTGTTGCCGCCCGGCGCGCAGGAGAAGCTGCACTCCCACCCTGCCTGTGTGATGTACGTGATCGAGGGCGGCAAGGTGCGCAACCACCTCGCGAACGACAAGTTCGTCGAATCCGAGCTGGTGACGGGCCAGACCCTTTACCGGGAGCCGACGACGCATTGGGCGGAGAACATCGGGACGACGACGATTCGACTCATCCTCGTTGAACTGAAGGAGCACCCATGAAGAACTTTCTCGCGATCTTTACCGGGAATGCGGCGGCGATGGACGCGTTTCGGAAAATGCCGGCGGAGGTCATCGCCCGAACGCAGACGGAAGGCGCCAAGGCCTGGCATGCGTGGGTGGACAAGCACCAGGCGTCGATCGTCCAGATGGGCGGGCCGCTCGGGAAGACCAAGCGCATCAGCAAGGCCGGGATCGAGGACGTCCGCAACAACATGGGCGCGTTTACCGTCGTGCAGGCGGAGTCGCAGGAGGCGGCGGCGAAGATGTTCGTGGGGCATCCGCACTTCACGATCTTTCCCGGAGACGGAGTCGAGGTGATGGAGGTGTTGCCGATTCCGCCCCGGTGAGGCGAGCGATCGCGCCGCGGGCTACAAGGAAGCGACGTCCGACTGATCGGCGTGAACGACTCGAACCTGCAGCCTATATGCACATCGACCCCACAGCTCGCTCGGCAACCTGACACCGAGCGAGTTCGCCGAGAAGCGTCAGGGTAACCGGACCTCGGAAGTGGCAAGTCTCTAACGACAAACCGTCAGGGAACGGGGGCAAGGTCACGGGTCGTCCAATACTAGCCCGGAGCTGTCATCCGTTCTGGGGGAAATCCATGCTTGCGGGGTACTTGCATACGCAAGTAGCACCCCCATGAACGCTCCCATGAACACACAAGCCACCAATGCCGTACTCCGGCTCGTCCGCACCCAATCGTATCTGCAGGGCCGCTTTGCCGCCGAGCTGGGCGGCGTGCATGGCCTGTCGCTCAACGAGTTGATGCTCCTGATGCACCTCGACCAGTCGGCCGGCGGCAAGTTGCGCCGCGTCGATCTCGCGGAACGGCTGGATCTCAGCCAGTCGAGCGTCACCCGCATGGTCGCCCCGATGGAAAAGATCGGTCTCGTCGAGCGCGCTGACGATCCGCGGGACGCTCGCGTCGCGTACGTCGTCCTGACGCGCGCCGGTCGGCGCCTGGCGCGGGACGGCGCAGCGACCCTGGCGGACATGGCCTCGAGCCTGTTCGCCGATCGCTGGACCGACCAGGAGCTGAAGACGCTCGGCAACCTGCTCGGGCGCCTGACCGCCGCACTGCCGGGCCAGTTGGCAGCGCGCTGATCGTGCCTGAGCGATAGACGACCCACCAATGGGACCCGAACGATGCCCAGACGCCACTTGGAGCGACACCGCACGCAACGGATCGGCTGGCTGCGCGCTGCCGTTCTAGGTGCGAACGACGGAATTGTCTCAACGGCGAGCCTGATCCTGGGCGTTGCCGCGGCGCAAGGCAGTCATGGCAGCATCCTGATCGCGGGCGCCGCCGGACTGGTCGCGGGAGCGATGTCGATGGCAGCGGGCGAGTACGTATCGGTGCACTCCCAGGCGGACACCGAGCAGGCAGACCTGGAGCGTGAGAAGCAGGAACTGAAGGCGGACGATGCGGGTGAGCACCGGGAACTGGCGGCAATCTACGTCACGCGCGGCCTCGATCCGGAGCTGGCGAAGCAGGTCGCCGATCAGCTCATGGCGCGTGACGCACTGCGCGCGCACGCGCGTGACGAACTCGGGATCACCTCGGCCCTGCGGGCGCGCCCGATTCAGGCGGCCGCAGCCTCGGCTGCCAGCTTCGCGGTGGGAGCCGCCATGCCGCTCCTGGTCACGATCCTGGCACCCAGCGCAAGCATGATTCCGCTCGTCTCGGGCACCTCACTCGTGTTCCTGGCGCTCATGGGAGGCGTGGCTGCGCGCACGGGCGGAGCGAGTGTGACCGTGGGTGCCATACGCGTGGCGTTCTGGGGTGCACTGGCCATGGCAGTGACCGCCGGCATCGGCGCCTTGTTTGGTCCGGTGGCATGACTGAACTCGCGACGTTGGCCCCAGGCATCAGGGAGCTGGAGAGGGGGCATCCGGCAACGACCGGTGATAGATGCCAATTCGCTGAACGAGCGAAGCAAACCTCGGGTCGGCGTGCAATGCGTCGAGCATCGGGTCCTGCGGGAGGAAATTGATCAGCGTCGATCGACTGTCCAGAGCGCGTTCGAGCCATTGAAACGTATTCTCCGTATCCGCAAGAGCTGCGTAGATCAAGGCGATGTCATACGCGGCGACGTAGCGCTCCCTGGACAACTTGAGCACACGATCGAGCTCCGCAAGCGCTTCGTCGCGTCGACCCGACAGCGCGAGCGCTTCCGCGCGGTAGGCGTTGCTGCCGGGCGCCTGGAGCCGGCGCCTGTCGATTTCCTTGAGCGCGCCCTCGTAGTCTCCCTTGCCGAGCAGGTCGCGAACCAGAACGCTGCGTGCGCTCTCGGCACGGTCATCGAGCGCGAGTATCGGCTTGATACGCTGGATCGACTCGTCGTAACGCTTCGCGTAGTAGAGAAAATTCGCGGCCGCGACCCTCGGAGCGAGCCAGAGCGGCTCGAGCTGTTGCGCCCGTTCCGATTCCGCCTCCGCGTGATCGATGTCACCCTGCATCGCGTACAAGAGTCCGCGCCGGTGATGCGTCAATGCCAATGACGGGTCGAGCTGCAGTGCGCGTGCATACTCTGCAGCAGCACCGTCCCAATCGTGCTCGTACTGCACCTTGATGTGCCCCAACGCCGAATGGGCCGCCGCGAGGTCCCGATCGATCGACAGTGCCTTCTCGACCGCCTGGCGCGCCTTGGGAAACACCTCGCTCGGAGCGCGCATCCCGAAAACACCCAGGACCGCGTAACTGTCTGCGAGACCCGTGTAGGCGAGTGCGTAGTTCGGGTCCCGTGCAATGGCTTGCTCGAAGAAGGCAATGGCCTGCAGCAGGCTCGGTTCCGTTTGCCGTGTCCAGGCGAGTCGGCCGCTCGCGTAGAGCGCGTACGCTTCGGGATCCTGGGTGTAGGGAGCGCCGCGCATCGACGCGCCGCCGGCCCAGCGCACCGCCAGCTCCTGCGCGACCTTTTCGGCAATGACGTCCTGCAGGTCGAAGATCGTCGTGAATTCCTGGTCGAAGTTCTGCGCCCACAGCTGCCGTCCGTCGGCGACACGCAACAGCCGCACCGACACGCGCAGACGATCTCCTCGACGCTGCAACGAGCCGTCGAGCACGGTGTCGACGCCCAACTCGCGACCCGCCGCAATCGCGTCCTGGTCGAGCGCGGAATAACGGCGCACCGAGCTCAGCGGGCTGATCGCCCGCGGACTGTATCGACCGAGACTCGAGATCAGGGACTCGGTCATGCCCAATTCGAGGGATTCGTTTCGGTCGGTGGGCAGCAGGGGCTTGAAGGGAAGGATGGCCAGGGATTGGACGGCGACGGCGGCGGGTTGCTGGGACCCGGGCGGCCTGAGGAAGAACGCGATCGCGGCGATCACGACAATCAGCGCCGCCATGCCCGCGAACAGCAGTCCGAACCGTCTCCGCGCGGGGGCGGGCTCTGCACCCGACGGCGCTGCGCCGGTCGTCACCGCGGCATTCGGCCGATCAGGGTCGTTATGCCGCGTGACCTTGGCGACAAATCGATAGCCCTTGCGCGAAACGGTGGCGATGTAGCGATTCTCGCCGCGCGCTTCGCCCAGCAGCTGACGCAGCGTGGAAACGATCTGCGTGAGGCTGTTCTCCTCGACGATCACCCCCGGCCAAATCGCCTGCAGCAGCACGTCCTTGTCGAGCAGCTCTCCCGCATGCTCCACGAGATAGACCAGCGTGTCGAAGGGCTTTCCGGCGAGCGGAATGAACTCCCCGGTATCGAGGCGCAGCAGGCGTTGCTCGCCGACTTCCAGGGCGAAATTGCCGAATTCGTAACGCGCGTAGGTGCGGGCCATGAGCGATGGGACGCCAGAATCAGAGTAACTCAGAACTTTTCAGCGATCGGCCAAGGAATCTTCCACGGATTGCGCCCTACAGTCACGCCCGAAAGGTCGGTTGGCGCACGGATCGCCGTCCGCCGATCCGATTGAGTCCAACCACCAGGGCTGACTCGAGGGGAGAACGATGAACTCGATACAAACTGCCGTCCGGCCGCTCCTTGTTTGTGTTGCCTTGTCGCTGGCAAGCCCGCTGCTTCGGGCCGACCCGCCGGCGGGCAGCTTCGACTCCGACCGCCAGTGCAGTGGCGAGCCTTGCGCGGCGGTATTTCGCGGCCTGTTCGCTTTCCTGGATCGTGACCCGCATGGACTCGACGGCAACGGCCGTTCGTGCGCCGACTGCCACATGCCGCAAGACCACTTCCAGCTCTCGCCGGCGAACGCAGAGGCGAGGTTCCAGCGACTTGAACGGCGGCGCGTACGCAATCCAGACGCCGACGATCCGCTCTTCCGGCCGATCGACGCCGACGACTTTCGCATCAACGGCGTCAATGCCACCGACTTCAGCAATCTGCGCGAGAACGGCCTGATCCGCATCACGTTTACGCTACCGCCGAACATCAAGCTGATCGACCCTGCGACCAACGCACCCTCGTCCGAGACCGTGGTCGACGTCTGGCGGATGGTTCCGAGTGTCAATAATGTAAAGATCACCGGTCCGGACGGCAGCAACCCGTGGCCGCGGGGCCCGAACCCTTCGGGTGGGTACCAGCTCGACGGCCGCTTCACCACGCTGCAGGATCAGGCGCTCGGCGCGCTGCTGGCGCACGCGGCAATCCAGCATCCGCCGGAACAGCGGTTGCTGGACGACCTGTCCTCGTTTCAACGCGTGCTGTTCACGAACGAGCGCGTCCGTGCGCTGTCGGACGCGGTGAGTGCGGGCACCCTGCCCTTGCCGGACGCCGATCCGCCGCTCAACGCGCTGGAACAACAGGGCAAGACGGTGTTCGTACGCTCGTGTGCGCAATGCCATGGCGGCCCCGGGCAATCGACACCGCAGCCCCCGGTCGTCCGATACCATGACATCTCATCGCAGTGTCCGCGGCCGGTCGACACCGTCACGCCTGCTCGCTTCAACTTCCACCCCTGCCCGCCGCGCCTCGCGCGCAACGCGCGGACCTATGAGATCACTCTGCCGACCGGGGCCAAGATCCGGCGCACCACCTCCGATCCGGGCCGTGCTCTGCTGACCGGATTCGCGGGCGTCGGACCGCCTGCAGCGGACGACTGGAACAAGCTGGACATGCCCGGACTGCGAGGAATCCGGAACACGGCACCGTACTTCCACAACAACAGCGCGGACACGCTGGAAGAGGTGCTCGATCACTATGACGAGTTCTTCAAACGCGTGCGGGTAGTCGCCCCGCCCGGCGTCGTTCCGCCGATCCTGTCCACGGACGGGGTGAATTTCGACCGCCCGCCGACACCGGAGGAGCGAGCGGCGTTGCTGGCGTATCTGCGCAAGCTGTAGCTACAAGCTGCGCTACTCGAGGGGAGTAGCGCAGCCTTTCGCTGACGGGTAACGACGATGCGGGCTACAACAGGAAGTTGAACAGGTCGGCGAGCGGGGTCGACAGGAACATGCGCGCCATGCTGGCCGCGTCCGCCCCGTCGATGAGCGTCGCGCGATCGTACCGCTCGTGATCGGCCACCGCCGGCGCCCCCTGCATGCGCGCGAGGATGTCCGCGCGCGCGGCCTGCGCGATCTCCGGTCCGTCGCGACAGACCAGGATCATCTCGGAATTCAGGTTGGCCGAGCGCGGGTCGATGTTGTAGGTGCCGATCAGGTATTCCTTCGAGTCGATCACCGCCCGCTTCGAATGGATGCCCCAGCGCGGCGACCCGGCCACGCGGCTGGCGGCGCCCTCGACGGTTCCCTTGCGCAGCGTCTGGAACGCCCTCAGTGTCAGGCCGGTGTCCGCCACCGTGTCGAGCCGGCGCCACAGGGTCGCCACGGTGTAGAAGGCGTCCGTCGCTTGCAGGCTGTTGGTGAGCACCTGGAGATTCACGCCGCGACGGGTCACCGATTGGACCAGGGCGGCCCCCTCCTCCTTCAGCACGAAGTACGGACTCTCGCCCACCACCTCGGTCCTGGCGCCATCGAGCAGCCCGGCGATGGTCCGATAGACGCGTCGATTCGACTCCGCGATGCCGGGGAAGTCGGTGACGTACACCGTGTCGCGGCAGGCGCCCACGACCTCGTGCGCGAGTTCCTCCCGCCCCGCGGCTTCGATCTGCGCGCGTCGCTCGGCCTCGCCGGGCTCGAGCGCCAGGAAGTCGCGCGGCGCCTTCAGGTCGGGAGTGCTCGCGTACGGTGAAGTCCAGTACATGTCGAACGTCTGGCGGATGCCCGGGACGATGCCGCCCTGCACCTGGACGTCGCTGTCGAGGAAGTTGTACTCGGGGGACAGGCCGAAGTACGAGTCGGCAATGTTGCGACCGCCGAGGATGGCGAGTTCGTCATCCACCACCAGCAGCTTGCGGTGGTTGCGATGGTGGATGGAGACGATGCGGTAGCCCGGGCTGGTGTTGTAGTAGCGCACCTCGATGCCGTGTCGCTTCAGCAGTTGCGCGTACTCGGGCTGGAGCTGGAACACGGGCCCGGAGAAATCCACCAGCAGCCGGATCTTGATGCCCTGCCTGGCGCGGGCGATGAGCTCGGAGGTGATCCACTTCGCGGAGAAGTCGAGGTCGTAGATGAAGAACTCGAGCTCGATCGACTTCTTCGCGCCGCGGATGAGGGCGAGGCGCGCGTAGAGGGACGACAGGCCGTGGTTCAGCAGCGTGATGGTGTGGGGCTGCCGGCTTTCGTAGACGACCGACGACAGCTTCTTGGACCCGGCCGGCCCGGCGAGGTCGGCGGCCAGCTGGCTCGAATACCACTTGAGGCCCGCGGCGGTGATCAGGTAGGCCGCCAGGACCAGGCCGACGAAGCCGAGGATCAGCCACTTGAGGGCGCGGCGCCAGGAAATTCGCACTCGTCCAGACTCCTGTATGTGCAATCGCGGCAGCCGCCACGGCGGTGAACGTGCCGACAGGGTATCCAGCTCACTTTGCCAAGTCGGGTGGACGACACGACAGCCAAGCGACGCAGGAGCCTCCTTGCGCGGCGAAGCGTGAACATCAAGCCTTCGGGCTGATGAGTTCCACGGTCGGGAAATAGGTCCGATAGCGACCGACGTCTCGCGTCAGGATCGGCCAGCCGCGCACCGCCGCGTGGGCACCGATGAAGAAATCCGGCAGCACGTTGCGCTTCACTGCGGAGCGGCTGCGCTGCCGGTAGCGCAGGAACACCTTGCCGGCCAGGAACAGCGCCTCGCGCGGGATCTCCTCGACTTCGAGCCCGCCGTCCGCCACGACGGCCTCGAGTTCCTCGATGCGCGCGAATGCCATGGACAGCTCGGCGTAGATCACCGGATTGATGCCGATCGGGCCACGCAGGCTGGCGGCATCGAGCTGCCGCTGTGACCAATCCGCCCAGGCAGGGTCGTCCTCGACGACGTCGAGCAGGACGTTGGTGTCGACGAGTATCACGTCGCCCTCATCGACCGCGCGTCAGCGCGAGGATCTCCTCGGTGCGCATCTTCACGGTCGCCCGCCCCCGCAGCTTCGCAAACCGGCTCTTGGGCGCCCGCACCGGCCGGCGCCCACCACCTCGGCCGATGGCCCGCAGCACGACCTCCCCGGCCTCTGTCAGCTCAAACTCGACTGCCGACCCGGCTTCGATCCCAAGCCGATCCCGTACCTTTTTCGGAATCGTGACCTGGCCCTTGGAGGTAACGTTGTTCGCCATGGAAGTAATACCCGCGTTGCATGTGGTATTACTTTAGCACCGCTCCATCTTCCGCGCCACGTAATCGCCAAGCAGGCGTCTACTCACGGCGCCTGCGCCGATACCACCACGTCAGCGCAGCGCCAAGCACGCCGGCATCCACGAGCAGATAAACGCCGAACTGGAAAGAATGCTTATCCAGTTGGCCCGGACGGTAGGAGCGGCCGCTGACCCACTGATCCACGACATCGGCACGGAGCCAGGCGAGGACCAGCCACGCGCCGGCGACCAGTGCCAGATACGTCAGCACGATGCCAATGTAGTAGCCGGGCCGCCAACGAACGAGGGGCGACACCAGCACCGCGACGCCGAAGGTCAGCGGCCAGGCGGACACCTGCCACAGCCCGGGCGGCAGAATCGGCAGCGCAGCGGTAACGAATACAGCCCACGGATCCTGCGCGCCCATTCCCCACGGGTCACCGAATCCCAGCAGCAGCGCCGCGATCCCCGTGATCACCGGCAGCGCCAGCGTCGCGAGTAGCAGCCACTTGATCAGGCTCGCCATACCCGACGATGATAGAACGCTTTCGCCACGATGGGGACCGCGTAGGAGCCGACTCTCGAGTCGAGCTGGCTCGAATACCACTTGAGGGTGGCGGCGATGTCAGGTATGCCGCCAGGACCAGCTCGACGAATCCGAGGCCGAGCCAGGTGAACGTGCGGCGCCAGTAAGCTCGCCGAATGCCGACGGCCGCGGGCGGCCGGGCGTCCGGTTGGCCGCATGGGGGGACCCGATGGACAGAAAGCGTGTGGGCATCGTCGTGTTCGAGGATATCGAGGTCCTCGACTTCTGCGGACCGTTCGAAGTCTTCTCGACGACTCGGTTGAACGAGACCAATCGACGTGAAGAACAGTCGCCGTTCGAGGTGCTGCTGGTTGCCGAGCGCCCCGGACCCGTCACGACAACGGGCGGCATGGTCGTGACGCCTCACTGCACGTTCGAGAACTGTCCGCACCTCGATATCGTCGTGGCTCCCGGTGGGTGGGGCACGCGACAGGAATTGAAGAACCCGGTCATGCTCGATTGGCTGCGGGCCCGCGCCGCCGAGGCGGAAACAGTCACGTCGGTCTGCACGGGATCGATGTTGCTGGGCTTCGCCGGGCTGCTGGACGGGCTGCACGCCACCACGCACTGGCGGTCGCTCGACTGGATGCGCGATTCGTTTCCGTCGGTCACGGTCGAGTACGACAAGCACTTCGTCCAGGACGGCCGTGTGTTCACGTCCGCCGGAATCTCCGCGGGGATCGACATGGCGCTCAAAGTGGTGGAGCACTATTTCGGCGAGGACATCGCGAGGGCGACGGCTCGGCACATGGAATATCCGTATCCGGAATCCGATGCTCGCCGGATTCAGCTGTGACAGGACTGACGGCTGCGCCGGACTGCGGGCGCGGCGAAGGTATTGTCGCCCAGGCTAGAAGGCGTGGTGACTAGCGCAAAGGCCTCGCACCGTCAGCCGGTGGTGCTCGTCGGGTGGAGATCGCGTGGATTCATCGCGCGAATTCGCAGGGGAAGCATCTGGAGGACTTGCGGCTGGTGACTATGCTGTGGAGCCCGAGATTTTACGCGCCGCCCTACACCGCAACTGTCGGTCCCAATACCGCAAACAATTGCCGCTATAGTTGCGCAACGTCAATGATCAAGGGGCGCTTCGGGCGCGAGGAGGCTTAATGGTTCAGGTGTATGCGCGATTCTGGAAATGCGCCTGCAGGTCAACCCTTGGACATATGCGCAGCAATACCAGGGCCAGGCGGCTGTACATGGGCTAACAGAGGACGCCTACAACGCAGCGCTCACCGATCGATGTATCAAGAACGAGATTCAGGTTATAGGCATTGCGGACCACGGCTCAGTGGACGGTATTGAAAACTTCGCCAGGCCTGTGAAGCCAAAGGCATCGTAGTCTTTCCCGGCTTCGAAATGGCTAGTACCGAGAAGGTGCAAATGGTCTGCCTTTACCCGGCAGGCACGTCAATCAACGAACTGAATCAGCATCTCGGCGGCCTCGGGATGGCCGTTGGCTCCGAAGACCGACCCGTCGACGCTCGGCTGTCTGGCAATTGCCGAAAAGGTCGAAAAGCAGGGCGGCTTCTGGTACGCGGCCCATGCGACCGGAGTAGTGGCCTGCTGCGCTTGCAGCAAGATGGTGGCGGCCTCCACCACATTTGGCGCGACTGCGATAGAGTGCTCGCCGCTCAAATTCCCGCGGACGTCGATGCCATCGCGGAGCCTGAGGTTCACAAGATACTTAGGAACAAGAACGCACAATATAAGCGCGACCGAAAGATCGCATTGATCAACAGCAAGGATGTGCGAAGACCGGAAGACCTTGACAATGCTCGGGCGTACTCATGGATCAAATGACGGAACCCACGCTCGATGCGTTGCGGCTCGCCTGCCGCGACCCTGAATCACGCGTCCGCCTGAGCCACGAAGTCAATCCGACCTACTACTCGCGTATCGACCGCATAGTCGTTAAGCGCGGCTACCTTGAAGACCTTGAGCTTGATCTCTCGCCGAATCTGACACGCTGTTGTGGGCGGGAGAGGGACGGGAAAATCGACACTGATTGAGGCAATCCGCTACGCGCTGCAGCTTGCGCCAGGCAATAAGGATGCACAACGCGCTCACGAGGGAATCATCGACGCAAACTTCGCAAAGGAGAAGGCTGGAATCGAGATCACGCTCACTTCCTTCGAGCAGAACCGCGAACGATACATGGTGTCTCGTTATCACGGCGAACCTGCGAAGGTCCTGGACGAGCACGGAAAGGTGCTTCAGTTGTCCCCAAAGGATGTCCTGCCCCGCGTCGAGGTTTACGGACAGAACGAGTTGCTCGCCATCGTGCAGAACCACGCGGCAAAGGCCCAATTGCTTGGTCGCTTCCTGCCAGTGACGCTAGCGTGTCGTCGAAACGAGCTTCGGTCAAGGCGTCGGCGGAGGAGTTCAAGCCGATCGACCGATGTGACGCTGCCTGCCGATGGACCGGCTGGCGTTCTGGACGCTTTTTCAGCTGTCGAGCCGAGGCCAAGAAGGCTGCAGACAAGGCTGCGGCCGACGGAATCGGCCCTCGTGATTCGCGCGGCCAGTACACGCGCCAGACACTTTCGTTGCGCAGCTTGCAACAGAGTACAAGAAGGTGTCCGGCGAGCTTGCCAAGCTCCAGCCACTCGGCACGCAGAAGACAGGGCACGAGGCCAAGCTGCTAACGCTAAGCAAGGATCGCGCCAACCTTCTTCAAAGGCTCGCGAAGGCGCGGAACGTCCGATGGACAGACTTGAGCAAGGCGGTCAAAGCGCTCAATAAGCGGCTCGAGGGTCAGCTTCGCATCGACTTCGAGCCCGAGCGCGTCCGTTCCCCGCTGAAAGAGTTTCTTCTTGCCTGCGCGCTTGATGGCGTTGCAGAGAAACGCTCGGCGTGGATTGAAGAAGCTGACAGTGTGTCGGTCGCTGAACTCGTCAATCTCATTGGTCAAGGTAGCGACGCGCTGCTAGGCACTTTCAAGAAGGCCGGGATGCAAAAACAGGTTGCAGACGCTCTTGCCGACCTTCCCGCAGCGACAGTCCGCGAACTCGAGGAGCTCGAATTGCCCGAGCGCATGGAGTTGCTGCTCAACGTCTCTCGCGACAGCGCGAATTATCGTGAGGTCGGCAAGTTATCGACCGGACAGCAGTGCACCGCCATCCTCCACTTGCTGCTTCTTGACAATCCGGATCCGCTCATTATCGACCAGGCGGAGGACAATCTCGATAATGCGTTTATCGCCGAGCACATCGTTAATGAACTGCGCGCGAGTAAGACGAAGCGGCAGTACCTTTTTGCCACGCACAACGCAAATATCCCCGTCTTTGGCGATGCTGAATGGATCGGTGTGCTTCAGGAGGAAGGTGGACGGTCAAAGTTGATCGCGTCAGGCTCCATCGATGCCCCGCTAGTTAAGGAACTGGCTGCTAATATCCTTGAAGGTGGTCGCGAGGCTTTCACACGTCGGCGCGAGAAATACGGTCTCTAACTGTCCAGTAAGTCGTCGCCCGCCTTCTCGTAGACGTCATGCCGATCCGGGTACCCAGTTGGCCGAAGTGTTAGGCCAATTGCTGGACACTCAAGCCTCTCGACAAAACATATGCTGCCATAGTGTCCCGTCTCAGGCTGACCTTCGGATTGGTAGGGTATCCCGCCCGCGTCTTCTGAGCGGTCGATTGAAGATGGATCAATAGAATGTTTCCTGGGCAATCGGCGTTTTTATACACCGATTCCATTTCGCGCACCCTGCTGGCAACGTGATCCTGCTCGCCCGCGTAGGGCAGCGACGTGAAAAGCAGAATCTTGTAATCGGCTCGAATAACAAGAAGCTTTGCGAAGTCCTCCAGTACGTTTCTCTTCAGATAACCTTGCGCGCCGCCACCTTCGCCTCCTAGCTCCGATTCCACCGCCAAGATCACTCTTAGCTTGCCGCCATCAGAACCGTCGCCTAACGTACGGGGATTCTTTGTGGCGACAAATACATCAACCAAGAACTCCGTTGCAGCGCTCGATGGCGCAACGAAATAATCGTGAAACTCGCGTGCGAAGAACTCCTTGATCTTCTTGGTGATGCAAGGGGTCTTTGTATCTTCCTCTGACGCAATCTGATTGCGAAACTTGGAGAATAGCTCTTTGTAGTCAATCACGATTCGTCTCTGGACAGGTACCTGGGCTAGACATCCATGTACGGCACGCCTCAGATCGCCTAACGATCGAAATGAGCGCCGATCGCGAAGCATTCCGCTCGATAGAAAATTTAGGCGTCATCATCGAACGGTAGTAGCGCCTTGTTCTTGTCCTCAAATTCAACCAGCGTCTTCATGCGTCGATATTGGGCGGATAGCAATTTCATCGTGACTTCAATGTTTCCTGTTCTGCGAGTAAGGTCGGCGAGGCACTTGAAGCCCATGGAATTGGCTAGCTCATCGCAAACGTCCTGCATCGCCTTGAGCTGACCATGCTTAAGCAGCAGTTGTTGCGTTCGAGCTCGCTCTCGTTCTGTCTTAAGGTCCAGCAGAATCTTGTATACCTTACCGTAGGCTGCGGCGGCGGCCGCTGACGCACCTGAAAGTGTGGCGACCGCAAGGGCCACTTGCTTCGCTGCATCTAGGTCGAGGAGGAGATCAATCCAGCCGGGCGATGCCTTTTGAATTGACTTGATTCGTGGCCGCGCGTGTATCGGCACCTGGCGCTGCAGAACACCATAGAAATTGACGTAGCTATAGCCACCTTTCCACGGGTAGTTCAGGACTGCGTGGTCGATCGCGTCAACGTCACGAGCGGGCAACTCGGTGTCGAGACAGTAGATAAACGCGTAACATTGTTCATACGCGTGCGGGAAAACATACAGATCGTGGAGACTCCAACTCCCGGACTCCGGGAGAACAATCCTATATGGTTTCTGGGAACGCGATTTGGCGGCAGTGGCCAAGTGATTCTCCGTTGTGCATGACTCGAGATCTACGACGCCAAACGTCAATCACGCCGCACAGGCGCGGCATTAGCCTCACGGATCAATGTGCGGTTACTCGGCATATCTGGGCCTTTTCCGTGGCAAGTATTGCGCGGACTAGACCACTGATCCTTTGTGTCGTCAATTGTCGGGCAGTGCATTAGCCGCATCTACCGAACTCGCCTGGCGGCATTGGTCACTGGCAGTCCCGCGTGCGAAGTGTCGAGCCCATGTGAGTGAAGAATTGTTGCTCGAATGAGGCGTTGGCCGGATAGAGATCGGTTCTGGATGCATCCCGGACTTACATTCGCCGGGCAAAGCCTACGGCGCGTATCGCTGCTTTCGATCAAGGGCTGACCCGAAAGAATTCGCCATGTACATGCCGCACCGCGGCAGGATGATTTTCGGCCCGCCAGACGGCGGGCCCTTCTGCTTTGGCTGGGCACTAGGATTGCGCGCGCTTCGCACTGCGCGCCCCGCTGGGGCCGTTGCGAAAGCACTCGCCTTGCGCGCAGCGCGCGCAACGCCCGCGCATCCGCAACGTCACACTTCGCATTGCGATGTGTTCGCACCTAGGTTCCCTAGGTTCGACTCCTAGGCCCCGTGCCACTCAAAAATGAAAAGGCCCGCCATTGGCGGGCCCTTCTGTTTTGGCTGGGGGGACTAGGATTGCGCGCGCTTCGCACTGCGCGCCCCGTTGGGGCCGTTGCGAATGCGCCCGCCACTCCGCGCAATGCGCGGGGCTCGCGAATCCGCAACGTCACACATCGCAGTGCGATGTGTTCGAACCTAGGTGCCCTAGGTTCGTGGTCCTAGTCCCCGCGCCAAACAAAAAGGCCCACCGACAGGTGGGCCCTTTTGATTTGGCTGGGGGACTAGGATTCGAACCTAGGTTGACGGAGTCAGAGTCCGTAGTCCTACCGCTAGACGATCCCCCAAAGCGGGTTAGCGCTTCGAGAACTGCGTGCCGCGGCGAGCCTTGCGGAAACCGACCTTCTTGCGCTCCACTTCGCGAGCATCGCGAGTGACGAACCCGGCAGTGCGAAGCGCCTTGCGCAGCGACTCGTCGAACTCCATCAGCGCGCGAGTGATGCCGTGACGGATGGCGCCGGCCTGGCCGGTCATGCCGCCGCCGTGCACATTCGCATCGACGTCGAAGCGGTCGCCGGCCTGCACGGTCTCGAGCGGCTGGCGCACGATCATGCGGGAGGTTTCGCGACCGAAGAATTCTTCGATGGTGCGGCCGTTGATCTTGATCTTGCCGGTGCCGGGGCGGATGTGCACGCGGGCGGTGGAAGACTTGCGGCGGCCGGTGCCGTAATTCGTATTGGCGGGCATGAGTCGGTCTCGTTCCGTGGGCTTCAGACTTCGAGCGGCTTCGGCTGCTGCGCCGAGTGCGGGTGCTTGTCGCCCGAGAACACGTGCAGCTTCTTGAACATCTTCCGGCCGAGCGGGTTCTTCGGGAGCATGCCCTTGACCGCGAACTCGATCACCCGCTCCGGGTGCTGCTCGAGCATCTTCTCGAGCGAGCGGCTCTTGATGCCGCCGATCGCGCCGGTGTGCCAGTAGTAGATCTTGCCCTTCAGCTTGTCGCCCGTGACGCGGATCTTCTCGGCATTCAACACGATGATGTTGTCGCCGGTGTCGACGTGCGGGGTGTACTCGGGCTTGTGCTTGCCGCGCAGGTGCATGGCCAGCTGCGTGGCGAGGCGGCCGAGCGTCTTGCCGCTCGCGTCCACCACGAACCAGTCGCGGCGCACCGTCTCGGGGTGTGCAAAAACAGTCGTCATCAGAGGCTCCAAAGGGCCTGTGCGTAGGGCAGAGAGCCGCGAATCTTACTGTAGGAGGCCTGTCATTGCAAAGCTTTGTGGGGGGTCGAAAAGGGCTACCGGAGCCCTCACCCGGCCACCCTCACCCGGGCTGCGCCCGACCTCTCCCGCAAGCGGGAGAGGTGAAAGCCGGCGCCCCTAATATAATGTGTCCATGACCCCGAAAACCCGCCAGCTGGGCCTCGCCGACCACCTGATCCAGGAGTTCGACCGGGCCCTGCGCACGGTGGCCGCGGCCAACGTCTCGGCCCGCCCCAACCCGGCCGGGGCCGCCCCGGAGTCGGTGGAAGACCCGGCGGCCCGCCGCCAGGCGGCCGCGCTGATGCGGGTCAACCACGCCGGGGAGATCGCCGCCCAGGCCCTGTACCACGGGCAGGCCCTGACGGCCCGCACCCCGGCCGTCCGCCAGAAGATGCTCGATGCGGCCCGCGACGAGACGGACCACCTGGCCTGGTGCGAGCAGCGCGTGCGCGAGCTCGACGACCGCACCAGCCTGCTGGCCCCGTTCTGGTACGCGGGTTCGTTCGCCATCGGCGCCCTCGCCGGCCTCGCGGGCGATCGCAACAGCCTCGGCTTCGTGGCGGAGACGGAAAAGCAGGTGATGGAGCACATCGACTCGCATCTCGACCAGCTTCCCGAGCAGGACGAGCGCTCGCGGCGCATCCTCGCGCAGATGAAAAGCGACGAGGAGCGCCACGGTTCCGATGCTCGCACCGCGGGCGGCTGGGAGCTGCCGCGACCCGTGCGCGAGCTGATGCGACGCACCGGCCGCTTCATGACTCGCACCGCCTATCGGATCTGAACGCTTGCGGCCCCTGCGGCGTTTGCGTTAAAAGCGTCGTGCCTTTTACATAAATCAACAGGAAGGGAGCATGGAAACCGGCGGCAGACCCCTGAGCGACATTCCCGCGATCAACCGGTTCCTGAGCTATTGCCGGATCCGCGCCGTCCCTTCGAAGACGGTGCTGATCCACGCGGGCGACGTTCCCGACGTCCTGTACTACGTGATCAAGGGCTCGGTCGAAGTGCTGATCGAGGACGAGGAAGGCAACGAGATGGTGCTGGCCTACCTCAACAAGGGCCAGTTCTTCGGCGAGATGGGGCTGTTCAACGACCAGCCCGCCCGCAGCGCCTGGGTGCGCACGCGCTCGCAGTGCGAGCTCGCCGAAATGACCTACCCGCGCTTCCGGCAGATCGCGGCGGAGAGCCCGACGCTGCTGTTCGAACTGGCCACGCAGCTCGCGAGCCGCCTCGACCGCACCAACAAGAAGCTCGGCGACCTGGCGTTCGTCGACGTCACCGGCCGCGTCGCGCACGCGATCATGGACCTCTGCAACGAGCCGGACGCGATGACGCATCCGGAAGGCACGCAGATCAAGGTGAGCCGCCAGGAACTCTCGCGCCTCGTCGGCTGCTCGCGCGAAATGGCGGGCCGCGTGCTGAAGGTGCTCGAGGAGCAGGGCCTGCTCACCGCGCGCGGCAAGACGATGGTCGTGTTCGGGGTGCGCCCGCGCCTGAAGGGCAAGGCCGCCGCGATGTCGGCCCAGCCCGGCACGCTCTCCCCGCTCGCGATGCGCGCCACGAAGGCGACCACCGCCGACGAGGAAGAGACGACGAGGACGACGAAGAGTAATTCTTCACCTCTCCCATCGAAAAATAGGGGACATGCTTCTTTTTCGCTTACTGCGAAAACGAAGCATGTCCCCTATTTTTCGGATCGACCAGGTCGAGGGCATGACTCCGGGTCGACGGTTCGCCGCCGCCGTGCGGGCAATGCAGTGGGGTCACGTCCTCGTCGAACTCGCGCTGCTCGTCGCCGGCATCCTGATCGCGCTCGCCATCGACAGCTGGATCGACGACCGGCGCGACGCGCGCCTCGAACACCAATACCTCGAACTCCTGGTCCGCGACCTCGACGGGGACCTGGCCATCCTCGACGAGTCTTTGCGCTTCGAGCAGGCGCAGGTGACGGCCAGCGCGCTGACCTATCGTGCCCTTCGTGCCGGCGTGGCACCAGGCGACCGCGAAGCCGTCGCCGCAGCCCTCGGCCAACTCACCGCCCGGCGCACGCTGCGGCTCGGCCGTGCCACGTACACCGACCTGTTGAGCACCGGCAATCTCCGGCTCATCCGCAACGCCGCGCTCCGCGACCGGATCGTGCGGCTGTACGAGAACAACGAGCGCGCGCAGATGATCCGCGACCGCAACAACCAGGAGTCCGTGGATCGCATGTACATGACCTACCTGCTCGACCACGGCTACGTGGCACCCCGGCCTGCGCGCGAGCTGCCGACGGTCGGCTCGTTCGACCGGTCGTTTGCCGAACGGGCCGCGGTCCCCGTCACGACGAGCGACGACCCGCTCTGGAAGCTGCCACCGACCGCGCCGGACTGGGGCATCCTCGCCGGCCGCGTGTGGTACCGCGGACTCGTGGCCGAGAGCGCGATCCAACAGTACCAGCAGATCGTCGCGGAAATCGGCGCGGTGCGAAGCGCGATCGACGCGGAATTGTCCAGCCGCTGAGGTCCGTCGCTAGCCGCGCGCTGCCTTCGCGATCTGCTCGCGCATCGAGGCGATCGTCGCCGCGTAATCCTTCGCGCCGAAGATCGCTGACCCCGCGACGAACGTATCCGCGCCCGCCGCCGCGACGGCGCGGATGTTGTCGACCTTCACGCCGCCGTCCACCTCGAGGCGGATCGGACGGCCGCTGCGATCGATCAGCTTGCGCACTTCGCTGCAGCTTCGGCAGCGCCGACGGGATGAACGACTGGCCGCCGAACCCCGGGTTCACGGACATCAGCAGCACCATGTCGAGCTTGTCGAGCACGTAATCGAGGTACGAGAGCGGCGTGGCCGGGTTGAACACCAGCCCGGGCTTGCATCCCACTTCACGGATCAGCCCGATGGTGCGGTCGACGTGCTCGCTCGCCTCCGGGTGGAACGTGATGTAGGTGGCGCCCGCCTTGGCGAAGTCCGGGACGATGCGGTCGACCGGCTTCACCATCAGGTGCACGTCGATCGGCGCGGTGACGCCGTGCTTGCGCAGCGCCTCGCACACCAGCGGGCCGATGGTCAGGTTCGGCACGTAGTGGTTGTCCATCACGTCGAAGTGGACGATGTCCGCGCCGGCCTCGAGCACCGCGTCGACTTCCTCGCCGAGACGGGCGAAATCCGCCGACAGGATGGAGGGGGCGATCCAGGGCGTCAGTGGCATGCGTCGGGTCCTCGGCGGCTCGTGGGACGGCGGTTCCGGCCTACTTCAGGCCACGGTGATTCTTCACGGTCTCGTACGCTTCGAGAATACGTTGTGTCCGCTCGTGCGCCGCGGCCACCATGGATTCCGGCAGGCCCTGCGCCACCAGCTTGTCCGGGTGGTTCTGGCTCATCAGCCGACGATACGCGAGCGTGACGTCGGCGTCGCTCGCCTGGGCCTGCACGCCGAGCACTTCGTAGGCGTCGGCGAGCGGCGACAGCCGACCCACGGGACGGGCCGCCGCCCGCGGACGCGCCGCTGTAGCCGCGCATCCGCACCATCGCCTCGAGCGACGCGAACTCGAGCGCGGAGACGCCGAGCAAGCCGCAGATCCGGCTCAGCACCGCGCGCGAGGCCGGATTGAGGCCGTTGCCCTGCAGCGCCGCCTCGAGCTGGATCTGCACGAACATCCGGCACAGCTCGGGCTGCCCGCCGGTCAGCGCGCGCAGCCGGCGCAGCGCGCCGTCGAGCGGGAAATCCGGGCGCTTGCCGTCGGAGTAGAGGTCGATCGCGCGGCGCCGGTCCGCGTCGTTCAGCGAGAAGCGGCTCATCGCGCTGCGCGCGGCGTCGATCTCCTGCTCGGTGACGCGGCCGTCCGACTTGGCGACGTGGCCCATCACCTGGAACGTCGCCTGGAAGAACGCGAAGCGCAGTTCGTTCGCGCGCGCGGCCGGGCCGTCGACCGGCTTGTGGCCCGCGCCCTGGCTCGACCGGCGATCGAACTGGTGGCCGATCAGCATGCCGACGATCGCGCCGAAGAGCCCGCGACCGATGATGGCGCCGAGCACCGCGCCGATGATCTTCCCGTACCAGCTCATGAGTTCCTTATTGACCGCCGGTGAACGCGCCTGCAACACTTTGCCGCCACGGGTCGCGCGGAGCGGCCCGGCATTTTAGCAGCAGGCCACCATGTCCCCCACCACCGCGTCCCCGCCCATGCACGAATCGCACCTGCGCGGCCTGCAGCGCATCCACCAGGGCAAGGTGCGCGACATCTACGCGCTCGACGACCGGCACATGCTGATCGTCACGACCGACCGCCTGAGCGCGTTCGACGTGGTGCTGCCGGACCCGATCCCGGGCAAGGGCCGGGTGCTCACCAGCATCTCGAACTACTGGTTCGGCCGCACGCGGACACATCGTCCCGAACCACCTCGCGGGCGCGACGTTCCCGCTGGAACGTGCCGTGCCGGACGCCGCCGACCGTGCGCTGCTCGCAGGATCGCGCCATGGTGGTGAAGAAGCTCAAGGCGCTGCCGGTCGAGGCGGTCGTGCGCGGCTACCTGATCGGCTCGGGCTGGAAGGACTACCAGGCGTCGGGCGCGATCTGCGGCATCGCGCTGCCGAAGGGCCTGCGCATGGCGGACAAGCTGCCGGAGCCGATCTTCACGCCGTCGACGAAGGCGCCGAAGGGTCATCACGACGAGAACGTGGGCTTCGACGAGATCGCGCAGCTGATCGGCGCGGATCTCGCGGCCCAGGTGCGCGAAACGGCGATCGCGGCTGTACCAGTACGCGGCGGCGCACGCGCTGGCGCGCGGCATCATCATCGCGGACACGAAGTTCGAGTTCGGCGTGGACGAGCGCGGCACGCTCACGCTGATCGACGAGGCGCTGACGCCGGATTCGTCGCGGTTCTGGCCGGTGGACACCTACGCGCCGGGCTCGAGTCCGCCCTCCTTCGACAAGCAGTTCGTGCGCGACTACCTCGAGACGCTCGACTGGAACAAGACGGCGCCGGGGCCGAAGCTGCCGGCCGACATCATTCGGAAGACGTCCGAGAAGTACGAAGAAGCGCTGCGGCGGTTGACTGCGTAGCGTTGCTGCGCTGCGCGGCTCGGCTCAAGAACGGCACTCCGTAGCACGGCACGCGACCGGCTGGACGTCACTCCGAGTCGGTCTGCAGGGACGCCGTAAACCCGTCCATGGGGGCTTCGGCCGCGGCGTCCATGCCGCGGACGACCCTGCAGACCGACTCGGAATGCCGTCTTGGCCGGTGACGCGTGCCTGCGGATGTGGCGCGTTCGAGATCGCAGCGGGCGCAGCGACACGTGCGAGCAGTCGTGAGCGGCCGCAGCGCGTCACGCACTTCTCGGAAAGCGAAAGCCCAACGCCCAATTCAATCGTCGAGCGCGCATGCCAACCGCGAAGCGCCACCGCGAGAGCGCGAGGCGACCGACGCCTTTTCCCTTCCTGACACGTCCGCGGGATCGTCCGCGACATGGACGTCGCGGCCGAAGCCCCCATGGACGGGTTTACGGCGTTCCCGCGGACGTGGTCAGGAATGGGGAAAGGCTGGCGGTCGCTGTATGCGCGTCAGCGACTCGTAACGCGTCAGCGCCACGCGTCAGCGCTGCATCGCGCTAGCGTCGCTGCGCCCACTTGCGCGATCACGCGATGCAGCTCGCGCACGCCATCGGTGAGCGCCGCAGGGCCCGGCTGCAGGATGATCGACGATTTCACTTCGTGCAGCTCGCCGTCGCGCACCGCCGGCACGTCCTGCCAGCCCGGCCGCGCCGCGACCGAGCGCGGATTGAACTTCTTGCCGCACCACGACCCGAAGATGAGGTCCGGCGCCCGCCGCGCCGCCTCGAGCGGATCGGCGATGATCCGGTCCTTGCCGAGCGAGCACAGCGCGCGCTCCGGAAAGACGTCGTCGCCGCCCGCGATCCCGATCAACTCCGAGACCCACCGGATGCACGAGATCGGCGGCTCGTCCCATTCCTCGAAGTAGACACGCGGCCGCCGCTCGAAGACCGCCGCCGCCCGGCGGATCTCGTCGAGCCCCGCCTCCAGCCGCTCCGCCAGCTGCGCGCCCTTCGCCTCGCAGCCGATCAGGCCCGCGAGCGTGCGGATCGTGCGCAGGATCTCCGCCACGCTGCGCTGGTTGAAGACGTGCACCTCGATGCCGTGACGCACCAGCGCGGCCGCGATGTCCGCCTGCAGGTCCGAGAAGCCGAGCACCAGGTCCGGCTGCAGCGCGACGATCCTGTCGATCTTCGCGCTGGTGAACGCCGAGACCCGCGGCTTCTCCTTGCGCGCCCGCGGCGGCCGCACCGTGAAGCCCGAGATGCCGACGATGCGCCAGTCCTCGCCGAGCAGGTACAGCGCCTCCGTCGTCTCCTCCGTCAGGCAGACGATGCGGCTGGCGTAGGTGCTGAGCGGCGTGGGTGCGTTCATCGAGTCTCGAATGTGATCGGGTCGCAGTCCGGAACCGCGATTATCCACCAGCCCTTGCCTGCTTGCGCCTGCCGTGCAACGCTTTCGCCGTCCAAGTAGGAATTCCCGCCACCCGTGTTCCCTGCCCTGCATCTCAAGGTCGAACGCCTGCTCTTCGACCTGCCCGAGGAACTCGGCAGCCGGGCTCTTGCGCTGGGCGGCTGCGCCGCTGCGCTACGTCTACGCGCTGGTGCGCGATCTCGCCCGCGGCGACCTCGGCATGCGCGCGATGAGCCTCGTCTACTCGACGCTGTTCGCGATCGTGCCGGTCATCGCCGTCGCGTTCTCCGTGCTGAAGGCCTTCGGCTACCACCGCGAGCTCGAGCCCGTGCTGTACGAGTTCCTGCGCCCGCTCGGCGAGCAGGGCTTCGAGCTGACCGCGAAGATCATGCAGTTCGTCGAGAACGTGCAGGGCACGCTGCTCGGGACGATCGGCTTCGTGTTCCTGCTCTACACCGTCGTCTCGATGATCCAGAAGATCGAGGAGGCGCTGAACTTCACCTGGCACGTCGACCGGCCGCGCAGCCTCGCGCGACGCGTCAGCGAGTACCTCGTCGTGATGATCGTCGGGCCGTGCGTCGCGGTCTTCGCGATGGTGATGCTGGCGTCGGTCGAGGACAGCGCAGGTGGTGGCGAAGCTGTCCGGGCTCGCGACCGGCGGCGACACCTCGCGCGGCGCACTTCGCGCCGTACGTGCTGATCATCGCGCTGTTCTGGTTCCTGTACACCTACATGCCGAACACCAAGGTCCGGCTCGGGCCGGCGTTCGTCGGCGCGCTGTTCGGCGGCGTGTTGTGGGCGGCGGTCGGCGCGCTGTTCGCGCGCATCGTCATCTACTCGGCCAAGACGGCGGCGGTCTACGCCGGCTTCGCCGTCGTGCTGCTGTTCCTGTTGTGGCTGTACCTGAGCTGGCTGATCGTGCTGCTCGGCGCGCAGCTGTCGTTCTACGTGCAGCACCCCGAGCACCTGCGCACCGGCCACGGCGACATCCCGATGACCGGCGGCGCTGCGCGAGCGCCTCGCGATGTCGGCGATGTTCCTGCTCGGCGAGCGCTTCCTCGACGGCGGGCCGCGCTGGAGCATGAGCGACCTCGCCGACCGCCTGGACGTGCCGGCGACGGTGCTCGGCGAGGTGATCTCGGCGCTCGAGGCGCACGCACTCGTGCTGACGGCCGAGGACGACACGATCACGCCCGCTCGCGATCTCGCGCAGATCCACGCTCGCGGCGATCCTCGATGCGATCCGCCACGAACTGCCCGATCCGCGGCGGCCCGAGCCGCGCGCGGTGCCCGCCGCGGACGCGGCGACGCAGCGGGCCGACGACGCGCTGCGCGCGGCGATGCAGGGCGAGACGCTGCGCGACCTGGTCCGGCCGCAGGGCTGAGCAGCTGCGCGCAAGCGGCGCGGCGGCAGTCACTCGCCGGCGATCGTCATCTCCTCGACCAGGATCGAGCCCGTGCGGATGCCGCCGCGCACGTCGACGTCGGTGCCGACGTCGACGATGCGCGCGATACATGTCCTTGAGATTGCCCGCGATCGTGACCTCGTGCACCGGATACGCGAGCTTGCCGTCCTCGACCCAGAAGCCGGCCGCGCCGCGCGAATAGTCGCCGGTCACGCCGTTGACGCCCTGCCCCATCAGCTCGGTGACGAGCAGGCCGCGTCCCGAGTTGCGCGAGCATGCGCGTCGAAGTCCCGGCCGCGCCCGTGCACGAGCAGGTTGTGGATGCCGCCGGCGTTGCCGGTCGTCTTGCAGCCCGAGCTTGCGCGCCGAGTACGTGCTCGAGCACGTAGCCGAGCAGCACGCCGCCCGCGACGAGCTCGCGATCGCTGCGTCGCGACGCCTTCGTGGTCGAACGGCGCGCTCGCAAGCGCCTTCGGCAGGTGCGGCCGCTCCGACAGCGCGAACCAGTCCGGGAACACCTGCGAGCCCGCGGCATCGAGCAGGAACGACGAGCGGCGATACTGGCTGCCGCCGCGGATCGCGCCGAGGAAGTGCCCGATCAGGCCGCGCGCGACGTCGGGGCTGTACAGCACCGGCACCTTCATCGTCGCCAGCTTGCGCGCGCCGAGCCGGCGCACCGCGCGCTCGCCGCTGCGGCGGCCGACGCTCTCGGCCGCCTCGAGCTCGCGCCAGTCGCGCGCGGTGCTGTACCAGTAGTCGCGCTCCATCTGCTCGCCTTCCGAGCCGAGCACCGCGCAGCTGATGCTGTGCGCCGTGCCGGGATAGCGCGCCGAGGAAGCCGTGCGAATTGCCGTAGGCGCGCAGGCCGCGGTGCGTGCTGACGCCCGCGCCTTCCGAATTGGTGATGCGCGGGTCGACCGCCATCGCGGCCGCTTCGCACGCGATCGCCAGCTCGCAGGCGCGCTCCGGCGTGATGTCCCAGGGATGCGAGAGGTCGAGGTCCGGGCACGTCGCTGCGCGAGCATGTCCGGGTCCGGCAGGCCCGCGCACGGATCCTCGGCCGTGAAGCGCGCGATGCTGCAGGCCTTGGCGACCGTCTCGCGCAGGCCCGCGGCGCTCAGGTCGGCGGTGCTCGCCGAGCCCTTGCGCGTGCCGAAGTACACGGTGACGCCCATGCCGCGGTCGCGCTGGTACTCGACCGTCTCGACTTCGCCGAGCCGCGCCGACACGCTGAGAGCCCGACGTCCATGCTGACGGCGGCCTCGGCCTGCGCGGCGCCGAGCGCGCGCGCTTCGGCGAGCGCGAGTTCCACCAGGGCGAGCAGGTCCGCGCCATCGGCGGCCAGGGCGGGCGAACGGTCGGTCAGAGCCATGTTGTCGCGAATCCATGGCAGTGGATGGGTGCATTCTAGCAGCGGCCGCGGCCTCGCCTGCCCCCGTGCTAGCATGATTTCGGAGGCACGATGAACGAACCGCAGGATTTCGAGGACGGGGACGACGGTCCCAGCAAGAGCGAGCTGAAGCGCCAGGACCGGGGCCTCCAGGACCTCGGCGTCGCCCTCGTCGAGCTGCCCGAGGCGGAGCTCGACGCGCTCGACGCTGCCCGAGAACCTGCGCGACGCGGTGGACGCCTGCCGGCGCATCACCAGCCACGGCGCGCCGGCTGCGCCAGCGACATGTTCATCGGCAAGCTCCTGCGCAAGATCGACGCGGAGCCGATCCGCGCGGCGCTCGCCCGGCGCAGCGAGAACGACCGCCAGCGGGTCCGCAGCGAGCACGCGATCGAGCGCTGGCGCGACCGGCTGCTCGCCGACGAGCCGGGCGCGTGGACCGAGCTCGCGGCGACTCGTGACCGGCCGCCGACCTGCAGCAGATGCGCGCGCTGGCCCGGCAGGCCCGCGCCGAGCAGGCGACGGCGCGGCCGCCGGCCGCGTCCCGGCAGCTGTTCCGGCGGCTGCGCGACGGCGCTCGAACCGGCCGACGACTGAGGTCCGTTGCCGCGAAAGTGCTACAATGCCGCGGTGAAACCGCTCGTTGGCATCATCATGGGGTCGACCTCCGACTGGGAGACCCTCAAGTCCGCCGGCCGAGATGCTCGACGCGTCTCGGCGTGCCGCACGAGGTGCGCGTCGTCTCGGCGCACCGCACGCCCGACCTGCTGTTCGAATACGCCGCGACCGCCCGCGAGCGCGGCCTCGCAGGTCATCATCGCGGGCGCCGGCGGCGCCGCGCACCTGCCCGGCATGACCGCGGCGAAGACCTCGCTGCCGGTGCTCGGCGTGCCGGTGCAGTCGAAGACGCTGAACGGCCTCGACTCGCTGCTGTCGATCGTGCAGATGCCGGCCGGCGTCCCGGTCGGCACGCTGGCGATCGGCGTCGCCGGCGCGACCAACGCCGCGCTGCTCGCGGCCGCGATCCTCGGCAACCAGCACCCGCAGATCCGCGCGGCGCTCGACGCGTTCCGCGCAGGCGCAGACCGACAAGGTGCTCGCGCAGCCCGACCCGCAGCGCGCCCCCGACCGCGACATGAAGATCGGCATCATCGGCGCCGGCCAGCTCGGACGCATGCTGGCGCTCGCGGGCTATCCGCTCGCGTTGCGTTTCCTGTTCCTCGACTCGAGCGCGGACTCGCCCGGCGGCCAGGTGGGCCCGATCGTGCACCGGTGCGTTCGACGACGCCGGCGAGCCTCGAGCGGCTCGCCGCGGAGGTCGACCTCGTCACCTACGAATTCGAGAACGTGCCGGTCGGCGCGCTGCACGCGGTGTCGAAGTCGCGCACCTGCCTGCCGCCGGTCGAGGCGCTGCGCGTGTCGCAGGACCGGCTGCTCGAGAAGGAACTGTTCACGCGGCTCGAAGCATCCCGACGCCGCCGTTTCGCGCGGTCGACACGCTCGCCGACCTGCGCGCGGCCGTCGCCGACGCTCGGCCTGCCCTGCGTGCTGAAGACGCGCCGGCTCGGCTACGACGGCAAGGGCCAGCATTACCTGCGCAAGCCCGCGGACGTCGAGCGCGCCTGGGCCGCGCTCGGCGGCGTGCCGCTGATCCTCGAGGGCTTCGTGCGCTTCGACCGCGAGGTGTCGATCATCGGCGCGCGCAGCACGCGCGGCGAAGTGCGCGCTCTACCCGCTCGTCGGCAACGTGCATCGCGACGGCATCCTGCGCGTGACGCTCGCGCCGCACCGGAACGCGCGCGCTGCAGCAGGCGGCCGAGCGGCACCTGAAGCGGCGTGCTCGCGCACTTCGACTACGCGGGCGTCCTGACCATCGAGTTCTTCGTGCAGCGGCGGCCGGCTGATCGCGAACGAGATGGCGCCGCGCGTGCACAACTCCGGGCACTGGACCATCGAGGGCGCGGTCACCTCGCAGTTCGAGAATCACCTGCGCGCGATCCTCGGCCTGCCGCTCGGCGACACGCGGCCCGTCGGCCACGCGGCGATGGTCAATTTCATCGGCACGGATGCCGGACCGCGACCGTGCTGCTCGCGCTGCCCGGCGTGCACTTCCACGACTACGGCAAGGCCCCGCGGCCCGGCCGCAAGATCGGCCATTGCACGATCGTGGCGGCCACGGCGGCCGAGCGCGACCGGCTGCTGCGCCGGGTGCTGAAACTGCTGCCGGGCTGATGCGGACCCCGGCGGCCACCCCTTGCGGGAACTCTTGCGAATCTGTGACCGACGGCTTTTTCCGGGACCCGGCCTGCTCCCGTATAGTAGCGTCCGGAGCACTGCATGTACCTCGAACACTTCCACTGAAGGAACTGCCGTTCCGGCTGAGCCCGGATCCCGCGTTCCTGTACCTGAGCCAGATCCACTCCCGCGCCAAGGCGTACATGGAGTCGACGATCTGGTTCACCGACGGCTTCGTCGTCATCACCGGCGAGATCGGCTCCGGCAAGACGACGCTGATCGAGACGTTCCTGAAGGAACTCGAGCAGGACGTCGTCGTCGCGCAGATCAACCAGACGCAGATCTCGCCCGACCGAGTTCCTGCAGACGCTGCTGGCGCAGTTCGGCTTCAGCCCGTTCCGGATGCGCAAGGCCGAGCTGCTCGCGACGCTGAACAACTTCCTGATCGAGCAGTACGCGAACGGACGCAAGGTGCTGCTGATCGTCGACGAGGCGCAGAACCTCAGCAACAAGGTGCTCGAGGAAGTGCGGCTGCTGTCCGGGCGTCGAGACGACCAAGGAAAAGGTGCTGCGCATCATCCTCGCGGGCCAGCCCGAGCTGAACGACAAGCTCGACTCGCGCCGAACTGGTGCAGCTCAAGCAGCGCGTGCGCCTGCGCTTCCACCTGACGCCGCTCGGCGAGGACGACACCGGCGACTACGTGCGCCACCGCCTGCGACGTGGCGGGCGCCGGCGGGCCGCGAGATCTTCGAGCCGGACACGTTCCCGATCATCTTCCGCTACACCGGCGGCATCGCCGCGCCTGATCAACACGCTGTGCGACACGGCGCTGATCGCGGCGTTCGCGCAGGACCGCGACGACCGTGTCGGCCGAGGACGTGCGCGCGGCGGTCAACGAACTGCAGTGGGTGGAGTTCGCCGCGCGCACGCACACGCACCTGCTGGCGGCCACCATCGGAGGACACCGCGCCGCACGCGCAACCTGCCGGTGGGCCGGCTGGTGCTGTCGTTGAAGGGCGCGACGGATCAGCGAGACGCTACCTCGTGCCGGGCCGCGTCGTCATCGGCCGCACGTCGGACAACGACCTGCAGATCGACAGCAAGTTCGTGAGCCGCCACCACGCGCAGGTCGTGACCACCGTCGACGGCAGCGTGGTCGAGGACCTGAACAGCACCAACGGCGTGTTCGTGCAGCGGCAAGCGCGTGCGGCGCCACAGGCTGCAGGACGGCGACGTGCTCAAGCTCGGCATGCACGAGCTCGCCTACTACCGCGATCGAGCACGCCGCGTACGACGGACGAGCGCGCCGACGCACACGACCGTGCTCGACGACGCGGACGACGGACGACACGCGAGGCCGAGGAAGAAGAGCGCGAGGCCTGAGCCCGTCAGTCGTCGAGCGAGCGCGGGATCGTAATCCGACTGCGTCGTGCGGTAGTCGCGGCGCTTCATCCACAGCACCAGCCCGCCGTGATCAGCACGCCGCCGCCGCCAGCAACAGCAGGCCGTGCGGCGCGTCCTCGGCGTGAAACGCGAGGCCGACCAGCACCGCCCCGCAGCCGCCATGTAGACGTAGGGCATGCGCTTCGTAGATCGGGCGCGGAATCCACATGGCGTTCCCTCGCGTGCCGGCTTCAGCCGGTGCCGCCGACCGTGAGGCCGTCGACGCGCAGCGTCGGCTGGCCGACGCCGACCGGCACGTCCTGGCCTTCCTTGCCGCAGGTGCCGACGCCGTCGTCGAGCTTGAGGTCGTTGCCGACCATCGAGATGCGCGTCAGCACGTCGGGGCCGTTGCCGATCAGCGTCGCGCCCTTCACCGGCGCGCCGAGCTTGCCGTTCTCGATCAGGTAGGCCTCGCTCGCCGAGAACACGAACTTGCCCGACGTGATGTCGACCTGGCCGCCGCCGAAGTTGCGGCAGTACAGGCCCTTGTCCACGGAGGCGATGATCTCCTCCGGCGCGTGCGGGCCCGGGCAGCATGTAGGTGTTGGTCATGCGCGGCAGCGTCAGGTGCGCGAACGACTCGCGGCGGCCGTTGCCGGTCGGCGTCACGCCCATCAGCCGCGCATTCAGCTTGTCCTGCAGGTAGCCGCGCAGCACGCCGTTCTCGATCAGCGTCGTGCACTGCGTCGGCGTGCCTTCGTCGTCGACGTTGAGCGAGCCGCGGCGCGGCTGCAGCGTGCCGTCGTCGACGACCGTGACGCCGCGCGACGCCACCTGCTGGCCGATGCGGCCGCTGAACGCCGAGGTGCCCTTGCGATTGAAGTCGCCCTCGAGGCCGTGGCCGACCGCCTCGTGCAGCAGCACGCCGGGCCAGCCCGGGCCGAGCACGACGGTCATCGTGCCGGCCGGCGCCGGCACCGCCTCGAGATTCACCTGCGCCGTGCGCACGGCCTCGCGCACCAGTCAGCCGCCAGCGGTCGGCGGCGAGGAACTCCGTGTAGGCGAAGCGTCCGCCGCCGCCCGCGTAGCCCTGCTCGCGGCGGCCGTCCTGCTCGATGATCACCGAGACGTTGAGCCGCACCAGCGGACGCACGTCGGCCGCGAGCGTGCCGTCGCTCGCCATGCACCAGGATCGTGTCGTGCGACGCGCGCGAGGCTCGCCATCACCTGCGTGATGCGCGGATCGAGCGCGCGGGCCTCGCGATCGATGGCCTCGAGCAGGCTCACCTTGCGCCGTCGTCCAGCGTCTCGACCGGGTCGATCGGCAGGTACAGGCGGCGGCCGCCCGGCGCGTGCCAGGCCTGCACCGGCCGCCCGCTGCCCGAGCGCGCGATGCGCGCGCGCCGCGTGCGCGGCCTCGAGCAGCGCCGGCAGCACGATCTCGTCCGAATACGCGAAGCCGGTCTTCTCGCCGGCGAGCGCGCGCACGCCGACGCCCTGGTCGATGCTGTGCGCGCCGTCCTTGACGATGCCGTCCTCGAGCGACCAGGACTCCTCGCGGATCAGCCTGGAAGTACACGTCCGCGTAGTCGACGGCGTGGCCCATGACGTCGCCGAGCACGCGGGCGACGCGCGTCCTCGTCGAGCGCCGGCGGGCGCAGAGCAGCGCCGCCCGCGCGAGATCGCAGCGGGTCGCGCGCCGCGTCCGGCAGCAGGGCCGGGACCTGCGGGCGCGAACAGCGCGGGCGGGATGCTCGGGCTTCATGCGGGCGTCATCCGTCAGTCGCCGATGGGCGATCGACGGGAAATTCTGCCTGACCTCGCGCTGCCGAACGAGGTCGATGTCCGCCGCAGACGACGCCGGTGCCGCGCGGCAGCCGCGCGACGACCTTGCCCCAGCAGTCGACGATCAGCGAATCGCCGTAGGTCTCGCGGCCGTTCTCGTGGAATCCCGACTGGGCCGGCGCCACCATCGTGGCAGAGATTCTCGATCGCCCGCGCCCGCAGCAGCATTTCCCAGTGCGCGCGGCCGGTCGGGCGCCGTGAACGCGGACGGCAGGCAGAACCACTCGGCCCCGAGCGACGAGCAGGCGGCGGAACAGTTCGGGGAAGCGCATGTCGTAGCAGACCGCGAGGCCGAGCCGGCCCGCGGGCGTGTCGACGCACGACGGCGCTGCGACCCCGGCCGCACCGACGACGACTCGCGGTAGCGCTCCGCCTTGCCCGGGATGTCGACGTCGAACAGGTGGATCTTGTCGTAGCGCGCGGCGAGCTGGCCGTCGAGCGTCGAACACGAGGCACGCCGCGGCGACGCGCGGCTCGCCGGGCACGCGCAGCGGCACGGTGCCGCCGACGATCCACAGGCCGAGCTCGCGCGCCGTCGTCGACAGGAAGGCCTGGATCGGGCCGCTGCCCGTCGTCCTCGGCGATCGCGAGCTTGTCCGGCCTCGCTCATGCCCATGAACGCGAAATTCTCGGGCAGCGCCGCGACGACGGCGCCCTGCGCCCGTGCGCCGCGCAGCATCAGGCCGGCCGCCTCGAGATTGCGGCCGACGTCCGCCGAGGACGTCATCTGGATTGCAGCGACCTTGCTCAACGTTTCTCTCCGGGTGCCTCGCCGCCGCCGGCGGCTTCGCCGGCCGGCGCGGAAATGCGTTCGACGACCGGATTAGACCACGGTCCGGTCACGTGATAGTAGGCGCGCGTCAGCCCCTGCAGCTGTCCCTTGAACAGCTGCGAAATGCACCAGCGCGCCGGCCGCGCCGACCGGCCCGCCGGCGAGCGCCCCGGCCACCGTCAGCGGGCCGCTCGGGTTGCCGCTGACGACGATCGTCTGGTCGTAGTCCTCGGTCGCCAGCCCGGTGCGGCCGGCGACGCCGATGTCCACGGCGGCGCCCTTCAACAGCAGGTTCTGCGTGTAGGCGTTGCCGTCGCGCAGGTCGAAGTCGCCGCGCACCTTGTCGAACGCGAGACCCTTCTCGGTGACGTCGCGGAAGTCGAGCGCCAGCCGGCGCGGCAGTTCGACGACGCTCATCAGCCCGAGGATGCGCCCTGCGCCAGGCTTCACGTCGAGCAGCTGACCGTCGTCGAGCGCGAGATGCAGCTTGCCGTCCAGGTGCGCGATCGCGTCGGCCGACGGTCCCCCGTCCCACTCGACGCTCGCCTTGATGTCCGCGCGCTTGGCCGCGACCGCCTCGCGATAGCCGAGCGCGATGGAGGTCGCCACGAGGTCGGTGCTGGCCAGTTCGAGCCCGAGGCGCGTCCGCGACTTCTCGCCCTCGCGCAGCCAGCTGCCCTGCGCGCTCACCGTGAACGACGGGGCCGCGGCCGTCAGCGTGTCGAACCGCAATCCCGCCGGCGTCTTGGCGATCACCGCCTGAACCGCACCGAAGCTGCGCGCCTGCCAGGTGAAGTCCCCGGCGCGCAGCGTGATCGCGGGCAGCGTGCGCGGGTCGGTGGGCTCGGCCGCCGGAGCGGCCGGCCCGGCGGCGGGCGCGGCCGCTTGCAGGCTCAGGCGCTGCATCTGCAGCACGATCGGCTGGCCGGTCGACAGGTCGTCCGGAATCGTCACCTCGCCCTCCGCCATCGGCCCCCTGAGGCCGATCTGCCAGGTGTTGCCCGCGAAGCGCAATTGCGCGACCACGTCGCGCAATTCGAAACCCGCGACCAGCGCGCGATCGAGGTGCACGTCGACCGGGCCGAGCCAGTCCGACAGCCTCGGTCCGCTGGCCTCGCCCGAGCGCAGCGCCAGCCACTCGCCGAGGTCGAACTGCGGCCAGTCGCCGGCGACCAGCAGTCCCGGTCGCGACGGCAGCGAGGCCGGCTGCGCGTCGAAGCGCGCGAGACCGCGCTCGAGCAGCCACTTGCCGTCGCTCTTCTCGGTAAAGCGCAGGCGCGCCCGCGCCGAGCCCGTCTCGACCGCCACGTCGTTGATACCGTTGCTCGGCACGTCGAGCCGCACGCGCGTCGCGCGTGCCTCCGCCGGCGCCTTGGCAAACGGTTGCGGCGCGACGATCTCGAGTCCCGTCATCGCGCTCGCCACGTCGATGTGCAGCGGCCAGTCGGCGGCGGCCCCGTGCCGCTCGACGCGGCCCTTCAGTTCCCAGTCGGCCGTGCCGTTCATGCGGATGCCGGCCGGCAGACCGATGAACGCGGGCAACGGCGCGCCGCTGGCACGGCCGCGGCCGCGGAATTCGATCGCGGCGTCCACGTCGCCGCCGAGCGCGCCGGGCGCGATCGACACCTCGAACGGCCCGCCGAGGATCGTGCCGCGCAGCGACTCCGCGCGCGCCTCGAGGTTGTGCAGCTCGAACACGCCGCTGACACTCTGTGCCGGCGCGCGCACCGCGGGCAGCGTGACGTTCACCGACTTGAGATCCGCGCGCACCCGGTAATCGACCGGTTGCGGCGCGCCCTCGGCATTCTCGGGCGGCAGGGTCAGCGCGAACTTGAAGTCCGTCGGCCCGCTGCCGCCGAGCCCCATCACGAACCGCCCGAGCCGCGGTCCAAGCGGGCTGCCCTGCAGGTAGGCCAGCGCCTTCGCGAGGTCGCCCGAGCCGTCCGCGTGGATCAGCATCAACGGCGTCTTGAAATCCTCGACCACGTAGTCGCCCTTCGCGACCTTCAGGCCGGCCACCTGGCCTTCCTTCAGGTCGGCGCGCATGCCGGCGTTGTGGAATTCGACGCGGCCCACGGCGTCGGTGAGCGGCGCGAAACCCGCGAAATAGTCGAGCGTCGCACCGACGACGTCGGCGCTCGCGTCGAACTGACCCTCGCCGTGGCGAAACGGAAACTGGCGCACCGGCCCGCGATAGACGAAGCGGCCGTTCTTCACCTGGCCGCGCACGAACGCACGATCGAGCCACGCGAGCGTGCGCGGCTTCAGGTGCCCGGCCGGCAGGAACTGGCCGACGATGCTCGCGTCCGCTCCTTCGACCTGCGCGTCGATCGTCAGCACCGGCGACTCGCGGCCGCGCGGCAGCGTGAGTTCGAACGAACCGCCCGCGCGGGCCGACGCGTGCTGCACGCTGGCGGACTGCGTGCCGAGCACCCAGGTCGTCCCGTCGCGTCGCCAGTCCAGGTCCGCTGAGGCCTGCTGCACCGCGATCGGCGCGCGGAACAACCGCCGCCAGTCGAGTGCGGCGGCGCCCGTGCGCAATGCGATCCGGCCGCGCTCGTCGGTGCCGGACAGCGATGCGGTGATGCCGCTCAGTCCCGGCCAGCGCGCGGTCGGACTGACCCCGAGGCCGGCCACCTCCGCACTGACGACGAATGCCGGCAGCGCACCCGCCCGCGTGCGGCGCAACTCGAGGTGGGCCGTGCGGATCTCGCCCTGCGGATCGAGGCCCGCCCAGCGATCGAACGCAGGCGGCGCGAAGGCCAGCAGCAGCGGCCAGACGTCCGCGAGGCGCACGCGGCTCGCGTCGAGCCCGAGATCGAAGGTCGTGACGGGATTGCCGCGCCAGCTGCCGGCGACGCGCGCCTTGCCCGCCGAGCGCGGCACCTTCACGGCCGTGCGCAGGTCGTGCATCCGGAACTGCCACAGGCCCTGGTCCTGCCGCAGCCGGAAATGGCCGGCCAGCACGGCGAAGCGCGCGGTGCGCGGCAGCGGCTTCGCGGCCCGCTCGACGGTGGCGATGTCGACGAGCGGCATGTGCATCCCGGTGTCGCCGGCCTCCCGGTAGGGCGCGGACACCTCGACGGTGGTGATCGTCGGCACCTTGCGCGCCGGCAGGTCGAGGGCGACGTTCGACAGGTCGAGGTCGACTCGCGCCTGGCGCAACGCGCCGTCGCGCACGCTGATGACCGCCGTCACGGGGCCTTCGCCGCTGCGCGGGCGCGCCGCGTAGGACGGCAGGAAATCGCCCCAGCCGGCCAGGCGTACGGTGTCCGCGCGCAGCTCGATGCGCGCCTGCAGCTTCGCGAACGTGTCGAGCGAGCCGCGCAACCGACCCTGGAACTGCACGTTGCCGCCGAGCGTCGCGGGCAGCCGCGCGTGACCCTCGGTCGTCACGTACTCGCGGTCGCGTCGCAGCGTGAGCTGCAGGTCGTCGAGCGTCCACGGTCCGCGGCCGGTCTTCAGGTCGCGATACGTGACCTTCGCATTCTCGATGACGACGCGCCCGGCCGGCAGCCGGTCGAGGTCGAACGGCGGCTCGTCGGCGGGCCGCTCGCGCTGGCCGAGCAGCCGGATGCGGCCGTCGGCGAGGCGCACGACCGTGATATCGGGGCCGACGAAGCGAATGCGCCCGGCGACCAGTTGCCCGGTGCGGAAGAAATTCCAGAGGTCGAGGCCGACCGAACCCTCACGCGTCGCGAACAACGCCTGCGTGCCGTCGCGATCGAGCACGCGCACGTCGCGCAGCACGACCTCGGGCCCGAACCAGCGCAGCCGCGCGTCGATGCCGCGGTACTCGATCCTGAGCCGCGTCTGCTGCTCGATCCACGCCTGCACGCGGCCGGCGTATTCCGGCACCTGCGAGACCGCGAGGCGCAGCGCGCCGAGCGCGATCGCCGCGAGGATGACGAGCGCCGCCAGCACGCCCGCCGCGATACGCCACGCACGGGCGGCAGGCGCGCGGGCCACCGCGTTCACATGAGCACCACGTCATACTGGTCGTGGACGTAGAGCGACTCGGTCTGCAGCCGGATCGGCTTGCCGACCAGCACCTCGAGCTCGGCGAGCGCCGCCGATTCCTCGTCGAGCAGGCGCTCGATCACGTCCTGGTGCGCGAGCACGAGCAGCTTCTGGAAGTCGAACTGCCCGGCCTGGCGCAGCACCTCGCGGAAGATCTCGTAGCACACCGTCTCCGGCGTCTTGACGACGCCGCGCCCTTCGCAGGTCGGGCACGCGCGCGCAGAGCTGGTGCGCCAGGCTCTCGCGCGTCCGCTTGCGGGTCATCTCGACGAGGCCGAGCGGCGAGACGGCCGACAGGTGCGTCTTCGCATGGTCCTTCGCGAGCGCCCGCTCGAGCGCCTGCAGCACCTGCCGCCGGTGCTCCTCTTCCTCCATGTCGATGAAGTCGATGATGATGATGCCGCCGAGGTTGCGCAGCCGCAGCTGGCGCGCGATCGCGACCGCCGCCTCGAGGTTGGTGCGGTAGATCGTCTCCTCGAGGTTGCGGTGGCCGACGTACGCGCCGGTGTTCACGTCGATCGTCGTGAGCGCCTCGGTCTGGTCGATCACGAGGTAGCCGCCCGACTTCAGCGCCACCTTGCGCTCGAGCGAACGCTGGATCTCCTCCTCGACAGCATGCAGATCGAAGATCGGCCGGCTGCCCGTGTAACGCTCGACGCGCGCGCCGAGCGCCGGCATGAAGGTGGCCGCGAATTCCTTCATGCGCTCGCAGGTGCGCTCGTTGTCGACCAGCACGCGGTCGACGCCTTCGCCGACGAGGTCGCGCATCAGCCGCAGCGGCAGCGGCAGATCCTCGTGCACCAGCGTGCCCGGTCGCGCCTCGCGCGCCTTCGCCGACAGCACCTCCCACAGCCGGCGCAGGAACAGCCGGTCGGCGTGCAGCGCTTCGGCCTGGGCGCCTTCCGCGGCGGTGCGCACGATGTAGCCGCCGGCTCTCGCCGGTGGCCGCCGACGCCTGCACCGCATCGCGCAGGCGCGACCGCTCGTCCTCGCTCTCGATGCGCGCCGACACGCCGACGCCGTTGCCGAACGGCATGTACACCAGGTACCGCGACGGGATGGTGATGAACGTCGTGAGCCGCGCGCCCTTGGTGCCGAGCGGGTCCTTCAGCACCTGCACCAGGATGTCGCCGCCCTCGCCCACGAGGTCGCGGATGCTGTCGGTGCGCGGCGCGTCGCCCGAACCCTCGGCGTCCGCCGGCTGCACGATGTCCGACACGTGCAGGAACGCCGTGCGCTCGAGCCCGATGTCGATGAACGCCGCCTGCATGCCGGGCAGCACGCGCGACACGCGGCCCTTGTAGAGATTGCCCGTGAGCCCGAGCTTGCTCGCGCGCTCGACGAACAGCTCCTGCAGCACCCCGTTCTCGAGGAGCGCGGCGCGGGTCTCGCGCGGACTGACGTTGACGACCATCTCGGTGCTCATGTAGCGGCGCTCCGGGAGGTCAGACCGAGCACCGGGGCGAGCAGTTCCCAGGTTTCATAGAGCGGCAGTCCCATGACGCCGGAGTAACTGCCCGCGATGTGCCGAATGAAGATCGCTGCCATTCCCTGCACCGCGTAGCCTCCGGCCTTGTCGGCGGGCTCGCCGGTGCCCCAGTACCAGTCGATCTCCTGCGTGGACAGCTCCCTGAAGCTCACCTCGCTGGTGTGGACGCGAGCCGCCACCTGCCCCGCGTGCAGCACCGCGACCGCCGTGTGGACTTCGTGCGTGCGCCCGGAGAGGCGCGCGAGCATGGCCCGCGCCTCGGCGAGGTCGGCGGGCTTGCCGAGGATTTCGCCCTCGAGCGCGACGGTGGTGTCGGCGGCGAGCACCGGCAGGCGTTCGCGCTTCGGGCAGCTGTGCCCAGAGCGCGCTCGCCTTTTCCTCGGCGAGCCGCAGCACGTAGGCGGCCGGTGCTTCCCCGGCGCGGGGCCTCTCGTCGACCGCGACCGGCCGCACCGCGTGCGCAATGTCGATCTGCTGCAGCAGCTGGCTGCGCCGTGGCGAGGCCGAGGCGAGGTAGATGCGCGGCCGCGTCATCCGGCGACGACGGTCGCTTCGAGGTGACGCTCGGCCAGCAACGAGTTGCTGACCAGGCACGCCTGTTCCGCCTTCTCCATCAGCTTCACCGCGCGCGCCTCGTCGGTGCCCGGCGGGACGCGCAAGGCCGCCTTCACCAGCATGTGCGTGAAGCGACTCTTGCCGTCGACGCGGTCGAGCTTGCCCTCGACGCTGCATTCGAGCCGCTGCCAGTCGAACTTCGACGCACGCGCGATGGCGCGGAAACTGAGCAGGAAGCAGTCGGCCACGGCCGCGCAGAGCAAGGCCTCCGGGGACCAGCGATCGCCCGGGCCGTCGAACTCGGCGGGCGGCGCAGTCTGGAGAGTGGGCAGGCGCTCGGCATCGATGGGCACGTCGCCAGTGGGAGCCGCGGAGGCGCGGACGAAGTAGTGGTGCGGATAGGGGTGCATGGTGAGCCCGGATTTCAGGGGGGTTAGAAGTCGAATTGAATCGCGGCGCGCACCCCCGTGTCCATTGCGGACTGCCCCGGTTCAGGCGCGGTGGTAGGGCAGCCCCTTGATCACGGTCACGGCCCGGTACAACGCCTCGGCCACGAGCACCCGGGCGAGGCCGTGGGGCAGGGTCAGCGCCGACAGCGACCAGCGCAGCCGGGCGCGGGCATCGACGTCCGCAGCCAGGCCGTCGGGGCCGCCGATGCAGAAGACCGGCTGGTCGCCGTGGCCGGCCCGCTCCTCGAGCCAGCCCGCCAGTTGCGCCGTCGTCAGGGCCTTGCCGCCCACCTGCAGCGCCACGAGGTAGGCCTGGTCGTCGGTGGCCGCCAGCATCTTGCGGCCTTCGGTGTCGACCGCCCGGCGGACGTCCCCGCCCGCCCGGTCGCCGAGCGGGATCTCGGTCAACGCCAGCCGGTACTCGCCGCGCAACCGCGACGCGTAATCCGCGAATCCCGCGTCGACCCAGTCGGGCATGCGCGTGCCGGCGGCGAGGAGGCGCAGCTGCATGGCGTCAGACCGTGCGTCGCCGCGTTCAGGCCGCGGCGGCGCCCCGCTCCCAGAGCTTCTCGAGCGAATAGAACTCGCGCACCCGCGGCAGCATCACGTGCAGCACGACGTCGTTCAGGTCGAGCAGCACCCACTCGCCGTCGCGCTCGCCTTCGATGCCCATCGGACGGAAACCCGCTTCCTTGCAGCGCTGCACCACGCGGTCGGCGATCGACTTGACGTGCCGGTCCGAGGTGCCGCTCGCCACGACCATGGTATCGGTGATGTCGGTGAGGCCGCGCACGTCGAGCGACCTGACGTTGACCGCCTTCATGTCGGCGAGCGCGGCCAGCACGATCTCTCGCAATCCGGATTTCGCCCGGGCAGGCGCTTTCGCCGCCGCTTTCGCTGCGGCCTTCGCCGGAGCCTTTGCGATCGGCCGGGCGGGGGCGCCGGCCACCTTGCGGACGGCGGGCACGCGCTTTGCCGGCGCTGGGGCGGCCGCCTTGGCCTTCGGTTTGCGGGTCGTGGTCGTGGACTTGGCGCGCTTCGCTGTCATGCTCACCTCTGGGTGGATGGACGGGAATAACAACCGGTCGTGCGGATGGCCGTGCGCACGGCCTCCGGCACGAGATACCGCGGGTCCTGCCCCGCGGCGAGCAGGTCGCGCAGCTCCGTCGAGGAAATCTCGAGCTGCGTGACCGGATGGATGTAGATGCGGCCGGCCCGCGCCTCGTGCAGGTCGTCGACGCGATCGGTGCGGCACCGCGCCAGCAGTGTCGCCGAGCGGGCCGCCGTCCGGCGCGCGCCAGCCGGGCCGGTGCGCGACGACGACGTGGGCGAGCTGCAGGATCTCGCGCCACTCGTGCCACTGCGGCAGGCCGAGGAACGCGTCCATGCCGAGCAGCAGGCACAACGGGCGATCGGGAAACTCCGCGCGCAGCTCGCGCAGCGTCAGCACCGCGTAGGACGGGCCGGCGCGGCGCACCTCGCGATCGTCGACGACGAAGCCGGGCTGGTCCGCAACGGCGGCGCGCACCATCGCGAGCCGCAGCCCGGCGTCGGCGAGCGGCACGTCGCGATGCGGCGGGTTGCCGGCGGGCACGAAGCGCACTTCGCCGAAGCGCAACGCGTCGCAGCAGCTCGAACGCGGTGCGCAGGTGGCCGAAGTGAATCGGGTCGAAGGTGCCGCCGAAGATGCCGAGCGGTGTCATGCGGCGAGCGGCACTCCGGCGATGCGCGCGACCAGGCCCTCGATCTCGACCCACGCGTCGCCGCGCAGGCTGCCCTTGGCGACGCGATCGGCGCGCGCCGCGGCCAGCAGCAGCGATCGGATGCGGGCCTCGTCCAGGCGGCGCATGCCGGCCTGCACGGTCACCTTGCGATTCGACCACACCTGCGCGTTGCGCATCGCCTCGTCGAGCGAGCGGTCGCTGCGCCGTGTCGCTGCAGCACCTGCGAGACGCCGCGCAGGTCGTTGACCAGCGCCCAGATGATGAACGGCGGCGCGACGCCCTCGCCCTTCAGGCCCGCGAGGATCCTGCAGCGCGCGCGACGCGTTGCCGGTCATCGCGGCGGCCGACAGCTCGAAGACGTCGTAGCGTGCGTTGTCGGCCACCAGCTCGGCGACCGCCGCCGCGTCGAGCTGCGCGCCCGGGCGCAGCAGCACGATGCGCTCGATCTCCTGCTGCGCGGCGAGCAGGTTGCCTTCGACCCGGTCGGCGAGCAGCTCCGCGCCGTCGTCGTCGACCGTGACGCCGTGCGCCGCGAGGCGCGCCCGGATCCATTTCGGCAGCTGCGCGCGCTCCACCGGGAACACCGACGACGACCAGGCCGCGGCGCTCGAATTCGTTGACCCAGGCCGCCTTCTGCGCGCGCGCGTCGAGTTCGCCCGAGACCAGCAGCAGGGTGTCGGGCGGCGGCTTCGCGACGAGTTCCGTGAGCGCCCTGGCGCCTCGGCGTCGAGCGCGCCCTTGAGCTTCAGCTCGATCAGGCGCCGCGCTCGAGAACAGCGACAGGCTGTTGGCGTCCATGAGCAGCGCCGCCCAGTCGAAGCCGCGCTCGACGAAATGCACTTCACGGTCGGCGTAACCGTCCTTGCGCGCGCGGGCGCGGATCAGGTCGCAGGACTCGTCGATCAGCAGGGGTTCGACACCGGTGACCAGGTACGCGCCCGGCAGGCTCTTTGCGAGCACCGCCTGCAGGCCGTCGGGGGTGGTCCTCACTGCCGGGACGGGACCCCAGGCCGCGGACGGTTCGGAAGCGACGGTCGGTCGGTCTTCGGCATCTTGGCCGGATTATGCCGCCGGTTCGGGCCCGGTGCCACCGCGGTCGCGCAGGCGGGGCCGCGCCCCGGCCAGCAGGTACAATGACCGAATGACCAAGCCAGCCTCCCGCGCGGCCGGACGCCGCACCCTGTATCCGGAAATCGAGCCGTACCGCAGCGGCAGGCTGCGCGTCTCGCCCGTCCATCGCGATCTACTGGGAAGAGTGCGGCAACCCGAAAGGCAAGCCGGCGGTGTTCGTGCACGGCGGCCCGGGCGCCGGCGCCGATGCGAGCTCGCGGCGCTTCTTCGACCCGAAGCAAGTACCGCATCGTGCGTGTTCGACCAGCGTGGCTGCGGGCGCAGCACGCCGCACGCGAGCCTGGTGGACAACACGACCTGCACCTCGTCGTCGGACATGGAGCAGCTCCGCAAGCACCTCGGCATCGAGCGCTGGCTGGTGTTCGGCGGCTCGTGGGGCTCGACGCTCTCGCTCGCCTACGCGCAGGCGCACCCGTCGCGGGTGACCGAGCTGGTGCTGCGCGGCATCTTCATGCTGCGCGACTGGGAGATCCACTGGTTCTACCAGCACGGCGCGAGCGCGATCTTCCCGGACCGGTGCGAGGACTACGTAGCGCGGCATCCCGCAACGCGAGCGCGGCGACCTGGTCGACGCGTTCTACCGCCGCCTCACCAGCAGCAACCGCGCGACGCGACTCAAGGCCGCCAAGGCCTGGTCCGTCTGGGAGGGCGCGACGAGCTACCTGCACGTCAACGAAGCGGCCGTCGAAGAGCTGGGACGCCGACGAGTTCGCGATCGCCGTGGCGCGGATCGAGTGCCACTACTTCGTCAACAAGGGGTTCTTCAAGCGCGAGGACCAGTTGCTGCGCGGCGTCGAAGAAGATCCGGCACATCCCGGCGGTGATCGTGCAGGGGCGCTACGACGTCGTCTGCCCGATGCGCAGCGCCTGGGACCTGCACCAGGCCTGGCCCGAGGCGGACCTGCGCATCGTGCCGGACGCGGGCCATTCGGCGCTCGAGCCCGGCAACACGCACGAACTGGTGTCGGCCACCGATCGCTACGCGCGCTGAAGCGCGCGACGCGTCACAGCGCTTCGAGCCGGCGCAGCACGAGGTCGGCGAGGTCCCGCGCCATCGCGTCGCGCAGCACGTCCTCCTCGCGATCCTTGGCGAGCAGCTGCGACTCGCTCGAAGCTGAAGTTGCGCGTCAGCTCGAGCGGCTGCGCGGCGACCACTTCCTTGTCGGCGCGGTCGATCGAATACTCGACGTTGTAGTACGACCTCGTATTCCTGCGGCGTATTGCGCGCGGAGACGGACAGCACGCGCCGGCCGTTGCGGTCCTTGGTGACGCGCAGCACCGTGTCGGCGGCCGCTGCGGACGGTCGCGAGCGTCGCCCCGGAGCGCTCGATCGACTGCTTCAGCGCCACCGCGAACGGCGTCAGCTCGTCGGACGTGGCCGAGGTAGACGCTGCGCACGCCTTCCGGCAGCGCCACCGAGCCCTGCAGGTGGAATCCGCAGCCGGCCAGCAGCAACGCGCCAGGCCGACGAACAGCAACGTACCTCAACGCGACAGCGGCCGCCGAACGACGGGGTCGCTTCCGGAGGGATCCGGAAGACCGTCACGAGCCATGGACGGCGAGTGCGAGCCCCCATGGACGGGTTCACGGCGTGTCTTCCGGATCCCTCCGGAAGCGGCCGCGTCGTTCCGGAGTCCGCGCCGGAAGCGGCCCCGTCGTTCCAAGTCCGCGCGGAAGCGACCACGTCGTCCTGCCGTAGCTGTTGCTGCCGGCGCGCATGCGTCAGACCACCACGTTGGCGAGCTTGCCGGGCACGTACACGAACTTGCGCACCGGCTTGCCCTCGACGAATTTCTGCACGTTCGGCATCCGCGAGCGCCGCTTCGCGCACCTGCGCTTCGCCGGCATCGGCGGCACCGTCACGCGGCCGCGCAGCTTGCCGTTCACCTGCACCACGACCTCGAGGTCGCGCGCACCAGCGCGTCCGGGTCGACCTGCGGCCAGCGCTCGTCGACGACGGCGGTCGCGTGGCCGAGTTCGCGCCACAACGCGTGGCAGGCGTGCGGCACGACCGGCGAGAGCACCAGCACGACGATCTCGAGCGCCTCCTGCGACACCGCGCGGCCCTGCGGCGAGCGGTCCTCGAAGCGCGCCAGCGCGTTCATCAGTTCCATCACCGCGGCGATGGCCGTGTTGAACGTGCGTCGCTTGCCGATATCGTTCGTGACCTTGACCAGGGTCTCGTGCGACCTGGCGGCGCATGTCGCGCTGGCGCGTCGTCGAGCTGCGCCGTGTCGAGCTGCCGGCGCTGCGCCGAGGCCGACGTGCTGGTGCACCGCCTTCCACAGCCGCTTCATGAAGCGGAACGCGCCTTCGACGCCCTCGTCGGACCACTCGAGCGATCTGCTCCGGCGGCGACGCGAACATCATGAACAGCCGCGCCGTGTCGGCGCCGTACTGCTCGACCAGCGACTGCGGGTCGACGCCGTTGCCCTTCGACTTCGACATCGTGCCGATGCCGCCGCTACTCGACCGGCTCGCCGTCCGCGCGCAGCACCGCGCCGATGCGCGCGCCCTTCTCGTCCACCTGCACGTCCACGTCGGCCGGGTTGTAGTAGACGACGCGGCCCGAGGCCGGCTTGCGGAAGTAGATCTCGTTCAGCACCATGCCCTGCGTCAGCAGGTTCGTGAACGGCTCCTCGATCTGCGTCAGGCCGAGGTCGCGCATCACGCGCGTCCAGAAGCGCGAATAGAGCAGGTGCAGGATCGCGTGCTCGATGCCGCCGATGTACTGGTCGACCGGCATCCAGTACGCTGGCGCGCGCGTCCACCATCGCCGCGTCGTTGCCGGCGCTCGCGTAGCGGAAGTAGTACCAGGACGAGTCGACGAACGTGTCCATCGTGTCCGTCTCGCGCCGCGCGGGCCGGCCGCACTTCGGGCACGAGCACGCGAGGAACTTCGCGTGCTTCGCGAGCGGATTGCCGCTGCCGTCCGGCACGCAGTCCTCCGGCAGCACGACCGGCAACTGGTCGTCCGGCACGGGCTGCACGCCGCAGCCGTCGCAGTGGATCAACGGGATCGGGCAACCCCAGTAGCGCTGGCGCGAGATGCCCCAGTCGCGCAGCCGCCAGTTGACGCGGCGCTGGCCCTTGCCCTGCGCCTCGAACAGCTTGGCGAACGCGTCGAACGCCTCGTCGAAATCGAGGCCGTCGAACTGCCCGGAATTGATCAGCGTGCCGTGCTCGACGTATGCGCCTGCGTCGAGGTTCGCGAGCGGCCGTCGGCCGGCTGGATCACCTGGTGGATGCGCAGGCCGTAACGGCGCGCGAACTCCCAGTCGCGCTGGTCGTGCGCCGGCACCGCCATCACGGCGCCCGTGCCGTAGCCCATCAGCACGAAGTTCGCGACCCAGATCGGGATGCGCTCGCCGCTGAGCGGATGGATCGCGTGCATGCCGGTCGGCATGCCGCGCTTTTCCATCGTCTCGAGCACGGCTTCGGTCACGCCGGTGCGCTGGCACTCGGCGAGGAACACCTGCAGGTCGGGGTTGCCGTGCGCGGCGCGCTGCGCGAGCGGATGCTCCGCGGCCACGGCCATGTAGGTCACGCCGAGCAGCGTGTCGGGCCGCGTCGTGTAGACGCCGAGCGTGCCTCCGTCCTCGACCTCGAACTCGATCTCGAGGCCCTCGGAGCGGCCGATCCAGTTCGCCTGCATCAGCTTCACGCGCTCGGGCCAGCCGGGCAGGCCCTGCGAGCGCGGCGAGCAGGTCCTCGGCGTACTTCGTGATGCCGAGGTAGTACATCGGGATCTCGCGCTTCTCGACCAGCGCGCCGGTGCGCCAGCCGCGGCCGTCGATCACCTGCTCGTTGGCGAGCACGGTCTGGTCCACCGGGTCCCAGTTGACGAGCCCGGTCGTGCGATAGGCGATGCCCTGCTCGAGCATGCGCAGGAACAACCACTGGTTCCACCGGTAGTAGTCGGGACGGCAGGTCGCGATCTCGCGGCTCCAGTCGAGGCCGAAGCCGAGCGACTTCAGCTGCCGCTTCATGTAGTCGATGTTGTCGTAGGTCCACTTCGCGGGCGGCACGCCGTTCGCCATCGCGGCGTTCTCGGCGGGCAGGCCGAACGCGTCCCAGCCCATCGGCTGCAGCACGTTGTAACCCTGCATCCGCATGTAGCGCGTGATGCACGTCGCCGATCGTGTAGTTGCGCACGTGCCCCATGTGCAGGCGGCCGCTCGGGTACGGGAACATGCACAGGCAGTAGTACTTGGGCCGGGCCGGGTCCTCGGCTGACCGCGAACGTGCCGCTGCTGGTCCCAGTAGGCCTGGGCTTGCGGCTCGATCGCCGCGGGTTCGTAGCGTTCCTGCATGATGCTTCGAGTGTTATTGGCTGACCTGACAGGATACTGGAGCGGGCGCCCGCAGACGATCTCGGAATCCAGTAAAGTCGCCGTAGTGTCAGCGACTCGAAGGCTCGACCGCACCCCTTTTATGGAGGATTTCCCATGGGCATGCTCGATGACCTGCTAGGCGCGGCGCTCGGTGGGCAGGGGCTCGGCGGCGGCGCCCCGTCGCGCGATTCCGCACTGCCCGCGGGACTCAACGCCGGCACGCTCGCGGCGTTGCTGCCGGTGGTGCTGGCGATGCTGAGCCAGGGCCAGGGCGGACGTCAGAGCGGCAACTTCGGCGGCGGACTCGGCGGGCTGCTCGGCCAGATGCTCGGCGGCGGCGCCGGCTCGCACGCCGGCCTCGGCGGGCTCGGCGGACTGCTGCAGCAGCTCGAGCAGGCCGGCCTCGGCGCGCACGCCCAATCGTGGGTCGGCGCCGGACAGAATCAGCCGATCTCGCCCGACGCAATCGGCAAGGTCTTCGGCCAGGACGGGATCGCCGACATCGCACGGCGCGCGGGCCTGTCGCAGGAACAGGCTTCGGCCGGTCTCGCACACCTGCTGCCCGCGGTGGTCGATCACGTCACGCCGAGCGGGCAGCTGCCCACCGGAGCCCAGCTCGACGAGTCGCTCGCCGGCCTGATGAAGCGGCTCGGCGGCTGAGCCTCGATCGACGCAGCAGATCCGGACGCCAGCGAAGCCGCGCTCAGGGCGCCTTGCGCTTCATCAGCGTCATCGCGGTGCCGATCAGCGCGGACACCTCGGTCATGTTGCCCGGCACGATCATCGTGTTGTTCTTCTGCGCGAGCTGCGCGTAGGCCTCGACCGCCTTCTCGGCCACCTTCAGCTGCACCGCCTGCTCGCCGCCCGGCGCCTGGATGGCCTCGGCCACCTTGCGGATCGCGTCGGCCGTTGCGCTCGCGACCGCGACGATCGCCGACGCCTCGCCCTGCGCCGTGTTGATCTGCGCCTGCCGTTCGCCTTCGGAACGCGCGATCGAGGCTTCGCGCTCGCCGGTCGCGATGTTGATCTGCTCCTGCTTGCGGCCTTCCGAGGCGGCGATCAGCGCGCGCTTCTCGCGCTCGGCGGTGATCTGCGCCTGCATCGAGCGCAGGATTTCCGCGGGCGGCGTCAGGTCCTTGATCTCGTAGCGCAGCACCTTGACGCCCCAGTTCGGCGGCGGCCTCGTCGAGCGCGCTCACCACCGACGCGTTGATCTGGTCACGCTCCTCGAAGGTCTTGTCCAGCTCCATCTTGCCGATCACCGAGCGCAGCAGCGTCTGCGCCAGCTGCGTGATCGCGAGCACGTAGTTGCTGGAGCCGTAGCTCGCGCGCATCGGGTCGGTCACCTGGAAGTAGATGATGCCGTCGACCTGCAGCTGCGTGTTGTCGCGCGTGATGCAGACCTGGCTCGGCACGTCGAGCGGCACTTCCTTCAGCGAGTGCTTGTAGGCCACGCGCTCGAGGAACGGCACGACGAAGCTCAGGCCCGGCGTGAGCGTGCGGTCGTACTTGCCGAGTCGCTCGACCACCCACGCGTGCTGCTGCGGGACGATCTTGATCGTCTGCACGACGAAGATGATGGCGATGACGGCGATTACGAGTGCGATTTCCATGGAGATTTCCTGCTGCTAGCGTGCGGTTCGGATCGTGTGCGGCGAATTCAGCGGCGCTCGGCCGGCGCCAGCACCAGCGAATTGCTCTCCACCGCGCGGACGACGTGCGACCCCGCTGCGGCCGGCTCGCCGGGCGCGAGCCGCGCCGTCCAGACGGAGCCGCGATACTGCACGCGCGCCGTGCGCTCCGCCGACCATTCGCTCACCTGCACGTACTCGCCGACGTCGAGGTTGACGTCGCGGTTGGCCGCCGCGTCGACCGCGGCCGGCTGCCGCGTGCGGCGCCAGTGCCACAGCGCCGTCGCGCCGCTGCCGACGACGGCGGCCACCACGATCTGCCCGGTCATCGCGAAACCGAGGTGCCCGGCGATCGCGCCCGCGGCAAATCCGAGCGCCAGCATCAGCAGGTAGAACGTGCCCGTCGCGAGTTCGAGCGCGACCGAGGCCCCCGCCAGCACCCACCAGACCGTCGAAGGCGAAATGTTCATGGTCCTGCCTGTTTCATCTGGAAGCGAAGCACGCCGGTCTCGTCCGCGTAGCGCGCCAGCTCGCCACCGTGCCACAGATAGTGTAGGTGCGCGAGCGTTTCGCCCAGCGCCAGGAAGCGATGGAAGCCCCGCAGCGTGCGACCAAACATCACCGGCACGCAGCTCGAACGCGGACTTCGGCGCGGCGCACGCCGCGCGCAGCGTGGCGAGCTGCTGGAGGTGGTGCTCGCGGACGTTGGCGATCCGGCGGTGCAGGCCGCGGAACGGCCGGCCGTGCGACGGCAGCACCAGCGTGCCCTCCGCGCACTGCTCGAGCCGGGCCAGCGACGTCAGGAAATCGCGCAGCGGGTCGCCGTCCGGACGGATCGAGATCACGCTGACGTTCGGCGAGATCGTCGGCAGCACCTGGTCGCCGCTGATCAGCACCTCGCCCGCGGCGTCGTGCAGGCAGAGGTGGCCGCGGCAGTGGCCGTCGGTCTCGATCAGGTCCCAGCGGCGGCCGCCAGCCTCCACGACTTCGCCGTTCACGCAGGCGCGATCCAGCGGCGGCACGCCGCCGAACCAGTTGTCGCCCTGCCCGCGCGGCTTGCTTTGCGGACCTTCCGGCGCGATGTGCATGCCGTTGAGGTTGCAGAACGCGTAGGAACGCTCGCGCAGCGTGTCGGTGTCCGTCGCGAGATAGTCGGCCACCGAGCGGTGCGCGAACGCCGACATCCACACCTCGGCGCCGTGGCGCGACGCGAGCCAGGGCGAAAGTCCCATGTGATCCGGGTGATCGTGCGTGACGAAGACACGGCGCAGCGGGCGTCCGCCGAGAAACCGCGCCTCGAGCGTGCCCCACGCGTCGCGGCACACCTGCTCGGCCATGCCGGTGTCGACCAGCATCCAGTGATCGCCCTCGTCGATCAGCCACACGTTGATGTGGTTGAGTTCCATCGGCAGCGGGATGCGCGCCCACCACAGCCGCTCGCCGACCTGCCGCGCGTGCCCCGGCTCCGGCGGCTCGCCGTCGAGGTAGTCCAGGTCGCGGCGCGGCGACGGATAGCGCTCGCCTTCGTGGGTGATCGCACCGCGATGTTCGCTCATGCACTCCTCCCGCGACGTGCCAGGGCCGGCAGCAGCAGGCCCAGCCACATCAGTCCGAGTACGGGCAGATTGCCGAAGCGCAGGTACGGCGTCAGCCCGGTGCGCGGCACGACCGAACCGGTGAGCACACCCGGCCGGAACTGCGGCAGGCTCGCGATCATCGCGCCGTCTTCGGCGATCAGCGCCGTCACGCCGTCGTTGGTCGCCCGCAGCATCGGCCGGCCCGATTCCAGCGAACGCATCCGGCTGATGTCGACGTGCTGGTGCGGCGCGGTCGAGTCGCCGAACCACGCATCGTTGGTGACGTTGACGAGCAGTGTCGAGCGCCGTTCGAGTTCGAGCTGCTCCACGCCGTACGCGTCCTCGTAGCACACCGTGGGCGCCAGCGGCTGGCCCGCGGCCTGCAGCGGCGCCTGGTGCGCGGAGCCGGATGCGAAATCCGAGTACGGCAGGTTCATCAGCCGCATCCATTCGCGCACTTTGGCCGGCACCGGGAAGAATTCGCCGAACGGCACCAGCCGTCGCTTGGCGTACCACTGCTCCGCCGGCGACCATGCGCCGATTGCGTTGTAGTAATCGCCCGTCAGCGGATCCTTGCGCACGAGCCCCATGATCAGCGACGAGCCGCGCGCGGCCGCCGCGTCGCGCACGCTGTCGATGAACTCGCGGATACTGCTCTCGAGCGCGGGGATCGCCGACTCGGGCCATACGATGATCTGCGCGCCGAGGTGCGGCGCGGTGAGTCCGGTATACAGCCGCATCGTGTGCTCGAGCTGGCCCGCCTTCCACTTCATCGACTGCGGCACCGCGCCCTGCACCAGCGCGACGCTGATCGCCGGCCCGGCCGGCTGGGTCCACTCGACCCGGGTGAGCAGCGCGCCGCCGCCCCAGAGCAGCACCGCGAGCGCACCGGCCGCCACCCGCTCGCGCGGCGTGCCGAGCAGCACCGCGACCAGCGCGCCGCCGGTGACCGTGACTGCGGCGCTCACACCGTACACGCCGAGCACCGGCGCAAAACCGGCAAGCGGCGTCGCGAGCTGGCTGTAGCCGAGCGCCAGCCACGGGAAGCCGCTCAGGAACCAGCCGCGAAACCATTCGACGAACACCCACGACGCCGGCAACAGCGCCAGCCAGCGAACGAGCCCGCGTGACGGCCCCCAGCGCGTGACGGCGTAACCGGCCGCGGCACTGTAGGCGCCCATGATCGAGACCATGCCGAACATCAGGAACAGCGCGAGCCAGATGGGCGCCTGGCCGACGAGGTGAATGCTGTGGTACAGCCAGTACGTGCCGGCCGCGAACGTGCCCGCGGTGAACAGGAACCCGCGCATGCGGCTTCACGCGGCGGCCGGCCCTGCCACAGCAGGAACAGGCAGGCGGGCGCGAGGATTGCGAGCGGCCAGGCATCGACCGGCGCGAACGCGGCGGCGAGCAACGCGCCGAGCGGCAGGGCCAGCACGCGGCCGCGGCGAGCCGCGAATTCGACGATGGCGCGCATCCGCTCAGCCGCCTGCGGCGGGCGGCAACTCGAGGTCACGGGGCGTCGTCACGCGCAGGCTCTCGATGCGGCGACGGTCCGAGCGCACGACCTTCAGCTCGAGGCCGCCGATCTCGATCGCCTCGCCGCGGCGCGGCATGCGCCCGAGTTCGTGCAGCACCAGCCCGCCGATCGTGTCGCACTCCTCGTCCGAGTAGCGCGTGCCGAACACCGCAGTTGAATTCGTCGATGCGGGTCAGCGCCGGCACCGCGAACGTGCGCTCGCCTTCCTTGCGGATGCCCTCGGCCTCGTCGACGTCGTATTCGTCGCCGATGTCGCCGACGATCTGCTCGAGCACGTCCTCGATGGTGAGCAGTCCCGAGACGCCGCCGTACTCGTCGACGACGATCGCCATGTGGTTGTGGCGAGTCGCGGAATTCCTTCAGCAGCACGTTCAGGCGCTTGCTCTCCGGAATGAACACCGCCGGGCGCAGGCATTCGCGGATGTCGAAGTCGCCCTCGCCGTCCTCGGCGAAGAACCGCAGCAGGTCCTTCGCGAGCAGGATGCCGGCGACTTCGTCGCGGTCCTCGCCGACCACCGGAAAGCGCGAATGCCCGGACTCGATCACGACCGGCAGGATCTTCTCCGGCGGATCGTCGCGGCTGCACCACGACCATCTGCGAGCGCGGCACCATCACGTCGCGCACCTGGATCTCCGACACCTGCAGCACGCCTTCGAGCATCGCGAGCACGTCGGCGTCGATCAGGCCACGTTCACGCGTCTGCGCCAGCATGTCGATCAGCTGCTCGAGATCGCGCGGCTCGCCGGTGAACGAATCGACGATGCGTCGCAACCACTGGCCCGTCGGACCACTCTTGTCGGCGCTCATGCGGTGGACCCGATGGCGAGGCGATAGGGATCGGGATACCCGAAACCGCGCAGGATTTCCACTTCGAGGCGCTCCATGATCCGCGCGTGGCGCGGCGAGACGTGGTCGTAACCGAGCAGGTGCAACGTGCCGTGCACCACCATGTGCGCCCAGTGCGCCGCGAGCGCCTTGCCCTGCTCCCGCGCCTCGGCGGCCACGACCGGCGCGCAGATCACGAGGTCGCCGAGCGCGCCGTCCTCCGCCCGCTCCTCGCGGGAAGCCGGAAACGACAGCACGTTGGTCGGCTGGTCCTTGCCGCGGTAGTCGCGGTCGAGTCGCCGGCTTTCCGCGAGCCCGACGATGCGCACGCCGAGGTGGGGCCGCGCGGCCGCGACCGACCTGCGCGCACGCGGCCCGAGTGCGGCCACGCCGGCTGCGTGCGCCGAGCGCGCCCAGCGGCGCACGGCGGCGGGCGCTGGCGCCCACGGTCGTTGCGCGACGACTTGCAACGAGATGCTGAGCGGGTGCGAGCGCGCAGGGGGAGGTTTCACGCGTCGGGCTCCGTGTCGCCCGATTCACGCTCATAGGCCTGCACGATGCGCTGCACCAGCGGATGGCGCACGACGTCGCGGGCGTTGAAGAACGTGAACGCGACGCCCTCCACGCCCCGCAGCACCTCGATCGCATGCCGCAGGCCGGAGCGCTGCTGGCGCGGCAGGTCGACCTGCGTGATGTCGCCGGTGACCACGGCGCGCGAGCCGAAGCCGAGGCGCGTCAGGAACATCTTCATCTGCTCGATGGTGGTGTTCTGCGCTTCGTCGAGGATGATGAACGAATCGTTCAGCGAACGGCCGCGCATGAACGCGAGCGGCGCCACCTCGATCACCTGCCGCTCGATGTTGCGCGCGACGCGGTCGAAACCCATCATCTCGTACAGCGCGTCGTACATCGGCCGCAGGTACGGGTCGACCTTCTGCGCGAGGTCGCCGGGCAGGAAGCCGAGGCGCTCGCCCGCCTCGACCGCGGGGCGCACCAGCACGATGCGGCGCACGCTGCCGGAATGCAGCGCCTCGACGGCGCTCGCCACGGCGAGATAGGTCTTGCCAGTGCCGGCGGGGCCGATGCCGAACGTCAGGTCGTGCGCGCGGATGTGGTCCAGGTACTGGCGCTGGTTCGCGCCGCGCCCGCGGATGCCGCCGCGCTGCGTGTGCACGACGATCTCGGCCGAGCCGTCGGGCGCGACGGGATCGTCGGGTTGCGGAAAGCCGAATTCCTGCACGCAGAGGTGCACGCGCTCCGGCGACATCGCTTCGCTGGCCGACAGCTCGAACATCCTGCGCAGCACGGCCTCGGCGTTCGCGGCCGGTTCCGGCGGGCCGTACACCTGCAGCTCGTGGCCGCGGCGGCGCACTTCGACGCCGAGGCGCTCTTCGACGTGGCGCAGGTTCTGCTCCATCGGACCGGCGAAGTTGGCGAGCCGATCGTTGCCGGCTTCCGCGAGCGAGATTTCGCGCACCGCGACGGTATCGCTCAAGCGCAGCTCCGCTCGCGCTCGGCGAGCCGCCCGCGCAGCGAGTTCGGCATGGCCTCGGTGACGACGACATCGACGAAGCAGTTGATCAGCGACGGCCGGACCGTCGAAGTTCACCCAGCGGTCGTTCTCGGTGCGGCCCGCAAGCTGGCGCGCGTCGCGCCGCGCGGGGCGCTCGACCAGCACGCGCTGCGCGGCTTCCGACCATCGCCTCGGCTGATCGCGCGCGCCTGCGCATTGAGCCGCTGCTGCAGCCGCTCGAGCCGCTGCTGCTTCACCTCGGGACCGGTCTCATCCGGCAGCGAGGCGGCCGGCGTGCCGGGCCGGCGGCTGTAGATGAAGCTGAAGCTCTGGTCGAAGCCGACATCGGCGACGAGGTCCATCGTCGCCTCGAAGTCGCGCTCGGTCTCGCCGGGGAAGCCGACGATGAGGTCCGTCGAGATGCTGATGCCGGGACGCGCTTCGCGCAGCCGCCGGATCTTCTGCTTGTACTCGAGCGTGGTGTGGCCGCGCTTCATCAGCGCGAGGATGCGGTCGGAGCCGCTCTGCACCGGCAGGTGCAGGAAGTTCGCGAGCTGCGGCACGTCGCGATAGGCCTCGACCAGGCTGTCGCGGAACTCGACCGGGTGCGAAGTCGTGAAGCGGATGCGCTCGATGCCGGGCACCTCGGCGACGAAGTAGATCAGCGCCGCGAGGTCCGCCTGGCCGCCGCCCGGCAGGTCGCCGCGGTACGCGTTGACGTTCTGGCCGAGCAGCGTGATCTCGCTGACGCCCTGTGCGCGCGAGGCCGCGCACCTCGGCGATCACCTGCTCGCAGCGGCCGGCTGACTTCGTCGCCGCGCGTGTACGGCACGACGCAGAACGTGCAGTACTTGCTGCAGCCTTCCATGACCGAGACGAACGCGGTCGCGCCGGTGGCGCGCGGCGCCGGCAGCCGGTCGAACTTCTCGATCTCCGGGAAGCTGACGTCGACGACGGAGCGGCCGTGCGCCTGCACGTCGGCGATCATCTCCGGCAGCCGGTGGAGGGTCTGCGGGCCGAACACCAGGTCGACGAACGGCGCACGCGCGGTGATGCCCTCGCCCTCCTGGCTCGCCACGCAGCCGCCGACGCCGATGATCACGTGCGGGCGCGCCTGCTTCAGCTCGCGCCAGCGGCCGAGCAGCGAGAACACCTTCTCCTGCGCCTTGTCGCGCACCGAGCAGGTGTTGAGCAGCAGCAGGTCGGCCTCGGCCGGGTCGTCCGTCGCCTCATAGCCGCCCGACTCCCGCAGCACGTCCACCATGCGCGCGGAGTCGTACTCGTTCATCTGGCAGCCGAAGGTGCTGCAGGTGGACGCGCGGCACGGCCGGGACACCCTCAGAACGGGATGTCGTCGTCGAAGCTTTCGTCTCGGCCCGCGGCGCAGCCTGTGCGCGCTCGGCACCACCGCCGCCGCCACCGCCGGTGGCCACGCGCGGCTCGCCGCGCGACTCGGTGCCGCCGCCGCGCGCCGCCGCGGCTGCCGAGCATCTGCATCTCGTTGGCGTTGATCTCGGTCGTGTAGCGGTCGCGGCCTTCCTTGTCCTGCCACTTGCGGGTGCGCAGCTTGCCCTCGACGTAGACCTGCGAACCCTTGCGCAGGTACTCCGCGGCGATCTCGGCGAGGCGGTCGTACATGACGATGTTGTGCCACTCCGTCTGTTCGCGCTGCTCGCCGGTCTGCTTGTCCTTCCAGCTCTCGGACGTCGCGACCGTGAAATTCGTGACCGCCTTGCCGTTCGGCATGTAGCGGGTCTCGGGATCCTTGCCGAGGTTGCCGACGAGGATGACTTTGTTGATGCCGCGTGCCATGGGACCTGTCCGTTGGGAAAGTGTGGAATTTTACGGTACGGGGAGCCCCCCGGTTAGCGCGAATGGGCCGGATCCGGGCTATTTTGCAGCCGGCCCGGCGGCCCGCCCCGCGGCGGCGGCCCAGAACACCGCCATGATGGCGCTGCCCCAGAAGACGCCCGAAATGCCGAACTTGCCAAGCAGGACGCCGCCCACCGCTCCGCCGGCAAAGGCGCCCAGGAACTGCGCCGTGGCGAACACGCCGAGCGCCGCGCCCCGTTCAGCCGGCCCGGCCGCCAGGGTCAGCAGTGCCGGCAGCCGGGCTTCGAGGTAGTTGAAGACGGCGAAAAACAGCGTCAGAACGGCCAGCACGCGCCACAGGTGCACGTGGTCGGCGCCGAGCAGGCCCTGGGCAAGGCCGAGAAACAGCACCGACCAGACGAAAAGCGGGCCCGCCGCGCTGGTGCGGTCGGTGCGCGAGCACGAGCGGCACGGTGCCGAGGATCGAGACCAGGAACACGCCGAGGTACACCTTCCAGTGCTCGGCGCTCGGGATGTGCAGGTCGCCCTGCAGCGCCTGCGGCACGGACATGAACGTCGCCGTCATGATGAAGTGCAGTGCGAAGATTCCGAAATAGACGGGCCGCAGGTCGCGCCGGGCCACGATGCGCAACAGTTCGGCCCAGTTGCGCGAATCGGCCGCCCCGCTGCGCGGCGGCTCGGCCGGCACCGCCAGGTGCAACAGCGCGATGCCGGAGACGGCCATCAGGAACATCATCACGAAGATGCCCGTCATGCCGAAGGCAGCGTCGAGCACCGGCGCGAGCACCAGGGCGCCGACGAACGACAACCCGATGCTGATGCCGATCACCGCCATCGCGCGGGTGCGCATCTCCGGGCGCGTCAGGTCGGCGAGCAGCGCGGTCACCGACGCCGAGACGGCTCCCGCGCCCTGGATGGCCCGAGCCACGGCCAGCACCACCACGGAGTGCGCGGTCGCCCCGACCAGCGAACCCACCGCGAACAGCCCGAGTCCCCATGTGATCAAGGGCTTGCGGCCGATCTTGTCCGACCAGCTGCCGAACGGGATCTGGAAGAGCGCCTGCGTCAGGCCGTAGGCGCCCATCGCAAGACCCAGCATCTGGGGCGTGTAGTCCGGCAGGCCGTGGGCATACAGCGCGAGCACCGGCAACGGCAGGAACAGGCCCAGCATGCGGGTCGCGTAGATCGCGGCCAGCGCGGCCACGGAACGGCGCTCCGTGCCGGTCATCGCCGGCTTGGGGGTGGTATCGCGGGGTCGGATAGGCTTTGCCTCGGTGTGTCGGCGCCGCCTATATTAGCAGGCTGCCTGTCCGCAGCCCTTCGCCGGATTTCCGAGATGGATTTCATACGTATCCGCGGCGCCCGCACGCACAACCTGCAGGGGATCGACCTCGACCTGCCGCGCGACCGGCTGATCGTGATCACTGGCCTGTCCGGCTCGGGCAAGTCCTCGCTGGCGTTCGACACGATCTACGCCGAGGGCCAGCGCCGCTACGTCGAGTCGCTGTCCGCCTACGCCCGGCAGTTCCTGTCGGTGATGGAAAAGCCCGACGTCGACCACATCGAGGGCCTCTCCCCCGCGATCTCGATCGAGCAGAAGGCCACGTCGCACAACCCGCGCTCGACGGTGGGCACGGTCACCGAGATCTACGACTACCTGCGCGTGCTCTACGCGCGCGCGGGCGTGCCGCGCTGCCCCGACCACGGCCAGGAGCTGGCGGCCCAGTCCGTCAGCCAGATGGTGGACCAGGTGCTCGCGCTGCCCGAGGGCACGGGCGTGCTGCTGCTCGCGCCGGTCGTGCAGGACCGCAAGGGCGAGCACGCGGAGGTGTTCGACCAGCTGCGCGGCCAGGGTTTCGTCCGGGCGATGGTGGACGGCAAGCTGCTCGAGCTCGACGAAAAGCCGAAGCTCGATCCGCGCCGCAGGCACTCGATCGATGCCGTCGTCGACCGCCTGAAGGTGCGCCCGGATGCGTCGCAGCGGCTCGCCGAATCGTTCGAGACCGCGCTTGCGCTCGCGCAGGGCGTCGCGCGGGTCGGCTTCCACGACGAGCCCGAGCGGGCGCCGATCGTCTTCTCGAACCGCTACGCCTGCACCGTGTGCGGCTACAGCCTCGCCGAGCTCGAGCCGCGGCTCTTCTCGTTCAACAACCCGAGCGGCGCCTGCGGCACCTGCGGCGGCCTCGGCGTGCAGGAATTCTTCGATCCGGCCCGCGTGGTCGTGAACCCGGGACTGTCGCTCGCGGGCGGCGCGATCCGCGGCTGGGACCGGCGCAACGCCTACTACTTCCAGCTGATCCAGTCGCTGGCGCGCCACTTCCGCTTCGACATCGAGGCGCCGTGGCACGACCTTTCGGAGGCCGTGCGGCACGTGCTGCTGTGGGGCAGCGGCGACGACCGCATCGAATTCCGCTACTTCGACGCGCGGGGCGCCACCACGCGCCGCACGCACCCGTGGGAAGGCATCCTGCCGAACCTCGAGCGGCGCTTCCGCGAGACGGAATCGGCCACCGTGCGCGAGGAACTCGCCAAGTACCGCGGCACGCGGCCGTGCGCGGACTGCGGCGGCAGCCGGCTGAACCTCGCCGCGCGCAACGTCTTCGTCGCCGGCCACACGCTGCCGCAGATCGCGGCGCTGTCGATCTACGATGCGCGACGGTTCTTCGCCGAGATGAAGCTCGAGGGCTGGCGCGGCGAGATCGCCAGCCGGCTGGTGCGGGAAGTCGGCGATCGACTCACGTTCCTGAGCGACGTGGGCCTCGACTACCTCTCGCTCGCGCGCAGCGCCGAGACGCTGTCGGGCGGCGAGGCGCAGCGCATCCGCCTGGCGAGCCAGATCGGCTCGGGCCTCGTCGGCGTGATGTACATCCTCGACGAGCCGTCGATCGGGCTGCACCAGCGCGACAACCAGCGGCTGCTCGACACGCTGGTGCGGCTGCGCAACCTCGGCAACACCGTGATCGTCGTCGAGCACGACGAAGACGCGATCCGCCAGGCGGATCACGTCGTGGACCTCGGCCCCGGCGCCGGCATCCACGGCGGCCGGATCGTCGCGCAGGGCACGCCGGCCGACGTCTGCGCCTCCGCCGAATCGCTGACCGGCCAGTTCCTGAGCGGCCGCCGTCGCATCCACGTGCCGTTGCAGCGCACGCCCGCGCAGCCGGGGCGGAGCCTGCGCATCGTCGAGGCGCGCGGCAACAACCTGCAGGACGTGACGGTCGAGATCCCGCTCGGCCTGATGACCTGCGTCACCGGCGTCTCGGGCTCGGGCAAGTCGACGCTGGTGGTCGACACGCTCTATCGCCAGGCGGCGTCGACGGTGCAGGAATCCGACGGCGATCCGGCGCCGTGCAAGGCGGTCGAGGGCCTCGAGCAGATCGACCGCGTCATCGACATCGACCAGAGCCCGATCGGCCGCACGCCGCGCTCGAACCCGGCCACCTACACCGGCATCTTCGGGCCGGTCCGCGAGCTGTTCGCGGAGGTGCCCGAGGCCCGCGCGCGCGGCTACGACCCGGGCCGCTTCAGCTTCAACGTCCGCGGCGGGCGCTGCGAGGCCTGCGAGGGCGACGGCGTGATCCGCGTCGAGATGCACTTCCTGCCGGACGCCTACGTCACCTGCGACGCGTGCCGCGGCATGCGCTACAACCGCGAGACGCTGGAGATCCGCTACAAGGGCCGCAACATCCACGAAGTGCTGGAGATGACCATCGAGGACGCGGCGGTGTTCTTCCGCAGCGTGCCGGCGCTGCAGTCGCGGCTGCAGACGCTGCTCGACGTGGGGCTGTCCTACGTGCGGCTCGGCCAGAACGCGACCACGCTTTCGGGCGGCGAGGCGCAACGCATCAAGCTCGCGCGCGAGCTGGCGAAGCGCTCGACGGGCCGCACGCTGTACATCCTCGACGAGCCGACCACCGGCCTGCACTTTCACGACATCGAGCAGTTGCTCGGCGTGCTGCACCGGCTGCGCGACGAGGGCAACACCATCGTCGTCATCGAGCACAACCTCGACGTGATCAAGACGGCGGACTGGGTGATCGACCTCGGGCCGGAGGGTGGCGCGGGCGGCGGCACGCTGGTGGCGGCGGGCACGCCGGAAGCCGTCGCGGCGACGGCCGGTTCGTACACCGGGCTCTATCTCGGGCGGGTGCTTCAGCCGTCGCCGGAAGTCGAGCGGGCGTCGATGCGGAAGCGGTGACGGACCTCGCCGCCGAGGCGGGTCTCCGCATAGCGGCCGCCGGTCAGGCGCCCGATCACGCGCCGCCAGAACAGCAGCGCCGGCGCGTTGTGCTCGTCTTCGACGACTTCCCAGTCGCCCGCGAACCGGTGGAACAGCAGCGCGGCCGCGCTCGCGCCGACGCCGCGCCGGCGGGCGCTCAACTGGATGAAGAACTCGGACATGCGGAAATCGGGAAGCGTGCGGCTCGCGTGCGCGGGCCGCGACACCAGCGCGAATCCGACCCGCTCACGGCCCTGCAGGATCACGAACGGATGGGCGGACGGATCGGAGAACCAGCCGGCGAGGAATTCGTTCTCGCGCGCGTCCCACTCGCCGAGGGCGGGGAACAGGCCGGTCTTGGAGGCGGAAAGTTCGGACAGATAGTCCCGGTAGACCGCGCGGATCCATTCGCGGTCGAGGCTCGAGGAGCGGGCATCGCGTAGCGTGACTGACACGACCAGCGGCCAGCCTCCTGCTGGCGATCCGGGCCGCGCGCCCGGCGAACGTTCGGAACCCTCCAAGGGAAAGGGCGGGCCCTTGCGGAACCCGCCCCGTCCCGATCAGCTTGCGCTGACAGGTCAGCTTACTTCTTCGGCTCTTCGGCCGGGGCGGCCGGGGCGCGGCGTCCGTGGTGGCAGCGGCGGCGGCGGCGTCGCCAGCGGCGGCAGCGGCGTCCGTGGCGGCGGCACCGGCTTCACCAGCGGCCTGGCCGGCAGCGGCGGCGGCGTCGACGGCCTGACCGGCCGGCGTCAGCAGCCTGGCCAGCGGCAGCGGCGGCGTCGGTGGCGGCGGCTTCGGCAGCCGGGGCAGCCTCTTCCTTCTTGGCGCAGCCGGCGAGGGCCAGGGCAGCGAGGGCAGCGGCGAGTACGAGCTTCGAATTCATGGATGTATACCCCAAAATCTGTAGTAAAGACGCATCGAACTTCAGCATCCGGGCCGATCGAGCACTGGGCTGCAATCTGCCGGCTATGCGGAGTGGGATTCTAGGGTGCGGGGTCGGCGTTGAAGTGACTGAAACTGTCTGTGATTAGCGACAGCGCCGCCCGCATTCGGCAAGATTGCGACTCCTTTTCATCGTGGGCCCTGCAGGCAGCAACATGTCACCCTCACTCGACACCGCCTTCGCCGCCCACCTTGCCACCGTGTGCGCGCGCACCGACGCAGCGCTGGCTGCCCATCGCTACGACGGCGTGGCGATCTACTCGGGCCGTCCGCACGAGCACTTCCTCGACGACCACGGCTCGCCGTACAAGGCGAACCCGCATTTCCTGCAGTGGGCGCCACTGCAGGACGCGCCCGACTGCTTCGTCCGCTACGTGCCGGGGCAGCGGCCGCTGCTGGTGTTTCACCAGCCCGCGGATTACTGGCACAAACCGCCGGCGGTGCCGGCCGGCGGCTGGACCGGCGGGTTCGACGTCCAGGTGGTGCGCCAGCCGGGCGACGCGCGCGCGCTGCTCGGCACGGCGGGCCGCCGCCTCGCCTTTATCGGCGAATGGCAGCCGGAGTTCGACGCGTGGGGCTTCGCGGGCGCGAACGCGAAACCGCTGCTCGATCACCTGCATTTCGACCGGGCCGTGAAGACGCCCTACGAGATCGAGTGCCTGCGGCGCGCGTCGGTGCTCGGCGCGCGCGGACACCGCGCGGCCGCAGCCGCCGTGGCGGGCCGGCGAGTCGGAATTCGAAGTGCACCAGGCCTATTGCTCGGCGACCGGGTTGCGCGAGCAGGAACTGCCCTACGGCAACATCGTCGCGTTCGGCCCGGGTGCGGCGGTGCTGCACTACCAGAACCTGCAGCGGGCGCGCGACGTGCCGCGCCGGACGTTCCTGATCGACGCCGGCGCGCAGGTGCGCGGCTACGCGAGCGACATCACGCGCACCTACTGCGACGACGACGCGGAGTTCGGCGCGATGATCGGCGCGATGGACGTCGTGCAGCGCGCGCTGTGCGACGCGATTCGCGCCGGCGCCGACTATCGCGAGGTGCACCTGCAGGCGCACTGGCTGATCGCGGGCGTGCTGCGCGAGTCGGGCGTGATCGGCTGCAGCGCCGAGACGGCCGTCGCCGAGCGCGTGACCAGCGTGTTCTTCCCGCACGGCATCGGCCACCTGCTCGGGCTGCAGGTGCACGACGTCGCCGGATTCGCGCGCGATGCGTCGGGCGTCGAGATCCCGAAGCCGGAGGGCCACCCGTTCCTGCGCCTGACGCGGGTGCTCGAACCGGGGTTCGTGGTGACGGTGGAACCGGGCCTCTACTTCATCGACCTGCTGCTCGACGCAGCGCGCGGCGGCAAGGCGGGCGCGCACATCCGCTGGGACACGGTCGCGCGGCTCAAGCCGTTCGGCGGCATCCGCATCGAGGACGACGTGCTCTGCACGCAGGGCGCGCCGGAGAACCTGACGCGCGACGCATTCGCTGCCCTCTGAACCTCCGGGGAGATCTCGGTTTGCCGGGTGAGGCCCGGAACACCGAGATGTCCGCCAGTGTGTTTCTAGGGCTCTATTTCTTCAGCAGGTCGCGGATCTCGGTCAGCAGCACCACGTCGGCGGGCGGCGCGGCGGCCACGGCCGGCGGTGGCGCCTTCAGCTTGTTGATGGCCTTCAGCGCCATGAAGATCGCGGCCGCGATGATCGCGAAGTCGAACACCGCCTGCAGGAACGCGCCGTACTTGAGCAGGATCGGCTCGCCCGCCGGGTTGGTGCCGAGCGTGATCGCGAGGTCGGTGAAATTCGCGCCGCCCACCAGCCTGCCGAGCACGGGCATGACCACGTCACCGACGAACGACGACACGATCTTGCCGAAGGCCCCGCCGATCACCACGCCGACTGCCATGTCGACCACGTTGCCCTTCATGGCAAATTCCTTGAACTCGGTCAGCACGCTCATGTTTCGAGGCTCCGTTCGATGGTTGGGTTGGACTCGGCCGCGGCGCGGCGCTCACGGCGCACGATAGGCCACACCCCGAAAAAAAGAAGCCGGGCGAGGGCCCGGCTTCCTTCGATCTGCAGACGATCGCGCTTACGCGACGGCCGCCTTCTTCTTGCGCGGCGCGCGCGGCTTCTTCGCTGCCGGCGCCTCGCCCGCGGCTTCCGCCGCCGGCGCAGCCTTCTTCTTCGCGGCCTTCTTCGGCTTTTTCGCGTCCTCGTCGGCCTTGCGCCTCGACCGGCGCGGCGGCCCGGTCGACCAGCGCCATCAGCGCCATGTCGGCATTGTCGCCGGCGCGGGTCGCCATGTGCAGGATGCGGGTGTAGCCGCCCGGGCGCGCCTTGAAGCGCGGGCCGAGTTCGTCGAACAGCTTGGTGACGACTTCCACGTCGCGCAGCTTCGAGAACGCGCGGCGGCGGTTGGCCTGGCTGTCGGTCTTGCCGAGCGTGATCAGCGGCTCGACGTAGCGGCGCAGTTCCTTCGCCTTCGGGATCGTCGTCCGGATGGTCTCGTGACGCAGCAGCGACGCCGCCATGTTGCGCAGCATCGCCCAGCGGTGCGGGGTGTTGCGGCTCAGCTGCCGCCCGGAAAGTCCGTGTCTCATGGTTGCCTACTCAGACGATGTCGCGGTCTTCGTCACGCTTCAGGCCGACCGGCGGCCAGTTCTCGAGGCGCATGCCGAGCGTGAGGCCGTGGCTCTCGAGCACTTCCTTGATCTCGGTGAGCGACTTCTTGCCGAGGTTCGGCGTGCGCAGCAGCTCGACTTCGGTCTTCTGCACCAGGTCGCCGATGTAGTGGATGTTCTCGGCCTTCAGGCAGTTCGCGCTGCGAACCGTCAGCTCGAGCTCGTCCACCGGGCGCAGCAGCAGCGGGTCGAAGTGGTGGTCGGCGGGACGCGCCTTCTCCTCGTCCTGGCCCTGCAGGTCGACGAACACCGACAGCTGGTCCTTCAGGATCGAGCCGGCGCGGCGGATCGCCTCTTCCGGGTCGATCGTGCCGTTGGTCTCGATGTCGATGATCAGCTTGTCGAGGTCGGTGCGCTGTTCGACGCGCGCCGCTTCGACGTTGTAGGTCACCTTGCGGATCGGGCTGAACGACGCGTCGAGCAGCAGGCGGCCGATCGGGCGGCTCGCTTCCTCGAACGCGAGGCGCTGGCCGGCCGGACGGTAGCCGCGGCCGCTTCTCGACCTTGAGCGTCATGTTCAGCTCGCCGGCCTTCGTCAGGTTGGCGATGATCGAGCTCGGGGTTCAGGATCTCGACGTCGTGGTCGCCCTGGATGTCGCCGGCGCGGACCGGGCCCGGGCCCTTCTTCGACAGGCGCAGCTCGGACTCTTCGCGCGCGTTGAGGCGGATCGCGACCTGCTTGAGGTTCAGCAGGATCTCGACGACGTCCTCCTGGACGCCTTCGATGCTGGTGTACTCGTGGAGCACGCCGTCGATCTCGGCCTCGGTGATCGCGCTGCCGGGCATCGACGAGAGCAGCACGCGACGCAGCGCGTTGCCGAGCGTGTGGCCGAAGCCCCGCTCGAACGGCTCGATGACGACGCGGGCGTGGCGCGGCGACGTCGGCGTCACCTTGACCACGCGCGGACGGAGGAACTCCGCAACGGCTGACTGCATGGAAGTCACCTTGCCCTGTGGGCGGTGGGCCCGGTTGCCCGGGCCGGGTTCTTACTTGGAATACAACTCGACGACGAGGCTCTCGTTGATGTCCGGCAGGATGTCGCCGCGCTCGGGCAACGACTTCAGGACACCCGAGAACTTCTTCTCGTCGACTTCGACCCAGTCGGGGAAACCGACCTGGCCGCGGATCTGCAGCGCCTGCGCGATGCGGGCCTGCTTCTGCGCCTTCTCGCGCAGCGCGACGACGTCGCCGCCCTTGCACTGGTAGGACGGGATGTTGACGCGGGCGCCGTTCACCGTGACGGCGCCGTGGCTCACCAGCTGGCGCGCCTCGTTGCGCGTGACGGCGAAGCCCATGCGGTAGACGACGTTGTCGAGGCGCGCCTCGAGCAGCTGCAGCAGCGTCTCGCCCGTGGCGCCCGGGCGGCCGGCGGCCGCATGGTAGTAGCCGCGGAACTGGCGCTCGAGCACGCCGTACATGCGGCGCAGCTTCTGCTTCTCGCGCAGCTGCAGGCCGTAGCCCGACACGCGCGAGCGACGCTCGCCCTTGATGCCGCCCGGCGGCACCTCGAGCTTGCACTTCGACTCGAGCGACTTGACGCCGCTCTTCAGGAATAGGTCGGTGCCCTCGCGGCGCGAGAGCTTGCACTTGGGTCCAAGATACCTGGCCATGTTCTCTATCCTCGGGAGCGCGGCGTCAGACGCGGCGCTTCTTGGGCGGACGGCACCCGTTGTGCGGGATCGGCGTCACGTCCTCGATGCTGGTCACCTTGAGGCCGGCGGCGTTCAACGCGCGCACGGCCGACTCGCGGCCCGGGCCCGGGCCGCGCACCTTCACGTCGACGGTGCGCAGGCCGTATTCCTGCGCGGCGGTGCCCGCCTTCTCGGCCGCGACCTGCGCGGCGAACGGCGTGCTCTTGCGCGAGCCGCGGAAACCGCAGCCGCCCGACGTCGCCCACGAGAGCGTGTTGCCCTGGCGGTCGGTGATCGTGACGATCGTGTTGTTGAACGACGCGTGGACGTGGGCCACGCCGTCGGACACGACGCGCTTCACCTTCTTGCGCGTCTTGGTGGCGGCACCGGCGGCGGCGCCGGACTGCTTCTTGTCGTCAGCCATGCGAGTTCAACCTGTTTCAGTCAGTGCGGACAGGCTCATGCCTTGCCCGGAGGAGCGTTCAGCTTGACCGCGGCCTTGCGCGGGCCCTTGCGCGTGCGCGCGTTGGTGCGCGTGCGCTGGCCGCGCATCGGCAGGCCCTTGCGATGACGGAGGCCGCGGTACGAACCGAGGTCCATCAGGCGCTTGATGTTCATCGACACTTCGCGGCGCAGGTCGCCTTCGACCGGCAGCTTCGCGATCTGCGAGCGCAGCGCCGCCACCTCGGCCTCGGTCAGGTCCTTGACCTTGGTGTCGGGCTTCACGCCCGCCGCCTCGCAGGCGACCTTCGCCTGTGATGCGACCGACGCCGAAGATCGCCGTCAGGCCGATCACGACGTGCTTGTTCATCGGGATGTTTATACCGGCAATACGGGCCATTTTAGGCTCACTCCGGGGCGCGAAAAGCGCGGAATAATATCAGAAAAACCAGTGTTGCTCAATGCAGACAGGCGGGGCATCAGCCCTGCCGCTGCTTGTGGCGCTTGTCGCTGCAGATCACGTAGACCACGCCGCGACGCCGCACCACCTTGCAGTTCTTGCAGATCCGCTTCACCGAGGGACGAACTTTCATTTCTCTCTCTCCGTAACGGTCCGGGACGCTTCAGCGCACCGAACCCGGCCGGCCGTAGCCGCGCAGGTTGGCCTTCTTCATCAACCCTTCGTACTGGTGCGACATCAGGTGCGCCTGCAGCTGGGCGATGAAGTCCATGATCACCACCACGATGATCATGAGCGAGGTGCCGCCGAAGTAGAACGGCACCCGGAACTGGGAAATCAGGATCTCCGGGATCAGGCAGACCAGCGTCACGTACAGCGCGCCCCAGACCGTGAGCCGGGTCAGCACCTTGTCGATGTACTCGGCGGTGTGCTGGCCCGGGCGGATGCCCGGGATGAACGCGCCGGACTTCTTCAGGTTCTCCGCCGTCTCGCGCGAGTTGAACACCAGCGCGGTGTAGAAGAAGCAGAAGAAGATGATCAGCGCCGAGTACAGCACGATGTGCACCGGCTGGCCGACGCCGAGGCTCGCCGCCACGTTCTGCAGCCAGGAGAAGTGCTCGGAGGTGCCGAACCAGCTGGCGATCGTCGCCGGGAACAGCAGCAGGCTCGAGGCGAAGATCGGCGGGATCACGCCCGACATGTTGAGCTTGAACGGCAGGTGCGTCGACGTGCCGGCGAACATGCGCCGGCCCTGCTGGCGCTTCGCGTAGTTCACCGGGATGCGGCGCTGCGCGCGCTCGACGAACACCACGAACGCCGTGACCGCGAACACCATGACCACGAGGATCAGCGCGAGCGCCGGGTTGATCTCGCCGTTGCGCACGAGCTCGAGCGTGCCGCCGATCGCGGCCGGCAGGCCCGCGACGATGCCCGAGAGGATGATCATCGAGATGCCGTTGCCGAGGCCGCGTTCGGTGATCTGCTCGCCGAGCCACATCAGGAACATCGTGCCGGCCACCAGCGTGATCGTGGCGAGGAACAGGAACTGCGGGCCCGGGTTCAGCACGACGCCCTGGTTCTGGAACGCCACGGCGGCGCCGGCGCCCTGGAACGCGGCGAGCGCGACCGTGCCCCAGCGGGTGTACTGCGTGAGCTTGCGGCGGCCGGCCTCGCCTTCCTTGCGCAGCGCCTGCAGGCTCGGCACCACCACGCCCATCATCTGCACGATGATCGACGCCGAGATGTACGGCATCACGCCGAGCGCGAGGATCGACAGGCGCTGCAGCGCGCCGCCGGAGAACATGTTGAACATGCTCAGGATCGTGCCCTGCTGGTCCTGGAAGAACCGCTCGAGCGCGACCGGGTCGATGCCCGGCACCGGGATGAACGTGCCGATCCGATAGACCACCAGCGCCCCGATGAGGAACAGGAAGCGGCCCCGCAGCTCGGACAGCCGGCTGGCTTCGCCGAAGGCGGCTAGCGAACCCGATGACAGGGGATTGGCCACGTCTGTTCCTTAAACCGGGGTCCGGGGCGGCCTCAGGCCGCCTCGACCTTGCCGCCGGCCGCTTCGATCGCGGCCCGGGCGCCCTTGGTCACGCCGACGCCCTTCACCGTCACCGCGGACTTGATCGAGCCCGAGAGCACGATCTTGGCGCGCAGCGAGTCGGCCGGGACGAGGTTCGCCTTCTTCAGCGACGCGAGGTCGACGGCGCCGCCGTCGACCTTGGCGAGTTCGCTCACGCGCACCTCGGCGACCTTGCGCGCCATGGCGGAACGGAAGCCGATCTTCGGCAGCCGGCGCTGCAGCGGCATCTGGCCGCCTTCGAAGCCGACCTTGTGGTAGCCGCCCTTGCGGGCGCGCTGGCCCTTGACGCCGCGGCCGCAGGTCTTGCCCTGGCCGGCGGACGCGCCGCGGCCGACGCGGGTGCGCGTCTTCTTGCTGCCCGCGGCCGGGCTGATGGTGTTCAGCTTCATGATGTCCTCACGCTTCCTCGACGCGCAGGAGATGCTGCGAGGCATTGATCATGCCGCGGATCTCCTTCGTGTCGGCGACGATCACCGTCTGGTGCAGCTTGCGCAGGCCGAGGCCGCGCACGGTCGCACGATGGCGGTGCAACTGCCCGAAGGGGCTTCTCACCAGCGTCACCTTGACGTTGCCCGGGACGCTGTTGGCAGGGGTGGTCTTTGGCATGTCGTTCAACCCGTGATCTCGGCAACCGTCTTGCCGCGCTTGGCCGCGATGCGCTCCGGCGACGGCATGGTCGTCAGCGCCTTCATCGTGGCGCGCACGACGTTGATCGGGTTGCGCGAGCCGTAGCTCTTGGCGAGCACGTTGCGCACGCCCGCGCACTCGAACACCGCGCGCATGCTGCCGCCCGCGATGACGCCGGTACCGTCGGAGGCCGGCTGCATGTACACCTTGGAGGTGCCGTGCTTGCCGGTGACCGCGAAGTGCAGCGTCGAATTGCGCAGGCTGACGTTCACCAGGTTCTTGCGGGCCTGCTGCATGGCCTTCTGGATCGCGACCGGCACTTCACGCGCCTTGCCGTACCCGAAGCCGACGCGGCCGTTGCCGTCGCCCACCACGGTGAGCGCGGTGAAACCGAACTGCTTGCCGCCCTTGACGACCTTCGCCACGCGGTTGACGGTCACCAGCTTCTCGATGAACTCGTCCGCCGCCGCGACTTTCTCGATTCTCGCCATTGCTGCTCCTCAGGACCCGTCAGAGCTCGAGGCCGGCTTCACGCGCGGCTTCGGCCAGGGCCTTGACGCGCCCGTGATACTTGAAACCCGAGCGGTCGAACGCGACGCGCGTGACGCCCTTGGCCTTCGCGCGCTCGGCGATCGCCTTGCCCACTGCCTTCGCCGCCTCGATGTTGCCGGTGCCCTTGAGGCCTGCGGCGACGTCCTTCTGCAGCGTGGAGGCGGCCGCCACGACGTTCGACTTCGGGTCGAACACCTGGGCGTAGATGTGCTGCGGAGTGCGGTGCACCGAGAGGCGCATCACCTTCAGCTCCTGCATCTTGGCGCGGCCGCGCCGGGCGCGCCGCTGACGACTGACTTTCTTTTCCATGTGCGGCACCCTTACTTCTTCTTCGTTTCCTTGAGCTCGATGCGCTCACCGGAATAACGAACGCCCTTGCCCTTGTAGGGCTCCGGGGACCGATAGGCGCGGATCTCGGCGGCCACCTGGCCGACCTGCTGCTTGTCCGCGCCCTTGATGAGGATTTCCGTCTGCGTCGGCGTCTCGACCGTGATGCCTTCCGGCACGTCGTAGACGACCGGGTGCGAGAAGCCGAGCGTGAGGTTCAGCATCTTGCCCTGGGCCGCGGCGCGATAGCCGACGCCCACCAGCTCGAGCTTCTTCTCGTAGCCCTTCGACACGCCGAGCACCATGTTGGCGAGGTGCGAGCGCAGCGAGCCCGCGTGCATCAGGGTCTCCTTGCTGGGCGCGGCGACCTGCACGCGCACGACCTGCCCTTCCTGCACCAGCGAGAGGCCCGGGCGCAGCGGCAGCTTCAGGGAGCCCTTGGCGCCCTTCACCGTGACGCTGCTGCCTTCGACAGTGGCGGTGACGCCCTGCGGCAGAGCGACCGGATTTCTTGCGACTCGTGACATGTTCTTGATCCTCGGTCCGCAGCGCTTACGAGACGATGCAGAGGACTTCGCCGCCGTGGCCGGCCGCGCGCGCCTCGCGATCCGTCATCAGGCCGCGGGAGGTGGAAATGATGGCCACGCCCATGCCGCCGAGGACCTTGGGCAGGTCGTCCTTCGCCTTGTAGACGCGCAGGCCGGGGCGGCTGACGCGCTCGAGGCGCTCGATGACCGGGCGGCCCTGGTAGTACTTCAGGCGCACGGTGACCGTGGGCTTCTCCGCCTGCTCGGCGATCGCGAAGTCCTCGATGTAGCCTTCTTCCTTCAGCACCTTCGCCAGCGCCAGCTTCATGCGCGAAGCGGGGGCCGCCACTTCGGCCTTGCCGGCCATCTGGCCGTTGCGAATGCGGGTCAGGAAGTCCGCGATGGGATCCGTCATGCTCATGCTGTTGCTCCAGTACCCGGCTTACCAGCTGGCCTTGCGCAGGCCGGGAACGTCGCCGCGCATCGTCGCTTCGCGCAGCTTCTGGCGGCCGAGGCCGAACTTGCGGTACGTGCCGCGGGGGCGACCGGTGATCGCGCAGCGATTGCGCATGCGCGAAGCGGCGGTATCGCGCGGCATCGCCTGCAGCTTGTGCTGGGCCTCCTCGCGCTCCGAGTCCGTCGACTTCGGATTGCGGATGATCTCCTTGAGCTTCGCCCGCTTCGGCGCGGCTTTCGCCACGAGCTTCGCGCGGCGCTTCTCGCGCATGATCATGCTGGTCTTCGCCATTTGCCGGTCCTTACTTGCGGAACGGGAAGTTGAAGGATTCGAGCAGCGCTCGGCCTTCCCGGTCGTCGCGTGCCGTGGTGGTGATCGTGATGTCCATGCCGCGGATCGCGTCGATCTGGTCGTACGCGATCTCCGGGAAAATGATCTGTTCCTTGACGCCGAGCGTGTAGTTGCCGCGGCCGTCGAACGCGCGGGCCGACACGCCGCGGAAGTCGCGGATGCGCGGCATCGCCACGTTGATCAGGCGGTCGAGGAACTCGTACATGTGCGCGCCGCGCAGCGTCACGCGGCAGCCGACCGGCACGCCGTCGCGCAGCTTGAACGCCGCGATCGCCTTGCGCGACTTGGTGACGACGGGCTTCTGCCCGGTGAGCGCGGTCAGGTCGCTCACGGCGCCGTCCATCGCCTTCTTGTCGGCCACGGCCTCGCCCACGCCCATGTTCACCGTGATCTTGGTGATCTTCGGGACCTGCATGGGGTTCGGCACGCCGAGGCTCTTCATGAGCTCGGGCACGACCTTTTCCCGGTAATACGTCTGAAGTCTTGCCATCTGAAGCCGACCTCTGTCAGGCGTCCACGACTTCGTCGTTGGACTTGAAGAAGCGCACGTGCCGGCCGTCGGCCAGCGTGCGGACACCCACTCGATCACCCTTCTTCGCGACCGGGTTCCAGAGCAGCACGTTCGAGAGGTGCAGCGGGGCCTCCTTCTCGACGATGCCGCCCTGCGTGCCCTTCTGCGGGTTGGGGCGCGTGTGGCGCTTGACCATGTTCACGTTCTCGACGAGCACCTGGTCCTCGGCGAGCACCCTGATGACGGTGCCGCGCCGGCCCTTGTCGCGGCCGGAGATCACGACGACTTCGTCGCCCTTGCGGATCTTGTTCATGCCCTTTTCCTCGATCACTGCTCGCCGTGCTCAGAGCACTTCCGGCGCGAGCGAGATGATCTTCATGAACTGCGTCGTGCGCAGCTCCCTGCGTGACCGGCCCGAAGATGCGCGTGCCGATCGGCTCGAGCTTGTTCGTGAGCAGCACCGCCGCGTTGCCGTCGAAGCGGATCAGCGAGCCGTCCGGGCGGCGCACGCCGAAGGCGGTGCGCACGACGACGGCGTCGTAGACCTCGCCCTTCTTGACCTTGCCGCGCGGGATCGCGTCCTTGACGCTCACCTTGATGACGTCGCCGACGGTGGCATAGCGGCGCTTCGAGCCGCCGAACACCTTGATGCACATCAGGCTGCGCGCGCCGCTGTTGTCGGCGGCCTGCAGCATGGTTCGCGTCTGGATCATGTCGCTACTCCTGCTGCCGGGCTCAGAGCGCTTCGGCGCGCTTGACGACGCGCACCAGGCGCCAGGCCTTGCGAGCGGACAGGCGGCGGCTCTGCGCGATGTCGACGATGTCGCCCTCGCGGCACTCGCCGTCCTCGTCGTGCGCCATCAGCTTGGTCGTGCGGCGCATGTACTTGCCGTAGCGGCCGTGCTTCACGAGGCGCTCGACGGCGACCGTGATGGTCTTCTGCATCTTGTTGCTGACGACGGTGCCGGTCACGGTGCGTTCCGTGCCTTCGGCCGCCGCAGTGCGCTCGCTCGTTGCCTGGCTCATCACTTCGCTCCAGTTTTCGCCGCGGCCCGCGACTGCTCGCCGAGCACGGTCTTCATGCGCGCGACGTTCTGGCGCACCTTGCCGAACTGGTCGGGCTTGGCGGCCTGACCGGATGCCTGCGCCATGCGCAGGTTGAACTGCTCGCGGCGCAGCTTGAGCAGTTCCTCGCGCAGTTCCGCCGGGCTCTTCGACCTCAATTCCTTCGCTTTCATCAGCGCACCTGCCGCTTGACGAACATCGTGTCGACCGAGAGCTTGCTCGCCGCCAGGCGGAACGCCTCGCGCGCGATCTCCTCGGTCACGCCTTCCATCTCGAAGAGCACCTTGCCGGGCTGCACGCGCGCGACGTAGTACTCGACGTTGCCCTTGCCGGAGCCCATGCGGACTTCGAGGGGCTTCTTCGTGATCGGCACGTCCGGGAACACCCGGATCCACACCTGGCCGCCGCGCTTCACGTAGCGCGTCATGGCGCGGCGTGCCGCCTCGATCTCGCGGGCCGTCATGCGCGCGCGGCTCGTGGCCTTCAGGCCGTAGTCGCCGAACGACACGCTGCTGCCGCGCTGGGCCAGGCCCGAGTTGCGGCCCTTGAACTGCTTGCGATACTTGGTTCGCTTCGGTTGCATCATGGCGATGTTTCTCCGTCCGTAGCCGAGCGGCGGTTAAGCCGTCTGCTCCGCGGCTGCGGCGGACTCGGCCTCGACCGGAGCGACGTCCGGACGGTCGAACACTTCGCCCTTGAAGATCCAGACCTTGACGCCGATCACGCCGTACGTGGTGCGCGCCTCGGCGGTGCCGTAGTCGATGTCGGCGCGGAACGTGTGCAGCGGGATGCGGCCCTCGCGGGTCCACTCCGTGCGCGCGATCTCCGAGCCGTTCAAGCGGCCCGACAGGCGCACCTTCACGCCGAGCGCGCCGCTCCGCATCGTGTTCATCACGGCGCGCTTCATCGCGCGGCGGAACATGACGCGGCGCTCGACCTGCTGCGCGATGCCTTCGGCGACCAGCGCCGCGTCCATCTCCGGCTTGCGGATCTCGGCGATGTTGAGCCGCACGTCGTTGACGCCCATGCCCATCAGCTTCGCCACTTCGCCGCGCAGCCGCTCGATGTCCTCGCCCTTCTTGCCGATCACCACGCCCGGGCGGGCCGTGTGGATCGTGATGTTGGCCTTGCGGGCGGCGCGCTCGATGTTGATGCGGCTGACCGAGGCTTCCGCGAGCTTCTTCTTCAGGAACTCGCGCACCTGCCAGTCCTGGAAGACGTAGGCGGGGAAGTTGCGCTTGTTCGCGTACCACATCGACGTCCAGTCGCGGGTGATGCCGAGACGAATGCCGACCGGATTGACCTTCTGACCCATGGAACGCTGCTCCCTCAGTCCTGCCGGCCGTCGCCGACGAGGATCATGATGTGGCTGTTGCGCTTGACGATGCGGTTGCCGCGGCCCTTGGCGCGGGCATGGAACCGCTTCAGCGTCGGCGCTTCGTCGACCTCGATGCGGTCGACCTTGAGCGTGTCGATGTCCGCATTGTGGTTGTTCTCGGCGTTGGCGATGGCCGACTCGAGAACCTTGCAGACGATCTCGGCGCCCTTCTTCGGCGTGAAGCGCAGCGTGGCCAGCGCCTGGCCGACCGGCTTGCCGCGGACCATGTCCGCCACCAGGCGGCACTTCTGCGGCGAGATGCGCGCGTACTTGAGCTTGGCTGCGACCTGCATGGCTTACTCCGCGGACGCCTTTCTGTCGCCCGAGTGTCCCCGGAACGTGCGGGTGGGCGCGAACTCGCCCAGCTTGTGGCCGACCATGTTCTCGGAGATCAGCACGGGGATGTGCTGCTTGCCGTTGTGGACCGCGATCGTGAGGCCGACCATGTCCGGCAGGACCATGGAGCGGCGCGACCACGTCTTGATCGGACGACGGTCGTTCTTCTCGGCCGCGACCGCCACCTTCTTCGCAAGGTGCAGGTCGACGAACGGGCCTTTCTTGACTGAACGGGGCACTGCTCGCTCCTCTCAGGCTCAGTTACGACGGCGGATGATGAGTCCGGCCGTGCGCTTGTTGGTGCGGGTCTTCTTGCCCTTGGTCTTCCAACCCCAGGGCGAGACGGGGTGCGGGTTGCCCTGGCCGGACTTGCCCTCACCGCCGCCGTGCGGGTGATCGACCGGGTTCATCACGACGCCGCGGACCGTCGGGCGGATGCCGCGATGGCGGATGGCGCCGGCCTTGCCGTAGACGATCAGGTTGTGCTCGTCGTTGCCGACTTCGCCGATGGTGGCGCGGCAGTCGACGTGCACCTTGCGCATCTCGGTCGAGCGCAGGCGGATCGTCGCGTACAGGCCTTCGCGGGCCACCAGCTGCACGGACGCGCCGGCGCTGCGGGCCAGCTGGCCGCCGCGGCCCGGCTTCAGCTCGACGTTGTGCACCTGCGTGCCGATCGGGATGTTGCGCAGCGGCAGCGAGTTGCCCGCCTTGATCGGAGCCTCGGTGCCGGAGTTGACCGCGTCGCCGGCGGCCATGCCCTTGGCGGCGAGGATGTAGCGGCGCTCGCCGTCCGCATACAGCACGAGCGCGAGGTTCGCGGTGCGGTTCGGATCGTACTCGAGGCGCTCGACCTTGCCCGGCACGCCGTCCTTGTCGCGCAGGAAATCCACCACGCGGTAACGCTGCCGGTGGCCGCCGCCCTTGTGGCGGGTCGTGATGCGGCCCATGTTGTTGCGCGCGCCGGTGCGCTTCTGCGGCGCCGTGAGCGCGTGCACCGGCTCGCCCTTGTGCAGGTGCGAGCGGTCCGGCTTCACGACGAAGCGCCGGCCCGGCGACGTCGGTTTGGTCTTGATGAGAGCCATGGTTACGCCTTCCGTCTGCTGCCCGCCGCCGTCACTTCTCGACGCCGGCGAAATCGATCGTCTGGCCTTCCGCGAGCTTCACGTAGGCCTTCTTGGAGTCCGAGCGCTTGCCGAGCCGGCCGCCGAAACGCTTGGCCTTGCCGGCCGCGTTGACGGTGTTCACCGCGTCGACCTTGACCTCGAACATCAGTTCGACGGCCGCCTTGATCTCCGGCTTGGTCGCGTCGCGCAGCACGCGGAACACGAACTGGTTGCCCTTCTCCGTGGCGAGCGCCGCCTTCTCCGAGACGTGCGGCGCGATCAGCACCTGCATCAGTCTTTCCTTGCTGCTCATGCCAGCTTCTCCTCGAGCATGCGGACGGCGCCGACCGTCGCGAGCACGCGCTCGTGGCGGAGCAGGCTCACCGGGTCGATCGCGGAGACCGGCACCACGGACACGCCCATCAGGTTGCGCGACGCGAGGTCGAGCTTCTCGTCGTAGGCCTCGACCAGGATCAGCACGTTGCCGAGGCCCATTTCCTTCAGCTTCGCCGCGAGCAGGCGCGTCTTCGGCGCCTCGAGGCCGAGCGACTCGACCACCGTCAGGCGCTCGAGGCGGGCCAGCTCGGACAGCAGCGCGCTCAGCGCGCCGCGGTACATCTTGCGGTTGACCTTCTGCTCGTAGCTGCGCGGGCGCGCGGCGAACGCGCGGCCGCCGCCGACCCAGATCGGGCTGCGGATGGAGCCGGCGCGGGCGCGACCGCCGCCCTTCTGCTTCCACGGCTTGATGCCGCCGCCGCGGACTTCCGCCTTGCTCAGCTGGCGCTTGGTGCCCGCACGGCCGCCCGCCATGTAGGCGGTGACGACCTGGTGCACCAGGGCCTCGTTGTAGTCGCGGCCGAAGGCCTTCTCGGACACTTCGATGCTGCCGGTGGCAGCGCCGTTCTGCTGGAGTTTCAGTTGCGTGGCCATGGCGTATTACTTCTTGCCGCCGGCCTTGGGGGCCACGGCCTTGGGAGCCAGGATCTTGCGCTTCGCCTGACGCGCGGCCTTCACCGAGGGACGCACGATGACTTCGCCGCCCGCCGAGCCCGGCACGGCGCCGCGGATCAGCAGCAGGTTGCGCGCGGCGTCGATCTCGACGACCTGCAGGTTTTCGGTGGTCACGCGGTCGGAGCCCAGGTGGCCCGACATGCGCTTGCCCGGGAACACGCGTCCCGGCGTCTGGCGCTGGCCGATCGAACCCGGGGTGCGATGGAACAACGAGGCGCCGTGGGTAGCGGGGCCGCCGCCGAAGTGGTGGCGCTTGATGGTGCCGGCGAAGCCCTTGCCGATGGTGGTGCCCGTCACGTCCACGATCTGGCCGGCGGCGAACATGTCCACCTTGATCTCGGTGCCGGCCGCCAGGTCCGCGCCTTCGCCGTCGGCGAGGCGGAATTCGACCAGCGACTTGCCGGGAGCCACTTTCGCCTTGGCGTAGTGGCCGGCGAGCGCGCGGCTCAGGCTGGAGGGCTTGCGGGCCCCGTAGGTGACCTGAACGGCGCGATAACCGTCGCCGTCGGTACCCTTCACCTGGGTGACGCGATTGGGCAGGGCTTCGATCACCGTCACCGGGATCGATTCGCCCGCGTCCGTGAAGACGCGCGTCATGCCGGCCTTGCGGCCAATCAGACCGATCGTCATCTGTTCGTCCTCATACACCGCCGCGGCTGCGATTGGCCGAGGCTGAAAAAGGTTCATCCCTGCCGCGGGCTGCGCCCGGGCCGGGACTCGTCAAGGAAGCGGCTTGAGAGGTGCAGCGCCCGCCATCTCTGGTGTCTGGGGCTGCGCCGCTCGAGCGGTACCGGCAATGCCGGCCAGGCCTCGGCGAGGAAGAGCCGCGTATTATAGCGGCGGAAATCGACTGCGCAAGGGGCAGAAGAGGCGATGGGCTACAGGCGACAGGCTATAGGTCAGAAGTCCTGGCCTCTGGCCTCTGGCCTATCGCCTATCGTCTATAGCCTGTTCTTCCCCTCAGTTGAGCTTGATCTGGACGTCCACGCCGGCCGGCAGCTCGAGCTTCATCAGCGCGTCCACCGTCTTGTCCGTCGGGTTCAGGATGTCCATCAGGCGCTTGTGGGTGCGCATCTCGTACTGGTCGCGCGCGTCCTTGTCGGCGTGCGGGGCGGTCAGCACCGTGAAGCGCTCCATCTTGACCGGCAGCGGCACCGGGCCGCGCACCGTGGCGCCCGTGCGCTTGGCCGTCTCGACGATCTCGCGGGCCGAGGTGTCGATGAGACGGTGATCGAATGCCTTGAGGCGGATCCGGATGTTCTGACGTGCCATGGGAAATACCGCCTGTTACTTGAGGATCTTCGAAACCACGCCGGCGCCGACGGTGCGACCGCCCTCGCGGATGGCGAAGCGCAGGCCTTCCTCCATCGCGATCGGGCTGATCAGCTCGATGGTCATCTTGATGTTGTCGCCCGGCATCACCATCTCCACGCCTTCCGGCAACTCCACCGACCCCGTCACGTCCGTCGTGCGGAAGTAGAACTGCGGCCGATACCCCTTGAAGAACGGCGTGTGCCGGCCGCCCTCTTCCTTCGTCAGCACGTACACCTCGCCTTCGAACTTGGTGTGCGGCGTGATCGAACCGGGCTTCGCCAGCACCTGGCCGCGCTCGACTTCCTCGCGCTTCGTGCCGCGCAGCAGCACCCCCACGTTGTCGCCCGCCTGCCCCTGGTCCAGCAGCTTCCTGAACATCTCCACGCCCGTGCAGGTCGTCTTCACCGTCGGACGCAGGCCAATGATCTCCACTTCGTCGTTCACCTTGACGATGCCGCGCTCGATGCGCCCCGTCACCACCGTGCCGCGTCCCGAGATCGAGAACACGTCCTCCACCGGCATCAGGAACGCCCCGTCGATCGCGCGCTCCGGCACCGGGATGTACGGTCCATCGCCTCCACCAGCTTCACCACCGAGGGCACCCCGAGCGGACCCTTGTCGCCCTCGAGCGCCTTCAGCGCCGAGCCGGTCACGATCGGCGTCACGTCCCCGGGAAAGTCGTACTTCGACAGCAGCTCGCGGACCTCCATCTCGACCAGCTCCAGCAGCTCCGCGTCGTCCACCATGTCGGCCTTGTTCAGGTACACCACGATGTACGGAACGCCCACCTGGCGCGCCAGCAGTATGTGCTCGCGCGTCTGCGGCATCGGGCCATCGGCCGCCGACACCACCAGAATCGCCCCGTCCATCTGCGCCGCACCCGTGATCATGTTCTTCACGTAGTCCGCGTGCCCCGGACAGTCCACGTGCGCGTAGTGACGCGCCGGCGACTGGTACTCCACGTGCGCCGTCGAAATCGTGATCCCGCGCGCCTTCTCTTCCGGCGCCTTGTCAATCTGGTCGTAGGCCATGAACGTGCCGCCGTGCGTCTCCGCCATCACCTTCGTCAACGCCGCCGTCAGCGTCGTCTTGCCGTGATCCACGTGCCCTATCGTCCCCACGTTCACGTGCGGCTTCGTACGCGCAAATTTTTCCTTAGCCACGACCCTTACCTCTGACTGAATTCGTATGTCTCAATGCCTGGCGGGGCGGCCACTCGCCGCTCGCCCGCGCCCCGTCAGCTCGCCTTCTTCAGCACCGCCTCGGCGACGTTGTTCGGCACTTCCAGGTACTTGGCGAACTCCATCGTGAACGTCGCGCGGCCCTGGCTCATCGAGCGGACCGAGGTGGCGTAGCCGAACATCTCGGCGAGCGGCACCTCGGCGGTGACCACCTTGCCGGAGACGGAGTCGTCCATGCCCTGGATCTGGCCGCGGCGCCGGTTCAGGTCGCCGATGACGTCGCCGGAGTAGTCCTCGGGGGTGACGACTTCGACCTTCATGATCGGCTCGAGCAGCACCGGCTTCGCCTTGCGCACGCCTTCCTTCAGCGCCATCGAACCTGCGATCTTGAACGCCATTTCGTTCGAGTCGACGTCGTGGTACGAGCCGTCGATGATCGTGACCTTGACGTCCACGACCGGGTAGCCGGCGATCACGCCGCCCTCGAGCGCTTCCTTGACGCCCTTGTCGACGGCCGGAATGTACTCGCGCGGCACGACGCCGCCGACGATGCCGTTGACGAACTCGTAGCCCTTGCCCTCTTCCTGCGGCTCGATCTTGAGCCACACGTGGCCGTACTGGCCGCGGCCGCCGGACTGGCGGACGAACTTGCCTTCCTGCTCGACCTTGCCGCGGATCGTCTCGCGGTAGGCGACCTGCGGTTTGCCGACGTTCGCCTCGACCTTGAATTCACGCTTCATGCGGTCGACGATGATCTCGAGGTGCAGCTCGCCCATGCCCGAGATGATCGTCTGGCCCGACTCCTGGTCGGTGCTGACGCGGAACGACGGGTCTTCCTTCGCGAGGCGCTGCAGCGCGAGGCCCATCTTCTCCTGGTCGGACTTGGTCTTCGGCTCGACGGCGACCGAGATCACCGGCTCCGGGAATTCCATCTTCTCGAGCGTGATGACGCTGTCCGGGTCGCACAGCGTGTCGCCCGTCGTCACGTCCTTCAGGCCCACGGCCGCGGCGATGTCGCCGGCGCGGACTTCCTTGATTTCCTCGCGCTCGGCGGCGTGCATCTGCAGCAGGCGGCCGATGCGCTCCTTCTTGCTCCTGCGCCGGGACGTACACCTGGTCGCCCGAATTGAGCACGCCGGAGTAGACGCGGAAGAACGTCAGGTTGCCGACGAACGGGTCGTTCAGGATCTTGAACGCGAGCGCGGAGAACTTCGCCTCGTCCGTCGCCGGACGGGTGTCTTCGCCGCCACGCTCGTCGATGCCCTTCACCGGCGGCACGTCCGCCGGCGACGGCATGTACTCGATGACCGCATCGAGCATCGCCTGGACGCCCTTGTTCTTGAACGCCGAGCCGCACAGCATGATGCAGATCTCGACGCGGATCGAGCGCTCGCGCAGGCCCGCCTTGATCTCCTCGACGGTCAGCTCGCCGGTTTCGAGGTACTTGTGCATCAGCGTGTCGTTGGCCTCGGCCGCGGCCTCGACCAGCTTCTCGCGCCACTCGTTGCACAGCTCGAGCATGTCCGCAGGGATCTCGCGGTACTCGAACTTCATGCCCTCGGTGCTGTCGTCCCAGTAGATGGACTTCATCTGGATGAGGTCCACGACGCCTTCGAACTTCTCTTCGGCGCCGATCGGCAGCTGCAGCACCACCGGGTTGCCGCGCAGGCGGGTCCTGATCTGGTCCACGCAGCGCAGGAAGTTGGCGCCGGCGCGGTCCATCTTGTTGACGAACGCGAGACGCGGCACCGCGTACTTGTTCATCTGGCGCCACACCGTCTCGGACTGCGGCTGCACGCCGCTCACCGCGCAGAACACCGCGCAGGCGCTGTCGAGCACGCGCAGCGAGCGCTCGACTTCGATCGTGAAGTCGACGTGCCCCGGCGTGTCGATGATGTTGAAGCGGTGCTCGGGGAACTGGTTCTGCATCCCCTTCCAGAACGCCGTGGTCGCAGCCGCGGTGATCGTGATGCCGCGCTCCTGCTCCTGCTCCATGTAGTCCATGACGGCCGCGCCGTCGTGCACCTCGCCGATCTTGTGCGAAACGCCGGTGTAGAAAAGGATGCGCTCGGTGGTCGTCGTCTTGCCGGCGTCGATGTGAGCGGAGATACCGATGTTGCGGTAGCGCTCGAGCGGAGTGGTGCGTGGCACGATGTAGTCCTCGGACGGTCGTCGATCAGGCGGGGCGCGTTACCAGCGGTAATGCGCGAACGCCTTGTTGGCATCGGCCATGCGATGCGTGTCTTCGCGCTTGCGGACCGCGGCGCCGCGGTTCTCGCTCGCCTCGAGCAGCTCGGACGCGAGCCGCTGCGACATCGACTTCTCGCTGCGCGCGGCGGCGGCGTCGATCACCCAGCGCATCGCCAGCGTCTGGCGGCGCGTCGAGCGGACTTCGACGGGCACCTGGTAGGTGGCGCCGCCGACGCGGCGCGACTTCACTTCGACCATCGGCTTGACGTTGTCGAGCGCCTGCGTCAGCAGGTCGATCGCCTGCTCCGGCGGGCGGCCGGTCTTGTCGGCCATGCGCTCGATGGCGCCATAGACGATGCGCTCGGCGACGGACTTCTTGCCGCGCTCCATGACCATGTTCATGAACTTCGCCAGCAGGAGGCTGTTGAACTTCGGGTCCGGCAGGATGACTCGGACGGGGGCCTGTGATCTACGCGACATATTTGCTACCGCTTTGGCTGGCGCTCAGTTCGGCCAGCGGATTGATGACGAAATCCGGAACGCTCAGCCCTTCGGGCGCTTGGCGCCGTACTTGGAGCGGCTCTGGCGACGCTCGCCGACGCCGGCGCAGTCGAGCGTGCCGCGCACCGTGTGGTAGCGCACGCCCGGGAGGTCCTTGACGCGGCCGCCGCGGATCAGCACCACCGAGTGCTCCTGCAGGTTGTGGCCTTCGCCGCCGATGTAGCTGATCACTTCGTAGCCGTTGGTGAGGCGCACCTTGGCCACCTTGCGCAGCGCCGAGTTCGGCTTCTTCGGCGTGGTGGTGTACACGCGCGTGCAGACGCCGCGCTTCTGCGGGGAATTGCCGAGCGCAGGCACCTTGCTCTTGGCGGCGGCCTCGCGACGCGGGCCACGGATCAGCTGATTGACGGTAGACATTGTTCGGATCCGACTCCAGAGACGTACCGGCGGGCGCCTGGGCTGCGCGTCGCCAAAGAAGCACCGGGCCGCCTAAGCGGCGGCCCGATGTGGTTCAGGCAGGAGCCCGCACGGGTGGATCGCCGGCGGGCTCCAAATGAAAGGGCCGAAATTTTAGGGAGGGGGGCTGGCCCTGTCAACTTACTGCAATGCAGCACCCCCGCCCCGGGCCGGCGTCAACCCGCCGGCGCCTCCGCCTCGTCGGGCCGTTCCGAGTCGAAATCGGCGCTCGAGGCGCCCCCGACCGAGACGTCCCCGAAGCCGCCGCCGCCCGCCCGGCTCTCCTCCGCCACCCGGCGCCGGGCCAGGTGGTAGAACGAGCCCGTGCCGGCCGGGATCAGCCGGCCGACGATGACGTTTTCCTTCAGGCCGCGCAGGTCGTCCTTCATGCCGCGCACCGAGGCTTCGGTGAGCACCCGGGTGGTCTCCTGGAAGGAGGCCGCCGAGATGAAGGATTCGGTCGCCAGCGACGCCTTGGTGATGCCGAGCAGCATCGGGTCGGCGATCGCCGGCAGCTTGCCGTCCCGGGTGATCCGGTCGTTGACGTCCAGCACCCGCGCCCGGTCCATCTGCTCGCCGCGCAGCAGGCCCGTGTCGCCGGTTTCGACGATCTCGATCTTGCGCAGCATCTGGCGAATGATCACCTCGATGTGCTTGTCGTTGATCTTCACGCCCTGCAGGCGGTAGACGTCCTGGATCTCGCGCACCAGGTAGTTGGCGAGCGGCTCGACGCCCTGCAGGCGCAGGATGTCGTGCGGGTTCGGCTCGCCGTCCGCGATCGTCTCGCCGCGCTCCACGTGCTCGCCTTCGAACACCGTGAGGTGGCGCCACTTCGGGATCAGTTCCTCGTGCTTCTCGCCCTGCTCGTCCGTGATGATCAGCCGGCGCTTGCCCTTGGTTTCCTTGCCGAAGCTCACCGTGCCCGAGTACTCGGCGAGGATCGCGGAGTCCTTGGGCTTGCGGGCCTCGAACAGGTCCGCGACGCGCGGCAGGCCGCCGGTGATGTCGCGGGTCTTCGACGATTCCTGCGGGATGCGCGCGATCACGTCGCCGACCGACACCTGGGCCCCGTCCGTCATGTTGACGAGCGCGCCCGCCGGCAGCGCGTAGACCGCCGGGATGTCGGTGTTGGCGAAGCAGACTTCCTTGCCCTTGCTGTTCAGCAGCTTGATCACCGGGCGCAGGTCCTTGCCGCCGGCGCCGCGCTGCTTCGGATCCATGACGACCGTGCTGGTGAGGCCGGTGACGTCGTCCACCTGGGTGGAGACGGTGATGCCGTCGATGAAGTCCTGGAAGCGGATGAAGCCGCCCACTTCGGTCACGACCGGGTGGGTGTGCGGGTCCCAGGTCGCGATGATCTGGCCCGGGACGACGTCGTCGCCTTCGTTCGCCGTGATCACCGAGCCGTACGGGATGCGGTAGCGCTCGCGCTCGCGGCCGTACTCGTCGATGACGCCGACTTCGCCCGAACGCGACACGGCGACCCAGTGGCCCTTCTCGTGGTGCACGGACTTGAGGTTGTGCAGCCGGATCTTGCCCTTGGTCTTGATCTCGACCGAGTTGACCGCCGCCGCCCGCGACGCCGCGCCGCCGATGTGGAACGTGCGCATCGTCAGCTGCGTGCCGGGCTCGCCGATCGACTGGGCCGCGATCACGCCGACCGCCTCGCCGATGTTGATGCGGTGGCCGCGGGCGAGGTCGCGCCCGTAGCACATCGAGCAGACGCCGTAGCGCGTCGCGCAGGTGATCGGCGAGCGGACCTGGATCTGGTCCACGCCGGCCTGCTCGATCGTGCGCACGAGCTTTTCGTCGAGCAGCGTCGGCGCCTCGACCAGCACCTCGTCGGTGCCCGGGCGGTAGATCGGATTCGCGGTCACGCGGCCGAGCACGCGCTCGCCGAGGCCTTCGACCACGTCGCCGCCCTCGACGATCGGCATCATGCTGAGGCCGTTCTCGGTGCCGCAGTCGATCTCCGTGACCACCAGGTCCTGCGCGACGTCGACGAGACGGCGGGTCAGGTAGCCGGAGTTCGCGGTCTTGAGCGCGGTGTCGGCGAGGCCCTTGCGCGCGCCGTGCGTCGAGATGAAGTACTGCAGCACGTTCAGGCCTTCACGGAAGTTCGCCGTGATGGGCGTCTCGATGATCGAGCCGTCCGGCTTGGCCATCAGGCCGCGCATGCCGGCCAGCTGGCGGATCTGCGCCGGGCGAGCCGCGCGCGCCGGAGTCCGACATCATGTAGATCGAGTTGAACGACTTCTGGCGCACCTTCACGCCGCGCGAGTTGGCGACGTCCTCGCCGCCGAGCTTTTCCATCATCGCCTTGGCGACCTGGTCGTTGGTGCGCGACCAGATGTCGACCACCTTGTTGTAGCGCTCGCCGTTGGTGACGAGGCCCGAGGAGTACTGCTCCTGGATCTCCTTCACCTCGCGCTCCGCCGCGGCCAGGATGCGCTCCTTCTGCTCGGGGACGATCATGTCGTCCACGCCGATCGAGACGCCGGCACGGGTCGCGTAGTGGAAGCCCGTGTACATCAGCTGGTCGGCGAAGATGACCGTTTCCTTCAGGCCGAGCGTGCGGTAGCAGGCGTTGATCACGCCCGAGATCGCCTTCTTGGTCATGTCGACGTTGATCAGGTCGAACGACAGGCCCTTCGGCAGGATCTCGGCGAGCAGCGCGCGGCCGACGGTGGTGTCGACCAGGCGGCGCTTCTGGACGAACTCGGTGCCTTCGCGCACGTACTCGTACGAGGCGCACCTTGACGCGCGCCTGCAGGTCCGCGAGCCGGTTCTCGTAGGCGCGGTGCACTTCGGCCAGGTCGGTGAAGTACATGCCTTCGCCGGGTGCGTTCACGCGCTCGCGCGTCATGAAGTACAGGCCGAGCACGACGTCCTGCGACGGCACGATGATCGGGTCGCCGTTCGCGGGCGAGAGGATGTTGTTCGACGACAGCATCAGCGCGCGCGCCTCGAGCTGGGCCTCGAGCGACAGCGGCACGTGCACGGCCATCTGGTCGCCGTCGAAGTCCGCGTTGAACGCGGTGCAGACGAGCGGGTGCAGCTGGATGGCCTTGCCCTCGATCAGCACGGGCTCGAACGCCTGGATGCCGAGGCGGTGCAGCGTCGGCGCGCGGTTCAGCAGCACCGGGTGCTCGCGGATCACCTCTTCGAGGATGTCCCACACCTCGGGGCCCTCGCGCTCCACCATGCGCTTGGCGGCCTTGATCGTCGAGGCCTCGCCGCGCAGCTGCAGCTTCTGGAAGATGAACGGCTTGAAGAGCTCGAGCGCCATCTTCTTCGGCAGGCCGCACTGGTGCAGGCGCAGGCGCGGGCCGACCACGATGACCGAGCGGCCCGAGTAGTCGACGCGCTTGCCGAGCAGGTTCTGGCGGAAGCGGCCCTGCTTGCCCTTGATCATGTCGGCGAGCGACTTGAGCGGGCGCTTGTTGGTGCCGGTGATCGCGCGGCCGCGGCGGCCGTTGTCGAGCAGCGCGTCGACCGACTCCTGCAGCATGCGCTTCTCGTTGCGCACGATGATGTCCGGCGCGTTCAGCTCGAGCAGCCGGCGCAGGCGGTTGTTGCGGTTGATGACGCGGCGGTAGAGGTCGTTCAGGTCGGAGGTCGCGAAGCGGCCGCCGTCGAGCGGCACCAGCGGGCGCAGGTCGGGCGGCAGCACCGGCAGCACCGTGAGCACCATCCACTCGGGCTTGTTGCCCGACTCGATGAACGACTCGATCAGCTTCAGGCGCTTCGAGAGGCGCTTGATCTTGGTCTCGGAGCTGGTGTTGGAGATGTCCTCGCGCACCTTCACCACTTCCGAGGCGAGGTCGAGGCTCTTCAGCAGCTCGTGCACCGCCTCGGCGCCCATGCGGGCGTCGAACTCGTCGCCGTGCTTCTCGATCGCGTCGAGGTACATCTCGTCGGACAGCAGCTGGCCGCGCTGCATCTGCGTCATGCCCGGATCGATGACCACGAAGGCCTCGAAGTAGAGCACGCGCTCGATCTCGCGCAGCGTCATGTCGAGCATCAGGCCGATGCGCGACGGCAGCGACTTCAGGAACCAGATGTGCGCGGTGGGGCTCGCGAGCTCGATGTGGCCCATGCGCTCGCGGCGCACCTTGGCCTGCGTGACCTCGACGCCGCACTTCTCGCAGACGACGCCGCGGTGCTTCAGGCGCTTGTACTTGCCGCAGAGGCACTCGTAGTCCTTCACCGGCCCGAAGATCTTGGCGCAGAAGAGGCCGTCGCGCTCCGGCTTGAACGTGCGGTAGTTGATGGTCTCCGGCTTCTTCACTTCGCCGAACGACCACGACCGGATCATGTCCGGGGAAGCGAGCGCGATGCGGATCGAGTCGAAGTCCTCGACCGTCGGCTGCTGCTTGAACAACTTCAGGAGATCTTTCATTGGTTCACCCGTTCAGTGACGGCACGGAGGCCGGTCACCGCTTTTCCTGGTGGAGCTCGATGTTGATGGCGAGCGAGCGGATTTCCTTGACCAGCACGTTGAAGGACTCGGGCATGCCCGCGTCCATCATGTGGTTGCCGTCCACGATGTTCTTGTACATCTTGGTGCGGCCCGTCACGTCGTCCGACTTCACCGTCAGCATCTCCTGCAGCGTGTAGGAAGCGCCGTAGGCCTCGAGCGCCCACACTTCCATCTCGCCGAAGCGCTGGCCGCCGAACTGCGCCTTGCCGCCGAGCGGCTGCTGCGTGACGAGGCTGTAAGGGCCCGTCGAGCGCGCGTGCATCTTGTCGTCGACCAGGTGGTTGAGCTTCAGCATGTACATGTAGCCGACGGTCACCGGGCGCTCGAACTTCTCGCCCGTGCGGCCGTCGTACAGCTCCGTCTGGCCGCTCACCGGGAGGTCGGCCAGCTTCAGCATGTACTTGATCTCGGCTTCGGTGGCGCCGTCGAACACCGGCGTCGCCATCGGCACGCCGGCGCGCAGGTTGCCGAGAGCGCCACCACGTCGTCGTCCGACAGCGTGTCGATCGGCTCGGCCTTGCCGCCGCTCTTGTTGTAGATCTGGTCGAGGAACACCGCGCAGCTCGCTCGCCGCGGCCTGCGGTCGAGCATCCGGCCGATCTTGATGCCGAGGCCCTTGGCCGCCCAGCCGAGGTGCGTCTCGAGGATCTGGCCGATGTTCATGCGCGATCGGCACGCCGAGCGGGTTCAGCACGATGTCGACCGGTGTGCCGTCCGCCATGAACGGCATGTCCTCGACCGGCACGATCGTCGAGATCACGCCCTTGTTGCCGTGGCGGCCGGCCATCTTGTCGCCCGGCTGCACGCGGCGCTTCACCGCGAGGTACACCTTCACCATCTTCAGCACGCCCGGGGCGAGGTCGTCGCCCTGCGTGATCTTCTGGCGCTTCTCCTCGAGGCGGCGCTCGAACTCCTTGCGCTGCGTGCGCATGCGCTCGGCGGCCACCTCGAGCGCGGCGTTCGCGTCGTCGTCCTCGAGCCGCACCTCGAGCCAGTGCTCGCGCGGCAGGTCGGCGAGGTAGTCGGCCGTGACCTTGCTGCCCGGCTTCAGCTTGCGCGGGCCCGCCGCGGCGACCCTGCCGACCAGCAGCGAGTGCACGCGCGAGAAGAGGTCCTCCTCGAGGATGCGCTGCTGGTCGGCGAGGTCCTTGCGGACCTTCTCGATTTCCGACTTCTCGATCGCGAGCGCGCGCGAGTCCTTCTCGACGCCGTCGCGCGTGAACACGCGCACGTCGATCACCGTGCCGTCCATGCCCGGGGGCACGCGCAGCGAGGTGTCCTTCACGTCGGACGCCTTCTCGCCGAAGATCGCGCGCAGCAGCTTCTCTTCCGGCGTGAGCTGCGTCTCGCCCTTCGGCGTGACCTTGCCCACCAGGATGTCGCCCGCCTTGACCTCGGCGCCGATGAAGGCGATGCCGGCCTCGTCGAGCTTCGCGAGCGCCGCTTCACCCACGTTCGGGATGTCGGCGGTGATCTCCTCGGGACCGAGCTTGGTGTCGCGGGCGACGCAGGTCAGCTCCTCGATGTGGATCGTCGTGAAGCGGTCCTCCTGGACCACCCGCTCCGAGATCAGGATCGAGTCCTCGAAGTTGTAGCCGTTCCACGGCATGAACGCGACCAGCAGGTTCTGGCCGAGCGCCAGGTCGCCGAGGTCGGTCGACGGGCCGTCGGCCAGCACGTCGCCGCGCGCGATCACGTCGCCTGCGTTCACCAGCGGGCGCTGGTTGATGCAGGTGTTCTGGTTCGAGCGCGTGTACTTCGTCAGGTTGTAGATGTCGACGCCCGGCTCGCCCGCGGTCGTCTCCGCGTCGTTGACGCGGACCACGATGCGCGAGGCGTCGACCGAGTCGACCATGCCGCCGCGGCGCGCGACGACGGTCACGCCCGAGTCGATGGCGACGGGGCGCTCCATGCCGGTGCCGACCAGCGGCGTCTCCGAGCGCAGCGTCGGCACCGCCTGGCGCTGCATGTTCGAGCCCATCAGCGCGCGGTTCGCGTCGTCGTGCTCGAGGAACGGGATCAGCGAGGCGGCCACCGAGACGATCTGCTTCGGCGAGACGTCCATGAACTGGATCTTGTCCGGCGTCGAGAGCATGAACTCGTTCTGGTAGCGGGCCGAGACCAGCTCGTCGGTGAACTCGCCCTTCTTGCCGAGCGACGCGTTCGCCTGCGCGATCACGTACTGCGCCTCGTCGATCGCCGACAGGTACACGATCTGGTCGGTCACCTTGCCGTCCGTGACCTTGCGGTACGGCGTCTCGAGGAAGCCGTAGTCGTTGGTGCGCGCGTAGACCGACAGCGAGTTGATCAGGCCGATGTTCGGGCCTTCCGGCGTCTCGATCGGGCACACGCGGCCGTAGTGCGTCGGATGCACGTCGCGGACTTCGAAGCCGGCGCGCTCGCGCGTCAGGCCGCCCGGGCCGAGCGCCGAGACGCGGCGCTTGTGGGTGACCTCGGACAGCGGGTTGTTCTGGTCCATGAACTGCGAGAGCTGCGAGGAGCCGAAGAACTCCTTCACCGCGGCCGCGACCGGCTTCGCGTTGATCATGTCCTGCGGCATCAGGCCTTCGCTCTCGGCGATGGTCAGGCGCTCCTTCACGGCGCGCTCGACGCGCACCAGGCCGACGCGGAAGGCGTTCTCCGCCATCTCGCCGACGCTGCGCACGCGGCGGTTGCCGAGGTGGTCGATGTCGTCGACCGTGCCGTTGCCGTTCCTGATGTCGATCAGCGTGCGCAGCACGTCGATGATGTCCGAGGTCGCGCCGTAGTGCTCGACCAGGCTCTTGGCGAAGTCGTCGTTGCGGCGGCCGAAGTGCAGCTGGTCGTACAGGATGCCGGTGCCCTTCACCTCGGTGCGGCCGACGCGGCGGTTGAACTTCATGCGGCCGACGGCCGAGAGGTCGTAGCGCTCCGGGTTGAAGAACAGGTTCTGGAACAGGTTCTCGGCCGCATCGCGCGTGGGCGGCTCGCCCGGGCGCATCATGCGGTAGATCTCGACCAGCGCCTCCATGCGGTTCTTGGTCGGGTCGATGCGCAGCGTGTCCGAGATGAACGGGCCGCGGTCGAGGTCGTTCACGTACAGCACGCGGATCTCGGCGATGCCGGCCTGCACGAGCTTCAGCGTCGAGGCCGCGCTCAGCACTTCGTTGGCCTTCGCGAGGATCTCGCCGGTCTCGGTGTTGACGACGTCGTGCGCGAGCACCTTGCCGATCAGGTAGTCGCTCGGGACCGGCAGGCGATCGACGCCCGCGTCCTCGAGCTGCTGCACGTGGCGCGCGGTGATGCGGCGGCCTTCCTCGACGACGACCTTGTTGCCGACCTTGATCTCGAAGCTGGCGGTCTCGCCGCGCAGGCGCGCCGGCACCAGCGCCAGCTCGATGCCCTCGGGCGAGAGGTAGAACGTGTTCTTGTCGAAGAAGATGTCGAGCATCTGCTCGTCGCTGTAGCCGAGCGCGCGCAGCAGGATGGTGACCGGCAGCTTGCGGCGGCGGTCGATGCGCGCGTACACGCAGTCCTTCGCGTCGAACTCGAAGTCGAGCCAGGAGCCGCGGTAGGGGATCACGCGCGCGGAGAACAGCAGCTTGCCCGAGCTGTGCGTCTTGCCGCGGTCGTGGTCGAAGAACACGCCGGGGCTGCGGTGCAGCTGGGAGACGATGACGCGCTCGGTGCCGTTCACGACGAACGTGCCGTTGTCGGTCATCAGCGGCAGTTCGCCGAGGTAGACCTCCTGCTCGCGGATGTCCTTCACCGGCTTCTTGGCGCCCGGCGCTTCCTTGTCGAGCACCACGAGGCGCACCTTGACGCGCAGCGGCGCGGCGTAGGTGAGGCCGCGGAGCTGGCACTCCTTGACGTCGAACACGGGCTCGCCGAGGCGGTAGCTCACGTATTCGAGCAGCGCGTTGCCCGAGTAGCTGACGATCGGGAAGACGCTGCGGAACGCCGCGTGCAGGCCGATCTCGTCGCGCTTGCTCCTCGGCCGCGTCGGCCTGCAGGAACTTGCGGTACGAATCGAGCTGGATGGCGAGCAGGTAGGGCACCTCGAGGATGCTCGACCGCTTGCCGAAATCCTTGCGGATGCGCTTCTTGTCGGTGAAGGAATATGCCATGCGATCACCCTCTCAACGTCGCCGCTCTGGCCGCGAGAATGCGGCGGGGCAAGACGAAAAATCGGCAAATAGCGGGAGCCGGCCGGCGGCACGAGTCCGCCGGCCGGCCCCCCGAGGCAACGGGCTGCGAGAGCCCGCGCATCGCGGTTACTTGATCTCCGCGGCGGCGCCGGCCTCGTCGAGCTTCTTCTTGATCGCGTCCGCGTCGGCCTTCGGGATGCTGTCCTTGATCATCGAGGGCACGCCCTCGACCAGGTCCTTCGCTTCCTTCAAGCCGAGGCCGGTGATCTCGCGGATCACCTTGATCACGCCGACCTTGTTCGCGCCGAAGCTCGTCATCGTGACGGTGAACTCCGTCTGCTCTTCGACCGGGGCGGCGGCAGCCGCGGCGGCGCCGCCGGCGGCGACCATCGCCATCGGGGCAGCGGCGGTCACGCCGAACTTCTCTTCCATCATCTTCACGAGATCGACGATCTCCATCACGGTCATGTTGGAGATTGCGTTGAGGATCTCTTCCTTGTTCGCAGCCATTTTCGTAACTCCTGAAAAACTGTATGCCTGAATACCCTTGAAACCCGCGCTGCCGCCTCAGGCGGCCGCGCTCTTCTGGTCCTTGACCGCGGCGATCGTGCGCACGAGCTTCGCGTGGGGCTCGGCGAGCGTCCGCACGAACTTGCCGATCGGGGCCTTCAGAACGCCGAGCAGCTGCGCGAGAGCCTGGGCCTTGGTAGGCAGGCTCGCGACGCGCTCGAGGTCCTTGGCCGACAGCACGACGCCGCCGATCGAGACCAGCGTAGGCACGAGCTTGTCGTTGTCCTTCGCAAATCCCTTGATCAGCCGCGCCGCCGCGCCCGGGTCTTCCTGCGAGAAGGCGAGGATCAGCGGGCCCTTGAGCTTCGCACCGACGCACTCGAACTGAGTGCCGGCGACGGCTCGTCGGGCCAGCGTGTTCTTCACCACGCGCATGTAGACACCGGAAGCGCGTGCCTTGGCTCGCAACTCGGTGAGTTTCGAGACCGGCAGCCCGCGATACTCCGCGGCGACCACGGACAGCGCTGTCTGCGCGACCGCGTTCACCTCGGTGACCAGCGCCTTCTTGTCATCCAATCGAAGCGCCATGTCTTCCTCCTGGCCTGAAGATCAAACAACGAGCGCCCGTCCCTGAACGCTCACCCTTCGTGAGAAGGCGGACCTTCGGCAGCTGGACACTGACTCGGGTACCACCATCTGCGCAGGCCGACGCGATTAAGGGGAACGCGCTGCTTCCCCGCCTGCGGTCTTCGATGATGACCGGCCCCGACTTGTGCAGCCTCGATGAGGAGCTGCGCGGCCGTGGCCGGCCCTGCATCAAATCGTCAAATCAAAAAATCCCGTCGTCGGCTCAATGCGCGGCGGCCGTGAGGCTCGCCTGGTCCACCTGGACGCCCGGGCCCATCGTCGAGGACACCGAGATGCGCTTGAGGAACACGCCCTTCGACGCCGCCGGCTTGGACTTCTGCAGGTCCGCGAGCAGCGCGTGCAGGTTGTCGTTCAGCTTCTTCACGTCGAAGCTGGCCTTGCCGATCGTGCAGTGGATCACGCCCGCCTTGTCGGTGCGGAAGCGCACCTGGCCGGCCTTGGCGTTGCGCACCGCGTTCGCCACGTCCGGGGTCACCGTGCCGACCTTCGGGTTCGGCATCAGGCCGCGGGGGCCGAGGATCTGGCCGAGCTGGCCGACGATGCGCATCGCGTCCGGGCTCGCGACGACGACGTCGAAATTCATCTCGCCGGCCTTCACCTTCTCGGCGAGGTCCTCGAGGCCGACGATGTCGGCGCCCGCTTCGCGCGCGGCGTCGGCGTTCTTGCCCGAGGTGAACACGGCGACGCGCACCGTCTTGCCCGTGCCGTGCGGCAGCACGGTCGAGCCGCGGACCTGCTGGTCCGACTTCGAGGCGTCGATGCCGAGGTTCACGGCCACGTCGACGGCTTCGTCGAACTTGGCGTTGGCGAACTGCTTGACGAGACCGAGCGCCTCGTCGATCGAATACTGCTTGCCCGGCACGATCTTCGTCGGACCAGGGCTTCTGGCGTTTCACGACGGCGGCCATCTCACACTCCCTCCACGTCGACGCCCATGCTGCGGGCGCTGCCGGCGATGGTCCGCACGGCCGCGTCGAGGTCGGCGGCGGTCAGGTCCGGTGTCTTCGTCTTCGCGATGTCCTCGAGCTGCTTGCGGCTGATCTTGCCGACCTTCGCGGTGTTCGGCGTGCCGCTGCCCTTCTCGATGCCGATCGCTCTTGCGGATCAGCACGGACGCCGGCGGCGTCTTCATGATGAAGGTGAAGCTGCGATCGCTGTACACGGTGATCACCACCGGGATCGGCAGGCCCTTCTCGACGTTCTGCGTCTGCGCGTTGAACTGCTTGCAGAACTCCATGATGTTCACGCCCTGCTGGCCGAGCGCCGGCCCGATCGGCGGGCTCGGGTTCGCCTGGCCCGCAGGAACCTGCAGCTTGACGTAACCGTTTACTTTCTTCGCCATCTCACTTCACCTCTGGTGGGTCCGAACGCCCTCGCGGGCTCCCCGTGTCAGGCCTTTTCGACCTGGCTGAAATCGAGCTCCACGGGCGTCGAGCGCCCGAGGATCTGCACCGCCACCTGCAGGCGGTTCTTTTCGTAGTTGACCGACTCGACGACGCCGTTGAAGTCGTTGAACGGCCCGTCGGTGACGCGCACCACCTCGCCCGGCTCGAACAGCACCTTCGGCCGCGGCTTCTCGGCGCCTTCCTCGACGCGGCGCAGGATCGCGTTCGCTTCCTTGTCGGTGATCGGCGCCGGCTTCTCCGGCGTGCCGCCGATGAACCCGAGCACCTTCGGCGTCTCGCGCACGAGGTGCCAGGTGTCCTCGTTCATCTCCATCTGCACCAGCACGTAGCCCGGGAAGAACTTGCGCTCGCTCTTGCGGCGCTGCCCGTCCCGCATCTCGACCACTTCCTCGGTCGGCACCAGGATCTCGCCGAACTTGTCCTCGAGGCCGTGCAGCTTGATGCGATCCTTGAGGCTCTCCGAGACCTTGTGCTCGAAGTTCGAATACGCGTGAACGACGTACCAGCGCAGCGTCACGGTCAGCCTCCGTGTCCGGTGACGGCTTGCATTGCGCTGCCGAGCAACCAGTCGAGGATCCAGAAGAAGATGCCCATCACCACGATCGCCACGACCACGACCAGCGTCGTCTGCAGCGTCTCCTGGCGCGTCGGCCACACGACCTTGCGCAGCTCGACGCGCGAGCCCTGCACGAACGCCCAGAGCGCGCGACCCTGCGCCGACTGCAGCGCGACCGCGATGCCGGCGCCGAGCGACGCGAACACGATCAGCCAGCGCACGGCCAGCGGATAGGTCGCCGAGCAGGTAGAAGGCGGCGATGCCTCCCACCAGGATCGCCACGGCGGCGATCAGCTTGACGGTGTCCAGCGCGCTGGCACCGGTTTGAGCCTGTTCGGTCATAGTCTGCTTCGGGCCCTGTCCGCCTGTCCGCCGTCCATCACGCGCCTCGACTGGCAGGCCAGGAGGGAATCGAACCCCCAACCTGCGGTTTTGGAGACCGCCGCTCTGCCAATTGAGCTACTGGCCTGCGCTTGATCGGAACGTCAGCCGACGGGACGTATTACTTCAGAATCTTGGACACCACGCCGGCGCCGACCGTGCGGCCGCCCTCGCGGATGGCGAAGCGCAGGCCTTCCTCCATCGCGATCGGGCTGATCAGCTCGATCGTCATCTTGATGTTGTCGCCCGGCATCACCATCTCCACGCCCTCCGGCAACTCCACCGACCCCGTCACGTCCGTCGTGCGGAAGTAGAACTGCGGCCGATACCCCTTGAAGAACGGCGTGTGCCGGCCGCCCTCTTCCTTCGTCAGCACGTACACCTCGCCTTCGAACTTGGTGTGCGGCGTGATCGAACCGGGCTTCGCCAGCACCTGGCCGCGCTCGACTTCCTCGCGCTTCGTGCCGCGCAGCAGCACCCCCACGTTGTCGCCCGCCTGCCCCTGGTCCAGCAGCTTCCGGAACATCTCCACGCCCGTGCAGGTCGTCTTCACCGTCGGACGCAGGCCGATGATCTCCACTTCGTCGTTCACCTTGACGATGCCGCGCTCGATGCGCCCCGTCACCACCGTGCCGCGACCCGAGATCGAGAACACGTCCTCCACCGGCATCAGGAACGCCCCGTCGATCGCGCGCTCCGGCACCGGGATGTAACGGTCCATCTCCTCCACCAGCTTCACCACCGAGGGCACCCCGAGCGGACCCTTGTCGCCCTCGAGCGCCTTCAGCGCCGAGCCGGTCACGATCGGCGTCTCGTCCCCGGGAAAGTCGTACTTCGACAGCAGCTCGCGAACCTCCATCTCCACCAGCTCCAGCAGCTCCGCGTCGTCCACCATGTCGGCCTTGTTCAGGTACACCACGATGTACGGCACGCCCACCTGGCGCGCCAGCAGGATGTGCTCGCGCGTCTGCGGCATCGGGCCGTCGGCCGCCGACACCACCAGGATCGCCCCGTCCATCTGCGCCGCACCCGTGATCATGTTCTTCACGTAGTCCGCGTGCCCCGGACAGTCCACGTGCGCGTAGTGACGCGCCGGCGACTGGTACTCCACGTGCGCCGTCGAAATCGTGATGCCGCGCGCCTTCTCTTCCGGCGCCTTGTCAATCTGGTCGTAGGCCATGAACGTGCCGCCGTGCGTCTCCGCCATCACCTTCGTCAGCGCCGCCGTCAGCGTCGTCTTGCCATGATCCACGTGACCAATCGTCCCCACGTTCACGTGCGGCTTCGTACGCGCAAATTTTTCCTTAGCCACGACCCTTACCTCTGATTCAAGTTTCCCGAAACTTCTGGAGCCCACGACCGGAATCGAACCGGTGACCTCGTCCTTACCAAGGACGTGCTCTACCGACTGAGCTACGTGGGCCGGCAACCGACCCGATCCACCGTCCCCCTCACCGCCGGAATGGAGCGGGTGATGGGAATCGAACCCACGTCAACAGCTTGGAAGGCTGAGGTTCTACCATTGAACTACACCCGCAGCGTTCACCGGCCAGACCCTGCCGCTCCTCGAGCCTTGCCGGCCGAACCGCCCGCCCACCTTCGCGATGGCCATGGTGGAGGGGGTAGGATTCGAACCTACGAAGGCATAAGCCGGCAGATTTACAGTCTGCTCCCGTTGGCCGCTTGGGTACCCCTCCCGGACAGAGAGCCGCGTATTCTGGTCGGCCGTCCGGGCGGTGTCAATCTGCGCGTGAGGAGGATCGTCCGTGGAGCTGAGAAAGCTGGGCCGGCAGGGCCTCGAGGTGTCCGCACTGGGGCTCGGCTGCATGGGCATGAGCTCCGCCTACAAGGGCGGGGCGGACGAGGCCGAATGCGCGGCCACGCTGATCGAGGCCGTCGACAGCGGGGTCACCCTGATCGATACCGCGGAAGTCTACGGGCCGTACGAGAACGAAAAGCTGATCGGCCGGGTGCTGGCCGGGGCCCGGCGCGACCGGGTATGCCTCGCCACCAAGTTCGGCTTCGACATCCCCAACCTGAAGCCGGGCCTGTCCTGGGCCCTCGACAGCCGGCCGGAGCACATCCGGGAGGTCGTGGAACAGTCGCTGCAGAGGCTGCAGACCGACCGGATCGACCTGCTCTACCAGCATCGGGTGGACCCGACCGTGCCGATCGAAGAGACCGTCGGGGCCATGGCCGAACTCGTCCGGCAGGGCAAGGTGCGCTACCTGGGGCTCTCAGAGGCGAGCGCCGCGACCCTGCGGCGAGCCCACACGGTCCACCCGATCAGCGCCCTGCAGTCCGAATACTCGCTCTGGGAGCGCGGTCTGGAACGGGAAGTGCTGCCCGCCTGCCGGGAACTGGGCGTCGGGCTCGTGCCCTACTCCCCGCTCGGCCGCGGCTTCCTGGCCGGGAACGCCACCCGGGCCGAGGACCTGCCGGACGGCGACTTCCGCCGGGCGCAGCCCCGGATCCAGGGCGACAACTTCGACGCGAACCGCAAGCTGGTCGCCCGGGTCGAGGAACTGGCCGCAGCGGGTCCGGGCGACCCCGGCGCAGGTCGCCCTCGCCTGGCTGCTGGCCCAGGGCCCGGACGTGGTGCCCATCTTCGGCACCACCCGCAGGGCCCGCCTGCGCGAGAACCTGCGGCGCGGCGAACCTGAAGCTGGCCGCCTGCGACCAGTTCCTGCTCGACCAGGTGTTCGCGCCGGGCAACATTGCCGGCGAGCGCTACAACGCCGCGTCGATGGCGACGCTGGACCGGAGTCGCTCCTGAACCGGACGATCAGCGTACGAATCCAGGTCCGCGCATCGTGCGCCCGTCGATGACGGCGGGCGACGTCGCTGCCGCGCCCTGACATCCCGAGGAGCCCGCGAGCGCCATGGCCGACATCCTGCTGTTTCCATTCGACCAGTACTGGTGGTTCTACGCCGGCTTCACGGTCTTCGTGCTGGCGATGCTCGCGCTCGACCTCGGCGTCTTCCACCGCGACGCCCACGAAGTCGGCGCGCGCGAGGCAGGCGCATGGAGCGTCGTGTGGGTCGTGCTGGCGCTCGCGTTCAACTACGCCTTCTACCGGTATGCGTCGTGGCACCTGCCGCCACTGCCCGCGCTGGCCGGCCTGGATCACGCCCAGCTCGCGCGCGATGCCGCGCTCGAGTTCCTCGCGGGCTACGTGGTCGAGAAGGCGCTCGCCGTCGACAACATCTTCGTGTTCGTCGCGATCTTCGGCTACTTCGCGGTGCCGCCGAAGTACCAGCACCGCGTGCTGTTCTACGGCATCCTCGGCGCGCTGGTGTTCCGCGCGCTGTTCATCGCGCTCGGCTCCGTGCTGATGCAGTACCACTGGGTGATCGTGGTGTTCGGCGTGTTCCTGATACTGACCGGCGTCAAGATCGCTGTTCGCTGCCCGAGAAGCCGATCGAGCCCGACAAGAATCCGCTGATCCGCCTGCTGCAGGCGCTTCATGCCGGTGTCGGCCGAAGATCGAGGCGAGCGGTTCTTGGCTGCGTCAGCGAAGGCGTGCGTCTACGCGACGCCGCTGCTGGTCGCGCTGCTCTTCATCGAGTTCTCCGACATCGTCTTCGCCATCGACTCGGTGCCCGCGATCTTCGCGCTCACGCAACGAGCCGCTGATCGTCTTCACGTCGAACATCTTCGCGATCCTCGGCCTGCGCGCGATGTACTTCCTGCTCGCGGGCGTGGTGCAGATGTTCCAGTACCTGAAGTACGGGCTCGGCGTGATCCTGGTGTTCGTCGGCCTGAAGATGGTGTGGCTGAACGAGGTGTTCGGCGGCAAGTTCCCGATCGGCTGGTCGCTGTCGATCATCGCCGCCATCCTGGCCGCCTCGATCCTGGTGTCGGTGGCCGCGCGGCGCCTCGGCTGGGCCGGCGACGGCGGCGCCTGAACGAGGCCCGCCGTGCCGTCAGGACCCGGCGCCGCCGGTGCCCGGCAGGTCGACGATCTCGACGTCGGCGACCGGGATCGGCCGGCCTAGAAACGTGCCGCCGACCCGGGCGAATCGCTCCGCGCCATCGGTTGCGAGCAGGCTCACGCGGCCCGGCCGTCCGCCGGGCGCACGCAAGCCGCCACCGGCCAGCGCTTCCGCAAGCGCTGCCGCGGTCGTTTCCGCGGAATCGACGATCGCGATCTTCGGACCGAGCAGCGCACGCAGACTCGGCGCAAGCACCGGGAAGTGTGTGCAGCCGAGGACCAGCGTGTCCGGCGCGGCCGTTCCGGGGGCGGGATCGAACAGGTCGTCGAGGTAGCGATGCGCCACGGCGTCGACGACCGGGCCTTCGGTCCAGCCTTCCTCCGCAAGCGCGACGAACAGCGGGCACGCACGCGCCGTGACGATGGCCCCGGGCCGCCTGCGCAGGATTGCGGCCGGGTAGGCGCCGCCGCGCACGGTGCTCTCCGTCGCGATCACAGCGATGCGCCCGTCGCGCGTGGCGCGGCACGCCGCCGCGGCCCCCGGCTCGATCACTCCGAGCACCGGCACGGGCGCGAACTCGCGCGCCAGCGCTTCAAGCGCCACGGCCGAGGCCGTGTTGCACGCCACGACGAGGCACTTCACGGCTCGTTCCCGCAGCAGGCTCGCCGCCTGCAGCGCGTAGCGCCGGATCGATTCCGGGCTCTTGGTGCCGTACGGCAGCCGCGCGGTGTCGCCGAGGTAGACGAAGTCTTCCGCGGGCAGGTTGCGCACCAGCGCCCGCAACACCGTCAGACCGCCGACGCCGGAATCGAAGACGCCGATCGGCGCGGCCGCGCCCGCGGGATGGTTTGCGCTCATGCGGAGGTCCGGGTCGGTCGCCGTGACGTGGGGGCGGCAGGATATCGCAGTGCGCACGCGACATAACGCAGCCCGGGCGCAAAGGGCTTCACTCCGCGGGCAGGCCGTGCATAATTGCGGTCAACCCGCGGCCACGGACAACGATTAAAAGAGCTGCGCCTTGGAACGAAGACTCACCACCCGACATCGCGCGCGCACCACCGTGTACGTGCTGCTGCCCGGCCACCGGCGGCGCCTCTGCCGCGCGCGCAACCTGAGCGCGACCGGCGTGTTCGTCGAGACCGGCGACATGGGCTTGCGCAAGGGTCAGACGGTCGAGCTCGCGTTCGCGATCACGCTCGGCACGGTCACCAAGATCCATCGCCGCACCGCCGTCGTCGCGCACGTTTCGCGCGGCGGCACCGGGTTGATGATGGAAAACCACGGCACCTGACCCGCGGCCGCGCCGGTTCGGCGGCAACTCCCCGTCGCGTAAGGGATACTGCGGATTTGGAGCTGCATCGCCCACCCGTAAGGTGAGGCCGGATACGCGCCGCGCGCGGGCACGCGATTCGCGCGCCAGCCTCGCCACGCGGCGTTTCCGCGGCGATGGCCAACTCACAGCCAGACATGACGGTTGCCGACGCGATGAATCGCGTGCTCGAGGTCGAGCAGCGAGCCGCCGTTGCGCTCGCCGCCGCCGAAGCCGACGCCGAGTCCCGATTGCGGGAGGCGCGCGATCAAAGGCGCAGGATCCTCGACCGGGCCCGCGACCGCGCGTCGCGCGTGCACGTGAAGGCACAAGCCCGCCTGGCCGAGCAACTCACCCAACTCGACGCAAGGACGCAGTCCGCGGGCGGATTGCTCGAGCCGCTCGAATCGATTGCGCAGCGCGCCATCGACCGGCTCGCACACCGCCTGGTCTGCGACGATCATGACGGGCCCTGACGGCCGGTTCGCATACTCACAGGCGCGGCTGCAGGCGCGCCTCGGTTCACGGCCGGCAGCCCCCGACTGGCAGCGCGTCGGCGCATCCCGTGACTTCTCCACCTTGCTGCGGATCTGCGGCGCGTCGGCCTTTGCTCCCTGGACTCGCGACCTCGACGCGCGGATGGGTGTGCACGAAGTCGAGCGCCGGCTGCGCGGTCACTGGCTCGCGCGGGTCGACGAGATCGCGACGTGGCAACCGGCGGACTGGCGCGACGCGATCGCGTGGCTGCGCTGGCTGCCGTACCTGCCGGCGCTCGAAAAGCTGGCGCGCGCCGGCAAGTCCCCGGACTGGATGCGCGGCGACCCGGTGCTCGGCGCGATCGTCGCGGAGGATCCGCGCCGGCGTGCGGGCAGCCTCGCCCGCACCGGCTTCGCACCGCTCGCCGACGGCTTCGCGGCCCCGCCGGACGTCACGCGGGCCTGGTTGCGGCACTGGCGCAGCCTGTGGCCGGTCGCGGCCCCCCGCGCTCGCGCGCTCGAGCGCGTGGTGCGGGAGGTCGTCGCGCTGCCCGGCCTGTGGGCGGCGAGCCCGCCCGGCACGTCGTCGGCTCCCACGCTCGCCCGTCTCGAACGACGGCTGCTGGCCGCGTTCCGCCGTCATCCGCTGACGGCATTGGCCACGGTCGGCTACCTCGGCCTCGCCGGGATCGACCTGCTGCGGCTGCGCGGCCGCCTGGCCTTGCTCGCGCTGCGGCCTCAGATCGAGGACGCGGCATGAGCCTGAGGCCGCAAGTCGCGCACTGGTTCGAGCTGCTCACCTCGCGCGAGGAACTCGGCGCGACGCTCGACTGCCTCGCGCAGACGGGCTCGGTGCAGCTGCAGGCCTACAGCCGCTCCGAATCGCGGCTCGCGCTGCCGGACCTGCGACAGGTGCTGAACGAATACGAAACCCTGGCGCGGCGGTACGCGGCGTGGTGGCCGCAACCCCATCTGCGGGCGCCGGATCCGCAGCAACCGCTGACCGAGGTGCCGCAGAAGGCGGTCGAGCACTTGCGCGCGTGGGCGCGCGACGCCGATCCGGCGGTGGCCGAACTCGAGCACGTCGCGCAGTCGCGCGGCGAGATGCTGCTGCTGCAGCAACTGCAGCAGGCGGGCGGCGACGCGTTGCCGCAACTGGATCGCTTTGCGGCGGCTGGCCCGGTGCTCGGCAGCCGGGTGTACCTCCTGCCGGGCGGCGGGCCGCCGCTGTCGCTGCCGGCGACCGTCATCAGCCAGAGACTCGCGGCAAACGACGCGACGTTCCTGGTCGCCGTCGGCGCGCAATCGGACATGGGCGACCTCGACCAGGCGCTCGCGGCGCGCAAGGGCCGCGTGGTCGGCGTGCCGCTGGACCTGCCGGCCGGCCGGGAGGCGCTGCGGGCTGCGCTCGAACTGCGCCAGCGCGCGCTCGACGAACGCGAACGCGCGGCGCGCTCCACGCTGGCCGCGTTGAGCGAACGGCATGCCGTCGCCGACGCGCTCGGCGAAATCTCGCTGGCCGCCTGGGTGGTCGCGCACGTACCGGAGCTGCCGGTCACCGAGCACTTCGCCTGGGTCACCGGCTGGTGCGCGGATCGCGACGACACGCCTGCTGCACGCGGCGCTCGACGCGCGCGGACTGCACTACCTGCTGCGCTTCACGGCGGCGCCCGAGGGCGAAGTGCCGCCGTCGGTGCTGCACAATCCGCGCTGGGCGCGGCCGTTCGAAGTGTTCACGCGGCTGATGGGCGTGCCCGGCGACGCGGCGACGCCGACCCGAGCATCGTCGTCGCGCTGCTGGCGCCGCTGATGTTCGGCTTCATGTTCGGCGACGTCGCGCAGGGCCTCGTGATCGCGGTGGCCGGCTGGATGCTGCGCACGCGCCAGAGCGCGCTGCGGCTGCTCGTGCCGGGCGGCCTGGTCGCCATCGCGTTCGGACTGGCATTCGGCAGCGTGTTCGCGCGCGAGGACGTGCTGCCGGCGCTCTGGGTGCGTCCGCTGCGAGTCGCCGCTGCTCGTGCTCGGCACCGCGCTCGCGTTCGGCGTGGTCGTGATCACGCTCGGCCAGCTGCTGGACGCGATGCAGCATTCGTGGCGCGGCCAGCTCGGCCGCTGGCTCGCCTCACCGCGCCGGCGTGCTGGCGGCGTACCTCGGCGTCGTCGGCGCCGGGCTCGACGCGCGCGCGCTGTGGCTGCTGCCGATCGGCATCGCCTGGTCGCTGCTCGGCGCAGCCGCGATCGCCTCGAAGGACCGTGCGGCCGCGTTCGGGCAGGCCGCCGGCGAAGTCGCTCGAGCACATGCTGCAGCTCGGCGGTGAACACGATCTCGTTCGTGCGCGTCGGCGCGTTCGCGCTGGCGCACTGCGGCCTGTGCACGGCCGTCGTCGGCATGGCCGAAGCCGCCGGCCCCGGTTACTGGCCCGTGCTGATCGTCGGCAATGCCGCGATCATCGCGCTCGAGGGGCTCGTCGTCGGCATCCAGACCACGCGCCTGATCCTGTTCGAGTTCTTCATTCGATTCCTCACTGCGCGCGGCCGGCCGTTCGAGCCGCTGCCGCCGCACGTTGCCGTTTCCACTTCGTCGCCGGGAAGCAAGCCATGAAACTCTCCACCCGCTGGATCTACGCGCTCGTCACGCTGTCGGCCGTCACCGTGGTCCTGGCCACGGCGGCCCTGCGTCCTCGCGGCGCCGGCACTCGCCGCCGAGGCGGCCCCGGGCGTTGCGATCGACCCGGGCGTGCTGCGCTGGGGGTTTGCGTCGGCCGCCGCGTCGGCCGGGCTCGCGGCGCTCGGCGCCGGTTATGCCGTGGCGCAGGTCGGCACGGCCGCGCTCGGCGCGCTGGCCGAGAAGCCCGAACTGTTCGGCCGCGTGCTGGTGCTGGTGGGCCTCGCCGAGGGCATCGCGATCTACGGCCTGATCGTGTCGATCCTGATCCTCAACCGGCTCGGCTGAAATGGCGCACATCGTCTACGTCGGCGACGAGGCGACGGCCGCGGGATTCCGGCTGGCCGGCCTCGCGACCGTGACGCCGGATCCTGACGATGCGGGAGCGGCCCTGCGGCGCGCGGTCGAGGAAGGCGCGGAGCTGATCCTGATGTCGGGGGCGATGGCCGCGCACGTGCCGCTCGCGGAACTCGAGGCGGCGCTGTTGCGCGAAGCGCCGCTGCTGGCGATCGCGCCGGACGTCCACGGCCGTGGCGCCCCGCCGGACCTCGCGCACGAAGTGCGCGGCGCACTGGGAATCGAGACATGAACGACGTCGTCAGCGTGCTGCAGACGCAGACCGAGGCGCTGCTGCGCCGTGTGTCGCGCGAGCAGGAGTCGCGCGAGCTCGTGATACGCAAGGGCGCCGAGGAGCAATCGCGCCGCGATCGTGGTGCGCGCGCGGCAGGAAGCGCGGGCCCGCCTGCGGCAGGCGATCGACGAGGAGCGCCGGCAGATCGAGCGCGCGATCGGCGAGCGGCGGGCGGCGCTCGACACGGCGGCCCGCCGCGCCGAACAAGCCACGTTGCGGGCACTGATCGAGCGGGCCTGGGAGCGCCTGCCGCACGCCGTCGCGGCGCGCTGGCAGGATCCGGTCGCCCGCGAGCGATGGATCGCCGCGGCCTGCGCCTGCGCGTCCCGCAGCCTTCGGCCGCAGGCGTCCTACGTCGTCGAGATCGACGCGGACGACGCCGCGGCCGTCGCCGAGACCGCGTCGGCGAGCCTGCGGACCACCGGCCTCGAGCCGGTGGAGGTCCGCCCCATTGCAGGGCTCGGCGCCGGCCTGCGCATTCGCGGCGGCAGCGCCTGCGTCGACGCCACCGTTGCCGGCCTGCTGGCGTCGCGCGAGCAGGTCGAGGCCGAACTGCTCGCCGAATTCGACCGGCTGCTGGTGGAGCGCGAACGAGGCGGGTCCCCATGAGCACCGCGCGAATCACCTGGATCGGCGGCCCGGTGCTGCGCGCGCGCGTCGACGGCCCGTTCCACGTGTACGAGGCGCTCGCCGTCGGCCCGCGCAAGCTCCTCGGCGAAGTGATCCAGCTGCGCGGCGACGAACTGGTCGCACAAGTCTACGAGGACACGACGGGGCTCGAGCCGGGCGCAACCGTCGCCGGCACGGGCCGCTCGCTGTCGGTGCCGCTCGGGCCCGGGCTGCTCGGCGGCATCTTCGACGGCTTGCTGCGGCCCCTGACGGGTGCGTCGGACTTCCGCATCCAACCCGGGCTCGCCGCGGCGGTCGCGGCGAAGCACGTAGTCGCACCGACCGTGATGATCGGGGCCGAGATCGCCGCGGGCGCCACGCTCGCGCGAGTCACCGCGCCGCTGCCGCAACTGATCCTCGTGCCGCCCGGCGTCAGCGGCCGGGTCGAGTGGCTCGCGGCCGCCGGCGAGCATGCCGACGACGAGCCGCTCGCCGTCGTCGTCGCAGCGGACGGCACGCGACACGAACTCACGATGCGTCACGTCTGGCCGGTGCGCAAGGCACGCCCGGTGCGCCAGCGCCTCGGCGCGAATGCACCGATGATCACCGGCCAGCGCATCCTCGACACGCTGTTCCCGGTCGCGCGCGGCGGCCGTGCTGCGCTGCCCGGAGGCTTCGGCACCGGCAAGACCGTGCTGCAGGAAGCGCTCGCGAAGTGGTGCGACGCCGACGTCATCGTCTACGTCGGTTGCGGCGAGCGCGGCAACGAGATGGCGGAAGTGCTCGACGAGTTCCCGAAGCTCGAGGACCCGCGCAGCGGGCCGGCCGCTCGCCGAACGCACGGTGATCATCGCGAACACCTCGAACATGCCGGTCGCCGCGCGCGAGGCGAGCATCTACACCGCGATCACCGTCGCCGAGTACTTCCGCGACCAGGGGCTCAACGTCGCGCTGATGGCCGACTCGACCAGCCGCTGGGCCGAGGCGCTGCGCGAAGTCTCCGGACGGCTCGGCGAACTGCCGGGCGAAGCCGGCTACCCGGCCTACCTCAGTTCGCGCCTCGCCGAATTCTACGAACGGGCCGCGCGCGTCACCACGCTGTCCGGCCAGGAAGGCTCCGTGACGATCATCGGCGCGATCAGCCCGCCGTCCGGCGACTTCTCCGAGCCGGTCACGCTGCACACCAAGCGTTACGTGAAATGCTTCTGGGCGCTCGACCGGCAACGCGCGCAGGCGCGCTTCTACCCGGCGATCCATCCGCTGCAGTCGTACGGCGCCGACGCGGACGAACTGGCCGGCTGGTGGAAGCGGTCCGGCAACCCGGACTGGCTCGCGCAGCGCCAGCGCGTGCTCGCGCTGCTCGAGACGCAGGCGCACCTCGAGCGGATGGCGCGCATCGTCGGGCGCGACGCACTGCCGCCCGAGCAGCAGGTGAAGCTGCTCTGCGCGGACCTCTTCAACGAAGGCTTCCTGCGCCAGTCGTCGTTCTCGAAGACGGATCGCTACTGCTCGCCGGAGCGGCAGGTCGCGATGCTCGCCGTGCTGCTGCATTTCATGGATCGCGCCGCGGCCGCCGTCGAGGCCGGCATCGCGCCGGCGCGGGTCGCGGCGCTGCCCGGCCTGCGCCAGTTGCAGCGGCTGGGAGAGGAATTCGGCGAGGCCGACCTGCGCAAGCTGAAGCAGTTGCCGCGCCAGATCGACTTCGAGTTCGACTCGTTGCAACCGGAGAGCCGGCATGCGGGCTGACCTGCTGCTCGAGGATTGCGTCACCCGGATCGAGGGGCCGCTGCTGTTCGCGCGCCGTGCCGCGCGCGTCGGGCTCAATGCGGCCGTCGAAGTCGTCGGCAGCGACGGCGCCACCCGGCTCGGGCGCGTTGCCGCGCTCGACGTCGAGTCGATGGTGATCGAGGTGCTGCAGTCGACGTCCGGGCTCCGGCTCGGAGGCACGCGGATCCGGATCCGCCCGGAACCGCTGCGGTTCGGCGTCGGACCGAACCTGCTCGGGCGGATCTTCGACAGCGTCGGGCGGCCGATCGACGGCGGCCCGCCGGTCGCCGCGCGTGCGCGGATGCCGATCGAAGGGCTCGCCATCAACCCGGCCTGGCGCGCGCTGCCGCGCGACTTCATCGAGACCGGCATCGCCACGATCGACGTGATGAACAGCCTGGTGCGCGGCCAGAAACTGCCGATCTTTTCGGCGGGCGGGCTGCCGCACGACCGTCTCGCGTGCGAGATCGCGCAGCGGGCGCGGCTGCGCGGCGACCAGTCGCAGACCTTCGCCGTGGTGTTCGCCGGCATCGGCGTGTCGCACGACGTGGCCGAGCAGTTCCGCCAGGCCATGGAAGCGAGCGGCGCGCTCGGCCACACGGCGATGTTCCTCAATCTGGCCGACGAGCCGGGCATGCAGCGCCTGCTGACGCCGCGCTATGCGCTCACGGCGGCCGAATACCTGGCGTTCGTCGAGGGCCGGCACGTGCTCGTGATCCTCACGGACATGACCAACTACTGCGAGGCGCTGCGCGAAGTCTCGGCGAGCCACGGCGAAATTCCGGGCCGCAAGGGTTACCCCGGCTACATGTACTCGGACCTCGCCGCGCTGTACGAGCGCGCGGGATGCATCCGCGGCCGCGCCGGCACGCTCACGCAACTGCCGATCCTGACGATGCCGGGCGACGACATCGGCCATCCGATCCCCGACCTGACCGGCTACATCACCGAAGGCCAGATCGTGCTCGACCACGAACTCGACCGCCGCGGCATCTATCCGCCGGTGCGGGTGCTGCCGAGCCTGTCGCGGCTGATGGACGCCGGCACGGGCGAAGGATTCACCGACCCGGATCATCCCGGCGCTCGCGCACCAGTTGTTCGCGGCCTATGCGCGTGCGATCCGCATGCGCGTGCTCGCGAGCGTGATGGGCGAGCAGGGTCTGCCGGAAGCGGATCGCCGCTTCCTCGCGTTCGGCAAGCGCTTCGAAGAGCAGTTCGTGCACCAGCCGGTTTCGCGCACGCTCGAAGAAAGCATGGCGGCCGGTTGGACGGTGCTGAAGGGCCTGCCCGCGACGGAACTGACGCGGCTGTCGAACGCGCAGGTGCAGCGCCATCTCGAGGATGGGCCACATGCCTGACGTCGGCGCCAGCATCATCGCGACGCGCGTGGCGTTGCTCGAGCTGCGCGACGAGCGCCGCCAGGTCCAGGAGGGCTACGAGCTGCTCGACGAGAAGCGCGTGATGCTGGCGACCGAGATCCTCCGCCAGTTGCGCGAGCACTGCCGCGCAGCAACGGCGGCTGCAGGAGCACGAGGCTGCCGCGCGAGCGGCCTTTGCGGACGCCGTCGCGGCGCACGGATTCGACGACTTGACGGTCGCGCCGCCCTGTCCCGCTCGGCGCGGCGCTGTTGCGCCGCGAGCGGCGGTCGTTTCTCGGGATCGGGCTGGTCGAAGCGCACCTCGACGCGCCGTCGCCGGCGGCCGACTCTGCGACCGCACCGGCGTCGCCGGAACTGCGCGGCTGCGCGCGTGCCTTTCGCGAGGTGGCGGCGGACTACGCCGTGCTCGCGGCCGGCGCCGGCAACCTGCGGCGGCTGATCCGCGAGTACGTGCGCACCGAAAGGCGGGCCCGGGCGCTCGAGAACGTGCTGATGCCGGAGATCGACGCGTCGTTGCGTTTCGTCGAGGAACAGCTCGACGCGGTCGACCAGGAAGAAGCGGTGCGCGTGCGCAACGCGGGACGCGGCTCCGAATACGCACCGGGCCTGCGGTAGCACTTGACCGCCGGGGCCGCGGGTCGCTAGCTTGCACCGGATTCACGGGAGCCCAGACATGATCAAGGAAGCGACTTCACCGCTCGAGCCGCGATTCGAGGACCTGGCCGGCGCAAGCCTGCCGCGCAAGGCGCGCAAGCTGTTCCTCGCCACGCGGCCCAAGTTCCTGACGGCCTCGGTGCTGCCGGTGGTCGTCGGCACGGCCTGGGGCGCTTCGGCCTCGAACCACTTCGACCTGGCGGTGGCGCTGCTCGCGCTGGTCGCGACGGCGCTGGTGCACGCGGCCAGTAACGTGCTGAACGACGTCGGCGACGACGTGTCGGGCTCCGACCGCGTCAACCTCGAGCGCATCTACCCGTATACGGGCGGCTCCCGCTTCATCCAGAACCGCATCATGTCGGTGACGGAAATGAATCGCTGGGGTCTCGCGCTGCTGGCGCTGGCGAGCGTCTTCGGACTGTGGCTCACGCTGCTGAAGGGCCCGATGGTGCTGCTGTTCGGGCTGGCCGGCATCGCGATCGCGGTGTTGTATTCGCTGCCCCGCGTGCAGTTGGCCGGGCGCGGCCTGGGCGAGTTCTGCATCTGCGTCGCCTTCGGCCTGCTGCCGGTCTGCGGCGCGGCCTGGCTGCAGAGCTCCGTCGTCGACTGGCCGACCGTGCTCGTCGCGCTGCCGACGGGACTGTGGGTCACGCTGATCCTGCTGATCAATTCCGTTCCCGATCGCAAGGCCGACGGCGCGAGCGGCAAGCGCACGATGGTCGTGCGGCTCGGGCCGGACGGATCGCGCAAGCTCTACCAGGCGCTGCACGCCGCGGCGTTCGCCTGCCTGCTCGCACTGGCGGCGACGAAGGCGATGCCGTGGTGGGTCGCCGCTCGGCGGTCTCGTGGTGATGGCGGGCGGCATCAAGGCCTCCGCCGGCATTCGCGACGAGTTCGATCGCGCGGCGCTCACGAAGAGCATCGAAATGACGCTGGGCCTGCAGGTTGCCGGCTCGGTGCTGCTGATCGTCGGCTCGCTGTTCGCGGCGTAGGCCCGGCGAACTACTCCGCCTCGCCGCCGCGCGGCTTGAAGTAGTAGCGGATGGACGCGGTCACGTAGTTGACGCTGTAGTTGTTCGGGTCGTACCCGAGCGCCAGCACCGTCGGCAAGGTCGCGGGCTCGATACCCTGGATCGCCCAGTCCGCGCTGCTCAACTTCTCGTGCCAGAACGTGAACACGACGTCGGTGCGCTTCGACAACCCGTACGTGAAATCGGCCTTGAACGAGTCGAGCCGGCTCGTCACCGTCGGGAAGGCGCCGGCCGAGACGCCGACGATCGTCGTGTCGGTGTTGCCCCTCGCATACGTGTAGTCGAGGTTCAGGCTCAGGTCCTCCGCCAGGCGGGCGTGCACGCCGGCGCCGTAGGTCTGGAAGTCGTCCTTCACGTCGCCGCGCCAGTCGGCGAACGAGAAAGTCGAGCTGTTCTTCCTCCTGGACGACATCTTCTCCTGGCCGGCGGACGCGTAGGCCGAGACCTTGTCGTTGACCGCCCAGGTGAGGTCGACGCCGTAGCGGCTGTCGATTCCCGAGACCATGCCGAGGTTGGACTGCAGGTAGCTGTCGTCCGCGTAAAAGGCGTTCATGCCGAGCGTGAGCGGCAGCGTGCCGACCGCGACGTTGGCGAGGAAATCCGCGTACGAGCGATAGCGATACGCAAGCTCGTACTTGCGCATCAGCGGGTTCTGGTCGAGACCGGTCGCGACGGTCGTGTCGTACTTGCCCGGGTCGCGCTCCTCGATGCCGCCCTTCAGCACGAAGCCGAGGTAGCCGTTCGGGCGGTACTGCACGCGGCCCCAGCCGTCCGTCGTGTCCTCGCTCCGGGTTTCCTGCGGCGTGCCCTTGCGATCGATCGTCTTGTATTCGCCGCCGACGCCGACCGTGAGATCGCGGTAGATGTCGAAGTCCGCGCTGCCGGTGAGGCGCAGGCGTTCGTAGCCGTAGACCGGATTCACGCGGTCGGCGACCGGGAACAGGTCGGTGTGGATGATCGAGGTGTACAGGTCCTGGCTCGTGTCGTTCTTGCGCTCGTCCCACGCGACCGCGCCCCTCAGGCGCAGGCGATCGAGCGGGCGCATGCTGATCGTGAGGTCGGCGCGATTGACCTTCACCTTGCCGTCGAGGTTGCCGCGCGGCAACGCGTCGGTCGCGAGGTTCGGGTTGATCGTGTAGGGCAGGAAGCCCGCGTCCTGCGTGCCTTCGCCCGCCGCGGCGGACAGTCCGATCACCGTATTCAGCGGCAGGCCGTGCACGCCGGCCGTGAGCGCGATCTCCTGGTAGTCGTTGTCCGGTTCGAGCGCCATCTGACCGGCGTCACCGCCGGGCAAGAACGCGTTGAACGCGTTGCCCCAGCGCAGGCGCGACGCGTCGTTGTTGTAGATCGACGCGTAGTAGCCGACCTGCGCAAACCAGCGCGAGCCCTCGTAGCGTGCCGACGCAGTCAGGCGATCGGTGGCATCGCTGATCGGGCGCAGGAACTGCGTCGAGACGCTGCCGAACGAGCCGAGCATCGGCCGCGTGCCGTCGCGCTCGTCGTGTTTGTAATCGAGGCCGAACACGACGTTGTGGCCGAGCCAGAAATTCCCGGCTGCGCCGTAACGATCGCGGTCGAACCCGACATCGACCGTGCGCAGGTTCGCATCGAGTCCGGGCATCAGGCTCGTGCTGCCGCCGGTCACCCAGCCCGGAGGCAGCGTGAGGTCGGAACCGCCGAGCCCGCCATAGATCGTCTGCGCGGTGTCGGTGATCCTGCGCGGCACGCGATCGTAGAACAGCGAGAAGTCGTAGCTGCCCTGCTTGCCGCCGTCGAGCCGCGCCTCGCGGGAATCGAGGCCGAGGTTGCGCAGCTCGTAGGACAGCGCGTAGCCGGAATCGTACAACGCCTGGCCGTCGGCATTCGCGACCACGTAGCCGCCCTCCTCGTCGAGGCCCGTGCCGTCGCCGAAGGCGGCGGAATCGTCGCTCACGTAGCCGCCGCCGAGTTCCGCCGAGCCGTCGTACCCCTTCGGGAACGGGCACTTCTTGCAGGTCCAGGTGCTCGGGTCGGGCGCGGCCGGAGCGGGCGCTTCCTGCGCCCGGGCCGCGACCGCAGCGAGGAGAACCGATGCGACCGCGAGCGTAAGTGTCGTGCTGCGCTTGTTCATGACGTTCACCGAGTCAGCGTCGAGCCCGAGGGATGGTTGGAGCCATGCACCTGCGAGTGACAGTTCATGCAATTGCCGACCGCAAGCGTGGTGACGGGTGGACCGCCGCCGCCCGGCAGGTTCGCGGGCCCGTACGCGAAGCTCGGATGGTTCTGCTGCGAGTGGCAGGACTGGCACAGGATCGGGCCGCGGGCCTTCAACATGCCGGGGCTGGTCGAACCGTGCGGCGCGTGGCAGTTGTCGCAGTTCTCGGCGACCGGCGCGTGTTCCCAGAGGAACGGGCCGCGCTTCTCGGCGTGGCATTCGTAGCAGGTGTCGTTGATCGTGTTGCGGACCAGCTGCCTCTCGGCCGTGGTGCCGTGCGGCGTGTGACAGTCGGTGCACCCGACCTTGCCCACGGCTAGCGGGTGCGCGTACGGCTTGGTGAACTGCGAACGCTCGCCGACGTGGCAGGCGTAGCACACTTCCGGCTGCGTGCTGCGCGCAAGCACCGCGTCCTTCGTCGCGTGCAGCGAGTGGCACGCCGCGCAGGGCACGCTGTTGGCGTCGTGGGGCCCGCTGTGCCAGGCGACGCCGATCGACTTCTCGTGGCAACCGAGGCACATCCCGTTCTGCGCCGACACCGGCGTCTCGGAGTCGCGGCCGTAACGGATCATCGGCGGGCGGCTCTCGCCCTTCTTGACCTTCTTGGTGTGGTTGCCGCCCGGCCCGTGGCACGCCTCGCACTGCAGCTGGCCCTTGCCGAACGGGCTGCGCGCGTCGGCCGGCTGGCCGTGCTTCGTGTGGAAGACGCCGTTGATCTTCTCGTCATCGTGGCAGCTGAGGCACGTGTCCGCACCCTTGGCGGAGTACGTCGCGCCTGCATTCGGTGCGTCCGAGGGCACCTCCGCCCAGCCTGCCAGCGGCATCAGCAGGGCCGCCAGCGGCAGCAGGCGTCGCAGCACGAGGTTCGAATGCTTCATGACTGTCGTCCGTTGCTTGGTGTTGTCGGCATCAGTTGTATTGGAACTCGCCCACCTTGTGCGCGACCTTGACGTCCACGATGCGTCCCGGGCCGTGGCAGGTCTGGCAAGTCTCGGCGACCGCCTCGTTGCTGGTGCCGTCCGCGTTCTTCGTGGCGTTGAACGAGCCGCCGTTCTGCTCCATGTGCAGCTTCGCCTGCGACGTGGTGTGGCAGTTCGAACACACGGCGACGTTCGGCGTATAGGCGATGTCGTCGCTCGGCGAGCCCGCGACCGCACCGCGGGTCACCGACGTTGCGAACACCTTCGTCGGATCCACCGGGTAGTACGTGTCGGGCTTGTGGCAACCCTCGCAGTTGTTGAGCTTGCCCGGGAAGCGCACGTCCGCGAACGAGAGGCCGCCGAAACTGTAGGTCGCGGCGTGGATGCCGTGGATCAGCAGCTTGAAGTCGAACGGCCGGCCCGACGCCAGGTCGGCGCCACTCGCGTTCTCCGGGTTGTGGCAAGTGGAGCACAACTCGGTGTTGTCGTTGCGGTCGTCGCCGTGGAACGACAGCTTGTGGTGGCAGTCGTCGCACTTCTTGACGTCTACGATCGCGCGCCGCGCCACGGCCGTTGCGTCGGTGATCGGGTAGATCACGCCGGCCGAGGCCGTCACACCCGCCGTTGCGAACTCGTGCACCGCCGGATTGTCGCTGATGTCGACGATCGTCCGGCCTTCCACGAACGTTTCGCCCGTGCCACCGATCAGGCCAGCCGGAATCGGCTTGGCGCCGGCCTTGGTGTACGTCCCGTCCGCGTTGAAGACCGGCGGGCCACCGGCCGCGGCCGGTGCGCCGGACGGCGCGGCCGCCGTGGCGAGGAAGTCGATCTGGATCGGCTGCGCCGGTGTGCTGCCGCTGCCCGGATTGGTGAAGTTCTGCGTCGTGTAGGCGACGCGGGCGCGCAGGCGCGCGGCCGTGGCGTTGCAAGGCGTCGGCGAGCACGGAATCGTGTTCGTGAACGGCGGATCGGTGAGCTTGTACAGCGCGCCGGTCGTCGGGTCGCTCACGCGGATCGTCAGCAGCGGGTACTCGCCCGGATTCACCCGGCAGCCCGCCGTACCGGCGGCGCACGCAGTAGCGCCCGGCGAGCCGTCGGCCTTGATGCCCTGGATCCTGACCACCTCGAACTTGAACTTCTTGGCGGCCTCGTCCTCGGGGATCAGGTGCGCCACCTGCGGCCGCAGGTTGCCGCCCTCGATCGTCGAGTTCGGGCCATGGCAGGTATCGCACTGCTCGCTGGTCGCGGCGACGCCGCCGTGGTTGGCGCCGGTCGTCCAGTTCACATTGTCGTGGCAGGCGCTGCAGACGTCGGCATTGACCGTCTTGCGCCAGTTGCTCGCCTGCGGCGTGTCGGCGTCGCTTTCCTGGTGGCAGGTCTGGCAGTTGCGCTTGTCCTGCGGGAACACGACGTCGCTGAAATCGTTGAACGTGTTGCCAAAGCCGAAGATGCCGTAGAAACCGCCGGCCTCGACGCTCGGGAGCGTTTCGCCCGAATGGATCTTGTGGATCATCACCTTCAGGTCGATGGTGTTGCCCGACTGCGCGTCGAACGAGAACGACTCGTGGCACATCGCGCAGTACTGCAGGTCGAAGCGCGCGCCGCCGTGCGCCGACAGGTTGTCGTGGCAGGCGTTGCAGGTGTCGTTGTCGACGATCTCGCGGCCCGACTCGGAAGCGCCGAGCTGGAAGCCCGTGGCCGGAATGAAGGTGTAGACCGCGTTGTTCGCGGGGATGTTCGTCGGCGAGACGTTCGGCGAGGTGCGGATCTCGAGCCCGATGCGGTGCGTGAGGTTCGGATCGTAGGGAATGTCGCTGACGCCCTTCAGGCTCTGCGCGAACTTGTAGCGTGTACACGCCGTTGTTGGCGCTGCCTTCCGTCCAGGTGCCGGCCGTCGCAGTCTCCGTCGTCGCCTGGTTCTTCGGCCCGGTGCCGGTGACGCGGTCGGCCGGTGTCGGCGCCGGCGTGCCCGGGAACGCCTCGGTCTTGCGCGTGATCGCGTGCCAGGAACTCGACTTGCCGAGCAGGCCGGGCTCGAGGCGGGCCATCACGAAACGGATGTTGCCAGCGGGCAGGCCGCTCAGCGGCGTGCCGGTTTCATTGGTCAGCCGCACTTCGACGACCGGCTTGCCGTCGTCGGGAACCGTCACGTTGGTGATCGACGCGTTGATGACCTTCGCCGTGCCGACCGGGTTCGTGCCCGGAGGCGGCTGCCCGGGAGGACCCGACGGTCCAGGAGGGCCGGCGGTACCGGACTTGCCGGAATCGCCGGTGCAGGCGGCCAGCGCCAGCGCGCCACAGGCAATCAGCAGCAGCCACGGCCTGGCGGTGCGTCCCGGCTCTCGGGCTTTGAGCGATGTCATGACTCGGACTCCCAATTCATCCGTTGCGTCGAGCGAAGGTCGGGCCGCTAGGCGGACAGGGCGCGGCGGATTCGATCGATCAGGCTGGACCGGGCGCCCAACTGGGCGCCCGGGTTTTCCTCGTTACTGCGCAGAGTGCGCCACGGCCGTATCTTCAATTCGGCCGGCTCCGTGGCAAACGCTGCAGGACTCCTGGGACGTGGACGGCGTCAGAGTCTTGCCGCCCGCGACGTCGAACGATCCGCCTTGCTGGGTCATGTGAGACTTGGCGGCGGCGCTGTCGTGGCAGGCGCCGCAGGTGCCGGCGCTCGCGGAGTTCCAGGTGTCGTCCGTGTAGATCGTCTGGTCGGCTCCCGGACCCGTGCTGATCGCCACCGCACCCGCGCGGGCCGTGTAGTAGCTGCCGGCCGCGTGACAAGCCTGGCAATTCGCCAGGCTCTGCGGGTAGGTGATGACGCCCGACCGCCGGAATCTTGCCCTTGTGGATGTTGTGGACGAACGAGCCGAAGGCGATCGGGCTCGCGTAGTCCGGGTCGTCCGTGTAACCGGCGCTCGAGTTGTGGCACACCGTGCAGCCCTGCGGATCGCCGCTGCGGTTGCCGCCGTGCAGCGACAGCTGTGCGTGGCACTTCTCGCAGTTCGCCTGCACGACGAGGCGCTCGCGCGGCGTGCCGTAGTAGCCCACGGCCATGCTCGGCCGCGCCTGTACGTTCGACGCCCGACACATTGACCACCGGGTGACCGTCGATCATGACCATCGCCGTCGTCGGATCGACGGTGAGCACCACGGGCGTGCCGGCGATCTTGAGATCGGTCGTGTACACGCCGGTCGCACCGTCCAGCACCGCGTTCGCCTTGAGGTCGGCGATGCGCATGCGGTACGGCGTGCCGCGGTTGCCGGCCGGCGTCTTGCCGGTCGCGCTGTCGGCGTTGGTGATGTCGCCGTTGCCCCACGCGAAGTAGAGATTGAGGCTGGCGCTCGAGCCCTGGAAGGCCGGATCCGTCGCGATGACGTACGGCGTGCCGTCGGGCTTGCTGATCTTGAACTTGACGACCGGCGTCTTGCCCGCGCCGACGTTCGTCACCGAGACGACTTCGTACTTGAACTGCGCGCCGAGTTCCTTCGACAGGCGTGGGCCGGAATCGTGGTTGTCGAGCGTCGCGCCAGCCACGCCGGCGGACGTGTGGCAGTCCAGGCACTCGCCGTCGTTCGCCGTGAAGGCGAACGTCGAGTGCGCGTAGGTGTTGGTGTACAGGCCCGTGGCGTAGTCGTACGTCTTGCCGAGGCCCGCGACGTGGCAACCTCCGCACTGCGACGCGCCCGCATTGGTCTTCCAGTCGTCGCCGTTCGGCGAGGCGGCCGAGTTCGTGTGGCAGGTCTCGCAGAACCGCGTGTCCTGCGGGTAGGTGACTTCGCTGTACTCGTTCGCGCTGCCGCCGAACCCGTAGATGACGTAAGGCGTGCCGCGGTTCTCGCCGCTGTGAATCGAGTGCGCGAGGTAGGCCATGTCGACCGACTCGCCGCCGTCCGGATCGACCGTGCCCGCGTTGTGGCAGGTCACGCAGTACTCGACGTTGCGGCGCGGGCCGCCGTGCAAGTCGAAGCGCACGTGGCAGTTCGCGCACATTCGCGGTGGCGGCCACCAGGTTGTGGCCCGATCCCGCGCTGCCGTCGGGCACGAAGTCCATGACCGGGTTGTCGGGCGCGAGTGCCTCGGCGGCGCCGGACATGCGGATCTCGAGGCCGACGCGGTGCGTGAGCGACGGCTCGTAGCTCACGGCGAGCGGCGTGGTCACGCTCGCGAGGTCGACCTTGTAGGTGTAACGGTACGTGCCCAGGCGTCGTGAGCTGTTCGAGCACGCCGTTGGCGCCGCCCTCGGTATTGGCCTGGATCGCCTTGGCGAGCGGCTTCGGGCCCGACGCAGAGTTCTGGTTGCGATTGACGTAGCTCTGCCAGCGAGCCGGCTTGCCGCCGGCCGACGGGATCAGCTTGGCGACCATGACGTTCAGGACGCTCGTCGTCGAGGTCGGTGACGGCGCCGCCGTAAGGCGTCTTGAGCGTGAACTCGATGACCGGGTTGCGCACGGCCGTGGCGGTGGTGAGCGACACCTTGTCGATCGTCGCGACCAGCGTGCCGATCGACTCGATCTGGTCCGCCGTGAGCGTCGAGCCGTTGCCAAGCGAGACATTGGCGCCCTGCTCGATGCCCGTCGGGCCCGTGGGCCCCGTGCCGCCACCCGAGCCTCCGGGAGGGCCGACCGGTCCCGGCGGCCCCTGGTCGCCCTGGCTGCCCTGGTCGCCCGTGCAGCCGGCCGCCCCGATCGCAGTCAGCGCCATCAGCGCAATCATTGCCACGCGGGAGCGCGTCCTGCTTTGCGCGATTGAAGAACTCATGGATGACTCCTGACTGCTACGCAGATGCACCGCTGCACGCGGTTCATGGCTCGATCGTCCGGCCCGCCGATCGTCGTGGCGGTCCGGTCCCTGATGACTTGGCCGATGTTAGGACTTGGTCCACTGGCCTCGTATAGAGATAAACCGAAACCATTTCGCACACTCCGGGTCCGCCTTGCGCACAAACCGCGTCCGTCTCCGACGTTCAGGCACGACGCAAACCGGCATCCGCGCACCGCGCAGATGGGCGCGCGGCTCGCCTGCGCATCGCGCTAAAACGGTGCGGCGGATTCGGGTGCGCGGGTGGAGCCGGTCCTTTAGACTCCGACGTTCATCGCGGTCCACCGCTTCTTCTTCCGGAGAATTCCGTCGTGCTGAAACGAACCATCCACGGCCTGCTCGCCCTTGCGCTCGTCGCCGCCGTTCCCGGCTGCGGCAAGGAGCAGTCGACGGCAAAGCCGCGCTCCGCCGGCCCCGGCCGGCCTGCGGCCGGCTCCTCGGCCGCCGTGCCGCACCCCCTGCCCTCGGCCAGGCCGGGCGCGAGCGTCGACCTCTCCGGAATCGCGAAGGCCGGAGGGCGGCCTGACGATCGCCGAGGTGTTCGCGCAGAAGGACCAGCTCGCGGGCCAGAACGTCATCGTGCGCGGCAAGGTCGTCAAGGCCAACGCCGGCATCATGGGCAAGAACTGGCTGCACGTCCGCGACGGCTGCGGTGCCGACAAGGCGACGGATCTCACCGTGACGCACCGCGGCCACGCGCCTTCAAGGTCGGCGACACCGTGCTCGTGACCGGGCCGGTCTCGCTGAACAAGGACTTCGGCATGGGTTACCGGTACGAAGTCATCGTCGAGGACGCCGACGTGAAGGTGGAAGCGTCGGGCTCGTAACGAACCGGGGACTCGCGGGCCGGAACTGCCGGCCTTCCCTCCGCAATGAACGAAGGCCGGGCATCCGCCCGGCCTTTCTTTTGGTCGCGGATGCCTGCGGTGCAAAAAAAAGAGGCGGGCCGAAGCCCACCTCTGAACGAGTCCTCGTTCCGAGGAGATCGAGGTGGGCCCGGAGGCCCACCCCGCGATCGGCTTACTCGAAGAAGCCCATGATCTTGTCGATCACGCGTACAGGTCAGGCTGTTCGGTCGGCGTATTCTCGACCAGGATCGCCGTTGGTCTCAACGTGCGAGTTGAGCGAAGCGAGATCGCCGGCCGCGTCTTCGTTGATCATCTCGGCCCGGTGGCAACCCGCACACGCGCGCGAGCCGGCGGCACCGATCCACGTACGCGCGGCACGCGTCCCGATTGCGCGATCCGTGTTCTTCAGCGTGTAGGACGCTGAGAGCAGGCTCGGCATCGACTTCGACTGATCCGGAACGTTGTACTTGCCGCTGTTGTGGCAGCCCTCGCAGCTCAGGATCGTGAAGTTCGGGAACGAATGCTCGATGTGACGCTCGTAGCGCGCCTTGGCGACCGGCTCGGCAAAGTCCACCGAGTTCGTGTCGAAGTACTGGAACGCGTGGATCGCGTGCGCATACGAGTCGATCGAACGGGACTGCATCTCGAGGTGCGAACCACCGTTGGTCACCTGGTGGCACGTCCGGCAGACCGTGACGCTGCCGCCGTAGGACGGCGTGTGGAAGGTCGTACCGAGCGCGTCGTGGCAGTCGTTGCACTTCTCGACGTCCGTGATCGCGCTGGTGCCCTGGAAGTAGTTGTCGACGAAAGCGCCGCCATTCTTCAGGTCGACCGTCTTCGAGACCGCGTTGATCGCTACGACCTGGCCACCGATCGTCAGGCTCGGCAGGACGGCGACTTCCGCCTTCTTGATCGTGCCTGCAGTGATCAGCGCCGGGATGACGCGATCTTCGCGTCGCTCGTGGTCGGCGACTTCGTGCTGTTCGGCTGCACGTACTTCGTCAGGTCGAGGTTCACTTCCCACTGACCCGGCGTCGTCGGGGCGACTTCCGTGAACAACAGGTTGTTGTTGCGGGTCGTGGTCGCGTCCGCGGTGTCGTCGAGATTCGCGCCCGCCGCGTACTCCATCGTGCATCCGCCCCAGGCGCCCGACCGCGAGCTGTAGCAGCCGGTCGTCGCGTCGGTTCCGACGTGGCCGTCGGCGTTGTGGCCGCTGATGTAGAAGTCCTTCGTATCGTAGCCGTAGAAGGACACCGTCACCGTCGGCTTCGTCGCCGCGTTGGTCGCGCTGAACTTGATGTTCATGATGTTGGTCGTGGCGTCGAACGTCACGCTGTCGACCTTCGCGCTGTCGATCGACGAGTACTTCTGTCCCGCCGCGTCGTAGATCATCGCGTCATAACCCGTGTGGTACGCCATGAACTGGCTGGCGACGCTGCCCGCCTTGTGGCAACGGTGCAGTCGTCGGTGACTTCGTGGAACGTGACGTTCGCCTTCGCCCACAGCTCCTTCAGCGCCGGGGCGCGCCTGGTCTCGTCGTACTTCTGGCCTTCCCACGCATCGATGCCGTCGCACCGCGTGGCAGCTCTTGCAGGTCGTCGCCGTGAAGTTCTTGTCGGCGAGGACCATTGGCGAGCTTGCCGGCGTGGCACGTGTTGCAGTTCGACATCGACTGCGGATACGGGAACTCCATCGCGTGCGACATGTGCGTGTCGTTCATGACACGGTCGCCTTGTAGGCGTACTGGATACGTCGTGTCCGGGCCAAGGCCGGTGGCCCATGCAATACGGGTCGTCGACCATCTGCTGCCAGATGTGGTCGGTGCCGGCGCGGTCGTCGTAGTGACAGGACTTGCACGCCGCGAAGTCGCCCAGGTTACTGCAACCTGCTGCTTCGCGATAGCCGTGCTTCTGGTACGGCTTGCCGTGGCAGCTTTCGCAGGCCGAGACGTTGGCCGTGGAGACGTACGACGTGGCGACGGTCTTGCCGGCGTCACCGAAGGGCAGCGCGTCGCTGGCGAAGTCGGCGTACAGCCGATAGTTGCCCGGGCCGCTAATCAGTAGGCTCGACGACTTCGCGACGTAGCCGTATGCGAACGTGCCTGTGTACCAGCGCCGGCCGACGGTCGGGTCATACGTGAAGCCCGTAGCCGTGATGTGATACGCGCCGGCGCCGGTGCACGTGCCGCAGCCGCTGAGCGGACGGTCAGCGCCTCGTCGTGGCATTCACCGACGGCGTGCACGATGCGGCCGATGTCGCGGCCGACATCGTTGCGAGCTTGCCGAATGTCTTGGTCGCAGAGTCATACGCGACGATGTAGAACGTGCGCTGGCCCGGCGAAGCAAACGCTCGGCAGCCCGGTGGCCGTCTCGATGACCGGCGTGCCGTTCGGCAGCCTTGATCGTGAAGTCCAGCCGCACCGTATAGGGTGCCGCGGCGCCCGTGGTCGTCACTGCCGTCAGGTCCAACTTGAGATTCTTGTTGGCACTGTCGATGTAGTCGTTGTAGACGTTCTGGTGCTCTTGCCCGGCGCCGCTGTGGCACGTGCGCGCAGGACTCCGGCTTCAGATCCGCGACGGCCTCGTAGCCGGGACCCGTCGGACCGGTCGGACCCGTGGGTCCCGTCCCGCCCGTGCCGCCGGTGGGCCCTGTCGCGCCGGTCTTGCCGTCGTCACCGGAACAGCCGGCGACTCCAGCACCCAGCACGAGCAGCGCAATGATCGGCGTCGCGACGCGCGCGATGCCGGACAGTGATGCAAGTCTCATGGTTGACTCCCTAAACAATGCGGCCGAAATCGAGCATTCGATTTGGTTCTGGAAAAACCGCCTCTGGAAACTCGTGTCGCATACTAGGGACGCTGTTACTCGCCAGTAACCTCGGATATCCGAAGTCCGGGAACCTTTTCATCTCGCATTGATCACATCACGCCCTCGCGCGTCGTCGCGCATGCGAATGCTTTTTGTTGCGGCTACGCACAACTGCTGATTGCGCAGGTGCGCGGCGAGCAGCGACGTGACGTCGCACGTCCGGCGACGGCGAATCTGTTTCTTCGCTGACGACGGCGCCGATCACGTGGCAAGATTCGCGCACGCCGCGAACCGGCATCGGCACACAGTCACTCGCCGCAGGAGCGCACGCATGCCTTCGATCGAATGGTGGAACGAATTGTTCGCCGCGATCGACGCCAAGGACACGAACGAAATTCCTGTCATACCTGGCCGCCGACGGCGAGTTCGTGTTCGGCAACGCGCCGGCCGCCGTCGGGCACGCGGACATTGGCGCCGCGGTGTCGGGATTCTTCGGGATGATCCGCCGCAGTCAGCATCAGCTGACGACCGGGCCTGGGAAGACGCGACGAGCGCCGCCTGTGAAGGCCTCGGTGACCTATACACGTGCTCGACGGCAGCACGGTCACGCTGCCGTTCGTCGACGTGTTCCAGTTCCGCGGCGGCAAGATCGGCCGCTACCAGATCTACATGGACGTGAACCCGCTGTTCGCGGGCGGCTGACCCTCACCCGCGCATTGCGCGACCTCTCCCGCAAGCGGGAGAGGTGCGATCAACAGATGCGCGGCAGCGGATCGTCCTCGAGCTCTTCCAGGTAGCGTTCGCCGCCCAGCGTCGTCGCGACAGCCACGCGGCCCGGCTGCGCGCCGCCCATGCGACCGATGATGGCGGCGGCACTGCCTGATGGCAAAGCCTGCCAGCGTGCGAGCGCGGTCGCGCCGCAATCTGCCGCGACGACCGCGACCACGCGGCCCTCGCACGCCAGGATAGTAAGGATCGTAGCCGAGCATCTCGCAGACCGAGCGGACCGGGTCCTGCACGGGCATCGCCTCTTCCACGAGACTAACGCCCACTCGCGTCGTGTGCGCAATCTCGTGCATCACGGTGGCGAGACCGCCGCGCGTCGGGTCCCGCATGAAGTGCAGCCCGGGCAGGTCGCGCAACGCCAGCGTCAGTGGCAGCACGCTCGCGGCGTCGGAAAGCAGATCCCCGCGCAAGCCGAACTGCTCGCGCGCGAGCAGCACCGCTATGCCGTGCGTCGCCGACCGGACCGCTCACCAGCACCGTATCCCCCTCGCGGATGTTTTGCATGCCGAGCGACAGACCGCGCGGCCGCACTCCGATACCGGTCGTCGCGAGGTACAGCCCGCCGCCCGTACCCCGCGGCAGTACTTTGGTGTCGCCCGCCGCGACCTGTACCTCGAGCTCCGCCGCGGCGCTGTGCCAGGCTCGCGATGAGGCGATCGAGCGTTGCGATGTCGAAGCCTTCCTCGATGAAGGCGTTGAGGCTCAGGTAGCGCGGCACTGCGCCCGCCACCGCCAGATCGTTGGTCGTGCCGTGCACGGCCAGCGAGCCGATGTTGCCGCCAGGAAATTCCAGCGGCTGCACGGTGAAGCCATCGGTCGTGAAGACGAGCTCGCCCTCCGCACCGTCCCAGGGCAGAGCGACGGCGTCGGCGTCGGTGTCGAGATACGGAACCGCGCAGATGGCTGCGCGAAGACCTCGCTCGATCAGCTCGCGCATGTAGCGACCGCCGTTGCCGTGCGCGAGCGAGATGGTGTGTCCTGCATCGTCACGTTCAGCTCCCGCGCGACCCGCTCGCGACTGTCGCAAGGGTCAATGGGCCCGCGAGCCGCGCACACGCATCGAGTTCCGCACGGATATTCAGGCGCATCTGCTCGCGCAGGACGTTCACGGTGTTGAAGAACTCCGCCATCATCAGCACCCAGCAGTACATGCCGCGGCGGCGTGAGGCGGATAGCGTCCGCATCGTGGCGCGTCGCGCCGACCAGCCGCATCGCGAGCAACTCGGGCGCCATCCGCAGCCAGAACGCGCGCCCGTAGCTTGCGACGCAGGTAATCGCGGGGCAGCTCGCGGCCGAACAGCCGGACCAGGAAGTCGTAGCGCATGCGCTCCTTCAGCGTCGAGCTGCTTGCCGCTGGGTGATGGCGCTCTGGCCGCCCTCGACGCGGCGGCGGTACTGATTCATCGAGAACGTGGTCGAGTACATCGCACCGTTCACGTAGCTGAAAGCGCCGCTGCCGACGCCCGACGTAGTCCTCCTGGTCGACGATGTACTCGTCGATACATGCCGTCGCGCCCGCGCGAGAAGCACCATGCGGACGAGGCGCGGTACTCGCGGCATGCAGCCGATCGAGAATGCGCTCGTACATGTCGTGTCGCAGGCCGGGTCGCTGCGACCCATGCTCTTTTCCATCTTGCGACGCGCGGTCGGCGCGGTCATCAGCGGATAGAACGACACCTGGTCGACCTGCAGCTCGCGCAGCGTCGCGAGGTCGCGTCTCGAGCATCGCGAGACTCTGCCCGGGCAGGTTGAAGATCATGTCGACGTTCAGCGTCGGGAAGACTTCCGTGCGCCGCGGCCAGCCGCTCGCGGATGACGTCCCCGCTGCCGTACTTCTCCAGCGCGGTCCATGCTGCGCGAGCAGGCCGTCGTCGAAGCTCTGCACGCCGACCGACAGCCGCGTGACGCCCGCGTCGCGATAGCGCTGCAGCGCGACGTCGATCGCAGATGATTGGGGTTGGTCTCGATCGACATCGCGCGGATCGGGCGAGAGGCCGCGGACCAGGGCGAGCGTCTCGAGCAGTTCGTCGGCATCACCGTCGGCGTGCCGCCGCCGACGTAGACGTCGGTGAAGCGAAAGCCGCAGGTCGTGGTAGAGCCGTATCTCGCGGCGCAGCGCAGTCGAAGTACCGCCGGGTCTTCGATGCGTCACGTAACGCACCCGGTGGAACGAGCAGAACGGACACAGCACCTCGCAGAACGGGATGTGCACGTACAATTGGCAGGGCCCGGCCGGCGGCAGCGGGCATCACGTCGGACGCGTCGTCCTCGGCAAAATGCATGGCCGCGGAGTACTCGTGCTGCAGGATCGTCAGGAAGGGACGTTCGAACCAGAGCATCGCGGCAGTCTAGACGTTTCGACCGAGAAAATCGACGACCTGGCCGTAGCTGAGGCCGCCATCGTTGCAGGGCACGCGTTCCGCCAGCAGCACGCGGAATCCGCGCGGCTCGAGCGCCGCGTAGCGCGAGTTCGCTGAGTCGCCGGTTCTGGAACACGCCGCCGGTCAGTCCCGACGACCTCGGCGCCGGTGCGGGCCCGCTGCCGTCTCGCAGACCCTCGCGATCGCATCGACCAGCGCCAGGTGCAGCGCCGCCGCGCGGTCGGCGGCTTGCGCCCGGCGTCCGCGCAGGTGCGGCAGCAGCGGCGCCCAGTCGATCCGCGCGAGGCCGGAACCGTCGGGCGCGATCGGCAGCGAGGGAAACGCGCCCGAGGCCGCGGCGATCGCCTCCAGCCACATCGGCCCCTGGCCCTCGAAGCTCGTCTCCCGGACGCCCGAGCACCAGCGCCGCCGCGGCATCGAACACGCGCCCGACGGCGCTCGTCTGCGGAGCATTGACGCCCTTGCTCCCAGGCCGCCCGCACGATCGGGTCCGGCGGCTCGAACGGCAACGCCACGCCCGCTTCCCAGCACAGCGCCGCAGCACTGCGCCAGGGCGAGCGGCCCGCCTTGTCGCCGCCGGGCAGCCGGAACGGCCGCAGGCTGGCGACGCGCTCGCCAGGCGCCGGCGCGGCCGACGAACGTCTCGCCGCCCCAGAGCGTCCCATCCGCGCCGAGGCCGACGCCGTCCCAGGCAAACACCGATCGCCGTCTCGCCGATTCCGTGCTCGGTGACGAGCGCCGACGCGTGCGCGTGGTGATGCAGCACGGCCTCGACGGGCAGGCCGGCCGCCTGCGCCCAGCGCGTCGTCGCGTAGCCGGGATGCGCATCGCACACGAATGCGCTCCGCGCGCACGTCGTAGAGCCGCTGCAGGTCCGCGGTGACCTGCGCGAACACCTGCTCGCTGCGCAGCGTGCCCATGTCGCCGATGTGCGGCGACACGACGACGCGCCGGTCCCAGGCGAGCGCGACGCGTGACCTTCAGGTGGCCGCCGACGGCCAGCACCGGCTCGGGCACGGGTCGCGGCAGTTCCAGCTCGAGCGGCGCGACGCCGCGCCCAGGCGGATCGGTCGCGCGCGGCCCGCGATCACGCGCAGCACGGAATCGTCCGCCGGACGGACGATCGGCCGGTCGTGGTGCAGGAACGCATCGGCGACCGGGCCAGCCGCGTACTCGGCGTCCGCGGATCGGTCAGCACCGGCTCGCCGCTGACGTTGCCGGACGTCGCGACGAGCGGGCCCGCCCATCGCGGCCAGCAGCAACTGGTGCAGCGGGGCTGTACGGCAGGAACATGCCGACCTCGCTCAGGCCCGGCGCGATGCCGGGGCCAGCGCGCATCCGGCCGCTGCCGCACCAGCACGATCGGTCGCGCCGGGATCGAGCAGCGCGGCGCGTTCAGCGGGCTCGATGTCGACGCACGGCGCCGGCTGCGGCGAGACCGTCGGCGCCGGCCCACGGAAACATCACCGCCAGCGGCTTGTCCGGGCGATGCTTGCGAGCGCGCAGTCGCGCGACGGCCTCGGGATTGAACGCATCGCAGAGCAGGTGGTAGCCACCGATGCCCTGCACCGCGACGATGCGTCCCGGCGCGCAGTTCCGCGACGGCGGCCGCGAGCGCTGCTCGCATCGTCATCGACTCGCTGCCGCGCCGGTCGCGACGTAGCGCAGGTGCGGGCCGCACGCCGGGCAGGCGATCGGCTCGGCGTGGAAGCGCCGGTCGAGCGGATCGTCGTACTCGCGCCGGCAGGCCGCACAGAGCGCGAAGCCCGCCATGCGTGGTATTGGGCCGGTCGTAGGGCAGCGACTCGATCAGCGTGTAGCGCGGGCCGCACTGCGTGCAGTTGATGAACGGGTAACGATAGCGGCGATCGCGCGGGTCGGCGAGTTCGGCCAGGCAGTCGGCGCAGGCGAAGAAATCCGGCGGCACCGAGATCTGCGGCTGCAAGCGCCGCGCTGCTCGGCGCAATCGCGAATCCGGCGCTCGACGCGGCAGCGCGTGCGGCTCCACGCTGCGCACGACGGGCCGCGCCAGCGGCGGCGCGCGCTCGACCAGTCCGCGGACGAATGCGTCGAGCGCGGGCTCCGGCGCCGGCCACGACGACTTCGACGTCGCCGCGCAGGTTGCGCACGAGCCGGTCAAGCCGCAGTTCGTGGGCAAGCCGGTACACGAAGGGGCGGAACCCGACCCCCTGCACGCGGCCGGTCAGCAGCACGCGTCTTGCGCTCAGGATGCGGCGCCCGCAGCCTTGCGACCGGACCAGGCGTTGTCGCGCACGCCGTTCGCCCACCAGATGCGGCAGGCGCCCTCGTCCGACACCATGCACGGGCCGATCGGGTGGCGCGGCGTGCAGGCCTGCCCGTACAGGCGGCACTCGTTCGGATAGATCCGGCCGAGCACGACCTTCGCGCAATCGCAGCCTGGCGGCATCTGCCCGGCGCGCTTGCGCGCCATCTCGCGTGTACGAAGGCAGCTGCACGCGCGAGTCGTGCGCCGCCAGGTGCGGCTTCAACACGTAACCCGGAGTTCGGGAATCGCTCCGATGCCGCGCCAGTTGCCGGCGACGACGTCCATCGTCTCGCTCGATGTAGCGCTGCGCCGTGGCGTTGCCGCCCGGCCGCACCACCTGCGGGTAGCAGTTGTCGAGGAAGCAGCGGCCTTCGATCTTCTGGCGCAGCACCGAGTACAGCGCGGCGAGCAGCGAGTCCGGCTGGAAACCCGCCACGGCCGTCGGCAGTGCCGTGATCGCGCGGAACGAACTCCCACTCCTCGGGTCCCATGACCGTCGACACGTGCCCCGGCGCGATCAGCGCCTCGAAGTCCGGGTTGCCCGGAATCGAGCAGCAGCTTCACGGCCGGCCACGTGCGCCGGCCGGACATCAGGAACATCAGGTTGTCCGGCGCGCCTTGCGCCAGCAGCGCGGCCGCGGGCGCGGTCGTCGTCTCGAAGCCGGCCGCGAGGAACACGACCGTGCGATCCGGGTTGGCGTTCGCGATGCTCGCCGCCTCGAGCGGGCTCGCGATCGGGCGCACGTCGCCGCCCGCCGCCTTCGCCTGCTCGAGCGAGCGCGGCTCGCTCTTCGGCGCATTGACCGGCACGCGCAGCATGTCGCCGTACGCGACCAGGATCACGTGCTCGTGCAGCGCGAGCTGGATCGCCTCGTAGATGTCCTCCTCGGGACAGATGCACACCGGACAGCCGGGTCCCGGCACCAGCTCGATGTTCGACGGGATCGCCTTGCGCAGCCCGGCGGTCGTGATCGAACGCTCGTGGCCGCCGCAGACGTTCATGACCTTGATGTTCGCGGGCAGCGGCAGCGCGCGGATGCGCTCCAGCCATTCGGCACCGGTCGTCATGGCATTACCCCCCGGTTGCGGCGGGCCGGCGCAGCGCCGCGGACTCGGCCCGCAGCCACGCCAGCCACGCCATGAAACCCTCGCCGCCGCGCCGGGTCAGCTCGATCACCTGGCCGGCGTAACCGACCTGCGCGCAGCGAGGCGCGCGCGCGCGCGGGCTGGAATTCGTCGATGTAGGCGAGCAGGTCGGTCTTGGTGATCAGCGCGAGATCCGCGCCGCGGAACATCACCGGATACTTCGCCGGCTTGTCGTCGCCCTCGGGCACCGACAGCAGCGTGACGTTGCGATGCACGCCGAGATCGAAGCTCGCCGGGCAGACGAGGTTGCCGACGTTCTCGACGAACAGGATGTCGAGTCCGGCGAGCGGCAGGTCGTGCAGCGCGTCGTGCACCATCTGCGCATCGAGGTGGCACGCGTTGCCGGTCGTGATCTGCACGGCCGGCACGCCGCAGGCGCGGATGCGGTCGCGCGTCGTTCTCGGTGGCGAGGTCGCCCTCGATCACGGCGATCGCGCAACTCGCCCGCCGAGCGCCTTGATCGTCGCCTCGAGCAGCGAGGTCTTGCCCGAACCGGGCGACGACATCAGGTTGATCGCGAGCACGCCGTGCTCGTCGAAGTGCGTGCGATTGTGCGCGGCGACGCGATCGTTCTCGCTGAGGATCGCGGTGATCAGCTCGATCGATTCGATCTGACCGGCCGGGCGCCCGGCCGGAGCGGGATGGTGGGCGGCCAGCGGCGCGCGGGTCGCCGCCGGTCCGAGTGAACATCCGCAATCGCGGCACATCGTCGCTTGCTCCGGGTTCGGAAGACTAGTGGACCGGCGCCTCGGCCGTCTCGATTTCGACGCGCTTCAGCAGCATCTGCTCGCCCGAGGTGACGTCCACCTGCCAGTCGCTGCACCTGGCGCAGACCAGCCGATTCGGCAACGCGTCGGTCTCGGCCTGGCAGGTGCGGCAGCGCACTCGCACCGGCTCGGTCTCGACGACCAGCGACGCGAACTCGGCGACCGTGCCGGCGGCGGCGAGCGGATACGCGTGCTCCAGCAGTTTGGGCTCCACGCCCGACAGCGGCCCGACGCAGATGACGATCGAGATGACGCGCCGCGCATCGTGGTCGCGCGCGACGCGCTCGACCTGCTCGATCAACGCCTGGCAGACCGCGAGCTCATGCATGCTCGAGGACCTCGTCGAAGAGGTCCCACGTCGAGCGCGCCTCTTCCTCGCTGATCTTCTGGATCGCGTAGCCCACGTGCACGAGCACGTGGTCCCCGGGCTGCACGTCGTCGCCCTGCAGCATGAACAGGCTGATCTCGCGCTCGATGCCCTTCGCCTCGCACACGGCGTTGAAGCCATCGACGGACTGGATCCTCATCGGCACGGCGAGGCACATGTGGGCGTTCTCCCCCCGGACGGGGTTCCGGAATGAGTCTCAGACTCGCAAACCTCGGCCATGCAACGAAATAGGTACATGCGCGGACGGGGCCCCGTACCGCCCGTACGTCGGCGGCGTTCAGCCGCCCTGGGCGCCGGCAGACGCCGCCGGGGCCCCGCCGCGCTTGCGGAAAGCCCCGACCAGCAAGGTGAGCAGCGCGAGCAGGATCTCGTCGGCGAACGGAATCACGTCGGGAACGAACAGGTCGGCCAGGAACAGCGCCGCGCAGACCGTAAAGAGCGTCGGGAAACGCAGGCCGGCGGCAAAACGCGACACCAGCTTGCCAATCATGGCTTGCCGCCGCCCGGCTTCACCACGTCGACGGACAGCGTGAACGTCCGCGACTCCGCCGGTCGCAGCGCGCCGACGCCGACGACCTGCCGGGAGATTTCCTCGCCACGATCGTTGCGGATGCTGAGGACGACGGAGTACTCCCAGTCGCCCCCGCCGGCCGCGTGCTGCAGCGTGCCCTCGACCTTGAAAGCCGACACGCCGGGTCGCGCCTGTGCGGCGACGGCCGCCGCGCCGAACTTGAGGTGGTGCTTGCACTGCGGGCAGATGGCCGCGCTTTCGAGGATCGTGGCCTTGCAGTGGGGGCACGTGCGCGTGCGCCCCACCGTCGCGGACGTGGCCCGTCCCGGCAGCATCGGTCAGCCCGGGCCGGCGGTCACTTCGAGCCCGGTCCCTTGTCGGCCCAGCCGAAGTCCGCGTTGCCGCGCATCCGCGAACCCGCCGCGACCGTCAGCACCGCCGCCTTGACGTCGCCGTTGATCACGCCGGTTTCGAGCAGCTCGACGCGCTGGCTGGCGCTGATGTTGCCGTGCACCTCGCCGCTCACGATCACGGTCGCCGCGGCGATCTGCCCGGTGACGTGGGCGCCCTGCTCGATCGTGACGTTGCCCTCGACGTTGACGTCGCCCTTGAAGCGGCCGGCGATGCGGACGTGGCCGGCGCCTTCGATCTTGCCTTCGATCGTGACGTCGGCCGCGATCAGCGACTCCTTGGCGGCGCCGGACGAAGCAGGCGCGCGGCGGATCGGCTCGGGCGTCGGGACGGGCGCGACCGTCGGTCGAACGATGGGCTCGGGGTTCGTGTTCATTGCTTCACCTGCAGGGGTGGGGTTGTCTTTGACGGAATCTTTCCAGAGAGCCATGGCGCGCTCCTAACTCGTGCAAGCATTCAGGCGGCAGAACCGCGATCCTGACACAGGGCGGTCCAGGGGTGTCAATGCGGGACGGTCAGGACCCGGCCAGCGGGACGTCCTCGAGCCGACGGCACTCGGCTCCCCGGCACTTCGCGAGCGCCTCGAGCCGGCCCGCCATCTGGCCGATCAGGACCGGATCCGCGCTGCCCGCCAGGTTGCGCAGTTCGGACGGATCCGCCAGCAGGTCGTAGAGCTCACGGTCGCCGTTGGACCAGATGGCGTACAGGTACTGGGCGGTCCTGAGCGCGTGGAACCCCCAGGGCGAATGCAACTCGTCGCCTTCGTCGGCCTGGACGTCGGCGTTCGCGCCGCGCTGCACCATCAGGCAACTGCGCCAGACCGGGGCCCCGCCGCGCCACAGCGCAATGAGCGAGCGCCCGTCGACGAAGGCTGGTGTGCTGGCTCCCGCAAGTTCCGCGATGGTGGGCGCCAGGTCGGAATTGAGCGCGAGCTGCGAGATGACCGTGCCGGGCGCAATGCCGGGGCCGCGGATGACCAGCGGCACGCGGATGTCCTCCTCGTAGGGCGTGTTCTTGCCCGGCCGAGCCGGTGCTCACCCATGTGCCAGCCGTTGTCCGACGTGTAGAGGATGTACGTCCTGTCGAGCTCGCCGAGTTCGCCCAGCTCGTCGACGATCGCCTCGACCATTTCGTCGACCGACTGCAACGATCGCAGTCGCTTGCGATACGTCGTCTGCATGTGCAGCAGGTCGAGCGCCGACAGTCGCGGCCGGTTGCGGATCGGGGCCGGTTTGTCGCTGACGTCGTCTTCGTCAAACGAGGCGCCGCGCGGCAGCTCCACACGGTCGAACAGGTCGCGGTGGCGCGGGGCCGGCTCGGCAGGCAGGTGTGGCGCCTTGGGCGCGAGGTAGAGGAACAGCGGCTGCCGCGCACGGTGCGCCTCGCGGATGACCGCGATGGCATGGGTGCCAAGCACGTCGGTGAGGTAGTCGGCATCGGCGTGACCGAACTCGAGCGCCCGGCCGCCGTCGCTGATCCGGTAGTTGAAATAGCCGGACGGCTCGGCCAGCGCGAACCAGTCGGTCCAGCCCGGCGGGACGTGCGCCGCGCCGCCGGCGAGCTTGCCCGAGCCGTACCCGTTCAGGTACTTGCCGGCGAGCGCCGTGTAGTAACCGCGCTCGTGCAGCCAGGTGGCGAGCGTCGACGACTCGAGGCCCTGCCGGTAGAAGCGCTCGAAACCGCCGTCGGGCGGATGATTGCCAAGCACGCCGGTATTGTGCGGGTATTGCCCACGCAGGATGCTCGCGCGGCTCGGGCAGCACAGCGAATAACCGACGAAGTAATTGCTGAACGTGGCGCCTCGCTCCTCGAGCAGGCGGCGCACCTGCGGAAGGTATTCGTGGGCCTTCCAGTCCTCGTCGTCGGTCAGGATCAGGATGACGTTCGGCCGCACCGGGCCGGCCACGGGCATCGCCGTCACCGCGTCGGCGTGAAGCACCCGGGTGATCAGCAGCAGCGATGCCAGCAGGCAGACTCGATGCAACATGCCGTTTCCACAGGCCGCGTGTATCGGCCGCGATCCGCGGGACGTGGTGCCGGCTGAGGGAATCGAACCCCCGACCCACGGTTTACAAAACCGTTGCTCTACCAGCTGAGCTAAGCCGGCCCGCGCCGGAATTCTACCCGGCCGGTGCCGGGCCCGCAGGGCACGTGCGCAACTCCAGCGGCGGCGCCGCATCCGCGGTCCGCGCGCCGAGCGCCTCGAGACCCGGCAGGCTGCCGTTCTGCAGCCTGTCGACGTCGAGCCAGAAGACGTTCGCGGTCCGGGTGCGATCGCTCACCTCCGGCGTGAAGCCGGCCTTGCGGGCCAGCTCGACGACTTGCGCCGCGCGGACCGGCTCGCCGAACACTCCGAGCGACACGGTGTTGGACGGGGGATTCTCGCGAACGATCTCGGCGTCGGCCAGACCGGCGGCCTTCAACGCGGCGAGCGCATTGGCCGCATCCTCGGCCGTCGCAAGATTCGGCACCCTCACCCATTGGCCGACGCGAATCTCGTCGTTCGCCGCACGCAATCGCGAAGTGAAGCCGAGCCTCTGCAGCTGGCTCGCCGCCACTTCGGCCTGCGCGCGCTCGAGGAACGGCCCGGCGCTGACGCAGTCGGCCTCGGCCTGTCCCGCCGGCGCGGATGCCGCCTGCGCCGGGCCCGCTGCGGATGGCGCTTCACGCAGCAGCCGGATCGCGCGTCGATCCGGCGCACTCGGTGTGGCCATGCCCGCGAGCGGCGCCGGCGGCGCAATCCACATCGCCCACGCCAGCAACAGCAGGTTCGCGAGCAGCAGCATCAGGAACAAAGCGCGCAACGTCTGGCACCCCCAGTGGACACGGCCGGCATGTTAGCCAAATCCAAATGCAAAGGCCCGTCCCTTGCGGGACGGGCCTTGCGCGTCAAGACGAGCGCAGCCTTACTTACCCGCGGCCATGTAGGCAGCGAGATCGGCGATCTCGGCGTCCGACAGCTTCAATGCCTTCTTGTGCGGCTTGCCGTTCTCCATGTTGCCGCCGGCCACGATCTTCTTGATCGAGGCCGTCAGGTCGGCAGCCTTGTCGCCTTCGAAGTCGCCGACTTCATGGCATTCCGAGCAGGCCTCGGCGAACTTTGCCTTGCCCGCGGCCGCGTCGGCATGGGCCGAACCGGCCCAGCTCGCGATGGCCAACACGGACGCGCTTACGACCAACAAACGGGACATTTTCATCGTTACCTCCAGGTCCTACCGGTACCGGGGCCCGGTTGGACCCCTGAAAGATCAGCAGCAATGATACCGGCCGCTTATCGCCGCGCATGTCGGACATTCCGCAACGACCTGCGGAGCATCCGCCTTGCGGGACCGACGGTTCGGTGTTCGGGCCGTTCAAGGCGAACCGCTTCGTTTTCAATGGGTTGCCACCACAGCCAGCCCCTGCAGCACCAGATCCGGGATGTACTGGACAGCGCAGCGCAGATAGGGCAACACGAGCGGGGCGGCGCCTCCGGTCACCAGCAGGCTCGAGGCCGCGCCGGTGATCCGTTCCAGATCCTGGGCCGACCGCTCGGCGAGCGCCGCCAGCGCCACGACCGCGCCGCGCTCGATCGCGTCGCGCGTGTTGTTGGCGAACAGCGAGCCGCCATCATCCGCGCTGGCGGCGCTGTGCGACTCGAGATCGCGGGTCCCGTGCAGCAGCGAAGCGACCATCAGGCCCGGGCCCGGCACGATGAATCCGCCAAGATGCCGTCCATCCGCCGTGACTGCGTCGATCGTCGCCGCCGTGCCGACGTCGACGACGCAACACGCGGCGCGCGTGAGGCGATGTGCGGCGATGACCGCGAGCCAGCGATCGACGCCGAGCAGCCGCGGCTCGGGATAGGCGTTGCGCACGCCGCCGGCCTCGCCGCTGGTCACGACGACCTGCACGTCGCAGCCGGGATACGCGCTTGCGGCTGCCCGCAGACGGTCGACACATTCCGGGCCCGCCACCGACGCGACGACGACGCGACGGATGCCCGGCGCCGTGAACAATTCGCGGCGCCAGTCGTCGTCCGACCATCCCGCATGCGCGGCGGCCCGCTGCGGGGCGAGTGCCCCGGCGTCGAGCACGGACCACTTGACTCGCGAATTGCCGATGTCGACGAGCAGGATCACCGCGCGCCGTCCTCGACCGCAGCGCGCAAGCTGACGTCGCCGGACACGTAGCGCTCGATGCGACCGTCGCGCTCGAGGCGCAACGCTCCGTCCGGATCGACGCCGCGCGCCGTGCCCTCGATTGCGCCGCTGCCCTGCACGATGCGGACGGCTGCGCCGTGCAGCGAATCGAGCGCGTCCCATTCGGCGGCAAATGGCGCAAACCCATCGCGCGCGAACCGCGCGAGACCCGCGAGCATCGCCGAGGACACGCTCGCGGCGGTGCGATTGCGTTCGGGCGCCGCACCCTCCAGGGCCTCGCGCAGGTCGCAGACCGGCACGACGCCTGGAGCATCGATCGCGGCGCGCGCCGCCGGCGGCAGGTCGAGGTTCAGCCCGAGTCCGACGACGACGTAGGCAGGACCGCCTGCCTCCGAGCGCAGTTGCGTCAGCAGCCCGCCGAGCTTGCGTCCCTGCACGACGATGTCGTTCGGCCACTTCAGGCTCGCCTGCCGCGGCGCCGAGCCGCCGCAGGCCGCACACGACCTGCACGCCCATCACCAGACTGAGCGCGGAGAGATCGGCCGGCATGTCGGCGAAAGTCCAGCCGATCGAGAACGTCAGCCCGGAACCGAACGGCGCCAGCCAGGCGCGACCCCGCCGGCCGCGGCCCGCGCGTTGCCACTCCGCAAACACGAGGCGCGCATGCCCGGGCGCGGGCGCGGCCGCCGCGTAGAGATAGTCGTTGGTCGAATCGATCTCGAACAGCGACTCGAGTTCGCACTCGAGCGGCCAGCGCTCGGCGACGGCGATCGCACGGATGCGCTCGTCGTCGATCAACTCGATGCGCGCCGGCAGCCGGTAGCCGCGCCGGTCGAGGCTCTGCACGTCGATGCCCAGTGAGCGTATGTCGGCCACCTGCTTCCAGACGGCGGCACGCGAGACGCCGAGCTCGGCGGCGAGCTGAACCCCCGAATGCAGCGCGCCGTCCGCGAGCAGCGCGATCAGGCGGCGGCGCGTCGGGATCATCGCGGCCGCAGCAGCCACAGCCGCTTCGCGCGATTCTCGACACCCTGGCGCATGCGCGCGATGTTGGAGCGGTGCGTGTAGGCCACGAACGCCGCCATGGCGAGCCCGAACACGACGCAGGCCGGATCGGCCGGCTGCGCCAGCGCGAAATACACCGGCAAGGCGGCGGCGCCGAGCATCGTGCCGAGGCCGACGTAGCCGGTCAGCATGACGACCGCGAGCCACACGCCGAGCACCGGCAGCAGCGCGATCGGCGCGAGCACCGCAACGGCGCCGATCAACGTCGCAGCGCCCTTGCCGCCGCGGAATTCGTACCACACCGGATAGACGTGGCCGATCACGACGGCCGCGGCGCACGCGACAGTGAGCCAGCGGGAGTCTGGCGCCGGGTCGATGCCGACGAACGGCAGCGACGCGCCGGGCAGCCAGCCCGACGGCGACGAAGGCCTTGCCCACGTCGATCAGGATCACGCCGAGCGCGAAGCGCCAGCCCTGGGTGCGCAGCGCGTTGGTGCCACCGGCATTGCCGCTGCCCTGCTCGCGGATGTCGACGCCGCGCAGGCGGCCCATCACGAGGCTGCCGAGGATCGAGCCGAGCAGATAGGCGAGCAGGGTCTTGACGCCGAGTTCCAGCAATTCAGGTCACCTCCGGAGCGCGGCGGATTCTAGCATCCGCACGCGCACGCCTTCGGGACGCGGCTCGCGCGGGCGGCCTAGGTCTCGTGCGGCCGTGCGCGGCGCCACAGGATCCGGTGCAGCCGCACGCCCGCGGCGCCTTCGAGCGGCTCGGTGGCGCGCAATTCGAGTTCGTCGTCGTGGAGGACGGCGCCGCGCACCTGCCGCGTGCCGAGCAGGTTCGGGTTCATCGCCAGCTCGATCACGTGGTGCACGTCCGAGCCCGACACGCGCCAGTGACCCGAGTACTGCAGGTACGAAACGAATGCCGCGGCTTTTTCGGCGTCGGCGACCGTCGCGAGGTTCTCGCGCGACAGGCGCGGGCGGGCGGGACGCTGCATCGCCGCGGACATGTAGCCATCCGCGGTGTACAGGATCAGCCCTTCCGGCGCCGGGCCGAAGGGTTCGGTCGCGCGGGCGGACCCGGGATACTCGATCCGCCAGCTGACCAGGCGCCACGCGCCGACGAGCGCGCGGGCAAGGTCGGGACCGGTCGGCAACGGCTGCTTGGTCATCGGGTCGGCCTCCGCGGCAGAAACACTTCGGCGAGCATGCAGCGGACGGAACCGCCGCCCAGCGCCTCGATGGTCGGGATCGGGACACTCACCACGTGATCGATCACCGTGTGGATCCTGCGCCAGTCGGCGTCGGAGACGGCTTGCGCGGCGTTGGCCGACGTCGCAAGCACGCTCGAGCCCGCCTCGCCGCGCAGTTCGAGCACGTTCGCCGCGAAGGCGGCAGTCTGGTCGCGATCGATCGCGACGACCACGCGACCCGGCCGCGCGAGTCGCTCGACGATGCGTCCGCGATCCGACGCGAGCAGGTTGTCCGCGGCGACGACCGCGACCGACGGACCGACCGAAAGCACGACGTTGGTGTGATAGACGGGCCGCCCCGCTGGGTCGCTCGCGGCGAAGGCGACCGGCTCGTAGCCCAGCTCGTCGCAGAATTCGCGCAGCGGCGCGGCATGAGTGCGCGGCGAGAGGCACGCATAGGCGACCCGGGCGCTGCGATCGAGCACGAGACTGCCGGTGCCTTCGAGGAATGCACCCCGCGCCTCGAAATACGTCAGGTCGACCAGCCTGCGCACCTCGTAGCCGCCGGCCTGCTCCAGTTGCAGCAACAGATCCAGGCGCCGCTCGCGCCTGCGGCTCGGCGCCTGCATGGGATAGAGCACGACCGTGCCGTCCCGATGAAAGCTCACCCAGTTGTTCGGAAAGACGGCGTCGGGGCACACCGGCGCCGGGCGCTCGTCGAGCGCGTGCACGGCGACGCCAGCCTCACTCAGCGCCACGGCAAGGGCGTCGAACTCCTCGCGCCCGCGCGCGGCCGCCGTGGAGGCCGCCGACGGATCGTTGCGCTGATAGGCGTTGCTGGCCTGCGTCTCGGGGTTCCAGCCGAAATGCGCCGGCCGGACCATCAATACGGCATGGGCTGCGTCGTCGGGGGTGACGCGTTGCGACGCGGAAGTCCGGCCGGGTATCGAGCGCATCGGCCGATTCTACTCAGGTCGCAGCAGGCTCCAATTGCACCCCGGCGCCGACACCCATCCACTCGCGCACCTGGATCAGGCCGCGGCGCAGCCGGGTCTTCCCGGTGCTGAGCGGCATGCCGGTGGCCCGCTCGATCTCGGAATGCGTCATGGCAGTGACCTGCGGTCGGGCTCGGGACGGGTCCGTAGTGCGTCCCGGTCATTCGATCGACATGAGCATAGATTAAGCTGTATATCTTTTGTACACTGCTTTGTTGTACAAACAACCCATTCCTGCATTCGATCCGGACCGCGACCAGCTAAGGGTATGGCACGACGCCGCTATGGGTTAACCGTGTTGCGAACGACTCTCATTAAGCCGAGACTGTCGTCTCCGAAATACCTAGAATCTGGACACCATGCTCCCTGTCAGTCTGGCTGCGTTGCGCAAAGGTGACCGCGGCGTGGTCACACGCGTGCAGGACGACGACCAGAGCCTCGGCGACGAAGCCCAGTCGACCGTCAGCCGTCGCCTGCTCGAACTCGGTTTCGTGCCGGGCGAACCGATCGAGGTGATCGAGGAGATCTGGCCGGGCCGCGATCCCATCGCGGTCCGCGTCGGCAACACCACGTTTGCACTGCGTCGGCGTGAAGCGGGAGCCGTCTTCGTCGACCTCGAAGCGCGCTGAGACCGTGACCGCCCAAGCCCCCCTGCTCGACCCGATGCGTCTCGCGCTGGTGGGCGTGCCCAACTGCGGCAAGACCGCGCTGTTCAACCGGCTGACCGGCAGCCGGCAGAAAGTCGCGAATTACGCGGGCGTCACCGTCGAGCGCAAGGAAGGCTCGTTTGTCGGCCCGGCACGACACCGGTTGTACAAGGTGCTCGACCTGCCCGGCGCGTACAGCCTCACGCCCACGACGCTCGACGAGGCGATCACCCGCGACTTCCTGCTCGGCCGCCTCGCCGACGAGCCCGCGCCCGAATTCGTCGTGTGCGTCGTCGACTCGACCAACCTGCGCCTGAACCTCCGCCTGGTGCTGGAACTGCGCGACCTCGGCGTGCCGATGGTCGTCGCGCTGAACATGAGCGACCTCGCCGCGAGCCGCGGCTACCGGCTCGATCGCGAGCGCCTGCAGCAGGAACTCGGCGTGCCGGTCGTCGAGACCGTCGCGGTCACGCACGCGGGCCACCAGTCGCTGGTCGACAAGCTCGAGAGCCTGCCGCACCCCGGCGTGCGCCCGGCCGTCGCCTGGCACGAGCCGTCGTTCGAGGCGATCGAGCAGACGCAGCGCGAGGTGCGGCGCATCCTCAAGGTCTGCGGCTACTGCGAGCCGGTGCGCAAGCGCGCGCTCGCGCGCCTCGACGAGACCGTGCTGCATCCGGTCGTCGGACCATTGATCCTCGCGGTGGTGCTGTTCTTCATCTTCCAGGCCGTGTTCAGCTGGGCGGCGGCGCCGATGTCGCTGATCGCGTCGGCCATGTCCGCGCTCGGCGCGCTTGTCCAGCACGCGCTCCCGACCGGATTGCTCGGCAGCCTGCTGGCGGACGGCGTGATCGCAGGCGCCGGCACCGTGCTCGTCTTCCTGCCGCAGATCCTGATCCTGTTCCTGTTCATCCTCGCGCTCGAGGACAGCGGCTACCTGCCGCGCGCGGCCTACCTGCTCGACCGACTGATGGGCAGCGTCGGGCTGTCCGGGCGCGCGTTCATCCCGCTGCTGTCGAGCTTCGCCTGTGCCGTGCCCGGCATCATGGCGACGCGCACCATCCCGAACCTGCGCGACCGCATGGCGACGATCATGATCGCGCCGCTGATGACCTGTTCGGCGCGCCTGCCCGTCTACGCGCTGGTGATCGCAGCGTTCATTCCGAATCGGCCGGTCGGGCCGTTCAATCTGCAGGGCCTGGTGCTGTTCGTGCTGTACGTCACGGGCATCGTGTCGGCCATGGCGGTCGCGTACCTGCTGAAGCGGACCGCGATGCGCTCGAGCTACCACCCGCTGCTGCTCGAGCTGCCCGAGTACCACTGGCCGCACCTGAACAACCTGCTGATCGGCCTGTGGGAGCGCACCAAGGTGTTCGTGCAGCGCGTCGGCACGATCATCCTCGCGATGATGATCGTGCTGTGGTTCCTGAGCAGCTATCCGGCGCCGCCGGCCGGCGCCGAAGGTCCGGCGATCGTCTACAGTTTCGCGGGCACGCTCGGCCGCGGTCTCGAGCACGTGTTCGCGCCGCTTGGATTCAACTGGCAGATCTCGCTGGCGCTCGTGCCGGGGCTCGCCGCGCGCGAGGTCGCGGTGGGCGCGCTCGGCACCGTGTACGCGCTGTCCGACAGCGGCAACGACGTGTCGACCGCGCTGGTGCCGATGATCGCGCAGACCTGGAGCCTCGCGACCGCGTTGTCGCTGCTGGCGTGGTACGTCTTCGCACCGCAGTGCCTGTCGACGCTGGTCGTGGTCAAGCGCGAGACGAACTCGTGGCGTTATCCACTGATGATGGCGGCCTACCTGTTCGCGCTCGCCTACCTCGCGTCGTTCGTCACCTACCGCGTGGCGACCGCATTGCTCGGCCCGGGAGGCTGAATCGTGCTCGAGAAGCTCATCGTGGCGATCGTCGTCGCGGCCGCGTTCTGCTATGCGGTCTGGGCCGTGACCCCGGCCTCCACGCGCCTCACGCTGGCCCGCCGGTTCGTCGCGGCCACGAGCGCGGGCCAGCCCGGTGGCGCGCTGTCCCGGCTCGCGCTGCGGCTCGAGAAAGCGGCAGGTGGCGGCGCGCACTGCTCAGGGTGCGACGCGCATTCCGCGAAGAGCCCCCCGCCGCCGCGCACACCCGGATAGCGACGGGCCGGCTTGCGCCGGCCCGTCTTCACACTTGCGACGCGATCGCGCCCGCGGTCAGGTGCCGGATGGCGCCTTCGCACCCGCCGCATCGGCGGCCGGCGCCGGGGCCGGGGGCTCCTCGCCGCTCAGCTGGTAGAGGATTGCAGGATCCTTCTCGTCGTCAGCCAGCACCGTGTGGCACATGTCGCAGTTCTTCGGGATCTTCTCCCCGTCCGTCGTCTTGTGCTTCTTGTCGTGACAGCGGAAACAACCGGGCGACTGCTTGTGGCCGAGGTGGTTCGGGTAGGTGCCCCAGGTGACCTTCATCTGCGGGAACACGTTCCACGAGTAGATGTCGCCGAGCGCCTGGCCGGCCTTGCGGATGTCGTCCGCCCGCGTCGACGCCAGCTGCGGGTAGTTCTTCTTGTAGAACGACAGGATGTCGGCTGAGATGCCGTCCCGCGCCGCCTCGTGCGACGGGTATTCGACCTGCACCGCACGCAGCCCCTCGCGCTTGATGAACGGCAGCGTCTTGTCGATCGCGCCCTGGTCCATGGCGAGGTCGACCTCCCAGGCCGGCTGGCGGTAGGTGTGCGCCGGGCGGTTGTGGCAGTCGACGCAGTCCATGGTGCGCCACTCAGCGCCCTTGGGCGCCGCCGCCTCGGACTTGAACAGCCTGACCTTGCCGTCGGCGCTCTTCATTTCGACGTCGTAGATCTTCTCGCGGGTCTCGTCCGACAGGTAGCGGATCGATACGCCCGGATCGACGTGCCAGTGGATGCCCGACGACCCGCGACCGTGCTGGCCGCCCACCTTCACCAGCAGCACCGTGTGCTTCTCGGTGTTGGCCTCGTCCTCGTCGTAGTGCACGCGCACCTGCGTGCGATCGCCGATTTCCTTCGTCGGCCAGTGGCACTGCTCGCAGGTCTCCCGGGCCGGGCGCAGGTTGTGCACCGGCGTCGGGATCGGAGTCGGGTACAGGTTGAAGGTCACCGCGACCAGCTGCCAGCTGCCCGACAGCTTCGACTTCACGAACCAGTCGGCGCCGGCCCCGATGTGACAGTCGGCACAAGCCACGCGCGAATGTGGCGAGCGCGCGTGGGCCGTCGCTTCGGGCTCCATGACGCTGTGGCAGGCCTGTCCGCAGAACTCGACGGACTCCATGTACTCGACGCCCTTGTAGGTGCCGACCGACAGCACCACGGCGCCCGCCAGCAACATGGCGCCGAACGTCAGCAGAGCCTTGCGGGTCCGCGACTTGTTGAGGTCGATGACCGGCAAGCCCGGGACCGGCTCGCCGTGAGCGGCGGCATCCCGCTCCATCTTGTTCTGCCGCCAGATGCCGACCGGGACCAGCACGAGTCCCGCCAGCATCACCGCCGGCAGGAGCAGGTACGTGATGATCCCGAGATACGGACCGCCCTTGAAGCCCAGGTTCTGGATCAGGAACAACGTGACGAAGAGGAGAAAGGTCGCCGTCGCGATCGCCGAGCCGATGATGCTCAGCGTGCTGCGGGTGATCACCGAAACGTAATTCCTGATCATGCGTGGCCCCCCGGGCCGGGTGATTTGACGATGCCTAGCGGCGGCGAAGCATAACCGTTCGCACCCGCGCGACCAATCGGGTTTTCCACACTGCCGTGGGACTTGCCCAGCCGCCCGGAGGCGGCCTCAGGCGGTCATTTGAGCGTCGCGCAGTACGCGGCCAGGTCCGCGACGTCCGCCGCACTCAATTTCTTGGCCTCTTTGGTCATCTTGGCGCTCTTGGTCCGCGTGCCGTTCTGGAATTCCAGGATCGCCTTGTTGAACTTCTCGACGGACAGGCCGGCGATGGCCGGCACCTTGTCGTCGCCCTTGCCGTCGTCGCCGTGACAGTCCACGCAGGCGTCCGCGTACTTCGCCTTGCCGGCAGCCACGTCCGCTGCGTAGGTCGGTGCCGCAAGCAGCGCACAGGCAGCCAACAGCAGGGACAACGATAGTCTGTTCATCTCGAATCTCCAGTGAATGATTCGTGCCGGAGGACCGGCGCAGTCCGATGGTACTCTTCGAATCGTCCACACCGCTGCCGCTGCCGGCGCACCGCCTAGTGAGCGGGCACGCCGTGCTCCTCCAGCCACCGCGTCGGCAGGAGATGGTGAAGCACCGTGAGGATGATGAACGGCAGCGCGAGCAGCACGATCGCCATCGTCAGGCTCTCCATGCCCGTCATCTCCATCTTGTAGCTCATCAGGCCGCGCAGGCTCTTCGAGTACTCCTGGCCGCCGATCACGACGTTCCAGCGCATGGCGAAGATTCCGATCTCCACCAGCAGCACGGAACCGAAGTACATCAGCGTGCGCATGTTCGCGCTGATGCGCTTGCTGCGGACCAGCGAAAGGATGAGCAGCGGCAGCAGCATGCCGAGCGCCACCTGCACGACGACCAGGCTGGTGAACAACCTTTGCGACACCAGCTGGCCCAGGATCTTGATCGATTCCTCGCTCTGGTACATGCGGTGGATGTATTCGAGGCCCTCGAAGGCAAAGTCGACGATCATGGCGACCAGCAGGAACAGCCCGACCTCGTCCAGGCAGCGCATGTCCATCTTTTCCCTGCGCAGCAGGTTCAGCACGATGTAGACCAGCATCACCATGGCGATGCCCGAGACGATCGCAGACAGCAGGAACACGATGGGCATCAGCACGCTGCCCCACCAGGGGTTCGCCTTGACCGAGCCGAAGATGAAGCCGACGTAGCCATGCAGCAGGAAGGCCGAGGGGATGCCGATGATCGTGACGACCTTGCTCGCCTTGTGATCCCAGGCCACGGCCTCGGGGCTGATGTCGTTCGAGAAGAGCGAGAGCGCGCGGTACAGGATGTTCTTGACGCCGGTCGCCTCCCGCGCCATCAGCACCAGCTGCTGGCGGTACTCCAGCCAGACTTCGATCAGCAGGATGCCCATCAGGTACCAGAGGTACACGAAGCCGAACATGGCCATCGCGGACGTCGGCTGCGGCGTCATGAAGATCTCGTAGGCGCGCTCGGGATGCGCAAGGTGCAGCTGCAGGGGCAGGCCGGCAATCAGCATGAACGACAGCGCGGTGAGCAACGCCAGCCGGTAGATCGGCTGTACCTCGACGACATTGAACACCTTGACGAGCGAGGCGAGGATGAACGCCCCGGCGACGATTCCGGTGATGTAGGGATAGACGACGATCAGGATCGACCAGTGCGTCTCCACCTCGTTCGGGTAGATGAAGCCGACGACGTGGCTCAACTGGCCGGCGAGCTGCTCATAGAGCCCGGCGGGGACGGTGTCGTTCATCGAACTTCTCCGTCAAGCTTGGCGTAACGCACTTTCGGTTCGGTGTTCAGGTCCGGTTTGAGGACGCTGATTTCGTTCTCGCGCTGGAAGCGCACCAGCCGGTCCGCCTTGGCCTTGAGGTCGCCGAAAATCCGGGCCTCGGTCGGGCAGACCTCGACGCAGGCCGGCAGCAGGTTCTTCGTGATGCGGTGATAGCAGAACGTGCACTTGTCGGCCGTGCGGGTGTACGGATTGAGATAGCGGGCGCCGTACGGGCAGGCCTGGATGCAGTATCGGCAGCCGATGCAGCGCTTCTCGTCGACCAGCACCACGCCGTCCTTGGTCTGGAAAGTCGCGCCGACCGGGCAAACCTGCACGCACGGCGGATTCGCGCACTGGTTGCACAGCTTCGGCACGAAGAATGTCCGCAACACGCTCGGGTCGATGGGCTCGTTCTGTTCGGCGAGCCGCTGCTCCGGCGTCTTCGTGCTGATGCACTCGACCTTCACCTCGCCATCGGCGTGGATGGTGTAGCGTTCGATCCAAGTGCGGAAGAAGTAGGGCTCGTCGGGCACGTGGTTCTCGGTCTTGCACGCCTCGACGCATTTGTTGCAGCCGATGCACTTGTCGACGTCGACGCCCATGCCGTACCAGTGCTGCGCCTGGTCGTAGCCGGTAGTGGCCGAGGCCGACATCTCCTTGCCCTCGGCCTTGCAGGCCAGCGCCTGCAGCACACCGGCCGCGGGGAAGAAGAGAATGGCGTCCTTCAGAAAGTCGCGCTTGTTCACTGGGTCCCCTCCGGCAGGTGAGCGTAATGGCACTCCCAGCACACGTAGGTGCGGCCATGCGACACAAAATCGACTCGTGACCGAGCGGCGGCCGGATCGGCGGAAGCCTTGTCGTGACAGCGTGCGCAGGCCTGGCGCTCGGCAGGCTTGGTCGGGCGCGCCAATCGCGGCTCGGTCATGTGCTGCTCTGCGACCTGATGGCACTCGGTGCAGGCCAGCTGCGCATGCGTCGATGTCGCCTTGATCCGGGCGATCCGGCCGTGGCAGCCGCCGCAGTCCTGTGGCGTCTCCGGCGGAACCGGATCGTGCGCGTCGTGGCAGCTGACGCACCGCTTCTTCACGTTGTGCTTCTGCCCGTCGACTTGCGGAAAGCCGTTGGGCCGCGACGCGACGAAGCCGTGGCAGCGGAGGCAGAACTCGCGATCCCGATGCTTGGGCGGCACGGTCGCCTTGTCGTCCTTGTCGGCGACGTGAGCCGCGGCCGGGCCATGGCAGGTCTCGCAGCCGATGGTGCGGTGGTGCCCGCCGAGCTTGGCGTTGTACTCGTCCGCGTGACATTCGCGACACGTGACCATGCCGGCGTACTGGACCGGCTTGGCCATCTCGCGAACGACCGTGGCCGCCTGGTGCGGCCTGGCCGATATCCACGACTCGGGCAGCAGGAAGAAGCGGACCACGACGATGACGAGAAAGAGCAGGACGACGACGCCCAGCCGCTTCACTTGCTCAGGACGCTTCACGGCCCGTTCCTCCAGTCACGTCGATGCACTCGCGCCGATGGTAAGGGGTCTGCCGCTTGCGATGATCTAGGTGATTCTAGCTACGGCACTTCGGCTAGACGTCGGCCGGCCGCGCATTGCATCCCGTGGACCGGGCCCTTCCCGCATCCCGGCCGGGCGTAGCCGTGCGCGCTGGTCCCGGGAATACGCCTGCTTCAGTTCCGTCCCTTGCCGCCATGTCCAGAGTCAGGCTGGTCATTGCGGCGAGTGCGGGCCCGGGTCGTGTAGCCCGTGAAGATACTGGTATCGAAGGGGAAGACATTGGGGCTGAAGATCGCGTCGCAGATGTGCCAGCCGGATGCCAGCAGCAGCAGGACCAGCGCCTGGCGGGAATGCATCGATGCCGCCAGCGCGATCGCCTCGCCTGGCAGGTAGCGGGCAGCAATGACCGGGAACCACAGGATGATCCCGCTGAGCACCATGATCAGGACGCAGATCAGCACCAGCCAGTAGGTGAACTTTTCCTTGTAGTCGTACCTGTCGCGCTCTGCCGGCCTGGCCGTGAGACCCAGGCCGTACCGTGTGTCGTGGGCCACGTCGCGCAGGTCCTGCCGCGTAATGAGCATTGAGAGGCGCCACCCGCGCGCCGTGACTCCGAACACGGCGACAGCGATGTGCAACAGCAGGAGCGCTGCCAGCGCCGCCCCTGCGTAATGGTGGATGCGCCTCGCGATTTCGACGCCGCCGATCATGGCAAACAGCCACTGCGAGACTCCGAGCTGGTGGAACCTCTGCGCCAGCCCGGTGGCGGCGAGCCCCAGGACCAGCAGGATCAGCACGAGATGCTCCGCGATCCGCGCCGCCGGGAATCTTCGCGTCCTGCCGCGCCCGCTGATGACCCCCGTGCCGCTGCCGGCCTTCCTTGCACCCGTCTGCGCGATGGCGTACCGCCTGGCCTGGAGCACGAGGTGCAGCACCATCCCCAACAGCATCAGCGGCAACAGCACCGCGTATGCCCGATCGACGATGAACAACACCGGCGTCCGCGACATGCTCGGGATGTAGTGGGACAGCCACGCGTCCGGGAAATTGACGGTCGCACCTTCGTGACACCGCCGACACTTCCTGAGCAACAGCGTCTTGACTTCGCCCGTCCCGACCACCGACATGGACATGATGTCGTGCGTCCCATGGCAGTCAGTGCAGACTGCGATGGGCCGGTTCGGCCGATAGGCGCCGCCGACCTGCTCTCGGTAGATGCTGGCCGTCGAGCCATGAAAGTCCGACAGATACGTCGTCACGACATCGGTGGACAGGCCGTACTTGCCGACAATCGCCTTGTTGGCGTGGCAGTGGCCGCACATGAAGGGGATGTCGTTTCGATAGTCGACGGTCCGCGGGTCGCCAGTGTCATGCGCCCTGTGGCAATCGATACAGATCGGCACATCCTGGCTCTTTGCTTTGACGAGGGCCTCGCCGTGCACGCTCGACGCGTAGGTTGCATATAGCTTCTCGTGGCAACCGCCGCACTTGGCAGCGGTCGCTGCCCGGTCGTGACTGAGTGAAATGATCCGGTGCGATCCGTGGCAATCGACGCAACCTGGCGTCCCCGGATGGCCCTGACTCATCAGGTGGTAATGGATACCCTCCAACGACTTGGTATACATGTTGATGTGGCAGCGCCGACAGAGATCGTCGCGCGCCATGTGGGGGCCGGCGGTGGCGACCTGTTGCTGCGGGTGCGAGTGCCGCGAATAGCCGGCATGGCAGCCCGAGCAACCCTGACGACCATGCACGTTGGGCACCGACGCGGTCGTCCCCGACGTGGTTGTGCCGTGCTCCATCGCCCGGGCTTGTGCCGGGTGGCATCCCACGCAGCGGGTCGACTCACCAGCCAGGATCCCGCCTCCTGGGATCGGCATGATTGCGTGCGCAGGGTGACAGTCGGTGCACACCGGAACGCGCCCCGCAGATTCCTGCTCGAGCAGCCTCGCATGCACCGCTGAGCCACCAATTTCCTCATCGACGTGGCATCGCCTGCAGATGCGGGCGTAACGGAGCTTGAAGAGTTCCTCACTCCTGAATCGCTGCTGCTCATGACCCTTGCCGGTCAATAGCCGGTCGTGGCAATCCGTGCAGGCCAGCAAGCCGTGCACAGAGGCCTTGAACTTCTCCTCGTCGACGAAGGCTTCGATCCTGCCACCCTGGGGAAACTCAATCGCAGCGCCTTTGTGCGCGTGGCAGGCGAGGCAGGCCTCGGTCTCGGCCGGCGCGGGCGCATTGATCAAGGCCCCCAGGGCCACGAGCCCGAGCAGGCACAGCAATCTCGGCAGCCTCGGCAGCCGATTTGCGATTGCCGGCCTGTGCGGTGCCGCGAACACACTCTTGTGTCCTGCTTCCCGGGTCAGTGTGCCTTGAACGCAGGGTCCTCCCGCGTCACCGCCATCCTGTTGACGATCCAGCGGAAGATCAGGATGTGGAGCACCGTCAGCGTCGCCACGATGATCAGCTCCCCGCTCGGAGGAATGATGTGGTGCAGGTGATCCGGCAGGTTGTAGTTGAGCGTGATGGTCGAGACGTTGAGCCGGTTCAACAGCACGCCGATCACGGCCAGCACGGCGCCGAACCGCACCACGCCGATGCGCCCCGCCTTGTATCCCGCGGTCAGCACCAGCGCCGGCAGCAGCACGAAGCCCAGCAGCTCGACGAGGAACCAGTAGCCGTACGGTGTGGCGAGCAGCGCCCATTCCGCGTCGTGCGCCACGGAGACGATCTTCATGATGAAATACACGTACATCGCGATCGCGCAGGCCTTGCCGAGCCCGATCGTGAGTTCCCCAAGGCGGCCGACGAAGACTTCGTCACACCGCTCCCGGAGGAACCGTGCCGCCAGCGCGCTGACGACAATCACCATCGCCATCGCCACGTAGATGCTGGAAGCCAGGAACAGCTGGGGCAGGTACGATGAGTACCACAGCGGGTGGACCTTGCCCGGAGCCAGCAGGAACATCGCGCCGAGCGCCGACTGGTGCAGCGTCGACAGCATGATGCCGGCGATCGTCATGCCGATCGTGATCTTCTTGGCCCAGCCGCGCGTCCGCTCCGAGTTCAGCCACTCGAAGATCGCCGGGCTGAACTCGAGGAGCTGCACCGTGAGGTACAGGGCCACGTGCCAGGCCACGAGGAACAGCACCGATGCAGTGCCGAACGAGATGGTCATCGGGAAGTAGATGCGCCAGGGTCGCCCGAGGTCGATCAGCAGGTAGAGCACCGCGAACAGGTAGCCGAGGAATCCGGTGAGGATCCCGATCCGCACCATCGGCGCATACCTCTTGAACCCGAAGATGTAGTACGCGGTGGCCATCACGAAGCCGGTCGCGGACAGGGGTACGCCGCCGAACAGTCCCCAGCCCAGGAACAATCCCCACGGGTAGTCGTTGGAGCTGTGCGTCACGACGCCGAGCCCATTGATGAAGCGCGAGGCGATGACCGGCAGGCCCACCAGCAGCACCAGCGCGGCCACGATGTTGAAAGGCGTCACGAGCGACCGGCCGTAGTCCTGCCAGCTCATTCCCATCCGGAGCTTGCGCATGAACCACGAGCGGAAACTCTCATGGGCCGCCGCCGCGGGCAGTGCGTATGCATGGTTAGCCACGGTTCGTCTCCTTCTCGTTCTCCTCTTGCTCCTCCTTGGCCACGGCTTCTTCCCGGTGCTTCAATGCCGAGTAGCACATGCCGAACAGGGCCGGCCAGACCACGAGGACCGTCGGAACCGCGGCGAGGAACCCCTTGGTGTGCTCGATCATCGGCTCGGTCCCCAGGTTGGTCGGGAAGCCGACGTCGCCGAAGGGCACTCCTGACAGGTACATCCAGGACGTGCCGCCGGCCTCGCGTTCCCCGTAGATGTGGTCGACGTATCGCTTCGGCTCGTTCTCGATCCTGCGCCGGGCGAGATCTATCAGTTCGCTGCGCTTGCCGAAGGTCAGCGCCCCTGCCGGGCAGGCCTCGGCGCACGCCGGGATCTTGCCCTGCTTGATCCGCGGCAGGCAGAACGTGCACTTGACGACCTTGGGCTCGAACGCGCTCTCGTAGCTGTATGCCGGCACGTTGAAGGGACAGGCCGTCATGCAGTAGCGGCAGCCGAAGCACAGGTCCTCGTTGTACGCCACCGCGCCCTGCGGCGTCTTCGTGTACGCGCGCGCCGGGCAGGCCGTCGCGCAGGCTGGCTCGTTGCAATGGTTGCACTGCAGCTTGCGATAGACGGGGCCGCCCTTGCCGTCGGCGCTCTGGTACCGGTTGACGACCGTATACGCGGTCGACGTCGGCCTTCTGTGCTGCTCGAATACGCTGGGGTCGTCGAACGGCACGTCTGGAGCGGGCAAGCCGTTTGCCTCGTTACAGGCCCGCTCGCAACTCCTGCAGCCCACGCAGGCCGTGAGGTCCGTCAGCATGCCGAACCGGTCCGGCCAGCCCTCGAGGTCCGGGGCGGCCTCGACGTTGCCCGGCGTGCCGACGAGCGCGCCGCCGCCGCACGCGGCAGCACCACCCAGGAAGACTCTCCGGCTTACCGTCTGCGACGCAGGGCCGTTGCCCTCGCGGCAGTCGCCCGCGCCGTTGCTTGAGTTCGTCATCGTCCGCTTGGCGGTCATGAGTGCGTCTCTCCTGGTCATTCGTCTGCCGTCGTGTTGCAACGCGCCCTGGTTTCACTTCTTCGCATGACATTTCTGGTCGCAGTTCGCCGGCGTCTTGCCGACGTCGCCCATCTTCTTGTGGCAGCTGAAACACACCTCGTGATAGGCGACCTTGAGGCTGGGCGTGCCAACGTCCGCTGCGTCGTAGTCGCCGTGGCACTTGCGGCAGGGCGGAAAACTACGCACCACCGACGCCTTGAATTGTTCCGCGTCGATGGCATGGCAGCGCTTGCAGGGCTGCTTGTCGAAATCGCGGTGCTGGTGGTGACAGTCACCGCAGCCTTCGGCGTATCGAGTCGCGTGCTTCGCGTGATCGAACGTTACGGGCCCGTAAAGGCCCTCGAGCCGGTCAAGCTGGATGGTGGCGGGTCCGCCGGGCTCGAGGTCCGCCGCCCTGGCGGGACCGATCGCTGCCGCGAAGAGAGTCAAAGCGCTGGCAGTCAGTATCAGCGCGATCCTGTTCATGTTCATGGTCATTGTCTCTGTCTCTTGTTCTTGGTCTGTGCCCGTAGTGCCTTTGCTGCCCGCGGCAGGCGCCTACCGCGACACCGACGCCTCGGCGGCCAGATCGGACTCACGCGGCGCCAGGCTCCCCCTGGCGATCTGTCGCGAGTCCCTGGCCGCCTCGCTCCGGCCTGCGTTGGCCGGTGGTTGCACCAGGCTTCGGGTGTCCGATGGTCAGTGCAGCGTCACGCTGCGTTACTTGGCGCCTCCTTCCTTATCCGCAGGCTCCTTGTCCGTACGGTCCTTATCCGCAGGCTCCTTGCTCGTACCGTACGCCCTTGTCCGTACGCTGCCGCCGCTTGCGGCCCAGGAGATAAGCTTCCTGCGGGCGCCAGCTGAACGCCGGCGAGACGTACACGATTCGCGCAAGTGCATGGGCGCTCGCGACGAGCGTCCCGGCGACCCAATCCGCGCCGGCGCCGATCGCACGTTCAGTCCCTTCCAGGACTACGTGGCCGAGCGCGTACACGAACAGGAAGGGCAGCGCGACGACGTAGGCCAGACCGATGAACGGCGCAGCAGCGACGTGACCGGCCGTCCTCAACACCACCGTGAAGCCGCCGCTCTGGCCGATGTGCGTGAGATCGCCTTTCGCGGTGTCGATCATCGACTTGAAGGGCGTTGGCTTCAGGACCTCCCAGAAGAGCATGAACAGGCCGACCGCCGATACTGCGATCAGGTACTCGATGCCTTTGACCTGGGTGATGAAATCGTAGAGTGTGTACATGGTGCCCTCCCTAGCGGGCTGCCTGGGTCTGATCCGGGTCGGGCTGTTTGTCGCGCTTCGCTGCCTTCCGGTGCGCGATCAGGTAGGCCTCCACGGGCCTCCATCCGAACGCGGCCGTCGTGCCGACGAAGTCAGCCAGCATGTGCGCGACCTGGCGCGCAACCACGGTCAGGACCATCGCCATTCCGATGAATGGCAGGATCAGGACATAGAAAAAGCCGACAACCGGGCCCATCAACACCATGACAATGGCGGGGGCTTTGAGGTAGGTCGACCTGCTGTTTCCGGGGAGGATTCCTTCGCTCCCGAGGACCTCTCGCTCTCCGTTTCCGAGGTTCCAATAAGTGCCTTTTTTGACGGTCGTTCCACCTTTGTATCTCCACATCTTCGTCTCCTATCCTTACCTCCTAATTTCCTTCCTCTCGACGCCATTTAAGCAGCAAAAACGCGCCGGCATAAGCGAAGGAGTACCTAAATGGCAAGCCTCGCGCAGGCATTGCTACGCATGCACATTGCACACTGCGAGGTGACGGAAGGTCGTCGGGGAGCGGGACTCTGGAATCGCTCCATACAGCGGCCGTCGGGGGTGTGAAGCGCGCGCGTCCGCGGCCAGGGGGGCGAGCGGATTCGCCTCGCGCAGCGTCAGTGCAGCATGCTCTCCGCGATCCTGATGAGTTCGACGGCGGGTGCCTTCATCGTGAGCACGATGTGAATCTCGCCCTCGTCCCATTGTATGCGGCTGCACGCGGAGCGATCACTGCAGACGCTAGCCTCCAGCCGGGCCTTCCTGCCCTTGAGGTCGAGCGGAACCGTCTCGCTGACTGTGCGGAAGGGAATCGCGACATCCGGTTGGAAGAGCCTGTTCGCGGCCTGGGATATGACCAGCGCCGTCTGCCCGTCGCCGGCGCGGACGAACTCCATGACCACTGCCTGATACGGCTTGCTTTGAGCGAGGATTTCAGCGGGTGGCCAGCTGAGGGACTCGGGAAAATAGGCAGGAACGTAGACCTGCCGGATACCGAGCCTGGAGACAGCGACGTCGATGCTCGGGTACCTGGCCAGCAGGCCCGGCTCGAGTGCGCCCGGAGCCCAGTTGAGGACCTTCAGCAATCCGACCACCACTGCCAGAGTGACTGCGAACGACAGGACATGCAGCGCTTGTCTGGTCACGTGTCGCACCGTCACACGATGTAGTAGTTCAGGATCACGATCGACGCAACCGTCACTGCGAATTTCAGCCAGTCGCCCGTACCGGCTGTGGCGGGCCCGCCGTCGGCGAGCCTGCGGATCCTCTCTCGCACCATCCGATCGTAGCTCAAGTGTTCGATGGAGCGCTGTCCCTCGCCTGCCTCGCGGCTCTCGACTTCGTACGCGTCGCTGTGGCGCAGCTTCTCCAGCACCGCGGCCAGTGCGTCCGGCCTGCCAGTCACCTTGACCGCCCAGTCGTCGCAGATCTTCTCCTCTTCGGCGGCGGCCTTCCTGAACGCCACGAGAGTTCCCACGCTGAAGAACAGCACGACGCGCATGACGTATGCCACCACAAGGAGCGGCCGTCGGCTCCGCCTCATGTGCGCGACCTCGTGCGCGATCGCTGCTCTGAGTTCTGCCGGTTGCACGCTGCGGATGAGTCCCGTCGTCAGGTAGATTGCGGGGCTGCGACCGGTGACGGAGTGGATCGCCGGATCGTCGTCGTCTTCGATGAACAAGTCGGGTGCTTCGCCGTCGAGGCCCTCGGCCGCCGACGCGGCCGGTGACCCCTGAATGACCCGAACAGGTTCGCGACGCCGGGGCCGCCGGGCCCGGCCTGTGACGCAGGATCGGTATCAGTTCCTGGAGCAGGAATATGGCCGTCACTGCGGCCAGAATCAGCACGAACAGCAGCCCCATCGGCAGCACGTCCCACAACTCGAGGTTGATCCACCGGCTGGAATCGAACAGCGTCCCCAGCCTGAAATGCATGGAACCGCGATCCGGGTTGATCCACTGGTACAGCGGATACCAGACGGCCGGGCCGAACACCGCGATCAGGTAGAATTTCTGGCGGATCACCGGGCTGCGGATGTTCCATGCAACGATGGCCCGGTCCGCGATGATGGCCGCGCTCAGCGAGTGCAGGAAAGCCTGGACAATGTGGATGCCCGGGTAGGCATTGAGTAGATTCGTCAGGTCCATTTCCGGGCGTCAGGGAGAGGGAACTCGGCCGGCACTCGGGGTTCTGTGATTTGCTGCCGGTCATCCTACACCGCGCCATCGGCGGCGGTGGCGCGGCGGCAGGTTGATGCGGCCGAAGCAGCGGCGAGTAACGATTGAGCGAGGTCAACCGCCGAGGACGGCGCTGCATTCGGCTAACGGCTCAACCTCGACCGGCCGCTGTCGCGCAGCCAATGCGGTACCGACCTTCGGCGGTCGCCTCCCGCGCCGTCAGTAACGCATCGTATGTGACCGGCTGTATCCGCCAGGCCGAGTGATCTCATGACGCTGCCGCCTCGGCCCTCGAGCGTCGCGGGAATAGGTAATAATGCGTAGTGGATTTACCGGCTGCCCCAGTCTGTACGGCCCGAGCATCATTCCAAAAATTTCCACGAGATCCAGGGAGCACAACCTCATGCCCATCCGTCGCTCGGCTCGAGCCACCGTCTGGCCCATCCTGCTGGCGTCCCTGGCACTCGCATCGCCGGTCGCGGGACGGGCCGCCGACAACGCGGCGTGCACGGGGTGCCACGACGACGTGACCCTGCAGTCCGAGGCGCACCCGGAAACGGCCTGCACCGAATGCCATGTCAACATCACACGCACGCCGCACGACCAACTCGCCCCCGCGGAGAAGCTCGACGCGGACGCGATCTGCGCCGGCTGCCACGGCGTGGCGGGCAAGCAGCTCGCCAAGAGCGTGCATGCCGGAAAGAGCTGCAAGACCTGCCACGGGCCACCGCACTCGGTGGGGTCCCTGCAGGACTCCGAAGCGCGCATGTCGTCTGTTGGCCAGGTCAAGACCTGCGGCAAGTGCCACGACGATGTTCTCGCGGGATTCAAGTCCAGCGTCCATGGCGAGGGCCTGCTCAAGTCGGGCCTCACGGATGCGGCGGCATCCTGCAGCGACTGCCACGGCGGTCACAGCATCCAGCCGAAGGGCGACCCGCGCGCGAAGACCAGTTACCAGAAGGCGCCGGAGACCTGCGGCAAGTGCCACGAGCTGGTGTTGAAGCAGTGGCGGGACGAGAGCGCTCACGGCGTCCTGTGGAGAGAAGGCAAGGCCGGGGCGGACGGTCGGGAAGGGCCCGTCTGCACGACCTGCCACGTCGACTCGCATTCAGTGCGGGATCCGACCTCGGCGGCGGTGCGCAAGCACATGCCCACGGTCTGTGGCAGCTGCCACAAGGAGGTCATGAAGAGCTTCCGTGACAGCTTCCACGGCAAGGCGACGCAGCTCGGCTTCACCTCGGTGGCCATGTGTTCCGACTGCCACACGCCGCACCAGAACCTGCCGGCGAGCGATCCCCGCGCGAGCATCCACCCAGACCATCTGCGTGAAACTTGCAGCAAGTGCCACCAGGGGCAGACCAACAAAGGCTTCCTCACGTTCGACCCGCACAGCGACCCGACGCGACCAGGCGGCGCGCGCACGGAAGTGCGCCTTGTGTACCTGTTCATGACCGCGCTGCTGCTGGGCGTGTTCGGGTTCTTCGGCGTGCACGATCTCCTGTGGCTGCAACGGACCTTCGTCGGCAAGCTACGTGGCGAGTTCAGGGCGCCGCACGGCGGCCCCGGCCCGTACATCCGGCGATTCAGCCGCACGCAGATCTGGATGCACGTCACCGTCGTCGTGAGCTTCCTGCTGCTGGCCGTCACCGGACTGCCGCTGAAATTTGCGCAGGCGTGGTGGGCGCCGCAGCTGATGGACCTGCTTGGAGGCGCGCAGGCGGCCGGCCACCTGCACAGGTTCGCCGCGATCCTGACCTTCGGCTATTTCCTGGTGCACGTGCTGATCATGCTGAAGCAGACGGTCGTCAATGGCCAGCGCGAGCTGCTGTGGGGGCCGCAATCGATGATGCCGCAGCCGAAGGACATCAGCGACCTCCAGGCCAACGTGAAGTACTTCCTTTACGCGGGACCGCGACCGGACTACGACCACTGGACCTACTGGGAGAAGTTCGACTACTTCGCGGTCTTCTGGGGCGTGGCGATCATCGGCTTCTCCGGCCTGATGCTCTGGTTCCCCGGCTTCTTCACGAGTTTCGTGCCCGGCTGGGTGCTGAACGCCGCCTACATCACGCACAGCGACGAGGCGCTGCTCGCGACCGGCTTCATATTCCTGTTCCACTTCTTCCACACGCACCTGCGGCCCGAGGCCTTCCCGATGGATCCGGTGATCTTCACGGGACGGATGCCGCTCGAGCGGTTCAAGGAAGAGCGGCCGCTGGAGTACCAGCGCCTCGTCGACGCGAACCAGCTCGAGAGTCGGCTCGCGCCGGCGCCAAACGCGGGCGACCTGCGCGTCGCGTACATTTTCGGGTTCCTCGCGGTGACGGTGGGTGTGCTCTGCGCTGCGGCCATCTTCACGGCCCTGTGGCAGGTCTTCTCGGGTTGACCTGCGCGGGAAACCAGGAGCAGAGGGCGGGCCGGTCCACTTGGACCGGCCCGCGCCACCATCGACAATTCCGGCTTTGTGCCGCGGCACCCTGGCGTCTCGATCGAGCCGCGTGGGCACATGCGGCGCGATGACGGCCTGGAGAAGCCGTAAGTCGAAGACGGGATGCCTGCGCGAAACTCGAACCACGACTCGTAGCGGTGTGCGCCTGCACCCAACATCACCGCACGGCTCGGTTACCCTGGCTAGGCGGCGGACGCAGCCGGCCGATCGGCCTTCGCAACCGCGCGGCGCAAACGTGGGGCCACGATCAGCGCCGCACCAAACAGCGCCATGGCGATGAACAAGGTGGCGGGACGCGAGTGCTTGAAGTCCTGGCCCGCCATCTTGACGCCAATTCCAATCAGCAGCGGATAGACCAGCCAACTCAATTCGCGAAAACGCTCCATCCGGCCCAGCCAGGCGATGACCAGCGTGGACACCGCAAGTACCGCGGTACTGACGGTGGCCAGCACTCCGATGTCCACGCTGCGATCCGGCCGCGCACCCACCGCCGGGGCAAGGTAGCCGATCACGCACGCAGCCGCGGCCGACAGGAAGACGAGGATCACGACCAGTCGCAACGTACCCAGAATTTCGTCGTGACTCGTTGACCGACGGGCCGAGACCCACCAGGACGCCAGTGCGGCGGTCAGCATGACCACCAGCATCACGGTGCCCGGCGCGACCCACGGCCCGGTCGGCGGCGCCGCCAGCAAGCGCATGCAGTAAATCACCGTCCCGGCAACGATGCCGGCGGCCAGCAGGTACGCCGCGCTGTGCACCAGCATGAAGGACCGCCCGAACCGGGCCCAGAGCCAGGCCGCCACGACGCCGAGTATCGCGAACACTGTGCCGGTCCACGATGACGCGAGTACGAGCGCGCTGCCGGCGATGACGTGCACCAGCGCAAGCGTCGAGTAGTAGTAGACGTTTGCGCCGCTGTCCTTGCGCCGGTCGAGGAAGACCAGCGCGACTGCCGTAGCTGGCCAACCCAAGGACCAGGCTGACCATGCCGATTGTCGCCGGAAGAATGCCAGTGACGTTGGTCAGGTACAGAGCGCCGCCGAACCCGACAACGAGCGCCGCGGCGGTCTGCGCCACCTCGAACGGCACCACGTTGCGGCCGGCGAATCAGCGTGCGGATCGCGATGCTCCCGACGTAGGCGCCGAGCAACGTCATCTGCATGAGCATGGCGACCTGCGGCGGGTCTGGCTGCGTGGGTGCCAGCGCCCGCAGCGTGACGCCGACGACGGCGAGGTCGGCCGCGAGCGCGGCCGGCCATCGCAGGCCCCACCAGTTCAATGCATAGCCGAACCACAGCGTGACGACGCCAAGCACGATCAGCAGCAGCGCAAACGGCACCGCGGCGCCGGTCTGCGACAGCAGGATTGCACTGGTCGGCGCGGCCCCGATGACGGCAATCCACGCGACCATCCGCAACCGCTGGTGCCACGCGACGAACAGCATGGCGGAGGTCAGCACGGCGACCGCTACGGCACTGGGCGTTCCGCCAAGCACCTTGAATTTCGTCGCCGCTTCCACGAGCAGCGGGAACGCGATCATCGCGGTTGCGAGCCCGTGGAACGACGCGCTTGCGGGCTCCTGGCGAGCGCCGGCGCGGTCGGCGACGACCAGCCACAGCATTGCGTACAGGAAACCCACGGACAACCCGAGCGGGGGCGCCATGACGCCCGAGTCCGTCATGGCACGCAGGAAAAAGCCGCCGGCCAGCACGAGGAACAGCCGGCCGATGAGTGAAAGGATGACGATCGGATCGCGTGGATCCCGCTTCGCGGCATGGCGCGCCGGGCCTGCCACGACACCCGCCCGCAAAGCACCTGCGCCTACGCTCTGCTGGCGAGTTGCCTCGGCCGATTGTCGGGTCTCCATCATGTCGAGACGCTGCTGCAGCGACTGGATCGTCTGCTGCAGGCCCGCGACGCTGGACTCCAGGCGAGCGATCCGATCGTCCACGACACATCCCCCTGATTCCACGCGGGACCTGCGTCAATGGCGGCCCGCCCGAATCCAGAGAACGAGTACAACGGGCAGCAATCGAATGCATGAGGGCTTGCCGTAGACATGATCGCGCTGCGATGCCGCCACGCGTCGCGATCCTGCCGATCTGCCGCGATGCGATCCGCTGTGCCATCCTTCTCCGCCTGATGTCACTGGTAACGATTCTCAATGCCGAACTCGCGTTCGGCCTGCACCCGCTGCTGGATCGTGCGGCGTTGTCGGTCGATGCCGGAGAGCGCATCGGCCTCATCGGCCGCAACGGCACGGGCAAGTCTTCGCTGCTGAACGTGATCGCGGGCACACTCCCGCTCGACGACGGCCAGGTGCAGCGCCTCGACGGGCTGCGCGTCGTGCTCGTCGAGCAGGAGCCGTGTGTGCCTGCCGCGCCCTCGCTGCAGGGCCTCGCTCGCCGAGCGCGGCGGGATCGAGCGGATCGACGACGAGCGTACTCGCTGGCGCGTCGAGGCACGCCTCGTCGAATTCCTGCACCGCTTCGGACTCGACGGGGCCGCGGACCCGGCCGCCGCCTCGGGCGGCGAGCGCAAACGCGCGGCGCTGGCGCTTGCGTTCGCGCTCGAGCCGCAGTTGCTGCTGCTCGACGAGCCGACCAACCACCTCGACATCGACGGCATCGTGATGCTCGAGAAGATGGTCGTCGACGGGCCCGCGGCCATCGTCATCACGCACGACCGGCAGTTCCTGGACCGGGTCGCGACGCGCATCGTCGAACTCGACCGCGGCCTGTTGCGCTCGTATCCCGGCAATTACGCCGCGTACGAGCGGCGCAAGGCGGAGCAGCTGGCCGACGAAGCGGTCGCGCGCCGCAAGTTCGACAGGTTCTGGGCGCAGGAGGAAGTGTGGATCCGCAAGGGCGTCGAGGCGCGGCGCACCCGCAACGAAGGCCGCGTCAAGCGGCTCGAGCGGCTGCGCGACGAGCGCGAGGCGCGGCGCGAGCGGATCGGCAACGTCAAACTCACCCTGGACGCCGGCGAGCGCTCCGGCAAGCTGGTGGCCGAGCTGACCGGCGCGAGCAAGGACTTCGGCGGCCGGCCGATCGTGAGCGGGCTCGACCTGCGCATCCTGCGCGGCGACCGCATCGGCATCGTCGGGCCGAACGGCGCGGGCAAGTCGACGCTGCTGAAGCTGATCCTCGGCGCACTCGAGCCCGACGCGGGCCGCGTGCGTCTCGGCGCGAACGTCACGGTGGCGTACTTCGACCAGCTGCGCGCGCAGCTCGACCCCGAAGCGACCGTCGCGGAGACGATCAGCCCGACCTCGGACTGGGTCGAGATCGGCGGCGAGCGCAGGCACGTGATCAGCTATCTCGGCGACTTCCTGTTTTCGCCGCAGCGTGCCGGCTCGCCCGTGAAGATGCTGTCCGGCGGCGAGCGAAATCGGTTGCTGCTGGCGCGTCTGTTCTCGCGGCCCGCGAACGTGCTGGTGCTCGACGAGCCCACCAACGACCTCGACATCGAATCGCTCGAGCTGCTCGAGGACACGCTGCAGGACTACCCGGGCACGCTGCTGCTCGTGAGCCACGACCGCGCGTTCCTCGACAACGTCGTCACGCAGACGGTGGCGGCCGACGGCGGCGGACTCTGGCGCGAATACGTCGGCGGGTACAGCGACTGGCTGCGGCAAAGGCCGGCGCAGCGCGCTCCCTCACCCGCACGTCGTGCGACCTCTCCCGCAAGCGGGAGAGGTGCGAACCACTCTCCCGCTCGGGTTCCTCACCGCTCCCGCTGCGGGAGAGGTCGGACGCGCCGCCGGGTGAGGGTTCCGGACGACGCACGCCGCCAAGTCGACGCCGGCAAAACTGAGCTACAAGGAGACGCGCGAGCTCGAGCAACTGCCCGCGCAGATCGAGGCACTCGAGGCCGAGCAGAAGGCGCTGGCCGCGGCGATGGGCGGCGGCGACTATCACAAGCGCGGCGGTGAACAGATGCGCAGCGACGCGGCCCGGGCCACGGAAATCGAACGCTTGCTGGAGACGGCTTTCGAGCGCTGGGCGGCGCTGGACCAGCGTCGCAACGCTCAGCGTTGAGCCTCGCCGCCCGCGGACGCCTCGAGCACGCTCAACTGCCAGAGATCCTTGCCGGTGGCGACGAGCAGCGGTCGCAGCGCCAGCTGCCCGGTCCGGCCGATGCTCTTCTCGAGATATTCCAGCTCGACCAGTTTGCTGCGCGTCTCCGCGTCCAGCGGCGGGGCCTCGATCCCGCTCTCGCGGAGCAGCAGGACGCCCTTCGCGCGCAGTGCCAGCTCGACGTGCAGGCGCACGTAGCAGAGCATGTCGGCCACCACTTCGCCGCGGAAACTCTCCCGCAGTGACTGCAGATAGTTGCCAGCGTGCGACGCCGCGAAGTCACCGTCGTTGATCGAGTCGAGCAGCTGCATGTCCGAATCGAGGTCGGACTCGAGCCATTCGCGCAGCGAGTGCTCGCTGCGCTGGAAGACGAAGTAGATGATCCCGGGCAGGGCGAGCAGCGTGATCAGCGTCGCCAGCACGGGACGGAACAGCAGGTGATTGTAGGCGGAGTGCAGCGTCGCCGCCGCCGCGAGACCCGGCAGGAAGACGCCCAGCAGCCCGTCGGGACGCCGCTCGAACAGCGCGACCGAAACCACCGCGAACATTGCCGTCGCCCCGCCGTGCATGATCGCCGTGCCGAAGCCGCGAATCACCTGCACGGCGAACGGCGCATCCGGCCGCGACGCGATGTAATAGAGGTTCTCGACCAGCGAGAAGCCGGTGCCGATCGCGAACCCGACGATCGCGCCGTCGACCAGCAGCCCGATGCGGCGGGTGCGGATCAGGTACACGAGCGCGGCCGCCTTCAGCGACTCTTCGATCCACGGCGACACGTAGCGCGAGTAGGCGTGGAAACTGATCGTGACGTGGTCGACTGCATAGCCGTTGAGCGGATAACTGAGGCAGGCCGCCACGCGCGCCGATCGCCATCGCCCCGGCCACCAGCCGTACGCTGACGAGCTTGAAACTGTCGAGATACACCAGTGCGCCGAGGAACAGCAGCACCGGCAACAGCGCCACGGGTCCGCGTGCGAGGAGTTCGCCGGTCATCGCGCGGCGCGGCGACCGCGCGAGGTCAGAGCACCTTGAAGGAGATCATCCACTCGTCCTGGCCCAGTCCGTTGCCCTCGAAGCCGTGAGCGTAGCCGACCGAGAGCATCATGGGGAGACGATGCATGACCTGCAGCTGCAGGTCGAGCTGGGCACCGAGGCTGTAGGCCTCGGCGCGATACTGGCCGCTGCCCGGATCCGTCACCAGTGCCGACGCAAAGACGGCCGGCCGCAACCAGCTGGCGTAGAAGCCGGGCGAACCGGCTGCGTCGAAGCGCAGCGGCGGCAGGTTCCACTCGAGCATCGACTTCGCGAAGGACTTGCCCTGCAGCGCGTCGATCTCGAAACCCGGCAGGCGGAACAGGTCGCGATAGCGCTTGGCGTCGCCGTCGTCGACGTAGTTGTTGCCGAAGCCCCCGAAGTAGGCGTTCGCGAGCGGGCTGTCGCGGTCGCCGAAGGAGACGCCTGCGCCGCTGCGCAGCCAGAGCGAGGAGTGATCGAGCGGGAGCGGTACGCCGAAGTCGAACCGGCCGAAGAGACTCGGGAACACGTCACTGTCTGCGGCGTAGACGTGCGTCACCAGCGCCCAGGAATGTCCTGCCTCGTCGTCGACCTTGCCGACGGAGCCGCGCAGGTTCTGGTATTCGAGCCCGAGCGAAGCATCGAAGAGCCGGCTGGTGGTGACGGCCACGTTCTGGAACGCCGGCAGCGAATCGAGATCGGCGTAGTACGCGGCCTTGGCCTTCAGGTGCAGCGTCTCGGGCGGGTTGTAGACGATCGGCCGGTCGTATTCGACGTGCGCGCTGTAGCCCTCGCGGCTGACCTTCGTCGGCCCGAACAGGTCGTAGAAGTCGCCCGCGTTCCACCACAACCCCAGCGTCCAGAACGTGTGCCGGAAGCTGGCCGCGGCATGCACCTTCTGGCTCCCCGGCAGCGAATCGTCGGGGCTGTAGCTCGCGGTCAGCGTCAGCGAATCGAAGCCGAGCGGGTCGCTGAACCGCCCGTGCACCCCGAACGCGATCGAGTCCTTGAATCCTTCGACGATGGGATAGACGGACTCGAGCGCCAGTTGCGACGCCGGCCGGTACTCGCCCTTGCCGGTGACGATGGCGTCGTAATCGACGCTCGACGGCGGTGACGACGACCAGTGCTGCACCTGCGGATAGCGCGTCGCGATCTGCTCGCCGAGGAACGTGATGGCGCTCAGGTCCTCGGTGGCCACGGCCGGGATCGTCGCAGGCAGGAAACCCGCGCCGGAATAGCGGAAGACGAGCAGCCGGGAATCGTCGAACTCGAGCGGCCGGAAGAATCCGTCCTCCGCATTGCTCATGGCCTCGAGCTTGCCGCTCGCGAGCTCGTAGCGATAGATGTTCGACACGCCCGTGTAGTACGCGCTGCCGTACAGGTAGCGACCGTCCCGCGAGAACGTGAACCCCTCGGGCACCGCGGTGCCGAACTCGAAGCGGTGCGCCGGCGTGGCATCGCCGATCAACAGCTGCGCAGTCTTCATGACGCGAACCTGCATCACCTGCATGCCCGATCGCTGCGCGTCCGGACCGGCGACGGAAGTGGACAGCAGCTGCCCGTCGGGCGAGATGTCGAGATCGAACGCAACCTCCTCGTGCGGAAACGTGTAGACGGCCTGCCACGACGTGTACGGAAACGGCACGTGCACCAGCACGGCGAATCCGTTGTTCGTCCTGAGTCCCCACAGCGACCGGTCGACCGGATCGAAGACGAGATCGCCGATGCGCGCCGCCTTCGAGCAGCATCCGCGACTTGCCGCTCGCGAGATCGTAGGCCATCAGGTTGCGGTATGTCTGGTTGTCGGTCGTGTAGAAGAGCGTCTGCCCCGTCGGATCGTAGGCGAGCGACGTGACCCGGTACGGCACCGCGCCCTGGACTTCGGCGAGCTCCTTCAGCGAACCGTCTTGCCGGGGAGATCGCGACGAGGTGCGGCACGCGCCCCGGATAACGAACGGCCGTGTAAAGCGTCCTGCGATCCGGCGACAGATAGCCGCGGGAGATGGCGCCGAGCCCGCGTCGCGAAATGTCGCGGGGCACCGTCGTCGGATGCTCGCGCACCGACGCCAGGTTCGACCGCTGGAACTCGTGCTCCCAGCCGACCCAGTCCGCCCAGGCCTCCTCGAGCGGCTTGCCGTACAGCTTCGCGAACTCGGTCGAGTAGTAGCGCGACGACCCGTCGGTGCGGGTCCACCACTGCAGCAGTTTCTCGGGGCCGTACTGCAGCGCGAGATAGCTCATGAATCGCGTGCCATAGAGGTAGGCGTTGCCGAGCGCCTGGAATGCGACTTCGGTGCCCTTCGAGACGAGCGCGAGCGGATCGTAGAACGCCGTGCCGTCGCGGACCATCGCGCGGAACACCATCTCGTCGTAGCCGCCCTGCGCGCGGCCGAGGCCACCGCCGTACCAGGTCTCCATGAACACCGCGCTGCCTTCCTGGTACCAGCGCGGCGACGCGATGCGCGGAGTCGTCAGATACTGGTACAGGATCGACTCGGGGTGCTCGGGCACCGGCAGCACCTTGCCACCGAACCAACGCCGCATGCGGCGATCGTCGCCGTTGGGCATTTCGGTCGTGACCAGATGGACGAGTTCGTGATTGGCGACCGTCACGGTCCGCTCGCCCGGGCTGAACGTTTCGAACGCGAGATCGATCGGCGCAAGGTCGATGAAGACTCGATCGCGCGGCACGCCAACGGCGGCGGCGTTGCCGCGGTCGGTGAAGTCCTGCAGTAACACGGCCACCGGCTGGTCGGGCTGATAGCCGAATCGGGCGTGCTGGGCAGCGAGCGACATGACCAGGCACTGCACCGCGTACGGGACGAGGTAGGCACCGGTCTCGTCGAAATACATGACCTGCAGGTCGCGGGTCGCGACGAAATTGGTGGCCGCGAACGATAGCGGCCCCGTCGTCGCGGCCAGGATCAGCGCGGCGATCCAGCGCGCGAAAGCCGGACGCGAGAAAGGAGCGGCCCCTCCCCCATCGGGGTCAGGGCCACTCCTGTGACGATGCGGGCGCCCGTTCGCGCGCCCCATGACTCGCGGGACGCGACTACCTGTTCGACGCCGAGTTCGCGGAGTTGGCCGAATTCGCCGAGTTGGCGGCATTGGCCGAGTTCGCCGAGTTCGCCGAGTTCGCCGAGTTCGGCGCGAGTTCGCCGAGTTCGCCGAGTTCGCCGAGTTGGCCGAGTTGGCCGAGTTGGCCGAGTTGGCCGAGTTGGCCGAGTTGGCCGAGTTGGCCGAGTTGGCCGAGTTGGCCGAGTTGGCCGAGTTGGCCGAGTTGGCCGAGTTCGGCCGAGTTCGCCGAGTTGGCCGAGTTGCCGAGTTCGCCGAGTTGGCCGAGTTGGCCGAGTTGGCCGAGTTGGCCGAGTTGGCCGAGTTCGCCGAGTTCGCCGAGTTCGCCGAGTTCGCCGAGTTGGCCGAGTTGGCCGAGTTCGCCGAGTTCGCCGAGTTCGCCGAGTTCGCCGAGTTCGCCGAGTTCGCCGAGTTCGCCGAGGTTGGCCGAGTTCGCAGCGTTGGCCGAATTGGCGGCCTGCACGCTTGCGTCGCCGGTCGCAATCACGTTGCTCTGGTCGCCCAACGCCGTGCTGCCGGCGCCGTCCGCGCGGAAGCGCTTCGCCGGCACGATGGTGCCCGCCGCGTCGTCCGAGGCCGGCGGATAGTTCATGGCCACCATGCCGACGAGAGCGATGGCAGCCACGAAGCCGCCGCCGAGAATCCAGTTCTTCATCTGACTAGCCATCTTTCTACCCCTGTGTGCCCCGGACTCGCCGGGATGCGATTGATCTACGTTATGAATTACGGACACCCGTCAAAAAGGTTGGCGCCGACCCCAAATATTTTTCAACGTGCCGCTGGCGCCTGCCAGCGGCCCTCGTACACCGGCACGCCCGAGGCTACCACGCGGACGTCCACTGCCTCGCCTGCGGCCACGGCTCCCGGCATCGTGACCGCCATGGTCTGCTGCGTTGCGTCAAGTTTCCGCAGGTGCGCCTTTTCGAGGCCACGGACGACGACGACGTCGATCGCGTCGGGCGTCGCCGCTCCGGCCGGCTGCATCGCGTCGAAATCGAACCGGACGCGCAGCTCCCCGGCCAAAGGCGCAAGCGTCACCGTGCCGCGGACCAGCGCGGAGTCGATCCGGAGCTGCCCTTGCCCGGGCTGCGGAGCCGGCGGGCTGGTCATCGTGCCGACGGTCTGGTCCGCGTCGACTCCGTTCACGCTGCGGCTCGCCTCGAACGCGACGGTGCCGACCAGCACTGCGCCGAGGATGGCAGCCGCGTAGCGCAACATGGAAGCGGACGACAGGAACCGGCGGGACGGCTGGCCGCCCCGGATCGTCGCCTTCGGCAGCGCCGCCAGGACGCGCTCCGGCAGATCCGCGGGCGGCTCGGCGAGCGCCAGCGTGGCGAGCCCGGCGCACGTCCGTCGCAAGTCTTCCCGCGCGGCGCGTGCGAGCGGGTCGTTGAGCAGGCGCCGGCTGAGGTCGGCACGGTCCACGGCCGACAGTTCGCCGTCGATCTCCAGGTTGAGCAATTCGAGGGTCCGATCGTCGGGCATGTCAGGTCACTCCGTCCTTGCCGAGCGCTTCCGCCAGTTGCTGGCGCGCCGCAAAGAGTCTTGATTTCACCGTCTTTTCGGGCAAGGACAGGATTTCGGCCATGTCCTGGTAACTGCAGTCGAGGAAGTGCCGCAGCACGATCACCGACCGATGGTCCGGCTTCAGCTTCATGATGGCGTTCTGGATGCCGACACCGACCTGTTGCCCCGCGACCAGCCCCTCCGGGCCGACCGCGCCGTCGATTTCGTCGCCCACGATGGGCTCGTGTCGGCGGCGGCGCTGCAGGACGTTGATCGATTCATTGACGGCAATCCGGTAGATCCAGCTGTAGAACTTGAAGGTCGGGTCGTAGTCCCCGAGATGCTCGTAAACCTTCAGGAAGACCGTCTGCGCCACGTCACGCGCGTCGTCGGGGTTCCTGAGCATCCGCAGGGCCGCGTTGAAGACCGGTTTCTGGTAGCGGACGACCAGTGTCTCGAAGGCGCGCCTGTCGCCTTTCCGGCACCTTTCGACCAGCCCGCCATCGCCGTCTTCAAGCATAAATACAGCGCGTGCCCCTGAAAGTTGGTGCAACCGGCGCGCCGCACGAGCGGCCCGCCGCGTCCCGGCCTAGCCTGGCGCCTTCACCACCTCGAAGATCCGGTCGAAACCCGCGTAGCGGAAGATGTCCTGGATGTGCCGGTTGACGTTGACGAGCTTCAGGCCCTTGCCGGAGGCCATGGCCCGCTTCTGGGTCTTCAGCAGCACCCCGAGGCCGGCGCTCGAGATGTACTCGAGGCCGCCGAGGTCGATCACCCGCGGTTCGGCCACGGCGTCGAGGAACTTCAGGGCCTGGTCGCACTGGGACGCGTCGAGGCGTCCGCTCATCACGATTTCGCCGGCTTCGGACTGTCGAATCTCGAACATCGCGGCAACTACCCCAGGGTCTTGGTGAAGGTCACGGTGCTGCGGCCGTCCGCGTACTCGTAACGGATCGTGTCCGCCATCTGGCGGACGAGGTGCAGGCCGAGCCCGCCGATCTCCCGCTCCTCGAGCGGCTTGGTGATGTCGACCGCCGGGGCGCGCGTGACGTCGAACGGCGCAACGTCGAAGTCGGTCAGCCGCACGGTGAGCGCCGTGTCGGTCTGGCCGAGGGCGAGCGCGATGTCGCGCACGGCCTCCGGGTTGTACTTCACCATGTTGGTGAACAGTTCCTCGACGATGAAGCACACCGGCTGGCGCAGCGAGGCGTCGATCGAGCGCCCCGCGAGGAAGTCCTCGATGAACTGGAAAATGCCCGCCAGCGATTCGTAGCTGCGCTTGAAGTAGCGGCGCACCGTGGTGTCGGCCAGCGTTCCGCCCTGGCGGCTGATCAGCACGATGGTGATGTCGTCCTCCTGCGGCACGGTGCCGGAGAAGTCGCGCACCGCCTCGAGCAGCCGCGTGAGCAGCTCGGACATCGGGCGGTCGCAATGCCGGCGCACCACCTCGGCCACGCCGTCCGGACCGAACATGCGGCCGGCCGCGTCGTGCGCCTCGAAGACGCCATCGGAAATCAGGCCGAGGATGTCACCCGGCGCGAGGGTGATCGTCCGCGGCGGCTCCACGTCGGGAAACTTCATGAAACCCATCGGAAACGTCGTCGGGTCGAGCCATTCGCAGTGCGCGCCGGCGGCGCGAAAATGCAGCAGCGGGCCCTGGCCGGCGGCGTGGTACTGGATTTCGTGCCGGCCGACGTCAAGCATGCCGAGGAACGCCGTGACGAAATGTTCCTCCGGCAGGTCCTCGACGAGCTGGTTGTTCACCTGCGTGAAGATCGCGTCGAGGCTGGCGCCGAGGCGCAGCGCGACCCGCAACATCGCGGTGAACTGCGTCGAGCTCAAGGCCGGCCCGATGCCGTGGCCCGAGGCGTCGCCGAGCAGCACGAAGAGCCGCGAGTCCTCCATCGGCACCAGGTCGAACGTATCGCCGCCGGTCTCGTCGGCCGGGCAGAACTGGCCGGCCACGTCGTAACCCTGGACGCGCGGCATCGTGGCCGGCAGCGTGCTCATCTGGATTTCGCGGGCGAGCTTGATTTCGCGGTCGAGCTTCTCCGCCATCACCAGCGAGCGCGTCATCCGCTCGCGCTGGATGAACACCACGCACTGCGTCGCGAGGGTCTCGGCGATGCGTTCGTCCTCGGCGGTGAACGGGCCGTCCGCGCGATCGACGACCTGCAGCACCCCGACCAGGCTGTGCTGCTCGACGAACGGCACCGAGAGCATGCAGCGGACGTCGTTGTCATAGTCGAGGTCCACGGCGGGGTCGAAACGGGGGTCGGCGCTGCAGTCGGGGACGTTGACGACGACACGCAGGCGTGCGGTGGCACCGAGGATGCCCTGCCCGAGCGTCGCCTGCGGCGGCGGCTGCTGGCGGGAGCCCGTCAGCACCAGGCGGTCTGCGGACGGTTCATACAGCCAGATGGTCGCCCGCTCGGCGCGCAGCAGGGCTCGCGCCGCTTCGCCGATCTCCTCTAGGACGGTCGCGAGGTCGAACGGCGCCGCCAGCTTGCGCGTGACGCCGAGGATCTGCAGCAATGCTTCGGCGCGCAATTCCGTTGTTGTCGTTATGGCGTCCACCCCTGCCCCCGGACCGCAGTGAACGATGCCGAGTGTGCCTGCATCGCACTGGCGTTGCACGCACCCTCGCGGCAGGCGGCGGCGGGGCGGCCGAAAAGAAAAACCCCCGCAGGATCGCTCCCGCGGGGGTTTTGATTCAAGAGCCTGGCAGTGACCTACTCTTGCATGGCCAAAGACCACACTACCATCGGCGCTGAGCGTTTTCACTTCCGAGTTCGGGAAGGGATCGGGTGGTTCCCGCTCGCTATTGCCGCCAGGCAAACTGGCTCACGCACTGCGTCACGGTCGTGACTGCGACGCAGGGCGATGAATTCGAATTTGGGTTAACGACGCGAGCGTGTCGCAATCATTTGAAAGCGATACTCGCTGATGAGTCATTCACCACGCCAACGGCCGGAAGCTCGTTCCAGACCGATTGGGTGTTATATGGTCAAGCCGCACGGGCAATTAGTACTGGTTAGCTCAATGCATTACTGCACTTACACACCCAGCCTATCAACGTCGTAGTCTTCGACGGCCCTTTAGAGACTTCAAGAGTCTAGGGAGAACTAATCTTGGGGGGGGCTTCCCGCTTAGATGCTTTCAGCGGTTATCCCGTCCGCACATAGCTACCCGGCAGTGCCACTGGCGTGACAACCGGTACACCAGAGGTGCGTCCACTCCGGTCCTCTCGTACTAGGAGCAGCTCACCCTCAATTCTCCAACGCCCACGGCAGATAGGGACCGAACTGTCTCACGACGTTCTGAACCCAGCTCGCGTACCACTTTAAATGGCGAACAGCCATACCCTTGGGACCTGCTACAGCCCCAGGATGTGATGAGCCGACATCGAGGTGCCAAACTCCTCCGTCGATGTGGACTCTTGGGAGGAATAAGCCTGTTATCCCCGGAGTACCTTTTATCCGTTAAGCGATGGCCCTTCCATACAGAACCACCGGATCACTAAGACCTGCTTTCGCACCTGCTCGACCTGTCCGTCTCGCAGTTAAGCACCCTTATGCCTTTGCACTCTAGAGCGTGATGACCGACCACGCTGAGGGTACCTTTGCACTCCTCCGTTACTCTTTGGGAGGAGACCGCCCCAGTCAAACTACCCACCATACACGGTCCCCGACCCGGATTACGGGCCAAGGTTAGAAGTCCGAACATTTCAGGGTGGTATTTCAAGGTTGGCTCCACACTGGCTAGCGCCAATGCTTCAAAGCCTCCCACCTATCCTACACAGAAAGGTTCAAAATTCAGTGTAAAGCTATAGTAAAGGTTCACGGGGTCTTTCCGTCTTGCCGCGGGTACGCCGCATCTTCACAGCGATTTCAACTTCACTGAGTCTCGGGTCGAGACAGTGTGGCTATCATTACTCCATTCGTGCAGGTCGGAACTTACCCGACAAGGAATTTCGCTACCTTAGGACCGTTATAGTTACGGCCGCCGTTTACCGGGGCTTCGATCAAGAGCTTCGCCTTGCGGCTGACCCCATCACTTAACCTTCCGGCACCGGGCAGGAGTCACACCCTATACATCCACTTTCGTGTTAGCAGAGTGCTGTGTTTTTGATAAACAGTTGCAGCCACCGATTACCTGCGACCTTCATTCGCTTCCGGAGTAAATCCGTACACGATCCAAGGCATACCTTCTTCCGAAGTTACGGTATCAATTTGCAGAGTTCCTTAACCCGAGTTCTCTCAAGCGCCTTAGCAGATTATCTGCTCACCCACCAGTGTCGGTTTGCGGTACGGTCAGTT